>CAWBTB010000010.1:0-221178 GCA_963791605.1 uncultured Actinomycetota bacterium | reverse complement strand
GGATCCCGGTTACCGCCGGTTCATCCAGCGCCGCCTCCGGGAGCTGTACGACTTCGAGGGCACCCCGATCGTGATCAACATGCGGGTGCGCGAGAAGCGGCAGCGCTGAGCGCGTGACTCCGGAGGCGAACTCCGCGCCGCCGCTGTCCGGTGACCGGGACAGCGGCGACGCGTGGGTGCAAGCGCCCACGGGGGAGCGGTACTGGGGCCGGTACGGTGCGGCAGGCCTGCTCGCGGTCGACCCGGTTCGGGGCGTACTGCTGCAGCACCGGGTCGCGTGGAGTCACCACGGCGGGACCTGGGCGCTGCCCGGCGGCGCGCTGCACCGCGGCGAGTCGGCCCGGATCGGCGCGATCCGGGAGGCGCAGGAGGAAGCGGGGGTTCCGGACGGATCCGTGCGCGCGCGTTTCGAGAGCGTGCTGGATCTCGGCGTCTGGAGCTACACGACCGTGGTCGCCGATGTGGTGGTGCCGTTCGAGCCGGTGATCAGCGACCCGGAGAGCCTGGCGCTGGAGTGGGTTCCGGTGGACGAGGTCGACCGGCGTCCGCTGCACCCGGGCTTCGCCGCGTCCTGGCCCGAGCTGCGCGCTCTGCTGGAGGTCAGGCCGGTCGTGGTCGTCGACGCGGCGAACGTCGTCGGATCCGTCCCGGACGGCTGGTGGAAGGACCGCGCGGGCGCGACCGCCCGGTTGCGCGACAGGCTGAACGCGTGGGCCCGCGCCGGAGTCGCCGCAGAACGGATCGCCCTGGACTCGACGCGCTGGCACCCGCGGGTGCTGCTGGTCACGGAGGGCCGGGCGCGCGAGGCCTCCGACCCCGCGGACAGCACCGACGTGGCGTGCGCGGTCGAGATCGTGCGCGCACCCGGTGCGGGTGATGACGCGATCGTGGCCGTCGCGCGGGAGCGCCTCTCGCTCGGCGAACGGGTGTTCGTGGTCACGAGCGATCGCGGACTGACGGAGCGGGTCGACGAACTCGGCGGTGCCGAGGTGCGGCCCGTCCGCTGGCTGCTCGATCAGCTGGACGAGGCGTCGTAGCGGCTCAGGCGAACATGACGCGTCGCGGGGCGCGGTCGTCGTAGGTGCGGCCGAGCGGACTGATCCATCGGACGGTTCCGTCGGACAACTGCCGCGCCGTCCAGCGATGCGCGTCGGCGATGTCGGGATGCTTGAGCAAGTGGTGCGCCGGGCAGAAGCAGCTCAGGTTGGAGATCTCGGTCTGCCCGCCCTGGGCGTGATCGTGATTGTGATCGATCTGGCATCGATGTGCCGCGGTGTGGCATCCGGAGAACCGGCAGCGCTGATCCCTGGCATGCAGGAACCGCTTCATCGCGCTCGTCGGAGTGTACCGGTCGACCTTCGTCACCATTCCGGCCGGATCCAGGAAGATCCGATTCCAGCCGGTCGCGCGTCGGGCGAGTTCGCGGGCGATGTCGGGATGCAGCGGTCCGTGGCCGTCGAGTTCGGCGAGATGATCGTCTTCGCCGGCCAGGGTGGTCGCGGCGATGGTGACCTGGACGGTCGCCGTGATGCGATCGAGGCCGGTGCCCAGTGCTTCGGAGGGGGAGGAGGCGAGCAGCAGATCGATGAACGCGTCGGCCTCGATCTGGCGGCGGGTGCGTCCGTCCGCGGCGACGAGCTCGGCCTCCGCGTCCGGCCCGGGAGCGGGGGCCGTCTCGTTCTCGTCGAGGTCGCGCTCGGGGTCGAGGACGAAGGTGGTGCTTCCGGCCAGGACTGCGGCCTGGTAATCGTCGAGTCGGGGATCGGAAGGGTCGAGGTCCTCCGGCTGCACCCACTCCTCGGTGTCTGCGGCCTGGTCGGCGCCACCCGGGGCGTCGCTGAACGCGACGTCGGTGGCGGTGTCCCTGCACGCCTGCGCGATCTCGTTCGCGAGCGCGGTGAGCCGGTCCTTGATCGCCACGGCATAGACCTCGGGTACGACGGCGATGATCCGTGCCATGCCGTCTTCGAGGCGCTGGATCGTGATGCTGCGATCGGCCGCCGCCCGCGTGTGGCGCTCGCCCAGGGTCTCGCCGGCGATCACCGCGGCGAGCTGCCGGGCGTGGATCCGGGCGCGGGCGGGTGTCTCCTGCTCGGCGACGGCCAAGGCGGCCGCCTCGTAGACGGCGAACGCGTCGGCCGGGAGGCGGCCGTTCCGGACGGCGTCACGGATCGGCGCGGCCGCGGCGATCAGCACGCGCACGTGCTGCAGCGTGATCGCGCCCGCGCGCAGTGCGGCATGCAGGCCGGGGAAGAACTCGCTGAGGGCCTCCGCGTCGGCGAAGGCGAGCACGGCGGCGCTCGTCGAGATGTTCCCGGCGGCGGAGTACTCCGCGATCATGGACCGGCGGATCATGTCGCGGTGCTGCGGATCATTCTTCGCATCCGTGTCGAACTGCTCGGCCCTGGCGGCCAGCAGATCGGCCGCCTCGCCCTCCAACCGGGCGATCTCCGCCCGCTTCGCCACCCACGCGTCCAGCAGCGCGCCGCGGTCTGCGGTGGCGGGGAGCGGGGTTCCGGTCATGCCCTTAGTTTAGAACAAAGATGCGAAAAATGGAAGGGGTGTGCAGAGATTTCTCAGCCCTGATCGCGCCCGCGCAGGCGGTCGATGTCACGGCGTTCGCGCTTGGTCGGGCGACCCGCCCCGCGGTCCCGCAGCCCTGCCGCCGCCATCGGATCCCTGGGCGGTGTCCGGTCCTCCGCGGCGACGGCGGCGAGCGGTGCGCCGACGCGCTTGACGAGGGTCTGGCGCACGATCAGGATCCGGTCGAATCCGCTGATCCTGATCCGCAGCTCGTCGCCGACCTTCACCGTCTGCGCGGCCTTGACCTTGTCACCGTTGAGTCGCACGTGCCCTGCCCGGCAGGCGGTCGTCGCCGCCGAGCGCGTCTTGAACACGCGCACCGCCCAGAGCCAGCTGTCGATGCGGACCGGGCCGCTCGCCCACGGTTCGACGCTCATCAGGCGCCGAGGTCGAGGGCGACGAGCGGACGCCCGGTACGCAGCTCACCGACGACCGAGAACCCGGCCGCGATGAACGTCGACAGTGCCCCGTGGAAAAGGTCGTTGGTCGACACCTTCATCGCTGCGGTGTCGACAGGGTAGCCCTCGACGATGCGCGCCCCGGACGTGCGGGCGTAGTCGATCGCAGCGGCCAGCAGGGCGGCGTTCAGCCCGTGCCCGCGGTGCTCGCGACGCACCGAGAAGCAGGTGACCGCCCAGACGCTGCCGTCGTCGAGCGGCTCCCGCGTCGCGGCGACGATCGTACGGGTGTAGCCGAGCCGGGCCTGCGCGGGCCGCGGACCGATCCGGATCCACCCCGCCGCCTCGCCGTCGACGTACGCGACGATGCCCGGGGGAGGCCCGCTGGTGATCTCGTCGCGCAGGATCCCGACCCGCTGCTCCTTGGTCGTCGCGTTCCAGTCTTTGTTGCGCAGCACCGGCCAGACGCACTGACAGGACGCCCCGTCACCGCCGCCCGTGAGCGTGCGCTGCACATCGTCCCACTCCGCGGGCGTCGCTGCCTTCGTCGTGATGGTGGTCATGATCCGACCCTACGCGTCGCCTGGGACATTCGCGCCGCGCCCGGACCCCACCGGTTTCGCGGACGCTTCCGGAGTCGGCTACGATGGGTGAGTTGCCCGCGCTCGGCGCGGTCGTCCACGGGCTGTGGCGCAGCTTGGTAGCGCACTTGACTGGGGGTCAAGGGGTCGCAGGTTCAAATCCTGTCAGCCCGACAGATAAGCCCTGGTGAGAGGTAACTTTCACCAGGGCTTCGTCGTTCCTAGGTGTGGTCACTGGCTGGCCCACTCGCTCGATCCGCTCGAGTTCCGGATACGGAAGTCGCTTCGCACCATTCTTGTCAGCGCCGGCCTCGATGCGCCAGAAGCGGCAGGCACGGATCGGAACGTGCTGCTCCGCGTGTTCTGCACCTTCCACGGCGACAAGATCGTGTTGCTCTACCACGGCTACAACAAGAAGACCGACCCGTCAGCGAAGCGTCAGCAACGCGAGATCGCAAAGGCTCGCAAGCTCCACGAGCGCTGGAAGCGGCAACGCAGTACTTGACCGTTGTAACACATACGTTGAGCGAGAGGAGATCATGATGGCAAAGAACTTCAACGAACTCGCGGACCGTGCGAAGGCGGCATGGTCTGACGACACTCGACGTGTGTATGAGGCGGCGTCCTCGGAGTTCACCGCCGAGGTGAACGAGCGTGCTGAGCTTGGCGCTGTGCTTGCGACCGCACGCAGGGCCCGATCCCTTACTCAGCCGGCGCTGTCCGAGCTGACGGGCATTCAGCAGGCTGAGATCAGCCGTATCGAGCGAGGCGCTGGGAACCCGACCGCAGCGACTCTCCTGCGTTTGGCCGACGCGCTCGGGCAGAAGCTCACACTCGTCCCGGCAAGCCGCTGATGCACGACCGCGATGTGCGGTCTCAACGCGGCGACGCTTGGCCGGCTACCCAGGTCAGGCGGGCTAGGAGGTCTGCAGGTTCAAATCCTGGCAGCCCGACCGGAAGAAGAAGGGACCGGCTGACGTCTGGTCCCTTTCGTCGTTCCCGACAGCCACGCGCTGAAGGTCCGCTCGCGTGCGTCACTGCGCGAGTTCGAGTGCCGAGTTCGTGACCAGGACGACGCTCCACGGGGTGGCTGCACCGAGGTGTGCGACGGCCGAGGAGACGGGCGCGCTCCAGCGCACCTGCAGGGTGGGCACGGAGTACGCGGTGACGGAACCTCTGCTCAGGCAGAGCAGGTTGTCGCCGAGGGCCTGGCAATCGGTCGCCGTGACCTTCAGGTCGGCCTTCGCGTAGACGCCCCTCGGTCCGAGCACCGAGGTTGCCCCGTGCGTGGGCACCACGACGGCATAGTCCACCGAATCGACCGACACTCCCCACGATCGTCCACGGTCGCCCGTCCCTGGGACCCGCGCGGTCACCGTGCGCTTGTCAGTATCGAAGATCGCACCTGCGTTCTTGGTCACCAGTGCGATGGCGTGGCCGCCGAGAGGGTACGCGTGGGTCACCCACGAGAGCCCGCTGTCGGCGTGCCAGAGCGATTTCCCGGACTGCATGTCGACGGCGGTGAGCTTCCCGCCGGATGCGTCGTAGGCGACCGTGCCGTCGGAGAATGCCCAGTTGTCGAAGAAGTCCGCATCGGGCACGTCCGCACGCCAGAGCACAGTTCCGGTGTTCACATCGATGCGAGCGAGTTGCGCGGGAGCGAGCGTGCCGTCCTGCGCGGAATGGTCCATGTTTCCGAAGGTTGCGAGCAGCACGCCGGCGCTGGGGAAGGGGTACGCATCCGGGCTGGTCCATGCCCGATCGCCGGATCCGACATCGAACGCCGCGAGTGCCGGGCCGTGCTCTCCCGGCACCGACGCGATCAGCCTCCCGTCCATCACCGTCCACGCGTTCGATACCGCAGAGGGGCATCCGACGCCGCAGGCGGGAGCGTCACCGAGCCGAGCTTGGTTCCGTCGGAAGTCTGGTAAACGTCGATCACGGGCGCCTGGTTCAGGTCCGGATCGTTCCACGTCACCAGCACGGCGCCGTCCCTCAGATCGACGATGGGATCCCTATCGCCCGTGAGGGATGCGGGTCTCTGCAGGGCGACGCCCCATGCCGTCTCCCCGGTCTGCGCGTCGAGAGCCTGCACACGCGTCGGCGCGGCCACGACGATCCGGTTACCGAAAGCGGTTCCGTAGTCGTAGTCGGACAACCCGGTTCGCGCGTCTTGAGGTGCCCGGTGAGTGCCATCGCCGGAGTGTCGACGAACCCGATCCGGCTCTGCCAGGTCTTCGCCGGGACGGAACGGGCGCCGGTCGTCGTCTTCGTCGTTACTGGCGCAGAGGGTCTGCGCTCCGGCACCTCCGCCCGGGGCGTGGGACGACGCTCGGTATCATCGGGGCATGACCGACTCGCCTTCTCGTGCCCCCCGTGGCAAGCGGGGATATCCGAAAGGCATCGCTCGCCGCCAGGAGATCCTGGACAGGGCGATCGAGGTGTTCGCCCGGCGCGGTTCACGGGGCACGAGCCTGCGGACGATCGCGCAGGAGGTCGGTGTGACGCACGCCGCGCTCACTCACTATTTCGGTTCTCTCGAGGAGCTGCTCGTCGAGGTGTATCGCGAGTCGCAGGGTCGGTCGGGCGGCGGGAAGTCGTTGCCGCCGGATGCGAGTCCGGCGATGATGATGAGCCGCTCCGCCGAGGCGAACCGTGAGATCCCGGGGCTCGTGCAGCTGTACACGACGCTGGTGGCGATGGCTCTCGAAGACAATCATCCGATCGCGCAGAGATTCGCGACGGAGCGGTTCGCGATCCTTCGGGCGGAGATCGCGGATCAGGTTCGCGACCTGCAGGAATCGGGTCGCATCCGCCCCGACCTCGACCCCGCTCTGGTCGCCGCCCTCATCATCGCGGCTTCCGACGGCCTGCAGATCCAGTGGCTGCTCGACGGCGAGATCAATCACGAAGCCGCCCTGGAGATGCTCGACCGGCTGCTCCGGGGAGCGCCGCCGGCGTGACCGGCCAAGGTACGCGGAAGGCCGCGGATCCGTCGGCATCTGCCTGACGGACCCGCGGCCTCTGTCGTCGGCCGCCCTCAGAGGGTGGCGGCGAAGGGGTCGAATCCCTCGGGGAGCAGCGGCACGGGGGCCACGGTGCTCTCGACGGTGACAGTCTGGCCGGTGGCCGCGGACTCCTGCGCCGACAGCAGGATGTCGAGCACGTGGAAGCCGAGTTCGCCGGAGGCGACATGCGGGCGCCCCGCCGCGATCGAACGCACCATGTCGAGCGCGCCCATACCGCGGCCGACCTCGATGTCCTCATGCTCGATCTCGATCCAGTCCTGCTGGAACGACATGCCGTCGCGGAGAACGCCGAGGGGCTTCACATACGCGATCCGACCGGCGAACTGGTTCGGGTCGGGAATCACGATCGTGCCCTCGGTGCCGTGGATCTCGACGACGCCGTGGCGTTCCAGCGCCGAGTCGAAGCTCAGCAGGCTCTGCGCCTGAGCCCCCTGCTCGAACGCCGTCACGATCTGGATCGTCGACGGGATCTCGACGGGGAACGTGGATCCCGCGTTCGGTCCGGTGCGGATCTCGCGCTCCTCACGCGCCTTCGAGCCGACGGCCGCGACGCGCGCGACGGGACCCAGCAGGCTCACGAGGGCCGAGAAGTAGTACGGACCCATGTCGAGCAGCGGGCCCGCGCCCTCGGCGAACAGGAACCCGGGGTTCGGGTGCCACATGTCCGGTCCCTGCGTCTGGAACACGGTCTGCGCGAACAGCGGGCGTCCGATGATGCCGCTGTCGATCGCGCGCCGCGCGGCCTGGAAGCCCGGGCCGAGCAGGGTGTCCGGCGCGGAACCGATGCGGACTCCCGCCGCCTCCGCCTCGCGCAGCAGTTCTGCGGCGGCGTCGCGGTCGAGGCCGAGCGGCTTCTCCGTCCAGACGTGCTTGCCGGCGGCGACCGCCGCGCGCGAGACCTCGATGTGCGCGTCGGGCGTGGTCAGGTTGATGACGAGGTCGACACCCGGGTGGGCGAGGACGTCGTCGCCGGAGCCCCACGCGGGAACACCGTGCTTCGCCGCCTGGGACTCGGCGCGGTCGAGCAGCAGGTCGCCGACGATGAGCACCTCGACGTCGGGGAACGATGCGAGGTTCTCCAGGTAGGTGTCGCTGATGACGCCGACGCCGATGATGCCGATGCCGACGGCGCTCATCGGGCGAACCCGCCCTCGGTGAGGAACGCGTAGCTCGCGGCGATGTCGGCGAACACGTCGCCCGGTGCGTTGTCGTACTCGATGACGGCGTACTTGAGCGCGGAAGCCGCGCGCAGAGACTCGGCGAGGGGCACTTCTCCGGTGCCGGCATGACGCTGGTCGAGGCTGTCGGAGCCGAACTCGGCGGCGTCGGGGGCGAACGGGTTGCTCGCGGGCGCGATGCCGTCCTTGACGTGCACGGCGACGAGGCGGTCCCCGAGGCGCGAGACGAGGCCGGGGACGTCCTGGCCGCCGACGAGCGCCCAGAACAGGTCGAGCTCGATCTTGACGCGCTCGTCGGTCAGCGCGATGAAGCGCTCGTACGCGGTCTGACCGTCGAAGTCGGCCAGGAACTCCTGCGAGTGGTTGTGGTAGCCGACCTCGAGGCCGAACGTGGCGGCCGTGTCGGCGAGCGCGTTCAGGCGGTCGGCGATGTCGGTCACGCCGTCGAGCGTGAGCCAGCGGTCCGTCGGGACGAACGGGTCGATCACGGTCTTGATGCCGACCTTCGCGGCAGCCTCGAAGACGACCTCGGGGGCCGGGGTCGGGATCGACCCGTCCGGAGTCCACAGCTCGTCGGAGAGCAGCGGGGCGTGTCCGGTCGGCGAGGCGAGGCCCGCCGCGTCGAGCGCGGCGCGGATCTCGTCGGGACGGCGGACGAAGTCGAACGCCTCGACGTTGCGCAGGCCGATCGCCGCGAGCTTGTCGAGCGAGCCTTGCATGTCGGCGGAGAATTCCGCGGCGAGGGTGTACAGCTGAACCGAGATTTCTGGCAACGCCATGGTGACCTTCCTTGCTACTCGAACGGGAAGCGTCTTCGCTGCCCTGCGCTCAGGCTAGCATAAAACCTCCATGTGGAGGTATCGTCCGCATGGCGTGGATCGTAAGCGCCAGTTTGGCACGAAGCACGGGCAATGGAGAAGCACCGGACCACGCCCGGCCGGAGCAGGTCACGCAGGTCGCGGGGCTGACGGCCGCGCTGCGCCGGCACGGGGACGAGCGCGTCGAGGGGTGAGTCGGTCAGGATCCGCGAGGCGTGCCGTCAGCCGTGGGCGAACGTCGGCCGGCCGGTGCGTGCGGGGGCGCAGACTGCTGGTCATGGATGACGGCGAAGCCCTCGACGCGTACTCGGCGACGGTCGTGCGCGTCGCCGAGACGGTGCTCCCCGCGGTCGCCGCGGTGAACGTGCGCACGACCGACGGCGCGGGTGCCGGCAGCGCCACGGTGATCCACGGTGGCCTCCTGCTCACGAGCGCGCACGTCGTCGCGGGTGCGCGCGAGGTCGGCCTCGCATTCGACGACGGCAGCACCGTCGACGCCGAGGTCGTCGGCTCCGACGTGCTGTCGGATCTGGCGGTGCTGCGCGCGCACGGGATCACGCCGGATCCGGTGCCGCTCGGCGACGCCGCACGCCTCCGGGTGGGGCAGCTCGTGGTCGCTCTCGGAAATCCGCGCGGGCTGGCGGGCAGCGTGACGGCCGGCATCGTGTCGGCGCTCGGGCGGTCCCTTCCGACGGCGTCGGGACGGGTGATCGACGAGGTGATCCAGACCGACGCCGCGTTGAACCCGGGCAACAGCGGGGGAGCGCTGGCCGACAGCAGCGGCCGTCTGGTCGGCGTGAACACGGCGGTGGCGGGCGTCGGGCTGGGCCTTGCCGTGCCGATCAACGCCTCGACTCTCGAGATCATCGACACGCTCGCGACGGCCGGGCGGGTGCGCCGCGCCTGGCTCGGCGTGGCGGGCGCGAAAGTGCCGCTCACCGCCGACGCCGCCGCGAAGGTCGGATCCTCGACGGGGATGCAGGTCATCTCGACGGTCGCCGGGAGCCCGGCCGCGATCGCCGGCGCCCGACCGGGAGACATCGTGCTCTCGATCGACGGCACCGCGGTGTTCGACCCGACCGGGCTGCAGCGCGTCATGGTCGAGGGCGCGATCGGACGGCGGATGGAGATGGTCGTGCTGCGCAACGGCGCCCTGATCGACCTCGTGCTGGAGCCGGAGGAGCTGCGGCTGAGGTGATCCGGCGTGTCCGCTACTCGGGGACCGGCTCGCCTGTGGGGTCGTGATCCGCGCCGGATCCCGGCACCGATCCGCCGACCGGGACGGCATTCCACGCCACGAGATCCCACCCTGTTGACGCCGCGCCCTCGAACTCCACGGATCCGGTGTTCGGGAACGAGGTCCGCTCGATCATCGCGCGATCCGCGCCGCGCAGACGCGCACTCGCCCACGTCCGGATCGCCGCGCCGTGCGAGACGATCACCGCATGCTCGGCCCCGGATTCCTCGACTTCGGAGAGCGCGCCATCGAAACGAGCGAAGAAGGCGTGGCCGGTCTCGCCGCCCGGCATGCGACGGTTCAGATCCCCGCGAGCCCACTCGAACGCCGTGCCGAGATAGGTGTGCACCGACGTCTCGTCGCCCCGCATCTCGAGGTCGCCCGCCGCGATCTCGCTCAGCCCGGGGAGCAGCATCGGGGTCAGGCCGCGTACTGCGGCGAGGGGCGCCGCCGTGAGGGATGTGCGGAGCAGCGGCGAGACGAAGATCCCGTCGACGAGGCGGGCGGCCAGAGCCGGAGGTATCGCCGCCGCCTGTCGCATTCCCCGCGGAGTCAGCGCAGCGCCTGGCGGCGCGGTGTCGAGGAGGCCGAGCACGTTCGATGGCGTCTGGCCGTGGCGGATTAACGTGACATGCATCTCGCCGAGCCTATCGACCGTGCAGATCGACGGGGACGCGTGTTGCGAGGGGGAGCGGTGCGCGCACGAGCATCGGCGCAGCGACCCTCCATGGACGATCACGCGGAGCCGACGGCCCGGAGGCGCCCGGAGTTCCGGAGGGTCCGCGGGCGCAGCGGGCTCAGGGCCGCACGCGCACTGTGCGACCCTCGAACGCGACGAGGTCGCCGTCGTGCAGCTGACGTCCGCGACGCCGCTCCTCGGCGCCGTTGACGCTCACGAAGCCGTCGATGATCGCCTCCTTGGCGTCGCCGCCGGTGTCGATGAGCCCGGAGAACTTGAGGAACTGTCCGAGGCGGATGACCTCGCCGCCGATGGCGATGTCCTCGATCGGGTCGGGTCGCGTCATCCCTGCATGCTAGCGGCCGGGCTGCAGGCCGTTCCCGCGCAGCGGATCCTGCTCACTCGTAGCGCAGCGCCTCGATCGGATCCAGCCGCGATGCGCGGCGGGCCGGAAGGGTGCCGGCGACGAAGCTGATCGCCATCACCACGAGCACGATGGTCGCGACGGATCCGACGGAGAACTGCAGCAGGTGCAGCCCTGGCAGGTCGGAGAGCAGCGTCGCGGAGAGCCGGTTGCTGATCAGCGTGCCCAGCCCGATCGCCGCGAGCGCTCCGATCGCGCTGCCCAGGAAGCCGATGAAGACGGCCTCCATGCTGAACAGGGCGAACACCCGTCCGTTGCCCATGCCCATCGCCTTCATCAGGCCGATCTCGCGGGTGCGCTCCTGCACGCTCATGAGCAGGGTGTTCACGATGCCGAACCCGGCGGCGATCAGCGCGATCACCGCGAACGCGTCCAGCACGCCGACGATCCCGTTCACCACCGTGAGCAGGCTGCCGAGCTGATCGGCGACGGTCATCCCGGTGAAGCCGGCGTTCTTGAGATCGGTCTTGATGGTCGCGATCTGGCGGGGCGTGGCGTTCTTCGCGAACGTCGCCGTCGCGCTGCCGTACGTCGTGGCGACCGAGGCCGGCCTGCCCGTGCCCTGCGCGGTCTGCAGGGCGGTGCGCAGCGCGGTGTTCACGGACGCGCCCGAGGAGAACAGCGTCGCGTTCTGGATGCCGACGACCGTGGCGGTGACCTGATGCATCGTACCGAGGTAGTCCTTGATGCCGATCGTGACGGTCTTTCCGATCGCGTTCTTGGCGGATCCGAGCCCCACGTTGCCGAGGTAGGTGGTCGGCAGCACGAGCTGGTTCTCGCTCGAGGAGTTGTCGAGCTGCGCGCCCGCCGCGAGATCCGCCTTGACGCCGCGCACCGGGTTCATGGTGAGCACCCACTGGCCGTTGTCGGCGTAGCCGATCCAGGACGGAGCGACCCCGGTGTTCCCGGTCGCGGCGGTGATGCCGGGGATGCTCTTGACGGTCGTGATGTCGTCGGCGGTGAGTGCGGTCGTGCTCTCCCCGCGAGCGATCGCGCCCCCTCCGCCGCCCGCGGATCCGGGTGCGGCCGCGTTCGGGTCGTACTTCTGAGGTCCGGATCCGGTCGAGGACTGGGCGACCGCAGCCTTCGTCACGGTGAGCGAGTCGGTGGCGCCGATCGAGGCGACCTGGGTGGTGATGTAGTTCGAGACGCCGGTGCCGATGGCCGAGGTGAGGGTCAGCGTGAACGCGCCGATGAAGATCGCGATCACCGTGAGCGTGGTGCGCAGTTTGCTGCGGAACGTGTTCGCGACCGCCGCAGCGATCAGGTCCGGAGTGTTCATGCCGCCACCTCCGAGACGTCCGTGATCAGTCCGTCGCGCATCGTGATGCTGCGCTCGCAGCGGGACGCCAGGTCGGCGTCGTGGGTGACGATCACGAGCGTGATGCCCTGCTCCTTGTTCAGGGCGAAGAGCATGCGCTCCACCTCGCCGCCGGTCGAGGTGTCGAGGTTGCCGGTCGGCTCGTCGGCGAAGATGACCTTCGGATCGTTCACGAGCGCCCGGGCGATGACGACCCGCTGCTTCTGCCCGCCGGACAGGTCGTTGGCGCGATTGCGCGCCTTGTCGGCCAGGTCGAGCCGCTCCAGGGCCTCCATCGCGCGCTTCCTGCGCTCCGCCCGCGGCACGCCCGCGATCACGAGCGGCAGGGACACGTTGTCCAGCACGCTCGCGTGCGCGTTGAGGAAGAACTGCTGGAACACGAAGCCGAAGTCCTGGTTGCGCATCCGGTTGAGCTCCCGGCCGCGCACGCTCACGGCGTCGGTGCCCTCGACGAGCACGCTGCCCGAGGTCGGCCGGTCGAGCAGGGCGAGCAGGTGCATCAGGGTCGACTTGCCGGATCCGCTCTTGCCGACGATCGCGAGGCTCTCGCCCGCCATCACGTTCACCGACACGCCGCGCAGCGCCTCGAAGCGGTCCGCGCCGCTGCCATACGCCCGGCGCAGATCGCGGGCCTCCAATACCGTTGCCATCGTCCCAGTCTCGACGTCCGCCGGCCGGGGCGCGTCCCGCGCACGCGGTCTCCCGGATACCGCGGTCGCGGTATCCGGATCCGGCGGATGGTGGATGCCGGCGGGGCGGCCGTGCGGGATGCTTGTGGGGGAGAAGCGTTCTCCCGCGATCGGAGACGGAGGACGGATGCGCCCATCGGCGAACGGCCTCCGCGCCCGCGACATCACGGTCGACGTCGCCGTGCTGGTCTTCGTCTGCCTCGCCGCGTTCGCCCCCTTCGGCCATGAACAGGCCGCCCCGCACGGCTGGGTGGTGCTGCCGTCGATGCTGGTCGCGGGAGTGGTGCTGCTCGCTCGGAGGCGTTTCCCCATCGCCGTGCTGGTCGCCTGCGTGCTCATCGGCGTGGTGAGCGTGCTGCTCGGCGTGCCGCACACACCCGGTTTCGCGCTGCCCGTCGCGATCGCGATGTATACCGTGGCGCGCCATCGCCCGAGGGCGGTGACGGTCGGATTCGCGGCGGCGCTGGTCGTGCTGCTGCCGCTGGAAGAGCTGATCATCGCGGGGAACGGGCTCGGCACCCGGGAGCTCACCTCGCCGGCCACCCTGCAGCCCGCCGTGCTGATCGCGTTCGCCGCGGCGCTGGGATCCGCGATCCGCTCGTACTTCGACGCCCTGGAATCCGCTCGGGAACGGGCGCGGAAGGCCGAGGAGTCCCGGGAGGCGGAGGCGCGCCGGCGCGTCGCCGAGGACCGGCTCGCGATCGCGCGTGATCTGCACGACTCGGTCGCGCACCGCATCGCCGTGATCAACCTGCAGGCCGGTGTCGCGGCACGGTCGCTGCGCAGCGACCCGGAGGAGGCGGAGGGCGCGATCGCGATCGTCGGCGACGCCGCGCGCAACGTCCTCACCGAGCTCAACGACATGCTGGGACTGCTGCGCACCAGCGCCGAGCGCGACATCGTGGACGGGCCCGACTTCGCGCGGATCGACGGCCTGCTCGCACTCTTCGCCAAGAGCGGGCTGAAGGTGCACGTGCACGTCGACGGCGAGCCGTACCCGCTGGACACCCGCGCGGGCGCGATCGCCTACCGTGTGGTGCAGGAGGCGCTCACCAACGCCTACAAGCACGGGCTCGACCGCACGGCCGAGCTCGAGCTCGGCTACACGCGGGAGGAACTCATCATCCGCATCAGGAACGCGATGACGGATCCGCCCGCACCGTCCGGCGCGGACGGACACGGGCTGGCCGGGATGCGCGAGCGGCTCGCCGAGGTCGGCGGAACGCTCTCGCTCCATCCCGGGCAGGGGAGCTTCGAGCTCGTCGCGACCCTGCCGGGTGGCGCCGCATGATCCGGGTCCTGATCGCCGACGACCAGCCGCTCATCCGCTCGGCGGTCGCGAGCCTGCTGCGCCACGAGAGCGACATCGAGGTGGTCGGGGAGGCACCGGACGGGGCCGAGGCGGTCGCGATCGCGCGGCGCGAGCGCCCCGACGTGGTGGTGATGGATCTGCGCATGCCGGGGATCGACGGCATCGCCGCGACGCGCCTGCTGCGGGCCGAGACGGAGCTGGGCGGGTCGCGCGTGCTCGTGCTGACCACGTTCGAGGACGAGGAGAACGTGCTGGCGGCGTTGCGCGCCGGGGCGTCCGGGTTCCTCGGCAAGGGCGTGGATCCCGAAGAGATCGTGCGGGCGGTGCGCACGGTGCACGCCGGGGAGGAGCTGCTCTCGCCGGTCGCGACCCGCGCCCTGATCCGGCGCTCCCTCGAGGCGTCCTCCGCGCCCGCGGCGGTGCGGATCCTGCCGCCCGATCTCACGGAGCGCGAGACCGAGATCCTCCGTCTCGTCGGCCGCGGTCTCTCCAACGACGAGATCGGCGCCGCGCTGTTCATCTCGCCCGCCACCGCGAAGACGCACATCAACCGGACGATGACCAAGCTCGACGCGCACGACCGCGCGCAGTTGGTGATCGCCGCCTACGAGTCGGGACTGATCGCGCCCGGCGCGGAGTGAGCGGCGCGGCGCCGTTCGCGGGGCGAACCGATAGGGTGACGCGGTGACGAAGGCTCAGGATCCGACGGGCGCGATGCGCGTCGCGAGGTCGTCCCCGGCCGCTCCGCCGTGGCGGGAGCCGGGGATGCCCGCGCTGCTGGTCACGACCACGTTCGCGTTCGCGGGATTCGCCGTGATGCTTCCCGTCGCCCCGATGCACATGGTCGCGCTCGGCGGGGACGAACTGCTCGCCGGCCTCGTGAACGCCGTGCTGATGGCCGCCACGATCCTCACCCAGCTCGCCGTCGAGCGGATGCGGACGTGGATCGGCTGGCGGGTCAGCCTGGCGCTGGCCTGCCTGCTGCTGGGGCTGCCCGCGCTCGCCGAGATCACCGCGAATGCGCCCTGGCAGGTGCTCGCGCTCGCCGCCGTGCGCGGCGTCGGCTTCGGGATCATCACCGTGAGCGGATCCTCGGCGATCGGGACGCTGTTCGCGCCGGAGCGCCGCGGTCGCGCGATCGGCGTCTACGGGCTCGGCGTCGCGGGATCGATGCTCGTGCTGACTCCGATCGCGCCGTGGATCGCGGACCGGGCCGGCCTTCCGATCGCGCTGGCCGTGGCTGCGCTGCCGCTGCTGGGCGTGCCGTTCGCGATCTCGGCCGGCACCTCGATCGCGCGGCACGCGCTCGCCCTCGCGGGAGCGGCGGATGCGGGAGCGATACGCGACACCCCGACCGAGAGCGGCCGCGAGGATCGCCGTGCGCTCCGGCGTCTCGCGGAGCCGATCCTCGCGCTCACCGTCGTCACCTGCGCGGGCGGCGCCATCACGACCTTCACTCCGCAGTTCGTCCCGGACGCCGCGCTCACGGTGATCTCGCTGTTCCTCTACAGCGCCGCCGCCATGCTCGCCCGCTGGCTGGCCGGCGGGCTCGCCGACCGGTACGGTGCGGAGCGATTCATCCTCCCCGGGCTCGTGCTCGCCGCGCTGGGCCTGGGATCGATCGCGGCGAGCATCTCCGGGATGATCGGATCCGGGGCGCCGGTCCTGCTCGTGGGAGGTGCGGTCCTCGTCGGGACCGCGTTCGGCATCATGCAGAACGTGACGCTCGTGCGTGCGTTCGAGCTCGCCGGAGAAAGGGCCAAGGGGATCGCCAGCACCGCCTGGAACGTCGCGTTCGACGCGGGAACCGGGGCAGGTGCGCTCGCGATCGGCGCGCTCGCGGCGACCTCCTCGTTCACCCTGTCGTTCGCCGTGCTGACCGTGCTGAGCCTCGCAGCCGGCGTGATCCTGCTCCTCGCCCGCCGGCGTCCGCCGCGAACGATCGGCTGAGCGATCGGACGCGGAAACTCACAGCCCGCGCACAGGCTAGCGGGACCAAAACGGCGACCTCTCTCGTTCCTATTGATGTCGCCGCAGCCAGCGGCGGCACGCAGAGGAGGAGCACGATGAACCGCACGGACTACCGCAAGACCGCCGAGTCGCTGGACGCCCTGACCGACCGCCAGTACCGGGTGACCCAGGAGGGCGGCACGGAGCCGCCGTTCCGCAACGCGTACTGGGACAACCACGAGCCGGGCATCTACGTCGACGTGGTGTCGGGGCAGCCGTTGTTCTCGTCCACGGACAAGTTCGACAGCGGAACCGGCTGGCCGAGCTTCACCCGGCCGATCGATCAGAACGCCGTCACGACCAGCACCGACCGCACCTTCGGCATGGTGCGGACCGAGGCGATCTCGGCCGGAGCCGGCAGTCACCTCGGGCATGTCTTCGACGACGGCCCGCGGGACGCGGGCGGCCTGAGATACTGCATGAACTCGGCTGCGCTGCGGTTCGTCCCCGTGGCCGAGCTCGAGGAGCAGGGCTACGGCGCGTACCGCGCCCTGTTCGACACCACCCCGCAGACCCCCGAGGAGAGCACATCATGACCAGCGGAACCGCCGACACCGGATCCATCACCCGTGTCCCCGGCTCGGAGACCGCCGTGCTCGCGGGCGGCTGCTTCTGGGGAGTGGAGGATCTGATCCGCCGTCAGCCCGGCGTGCTCGGCACCCGCGTCGGGTACACCGGCGGCACCAACGACCACGCGACCTACCGGAACCACCCGGGACACGCGGAGGCCGTGGAGATCGTCTTCGACCCCGCGAAGACGACGTACCGCGACATCCTCGCGTTCTTCTTCCAGATCCACGATCCGTCGACCCTGAACCGTCAGGGCAACGACATCGGCGCGAGCTACCGTTCGGCGATCTTCCCGCTCACCCCCGAGCAGGAGCGGGTCGCCCGCGACACGATCGCCGACGTGGACGCCTCCGGCCTGTGGCCGGGAGACGCCGTTACCACGATCGAGCCGGCCGGTCCGTTCTGGGAGGCCGAACCCGAGCACCAGGACTACCTGGTGCGCTACCCCGACGGGTACACCTGTCACTTCCCGCGCGCGGGCTGGGTGCTGCCGCGCCGGGGCGAGACCGTGACTTCCTGAGACCGTCTCGATCACTGGGCCCGTCGGATCCTCCGGCGGGCCCGGTGTCGTGGCTGGACTCAGCGGATGACGGTGCCGTCCGCGTCGCGCGGGCGCACCGGATGCTCGCTGAGGATCGAGATGCGGTTGAACAGGTTGATCGTCGCCGCGACCCATTCCGCGGCGGCGAACGCCTCATCGCCGAGCACCCCGCGGGCAGCCGCGAGGTCGGCGATCGACTCCTCGTCCAGCGGCATCCGGGTGGCGGCCTCGGCGATCGCCAGCACGGCCTTCTCGCGCTCGTCGTACAGCGAGGACTCCCGCCATGCCGGGAGGACGTCCAGGCGCTGCTGCGGGATCCCCGCTGCGCGGGCCTCGCGTGCGTGCAGGTCGAGGCAGAACGCGCAGCCGTTGAGCTGAGAGGCGCGCACCTTGATGTACTCGGACTCCACGTCCGTGAGTCCGCGCTCGGCGGCAGCGCGTGCCACGGACTCCGAGAACGCGGAGGCGGCCTTCCAGGCCTCGGGGGCTGCCTTGTCCAGGTACGGGCGCATCGGTGGTCCTCTCGGGCGGGTTCGCGGTGCTCGACCAGATCACCGTACCGCGCTGCGCTCAGGGGACCGATCGGCGGGCGGCGTCGTCACCGTCGCGCCGACGCCGCGGGCTGTCCGGCGAGAGCAGCGAGTGCCGCTTCGAGTACGCGAAGTACACGATCACCCCGAGCACGAACCAGATCGCGAACCGCACCCAGGTCTCCCAGTGCAGGTAGGAGATCAGCCAGAGCGAGGCGATGACGCCGATCGCGGGCACCACGGGCATCAGCGGCAGCCGGAAACGCCGCGGGATGTCGGGCCGGCGGTAGCGCAGCACGATCACCGAGGCGCACACGACCACGAACGCGAGCAGGATCCCGATGTTCGTGAGCTCGGCGACCGTCGAGATCGGCACGACACCCGCGAGGATCGCCGCGGCGACGCCGACGATCCAGGTGACGCGGGTCGGCACGCTGTGCTTCCGGCTGGTCTTCGCGAACCACTCCGGCAGCAGACCGTCCCTGCTCATCGAGAACCACACCCGGGTGACGCCGAGCATGAACGTCAGCAGCACGGTGACGATGCCGATGATCGCGCCGACGGCGATGATGTTCGCCGCGCCGCCGAGCCCGACCGAGGCGAACGCGCTCGCGAACCCGCTCTTCGGATCGATGTTCTTGTAGTTCTGCAGGCCGGTGAGCACGAGCGTTGCCAGCACGTACAGCACCATCGCGATCGCGAGCGAGAGCAGGATCGCTTTCGGCATGTGCTCGCGGGCGTCCTTGGACTCCTCCGCCGCGGTGCTCATCGCGTCGTAGCCGAACACCGCGAAGAACACGGTCGCGGCCCCCGTCATCACTCCGCCGAACCCGAACGGGAAGTACGGATGATAGTTCGCGCTGTCGATGTGGAACACGCCGAGCGCGATGATCAGCAGGACGATGAGCACCTTGATGCCGACAGCGACGACCTCGAATCGCGCGGCGTTGCGGATCCCCCTGGTCAGCACGAACGCCGTGAGCAGGCAGAGCAGCGCGGCGAACACGTCGATCACCCGCCCGGGGCCGGTGCCGACGGCGCCGAGCATCCACTCGGGCAGGTGCACGCCGAGCTGTGTGACGAGGAAGCCGATGTACCCCGAGATGCCGATCGCGACCACGGCCACGATCGCCGTGTACTCCAGCAGCAGATCCCAGCCGATGAACCACCCGGCGAATTCGCCGAGCACCGCGTAGCCGTAGGTGTACGCGGATCCTGCCTTCGGGATCATGCCGGCGAACTCGGCATAGGACAGGGCGGCGGCGGCGCTCGCGATGCCGGCGATGAGGAAGGAGATCAGCACCGCGGGTCCGGCGGTCTGATGCGCGACCTCCCCCGCCAGCGTGAAGATGCCGGCGCCGATGATGCCGCCGACGCCGATCGCGGTCAGCTGCCACAGCCCGAGTTCACGTTTCAGCCCGCCGGCTTCGGTCTCGTCCTCGATCTCGTCGATCGGCTTGCGGCGGAAGATGCCGCGGTCGCCTCTGCTGCTCGTGCTCATGATCGAACCTCCCGTCGTCGGGGCTCCCCCTTCGTCACGCTACGCCGGGTTCCGGCGGAGGGGGAGGGGCGACGCGGCGTGCCCGCAGGCCCGGTCCTCCCCTCGTGCGCGCCCGGTCCGCCCCTCTTGCGCAACAGCACCCCGGAACGGGCATACCGTTGAAGGCGGGCCGGACGGCGGTGCCGGCCCGGACGACGAAAGAGGATCAGCATGACCGACGCGGGACCGGATCAGGACGTCACCGAGAAGTTCAAGGGCGCGTTCCGGCACCACCCGGCGGGCGTCGCCCTGGTCTCGGCGATGACCGAGGAGGGCCCGGTCGGCCTCACGCTCTCCAGCGTCGCCTCGGTCAGTGCGGATCCGGCCGTGCTGGTGTTCTCGGTGACGCGCGCGACGGGCAGCGCCGGAGGGATCCTGTCCGCGCCGAGCATGCTCGTACACTTCCTCGTCGCCGGCCAGGAGCCGATCGCCGACGCGTTCGCGCGCACCGGGCAGCCCCGGTTCACGCCCGAGCAGGGCTGGGAGATCCTGCCCACGGGCGAGCCGTTCCTGCCCTCCGCCCGGGTGGCGGTACGCGGCACGATCCGGGAGACGCACCGGGTGGGCCCGTCGGCGCTGATCCTGCTCGACGTGCTCGACGTCGTCGACGGGACGCCGGGTGCACCGCTGCTGTACCACGACCGGCACTACGACAGCCTGGTGTCGTCGACGCCGCAGGACTGAGCCTTGCGGCCGCTCCTGGACGGCCGGGACCTTTTGGAGGAAGGTGGAGCCATGACGGTGACCCTGATCCTTCCTCTGTCCGCGCCGCTCGGCGTGGGACGGATCGTCGCCGTGGACGAGGACTCCGGGACCGTGCGCCTCCGCGATCTGACCACCGGCGTCGTGTACCGCGTGCCGGGATCCGTGCTCCCCGAGTTCGGCGCGCTGCCCTGGCGCGGCCGGGTGGAGTCGTGCACGGTGAGCGCGACCGGGCAGGGCGTGGTCACGGAGCTCGTGCTCGACGCGGTTCCGGTGCCGGGGTCGGCCGCGCCCAGCGGATCCGCGGTCGCGCTGGAGGGCGCGTCCAGGGCGGCGGATGCGGCGCGCGATCAGGCCGCGAACTGGGGCGGCACGGATCACCGCGCGCACGAGATGCCCGAACGCTTCTGGTGAGCCCGCTCACTGGAAGTCCCGCGAACTGTGCGGGACGTCCACCCGGAGCGGTTCGAACGCGTCCGCCAGCAGGTTGACGACCCCCTCGGGGGAGCGCTCCAGGATCCCGCGCACGATCAGCGCCGGCGACTCGCGGGCGATCCGGCGGTAGCGCAGCCACACGCCCTGCGTGCAGATGACGTTGACGAGGCCGTGCTCGTCCTCGAGGTTCAGGAAGGTCACCCCGCCCGCCGTGGACGGGCGCTGCCGGTGCGTCACCAGCCCCGCCGCCTCGACCCGCCGGCCGTTCTCGTGCGTGCGCAGCGCGGAGGACACCAGCACGCCCCGCGCGTCCAGCCCAGGGCGGAAATGCGCGAGCGGGTGGTCGTCGGTGGACACCCCGGTCGCCCAGAGATCGGCGGTGAGGAGTTCGTAACTGGTCTGATCGCCGAACAGCGGCGGCTGCACGGCGACGACCGTGTCGGGCAGGTAGCGCGCGCGGTCCTCCGCCGCGGAACCCGCCAGCCAGATCGCCTCCCGGCGCTGCAGACCCAGCGCATCGAAGGCGCCCGCCGTGGCGAGCGCCTCCACCTGGGACGCGGTGAGGTCGGTGCGGCGCACGAGGTCGTTGAGATCGCGGTACGGGCCGCGGGCGTCGCGCTCGGCGACGATCCGCTCGGCGGTCTTCTCGCCGATCCCGGTGATGCCGGCCAGCCCCAGCCGCACGGCGTAGCCGCCGTCCCTGCGGTGGGCCGCGGTCTCGTCGGGGGCCTTCGGATCGAACGGCTCCGGGGGCACTCCGGGCGGGCGCTGCGGGAGCTGGTGCGCGCACGGCTCCCGGCCGGTGGCGACGGGCGGCTCCCGCGTCCGGATCCACCGGCTCCAGCGTCTCGGTCGCCCCGGAGCGGAGGATGTCGGGGCGGCGCACCTCGACGCCGTGCCGGCGGGCGTCGCCGGTGAGGGTCGCGGCGGAGTAGAACCCCATCGGCTGGGAGCGCAGCAGGCCGGCCAGGAAAGCCGCGGGATAGTGCAGCTTCAGCCAGGAGCTGGCGTAGACGAGCAGCGCGAAGGACAGCGAGTGCGACTCGGCGAATCCGAAGTCGGAGAACGCCTGGATCTGCGCGTAGATGCGATCCGAGGTCTCCTGGTCGAGCCCGTGCGCGCGCATCCCCGCGTACAGGCTCTCCCGGATGCTGTCGATCTTCTCCAGACCCCGTTTGGATCCCATCGCCCGGCGCAGCGTGTCGGCCTCGTCGGCGGTGCAGTCGCCGAGCGCGGTCGCCATCTGGATGAGCTGCTCCTGGAACACGGGGATGCCCAGCGTGCGCTTCAGCACCGGTTCCAGCACCGGGTGCGCGTAGGTCACGGTCTCCTGGCCGAGCTTGCGGCGCACGAACGGGTGCACGGCCCCGCCCTGGATGGGACCGGGGCGGATGAGCGCGATCTGGATCGCGAGCTCGTAGAACTCCCGCGGCTGCAGGCGGGGGAGCAGCCCCATCTGCGCGCGGGACTCGACCTGGAACACCCCGATCGTGTCGGCGCGGCAGAGCATGTCGTAGACCGCCGGCTCCTCCTTCGGGAGGTTCGCCAGCGTCCAGTCCTCGCCGGTCGCCTCTCGCACCAGGTCGAAGCAGTGCCGCAGCGCGGCGAGCATCCCGAGCCCGAGCAGGTCGAACTTCACCAGCCCCATCCACGAGCTGCGCGTCCTTGTCCCACTGGATGACCGTGCGCTTCTCCATCCGGGCGTGCTCGACCGGCACGACCTCGCCGACCGGGCGCCGGGTGAGCACCATCCCGCCGGAGTGGATGCCCAGGTGCCGGGGCGCCCGCAGCAGCTCGCCGGCGTAGGCGACCACCTGCTCCGGGATGTCGTGGTCGGCGACCAGGCCCAGATCCAGCCCCCAGCGCTCCACCTGGCGCGACCAGGCGTCCTGCTGGCCGGGGGAGTGCCCGAGCGCGCGGGCCATGTCGCGCACCGCGTTCTTCGGCCGGTACTGGATCACGTTCGCGACCTGCGCCGCGTTCTCCCGTCCGTACTCTTCGTAGACCCACTGGATGATCTCCTCCCGGCGCCCGGAGTCGAAGTCCACGTCGATGTCCGGCTCCTCCGTGCGCGTGGTGGCGAGGAAGCGCTCGAAGGGCAGGGCGAAGAAGATCGGGTCGACCGCGGTGATGCCGAGCAGGTAGCAGACCGCGCTCGCCGCGGCGGATCCGCGCCCCTGGCAGAGGATCCCGCGGCGCCTGGCCTCTTCGACGATGCCGTGCACGATGAGGAAGTAGCCGGGGAAGTCCTTCTCCTCGATCACGGCCAGCTCCCGCTCGATGCGGGCGCGCCCCTCGGCGGTGAGGTCCGGATAGGTCGACGGCACGGCCGCCCAGACCAGCGCGCGCAGGTGGCTCATCGGCGTCTCGCCCTCGCCGACCCGCATCGTGGGCAGGGCGGGCCTGGCGCGGCGCAGCGGGAAGGCGCAGGCCTCGGCGATCTCCAGCCCGTGCGCGATCGCACCCGGGTACCGGGCGAAGCGGGCGGTCATCTCCGCGCCGCTGCGCAGATGGGCAGAACCGTGCGCGGGCAGCCAGCCCTCCAGCTCGCGCATGCTCCGGGTGGCGCGCACCGCGGCGATCGCCTCGGCGAGCGTCGCCCGTTCCGGCACCGCGTAGTGCACGTTGTTGGTCGCGACCACCGGCAGCCCGTGCCGGGCGGCGAGGGCGGCGAGGGCGTCGTTGCGGCGGGTGTCCAGCGGATCGGAGTGGTCGATCAGCTCGACCGCGACCCGGTCCGCGCCGAACAGGTCGACGAGGGTGCGCAGCGCCCGCCCCGCGCCCTCCGGCCCCTCCCGCTCGTAGGCGGTGCGGACGGATCCCTTGCGGCAGCCGGTGAGGATCGTCCAGTGCCCGCCCGCGCGGTTCGCCAGCGACTCGATCTCGTAGTGCGGCCGTCCCTTCTCCCCGCCGCGCAGCTGCGCCTCGGTGATCGCGGCGGACAGCCGGTGGTAGCCCTCCTCCCCGCGGGCGAGCACGAGCAGGTGCTCGCCGAGCGGATCCGGCGCCCCGCCGCGCGCCTCCGCCGGGGCCGCCCCGCGGATCCGTCGCGAGGCCGCTCCCGCCGCCGAGCGACAGCTCCGCGCCGAACACCGTCTGCAGCTCCGGGGCGAGTTCGGCGGCCTCGGCGAAGCGCGCCGCGCCGTAGAAGCCGTCGTGATCCGTGATCGCCAGGGCGGTCAGTCCCAGCCGCTGCGCCTCCGCGATGAGCTCGTCGGGGGAGGAGGCGCCGTCCAGGAAGGAGTACGAGGAATGCGCGTGCAGTTCGGCGTACGGCACCGCGTCCGCCGGGCGCTCGACGCC
This sequence comes from uncultured Actinomycetota bacterium, assembly GCA_963791605.1. Classification (GTDB taxonomy): domain Bacteria; phylum Actinomycetota; class Actinomycetes; order Actinomycetales; family Microbacteriaceae; genus Microbacterium. The sequence continues at coordinate 197,298 of CAWBTB010000010.1, read as the reverse complement.
GCCGAGGGAGACCGGCGGACGCTTGTGCATGCGGGAGGGGGCGTCCACCGCGATCTCCTGATGCAGCGGCGAATCGGCGCCGTTCGGGGCTTCGCCGCTGAGGGCTCTGCCGCTGAGGGTGCGCTCCAGCGCGGCCCACGACACGTCGGGGTTGTGGAAGCCCATCAGTGATACCTCCCCTCGGCCCACCAGCGCCCGCCCTCGGCTCCGCCGGCTTCGGCACCGGCGACATGCAGCACCAGCCACGCCCGCTCCTGCGCGTCGACGAGCTGCAGGCGCTCGCCGCGGAGGGAGCCCTGCCGGATCCCCGCGTCGATCCCGCACCGGCCAGGGCCCCGCCCAGGACAGCACGGCGCAGGAGTCCACCGCGGCCGGTGCGGCGGTGAGCAGCCCGCGGCCGTCGACGCCGACCGGGCTGCCGTCGGCCGCGGTCACCGCGATCGGCCGGGGCGGTACGAACACCTCCGCCGGCAGCGGATCCGGCAGGCGCCCCGGCCAGGGCTGATCCGCCGGCCGGGACGGCACCACCCGCTCGCCCCAGGGCGTGAGCTGCTGCCGGTCGGCGATCAGGCGCCCGCCCGCGACGACGGCGGTGACCACGCCCTCGTGCCCGAGCAGGGTCTGCACCCGGGAGACGGCGTGGTGCAGCCGTTCGTCGGTGCCGGATCCGAACAGCCCGGGCTGGTGGTGCGCGGCGTCGTCGACCGCGACCGGGGCGATCCGCACCCGGACGATGCCGCGGAAGCGGTGCGCGTCGTCGTCCGTGCCGTCGGCCCTGCTCTCGTCCGCCAGCGAATCCAGCTGCCAGCGCACCCGGTCGACGAGATCCGCGGCCTCGAAGCAGGTGGGGTGCAGCCAGGTGCGCGAGGTCACCCGCTCGTCGTCGTCGGTGAGGTCGATCCGGACCTCCGTGCACACGAGCGACGCCTCGGCGAGGGCGAGGACCACCGCGTCCGCGCTCTGCCGCACGGCGAACGCGATCTGATCCGACTGGCCGAGCGGGGACTCGAACTCGATCTCCGCGGCCAGCTCCGGATCCGCCGGCCGCGGCACGACCGGACGGGAATCGGCGCCCGCGGCCAGGGCGTGCAGGCGCGCCCCGTGCTCGCCGAAGCGGTCCCGCAGCCGCTCCGCGCCGAGCGCGGCGAACTCGCCGAGGGTGCGCACCCCGAGGCGGAGCAGCAGCGCGGCGACGTCCGCGTCTCCCTTCTCCCGCCCGCTGAGCGCCTGCACGGGCAGCGGGGCGAGGAACGCGGCGGAGTCGCCGGGAGCGACGACGAGCACCGGATCCGCGCCGCGCGCGGCGAGTTCGGCGGTGAACGCCCCGTCGGCGATCCCGATCCGCACCTCGGGATGGCCCTCCTCGGCGAGCCGGGCGTGCAGGGCGCCGGCCGCCTCCGCCTCCCCGCCGTGGAAGCGGGCGACGCCGCGCGCGCGGAGCAGGGCGAGACCGGGGCGGAGCAGCTGCGCCCCCGGAGCCTGCGCCTCGATCAGGCGCAGCACGGGCAGGAACGCCCGCTCATCCCGCGCCGGATCCGCGGGCAGGATGCGCAGCCCCGGCAGCAGGCCCTGCGCCTCGCGACGCCGCTGTCCGATCCGCACGCCCTGGGCGCGGGCCGCCGCGGAGCAGGCGAGCACCCGGTTCGCGTGCAGGATCGCGGCCGGTTCGCCCGCCTCGGCGCCCGCCGCCCGCAGCGGCCAGTCCGGGAACCACAGCACGATCACCCGGACCGGCTCGCGGACCGAGGCGCTCATCCCGCCACCGCCAGCAGGGACCCGGTCCCTGAGCTTGTCGAAGGGTCCGCCGCGGAGGCTCGCAGGGCGTCTGAGGTGTCGGGTGCGGAGCGCGGTAGCGGGACGAGCCGGGGCGCGGCGGGGGCGACGGGCTCGATCCCGCCGTGGCTGCCGGGCAGTCGGACGCGCACGCTCTGCGGCACGGGGGAGCGCCGGGTGCGCGCGGTGACCGTCACCTCGCACTCCTCCAGCGCGCCCCAGCCGGCGCCGAGGCCCCGCCAGTGCGGATCGTGCACGCGGATCGAACCCTCGCTCAGCGGCCAGGGATCCGCGGATCCGGCCGGCCCATTGGATCCGGCCAGCCCACCGGAAATGATCAGCAATGTGCAGCCGCGGTCGCGCAGCCGCGCGCTCAGCCGGGACATCTCGGCCTCCCGAACCGGGGCGGAGGGGCGGATCGCGATGAGGGGGATCACCTCGGAGAGTGCGGAGACGACCGAGAGCCAGCGCGGCCCCGGTCCCGGAACGAGGAGGAGCCGGTTCAGCTCCACACCGTGCCCGGCCAGCGCCTCGACGCCCAGCGTGGGCATGCCGACGGCGGCGCACCAGACTCCGGTGGCGGAGGCGCCGGCGAGCAGTGCGCCGATCAGCCCGGGAGAGGGCGAGAGCGAGTAGGTCGTGCCGACCTGCAGCCCGCCCTCGGGGAGGATCGACGCCAGGGCGGAGGGGACAGGGATCAGCGGCAGGTCGCTGCGCCGGCGCTGCATGCGGGTGATCTCCCGGCGCAGCCGGAGCACGTCCCCGGCGCGCGTGTCGGCGACGGGGTCCATCATCGAAGCGAGAGCCATCCCCATGGATCCATTCTCGAAGATAATTACGAATATTGCAACTGCTTCGACGATGCTAACTCGTACATCAGACATGGCGATCCTGGGGGCCTGACCCGGGCGGGGGCTCCGTGCGAAGGATCACGCGGAGGGCGTGCTTGAGCCCCTCGCTACGCTGAGGCCGTGCAGATCGAGTTCGACAGCGAGGTGTGGCGGTGGGCGGCGCGCACCGACGCATCCTGGTACTTCGTCTCTGTGCCGGAGGAGCTGTCCGCCGACATCCACGAACTGCAGGCGCCGTCGCGCGGGTTCGCCTCGCTCCGGGTGCAGGCGCGGGTGGGGCTGACCCGCTGGCGCACGTCGATCTTCTACAGCGGCAGCGCGTACGTCCTGCCGCTCAAGCGCCAGGTGCGCGACGCCGAGAGCTTCGGCGAAGGCGACACGATCCTCGTCGAGCTCGAGATCATCGACCTCTGACCCCGATCGACCCCGTTGACCGCGCCCGGCCGCGGGAGTAGACCTGGAGATCCGGCGACGTGATGCGGAGGGCGGATCCATGCGAATGCTGACAGCGGAGATGCAGTCCCTGATCCAGAGGATCGGGAAGGCCAAAGAGCTCGATCCGGCGGCGGAGAAGCTCAGCGGCTGGGTCGGTGCGGCCACGCGGTCCGCGCCGGTCAAGAATGCGCTCTCCGGATCCTGGCTGGGCCATCAGGTCCATCCCATGCTCACGGATCTGCCCATCGGAGCGTGGGGAGCCGCGACGGTGCTCGATCTCGCCGGCTCCGACGAGGCGGCGGCGCGTCGTCTGGTCGGGTTCGGGATCCTCGCCTCCGCGCCGACGGCGATGGCGGGCGCCTCCGACTGGTCGGTCATGTACGGACCCGCCAAGCGGGTCGGGTTCATCCACGCGCTCGCGAACGCGACCGCCTCCACGCTGCAGATGACGTCGTGGTTCGTGCGCAGGCGCGGGCACCGCGGCGCGGGCGCGCTGCTCAGCCTGCTGGGGCTCAGCCTCACCCTGGGCTCGGCCTACCTCGGCGGGCACCTCTCGTTCGTCCGCGGCACCGGCGTGAACCACACGGCCTTCCAGGGCGCGGTGCGGCGCTGGACCGACGTGGGCGCCGACGCGGACCTCGCCGAGGGCGCGCTCACCCGGGTGACGGCCGGCGACGTCCCGGTGCTGCTCGTACGCCGACACGGCGAGCTGCACGCGATCTCGGCGACCTGCAGCCATGCGGGCGGGCCGCTCGACGAAGGGACGCTCGGTGCGGACGGCTGCGTCACCTGCCCCTGGCACGGCAGCCGGTTCCGCCTCGACGACGGCGCCGTGCAGCGCGGGCCGGCGAGCGTACCCCAGCCGCGCTGGGAGACGAAGGTCGAGGAGGGCCGGATCCTGATCCGCTCCGCCTGAGCGGGCCGCCATCGGAAGTTGTCCACAGGCCCGCCCGCGGCTCCCGCGGATCTGAGAGCCTTCCTGCATGGAGCCGTTCGCCGCCGACCTGCACGGGGTGCTCGTCGCGCTGACGCATCTCGCGCTGCTCGGCATCGGCGCCTGGCTCATCGTGATCGACATCGGCGTGCACCGTCTGCCGGATCGGATCGTGCTGCCGACGCTGGCGGGCGCGATCGCCCTGGTGCTCGCGGAGGGCGCGGCGACCGGGGACGGGGGTCCGGTGGCCGGGGCATTGTGGGGGATGCTGCTCCTCGGCGGGTTCTACGCGATCCTGCGACTGGTCAGCCGGGGCGGCGTGGGCGGCGGGGATGTGAAGCTCGCCGCGGTCATCGGCCTGGTCCTGGGCCGGCACGGCGCACAGGCGCTCGTGGTCGGCGCCGCGGCCGCGTTCGTGCTGGGCGCCGTGTACGCCCTGGCGCTGATCGCTGCTGCGCCGAGCCGACCGCCGCACGCACATCGCGTTCGGGCCGTGGATGATCCTCGGCGGGGTGCTCGGGATCGCCGCGGCATGACCGGATCCGGTCCCCGCCCCGGCTCCGGCGCTAGGGTGGGAACATGGCACTCGCGCGACTTCACGGCGGCCCGCTCGACGGGCAGATCATCCCTCTCGGCGACGCGGACGACAAGCTGATCGTCCCCTACAGCGAGACCCAGATCGTGTACAACCGGCGCGGGGAGCCGTCGAACACCGGTGCGCACGACGGGCCCACCGAGGTCGACTACTGGTACGACGAGTCGCTCGAGGACATCAATCCCGCCGATGTCTGAACCGTCCCGCACCGTCGAGGTCGAGCGCAAGTACGACGTCGACGGGGACACGCCCCTGCCCGCGTGGAACGCGATCCCCGGGGTCGACGCGGTGACCGAGGGCGAGGCGCGTGCCCTGGATGCACGGTACTTCGACACCGCGGACGGCGACCTCGCGCGCAACGGCGTCGCGCTGCGCCGCCGCACCGGCGGTCCGGACGAGGGCTGGCACGTGAAGGGACCGCGTCAGGGCGACGGACGCCTCGAACTCGGCTGGCCGCTCGGCCCGGGGGAGGGCGACGTCGACGACGTGCCGCCGGCCGTCGCCGAGGTCGTGGCCGGCTGGACTACCGCGCCGCTCTTGCCGCTCGCGCGCATCCGAGAACGCCCGTACCGCCTACCTGCTCACCGGCCCTGCGGGCGTCGTCGCCGAGTTCGTGGACGATCGCGTCCGCGCGACGGATCTGCGCCGCCCTTCGAGTGCCTCGGGACCGGGCAGCGCGAGTGGCGGGAGTGGGAGATGGAGCTCGGCCCCGCGGCCCCCGCCGACGAGGCGGGCAGGGCGGCGTTCTTCGCCGCGGTCGAGCAGGCGGTCTTCGCGGCCGGCGGGCGGGCGTCCGCATCCGGATCCAAGCTCGCCCGCGCCCTCGGGTTCTGACGCAAGCCCCTTCCGGCCGGAGGGATCCGCGTGCTTGAGTGGCACCATGAGCAGCCCGGCGGTGCTGAGGTCCCTGCAGACGGTCGTGCCGGACACGATCCTGCATCAGGACGAGGTGCGCGACGTGTTCGCCGCGCAGGAGGGGCTCTCCCGGCTCGCCCGACGCATCGTCACGGCGTCCTTCGACGGGTCCGGCATCGACACCCGCCGCACCGTGCTCGACGAGCTCTCGATGACGGCGGAGACCGGCGCTCCCGTCTTCTTCGACCGCACCACCGGGGCGCTGCTGTCGCCGGGTACCGCGATCCGCAACGATCTCTACGTCCGTGAGGCGGGCCGGCTGTTCGTGGCCGCGGCGCGCGCCGCCCTCGACGCCGACCCCGAGATCGGACCCGCCGACGTCACGCACATCATCACGGTGTCCTGCACGGGCTTCCATGCGCCGGGGCCCGAATACGCGATCGTGCGGGCGCTCGGCCTCTCCGAGTCCGTGCAGCGCTACCACCTGGGGTTCATGGGCTGCTACGCGTCCGTGCCCGCGCTCCGCGCGGCGAGCCAGTTCTGCGCCGCGGATCCGGACGCCGTGGTGCTCGTGGTCAGCGTCGAGCTCTGCACTCTGCACCTGCGCTCCTCGGAGAACCCCGACATGATCGTCGCCTCCTCGCTGTTCGCCGACGGCGCCGCGGCGGGCATCGTCACCGCCCGGCGAGACGGATCCGGCGTCCGCGGGCCTGCGCCTGGATCGCTTCCACACCGCGATCGCCCCGCAGGGCGAGAAGGACATGGCGTGGACGATCGGCGACCACGGGTTCGAGATGATCCTGTCCACCGCGGTGCCGCAGATCATCGGCGAGACCATCGTCGAGGCGCTGCGCCCGCTGTACGCGGGGGAGCTGAGCGACCCGTACCGGGACGGCCGGATCGGGGACGCGGTGCGGCACTGGGCGATCCATCCCGGCGGGCGCAGCATCCTCGACCGCGTGCAGGACCACCTGCACCTCAGCGACGCCCAGCTGCACCCCGCCCGACAGACGCTCCGCGAGTACGGGAACATGTCCAGCGCCACCGTCCTGTTCGTGCTGCAGCGGATCCTGCAGGACGAGGGCGCGCGCGACGGGGAACGCGTGTCGGCGATGGCGTTCGGGCCCGGACTCACCGCGGAGAGCGCGCTCATGACCGTGATCGGCGCGGAAGGCGATGCGCCCTGATCTCTCCGCCCGCGCGGTCGACCTGCGCGAGCTCATGGACGAGCCGGACGCGGACCCGCGGATGCTGGAGCGCACCTACCTGCGCTTCGGGATGGTGAACGCGGTGGTCTCCCGGCCCGGCGCGGTGTACCGGCGCGATGTCCGCCCCCGCGCACGCAGAGGCAGGGTGCGCATCCTGGACGTCGGCGCCGGCGGCGGGGATCTCTGCCGTGCCCTTGCCCGCCGGCTGGCCCGGGACAGGATCCCGGCCGATCTCACCGCGCTCGACGCGGACGAGCGCGCCACGGCCTGGGCCGCCGCGCACGACGACGGCGCCGGAGTGCGCTATCGGTGCGCGCTCGTCGCCGATCTGGTGAGCGCCGGCGAGGTCTACGACATCGTGCTGTCGAACCATCTGCTGCACCATCTCGACGCCGCCGAGCTGCAGGAGATGCTCGCGGACACGCGCCGGCTGGTCGCACCGGGCGGACTGGCGCTGCATCACGACATCGCCCGCAGTCGCGCGGCCTACGTCCTGTTCGCCGCGGGCACTCTGCCGTTCGCCGGGAACCTCTTCGCAGGATCCTTCATCCGCGCGGACGGGCTGACCAGCATCCGCCGGTCCTACACGGCCGCCGAGCTGGCGGCCGTCGCCCCGGGGTGGACCGTCGCGTCGGGCGCTGCCCGCCCGGCTCGAGCTGCGCTGGGAGCGGGGCGATGAGCGATCCTGACCTGGTGCTCGATCACGACGTGGCCATCGTCGGCGCGGGCCCGGTCGGGCTGCTGCTCGCGTGCCTGCTCGCTCAGGACGGGATCGACGTCGTGGTCTGCGAGCGGCGCAGCGGCGTCGATCCGCGCAGCAGGGCGGTCGGGATCCATCCTCCGGGGCTGGAGATGCTCGATCGGGCCGGGGTGGGCGCGGCGGTGCGCGCCGAGGCGCTGGCGCTCGAGGGCGGCGACGTGCTCAGCCGGGGCAGGATCCTCGCCTCGCTGACCTTCCCGGAGGACCGGCCGGTGCGGGTGCTGCCGCAGCAGCGCACGCATGCGCTGCTGCGGAGCCGGCTCGTCGAGCTGTCCGCCGACGCGCTCCGGCCAGGCTGCGTGGCCCGCGCGATCCGGGACGAACGCGACTTCGTGCGGCTGACCGTCGATCTGCACGAGGCCCGGTACGAGATCACCGCCGCGTTCGCGGTGATCGCGAGCGGAGTGCACAGCGACCTGCGCCAGCGGCTCGGCTTCGGCTGGCGCCGCGCGCGCGGTCGAGCCCCGTACGAGATGCTGGACGTGGCCGATCCCTCCGCCGGTACGCGCGCCCTGCTGCACTGCGAACCGGGCGGGCTGGTCGAGTCGTTCCCGCTGCCGAGCGGGATGCGGCGGTGGGTGCTGCGGGGGAGCGGGGAGGGCAGCGCGGCCGGGTTCCGCGCCGAGATCGCGGCGCGCATCGGGGAGGAGCCGGCGATCCCGGACGACGCCCGGCCCACGACGTTCTACGCCGCCCAGCATCTCGCCCGTGCGATGGTGCAGGGGCGGGTGGCGCTGCTCGGCGACGCCGCGCACGAGATCAGCCCGATCGGCGGTCAGGGGATGAACCTGGGCTGGGCGGATGCCGGGCGTCTCGCCGACGCGCTCAGGCGGTCGCTCGCCGACGGCACGCCGGACCTCCGCGCGTACGCCCGGCGCACGCTGCGGTCGGCGCGCACCGCACAGGCGCGATCCGCCTTCTACATGTCGATGGGCGCCCCGGCGCACGGACTGCCGCTGCAGACCCGCGAAACACTGATCAGCGTCCTCGGGAGTGCGCCGCTGCACCCCTGGGCGACCGGTCTCATCACGATGCGCGGGATCTGAACGCGATCGCCGGGGGCAGGGGGCGGGTCCAGGCGCGATCGCCGCGCAGGAGGTTCTCAGCCTGCTCGATGAGGAACGTCGGCAGAGACGCCGGTGCGCTGTGGCGGTCGCCGATGTTCTCCACTGCGCTGCGGATGCTCTCCAAGGTCGAGGAGACGACCTCCGCTGCGCGCGAACGCGGGACCCCCCAGGAGCGGCCCTCGGCGATGAGGTCCTCCGCGGTGATAGCACCGGAGTCCTGGTGTCCGTTCACGCGCAAGGCGAGGGGATCCCGTTCCGCGGAGAACAGCACCTGGGGAACGATGTCGTAGGCATCGGCCAGCCGGGCCGCCGCAGCCGGGCGGAACGCGTCGGCGAGGCTCGGCAGCAGCAGTGAGAAGTTCTTCGCATGTGCGTCGGTGTTCCCCGCCACGATGTTGAGCGTCGTCAGCGCGAGCAGCCGATCCCGGTCGTTCGTGCGGGCGAAGGCTGATCCGCCCAGAAGCCGGGCGATGTTCGCGAGTGAGGCACGGGGGTCCACGGCCTCGTACTTCGCGTTGCCGCCCCAGGGCAGGCCGAGCGCCTGCGCGGCGTCCTCCTGATGGATCCGTTCGATTCCCGCCTCCGTGCGCCGGCGGTCGTATCGTTCGACCACGAGAACCGCGTGCTCTCCGGCGGCCTCGACGCGGGTCTCGTGCGCAGAGAGTCCGATCGCGACGGCGACGTCGTTCAGATACGCCTCCGCGCGGATCCTCGCGGTGCGCTCGGCCGGCACCGGCTTGAGCAGATGGGTCGACGGCGTGCTGCCCCGCCCGATCAGCCAGCGTGCGGAGACCGGATCCCAGGTGAGCGCGATCTTCGGCTGCACGCCGGTGGCCGCCGATCCGCCCCCGCCGACGCTGCTTCCGCGGATGTATCCGGCGGCGCGGGTGAGGATCCGGTCGTATTCCTCCTCCTCGATCACGATCGGTTCGAGGGGCGGCCGGGGTTCCCCGACCGTGACGCTGCCGCCGACATCGGCCCCGACCTCGGCGAGGAGTCCGTACACGTCGTTCGAAGCCACCCTGGCTTCCCTGGCCAGCCGTTCCAGCCCGATCCCCTCCGGCAGCAGACCGCCGAAGAAAGGCGACGGTCCGCACCCTCGAAACCGAACGGGAGGGAGTGCGACAGCACCCGGGCGTTCAGCGGCGCGATCCGCTCGGCATCCGCGTGCCAGCGCAGCTTCGCGTCGGGTGTCAGCTCCCCGATCTCGACTCCGGACAGGCGGATGACGAGGGAGTCAGTCATCCATCACCGTCGCGGTCAGGTGGATCCCGAGGGCGGTGAGAACCGCGAAATAGCGCTCGTTGATCTGCTTTCCTTTGCCCGACTCGAGTTCGGACAGCCAGCGCTGGCTCACGTCCAGTCGCCCTGCCAGGTCGCGCTGGGTGATGCCGTGGGATTCGCGGGTGCGGCGGACCAGGCGTCCGAGATCCGCCGGGGAGGCGATGATCAGCCTGCATGAGTGCTCCGATCACGATTTCGGAATCATCGATGGATGACTACTCTATCGTAATCAGGAGCGCGTGACTACGGTTTGGTATTCAATCGGACTGGCACGCGTTCAACTGGGGTAGTTGAGCGAGCACCGAGCGCAGCGAGGAGCGAGACGAAACGCGGTCTCCCGCAGGAAACCGCGTTTCGTCTCGGTCGCCTTCGGCGTCCTCGCTCAACGACCCCGGATCCGATCAGAAGTTGATAAACCGCGTTTCGTCTCGGTCGCCTTCGGCGTCCTCGCTCAACGCCCCCCGGATCCGATCAGAAGTTGATCATGTGGCCGGCGAGGCCGTGGAAGCCCTCCTGCAGCGCCTCCGACAGCGTCGGGTGGGTGTGCACGTTGCGCGCCAGTTCGAGCGCCGTCAGGTCCCACTTCTGCGCGAGCGTGAGCTCGGGGAGGAGCTCGGAGACATCCGGGCCGATCATGTGCGCGCCGATGAGCTCGAGGTGCTCGGCGTCGGCGATGAGCTTCACGAAGCCGACCGGCTCGCCGAGGCCGTGCGCCTTGCCGTTGGCCATGAACGGGAAGGTCGCGACCTTGATCTCGCGGCCCTCGTCCTTCGCCTGCTGCTCGGTGAGGCCGAACGAGGCCACCTGCGGGGAGCAGAACGTCGCGCGCGGCATCATCCGGTAGTCGCCCAGCGTCATGGTCTCGGCGCCGCCGATGGTCTCGGCCGCGACCACGCCCTGCGCCTCGGCCACGTGCGCGAGCTGCAGCTTGGCGGTCACGTCGCCGATCGCGTAGATGCCCTCGACGTTGGTGCGCATGTGGTCGTCGATGTCGATGGCGCCGCGCTCGGTGAGCTGCGACGCCGGTGTTCTCCAGGCCGTAGCCGGTCACGTTCGGCGCGAAGCCGACCGACATGAGCACCTTGTCCGCGGTGATCGAGCCCTGCTGGCCGTCCTTCGCGGTGTACGTGACGGTGACGGAGGAGCCGTTGTCGACGACGCTCTCGACCTTGGTCGAGGTGAGGATGTCGACGCCGTAGCCCTTGTACTGCTTCGCGATCTCCTTCGACACGTCGGCGTCCTCGTTGGGCAGCGCGCGGTCGAGGAACTCGATGATCGTGACCTTCACGCCGTAGTTCGTCAGGACGTAGGCGAACTCCATGCCGATGGCGCCGGCGCCGACGATGACGATCGACTCGGGCAGCTCACGGGAGAGGATCTGCTCCTCGAAGGTGACGACGTTGTCGCTGAGCTGCACGCCGGGAAGCAGACGGACCGTGGATCCGGTCGCGATGATGACGTTGTCGTAGGTGACCTCTTCGGTCGTGCCGTCGGACTTGGCGACCGAGATCGACTTCGGCCCGGTGAAGGTGCCGCGGCCGTCGTATTCGACGATCTTGTTCTTCTTCATCAGGAAGTGGATGCCCTTGACGCGGCCGTCCGCGACGACGCGCGAGCGGTCCCACGCCTTGCCGAAGTCGATCGTGAACTCACCCGAGATGCCGAAGAAGTCGGCCTTGTGGTTCAGCGTGTGCGCGAGCTCCGCATTCTTCAGGAGCGCCTTGGAGGGGATGCAGCCCACGTTGAGGCACACACCGCCCCAGTACTTCTCCTCGATGATGGCGGTGGACAGGCCGAGCTGCGCGCTGCGAACTGCGGCGACGTAACCGCCAGGACCTGCACCGAGGACGACGACATCGTAGTGTGGCATGCCCTCAGCCTATCGCCCGGCGGCGTGTCGTCGGGCAGGGCGTGATCGCGCGGATCCGGGTCCCCGGCACGGCGCGCATCCGATAGTCTGGAACACCAGAGGAGGGGTGCACTGTGACTGAGAACGACGTTCCCGAAGGCGCCGTCCGCCGAGGCGGCGAACCCGCCCATGACACGACGCAGACGTTCGGGCACGACTCCGATCTGTCGTTCGTTCCGTTCGGTGCCGATCTGACCGAGGTGGAGCAGGCGGCCATCGCCGCGCTTCCGTCCGGTTCCGCGCTGCTGCTGGTCCGCTCCGGCGCGCTCGCCGGCGCTCGCTACCTGCTCGACACGGCCGTGACGACGGTCGGACGGCACCCCGAGGCCGACATCTTCTTCGACGACGTGACCGTGTCGCGCCGTCATGCCGAGGTGATCCGCACCGGCACCGCGTTCGAGATCGTCGATCAGCGCTCGCTGAACGGCACCTACGTCAACGGCGAGCGCGTCGATCGCAGCGAGCTGCGCAACGGATACGAGCTCCGGGTCGGCAAGTTCCGCCTGATCTTCTTCGCCTCCCCCGCAGACCTGGCGCAGGCGACCGACTGATGGCGGCCGCAGCCGCCGAACGCTCCGCCCCGTCCGGCCTGCTGAGCATCGGCCAGGTGCTCGCACGTCTGACGCCGGAGTTCCCGGACGTGCGCGCCTCCAAGCTCCGGTTCCTGGAGGAGAAGGGCATCGTCGCGCCCGTCCGCACCGCCAGCGGATACCGCAAGTTCTGCGCCGCGGATCTGGAGCGGATCCGGATCGCGCTCACCCTGCAGCGCGACCAGTACCTGCCGCTGAAGGTCATCCGCGAGCACCTCGACGCGCTGGACGCGTCCGGAACGGCCCCCGAGCTGCCGGCGTCGATCATGGCCGGTCCGCGTCGCTACCGCCGTGAGGAGCTGCTCCACGCAGCCGGCGCGACTCCAGCGCTGCTCGGCGACGCGGTGTCGCAGCGGCATGCTGCCCGCCGCGGAGGCCTACCCGGAGTCCGCGGTCTCGCTGCTGCGGGCGCTGGCCGCGCTGGACGGGCACGGGATCGGGCCGCGGCACCTGCGTCCGCTGCGGCAGAGCGCCGAGCGCGACATCGCCCTGGTGCAGTCGGCGCTGTCCGCGCTGCTGCGCCGCACCGACACCCCGTCGCGGGCGCGCGCGAGCGAGATGGCCCCCGAGCTGGCGTCCCGGCTGGACGAGGTGCGCTCGCTGCTGGTCAAGGACGGCATCGGCCGGCTGCTGTCGTAACGAACTGGTTGCGACACACCTTCGCCGGAGGTCGGATGTCGTTGTCCTCGGCACGGCGCTGGCCTACCGTGGAGACAACGACTTTCACGTTGTGGTTTAAGGATTGAAGGAGATGGCATGAGCGCCGAGGAACGGGGCGACGGACCGTCGTTCGGGGACGATCTCCTCTTCACCGATGGGCTTCCCGCGATGGACGACGAGGTCGGCTACCGCGGTGCAGTCGCCGCCAGGCAGCGGGCATCACCTATCGGCAGCTGGACTACTGGGCCCGCACCGAGCTGGTCGTCCCGACGGTCCGTGGCGCGAAGGGATCCGGCTCGCAGCGCCTCTACGGCTTCCGCGACATCCTGGTGCTCAAGCTCGTCAAGGAGCTGCTGAACACCGGCATCTCGCTGCAGCAGATCCGCACCGCCGTGGACCAGCTGCGCGCCGCGGGCATCCGCGACCTCGCCGGCACCACGCTGATGAGCGACGGTGCGTCGGTCTACCTGTGCACCTCGAACGACGAGGTCATCGACCTGCTCAGCCGCGGTCAGGGCGTCTTCGGCATCGCCGTGGGCAAGGTGTTCCACGAGGTCGAGGCGACGCTCGTGGAGTTCGACGCGCTCACGCCCGAGCCGCTGGACGACCTCGCGGCACGGCGCGCTCGTCGCACCGCCTGAGCGCTTTTCGGGACCGCTTCGGGGTCGTTGAGCGAGCACCGGCGCAGCCGGCGTTCGTTGAGTGAGCCGAAGGCGAATCGAAACGCAGAGACGAAACGCCGCAGTCTCACATGGCGGCTCGTCCGTGGGAGCGCGCGCGTTTCGTCTCGGTCGCGCTCCGCGCGTGCTCAGGTGCACGCGGTGCACACCGGATCGGTCGCGGCGCGCCTCGCCAGACCCCGAGATGGTCGCGCTCCGCGCGTCCTCGCTCAACGACCCCTGGCTCAGACGCGGGTGTCGTCCGGCAGCGCGATGCGCCCGGTGCGGATCACGCGGTCGAGCAGCGTGTCGAAATCGGCGGCGAGCTCCTGCGCGGAGTCGCCGGGCCAGATGTGCAGCGGCTTGGCCGCGCCCTGGGCCTGCTGCAGCGAGGTGCGCTCCGGCAGCTGGGGGCTCAGCACGAGCGGGCCGAACATGTCGCGCAGCTCCTTGATGCGGAACTGGTGCTCGATGCGACTGCGGGCGCACGCGGTTCACCACGATGCCGAGCGGCTGCAGCCGGGGGGAGAGGCCGCGGCGGATCTCCTCGATCGCGCGCAGGGCGCGGTCGGCGGCGGCCACGGAGAACAGGCCGGGCTCGGTGACGACCATCACGCGGTCGCTCGCCGCCCAGGCGGTGCGGGTGAGCGCGTTCAGCGACGGCGCGCAGTCGATCAGCACGAGGTCGTAATCGGCCTCGACGGCGGCGAGCGCCTCCTCGAGCTTCCAGACGTCCCGGACGCTGGGGTGCGGCCCGTCGAAGTTGATCGCGGACGGGCTGCCGATGAGCACGTCGATGGTCCCAGGGTGCACCTTCGCCCAGCCGGAGGACGTGATCGCCTGACGGACCACCTTCTCCTTCGGATTGGCCAGGACGTCGGCGACGTTGAGACGGCCGGCGACCTGGATGTCCATGCCGGTCGAGACATCGGACTGCGGGTCGAGGTCGACGACGAGGGTCCTGACGCCGCGGGCGAACGCCGCCGAGGCGAGGCCGAGGGTCACGGTCGTCTTGCCGACACCGCCCTTGAGGGAACTGACGCTGAGTACGTGCACGAACACCACGTTACCGTCCTCTAGGCTGAGGAAACACTCAGCCCCCCGATGCGCGTAGCTGCGCACACAGTGTTCGAGGTGCCCATGTTCCAGAAGATCCTTGTGGCCAATCGCGGCGAGATCGCGATCCGGGCCTTCCGCGCGGCGTTCGAGGTGGGGGCGCGCACCGTCGCGGTCTTCCCGTGGGAGGATCGCGGATCCCTGCACCGTCTCAAGGCGGACGAGGCGTATGAGATCGGCGAGCGCGGACACCCCGTCCGCGCCTACCTGAGCGTCGACGAGATCGTCCGCGTCGCGATCGAGAGCGGCGCCGACGCGATCTACCCCGGCTACGGGTTCCTCTCCGAGAACCCGGAGCTGGCGGAGAAGGCGCGCGGCGAACGGCATCGCCTTCATCGGACCGCCCGCGGCGGTGCTCGAGATGGCGGGCAACAAGGTCGAGGCCAAACGGCACGCGATCGAGGCCGGCGTGCCGGTGCTGCGCTCCACCGCCGAATCCGACGACGTCGACGCTCTGCTCGCGCAGGCCGACGAGATCGGGTTCCCGTTGTTCGCCAAGGCGGTCGCCGGCGGCGGCGGGCGCGGCATGCGCCGGGTGGAGTCGAAGGGCGAGCTGGCGCCCGCTCTGGCCGAGGCCATGCGCGAGGCCGACGAGCGCGTTCGGCGACCCGACGCATGTTCCTGGAGCAGGCCGTGATCCGGCCGCGGCACATCGAGGTGCAGATCGTCGCGGATTCCGCCGGCGAGACCGTGCACCTGTTCGAGCGGGACTGCTCGGTGCAGCGCCGGCACCAGAAGGTCGTCGAGATCGCCCCGGCGCCGAACCTGGACGACTCGATCCGGCAGGCGCTGCACGGCTACGCGGTCGCGTTCGCCCGGTCCATCGGCTACCAGAACGCGGGCACCGTCGAGTTCCTGCTGGAGACGGCGGGGCGCGCGGACCGGCGAGGTCGTCTTCATCGAGATGAACCCGCGGATCCAGGTGGAGCACACGGTCACCGAGGAGATCACCGACGTCGACCTGGTGCAGACCCAGATCCGGATCGCCGCGGGCCAGACGCTCGGTGAGCTGGGGCTGCACCAGGAGGACATCCGCCAGCGCGGTGCGGCGCTGCAGTGCCGGATCACGACCGAGGATCCGACGCAGGGCTTCCGTCCCGACACGGGCAAGATCACCACCTACCGCTCGCCCGGCGGCGCCGGCATCCGCCTGGACGGCGGCACCGTGCACCAGGGCGCGCAGATCAGCCCGCACTTCGACTCGATGCTGGCCAAGCTCACCTGCCGCGGTCGCGACTTCCCGGCCGCGGTGCTCGCGCGCCCGGCGCGCGCTGGCCGAGTTCCGGATCCGCGGCGTCTCCACGAACATCCCGTTCCTGCAGGCGCTGCTGGAGGATCCGTCCTTCCTCGCCGGCGACGTCAGCACCTCGTTCATCGACGAGCGCCCCGAGCTGCTCGTGGGCCGCGTCTCGAAGGACCGCGGCTCCAAGATCCTGAACTGGCTCGTCGACGTCACGGTCAACAAGCCGAACGGCAGTCCGGCGCGGGCCACGTCGAGCCGCGCACCAAGCTCCCCGCGATCGATCTCGCGGCCGCCCCCGCGCCGGGGTCCCGGCAGCGCCTGCTCGAACTCGGGCCGGACGGGTTCGCGCGGGCGCTGCGCGCGCAGACCGGCCTCGCCGTCACCGACACCACCTTCCGCGACGCGCACCAGTCGCTGCTCGCGACGCGCGTGCGCACCCGCGACCTCGTCGCGGTCGGCGCCGTACGTCGCGCGGCTCACGCCCGAGCTGCTGAGCGTGGAGGCCTGGGGCGGCGCGACGTACGACGTCGCGCTGCGCTTCCTCGGCGAGGACCCGTGGGAGCGGCTGGACCGGCTCCGCGAGGCGCTGCCGAACATCGCCATCCAGATGCTGCTGCGCGGCCGCAACACGGTCGGCTACACGCCGTACCCGACCGCGGTGACCGAGGCGTTCGTGCAGGAGGCGGCGGCGAGCGGCGTCGACATCTTCCGCATCTTCGACGCCCTCAACGACGTCTCCCAGATGCGTCCCGCGATCGACGCGGTGCGCGCCACCGGCACCGCGGTCGCCGAGGTCGCGCTGTGCTACACCGGCGACCTGCTCGACCCGGCCGAGGACCTGTACACGCTCGACTACTACCTGCGCCTCGCCGAGCAGATCGTCGACTCCGGCGCGCACGTCCTCGCGATCAAGGACATGGCGGGCCTGCTCCGGCCGGCCGCCGCCGCGACGTCTCGTGGCGGCGCTGCGCGAGCGCTTCGACCTGCCCGTGCACCTGCACACGCACGACACCCCGGGCGGCCAGCTCGCCACGCTGCTCGCCGCGAGCGCCGCCGGGCGTCGACGCGGTCGACGCCGCCTCCGCGCCGATGTCCGGCACGACCAGCCAGCCGTCGCTGTCCGTCGCTCGTCGCGGCCCTCGCGCACACCGAGCGCGACACCGGACTGTCGCTCGCGGCGGTGTCGGACCTCGAGCCGTACTGGGAGGCCGTGCGCAACGTGTACGCGCCGTTCGAGTCCGGTCTTCCCGGGCCCGACCGGGCGGGTGTACCACCACGAGATCCCGGGCGGGCAGCTGTCCAACCTGCGCCAGCAGGCGAAGGCGCTGGGCCTGGCGGAGGACTTCGAGCTCATCGAGGACATGTACGCGGCCGCGGACCGGATCCTGGGCCGGGTGCCGAAGGTGACCCCGTCCTCGAAGGTGGTCGGCGACCTCGCCCTGCACCTCGCGGCGGTGCACGCAGACCCCGCCGACTTCGAGGCGAACCCGGAGAACTACGACATCCCGGACTCGGTGATCGGCTTCATGGCCGGCGAGCTGGGCGACCTGCCGGGCGGCTGGCCCGAGCCGTTCCGCTCCAAGGTGCTCGCGGGACGGACCGTGCGCATCGGGGTGACGGACATCTCCGCCGAGGACGAGCAGGCGCTCGGCGCCGACAGCGCGACCCGCCGGGCCACCCTGAACCGCCTGCTCTTCCCCGCGCCGACACGCGAGTTCGAGAGCGTGCGCGAGCAGTACGGCGACCTGTCGGTGCTGGACACGGCCGACTACCTGTACGGCCTCGTGCCCGGTCAGGAGCACCTCATCGAGATCGACCGCGGCGTGCAGCTGTACGTGGGACTGGAGTCGATCGGCGAGGCGGACGAGAAGGGGATCCGCTCGGTCATGACCACCCTGAACGGCCAGCTCCGCCCGGTCTCCGTGCGGGACCGCGCGCATCGCGGTCGACGCGCACGAGGTCGAGAAGGCCGACACCACCCAGCCCGGCCAGGTGGCCGCCCCGTTCTCCGGAGTGGTCACGCTGAAGAGCGAGGTGGGCGACCCCGTGCGGGCCGGTGAGCCGGTCGCGTCGATCGAGGCGATGAAGATGGAGGCGGCCATCACCGCCCCCGTCGACGGCGTCGTCGAGCGGCTCGCGATCGGATCGCCCCAGCAGGTCGACGCCGGGGACCTCCTGGTCGTGATCCGCCCCTCGCATTAGAGGAAGGAACGCCTCCGGGGATCCCGCGGAGCTCGCGCTGATCAGCGCAACCTGGCAGGTGCACTAGCCTTGTGCGGGCGACGCGCTCGAGGAGAGGGCGTCCCGGGGAGAAACACCATGACCACAGAACGCAGGAATTCGCAACCCGAGGACGCCGACGACAGTCGCGGCGTCCTCGACAGCACGGGCGCCGATCGGCACGGCAGACATCGGGCTGCTCGGAGACGCGACGGCGCAGGTGTCGGTGACGCTGCCGAGCCTCGAAGACGACGACCTCGTCGATGACGACGTCATCGACGGCGAGGCGTACGGCGACCTCGTGCTCGATGCGGACCCGGCGGCGCTGGTCCGCGAGGGCGACGGCATCGGCCGGATCCACGAGGGCTTCGACGTCTCCGACATCGTGATCGAGATCCCGGCCCCGGCCGCACAGGCCCCGGCCGTGGAAGCGTCATCGTCGTGGCCGAGCTCGTCGAGGACGCCGCCGACGCAGAAGCACGCCGCCGACGCAGACGCCCGAGGCGGACGCAGAAGCCGGGGCGGAAGTCGCGGCCGCTGCGGAGCAGTCGGAGCCCGTACCGCAGGAGCCGGAACAGCCTGAGCGCGGAACAGTCGCAGCCGGAACAGCAGGAGCCGGAGCAGCGCTGAGCCCGTAGCAGCAGCGAGCCGGAACAGTCTGAGCCGGAGCGCAGGAGCCCGTACCGCAGGAACCGGAGCGGCCCGAGCCCGGAGGCGGAGCAGTACGCGGACGCGGCAGTCGAGAGCTTCGGCAGCACCGAATCCGCCGCGGCAGCCGAGCCCGCGATCGCTCCCGCAGACACGCCGGAAGCCGCCGTCTTCGCACCGATGCCGGTGCTCGCCGTGCATACCGCACCCGTCCCTGCCGCAGAGGAGGAGACCGTGACCCCCGAACCCGTCCGCGCCGCGGAGCCCGAACCCGCCCGCGCCCCCGAGCCCGAGCTCGTCTCGCGCCGCCTGGACCAGTTCGCCGACCGTGAGCGGGAGAGCGCCGATCTGCTCACCGCGGACCGGCTGCTCGACCCGCACCAGCTCACCAAGCCGGAGCCGGAGGGGCTGTGGAGCCACCTGCTCTACACCGTGTCCGGACGCCGCATCAACATCGGCGACGGCAAGCGCGCCAAGGAGCGCAAGGCTCTGAGCGCGCGCATCGCGGCGCCGCTGTCCGGCACCGCGCGGTTCGTGCCCGTGCTGAGCCGCAAGGGCGGCGTCGGCAAGACCACCGTGACCGCATTGCTCGGCATGGCGCTGGCCGACGCCCGGGAGGACCGCGTCATCGCTGTCGACGCGAATCCCGGACCGCGGCACCCTCGCCGACCGGATCGCGCGCACCAACGGCAAGACCGTGCGCGACCTGGTCCGCATCCACGACCAGGTCACCGGCTACCACGACATCTCCGCCGTGGTCTCCCGCGACGGCACGCGCCTCGACGTGCTCGCCTCCGACACGGATCCGCGCGTCTCGGAGGCGTTCAGCGACGTCGATTACGAACAGGTCGCCTCGGTCGCCGCGCACTACTACTCGCTCGTGCTCACCGATACGGGCACCGGCATCGTGCACTCCGTGATGGGAGCGACGCTGGACCACGCGGACACGCTCGTGATCGTCGCGGGGCTCAGCGTGGACGAGGCGCGTCTCGCCTCCGAGACGCTCACCTGGCTGGAGACCAACGGCTACGCCGACAAGGTCCGCGAGCGCGATCGTCGTGCTCAACCAGTCCACGCCGGGTGCGCCGATGGTGCGGCTGGACGAGCTCGAGGCGCACTTCCGCACCCGGGTCGCGCACGTGCTGCGGATCCCGTACGACGCCCAGATCGCCGCGGGCAGCGCGATCACGTACTCCGCGCTGCAGCCGGAGACCCGGCAGGCCGCGCGCGAGCTCGCCGCGATCGTCGTCGAGGGCCTCCGGGCGCAGGCCGCCTGATGACGGTCAGGGAGATCCGCCTCTTCGGCGACCCGGTGCTGCGCACGGTGTGCGCCGAGATCGGGACGATCGACGACGGCGTCCGCGCGCTCGTCGCCGACCTCGTGGACAGCGTGGAGCTGCCCGGACGCGCGGGCGTCGCCGCGCCGCAGATCGGCGTGGCGCTGCGGGCGTTCAGCTACAACATCGACGGCGACATCGGCTACGTCATCAACCCGGTGCTGACCGAGGTGCGCGGCGAGCCGGTCCCCACCGGCGAGGGCTGCCTCTCGGTGCCCGGGCTGTGGCACGACGCCCTGCGGCATCCGTGGGCGCGCGTCGAGGGCATCGACCTCGACGGCGAGCCGGTCGTGCTCGAGGGGGAGGGGCTGCTCGCCCAGGCCCTGCAGCACGAGACCGATCACCTGGACGGCAGGGTCTACCTCTCCCGGCTGGATCCGGAGACCCGCAAGGTCGCGATGCGCGAGGTCCGCGAGAGCTCCTGGTTCTGAGGCGTCGCCCGAGCCCCCCCTGCGCTCCGTTCGGCCGAGACGTCTTCGGGGTCGTTGAGCGAGGACGGAGCGCAGCGACGACCGAGACGAAACGCGGTGTTCCTGCGGAAACTGCTGCTTCGCCTCGTGCTCCTTCGTCGCTGCTCGCTCAACGACCGCAGGGCGCGGAGAGGTCAGCCGAGGGGAACGGTCGTGGTCGTGGTGGTCTCGTTGTAGAGCTCGGCGATCTGCGGCGCGAAGTCCTTCAGGATCACGTTCCGCTTGATCGACAGCTTCGGGGTCAGGTGGCCGCTGGCCTCGGTCCACTCGGTCGGCAGGATCGTGAACTTGCGGATCGACTCGGCGCGGGACACGCGGTCGTTCGCCGTGTCGATCGCGCGCTGCACCTCGGCGCGGACCGCGTCGTTGCGTGCGGCGTCCGCGAGCGTCATGTCGGACGGGAGGCCGTTGTTCGACAGCCACGACGGCAGCATCTCGGGGTCGAGCGTGACCAGCGCCGCGATGAAGGGCTTCGCGTCGCCGACCACCACCACCTGGCTCACGATCGGGTTCGCGCGGATCGGATCCTCGAGCGCGGCGGGGGAGACGTTCTTGCCGCCCGCCGTGACGATGATCTCCTTCTTGCGGCCGGTGATCGTCAGGAAGCCCTCGGCGTCGAACGAGCCGATGTCGCCGGTGCGGAACCAGCCGTCGTGGAATGCGGCCGCGGTCGCCTCCGGGTTGTTCCAGTACTCCTTGAACACGTCGATGCCGCGCACCTCGATCTCGCCGTCGTCGGCGAGACGCACGCCGACACCGGGCAGCGCCGGGCCGACCGTGCCGATCTTCGATCTGGTCGCGAGGTTGACGGTGGCCGGAGCCGTGGTCTCGGTGAGGCCGTAGCCCTCCAGGATCACGACGCCGAGGCTGTGGAAGAAGTGCCCGAGGCGTGCGCCCAGCGGCGCGGATCCCGAGATCGCGTACACGACGTTGCCGCCCATCGCCTCGCGCAGCTTGCCGTAGACGAGTCTGTCGAACAGCGCGAACTTGATCCGCAGGCCGAGCGGGATCTTCGCGCCCTCCTCCGACCAGGCGGGAGTGCTCGATCGCGACGGCGGCGGCCGCGCGGAAGATCTTGCCCTTGCCTCCGGCCTCGGCCTTCTGCTCCGCGGAGTTGTAGACCTTCTCGAAGACGCGCGGCACCGCGAGCAGGAAGGTCGGCTTGAAGGAGCCGAGCGCCGGCAGCAGCTGCCGGGTGTCGGGCTGGTGGCCGGTGCGCACACCGGCGTGGATGTCCAGGATCGAGATGAACCGCGCGAACACGTGCGCCGTCGTGATGAACAGCAGCGTGGACGCCCCGGGAGTCGACACGACGTCCTCCAGCGCCTTGGCCGAGTTGCGGGAGAGCTCTACGAAGTTGCTGTGCGTGAGCACGCAGCCCTTAGGGCGGCCGGTGGATCCGGAGGTGTAGATCAGGGTGGCGATGTCGGCGCCGTTCGCGAGGCCGCGGCGGCGCTCGATCTCCTCGTCCGGCACCTCGACGCCCTGCGCGGTGAGCTGGGCGATCCCGCCGAGGTGCATCTGCCACACGGTGCGGATGAGCGG
This sequence comes from uncultured Actinomycetota bacterium, assembly GCA_963791605.1. Lineage (GTDB taxonomy): Bacteria > Actinomycetota > Actinomycetes > Actinomycetales > Microbacteriaceae > Microbacterium. The sequence goes on along the minus strand of CAWBTB010000010.1, from coordinate 175,139 downwards.
CAGGTCGCCGCGCACCTCGTCGAAGCGCGTGAAGTGCTCCGGGGACTCGACCATCAGCGAGATCGCCCCGGAGTCCTCCAGGATCCACTGGATCTGCGAGGGGGAGCTGGTCTCGTAGATCGGGACCATGACCGCGCCGGCGTAGAACAGCGCGAAGTCGACGAGCGTCCACTCGTAGGTGGTGCGCGCCAGGAAGCCGACCTTCTCGCCCGGCTGGATCCCCGCCGCGACGAAGCCCTTGGCGAGGGCGATGACCTGCGTACGGAACTCGCTCGCGGTGATGTCGCGCCAGCCGGCGCCGTCCGGAACCGAGAACAGGGCGAGGCTCGGGGTCTTCTGCACGCGCTGCTCGAGGAGGTCTGTGATGTTGTCCTCAGGGGCGGCGGGGACGATCGCGGGGACTTCGAACTGGACGCCTTCTCTAGAGACCACGGCAACTCCTTCGGTACCGGAACGGGTACATGCTTCTGAGGAGTCTATGCCACGCGTGTGCGGGAGATGGGGCCACAGGCGTGAGATCCAGTCGCATGGTTCATGGAACTGCGTCGCACTCTCGCGGCGCCCCTCGTGCCCGGCGCCGCGGCGGGATAGACTGCGGGCGATGATCTACTGGTTCATGAAGTACATCGCCATCGGCCCCCTGGTCAAGGCGATCTTCCGGCCGTGGATCGTGGGGCGGTCGTACGTCCCGACCTCGGGCGCCGCGATCATGGCGAGCAACCACCTGTCCTTCTCGGACTCGATCTTCCTGCCGCTCATGCTGGACCGGAGGATGTCCTTCCTGGCCAAGAGCGACTACTTCACGGGGCGCGGCCTCAAGGGCTGGGCGACCCGGATGTTCATGAAGGGCACCGGCCAGCTGCCGATCGACCGATCCGGCGGCAAGGCCTCCGAGGCGTCGCTGAACACCGGACTCAGGGTGCTCGGTCGCGGCGACCTGCTCGGGATCTACCCCGAGGGCACGCGCAGCCCCGACGGCAAGCTGTACCGCGGCCGCACCGGCATCGCGCGGATGGCGCTCGAGGCGAAGGTCCCGGTCGTGCCCGTCGTCATGGTCGACACCGACGTCGCGATGCCGACCGGGCAGCGGATCCCGAAGATCATGCGCGTGGGCATCGTGATCGGGGAGCCGCTCGACTTCTCCCGCTACACGGGCATGGAGAACGACCGCTACATCCTGCGCTCCGTGACGGACGAGATCATGGTCGCGCTGCAGCGACTGGGGGAGCAGGCCTACGAGGACGTCTACGCCTCGTCCGTGAAGGAGCGCCTGGCCGCCGTCACACGGGCACGCTGAGGCGATCCCGAGCTGTTCCGCGCCCTAGGATAGAGGGATGCCCCAGCCTCTGGACCTCGACTCGTGGCGCGCCCTTCCCATCAAGCAGCAGCCGCGGTGGCCTGACGCCGAACGCGTCGCAGAGGTCTCCGCGCAGATCTCCGCCCTGCCGCCGCTGGTGTTCGCGGGCGAGGTGGACAACCTCCGCGAGCGGCTGGCCCGAGCCGCCTCCGGCCAGGCGTTCCTGCTGCAGGGCGGCGACTGCGCCGAGACCTTCGCCGGCGCCACCGCCGACCAGATCCGCAACCGCATCAAGACGGTGCTGCAGATGGCCGTCGTGCTCACGTACGGTGCCTCCATGCCGGTGGTCAAGATGGGCCGCATGGCGGGGCAGTTCGCCAAGCCGCGCTCGAGCGATACCGAGACCCGCGGCGACGTCACCCTGCCCGCCTACCGCGGCGACATCGTCAACGGCTACGACTTCACCGAGGGCTCCCGCGAGGCGAACCCGGCGCGTCTGCTGCAGGGCTACCACACGGCGGCGTCGACGCTGAACCTGATCCGCGCGTTCACGCAGGGCGGCTTCGCCGACCTCCGCGAGGTGCACTCCTGGAACCAGGGCTTCGCGAAGAACCCGGCCAACCAGCGCTACGAGCGGATGGCGGCCGAGATCGACCGCGCCATCAAGTTCATGGAGGCGGCCGGCGCCGACTTCGACGAGCTCAAGCGCGTCGAGTTCTTCACCGGCCACGAGGGCCTGCTCATGGACTACGAGCGCCCGATGACCCGCATCGACTCGCGCACCTTGACGCCGTACAACACGTCCGCGCACTTCCTCTGGATCGGCGAGCGCACGCGCGAGCTGGACGGCGCGCACGTCGACTACTTCTCCCAGGTCCGCAACCCGATCGGCGTCAAGCTCGGGCCGACGACGACGCCGGAGACCGCGCTCGCGCTCATCGACAAGCTCGACCCGCACCGCGAGCCGGGCCGCCTGACGTTCATCACGCGCATGGGCGCGGGAAAGATCCGCGACGCGCTGCCCCCGCTGCTGCAGGCGGTCAAGGACTCCGGCGCGCAGCCGCTGTGGGTCACCGACCCGATGCACGGCAACGGCATCACCACGCCGACCGGCTACAAGACCCGGCGCTTCGACGACGTGGTCGACGAGGTCCGCGGCTTCTTCGAGGCGCACCGCGCGGTCGGCACCTTCCCGGGCGGGATCCACGTGGAGCTCACCGGCGACGACGTCACCGAGTGCCTGGGCGGATCCGAGCAGATCGACGAGGCGGCCCTCGCGACCCGCTACGAGTCGCTCTGCGATCCGCGCCTGAACCACATGCAGTCGCTCGAGCTCGCCTTCCTCGTCGCCGAGGAGCTCGAGAAGCGCTGACACCCTCGGGGGTCGCGCTGGGTTGGCCCGCTCGCTGCGCTCCGTGGGCGGGATCCCTCTCCGGTCCCTGCGCTTATCTCGGTCCCTGAGCTTGTCGAAGGGACCGGCGGACCGGCTCACTCCCCGCCGAGCAGTTTCAGGCCGGTCTCGTCGTCGTAGACCCGGGTGAGGCGGTCGCCGCGGGTGGTCAGCAGCACTTCGCCGGTGAGGCCGATCAGACACTTCTTCACGTGGCCGCCGAGCACCGAGTAGTCGGCGCGGGAGAACGTGCCGTGCACGTGCCAGACGGGCCGGCCGTCGACCCAGGAGAGATTGCCGTGCAGGCCGGTGATCTCCAGCGGCTCCTCGAAGTCCTGCCAGCGGTACTCGCGGGCCGCAGGGTCGTAGAAGCCGAGTGTGACGCCCGCGGCCCCGCCGACGATGTCGACCCACGCGCCGGCGAGCTCCTGCTCGAGCGCGAACGCCTCGAGGCCCGCCATCAGCTCCTCGCCCTTGGCGAACACGAGCAGGTGGGTGTCGGACGCGCCTCGAAGAACTGCTTCATGGCGGAGTCTAGGGCTCGGGGCAGGGCCGTTCGGCTCAGCCCGAGACCTTCACCCGGACGACGGAGTTCTTGTCGACGCTCGTGCCGGCCTTCGGATCCGTGGACGTCGCGTTGAACAGGCTCCACAGCGTGTTGGGCACGCTGGTCTGCGGCTGCAGCCCCGCGTCGGTGAGGATCTGCATGGCATCGGTGAGGTTCTTGCCGGACACGTCCGGCACGTTCACGGGCTGCGGACCCTTGGACACGTTCAGCGTGATCGTGTCGCCGGGACGCCAGTTGCCGCCCCCGTCGCGGTCGGCGTAGCCGATCACGCGGTCCTTCGCAACGGTGTCGCTGTAATCGGAGTTCGTGTCGGGATTGACCTTCAGCCCGACGCCGATGAGCTTGTTCGTCGCGTCGCCGACCGTCATCCCCGACACGTCGGGCACGGGCCCCAGCGACACCAGGAGCCGGATCGCGTCGCCCTGGTGGGCGGTGCACCCCTCGCCGCACTCCGCGGTCGATCCGCCACGCGGAGTGAGCTCGGCGTTGATCACGATCCCGTTGTCGGCACGGGAGAACAGCGCGACCGCATCCTGCAGCTGCAGGTGCAGCGGCGCCAGGGCCTCCTTCGCCTGATCCTGGGTCATCTCGTTCAGCTTCGGGATCGCGACCTCGGCGGGGCCGGCGGAGATGACGACCGTGACCTTCGCGTTCTTGTCGACGCGTGCGCCGGCGCCGGGATCCGTCTTGATCGCGAGGCCCGCCTTGACGTCGAGCGAGTTCGCGGTGCTTTGCACCGGCCGCATGCCGTCCTTCGTGATCGCGGCGGCCGCGACCTCCCAGGTCTTGCCCGCCACGTCCGGGACGGACAGCTGGGATCCGGGGCCCGAGCCGAACCACCAGCCGGCCCCGCCGGCGATGACCGCCAGCAGCAGCACCAGCACCAGCAGGAACGCGCCGCGGGAGCGGCGCTGCGCGGTCCGCCGGCGCAGCAGCGTCGCATTGTCGATCGGGGCATCCGCTACGGCGGTCGGCGCCGTCGGGGCCGTGACGCCGGGCAGGATCAGGGTCTGATCGGCCGTGTCGCGCATCGGGATGATGGTGGTCTTCGCGGTCGTGGGGCTCGGCGCCACGCCGAGCTCGCGCTCGATCGCCCGCAGCCGTTCGAGCATCTCCTGCGCATCGTTCGGACGCTCGTCCGGAGTCTTCTCGGTCGCCCACAGCACGAGCTCGTCCAGCTGCTCCGGCACGCCGGGGTTGCGCACGCTCGGGCGCGGCACGGAGTCGGTCGCGTGCTGGAACGCGATCTGCATCGGCTGCTCGCCCTTGTACGGCTGCTCGCCGACGAGCATCTCGTAGAGCATGATGCCGAGCGCGTAGATGTCGCTGCGGGCGTCCGCGGTGCCGCGGGTGACCAGCTCGGGTGCGAGGTAGGCGATCGTGCCCATCAGCTGCGCGCCCGAGGCCGTGTTCGCCGTCGTGGCCCTGGCCAGGCCGAAGTCGCCGATCTTGATCCGGCCGTCCTCGGCGAGGAGCACGTTCTCTGGCTTGACGTCGCGGTGCACGATACCCGCGCGATGCGCCGCGGCGAGGCCGGACAGCACCGCGTCCATGATCGAGATCGTCTGCGGGACCGTGAGCCGGCGCTGCTCGCGCATCAGCTCGCGCAGCGTGATCCCGGGGAGATACTCCATGACGAGGTAGGCGAGCTCGCCGTCCTGGCCCTGGTCGAAGACGTTGACGACGTGCGGATCCGCGAGCCGGGCCGCGGCGCGCGCCTCCTGGATGAAGCGGCTCTGGAACACCGAGTCGTCGCTCAGGTGCCCGTGCATGACCTTGAGGGCGATGCGCCGCTCGAGGCGGAGGTCGGTCGCGACGTAGACGGTGGCCATGCCTCCGCGGGCGATCCGGGCACGGACCCGGTAGCGACCGTCGACGAGCCGCCCGATGAGGGGGTCGGCTTGTTGGCTGGTCGTCACGGCAAGAGTCTATGGAGAACTGCCTGAGAGGCCCGGCAACGGCTCGCGTGGGGAAGTCATTCCACCCGGATCACGATGCGGTATCGCCGGGTCAACCCAGCTCGGAGAGCCAGGCGTCCGCCTGCGGCTCCCACAGCGCGTAGCGTCCGGGGAAGGCGGAGATCTGCACCTCCTGCGCCGCCTGGCCGAACCCGAGGTCCTCCCAGCCGGGGATGTCCAGCAGGCCGTTCGTCGACGGCGTGCCCGTGTAGAACGCGGTGATCGCGTAGTCCGCGTCGCCGACCTGCTCCTTCGTGCCCCAGCCCGTGCTGGGTCGCTGCTGGAACAGGCCCGCCGAGTCGCGATCCCCGCCCGGGTGATTGGTCAGCCCAGACTCGACCATCGCGGTGGCGAGCGCGATCGCGATGCCGCGCGGCGGGACGCCGAGCTGACGGCCGATCTGGATGATGCGCTGCGCGTTCGCGGTCTGCTCCGCCGTGAGGGTCACCTGCGGGGCGGTGTAGGTGTCCACGGCGGGCGCGGACGCGGCTGCCGGAGCGGGGACGGGGGCGGGAGCCGGCGCGAGCTGGAGTGTCTGTCCGGGGTAGATGATCGACCCGGGACCGAGGCCGTTGGCGGCGTAGAGGCCGGCGACGGTGGTGCCGTGCTCCTGCGCGATGGACCACAGCGTGTCATCTGCGGTCACCGTGTAGGTCGCCGCGGCGGGTGGGAGCGGGTGCGGGAGCGGGAGCCTCTGCAGGCGCGGGGGCGGGGGCGGCGGCGGCATCAGGCGCCGCGGCTGCGCCGTCGAGCCGCAGCGTCTGCCCCGGGTAGATGATCGAGTCCGGGCCGAGGCCGTTGGCGGCGTAGAGCGCGGCGACGGTGGTGCCGTGCTCCTGCGCGATCGACCACAGCGTGTCGCCGGCGGCCACGGTGCAGCTCGCCGACGGGGCCGGTGCGGGCGCCGGTGCTGCCGCCGGTGTCGGAGCGGAGGCGGGGGAGACCTGCAGGATCTGGCCCGGCTGCAGCACGCTGTCGCGGCTGAGCCCGTTCGCGGCGATCAGCGCGCCCACTGTGGTGCCGAAGCGCAGGGCGATGTCCCACAGCGTGTCGCCGGGCTGTACGGAGTAGCTGCCGCCCGCGGGGGCGGCCTCCTGCCGCAGCGCGCTCGAGGCCGTCGTGGTGTGCCACAGCGGCGACAGAGCCGTGAGATGCGGTGCCGGGCGCTGCGCCGCGAACGTCTCGGCGTGGGCCGGCAGTGCGACGATCGCGGTGGCCACCGTGGTCAGCACGGCGGTGGGCAGCGCGAGGCTCAGCGTGCGGCGCTGATGCTGCGTCTTCGTCATGGATCCCCCCGGTTCGGACGTCTTATACCGCACGCGCCTCGATGCGCGTCGTCATGAAGACCGTGTCACGGAAGTTGATCAGAGTCAATTGCCGGGACAGAAGTGATCAAAGCGACGAATGTGGCGCATGTGAATTCATTCGGTGATCATCGGGCCGGGGTGAAGTGAGATCATGTCTGAGTGTCTGAAACGGAAACGACGGCTGCGCCGGTCGAATGGCTGACCCTTCCCGACCTTGTCGAGATCCTCGGCGAACCCCTCGGGCGGGTGCATCGGCTGTTCGACGAGCAGCACCTCGTCGGCTCGCGCCGGACCGGTCCGCTGGCGGTTCCCGCGCTCTTCCTGCAGGAGGACCGCCCGCTCCCGTCGCTGCGCGGCACGATCATCGTGCTGAAGGATGCCGGCTTCTCGGATGACGAGACGATCGACTGGCTGCTCGCCGTGGAGGAGTCCATCGGACGTTCACCGATCGCGGCTCTCCGCGACGGCCATAAGAGCGAAGTGCGCCGGGTGGCGCGCGGACTGGCCTGAACCGGTCCTTCGACAGGCTCAGGAACCGGTCGACGGCTCAGGAACCGGTCGACGCGCTCAGGAACCGGTCGACGGGCTCAGGAACCGGTCGACGGCTCAGGAACCGCGGTCAGGCGGTGCGCTGAGTCGCGTCCCGGGCGAGCCCGCGCAGCAGCTCCAGCGCGTCCGCGTCCAGAGGGGCGCCGCGCAGAGCCGCCTCGCCGTCGGCCGCATAGCCGGCGATGAGCCGCTCCACGCGCGCGAGCGCCCCCGATTCGGCGATCGTCGCCTGCAGGCTCGCGATCTGGTCTCCGGTCAGCTGCGGATCGCCGAGCAGCTCATCGACCAGGCGCCGTCCCGGCGCGGCGAGGGCCTCCCTGGTCCAGGCGATCAGCAGAGTGCGCTTGCCTTCGCGCAGGTCGTCGCCGGCGGGCTTGCCGGTGACCCGCTCGTCGCCGAAGACGCCGAGCACGTCGTCGCGGAGCTGGAAGGCCATCCCGAGCGGGTGGCCGAACGCCCGCAGCGCGGTGCGCTGAGCCTGGTCCGCCCCGGCGAGGGCGGCGCCGATCAGCAGCGGCTGCTCGACGCTGTAGCGGGCGGCCTTGAGCGACACCACGCGGAGTGCGCGCTCGGCGTGCTCCGCGTCGTCGTTCACGCTCCACGCCGACTCCTCGGCGATGTCGAGGAACTGCCCGATGGTGACGTCGCGGCGCATGCGCGCGTACTCGGCGCGCACGGCTTCGGCATGCGGAACGCCCGTGAGCCCGGCCTCCAGCAGATCGTCGCTCCACGCCACGAGGAGGTCTCCGAGGAGCACGGCCGCCGCCCGCCCGAACTCGACCGCGTTGCCGCTCCACCCCTGCTCCGCGTGCGAGGCCTCGAGCGCGCGGTGCGCGGCGGGACGCCCCCGGCGCGTGTCCGAGTTGTCGATCAGGTCGTCGTGCACGAGCGCGGCGGACTGGAAGACCTCGAGCGCCGCGCAGGCATCCCAGAGCCCGGCCGGCTCGACGACGGTTCCGCGCCGTCCCGCGACGGCCGCCCAGCCCGCGTGGCAGAAGCGGGCGCGCAGCCGCTTGCCTCCGCGGAGGGTGCTCTCCGCCGCGGACACGAGCGTCGCGGCGTCGGGTCCGTAGGCCTCCGTCTCGTCGCGCATCCGCTCGACGAACGCGGTCAGTCGGGCGGAGACCTGGTCGTTGAGATCGGAGCGGGCGGCCACCCCTTCAGCCTAGTCAGCGAGCCGACTCCGGGCGGGGGCGATCCTTCAGGATCCCGGCCCAACTCCAAGGTGATTTCTAGCCTGGCGGTTCTCCGCGCGCGTAGACTGTGCTCAACACCACCCGAGGGGGATGAAATGCCACTCTCCGAACAGGAGCAGCGCCTGCTCGATGAGATGGAACGCCATCTCATGCAGAACGACGCCGACGTCGTTTCCGCGCATGCCGGCGACCGCGCACTCAGCTATCGCAATCTCATCTACGGCGCCGTGCTGCTGCTCGCCGGCATCGGCGGGCTGATCGCCGGTGTCGCCGTCGGCGGCGTCGGCGGGATCATCATCGGGGTCGTCGCCTTCGCGGCCATGCTCGGCGGGCTGATGCTCGCGTTCACGCCGGTGCACCGCGGCGGCGGGCGCGGCGAGGGGGACGGGACGAAGGCGAAAGAGCCGTCGCCGTCCTTCATGGATCGCATGAACGATCGCTGGGATCGCCGGCACGAGGATCACTGAGCTCCTCGACAAGAGACTGTGAGGGTCCGGACGCTGCGGCGTCCGGGCCCTCTGCTCGTCCCCGGCTTCCCCCTTCTCCTCCACCATCCCCTCCACTTCGCTCCACCGGCCCCTGAGCTGCGGAATTCCGCGGTTCAGGGGCCTTCGTCATGTCCCGGGATGTCCGACTGCGGCGACGCATGGGTATCGAAATGGAGGGAAGTGGAGTAAAGTGGAGGAAACGTCGTGGAGCAGGGGGAAAGGGGGCGAGGCGCATGTTGCTCGGTACGCATTCCCCCAAGCTCGACGACAAAGGCCGCGTCATCCTCCCCGCCAAGTTCCGCGAGGATCTCGCGGGCGGCGTCGTGGTCACGCGCGGCCAGGACCGCTGCCTCTACGTGTTCAGCACGGCGGAGTTCGAGAGCGTGCACGAGCGGATCCGCCAGGCGCCGCTGAGCAACAAGGAGGCGCGGGCGTTCCTGCGCATGTTCCTCTCGGGCGCCAGCGCCGAGATGCCGGACAGCCAGAACCGGATCACCCTCCCCGCCCACCTGCGCTCCTACGCGGGACTGGGCAAGGAGCTCGTCGTCACGGGCGTCGGCGCACACGCCGAGATCTGGGACGCCGCGGCATGGAACGCGTACGCGGAAGGACACGAAGACGCCTTCGCCGAGTTGGAGGAGGAGGTGATCCCCGGCCTGTTCTGACCCTGGCTGTGACTCCCAGCCGCTCCCGCCCCGGCGCACCTTCCCCGGTGCCGGGTCGAGCGGATGGGGATCAGAGTCCGGGTCGGATGACGAGGAGCTCATGGACATCCGACGGATCCACACCCCTGTGATGCTCGACCGCTGCGTCGAGCTGCTCGCCCCCGCCCTGCAGCACGACGGGGCGATCCTCGTGGACGCCACGCTCGGGATGGGCGGGCACTCCGAGGCCTTCCTGGAGCGGCTGCCGGACATCCGGCTGATCGGGCTGGACCGCGACACCGACGCGCTGCGGATCGCGGGGGAGCGGCTGGCGCGGTTCGGCGACCGGGTCACGCTCGTGCACACGGTCTACGACGCGATCGGCGAACACGCATCCGGCGCCTCCGGGATCCTCTTCGACCTCGGCGTCTCGTCGCTGCAGCTGGACGAGGCGGAGCGCGGCTTCGCCTACGCGAAGGACGCGCCGCTGGACATGCGGATGGACCAGACCTCCGGCACGACCGCCGCCGAGGTCCTCGCCACGTACAGCGAGGGGCAGCTGCGCCGCATCTTCGAGCGGTACGGGGAGGAGAAGCTCGCCGGCCGTTACGCCAGGGCCATCGTGCATGCACGCGCGGCTGCCCCGCTCGAGCGCTCGGGCCAGCTCGTGCAGCTGCTGCACGACGCGACCCCCGCCGCCGTGCAACGTGCCGGGCATCCCGCCAAGCGGGTCTTCCAGGCGCTGCGGATCGAGGTCAACCACGAGCTGAACGTGCTCGCGGACGCGATCCCCTCCGCCATGGACGCACTGGTCGTCGGCGGGCGCATCGTCGTGATGTCGTACCAGTCGCTCGAGGACCGCCTGGTCAAGCAGGCCTTCGCCGCGGCCTCCGCCTCGACCGCGCCTGCGGGACTCCCGGTCGAGCTGCCGGAGCATGCTCCCCGGTTCCGGGCGCTGACCAAGGGTGCCGAGCAGGCGGATGAGGCCGAGCGCGCGGCCAACCCGCGGGCGATCCCGGTGCGCCTGCGCGCCGCAGAACGTGTGAGAGACGATCAGAGGAGCGCCGTGCGATGAGCCTGGCAGAGAAGACCCTGCGGCGGCCGGAGCTCGAGGAGCCGATCCGTTCCCGCCACCTCCGCGCGGTCGAGCGTCCGTCGCGGCGCCGCCGTCCCCGGCTCGCGTACGCGATCGTGGCGCTCTCGGGCGCCGCACTCATCGCCGGGGCGCAGATCGCGCTGTCGATCGCGACGACTCAGGACTCGTTCGTGGTCTCGCAGCTGACCCAGCAGAACAAGGAGCTGACCTGGCAGGCGCAGGCGGCGGCCCAGGATCTCGACGGCGTCAGCTCGCCGCAGGCGCTCGCCACCCAGGCCGCGAAGATGGGCCTCATCGTCGGCGGCAGCACCAACTACCTGCGCCTGAGCGACGGCAGCGTGATCGGCAACGCCGGACCGGCGGCCTGGACCTCCACGGTCGATCCGACCAAGAACGGTGTCGCGAACGCACTGGTCCGCGACACGCCGGCCAACGCCTCCTCCGCGAAGCCCGGAACCGGCGTACAACCGAAGACGGGGGTCGCGCCGGCTCCCCAGGCCCCGCCGACTCCCCAGGCCCCGCCGACCGCAGAAGGCCTTCCGACTCCCACGATCCGCTGATCCGAGCAGGCTTCGCCCGCTCCCCGACACCACAGGCCGCGAGCCGGACGGAGACCCATGACCACTCGAGCGACACGGACCCGGCGGCGGCGGACCGTCCTCGCCCTCGCCGTGATCCTCGCGGTCGTCTGCGGGTTCCTGGTGCGGCTCGTCGACATCCAGGTCGTGAACGCCGCCGCCAACGTCAAGGAGTCGAAGGACACGGCGCTCGGCGTCACGCGGCCCATGGACGGAGCGCGCGGCACCATCGTCGATCAGAACGGCACGGTCCTCGCGGAGAGCCAGCTGGTCTACGACCTGACGATGGACCCGTCCGCGATGAAGGGCCTGGAGACGGCGAAGAAGAAGCCGAAGCTGCCCTGGGCGAAGGCGTCGGACCAGGTCGCCGCGATCACGGGCCAGACCGGCGACGAGGTGCGCACACTCGTCTCGGACGCGCTGGCGGCGAATCAGGGCTCGCAGTACGTGATGCTCAAGACGGGCCTCAGCACCGACCAGTTCCTGAAGATCCGCAAGCTCGGCCTCGACTACCTCTACCCGCGGTCGCGCAGCGTGCGGGTCTACCCGAACGGCGCCGTCGCGGGCAACCTGATCGGCTTCGTCGCGGGCAACGGCGACAAGGAGGGCATCGAGGAGGCCCAGAACTCCTGCCTGAGCGCGACCAAGGGGTCCGAGAGCTACCTCACGGGCAACGACGGCGTGATCATCCCCGGCAGCATGACCGAGAAGCCCGCGGTCGACGGCGGCACGGTGAAGCTCACGATCAACACGGAGCTGCAGTGGTACCTGCAGCAGATGATCTCCGAGGAGGTCGCGACCCAGGCGGCCAAGAGCGGGACGGTGACGGTCGTCGAGGTCGGCACCGGCAAGATCCGCGCGGCCGCCGAGTTCCCGAGCGTCGACCCCAACGACCCCGGCGCCTCGAACCCGGACGACCGCGGGTCGCGCGTGTTCAGCACGAGTTTCGAGCCGGGCTCGACCTTCAAGGCGATCACGGCTGCGTCCGTGATGCAGTACGCCGGCGCGACGCCGGCCACGTCGGTCACCGCGTCCAGCCACGAGGAGTTCCCGAACGGGGCCGTGATCAACGACGCCTTCGAGCATCCCGCATACGACTACACCCTGGCCGGCGCGCTCATCGACTCGTCGAACGTGGCACTGTCCCACTTCGGCGACATGGTCACCGACCAGCAGCGCTACGACGAGCTCGTCAAATTCGGCGTCGGCAGCAAGACGGCGATCGACTTCCCGGGCGAGACCAGCGGCGTCATTCACCCGGTGAAGGACTGGGACTACCAGTCGCACTACACGACGACGTTCGGGCAGTACTACACGGTCACGGCGCCGCAGGTCGCCAGCGCCTACCAGGCGATCGCCAACGGCGGTGTGAAGGTCCCGCTGTCGCTGGTCGAGTCGTGCACCAAGGGCGACGGCACGGTGGCCAAGGCCCCGCAGGCGAAGCCGCAGCGCGTCCTCGATGCGAACCTCGATGCCGAACTCGGCCGCATGATCGAGAACGTGGCCGAGCAGGGCAGCCTGTCCGACCAGATCAAGGTCCCGGGCTACCGGATCGCCGCGAAGACGGGAACGGCGCAGAAGCCGGATCCGGTGACCGGCGCGTACAAGGACGGGATCTACTTCACCAGCATGGTCGGGTACGCGCCCGCCGACCACCCGGAGTACGTGGTCGTGGTCACCCTCGACGAGCCCACTAGGGTAACCTCGTCTGCGGCCACCGCGCCCGCCTTCCAGAAGGCCATGACGCAGGTGCTGAAGACCTATCGCGTGCAGCCGTCGACCGTTCCGATGGAACCGCTGCTCCCCAAGTTCAAGGAATGACCGCGGTCACCGCGCCGCGTGTCATCGCCTCGGAGGATCCCGTCGCATCATGATCGCTCTGTCACTCGGGGAGATCGCCGCACTCGTCGGCGGCACCCTGCATCCCGTCGGTGATCACGATCCCGCATCGATCGTGTCCGGGGTCGTCGATACCGACTCGCGGCAGATGTCCGAGGGCGGGATCTTCGTCGCCAAGCCCGGAGAGCACACCGACGGCCACCGCTTCGTCGGCGCCGCGATCGAGAACGGCGCGGTGCTCGCCCTCGTGGAGCACCTCGTCGACGAGGACATCTCGCAGATCGTCGTCGCGGATGTGGTCGATGCGATCGCCGAGCTCGCCCGCGCGGTCGTCGCGCGCGTGCGCGCGGGCGGTGCGCTGCGCATCGTCGGGGTGACCGGATCCAACGGCAAGACCACGACGAAGAACTTCCTCGCCCGGATCCTCGCGGACGAGGGCGAGACGATCGCGCCGATCGCGTCGTACAACAACGAGGTCGGCGCCCCGCTGACCATGCTCCGGATCACCGACACGACGCGCTTCCTGGTCTGCGAATTCGGCGCCAGCGCGCCGGGCGAGATCGCCCGGCTCGCGGGCCTCGTGCACCCCGACGTCGTGATCGAGCTCATGGTCGGCCTCGCGCACGCCGGCGGCTTCGGCGGCATCGAGGAGACCGCCCGCGCCAAGGCCGAGCTCATCGACGCGGCCGCCTCCCCGGGCACCGCCGTGCTCAACCTCGACGATCCGCGCGTCGCCGCCATGCGCGCCGGAGCCGAGGCGCGCGGACTGCGTGTGGTCGGCTTCGGTCAGGGCCCCGCGTCCGACGTCCGCGCCACCGACATCGACGTGACCGCCTCCGGCACCGCCTGCACCGTGCACGTGGACGGGCAGGAGCTGCCGCTGCGGCTGCAGGTGCTCGGCGCGCACCACGTCAACAACGCCCTCGCCGCGATCGCGGCCGCGTCCGCCCTGGGCGTGGCGCCCGCCGACGCCATCGCCCGCCTGGAGACCGTGCAGATCGCGGAGCGCTGGCGCATGCAGCCGATGGGCGGCGACGAGGTGCGCATCATCAACGACGCGTACAACGCCAGCCCGGACTCGATGGCGGCCGCCCTGCGCACGCTCGCCCAGATCACCGGGCCGGGCGAGCGCACGGTCGCCGTGCTCGGCGCCATGAGCGAGCTCGGCGAGGCGGCCGGCGACGAGCACGACCGGATCGGCCTGCTCGCGGTGCGCCTGAACATCCAGCGCATCGTGGTGGTGGGCGCGGACGCCCGCCGCCTGTTCCTGGCGGCCGTGGGGGAGGGATCCTGGGACGGCGAGGCCGTGCACCTGCCCGACGCGGACGCCGCGTTCGACTATCTGAAGGACGAGCTGCGCCCCGGTGACCGGGTGCTCGTCAAGTCGTCCAACTCCGCCGGGCTCCGGTTCCTCGGCGATCGTCTGGGAGAATCGTTCTCGCGAGATCCCTGCTTACCGCCGCCGCGATCTCCCTCGCGTTCACGCTCCTGCTGACGCCGGTGTTCCTCCGGCTGTTCCGGAAGTGGGGCTGGGGGCAGGTCATCCGCACGCCCGAGGCGATCGAGAACCCGAGTCACCACGCCAAGCGCGGCACGCCGACCATGGGCGGCGTCATCTTCATCGCCGGCACGATCTTCGGCTACGTGGTTGGCACGTTCACCGGCGGCAGCTATCCGACGCCGTCCGGGTTGCTCGTGATCTGGCTCATGGTCGGGTTCGGCGCCGTCGGGTTCATCGACGACTACATGAAGCTGCGCCAGCAGCGCAGCCTCGGCCTGTCCGGATGGCGCAAGATCCTCGGCCAGGTGCTCGTCATGGTGCCGTTCGGCATCGTCGCGCTGACGGTGCGCAGCGGATCCGGCAACACCCCCGCCAGCGGATTCGTCTCGCTCTTCCGCGACATCCCCGTGCTGTCGCTGTTCGCGCTCGGGCCGATCATCGGCTGGCTGCTCTACCTCGCCTGGCTCTCGGTCATCGGGATCGCGACCTCGAACAGCGTGAACCTCACCGACGGCCTGGACGGCCTCGCCGCCGGCTCCGGCGTGTTCGTGATCGGTTCGTACAGCCTGATCTCGTTCTGGCAGTTCAAGCAGTCCTGCGCGGGGGAGAACCTGTCCGCCTCGTCCCTGGCGGGCTGCTACGACGTCGCGCATCCGTTCGATCTCGCGGTGATCTCCGCGTCGTTCGTCGGCGCGCTGATCGGCTTCCTGTGGTGGAACGCGCCCAAGGCCAAGGTCTTCATGGGCGATGTCGGATCCATGTCGATCGGCGGCGTGATCGCGGCCCTCGCGATCCTCACCCGCACCGAGCTGCTGCTGGTGCTGCTGGCGGGCGTGTTCATCATCGCCCCGGGCTCGGTGATCGTGCAGCTGACCTATTTCAAGCTCACCCGCGGCAAGCGGCTGTTCCTGCAGAGCCCGTTCCACCATCACCTGGAGATGCGCGGCTGGCCCGAGGCGACCATCGTGGTGCGGATGTGGATCATCGCGGGCCTGCTCGCGGTGTCGGGCTTCGGTCTGTTCTACGTCGAGTGGCTGAGGCTGACCAGCTCATGACGCGCGATCTCGACGCCCTGACCAGCTGGCACGCCGACTGGCGGGGTCTGAAGGTCGCGGTGCTCGGCCTCTCCGTGACGGGCTTCTCGGTCGCCGACACCCTGACCGAGCTGGGCGCGGAGGTCCTGGTGCTCAGCGAGAGCGCCGGCGAGGAGTACGAACGGCTGGTGCCGGTCGTGGGGGCGCAGCTCTGGATCGGCGAGCTCGGCTCGGTGCCGGATCGCCTGGTGGCGTTCGCACCCGAGGTCGTCATCGCCTCTCCGGGATTCGCGCCGTCGCACCCGGTGATCGAATGGACGCGCGCGCAGGGCATCGCGCTCTGGGGCGACATCGAGCTCGCCTGGCGCGTCCGCGACAAGGTGCTCCGTGCCGACGGCACCCCGGCCGAGTGGGTGTTCATCACCGGCACGAACGGCAAGACCACCACGACGCAGCTCACGGCCACGATGCTCGTCGCGGGCGGGCTGCGGGCCGCCCCGTGCGGCAACATCGGCGTGCCCGTGCTCGATGCGGTGCGGGACCCGTCCGGCTTCGACGTGCTCGTCGTCGAGCTCTCCAGCCACCAGCTGTGGTACCTCGGCCTGACCGATCCCGCGGCGCAGCCGGTGCCCTACGCCGCGACCTGCCTCAACCTCGCCGACGACCACCTCGTCTGGCACGGCAGCGCCGGAGGCCTACCGCGACGCGAAGGCGCTCGTCTACCGCAACACCCGCGTGGCCTGCGTGTACAACAAGGCCGACGCGGCGACCCTGCGCATGGTCGAGGAGGCCGACGTCGTGGAGGGCGCCCGCGCGATCGGCTTCGGGCTGGGGATCCCCGGCCCGAGCGATCTCGGCGTCGTGGAGGGGATCCTCGCGGACAGGGCCTTCCTGGACGATCGGCAGCACAGCGCCCTGGAGCTGACCACGGTCGCCGACCTCGCCGCGCACGGCCTGAGCGCTCCGCACATCGTGCAGAACATCCTGGCGGCCGCGGCGATCGCGCGCTCCCTCGGCGTCGCGCCGGACGCGATCCGCCAGGCGCTGGACGGCTTCCGCCTCGATGCGCACCGGATCCAGATCGTCGCACGTACCGGCGGCATCACCTGGGTGGACGATTCCAAGGCCACGAACCCGCACGCGGCGCAGTCGTCGCTGCGCGCGTTCCCCGGGGCGATCTGGGTCGTCGGCGGCGATCTGAAGGGCGTCGACCTCTCCGACCTCGTCGCGGGCGCCGGGGCCACGGCCCGGGCGGCGCTCGTGATCGGCGTGGAACGCGCCGAGGTGCTCGAGGCGTTCGCACGACACGCGCCCGCGGTGCACGTGATCGAGGTCGTCCCCGGCGACACTGAAGAGGTCATGACCCGCGTCGTCGAACTGGCGGCGGGCATCGCGCAGGATGGGGACACCGTGCTCCTCGCTCCTGCGGCGGCGTCCTTCGACCAGTTCCGCAGTTACGCGGATCGGGGACACCGCTTCGCCGAGGCGGTACGGCAGTGGATCGATCAGGACCCAGTCCAGCGAGCAGGGGAGTCCGGTGACGCAGGTGGCAGCACGCCCGACGGCCAGGCCTGAGGCCGAGCCCCGCGTCGACGGACTCGCCGCCAAGGTGCGGCTCGGCCGCATCTTCACGCCGGTGTCGACCGAGTTCGTGCTGATCGCCTCGACCGCGCTGATGCTGACCGTGTTCGGCCTGGTGATGATCCTCTCCGCATCGAGCGCGAACTCCGTCAGCGCAGGGCAAGGGACCGTACTCGATCGTGCTCGTGCAGGCGCTGGTCGCGGCGATCGGCGTGCCGCTCATGTTCCTGATGAGCCGCCTCCCGGTGCGGTTCTGGAAGCGCTCGGCGTGGCTCCTGCTGATCCTGGCTGTCGGTCTGCAGATGCTCGTGTACACGCCGCTCGGCTAGGCGAACGACGGCAACACCAACTGGCTGAGGATCGGCGGCCAAGTGCTTCAGCCGTCCGAGTTCATCAAGCTCTCGCTCGCGATCTGGGCCGGATTCATCCTGTGGCGCAAGCAGGATCTGCTCGGTCGCTGGCAGCACGTGTTCATCCCGCTGATCCCGGTCGGCTTCCTCGCCATCGGCTCGGTCTACGCAGGCGACGACCTCGGCACATCGATGGTGCTGTTCCTGCTGCTGCTCGGCGCGATGTTCTTCTCCGGCGTGCGGCTGCGGATCTTCTTCCTCCCGCTGATCGTGATCATCGGCGCCGTGATGGCTTCGCGCTCACGGACGAGCGGCGGCGCACGCTGATCTTCAGCATGTTCAGCCCGCAGAGCGACGCGAGCTGCTACCACGACGGCTGCTGGCAGCAGGTGCACGCCATCTGGGGCATGGCCAACGGCGGCATCTTCGGCCTCGGCCTCGGCAACTCGCAGGAGAAATATGCCTGGCTGCCCGCGGCATCCAACGACTACATCTTCGCGATCGTGGGCGAGGAGCTCGGCCTGATCGGCTGCGCGCTGGTGCTCGCGCTGTTCGTGCTGTTCGCGGTCGCCGTCTTCCGGATGATCCGCAAGAGCGACGACCTGTTCGTCCGTATCACCTCCGGCGGCGATCGTGGTCTGGATCCTCTCCCAGGCGCTGATCAACATCGGCGTGGTGCTGCGCTCTTCCCGGTGCTGGGCGTGCCGCTGCCGTTCATGTCCAGGGCGGCACGTCGCTGCTGTCCGTGCTGCTCGCCTGCGGCGTGCTGCTGTCATTCGCACGCACCATGCCGGCGACGCCTGCGAAGGGCCCGGTCGCAGCCAGGTCCGGTACAGTCCTCCGGTGACCACGTATCTTCTGGCGGGCGGCGGGACCGCCGGCCATGTCAATCCGCTGCTCGCCGTCGCCGACGGCCTGCGCACCCGCGACCCCGCGGCCGACGTCCTGGTGCTGGGCACGAAGGAGGGGCTCGAGGCACGGCTGGTGCCGCAGCGCGGGTACGAGCTGCTCGAGGTCGGCAAGGTGCCGTTCCCGCGTCGCCCGAACGGCGCAGCCCTGGCCTTCCCCGTGCGCTTCGCGCGCGCTGTGAAGCAGGTCCGCGCGCACCTCCGCGAGCACGGCGTCGACGCGGTGATCGGCTTCGGCGGTTACGCGTCGGCGCCCGCCTACGTGGCGGCGCGCCGGGAGCGGATCCCGTTCATCGTGCACGAGGCGAACGCCCGTCCCGGCATGGCCAACGTGCTCGGTGCGCGCCGCGCGGCCGCGATCGGCATCGCATTCCCCGGCACGCCGCTGCGCGGCGGCGACCGTCGTCGGCATGCCGCTGCGCCGCGAGATCGTCGATCTGGATCGCGCGGGGCTCCGTGCCGAGGCGGCGGCCGAGTTCGGCCTCGACCCGGAGCGCCCCGTGCTGCTGGTGTTCGGCGGATCGCTGGGCGCCCAGCGCCTGAACGAGGCGATCGCCGATTCCTGGCAGAGCGTCCTCGACGCGGGATGGCAGATCCTGCATGCGACCGGTGACCGCTCGGATCTGGCCGACCCCGGCGTGCCCGGATACGCGCTGCGCCGTTACCTGGACCGCATGGATCTCGCCTTCGCGCTGGCCGACGTCATCCTGTCCCGCGCGGGGGCGGCGACCGTCAGCGAGATCAGCGCCCTGGGCATCCCGGCGATCTACGTGCCGTATGCGGTCGGCAACGGCGAGCAGCGTCTGAACGCAGCCGCGGCGATCGACAGCGGCGCGGCCGTGCTGATCGAGGACGCGGAGCTGGACGGCGACCGGATCCGCAGCGAGGTGATCCCGCTGCTGCGCGACGAGGATCGCCGCCGGGCGATGGCGCGGGCCGCGGAGCGGGTCGGATCCCGCACGGGCACGGAAGACCTGATCGCCCTCGCCGACCGCGCCCTCGGCCGCTGAGCCCCGCCGCACGCCCTGACCCGGCGAGCCAGGCCCTCGGCTGGTGCGCCCCGACTTAGGATGATTCAGTCATGATCAGACCCGACCTCTCCCTGCCGATCCCGGACCACATCACCGCTGCGCATTTCATCGGCATCGGCGGATCGGGGATGTCGGGCCTCGCCCGCATGTTCCTCGACGCCGGGATCCGCGTCTCCGGCAGCGACCGCGCCGACAGCGCCAACCTTCGGGCCCTCGCCGCGCTCGGCGCCGACGTGCACGTCGGGCACGACGCCGCGAACCTGGGCGACGCCGACACCGTGGTGCACACCGGGGCGATCTGGCCGGAGAACCCGGAGTTCGTGCTCGCCATCCAGCGCGGCCTGCACGTCATCCACCGCTCCCAGGCGCTGCACTGGCTGATCGGCGGGCGCCGTCTGGTCTCCGTGGCCGGCGCGCACGGCAAGACGACGTCGACCGGCATGATCGTCACTGCTCTGCTCGAGCTCGGCGCGCGAGCCGAACTTCGTCAACGGCGGTGTGATCGAGCAGCTCGGTGTCTCGAGCTCGCCTCCGGCACGGACGAGCTGTTCGTGATCGAGGCCGATGAATCCGACGGCACGTTCCTGCTGTACGACACGTCGGTCGCGCTGATCACGAACGTCGACCCCGACCACCTGGACCACTACGGATCGGACGAGGCCTTCCACGAGGCGTTCGTCGACTTCGCGAACCGCGCGAGCGAGGCGGTCGTGATCTCCAGCGACGACGCCGGCGCACTGCGCGTGCGCGCGGGCATCACGCACCCGAACGTCCTCGTCGTTCGGGCTCGCGGAGGATGCCGACCTGCGCATCACCGAGATCAGCACCGACGGACCGGTCGCGGCGACGCTGACCCTGCACGGCGATAGTGCGCGCATGCAACTCGCGGTCCCGGGCGTGCACAACGCGATCAACGCGGCCGGTGCGGTCGCCGTGCTCGGCACGCTCGGCTACGCTCTCGCGGACGCCGTGGGCGCCGTCGAGGGCTTCGCGGGCACCGTGCGCCGGCTGGAGCTGCACGGCGCCGAACGCGGCGTCAGCGTCTACGACGACTACTCGCACCACCCCACCGAGGTGCGCGCCGCGCTCGAGGCGATGCGCACGATCTCCGGATCCGGCCGGATCATCGCGATCCAGCAGCCGCACACCTATTCGCCGCACGCAGCACATGTTCCAGGAGTTCGCCGATGTTCTGGAGGCGCACGCCGACCACACCGTGATGCTGGACGTCTACGGCGCCAGGGAGGATCCGGTCCCCGGCGTCACCGGCGAGCTGGTCAGCGACGCGTTCGCCGATCCGCATCACGTGCACTACGTCGCCGACTGGCAGCAGGCCGCGGACTACACCGCGACGGTCGCCCGTGCCGGCGATGTCGTGATCACGCTGGGCTGCGGCAACGTCTACCAGATCATTCCCCAGGTGCTCGAGGCGCTGCGCAGCACCGCAGAGGACTGACCATGCGCCGGCCGTCCCCGATCCCGACCTCGGCGCCGCCGGTCGAGCCGGAGGAGCCGTCGCGCATCGGCACGCCGTCGGCCGATCGCCGCGGCGCGGGGGCCGCCACGCCGCCGGTCGTACCCCTCCGGATCGACGGGCAGTCGCCCGCCGGTGCGACCCGGCTCCGCCGGATCGATCTCCGACGGCGCCATGGAGGGGATCGAGGGGCCGATCACAGCCCGCGATCTGTGGCAGGCGGCGAAGGCGCGGCGGAGGGCCCTGCGGTCGGAGATCCGGCGGTTCACGCAGCGCTCACGGCGTCGCAGGATCGGCTGGGTGGTGGGCGTTCTCGTGGCGCTGCTCGTCGTGGGCGGCAGCGTGGGCGCGGCGTACAGCCCGCTCTTCGCCGTGCGGACGATCTCCGTGGAGGGGACGAGCGCGCTCAAGGCCGGCGATGTGCAGAAGGCGCTGGCCGGCCAGCTCGGCAAGCCGCTCGCACTCGTCGATGCCAGCGCCGTCAAAGCCGCGCTGATCGGCTTCCCGCTCATCGAGACCTATCAGCTCGAGGCGCATCCGCCGCACGATCTGGTCGTCCGGATCGTGGAGCGCACGCCGGTCGGGGTCGTTGCGTCGAGGCAGGGGTTCACCGTCGTCGACGCGGCGGGCGTGCCGCTCTCGACGACCGCCGATCGACCCGGCGGATACGCGTTGATCGATCTCAAAGGCGGCATCGACGCGTCCGTCGTTCCGCAGTGTCGGCATCGTGCTGCGGACGCTCCCCGCCGCGCTGCGCGCACAGGTCGACAGCGTCACCGCCCGGACGCCGGACGCCATCGTGCTGCAGCTGACCGGCGGGGCCAAGATCGTGTGGGGGAGCGCGGACCAGTCCGCGCTGAAGTCGACGGTGCTGCAGAAGCTGATGGCGGCGAAGCCCGGTCAGGCCGCGTACGACGTCTCCTCGCCGAACGTCGGCGTCGTCGGCTGACCGCGATCACCGGCGCCCGATCCGCTGCACGGCACGAATCCGCGACCGATCCCGCCGACGCGCGTGTCGCTTGGGCTCCGCGCGCGTCCTGCCGCTTACCTTCAGAGCAGAGAAAGCATTGCCGGGAAATACTTTAACCTTCTGCCTGAGGTTGAAGGTTCCCGGCTCAGGGCTCGAATACATCGGAGGACGGGATGAGCCAGAACCAGAACTACCTTGCCGTGATCAAGGTCGTCGGTGTCGGCGGTGGCGGCGTCAACGCCGTCAATCGCATGATCGATCTCGGCCTGCGCGGCGTCGAGTTCATCGCGATCAACACCGATGCCCAGGCGCTGCTGATGAGCGACGCCGACGTCAAGCTCGACGTCGGACGCGACCTCACCCGCGGTCTCGGCGCGGGAGCGGATCCCGAGGTCGGGCGCCGCGCGGCGGAGGACCACGCGGAGGAGATCGAGCAGGCCCTCACCGGCGCCGACATGGTCTTCGTCACGGCCGGCGAGGGCGGTGGCACCGGCACCGGCGGCGCCCCGATCGTCGCGCGCATCGCGAAGTCGATCGGCGCGCTGACCATCGGCGTCGTGACCAGGCCGTTCTCGTTCGAGGGCCGTCGCCGGCAGAGTCAGGCCGACGCCGGCGTGGCGAAGCTGAAGGAAGAGGTCGACACCCTCATCGTGGTGCCGAACGACCGCCTGCTGGAGATCAGCGACCGCGGCATCTCGATGATCGAGGCGTTCGCCACGGCCGACCAGGTGCTGCTCGCCGGTGTGCAGGGCATCACCGACCTGATCACCACTCCGGGTCTCATCAACCTCGACTTCAACGACGTCAAGTCGGTCATGCAGGGCGCGGGATCCGCGCTGATGGGCATCGGATCCGCGCGCGGCGCGGATCGCGCGATCAAAGCCGCGGAGCTGGCCGTCGAGTCCCCGCTGCTCGAGGCGTCGATCGAGGGCGCGCACGGCGTGCTGCTGTCGATCCAGGGCGGATCCAACCTCGGCATCTTCGAGATCCACGACGCCGCCGACCTCGTCAAGGAGGCCGCGCACCCGGAGGCGAACATCATCTTCGGAACGGTCATCGACGACACCCTCGGCGACGAGGTGCGCGTCACGGTGATCGCTGCGGGCTTCGACAGCGGGGAGCCGACGCTGCGCCTCGACCCGCAGATCTTCTCCCGCACGACGCCTCCCGCCGTCGCCGAGAAGCCTGCTCCCGCCGAGGAGACCGTCGCCGAGGAGAAGCGACCGAGGCGTCCCGCCCGGTCGCCCCCGCCTCGAGCCCGGTCCTCGCGCCGGTGCACACCAGCATCGAGCCGGCCTTCGACGAGAGCGACCTCGACATCCCCGAGTTCCTGAAGTGACGGGCGTCGCCGAGCGGCTGTCCGCGATCGATGCCTCGATCGCGGACGCCGCACGGCGGGCGGGACGGGACGCGGCGGAGATCACCCGGATCGTGGTGACGAAGTTCCATCCGGCTGCGCTGGTGCGCGAGCTGTACGGCCTCGGAGTCCGCGAGGTCGCCGAGAACCGGCAGCAGGAGCTCTCGGCCAAGGTCGAGGCGCTTCGACCGTCGCAGAGCCTGTCGAAGCACGGGCCGGGTCTCGAGGGCCTGCGCTGGCACTTCATCGGTCAGGCGCAGACAACAAGGCCGCCGCGATACGCCGCGCCGCTCAGGCCGTGCACTCGGTGGACCGCTCCCGGATCGCCGACGCGCTCGATCGCGCGGCGATCGACGACGAACTCCTCGACGTGCTGCTGCAGATCAATCTCACCGACGACCCGGATCGCGGGGGCGTCGCTGCCCGCCGAACTGGAGCGACTCGCCGAGCACGTGCTCGAACTGCCGACGCTGCGGCTGCGCGGCGTGATGGCGGTCGCCCCGCTCGACGAGGATCCGGCCGCCGCGTTCGCGCGCGTGCACGACTACGCCGAGCGGCTGCGCGGGATCGCGCCCGACGCCACCTGGATCTCCGCCGGCATGACCGGCGACTACGCCGACGCGATCGCCGCCGGCGCGACACACCTTCGCATCGGGACCGCAATCACGGGACCCCGCCCTGCGCAGGGCTAGCCTCGAACCAGAACCACACGCATACTACGGAGGACGCGATGGGGAACCCGCTGAAGAAGACCATGGTGTACCTCGGCCTCGCCGATGAGGAAGAGGTCTACGAGGAGCGGCCGCGGCCGCCCCCGTCGCCCACGAGCGCCCTCGCCATGAGAGCCCCCGTCGCGACGAGGACCGCCGCGAGGAGTCCCGGCCCGCGCCGGTGACGCCGTTGCGCCGACCGACCGCGGTGCGCCAGCCCGCCGCCGGTGCGGTCAACGAGATCCTCACCGTGCACCCGAAGCAGTACCGCGACGCGCAGGTCATCGCCGAGAACTTCCGCGACGGCATCCCGGTGATCATCAACCTCTCGCAGATGAGCGACGCCGATGCGCGTCGCCTGATCGACTTCGCGAGCGGTCTCTCCCTCGGCCTGTACGGCCGCATCGAGCGCGTGACGAGCAAGGTCTTCCTGCTGTCGCCGGAGAGCATCGCGGTGTCGGGCAACGGCGGGATCGCCGGGGGCGACGAGCCCGCGCTCGCGCACTCCTGACGCGTGACATCGCTGCCCGCGATCTCCGTGATCGCAGCGATCCTGAACATCCTGCTGCTGCTGTACCTGCTCACGCTGTTCGCACGGCTGATCTTCGAGTACATCCCGATCTTCAATCGCGGATGGCGGCCACGTGGCGCCCTGCTGATCGCCGCTGAGATCATCTACACCATCACGGATCCGCCGATCCGGCTGTTCCGGCGCCTCATCCCTCCGTTGAGGCTCGGACCGGTCGCGCTCGATCTCGGATTCACGCTCACGATGCTCGTGGTGCTCATCCTGATGACCATCACGCGGTCGTTCATCTGATCCCCGAAGTCGCCGGAGGCTGCCCGCCTTCGCGGCACCCGCGATCGGACGGCTATGCTTTCTGAAGGTGCTCCGCCTCGGGCAAGCGCCGATCGCCCACCCGGCCACCGAGAACTCATCGAAAGAGGAGCCACCAATGGCACTGACCCCGGATGACGTCGTCACCAAGCAGTTCCAGCACGTCCGATTCAAGGACGGCTTCGACCCGGACGAGGTCGACGACTTCCTGGACGAGGTGGTTCTCGAGTGGCGCAAGGCGCTCGACGAGAACGCCGAACTCAAGGCCAAGCTCGCCGCCTACGAGTCCGGCGAGAACGCCCCGGCCGCCGAGCAGGCTCCGGCCGCTCCGGCGCCGGTCGCCGCAGCGCCCCTCGCCGAGGCTGCGCCCGCCACCGCCACCGCGGGCATCATCGAGCTGGCGCAGCGCCTGCACGACGAGCACGTCGCGGAGGGCAAGTCCCAGCGCGACCAGCTCATCGCGGACGCGAAGTCCCAGGCGGCGAAGATCCTCGCCGACGCCGAGCAGAGGCAGCGCGAGGAGACCGCGCGTCTCGACCGCGAGCGCAACGTGCTCGAGGGCAAGATCACCGAGCTGCACGACTTCGAGCGCACCTACCGCACGCAGCTGCGCAGCTACATCGAGGGTCAGCTCCGCGACCTCGATGAGAAGGGCGGCCCTTCGGACGCCGCCGCTCCGGCCCAGTAAGGAGCCCTGTTGGCCCGGCGTCAACCGCTTCACGGTTCGGCGGCCGGCACGATCATCGCGATTCTCGCGGTGCTCGTGCTGGCCGCCGACCAGTTTGTGAAGTACCTCACGGTCACCCGCCTGCCGCTGCAGAAGCCGGTGCCGGTGCTCGGGGAGTTCCTCCAGCTCTACTACGTGCGCAACCCGGGTGCCGCGTTCTCGATCGGAGAGGGCGTCACCTGGATCTTCACGATCGCTCTGGCCGTCGTGGCCTGCGTGATCGTCTGGAAGGCGTTCTCGGTGCGCGCGCGGCTGTGGGCGATCGTGCTGGGCGCGCTGCTCGGCGGTGTGCTCGGCAACCTGTCCGACCGACTCTTCCGCGCACCCGGATTCGCGGTCGGGCATGTCGTCGACATGATCTCGATGCCGTGGATGATGCCGGCGATCTTCAACGTGGCGGACGTGTTCATCGTGACCGGCATGATCTCCATCGCGCTGCTGATCATCTCGGGGCCTCCGTCTGGACGGCACCCGGGAGCGCACGACCGCCACGACGGCGGACGGCGCGGACGGGGAGGCCCCGGATCCGACGCTCGCAGGTCGCAGCCCCGCAATCCGCGGATCCGGGGATCACGAGCCGGGCAGGGCGACCCCGCCGGAGCCGGAGCCTGAGCGTGGAGTCCCGCGCGCTGCCCGTGCCGGACGGTCTCGACGGCGTCCGCGTCGACGCCGCGCTGGCCAAGATGCTGGGCTTCTCCCGCACCTTCGCCGCCGAGGTCGCCGAGGCGGGCGGCGTCAGCCTGGACGGCGTCGCCCTGGGCAAGTCCGACAAGCTCCGCGCCGGCGGATGGCTCGACGTGGAATGGCGGCCCAGGCAGGAGCCGCGGATCGAACCCATCGCTGTTCCCGACCTCGGCATCGTCTACGACGACGACGACATCGTCGTGGTGGACAAGCCGTCGGGCGTCGCGGCGCATCCCTCGCGTGGGCTGGGAGGGGCCGACCGTCGTCGGCGCCCTCGCCGCGGCCGGTTTCCGCATCGCCACGAGCGGTGCGGCGGAACGGCAGGGCGTCGTGCACCGGCTCGATGTGGGCACCAGCGGACTCATGGTGGTCGCGAAGACCGAGCACGCCTACACGGTGCTCAAGCGCGCGTTCAAGGAGCGCACGGTCGAGAAGATCTATCACGCGGTCGTGCAGGGGCACCCGGATCCGCTCGCCGGAACGATCGACGCGCCCATCGGCCGCCACCCGAACCACTCCTGGAAGTTCGCGGTCACGCCGGACGGCAAGCCGTCCGTGACGCACTACGAGACGCTGGAGGCGTTCCCGGGCGCGTCGCTGCTGGAGATCCATCTGGAGACCGGTCGCACGCACCAGATCCGCGTGCACATGGCCGCGCACCGGCATCCGTGCGTCGGCGATCCGCTGTACGGCGCCGACCCGACGCTGTCCGCGCGGCTGGGTCTGACCCGGCAGTGGCTGCACGCGCACCGGCTGGCCTTCACGCACCCGACGACGGGGGAGTGGGTGCAGACGGAGTCGCCGTATCCGGCCGACTTCCAGCACGCGCTGGACGTGCTCCGCGGCGAGGCCTGAACTCCGCAGCGTCCGGGCGGCGGGTCAGATCCGCAGGTCGGCGGTCGCGGTGACCACTCCGTCGAGCGTGGTCGCCAGGCACCGCACCACGTCCTCCGGATCCGCATCGCGCTCGATGATGAGGCTGATCAGGATCTCCTCCGTGAACGACACCCAGGCCCGCAACGCCACGCGCAGCGCAGGCGTGTCGGGGATGCCGAGTTCGGTGAGCGCCTCCAGGAGCCGATCCGCGTTGATGTCCCTGGACTCGTCGACGACCCGTCGCACGGCCGGGTCGCCGCTCGCGATGCCGCGCACCAGCGAGTGGAACGTGCTCTGGTGCTGGCGCACGAACTCCGTGATGCGCAGGAGGGTGTCGCGGATCCGCGCCCGCGGGGCCAGTTCGGGACGGGGCTCCGACGCGAGCAGCAGGCTGTCCCGGGCGGTGGTCACGACCGCGAGATGCATGCCCTGACGGGTGTCGAAGTAGTGGAACAGCAGCGGCCGTGAGACACCGGCGAGCTGCGCCAGCACGTCCATGGTCAGTTCGTCGAGCGAGTGCTCGGCGAGGTAGTTCACACCGGCCGCGACGAGCTGGGCACGACGCTCCTCGGGGCTCAGTCGGGCACGTCGCACATCGGGCATGCCACGAGCCTAGCGGGGGCGCCGTGGGGTGCGTCTTGTATTGACTAAGAGTCAATGAGCAATATACTCGGACTGTTGCGTCGCCACGGCAGTCGGCGCCCCTGGAGGAGGATCGATGAAGTTCCCGAAGTCTGACCGCGTCCGCACGCTCGGATCGTCGCATGCTGGACGCATCGCGCTGGTCGCCGTTCCGGCGGGCGTCGTCGCCGCGGTGCTGATGGGAGGCGTGGCGCAGGGCGCCGTGCCGGTCTCGTTCGCGGTCTCGGGCAGCCAGTTCCAGATCGGCGCCTCGCAGCTGGAGGGCACCGGCTTCTCGCAGTACGCGGGCGTCGCGAAGGACACGGAGGGCAAGGAGCACACCGTCGCGATCGCGAACATCAAGAGCGCGACGCTGACCGACCTGTGCCAGTCCGTGATCACGGACACGCCGCTCGGCAAGGTCGGCGTGCTCATCAAGGCCGGCGGCAACGGCAACCCGGCATCGGCCTCCGACCTGCAGATCGGCATGACCGGGCTCAAGGGCGACGCGTCGTTCGGGGCGATCCGGATCGGCGTCGACGCGTCCACCGTCAACACCGAGGCGAAGGGCTCCGCGGGCGACTTCGCGCAGGACGCCGACACGGTCTCGATCAAGAACCTGCAGCAGACGGCGTGGAGCACCCAGGCCTCGGTGTTCACCCTCACGGGGATGACGCTGGAGCTGACGGACGGATCCAAGGGATGCTTCTGAGCGGCGACGCTCCGACGACGGACGAGGGCATGGCTCCGGTGCGCGACGAGAGGCCTGTGACGACCCGCCGCGGGCGCTTCCGCGGGTGGCGGCGGCAGCGGCCGTTCGTCGGCGGATTGCTGGTCGCACTCGGCGGCATCGAGATGTTCTTCTCCGGGCAGCTCGACATCGGGCATCTGCACGTGCAGCTCGGGATCGAGGGAATGCAGGCCACGATCATTCCCGATCGGGCTGCTGCTGCTCGGGATCCTCGCGATCACCATGCCTGCGCATCACGTGTTCTACGGCATCATCGCCCTGGTCGTCGCGATCTACTCGCTGATCGGCGTGAACCTCGGCGGATTCATCGTGGGCATGCTGCTCGCCGGGACCGGTGCCGTGCTCGTCGTGGCGTGGATGGGCGCGCGGACGCCGGATCCCGAGGCCGAGGAAGACGTGTCGTGAGGACGAGGCGCCGGGCCGCCGCAGCGCTTCTCGCCGCGCTCGCGCTGGTCGCCCCGATGACGCTCGGAGCGGCCGCCGCGCCCACCGTCCGCCCTGCGGCGCTGTGCATCCCGCTGATCTGGTGCCCGACGCCGAGCCTCGCACCCACGCCGTCGCCGACGATCCCCGGTGCGCCAGGCACGCCGTCGACGCCGGTGATCCCGGGGACCGGGTCGATTCCCGCGGATCCTGCGGTTCCGGGGGCGCCGACCCCGGCTCCGACGCCCGTCACCGCGACCAAGGACGACAGCGCACCGATCTTCACGAAGACGCCGGCGTCCATGGGATCCCAGGGTCTGTCGTTCACGGGACTGAGCGGCATCTCGATCGTGGACGTGCCCACGGTCGACGGCAGCACCATCCGCGCGCTGAAGATCTCGGCCGACTCGATCACGATCTCCGGCTTCTCGCTCACCGTGCGCCCGCCCGACAAGGCCGGACTCGTGACGAACGCCGACACCATGACGCTCACGGGTCACGTGAGCGTGTACCTGGGATCCGTCACCGCCACGACGCAGGACGGCAGGGCGCTCACGCTCGGCACGGACACACCTCCGCCGCTGGACGACGTCAAGCCGGGTCTGCTGCGCGTCACGATGGGCCTCGTCGGGACGATCGCCGATTCGATCAGCTACACCAGCACGGATCAGCGCATCGTCGAGCACTGAGCCCGGTCCGGTCAGGCAGTAATCCCGGCCGATCAGGCAGTAGTCTGGGGCCGCACCGACGTCGAGGAGGACGCATTGGACGAGGGATCCGGGACCCAGCGCGAGCGCATGATCTCCGGGCGCACGTACCGGTCGACGGATCCCGAGCTCACCGCCGAGCGCGCGGCGACCAAGCGCGCGCTGCACGAGTACAACAACACCCACCCCGACGACGAGGAGCGCCGCGCAGAGCTGCTGAAGAGCTTGCTCGGGGCGGTCGGCCAGGTGTGGATCGAGCCGCCGTTCCGCTGCGACTACGGCGCGCAGATCACGATGGGCGACATGGTCTTCGCGAACTACGACCTCGCGATCCTGGACTGCGCACCCGTCACGATCGGCGACGGCGTGCTGTTCGGGCCGCGGGTGACGCTCGCCACCGCGAGCCACCCGATCGACTTCGAGCAGCGGATCGCGGTGTTCGAGTACGCCGAGCCGATCACGATCGAGCCCGGCGCCTGGCTCGGCGCGCACGTCGTCGTCGGGCCCGGCGTGACGATCGGGGCCCGTGCCGTGATCGGCGCGGGCAGCATCGTGACCAAGGACATCCCGGCCGACGTGGTCGCCGTCGGCAACCCCTGCCGGGTGGTGCGCCCGATCACCGAGGAGGACCGGGAGGCCTACCTGCGCGCGTACGGCCCTCCGGCCGATTGACGCCCGAGTCCGTCGCGGATGTCGGCGCCGGACGGCAGACTGGGCGCATGGACATCGAGGTGCGGGCCGCGACCGTCTTCGAGGACGTCGCCACGCTCGTGGGCCCGAAGAACCCGGCGTCGCAGTCCTGCTTCTGCCTGAGCTATCGCCTCCCGGGCGCGGAGAGCCGCGCCCTGCAGGGGCCGGCGAGGGCGGACCGGGTGCGCGAGTTGTGCCATCAGGATCCGGCACCGGGAGTCATCGCGTATCGGGACGGCGAACCCGCGGGCTGGGCGGCGGTGCATCCGCGTCGCGACACGAGCTTCGCGACCAACCGGCTGATCCCGCACATCGACGACCTGGACGTGTGGTCGCTGTGGTGCTTCCGGGTGCGGCCGGGGCACCGCAAGCAGGGCGTGATGCACGCGCTGATCGACGGCGCCGTCCAGTACGCCCGCGAGAGCGGAGCTCCCGCGATCGAGGGGTATCCGCTCGACAACGGGGAGGCCCGCGTGAACTTGACCATGGCGTACGCCGGCACCCGCTCCCTGTTCGAATCCGCGGGCTTCACGAAGGCCGCCGATACCGGGTCCGTGCTGGACGGCTTTCCGCGGGTGCTGATGCGGACTGGGGCTGCGCTGAGGCGCGAGGATCAGCCCATCGGCGGCCTTCCACCCCGGAAGTGCGCAGGATCGTCCTCGGCCATCGCGAGGGCGATCTTGCGCACGTGGGCGTCGTCGACGTCGCCCATCGCGGCGAGATCGTAGAAGCCGACCTCGGTGAGCTCCCCGTCGGCGGGGTAGCGGATCGCCCGAGACCCAGGAGCAGCGGAACACCAGGTCGAGGTAGTCGACCTGATCGCCGTTCGCGTACGTCACCCGGGGGAGCTGCTGCACGAGGGCCAGGCGCTCGGCCCTCACGATCACGCCCGCCTCCTCGAGGCACTCCCGCACCGCCGTGTCGGCCGGTTCCTCGTTCGGCTCCACGATCCCGGAGACCGCCTGCCAGGCGCCGTTGTCGGCCCGCTTGCCGAGCAGCACCTTCTGATCGCGGAACACGATCGCGGTGACGCCGACGAGGTTCAGCGGGGCCTGGCCGATCTTCTCGCGCAGGGCAAGGACAAAGTCTGGCGTCGTCATGCGACCAGCGTAGTTCGGTGAACGGCAACGGCTTCGTTATCTCATCGTGATCTCGTGGGGCCTGTCCCTTGTGGATAAATGTTCGAATGTCGGTGGTCGCTGGGACCATGGGGTATGGCTTCCTTCGATGCGATCACGGCGCTGATCCCGACCCTGAATGGGCGGGTCGGTGCGGGTGCGCGTGTCGAGGACGTGCAGGCGGTGATGTTGTCGGCGTCGGATGCGGATGTGGTGTCCGTGGTCGCAGGAGGTCGTGGAGCTGGGGCGGGTGTTGGAGCGGATCGGTTTGGTCGGGGCGGGGGTGATCGGGGTGCGGTCGCGGCGGGAGGCGGGTCATTCCGGGTTGGCGCAGCGGCTCGGGCACCGGTCGGCGGTCGCGCTCGTGCAGCAGCTGACCGGGGTGACGAAGGGCGAGGCGGCCCGGCAGGTGCGGGTCGGGGAAGCGCTCGTCGCACCGGACGTTCCCGCGGCGGGTGGTGCGGGTGAGCGGCCGCCCGAGCCTGAGGCGTCTTCTGAGCCCGACGCGGGGGCGGGGGCCGATGCGGGGTCGGAGCCCGATCCGGGTCGAGCGAGCCCGGGGTTCGGGCGCTGCGCCGGAGCCGCGAGTTCGAGTCGGATGACGTGCAGCCGGAGCCGATGGTGGCGTGGCATGAGTTGTTGGGGCGGGCGTTGCGGGAGGGGCGGGTGACGTCGGCGCAGTTCGATGCGATCCGGCGGGGGTTGGGGGATCCGCCGGACGGGTCTGAGGCGGCGTGGGGTCTGGCGGCGGAGCAGCTGCTGGAGGAGGTGTCTCGGCGGACGGTGGAGGAGCTGCTCGCGCACGCCCGGTGCGTGCGGGACCTGCTGGACCCGGTCGGGGCGCAGGCACGGTTCCTCGCCCGGTTCGAGCGGCGGGCGTTTCGGACCTGGCTGGATGCGGACGGGATCCGCCGGGCGAGTATCGCGTTCGATGATGAGGGCGGCGCGTTCGTGGAGTCCGTGTTCGCGGCCGCGCTGCGCCCCCGCCGGGGCGGGCCGAGGTTCGTGGACCCGACGGAGAAGAGTGTCGCGGAGGAGCTGGTCGCGGATCCGCGGTCGAACGAACAGCTCGCGTACGACCTGCTCCTGGACGTGATCCGCGCCGGCGTGCTCGCCGACACGGCGGCCGTGTTCGGGACCCGGCAGGCCGGGCTGCGCCTCGTCCAGACCGTCACAACCGACGGCGCGTTCGGGAAGATCGTGCTCACAGAGGACGGGCTCACCGCCCTCCCCGCCGGGGTGGGCGAGCGGCGGCTCTGCGAAGCGGGATCCGTGACGGTGACGGTCGATTCGTGCGGGAACCCGCTCGATGTCGGCCGGGAGCATCGCCTGTTCACGCCGAAGCAGCGCATCGCTCTCGCGATCCGTGACGGCGGGTGCCGGTGGCCCGGATGTGACCGGCCCGCGTCGTACACCGAGGCGCATCACATCGACCCGTACGCGTCCGGTGGCAGGACCGACATCGATCGGGGCATCCTGCTCTGCCGTTTCCACCATATGGAACTGCATCACGGCGGGTGGTCGATCACCCGCGACGGGAAGAGCGACTTCGTCCTGCACGACAGGCACGGGACGGCGATCGTCCTGACTCGGCGGCTGCCGCTGCGCTACCTCTGGGGTGACATCGACCCGCCCCCGATACGATTCCGCCCCGCCGCCTGACCGCACCCCGAAGACGGGACACGGCAGGCCGGCCGGAGTGCGCGAACGCACGCGACCGGGCCGGCGCGGGATGCGGGGAGTCCCTTCGACAGGCTCAGGGACCGGGAACGGCGACAGGTGCGGGACGTCCCTTCGACAGGCTCAGGGACCGGGAAGGGCGACAGGTGCGGGACGTCCCTTCGACAGGCTCAGGTTCGACAGGCTCAGGGACCGGAATGAGCGACAGGCGCGGAGTCCCTTCGACAGGCTCAGGGACCGGGGCGATTCGATTTCTCGGCCTCGGAGCGGCTACCGATCGGGAGTCAACGTCGGAACCGAAAAGTAGACTCGAACCATGGCATCAGACTCCTTCGTCCACCTCCACGTGCACAGCGAGTACTCGATGCTGGACGGAGCGGCGCGGATCCAGCCCCTCGTGCAGGAGGCCGTCGCGCAGGGCATGCCGGCCGTCGCCGTCACCGACCACGGCAACACCTTCGCGGCGTTCGAGTTCTACAAGGCCGCGCAGGCCGCGGGCGTCAAGCCGATCATCGGCATCGAGGCGTACGTCACCCCTGGCACGCACCGCAGCGACAAGTCCCGGGTGCAGTGGGGATCGCCCGAACAGCGCCGGGACGACGTCTCCGGATCCGGTGCGTACACGCACATGACGCTGCTCTCCGAGACGACCGAGGGCATGCACAACCTGTTCCGGCTCTCCTCGACCTCGAGTCTGGAGGGCTACTACTTCAAGCCGCGCATGGACCGCGAGATCCTGCAGAAGTACTCCAAGGGCCTGATCGCCACCACCGGCTGCCCCTCCGGCGAGATCCAGACCCGGCTGCGCCTCGGCCAGTACGACGCGGCGCGCGCGGCGGCCGCGGAGTTCCAGGACATCTTCGGCAAGGAGAACTACTTCGCCGAGATCATGGATCACGGCCTCGAGATCGAGCGCCGGGTCACCGGCGACCTCCTCACGCATCGCGAAGGACCTCGGGATCCCGCTCGTCGGCACGAACGACCTGCACTACACGCACCAGCACGACGCGACCAGCCACGCCGCCCTGCTCTGCGTGCAGTCCGGCTCGACGCTCGACGACCCGAACCGGTTCAAGTTCGACGGCGACGGCTACTACGTCAAGTCCGCCGCCGAGATGCGGCAGATCTTCCGCGACCACCCCGAGGCCTGCGACAACACGCTGCTCATCGCGGAGCGCTGCGACGTCTCGTTCAACACCGGCGCGAACTTCATGCCGCGCTTCCCGGTGCCGCAGGGCGAGACCGAGGAGAGCTGGTTCATCAAGGAGGTCGAGAAGGGGCTGCAGTACCGCTACCCGGGCGGCATCCCCGACGCGGTGCGCACCCAGGCGAACTACGAGGTCGAGGTGATCAGCTCGATGGGGTTCCCGGGCTACTTCCTCGTCGTCGCCGACTTCATCAACTGGGCCAAGGACAACGGCGTGCGGGTCGGCCCCGGTCGCGGATCCGGTGCCGGATCCATGGCCGCCTACGCGATGCGGATCACCGACCTCGACCCGCTCGAGCACGGCCTGATCTTCGAGCGCTTCCTCAACCCGGACCGCGTCTCGATGCCCGACTTCGACGTCGACTTCGACGACCGCCGTCGCGGCGAGGTGATCCAGTACGTCACCGAGAAGTACGGCGACGAGCGCGTCGCGCAGATCGTCACCTACGGCACGATCAAGGCCAAGCAGGCGCTCAAGGACGCCGGCCGCGTGCTCGGCTTCCCGTTCAGCATGGGGGAGAAGCTCACCAAGGCCATGCCCCCCGCGGTGATGGGCAAGGACATGCCGCTGGACGGCATGTTCAACCCGGAGCACCCGCGGTACAAGGAGGCCAGCGAGTTCCGCGTCGTGATCGAGTCGGATCCCGAGGCGAAGACCGTGTTCGACACGGCGCTGGGCCTGGAGAACCTGAAGCGCCAGTGGGGCGTGCACGCGGCCGGCGTGATCATGTCCTCGCACCCGCTGATCGACATCATCCCGATCATGAAGCGCGAGCAGGACGGCCAGATCGTCACGCAGTTCGACTACCCGTCCTGCGAGTCGCTCGGCCTGATCAAGATGGACTTCCTGGGGCTGCGCAACCTCACGATCATCTCCGACGCGCTCGACGAACATCCGGATGAACCGGGGCGAGGAGCTCGTGCTCGAGGATCTCGCGCTCGACGACCGGCCCGTCCTACGACCTGCTCGGCCGCGGCGACTCGCTCGGCGTGTTCCAGCTCGACGGCGGCCCGATGCGCTCCCTCATGCGCCTGATGAAGCCGGACAACTTCGAGCGACATCTCGGCCCTCATCGCGCTGTACCGCCCCGGTCCCATGGGCGCGAACTCGCACACGAACTACGCGCTGCGCAAGAACGGGCTGCAGGAGATCACCCCGATCCACCCGGAGTTCGCGGATTCGCTGAAGGACATCCTGGACGAGAGCTACGGCCTCATCATCTACCAGGAGCAGGTGATGGCGATCGCGCAGCGGGTGGCCGGGTTCTCGCTCGGCCAGGCCGACATCCTGCGCCGCGCGATGGGCAAGAAGAAGAAGTCCGAGCTGGACAAGCAGTTCGAGGGCTTCCAGGCGGGCATGCACGCGAACGGCTACTCCGACGGCGCGGTCAACGCGCTCTGGGAGATCCTGCTGCCGTTCTCCGACTACGCCTTCAACAAGGCGCACTCCGCCGCGTACGGCGTGATCTCGTACTGGACGGCGTACCTCAAGGCGCA
This sequence comes from uncultured Actinomycetota bacterium, assembly GCA_963791605.1. GTDB lineage: Bacteria > Actinomycetota > Actinomycetes > Actinomycetales > Microbacteriaceae > Microbacterium. The sequence goes on along the minus strand of CAWBTB010000010.1, from coordinate 139,494 downwards.
CTATCCCGCCGAGTACATGGCGGCGCTGCTGACCAGCGTCGGCGACTCCAAGGACAAGATGGCGCTGTACCTGAACGAGTGCCGCCGCATGGGCATCAAGGTGCTGCCGCCCGACGTGCGCGAGTCGATCAACTACTTCGCCGCCGTCGGCGAGGACATCCGCTTCGGCCTGGGCGCGGTGCGCAACGTCGGGTCCAACGTCGTCGAGGGGATCGTGCAGGCCCGTCAGGAGGAGAACTTCACGTCCTTCCACGACTTCCTGAAGAAGGTGCCGCTGCAGGTCGCGAACAAGCGCACCGTGGAGTCGCTGATCAAGGCGGGCGCCTTCGACTCGATGGGGGACACGCGCCGCGCGCTCGTGGAGATCCACGAGGACGCCGTCGAGGCGTCGGTCGACCAGAAGCGCAACGAAGCCCAGGGAGCGATCGGCTTCGACTTCGACAGCCTGTACGACGAGATCGAGGAGGTCGCCCCGCCCAAGGTCCCGAACCGCCCGGAGTGGACCAAGAAGGACAAGCTCGCGTTCGAGCGCGAGATGCTCGGCCTGTACGTGTCGGACCACCCGCTCGCAGGACTCGAGGTCCCGCTCGCGAAGCATGCCTCGATCGCGATCAACAGCCTGCTGGAGTCCGAGGACCTGCAGGACGGCGACCAGGTGACCGTCGCCGGGCTCGTCACGAGCGTGCAGCACCGCGTCGCCAAGGCCAGCGGGAACCCGTACGGCATGATCACGATCGAGGACTTCCACGGCGAGATCACGATCATGTTCATGGGCAAGACCTACCTGGAGTTCCAGAGCACGCTCCAGCAGGATTCCATCCTCGCGGTGCGCGGGCGGATCTCCCGCCGCGACGACGGCATGAACCTGCACGCGCAGTCGGCCTTCACGCCCGACGTGGGCGCGTTCGACGCCGCCGGTGCACTGTCGTTGATCGTGCCGGAGCAGCGCGCCACCGAGCGCGTGATCGAGGACCTGGCCGAGGTGCTGCGCCGCCACGCGGGCCAGACCGAGGTGGTGCTGACCATGCATCGCGGCGGCCGCGCCAAGGTGTTCGAGGTGCCGCTGCCGGTGTCGGTCACGGCCGACCTGTTCGGCGACCTGAAGTCCCTGCTCGGCCCGCAGTGCATCGGCTGAGAGAGCATCGACCCCGTCGTTCCGTCGCGGCCCTGCATGACGCGGACGCTCAGGACCTCTCCATTGCGGGCGGGTAGTATCGGCGCGTTCGACGGCCGAGTCCCCTGCGGCCGCACGACGAAAGGATTCATTGATGACCGGCGACCTCCCCTTCGCTGAGATCGAGCAGAACGAGGAGTCTCGGACCCGAGACGACGTGCAGCCCGCCGCGCACGACGACCTGCCGCTTCCCACCGTGGCCCCGCAGCAGGGGCATTTCGGCTTCACCCTGCGGGAGCTGATCATCGTCGGCGCCTGGGTGCTCGCGTTCGCGCTGTCGTTCGTGCCCGGTGCGGGCACCATCCTCGACATCACCTCGACCGTGTGGACGATGAACGGGGCCTGGGTCCTCACGATCGGCGTACCGACCGCGGCGACGTTCCTGATCGTGCTGCGCCGGCTGTCCCCGGACGGGATCCGGCGGGTCGGATCCCTGGGCATCGACCAGTTCGCGTCTGTCGCCTACAGCGTGGCCGCGGTCAGCTGGGTGGTGCTGCTCTGGCAGCAGGTCGTGCTGGTCGGCGCGACCAGGCAGTCCCTCGCCATCACATGGCCGGCCTGGGGCGAGATCGTGGTGATGCTGGCGCTCGTCGTGGTGACCGTCTTCGCGGCCCTCATCCCCGCCCTCCGCGAGGATTTCCAGGGCCGCATGGAGACGCTCGCGCACCGCAACGCCGATCCGGTCCGGCCCGTGTTCTCGAAGCCGCGCCCGGTGCGCGCGCGCGGCAGCATCTCGGATCCGCAGTCGGCGGATGACGTGGACCCCGGACTCCTGCACGAGAACGAGGTGCCTGCGGCGACGCACGTGTCGGGGAGCGCCTCGGGCGCTCCTGCGCTCGCCGCGCCCGGGTACATCCCGGAGCAGCACCGCGAGTCGTTCCTGGCCTCGGACGCGCTCGACGGCGCGGTCGCCCCGGACCGGGACGACGCGGTCGCCCGGGACGACGCGGGGCGTGACGCCGCGTCGGCTCCGCTCGCGGATGCTCCCACCGTGGCGATCTTCGAGACGACTCGGCTGTCCACGGCCGCGGATCAGCCCGTCGAGGAGGCGGCCACGCAGCTCGGGACCGAAGCCGCGGTCGACGCCGAAACCGAAACCGAAGCCGCCGTCGAGGCCGATGTCGCCGCAGAGGCTCACGTCCCCGCCGACACCGCCACCGAGGCCGAAGCCGACGCCGAAGCCGACACCGACGCCGAGACCGACACCGAGACGGGGCTGATCAACCCGTCCGACACGATGACACAGGTCCTCGGCGAACTGCTCGAGCCCTCTCCCGCGGAGGACGTCGCCACCCACGCGGTCGACGTGCCGGCGGCAGGCAGGCGCTCCGCGGCAGCACCGGCCGCCGGGGCGCAGCCCCAGCCGTTCTGGGCGCTGGCTCCCGACGTCCGGCCGGTTCATGACGCCCGGGGTGACGAGATTTTCCGGATCGGGCCCGATGCGTGGATCCTGGTACTCGAGGACCGCGGCGGCGCCTTCGTGGTGCGCCACGACGACGGCCGTGTCGGCTACCTGCACGACACCGAGAAGATGACCAGAGGCTGAGGACGCATGCAGACGATCGACCTGAGGGGACGCTCCCTCTCCACCGCCGAGATGCTGGCCGCGGTGCCGCGTGCGACCGCGGCGCGGGCGGAGGCGCTCGCGACCGCGACGGCGATCGTGGACGACGTCCGCGATCGCGGCGAGGCGGCGCTGCGCGAGCAGGCGGAGCGGTTCGATCGGGTCACCGGACATGCGATCCGGGTGCCGCAGGAGCACATCGACGAGGCGCTCGCCGGCGTGGACACCCGCGTCCGGGCCGCCCTCGAGACCGCGATCGAGCGAGTCCGTCAAGGGTCGGCGGCGCAGGTGCCCTCGCCGCGCGTGACCGAGATCGGCCCCGGCGCGCGCATCGTGCAGCGCTGGCAGCCGGTCGGGCGGGTGGGCGTCTACATCCCCGGTGGCAAGGCCGCCGCTCGCGTCGAGCGTCGTGATGAACGTCGTCCCCGCGCAGGTCGCCGGTGTCGGCAGCATCGCTCTCGCCTCGCCGCCGCAGGCGAGCGAAGACGGACGGATCCACCCGACGATCCTCGCGGCGGCAGGGCTGCTCGGCATCGACGAGGTCTACGCGATCGGCGGAGCGGGCGCGATCGGCGCGCTCGCCCACGGCGTGGCCGCGATCGGCCTCGATCCGGTCGACGTGATCTCCGGGCCGGGCAACAACTACGTCGCGTCCGCGAAGCGCGCGGTCGCGGGCGTGGTCGGGACGGACTCCGAGGCGGGCGCGACCGAGATCCTCATCGTCGCGGATGCGGCAGGCGGATCCGCGCCTCATCGCCGCTGATCTGATCAGCCAGGCCGAGCACGACGAGCAGGCCTCCGCGGTCCTCGTGACGGACTCCGATCGATCTCGCGGACCGCGTCGCGGCCGAGGTCGCAGGCCGCCGCGGCACGCACCCGGCACAGCGTCCGCGTGCAGACGGCGCTGGCCGGACCGCAGTCCGCGATCGTGCTCGTCGACGACCGGGCGGCCGCGGTGGCCTTCAGCAACGCGTATGCGCCCGAGCACCTCGAGCTGCACCTCGTCGACGCGGAGGAGGCCGCCGCCGTCTTCACGAGCGCCGGAGCGGTCTTCGTCGGCGATCAGACCCCGGTGAGCCTGGGCGACTACCTGGCCGGCAGCAACCACGTGCTGCCGACCGGGGGACAGGCGCGGTATCGCATCCGGGCTCGGCGCGTACACGTTCCTCCGCCCGCAGCAGGTCATCTCGCTACGACCGCGAGGCCCTCGCGCCGCGCCCGCGAAGGAGTGGTCGCGCTGGCCGAGGCGGAGGTGCTGCCCGCGCACGGCGAGGCGGTCGAGGCGCGCTTCGTCCCCGCACCTGTCACCGGGGCGTAGGCTGTCACGAATGCACTGCCCGTTCTGCCGTCACCCGGACTCCCGGGTCATCGACTCCCGCACGAGCGATGACGGCCTGTCCATCCGCCGGCGCCGCCAGTGCCCCGAGTGCGGCGGCCGGTTCTCGACCACGGAGACCGCGAGCCTGAACGTGATCAAGCGCAGCGGGCGTGATGGAGCCGTTCAGCCGCGAGAAGGTGATCGCCGGCGTGCGCAAGGCCTGCCAGGGGCGTCCGGTCACCGAAGGGGACCTGGCCGTGCTCGCCCAGCGGGTCGAGGAGACCGTGCGGCAGACCGGCGTGTCCCAGCTCGACGCCAACGAGATCGGTCTGGCGATCCTCGGACCGCTCCGCGATCTCGACGAGGTGGCGTACCTGCGGTTCGCGAGCGTCTACCAGGCGTTCGACTCGCTCGAGGACTTCGAGGCGTCGATCGCCGAGCTGCGCGCGGATCATCACGGCGCCCCGTCAGGATCCGCCTCCGCCGACCGGTAGCCTGGCAGGGATGTATGCCCTGCTCTTCCGCCTCGTCCTCGCGCGCTTCGATCCCGAGTTCGCGCACCACGCCGGCATGGTCGTGGTGCGGGTGCTGGGCGTGCCCCCGTTCGCCTGGATCGCGCGCGCGCTGACCCGGCCGGATCCGGCGGAGCAGGTCCACGCGCTGGGACTGACGTTCCCGACCCCGTTCGGCATCGCCGCGGGCTTCGACAAGAACGCCGTGGGCGTGCGCGGACTGTCGGCTCTCGGGTTCGGACATGTCGAGGTCGGCACGATCACCGCGGTCCCGCAACCGGGCAACCCGAAGCCGCGGCTGTTCCGCCTGATCCCGGACCGCGCCGTCGTGAACCGCATGGGCTTCAACAACGCGGGCGCCGAGGCCGCCGAGAAGCGCCTGTGGAAGCTGCGCCGGCGTCGCCCGAGCGCGGTGATCGGCGTGAACATCGGCAAGAGCCGGGTGGTCGCGGTGGAGGACGCCACGGCCGACTACGTCGCCTCCGCCGTGCGGCTCGCCCCGCTCGCCGACTACCTGGCCATCAACGTGTCGTCGCCGAACACGCCGGGCCTGCGCGGGCTGCAGGCCGTGGAGACGCTCGCGCCGCTGCTGCGCGCGGTCAAGGCCGCGGCGGGCAGCACACCGCTGCTCGTCAAGATCGCCCCCGACCTGCCCGACGAGGAGATCGCCGCGATCGCGCGGCTCGCCGTCGCCGAGGGACTGTCCGGCCTCATCGCCACCAACACGACGATCTCCCGCGACGGGCTCGCGACGGATCCCGCGCAGGTCGCCGCCGCGGGAGAGGGCGGGCTCTCCGGGGCGCCGCTCAAGGAGCGTTCGCTCGCGGTGCTGCGCATCGTGCGCGCGGCGGTGCCGGCGGAGTTCTGCGTCATCTCGGTCGGCGGCGTGGAGACCGGCGCCGAGGTGCGCGAGCGGCTGGAGGCGGGCGCGACCCTCGTCCAGGGCTACACGGCGTTCCTCTACCGCGGCCCGTTCTGGGCGCGTCAGATCGACCGCGGACTGCGCGACGAGGGGATCAGACCGGGTACTGGCCGCGCTTGACCTGCGGCTTCGGCAGGCGCATGAAGCGCATCTGCAGCGCGCGCATCCCGGCGTACCAGCCGAGGCCGCGCTCGCGCTTGTCCTTGCCGAACTTGTCGTCGATCTTCCGCTTCACGCGCATTCCGAGCAGCACCATGTCCAGCACGGAGAGCGCGATGAAGGCCCACAGGCCGATGAACGCCCAGTAGGCGACGAGCGGGTTCGGGATGAGCGAGACGATGATCACGACCACCATCAGCGCCATCACCCACTCGCTGAGGTGCCAGCCGGCGTCGACGTAGTCGCGCACGTAGCGGCGCTGCGGGCCGCGGTCACGGGCCGGGAGGTACTTCTCCTCGCCGTTGGCCATGCCGATGCGCTGCCGGTCCTGGCGCTGACGCAGATCCGCCCGCGCCTGCGCCTTGGCCTCCTTGGTGTCCGGCACCAGCGGGCGCCGGCGGGCGGCCTCCTGCTCGGCGCGCGTCGGCGTGCGACGCCCCTTGCCGGACGTCTCCTCGGCGGAGTCGTCGTTGGTCGAGGGGGAGGGGGTGGTCGGCACGAAGGCTCCTGTGATTCGAGAGAGGAGGAAAACGGGTGTTCTCTAAGATTACTCGCATGACTTCTCCCTCCTCCTCGGTCACCGCCGCCGGCGACCTCGAAGCCGCCGTCGCCGCCGCCGTGTCCTCCGGGATCCCGTCCGCGCTGGCCGATCTCGGCGCGCTGGTGCGGATCCCCGGGATCGCCTGGCCCGCCTTCGACCAGACCCAGCTCGAGCGCAGCGCGGCCGCGGTCGCCGAGCTCGCGGAGGGCACCGGCGTCTTCGACAGCGTGCGCGTGCTGCGCGCCGCGATCCCCGGCACGGATGAGCAGGGGCAGCCCGCCGTGCTCGCCACCCGCGCGGCCCGCAACGGCCGGCCCACGATCCTGCTCTACGCGCACCACGACGTGCAGCCCCCGGGAGCCGACGAGCTGTGGGAGACCCCGCCGTTCGAGCCGACCGTGCGCGACGGCCGGCTGTACGGCCGGGGGGCTGCCGACGACAAGGCGGGCATCATGGCGCACATCGCCTCGATCCGCGCCGTGGCCGACGCTCTCGGGGACGACCTCGACCTCGGCATCGCGATGTTCATCGAGGGCGAGGAGGAGTACGGCTCCCGCTCGTTCGCGCAGTTCCTGACGGACAACGAGGATGCGCTGCGCGCCGACGCGATCGTCGTCGCCGACTCCGGCAACTGGGACTCCGAGACCCCTGGCCTCACCGTCTCCCTGCGCGGCGCGGTGCGCTTCACGCTCAGGATCCGCACCCTCGAGCACGCCTCGCACTCCGGGATGTTCGGCGGCGCCGTGCCCGACGCGATGCTCGCCACGATCCGGCTGCTCGAACTCGCTCTGGGACGAGAACGGATCCGTCGCCGTCGAGGGCCTCGCGGTGCGCGAGGCGGAGACGCCCGACTACACCGAGGCGACGCTGCGCGACGAGGCGGGACTGCTGCCGGGCGTCTCGCCCATCGGCGACGGCACGATCCTGAGCCGGATCTGGAACAAGCCGCCGTCACGGTGATCGGCATCGACGCGACCTCGGTCGCGGCCGCGTCGAACACGCTGGCGCCGGAGACCACCGTCGTGCTCAGCTGCCGGGTCGCCCCGGGCCAGAGCGCCGAGGACGCCTACGCCGCCCTCGAGGCGCACCTGCGCGCGCACGCGCCGTTCGGCGCGGAGCTGACCTTCTCCGACGTGGACCTCGGCAACCCGTTCCTCGTCGACACGTCCGGCTGGGCGGTCGGCCTGGCGCGCGGCGCCATGGCCGACGGCTACGGCAAGGCGCCCGTCGACCTCGGGGTCGGAGGCTCGATCCCGTTCATCGCCGACCTGGTGGAGACGTTCCCCGGCGCGCAGATCCTCGTCACCGGCGTCGAGGATCCGCACGCCCGCGCGCACAGCCCGAACGAGTCCCTGCACCTGGACACCTTCCGGCACGCGATCGCGACCGAGGCGCTGCTGCTCACCCGGATGAACGAGGTCGTGCTGTGAGCGGGGACCGCGCCGTCACGAGATGATCCTGTGACCGGCGGCGCGCGACGCCGGGGGAGTGCGCGGCGGTAGACTCGAGGAACGGAATCCGTGCTGGTTCACGGCCGATCCAAGGAGCGATATGAGCGACATCACCCTCACCCCCGAGACCACCACCGCGCACGGCGTGACGCTGACCGAGGCGGCAGCCGCGAAGGTGAAGAGCCTGCTGGAGCAGGAGGGACGCGACGACCTGCGTCTGCGCGTCGCCGTGCAGCCCGGCGGCTGCTCCGGCCTGATCTATCAGCTGTACTTCGACGAGCGCTATCTCGAAGGCGACGAGACCGTCGATTTCGACGGCGTCGAGGTCATCGTCGACAACATGAGCGTGCCGTACCTGGACGGCGCGGCGATCGACTTCAAGGACACGATCTCGGAGCAGGGCTTCACGATCGACAACCCCAACGCGCAGGGCTCCTGCGCGTGCGGCGACAGCTTCCACTGAGCGCGGAATCCGCCTCTCCAACCCCTGCGTCAGCCACGCCGAACCTGCGTGGATGGCGTGAAACGGGTGTGAGGTTGCCCTAGAATGGGCTTGCCCATGTCCGCGATCTGAAAGGTGCACCGTGCCCTCGAAACGCCGCCTTCGTTGGGCTGCTCTCCCCCTGGGAGTAGCGGCAGCCGTGGCCCTCGCGGGATGCACTCCCGTCGAGATGCGCGGATTCCTCCCCGGCTTCGACGACGGCACGTCCGCCACGAACCAGACGGAGCGCGTCACGTCGCTCTGGGTCAACTCCTGGATCGTCCTGCTCGTCGTCGGCATCATCACGTGGGGACTGATGGGCTGGGCCGCGATCGCGTACCGCCGGCGCAAGGGCCAGACCGGCCTGCCGGTGCAGCTGCGCTACAACATGCCGATGGAGATCTTCTACACGCTCGTGCCGCTGATCCTCGTGGCCGGCATGTTCGCCTTCACGGCGCGCGACCAGACCATCATCGAGACGCAGTACGGCCCGGGCAATGAGCCGGACGTGTCGATCACCGCGATCGGCAAGCAGTGGGCGTGGGACTTCCAGTACGACGGCACCGAGAAGGACAACTCCGACGCGGTCTGGACCATGGGCGTGCAGGCGCAGCCGGACAAGGCCGGGCAACATCGATCAGGCGGCTCTGCCGACGCTGTACCTGCCGGTCGACAAGAAGGTGCACATCACGCTGCAGTCGCGCGACGTGATCCACTCCTTCTGGATCATCGACTTCCTCTACAAGAAGGACATGTACATCGGCAAGGACAACTCGTGGTCCTTCACGCCGACCCGAGAGGGCACCTATCAGGGCAAGTGCGCCGAGCTCTGCGGCGAGTACCACTCGATGATGCTCTTCAACGTGAAGGTCGTCAGCGACGCGGAGTACCAGGCGTACCTGACCAAGCTGCATGACGAGGGCAACACGGGCGACATCACCGACGCCTACGACCGCCTGAACAACCTCCCCGGCACCACCGGGAAGAACGAGACGACCCCGGAAGCGAAGTAATCACGATGACGAGCACTCTTCCCGGCACGTCGGAGGCTGGCGCCCGGCCCACGACGATCCCGCCGCGTCAGGCGGCCCTGCTCAGCTCGACCCGCGTCGAGCAGAAGGGCAACATCGTCGTCAAGTGGGTCACCTCCACCGACCACAAGACGATCGGGTACATGTACCTGATCGCGTCGGTGCTGTTCTTCCTCCTCGGCGGCGTGATGGCGCTCATCATCCGCGCCGAGCTGTTCTCGCCGGGCATGCAGATCGTGCCGACGAAGGAGCAGTACAACCAGCTCTTCACGATGCACGGCACGATCATGCTGCTGATGTTCGCGACGCCGCTGTTCGCGGGCTTCGCGAACGCGATCCTGCCGCTGCAGATCGGCGCGCCCGATGTCGCGTTCCCGCGTCTGAACGCGTTCGCGTTCTGGCTGTTCCTGTTCGGCTCGACCATCGCGGTCGCCGGCTTCCTCACCCCGCAGGGCGCGGCGTCGTTCGGCTGGTTCGCCTACCAGCCGCTCGCGAGCGCATCGTTCACCCCGGGTGCCGGCGGCAACCTGTGGATGATGGGCCTCGGCATCTCCGGATTCGGAACCATCCTCGGCGCCGTGAACTTCATCACCACGATCATCACCATGCGCGCCCCGGGCATGACGATGTGGCGCATGCCGATCTTCTCGTGGAACACGCTCATCACGAGCCTGCTCGTGCTGATGGCGTTCCCGGTGCTCGCCGCGGCGATCCTGGCCGCCGCCGCCGACCGCATCCTCGGCGCGCACATCTACGACCCGGCCAACGGCGGCGTGCTGCTCTGGCAGCACCTGTTCTGGTTCTTCGGCCACCCCGAGGTGTACATCATCGCGCTGCCGTTCTTCGGCATCGTCTCCGAGATCTTCCCGGTGTTCAGCCGCAAGCCGATCTTCGGATACAAGACGCTCGTCTACGCGACCATCTCGATCGCCGCGCTGTCCGTCGCGGTGTGGGCGCACCACATGTACGTCACCGGCTCCGTGCTGCTGCCGTTCTTCGCCCTCATGACGATGCTGATCGCGGTGCCCGACCGGCGTGAAGATCTTCAACTGGATCGGCACGCTGTGGCGCGGATCCGTCACGTTCGAGACGCCCATGGTCTTCGCGCTCGGCTTCCTGGTGTCGTTCGTCTTCGGCGGTCTCACCGGCGTGATCCTCGCGTCCCCGCCGCTGGACTTCTTCCTCTCCGACTCCTACTTCGTCGTCGCGCACTTCCACTACGTGGTGTTCGGCACGGTCGTGTTCGCGATGTTCGCCGGCTTCTACTTCTGGTGGCCGAAGTGGACCGGCCGGATGCTCAACGAGCGCCTCGGCTACGTGCACTTCTGGATGCTCTTCATCGGCTTCCACATGACGTTCCTGATCCAGCACTGGCTGGGCGTCGACGGCATGCCGCGTCGTTACGCCGACTACTCGGCCGTACGACAACTGGACGTGGGAGAACCAGGTCTCGACGATCGGCGCGATCATCCTCGGCGCCTCGATGCTGCCGTTCTTCCTGAACGTCTGGCTCACGGCGCGCAAGGCGCCGAAGGTCACCGTGAACGACCCCTGGGGGTACGGCGCCTCGCTCGAGTGGGCGACGTCCTGCCCGCCGCCGCGGCACAACTTCACCTCGATCCCGCGCATCCGCAGCGAGCGTCCCGCGTTCGACCTCAACCACCCGGAGGCCGCCGAGCACCCGGTCGCCGCGGCCGCTGACGGAAAGGGCCACTGACCCATGCGCGACAACATCGTCCTCTGGTGGATCCTCACCGGGTTCTTCGCCCTCATGGGCGTGACCTACACGGGGTGGAACATCCTTGCGCACCCGGATCGCCCGATCGTCACCGCGATCGAGTGGGTCGGCACTGTGGCGCTGTTCTTCGCCGCGTTCATGGCCGCGATGATCGCGTTCTATCTGGATCGCACGCACAAGGCGCAGGGCGGTTCGCTGCCCGAGGACATCCTGACCAGCGACATCGACGACGGCGATCCGGAGCTCGGCGAGTTCAGCCCGTGGTCCTGGTGGCCGATCGTGCTGGCGGGTTCCGCGGCGACGGGCGCGATCGCGCTGGCCGTCGGCGAGTTCCTCTTCCCCGTGGCGCTGGCGATCTTCGCCGTCGCGATCGTGGGCTGGGTCTACGAGTACTACCGCGGACACTTCGCGCGCTGAGCGGCGCAGGTTCGACAAGACCCCCGGAACACCGTTCCGGGGGTCTTGTCGTCTGAGGGACGGTGCGGACCGAGAAGACGCCCGTCAGTGATGCGGGGAGGGCGTGCTGCTCGTGCTCTCGGGTGAGGTCGTAGGGGCGATGGCGCTGAAGAACACGAGTCTGCCGTCGAACACCATCGCGATGTCGCCGTGGATGTCGAAGCCCGCAAGGGCGAGTGCTGCGGCGGACGGCCACTCGCTGCGATTCACCTGGCCGTTCGCGTTGCAGAGCACGGTGTTCGTGGCGGCCTGGTAGGTGGCGTCCTCCCAGCTGCTGCGGAGCGCGACCCGTGCGTCGTGGGGCCTGCAGAGCGCTTCGGCCTCGGTCTGGAGCGTGCGTCGCGATCCGTCGTGCAGATCGACGACGGTGCGCACGCCGTCGATGATGGCGATGACATGATCCTCGGAATCCGACCAGGGCGCCTTCGGCTGCTGATCGTACGAGTAGTTGCGCGGCTCGTCGCCCAGTGGCACGGTCCAGGCGATCTCACCCGTGTCGGCCTCCACGCCGATGAGGTCGACATCGACGTCCCGGTAGGTGAGCCGGGCGGGCTCGCCCTTCTTCTCGAAGTGACGCAGGAGGGATCCCGAGCGGAAACGACACAACGGGATGATCCCGTCATCGTTCGGTTCGACGCCGAACGCGGAGAAGAGGCACGGCGCCGTATGCGCTCGCGCCCACAACGTCGCCCCGGTCCCGCGGTCGAGTCCGACCGTGCGCCCGGCGGTCAGATCGCGGACATCGGAGGCGGGGTAGCTGACGATCTCCGGCGAGGCCTGGGCTCCCCATCCGATCACGGGCAGCTTCTCATCGTCATCCTGCCAGGCCCACCCTCCCGAGGCACCGGTTCCCGCTCCGAAGACGTCCTCGTAGGATCTCTGCCACGCGAACGCGCCGCCGGCGCCGTAACGCACCTCGTTCAGGTCGCCATAGGACAGTGAGACGCGGTTTCCGACCAGGAATCCGTTCGGACTGAATCCCGCATCGGGGTCGTCGTCCGTCACGAGCGCACCGTCCCTCAGCACGAGCACGCCGTCCGTGCGCGGCCCGTTCTTCCGGTAACCCTCGAGACAGAAGGCCGACCCGTCCGTGCACGTCGAGGGGCGTCGCGCCCAGACCGGCTCATCGCGCAGCTGCGGGACGAGATCCTGGCCCGTGCGTGTGTCGGCGACCGTGAGGCGCATCCAGGACTTCGGCGGGTCGTCGACCTGCTGCGGAGCCAGGAACGCGACTTGCCAGGCGCCGTCCTTCTCGATGACTGCGATGCGGTGGTCGACTCCCGGCGCGGTCCGGGCCGGGAGCGCGCGAGACCGCCAGAGCTCCGATCCCGTCGCGCGATCCCAGGCGACGACCGATTCGGCGTCGTCAGGCTCATGCACATAGGCGAGCACCGTATCGCCGGCGATGACGGGTGGGCTCATGAGCGTGGCATCGACGACCCAGCTCGGCTCCCGCGGGGTCACCCAGTCGTCTTCAGGGGCCGGAGAGCAGCCGGTGAGCACGACACGACGGAGCCGAGGGCAATCGCCGCAGCGACAGGGATCATGAGGTTCTTGCGGTGCACGGCATTCCTCTCGAAGCGTGGACGCTTCGAGGCTAGAGGGAGCAGTGCCGGCGGCGTTGCGGGGTGTGGATAACTCCGTGCGGCTCAGACGAGCGTGCGGATGCGGGGGACGCCCGTCAGCGGATCCACCGGGCGGTGATGCACGCCGTCGGCGTCCTCGATCGGATAGCCCTCGCGGGCCCAGTACTCGAAGCCGCCGATCATGAGGCGAACGTCGTAGCCGAGCTTCGCGAACTCCAGGGCGCCCTTGTCGCCGGCGTTGCATCCGGGGCTCCAGCAGTACACCACGACGGGCGTGCCCGGCGGGATCTCCTGCGCGGCGCGGACGGCGATCTCGCGGTAGGGCATGTGGACGGCGTCGACGATGCGTCCCTGTGCCCAGGCTTCGTCGGAGCGCACGTCGACGACAGCGATCCGCTCCCCGGCTTTACGGGCCGCGTGCAGGTCGCTGGCATCGGTCTCGTAGGCGAGCTTGGCGGCGAAATGATCCTGTGCGCTGGTCATGACGCCAGGCTACTCGACGCATGGTGTGCGGGACACGACGAAGGCCCCGTCGCATGACGGGGCCTTCGTGGCGGAGCGGGGGAGCGGCCTACCTGCCGTCTTCCTTCGGCGGAAGCGAATCGGATGCCAGCACCGAGCTCGGCGTGTTCGGCGTCTCGCTGACGTGCGAACCGTCGACCGGGACGATCTGGTCCTCGCTCACACCGGCGCGCTGGTGCGACGCCACGATCTCGTCGTGCGCCGCCTCGTCGGTGTCGTGCAGCACGTGACGCTGATGAGCGTCGGCGGCGGCGAGCTCGGTCTGCGTGAGCGGGGAGAGACGGTCCTCGAAGAACCAGCGGGACATCGCCGAACGCAGGTTCTGCGTCCACGGGATGCGGCCCTTGGCGTTCGGACGGACCACGAGCGGCTCGTACGTCTCGACGTCGACGAGCTTCCAGCGGTCGTAGACGTCGACCGGCTTGTGCACCTCGATGAACTCGCCGCCGGGGAGGCGGACGATGCGTCCGGACTCGTAGCCGTGCAGGACGATCTCGCGGTCCTTCTTCTGCAGGGCGATGCAGAAGCGCTTGGTGATGAAGTAGCTCGAGCACCGGACCGACGAACAGCAGCGCCTGGAGCGTGTGGATGACACCCTCCATCGTGAGCATGAAGTGCGTCGCGATGAGGTCGGACGAGGCGGCCGCCCAGAGGGTCGCGTAGAACACCATGCCGGCCACGCCGATCGCGGTGCGGGTCGCGGACGTACGCGGACGCTGCGCGATGTGGTGCTCCCGCTTGTCACCGGTGAGCCAGGCCTCGATGAACGGGTAGAACATCACGGTCACGATGAACAGGCCGAGCACGATCACGGGCAGGATGATCCCGAACGACCAGGTGTGGTCGAGGAAGACCACATCGAGATCGGACGGCGCCAGGCGCAGCGCGCCGTCGGCGAACCCGATGTACCAGTCCGGCTGCGTGCCCGCGGATACGGGGGAGGGGTCGTACGGTCCGTAGACCCAGATCGGGTTGATCTGGAACAGCGACGCGATCAGCACGACCACGCCGAACGTGATGAACAGGAAGCCGCCCATCTTCGACATGTAGATCGGCATCATCGGGTAGCCCACGACGTTCTCTTCCGTGCGCGCGGGGCCCGCGAACTGCGTGTGCTTGTTGATGACCATGAGCATCAGGTGCAGCACGACCAAGCCGATGACCAGCAGCGGCAGGAGCAGGATGTGCAGCGTGTACAGGCGGCCCACGATCTGGTCGCCGGGGAACTCGCCGCCGAAGAGCAGGAACGAGGTCCAGGTGCCGATCAGGGGCAAGCCCTTGATCATGCCGTCGATGATGCGCAGACCGTTGCCGGAGAGCAGGTCGTCCGGAAGCGAGTAGCCGGTGAAGCCCTCGGCCAGAGCCAGGATGAACAGCACGAAGCCGATCACCCAGTTCAGCTCACGCGGCTTGCGGAACGCGCCCGTGAAGAACACGCGCAGCATGTGCACGCCGATGCCGGCCACGAACGTCAGGGCGGCCCAGTGATGGATCTGCCGGACCAGCAGGCCGCCGCGCAGGTCGAACGAGATGTGCAGCGTGGAATTCATCGCCGCGGACATCTCCACGCCGCGCATCGGCGGGTAGGCGCCGACATAGTGCGTGGGCACCATCGACGCCTGGAAGAAGAACGTCAGGAACGTGCCGGAGACCAGCACGACGACGAAGCTCCACAGGGCGATCTCGCCCAGCATGAAGGACCAGTGATCCGGGAAGATCTTCCGGCCCAGCTCCTTCACGAAGCCGGACAGGCTGGTGCGCTCGTCGATGTAGTTCGCCGCAGCGCCGACGAATCGTCCGCCGAGAGGCTTCTCCGACTTCGGCTGTTCGGTAACGGTTGCGGTGCTCAATGGCGCTCCCAGAAGCTCGGGCCGACGGGTTCTTTGAAGTCGCTCCGCGCGACGAGATAGCCCTCGTCGTCGACGGTGATGGGCAGCTGCGGCAGCGGGCGAGCAGCCGGACCGAAGATGACCTTGGCCTGCTCGGTGATGTCGAACTGCGACTGGTGGCAGGGGCAGAGCAGGTGGTGCGTCTGCTGCTCGTACAGGGCGACGGGGCAGCCGACGTGCGTGCAGACCTTCGAGTACGCGACGATGCCGTCGTACGCCCAGTCCTTGCGATCCTCCGACGGGTGCAGCTGCTCCGGGAGCAGGCGCACGAGGAGCACGATCGCCTTCGCCTTCTGCTCCAGGTAGCCGTCCTCGTGGCCGAGCTTGGTGAGCGGCTCCGGGATCACGTGCACGGCGGATCCGAGGACGATGTCGGCCGCGCGGATGGGCGTGCCGTCCGGGTCGTGCGCGAGGCGCATGCCCTTGTCCCACATGGTGTGCTTGAGCAGCTTGACCGGATCGCCCGCGATCGGGTCCTCGGGGTGTTCTGCGGCGCCAGGCCGCGGAACAGCGTGATGCCGGGGATGATCGAGGCGACGACGGCGGCGATCAGCGAGTTGCGGATCATCACGCGACGGCCGAAGCCGGACTCCTCGTTCGCGGAGGCGAAGGCCTGGACGGCCGCCTCGCGCGTCGAGTCCCTGCCCCGCGTGGGGTGGCGGTACTCGATGTACTCCTTGTCGCTCATCACGGCCTTGGACCAGTGGATGCCGCCGAGGCCGAGCGCGAGCAGGGCGAGGGCGATGCCGAGACCGATGAAGAGGTTGTTGTACCGGATGTCGATGAGCGAGCCGCTCTCGATCGGGAACAGCATGTAGGCGGCGACGGCCCAGATGCTGCCCGCGAGGGAGAGGTAGAAGAGCGTGTAGACCGTGCGTACGGCGGTGTTCATCGCCTTCGGGTCCAGATCGGTGATGCGCTCGCGGTGCGGCGGCAGCCCCGGGTTCTGCGCGGGGTCGCTGACATCGACGCTCAGCCCGGCCGGTGCCTGATAGGTCCGGTCAAGAGCGTGCGGGTCGTCGTGTGCCATGGTTCTCCTCGTACGTTCTTCGATAGCCGGCGTCAGTTGGACTTCGCCGTGATCCACACGGTGATGGCGACCAGAGCGCCGATTCCGAAGATCCAGATGAACAGTCCCTCCGAGACGGGGCCGAGGGATCCGAGATCCATGCCTCCGACCTGGGGGGCCTTCTGCTGGAAGAGCAGGGCCGAGATGATGTCGCGCTTGTCCTCGGGCGACAGGTTCATGTCGCCGAACACCGGCATGTTCTGCGGGCCGGTCACCATCGCGGCGTACATGTGCAGTGCGCTGGTCTTCATCAGGCCCGGTGCGTACTTGCCCTCGGTCAGCGCGCCGCCGGCGCCCGCGACGTTGTGGCACATCGCGCAGTTGATCCGGAACAGCTCGGCGCCGTGCGCCAGGTCGCCCTTGCCGTCGAGGATCTTCTCGTCGGGGTAGGTCGGTCCGGGAGCGACGGACTGGACCCAGGCCGCGATCCCCCTGATCTGCTCCTCGGTGAACTGCGGGCGCTTCTGCGGCGCCTGCGGTCCCTGCATCTGCAGCGGCATGCGCCCGGTCGACATCTGGAACTCGACCGCGAGCTCGCCGACGCCGTAGAGGCTCGGCCCGGTCGAGGTTCCCTGCAGGTTCATGCCGTGGCAGGTCGCGCAGTTCGCCTGGAACAGCTTCTGACCCTCCTCGGCGGAGACCTGGGTGGTGGCGGATGCGGGCGTCGACGCGGCGAACGCCGCATTCGCGCCGGCGTAGATGCCGCCGGTGATCATCAGGCCCGCCCCGATCAGGGCTGCAGCTGCCAGGGGGCTGCGACGGCCGGAACGGCGCTTCTTCTCACGTGCCATGTCGGGAATCCGCTCCGCTTCTTACTTGAGGAAATAGATGACGAGGAACAGCACGATCCACACGACGTCGACGAAGTGCCAGTAGTAGGACACCACGATGGCCGTCGTCGCCTCCTTGTGCGTGAAGTTCTTGACGGCGAATGCGCGACCCAGCGTGAGCAGGAACGCGACGAGGCCTCCGGTGACGTGCAGCGCGTGGAAGCCGGTCGTGATGTAGAAGGCCGACGCGTAGGAGTCCGCCGAGATCGGCATCCCCTCGGCGACCAGCTGCGAGTACTCCCACACCTGGCCGGACACGAAGATCGCGCCCATCGCGAAGGTCAGCCAGAACCACTCGACCATGCCCCAGCGCTTGCGGCCCTTGTCGTTCACGGCGCGGAACGGCTGCATGCGCTCGGCGGCGAACACGCCCATCTGGCACGTGAACGAGGACGCGACCAGGACCACCGTGTTGACGAACGCGTACGGGACGTTCAGTTCGCTGGTGCGATGCGCCCAGAGCTCCGGTGAGGTGCTGCGCAACGTGAAGTAGATCGCGAAGAGTCCCGCGAAGAACATCACCTCACTGCCGAGCCAGACAATGGTTCCCACAGCCACCGGATTGGGGCGCTTGATCGTTCTCGCCGCCGGGGCATACGTCGCTGAGGTCGTCACCCGTCCATTATGGCCGATCCGCGACGCCGATTGTCGCACCGGCGGCGGCGGTTCGACCCGGGGCGGGCTCGGTGCGCGCTCGGAGGTGCCACCGAATCCGCTGAGTGTCGCGGGGCGCACGCGGTTTCCTCGCACGGTCACGACTCGATCACATCGGTAGGATCGCAGGCATGGCGGAAGTTCTGACCTGGCCCGACGTCCTCTCCACCCTCCTCGCGGGGCGTGATCTGAGCGTGTACGAGTCGACCTGGGCGATGCGCCAGGTGATGCGCGGACAGGCCACCGAGGCGCAGCTCGCCGGCTTCCTGATCGGGCTGCGCGCGAAGGGCGAGACGATCGACGAGATCGTCGGCTTCCGCGACGCGATCCTCGAGGCAGCGGTCCCGCTGCCGGTCTCCTCCGACGTCCTGGACATCGTGGGCACGGGCGGGGACCGGATCGGTACCGTGAACGTCTCGACGACCGCCGCGATCGTCATCGGCGCCACCGGGATCCCCGTGGTCAAGCACGGGAACAGGGCGGCCAGTTCCGCCTCTGGTTCGTCCGACGTGCTGAGCGCTCTGGGATTGCAACTGACTCTGGATCCGCAGGCGGTCGCCGAGATCCTCGACCGCACCGGCATCACGTTCGCCTGGGCCGGTGCCTTCCACCCGGGCTTCAAGAACGCGGGAGCGGTGCGTGCGGAGCTCGGAGTGCCGACCGTGTTCAACATGCTGGGCCCGCTGTGCAACCCGGCGCGCGCCGAGGCGAACGCCGTGGGCGTCGCGCAGCTGGATCGGGTGCCGCTGATCACCGGGGTGTTCCGCACCCGAGGGGCGACCGCACTGGTGTTCCGCGGCGACGACGGCCTCGACGAGCTCACCACCACCGGGCACAGCCGGATCTGGGAGGTGACCCGCGGCGACATCCACGAGCATGATCTGGATCCCCGCGACCTCGGCATCCCGCTCGCGGAGCTCGCCGATCTCGTCGGCGGATCCCCGCAGCACAACGCCGGGGTGCTGCGCCGCACCCTCGAGGGCGAGCGCGGCCCGGTGCGCGACATCGTGCTGCTGAACGCCGCGGCGGGCATCGTCGCCTACGAGCTCTCGCACGACCCGGCCCAGGCGCAGGTCCCGATCGTCGCGCGGCTCGGCGCTGCCCTGCAGCGGGCCGAGTCCGCGGTCGACGACGGTCGCGCCCTCGCGAAGCTGGACGCCTGGGTCGCCGCCTCGCAGGAGCTCGCGGCGGTCTGACCGGCATGGATCCGCAGGACGCGCTGCTGGAGATCGCCCGGCTCCTGGAGCGGGAGCGCGCGTCGCGCTACCGGGCGAAGGCGTTCCGCTCCGCCGCGGCGATCTACGCCGCGCTGCCGGAGGACGCGCGCGGAGATCTGGGCCGGATCCAGGCGACGAAGGGCATCGGCGATTCGACCTTCGCGGTGATCCGGCAGGCGCTGGCGGGGGAGACTCCGACCTATCTCGTGGAGCTGCGCGGCGAGGTCGAGCCCGAGATCGTCTCGGAGCTGCGCGCGCGCCTGCGCGGCGACCTGCACGCGCACACGGACTGGTCGGACGGCACGACCTCGCTCGCAGCGATGGCCGATGCCGCGCGCGCCCTGGGGCACGAGTACCAGGCGATCACCGACCATTCCCCGCGGCTGCGCGTCGCCCGCGGCCTCACCGCCGAGCGGCTGCGCTCCCAGCTGCCGCTTGTACGCGCGGAGAGCGGCGGCGGTCTGACCATGCTCACCGGCATCGAGGTCGACATCCTCGAGGACGGCGGGCTGGATCAGGAGGACACGCTGCTCGGCGAGCTCGACATCGTGGTCGCGTCCGCGCATTCGAAGCTGCGCATGGATCCCGCTCCCATGACCCGCCGACTCGTGAAGGCGGTCTCGAATCCCCGGGTGAGCGTGCTCGGACATGTCACGGGCCGGCTCGTGCAGGGGGATCGCGGCACGCGCCCGCCGTCGCAGTTCGAGCCGCGGGCGGTGTTCGAGGCCTGCGCCGAGCACGGCGTCGCCGTCGAGATCAACTCGCGTCCGGAGCGCCAGGATCCGCCCGACGAGCTGCTCGCGCTGGCCCTGGAGATCGGGTGCCTGTTCTCCATCGACTCCGACGCGCACGCGCCGGGTCAGCTGTCCCTGCTGGATCACGGCGCCGAGCGCGCCGAACGCGCGGGCGTGCCGGCCGAGCGGATCGTGACCACCTGGGGGCTCGAGCGCCTGCTGCGCTGGGCCGGCTGATGGCGCTCCGGTCGGGCCCTTCGACAGGCTCAGGGACCGAGGGCGGGAGGCTCAGGGCCGAGGGCAGGACGCTCAGGGGCCGAGGGCGGGACGCTCAGGGACCGAGGTCGGCGCTCAGGGACCGCGGTCAGGCCGTGCCGCTGAGCGCCGCCAGCGCCCGCGCCATCGACGTGCCCAGGTTCCAGCGCTCCGCGAGCGACACGGCCGCGGCGGTCTCGGCGGCGTCGAGGGGCCGCAGCCGCTCCGCGGGCACCGCGATCGGCAGTCCGGTCGCGACGCGGACCACGGTCGGCGCGACCTCCAGGTAGTCCGCGGCGGCGAGGATCTTCTTCGCGACTCCGGCCGACATGCCGTCCGAGGTCACCGCCGCCGTGCGGATCGCGGCGAGGTCGCCGTGCGCGGCGAGCAGGGTCGCCGCGGTCTTCTCGCCGACGCCCGCGACGCCGGGGAGTCCGTCCGAGGCGTCGCCGCGCATCGTGGCGAAGTCGGCGTACTGGGCCGGAAGGATCCCGTACTTCCTGACCACGCTCTCCTCGGTGAGATCGTCGAGGTTGCTCATCCCGCGCGCCGTGTAGACCACGCGCACCCCGCGGGCGTCGTCGATGAGCTGGAACAGGTCGCGGTCGCCCGTGACGATGTCGACGGGCATGTCCGCGATCGTCGCGAGCGTGCCGATCACGTCGTCGGCCTCGTGCTCGGCGACACCGATGATCGGGATGCGCAACGCGCCGAGCGCCTCCCGGATGACCGGGATCTGCGCCTCGAGCGGATCCGGCACCTCCTCGATGTCCGCGCCGCCCGGCACCGCCTCGACGACGCGATGCGCCTTGTAGCCGGGGATGAGGTCGACCCGCCACTGCGGGCGCCAGTCGTCGTCCCAGCAGGCCACGAGGTGCGTGGGGCGGTAGACCGTGATCAGCTTCGCGATCATGTCGAGAAGCCCTCTCGCGGCGTTCACCGAGGTGCCGTCGGGCGCCTTGACCGCGTCCGGCACGCCGTAGAACGCCCGGAAGTAGAGGCTGGCGGTGTCGAGGAGGAGCAGCTTCGGCGCGGCGTCGGTCATGCGCACAGTCTGCCAGCCCGCGTGCGCGGGGGCGGCCGAGGACGGCTTCCGGCACGCTCCGCCGCCTGATAGCATGAACTGTCACCCGTGGGGGCTTCCTCACGCGTGCGTGACACAAAGCACATCCGAATTCGCCTCGGCGTGATCCTGCGCTCTCCCGCAGAGCCTGCGCCGCGGCCCGAGTATCCATCAACAAGGACAACCCACTACATGACTACCGCAACGGCCGCCCCGGCCACCAAGCAGGTCGCGATCAACGACATCGGATCTGCCGAGGACTTCCTGGCTGCGGTCGAGAAGACCCTGAAGTTCTTCAACGACGGCGACATCATCGAGGGCACGATCGTCAAGATCGACCGCGACGAGGTTCTGCTCGACGTCGGCTACAAGACCGAGGGCGTCATCCCCTCGCGCGAACTCTCCATCAAGCACGACGTCGACCCGAACGAGGTCGTCGCGGTCGGCGACCAGGTCGAGGCCCTCGTCCTCCAGAAGGAGGACAAGGAAGGCCGTCTGATCCTGTCCAAGAAGCGCGCCCAGTACGAGCGCGCCTGGGGCGATGTGGAGAAGATCAAGGAGAACGACGGCGTCGTCACCGGTCAGGTCATCGAGGTCGTCAAGGGCGGGCTCATCGTCGACATCGGCCTCCGCGGCTTCCTGCCGGCCTCGCTCATCGAGCTGCGCCGCGTCCGCGACCTCACGCCGTACCTCGGCCAGGAGCTCGAGGCCAAGATCCTCGAGCTCGACAAGAACCGCAACAACGTGGTCCTCTCGCGCCGCGCCCTGCTCGAGCAGACGCAGTCCGAGTCGCGCACCACGTTCCTCAACAACCTGCACAAGGGCCAGGTCCGCAAGGGCGTCGTGTCCTCGATCGTCAACTTCGGCGCGTTCGTCGACCTCGGCGGCGTGGACGGCCTCGTGCACGTCTCCGAGCTGTCCTGGAAGCACATCGAGCACGCCTCCGAGGTCGTCGAGGTGGGCCAGGAGGTCACCGTCGAGATCCTCGAGGTCGACCTCGACCGCGAGCGCGTCTCCCTGTCGCTGAAGGCGACGCAGGAGGACCCGTGGCAGGTCTTCGCCCGCACCCACGCCATCGGCCAGGTCACCCCGGGCAAGGTCACCAAGCTCGTTCCGTTCGGTGCGTTCGTCCGCGTCGCGGACGGCATCGAGGGCCTCGTGCACATCTCCGAGCTCTCCAGCAAGCACGTCGAGCTTGCCGAGCAGGTCGTGTCGGTGGGCGAAGAGGTCTTCGTCAAGGTCATCGACATCGACCTGGAGCGCCGCCGCATCTCGCTGTCGCTCAAGCAGGCCAACGAGTCGGTCGACCCGTACGGCACCGAGTTCGACCCGGCCCTGTACGGCATGCTCGCCGAGTACGACGAGAACGGCGAGTACAAGTACCCGGAGGGCTTCGACGCCGAGACCGGTGCGTGGAAGGACGGCTTCGACGCCCAGCGCGAGGCCTGGGAGCAGGAGTACGCGGCTGCCCAGACCCGCTGGGAGGCGCACAAGGCGCAGGTCCTCAAGGCCGCCGAGGCCGAGTCCGCCGCGGGCGACGACTTCGGCGCGAGCGCCCAGTCGTTCTCGACCGACGCGTCGGGTGCCGGCACCCTCGCCGACGACGAGGCTCTCGCGGCTCTGCGCGAGAAGCTCTCGGGCGGCAACGCGTAAGCAACGCCCCTCCAGAACGGGCCGTCACCTCCGGGTGGCGGCCCGTTCCGCGTTCCGGTGCGAGGATGGAGGACATGCCCCTCATCGCGCTCACCGGCGGCATCGCGTCGGGCAAGTCGACCATCGCCGCCCGGCTCGCCGAGCACGGCGCCGTCGTCATCGATGCGGATCGGATCGTGCGCGACGTGCAGGCCCCGGGCTCCCCGGTGCTCGCACGGATCGCCGAGGTGTTCGGCGCCGAGATGATCCTGCCCGATGGCGCGCTCGACCGTGCCGCCCTGGGGGAGCGGGTGTTCGGCGATGCAGAGGCGCTCGGGCGCCTGAACGCCATCGTGCACCCCGCGGTGAAGGCGGAGTCCCAGCGCCGCTTCGGGGAGGCGCTGGCGGCGGATCCGGACTCCGTGGTCGTGTACGACGTGCCGCTTCTCGTAGAGGCTCGCGTCGACGACCCCTGGGACCTGATCGTCGTCGCCGACGCGCCCGCGGAACTGCGCGAGGACCGTCTGGTCGAGCTCCGCGGGATGGATCGCCGCTCCGCCCGGGCCAGGATCGCCGCGCAGGTGCCGGACGACGCGCGCCGGGCCATCGCAGACGTGGTCATCGACACGTCCGGCACCCCCGCGGCGACCCTCGCGCAGACGGACGCGCTCTGGCAGCGCCTCACTGCCCGGAGCGGATGAGCGCGCGCGGCCGGGGCATCCACTGGCGGCCGGCCGACTGAGCGCGAGCCATCAGAGCCACCCCGCTTCCCGTGCGGTATTCAGCGCCTGGCTGCGATTTCGGGATTCCGTCTTGCCGATGGCCGACGACAGGTAGTTGCGCACGGTGCTCGTCGACAGATGCAACCGCGCGGCGATGTCGGCGATCGTGGCACCGGAAGCCGATGCCCCGAGCACCTCGCGTTCGCGGTCGGTCAGCGGGTTCGGGCCGGCGCTGAGCGCTTGCGTCGCCAACACGGGATCGACCACGATCTCCCCGGCCCGAGCGCGCCGGATGGACGCCGCGAGCCGGTCCACCGGGTCGTCCTTGACCAGGAACCCTCTCGCGCCCGAGGCGAGCGCGCGCCGCAGGTAGCCCGGCCGCGCGAACGTCGTCACGATGATGACCGTGCATTCCGGACGAGCGTGCGCGAGCTCGCTCAGGAGATCGAGCCCGCTGCGCCCCGGCAGCTCGATGTCGAGCAGCACGACGTCGGGCCGCACCTGCTCCAGCATCGTCATCACTTCGTCACCACGCGCCACGGTGGCGACGACGCTCATGTCGGGCTCGAGGTCGAGCAGGCTCGCGAGCGCTGAGCGCATCATGCCCTGATCTTCGACGATCATGATCGTCGTGGCGCCCGCAGCCGGCCCCACGGAGTCCTCGGACATCACCTCGCCCCCGCCATCCGACGAAGGGGGACGGTCGCGGTCAGGCGAAAACCGGCATCCGTCGCTGTGCCGCTCAGCCGGCCGCCGAGCGCCTCGACACGCTCCCGCAGGCCGAGCAGCCCGCTGCCGAAGATCATGAGGGGCGAGGCGTTCGCCGGGCGACCGTCATCGGCGATCTCGATCCGCACGACCGCGTCGTCGCTCGTGATGGCGATCGTGCAGTTCTGCGCGGACGCGTGCCGCAGGACGTTCGTGGCACCCTCGCGCACGATCCAGCCGAGAAGGGAGTCCACGGTCGCATCCAACCCGCGAGGCAGGGACGAGACGCTCAATCGCACATTCGCGGCCGACAGTGCGGCCCGCGCATTGGCCAGTTCGTCTCGGTAGCGTACAGAGCGGTATCCGGTGACCGCTTCGCGCACCTCGGAGAGCGCCTTCCGGCCGATTGCCTCGATGTCACGGGCGTGCTCTTCAGCCGCACCGGCATCGGCTCTGAGCAGACGTCGGATCGCCTCGGCCTTCACCACGATCACCGAGAGCGTGTGGCCGAGCAGGTCGTGCACGTCTCGTGAGAAGCGCAGGCGCTCCTCGGCGACCGCGGACTCGGCCAGTCGCTCCTGCGCTTCGGCCAGGTCGGCCACGACACCGATCAGATACTGCACGAGAAAGGTGGTGACGCCGGCCATGAAGGTCGCGAATCCGAGGAACACGGCGGTGTCGAGCGAACCGGCATCCACTCCCGCCGCGATCGCGCCCGAGATCGTCAGGGCGCTGACGAGGCTGAGCGCCCAGTGCCTCCTCACCGCGACGGCTGCGGCGATCGAGAGCAGCGGAAAGAGGAAATCGCGGTCGGACCGGAAGACGACGAGATAGAGGGTGCACAGCGACAGCAGCCCGACATAGACGATCTCGGTGCGCCATCGACGCGCTCGGCCGATCGCGAAGGGCAGCCAGACCGTGCTGGCGAATCCGGCTGCGATGACGATCAAGAACCCCGCACGGGTGAGATCTCGTTGCGTGATCGAATCGACCACGGGAGCGATCAGCAGCACCGGTGCCCACACGAGCGCGACCCAGGGCCCGGGATGCCGAGCGACCCACTCGATCACGGGTTCCGGTCGTGCATCGACGCGTGCTGCGTCGTCGAGAGTTATCACGTCATCCGCCCCGCTGTCATCTCCCGCCAGGTGTCAATGTACTCGCGTCCGGGGAGCCGGGAACCGAGGCAGTCCGAGGATCAGCGTGACTCCGACCCCCACGTGCATGGCGATCAACGTCGCCACGGCGCCCGGAGAGTGAGCCATCGTGACGGGGCCGAGCAGCGACAGCACGAGCACTGTCCATCCCACGATCGTCCAGATCAGGCGCCCGCGACGAACAGTGTTCTCGAGAATCGCGAGCAGCGCCCAGGCCGCGGCGCCCGCGACGAGCGGGACGAGCATGATGGATGCCGGTCCCACCGTCTGCGTCGTCGGCCCGGAGCCGACGACCAGGCTGACCCCCGCGAACACCTCACCGACGACCCAGACGACGGCGGCGACGACGGATGCCGCGACGACGGCACCGGCGCGCGCGAGCCGGCGACGCCGAATCGTCCGGCTGAGCGAATCGATCTCGGTGGATGAGGTGGCTGATCCGGCCATGGTGCGCCTTCTTCCGCTGGGTGTGCTTGCTTCGACGATACGAAGCCGGCTGCGGCCGCGGCAGGGCACGGCATCCCTGTTGTCGCAGGACGGATGTCCTGTCCGGACGGTGTCACCGGGTAGGCGGTCGTGCGAGGCCGCGGGTCATCACCGGCCTCAACGTCGGAGGCTCCTCGTAGTGTTGAGGGATGGAACCTACGCGTTCGGTCCGGCCGTTCGAAGTCGTCAGCGAGTACATGCCCGCGGGAGACCAGCCGCAGGCGATCGCCGAGCTCGCCGCGCGCATCAACGCGGGCGAGACCGATGTCGTGCTGCTCGGCGCGACCGGAACCGGCAAGTCGGCGACCACCGCCTGGCTGATCGAGCAGGTGCAGCGGCCGACGCTGGTGCTCTCGCACAACAAGACGCTCGCCGCGCAGCTGGCGAACGAGTTCCGCGACCTGATGCCGAACAACGCGGTGGAGTACTTCGTCTCGTACTACGACTACTACCAGCCCGAGGCGTACGTCCCGCAGACGGACACCTTCATCGAGAAGGACTCCTCGGTCAACGCCGAGGTCGAGCGGCTGCGGCACTCGACCACGAACTCGCTGCTCAGCCGCCGCGACGTGGTCGTGGTCTCGACCGTCTCCTGCATCTACGGCCTCGGCGCGCCCGAGGAGTACCTGCGCGCGATGGTCGCGCTGCAGGTGGGGGAGCGCTACGACCGCGACGCGCTGATCCGGCAGTTCATCGCGATGCAGTACAACCGCAACGACGTCGACTTCTCCCGCGGCAACTTCCGCGTGCGCGGCGACACGATCGAGATCATCCCGGTGTACGAGGAGCACGCGATCCGGATCGAGCTGTTCGGGGACGAGATCGAGGCGCTGTACTCGCTGCATCCGCTCACCGGCGAGGTCATCGCCACGGCTCGATTCGGTGCCGATCTTCCCCGCCTCGCACTACGTGGCGGGCACGGACGTGGTGCAGCGCGCGATCGGCACGATCGAGGAGGAGCTGGCGGGCCGGCTCGCCGAGCTCGAGCGGCAGGGCAAGCTGCTCGAGGCGCAGCGGCTGCGCATGCGCACCACGTTCGATCTGGAGATGCTGCAGCAGCTCGGATTCTGCTCGGGCATCGAGAACTACTCGCGGCACATGGACGGCCGCGAGCCCGGAGAGCCGCCGCACACGCTGCTCGACTTCTTCCCGGACGATTTCCTGCTCGTGATCGACGAGTCGCACGTCACCGTGCCGCAGATCGGCGCGATGTACGAGGGCGACGCATCCCGCAAGCGCACTCTGGTGGATCACGGATTCCGGCTGCCGAGCGCGCTGGACAACCGTCCGCTGCGCTGGGACGAGTTCACGAAGCGGATCGGGCAGACCGTGTACCTGTCCGCGACGCCCGGCAAGTACGAGATGGGCATCGCCGACGGCGATCGTCGAGCAGATCATCCGCCCGACGGGCCTCGTCGATCCGCAGATCGTGGTGAAGCCGTCCAAGGGCCAGATCGACGACCTGCTCGAGGAGATCCGGCTGCGCGTCGAGCGCGACGAGCGGGTGCTGGTGACCACGCTCACGAAGAAGATGGCGGAGGAGCTCACCGACTTCCTCGGCGAGCACGGCGTCAGGGTCCGCTACCTGCACTCCGACGTCGACACGCTGCGCCGCGTCGAGCTGCTCACCGAGCTGCGGGCCGGCGTCTACGACGTGCTGGTCGGCATCAACCTGCTCCGCGAGGGTCTCGACCTGCCCGAGGTGTCGCTGGTCGCGATCCTGGATGCCGACAAGGAGGGCTTCCTGCGCTCCGGCACGTCGCTGATCCAGACGATCGGCCGCGCGGCGCGCAACGTCTCGGGCGAGGTGCACATGTACGCCGACAACATGACGGACTCGATGGCGAAGGCGATCGAGGAGACCGATCGGCGCCGCGAGAAGCAGGTCGCGTACAACCTCGCGAACGGGATCGATCCGCAGCCGCTGCGCAAGCGCATCGCCGACATCACCGACGTGCTGGCCCGTGAGGGCGCCGACACGGCGGAGATGCTGGCCAAGCGCAACCGCACCGGCCGGGGCAAGTCGCCGACGCCGCGGTCCCTGAGCTCGTCGAAGGGTCATCGCACGGGCATCGCGGCCGAGGGGGCGACTGCAGCTCGAGGAGACCATCGCGGATCTCTCCGCGCAGATGCTGTCCGCGGCAGGCGAGCTCAAGTTCGAGCTCGCGGCGCGGCTGCGCGATGAGGTGCAGGATCTCAAGAAGGAGCTGCGCGCGATGGAGCGCGCCGGGCACGCGTAGAGGAGCCGCGAATGGACACCGCGTTGATGGAGCTGGCCGATCGGATCCGCGCACTGCTGGAGAACGTCCCCGCGATCGAGGAGCGGCGGATGTTCGGCAGCCGCGTCTTCCTGGTCGGCGGGAGGATCCTGGTCGGCGCGCGACGCGGCGGAGTGCTGCTGGTGCGCGTAGACGTCGCGCACGGCACCGTGCTGCTCGATCGCCCCGGTGTCTCTCCCGCGGTCATGGGCGCACGGACGATGTCGGCGAACTGGCTCGACGTCGCTGCCGAGGTCGTCGCCGACGACGAGGGGCTGATGTTCTGGCTCGACGTCGCGCGGGAGGATGCCGCCGGCGTCGCCTGACGGCAAGGTCGAGCCGGAGGGACAGTGCGTCTCATGGGCAGTGCATGAGCGGCTTGGGGCCTGTGCGATCGATCTCGTGCGCGGTCATGGGGGCGCCGCACAGCGGGCAGGCGCGGTGGGCGCGCTCCGCCGCGGACGGGGGAGGAGTCGCCTCGTAGGGGCCGACCGAGGCGGGGCCCGCCCACCGGATCAGGGTCGCATTGACCCAGGTGTACAAACCGCCGGCCTCGCGGATGCGCTGCCGGAGCGGTGCTCGCTCGGGTGTCTCGGGAGAGGTGCTCATAATCCTTAGTGTACTAACTATTAGGGTCATGCGTATGATCGGACCGTGACCGATCCGACGTCCGACGACCTGCTCCGCCTCGACAACCAGCTGTGTTTCGCCCTGGTCACCGCGGCGCGCAACGTGGTCGCGATCTACCGGCCGATCCTGGAGCCGCTCGGGCTGACGCATCCGCAGTACCTCGTGATGCTCGCGCTGTGGGATGCGTCGCCGCGGTCGCTGCGTGAGCTCGCAGCGGCGCTCGCGATGGAACCGGCGACCGCGTCGCCGCTCGTGAAGCGGCTGGAGGCGGACGGACTGATCGAGCGCCGGCGCAGCGCATCGGATGAGCGCCGGCTCGACATCGCGCTGACGCCGAAGGGCACGGCGCTCAGGGCCCGCGCACTCGACGTGCCCCGGCAGGTGATGGCTCGGCTCGGGATGTCGATTTCAGAGGTCGAGTCCGTCCGCGACGCTTTGATGCGGTTCGCCGGCGCGGTCGAACTCTGATCCCAGAGTCGGGCCTCGGGCCTGTTCTCCGCGTCGTGGCGGAGCCAGCACGTAGGGTGAGGGCATGGTCCGCGACGCTCCGCGCCCTCGCACGCTTCCCCTTGCGGGCGTGCTCGCGGCCGTCGTGGGCGTCACAGCACTGCTGATGGTTGTCGCCGCACTGCAAGGCGTGCCCCGGTTCGGCGACATCGCCCTGCAGCGCCGTCCGCCCGCGTCGGCCCCGCCGACCGCGTCGCAGCGGCCGGACATGCCCGGCGGGATCAGCATCCCGGACAGCCCCGTGCTGGGCACGATCGTGGCGGTGATCGAGATCCTGTTCTCGCTCGCGATGCTGTTCCTGCTGCTGTGGCTGTTCTGGCGTGTGCTCCGCGTGCTCTGGCAGCGGCGGCCCCTGAGCAGGCAGGCGGGCGGAGAGATCGGGATCGGCGCGATGACGACCGCGGGGGACGAGGCGGTGGACGCGGGCACGATCCGGGCCGCGGCTCTCGACGCGCGGCAGGCCATCGACGCGCATCGCGACCCCGCGGATGCGATCGTCGCCGCCTGGGTGCATCTGGAGGAGGCATCGGCCCGTGCCGGCCGCGCCCGCGCGCCGTCCGAGACGCCGGCGGAGTTCACGATGCGGATCCTGCGGCGGCGCCCCGGACTCGACGCCGAACTGGGAGCGCTGCTCGGACTGTACGAGTCGGTGCGCTTCGGCGGCCGGGAGGCCGACGAGGCGCAGCGCGCCACGGCGCGGAGGTGCCTCGCGGCGATCGAGGAGGGGTGGCGATGAAGGGCAGGATCGTGGTGATCGTGCTGTGGGTCGTGCTCGGCGTGCCGGTCGCGCTGCTGCTGCAGTTCCTGGGCGTCCCGCTTCCGTTCGCGCTCGCCTGGATCCTGGTGTTCGCGGCGGCACTCCTCATCGCGCAGCAGAGCTTCGTCGACGGGGCCGGCCCCTGGCCGCCGCCCCCGCCGACGCGGATCCAGCGCGGCTCCGACGTCTCGCGCCTGGCCTGGGCGGTGGACACCCGCACCGGCGTCGTCGCGCCGTCCTTCCGGCGCCGGATCTCCGCACTCGCCGACCGACGGCTGCGCGAGTACGGCGTTGCGCCCGAGGCGGCGGACCCCGCCGCCGTCGACGCGGTCCTCGGAACGGGTGCGCACGCCGCCCTCGCCGCCGCAGAACTGCGGCGTCCCGAACTCGAACGGCTCCTGCACGCGCTGGAGAATCCGCCCGCCCCATCGACCACGGAGAGAGCATGAGCACCGAGCTGGACAGCGACGACGACATCACCGCGATCACCTCGACCGCGGCGCAGGTGCTGGAACGGGTCCGCACGGCCGTGGTGGGCATGGACGAGCCGCTCGTGCTCGCGCTCGCCACCATCTTCGCGGGCGGTCATGTGCTGTTCGAGGACGTGCCGGGCCTCGGCAAGACCCTCGCCGCGCGCAGTCTCGCCGCGGCGCTCGGCCTGGAGTTCCGCCGGCTGCAGTGCACGCCGGACATGCTCCCCGGCGACGTCACCGGATCGTTCGTGTACGCCCCCGGCACCGGGGACTTCCGATTCCGCCCCGGGCCGATCTTCACCGGTCTCCTGCTCGCGGACGAGATCAACCGGACCACTCCGAAGACCCAGTCG
Source organism: uncultured Actinomycetota bacterium (assembly GCA_963791605.1). GTDB lineage: Bacteria > Actinomycetota > Actinomycetes > Actinomycetales > Microbacteriaceae > Microbacterium. The sequence goes on along the minus strand of CAWBTB010000010.1, from coordinate 108,645 downwards.
GCGATGCTCGAGGCCATGGCGGAGCGCCAGGTGACGGTCGAGGGGCGGCGCTACCCGCTGCCCGATCCGTTCCACGTGATCGCCACGTCCAACCCGATCGAGTACGAGGGCACCTACGCGCTGCCCGAGGCGCAGCTGGACCGGTTCATGGTCCGGCTCGCGGTGGGCTATCCCGTCCCCGAGCACGAGGCGGGCATCGTCGAGCAGCGGATCCGGCGGCAGCGGGAGCACACGGAGGTGGACGCGGTGATCGACGCCGCAGAACTGCGTGCGATCCAGGCGGCCGTGGAGCGGATCCACGTCGATCCCGACCTGATCCGCTACGCCGTGGAACTCGCGCGGGGCACGCGCACCGCGCAGAACGTGTCGGTCGGCGCCTCGCCGCGCGGATCGCAGGCGCTGATCCTGCTCGCACGCGCGGTCGCCGCGGTCGAGGGACGCGGCTACGTGCGGCCCGACGATGTGAAGCGCATCGCGATCCCGGTCCTCGCACACCGGCTGACGCTGACCCCGCAGGCCTGGGCGCAGGGGGTGGATCCGGCCGCCGTGGTCGCCGGGGTCGTGCACGCGACGCCCGTGCCGCCGACGGTGGCGGAGGCGGGTGCGCTGCGCACATGATCGGGACCCGCTCGACCCTGCGCGCACCGCTGCTCTGGCAGCGCACGCCGGTGCTCGCCGCCGCGCTCGCCGGGGCCGTGCTCCTCGCCGGTGCCGGACTCGTGCTGGGCCGTCCGGACGTCATCGCCATGGGACTCCCGCTCGCGCTCGCGGGCACCTGGGCGCTGCTGCGGCCTCCGCGCGCCGCTTCGGCGGAGATCTCGCTGAGCCTGGGCGCCGACGTCGACGCCGGCACCGATGCCGACGCGACGCGGGAGCGGACGTGGTGACGGTGTCGGGGCGCATCGACGTCGCCACGAGCGCGGAATGGATCCAGCTCGCGATCGACCTGGGCGGCGAGCGGACCGGCGAAGTCGAGACGGCCGCCGGGGAAGCAGCGCGGACCCGCACCCGGATCCTGCACTCCGGGCCCCGGGAGGCGCTCGCCGTGGCGGCCCGCGCCCTGCAGCACGACGGCGCGTGGGCCAGTGCCCCGACCGCCCGTGTGCACGCGGTCTGGGAGACCGCGCCCCGGGTGCGCCGGATCGCCGAGCTCCCGCTCGCGCTGCGGCTGGCCGGCCTGCACGGCGCCCATGAGGGGCAGCGCGGCGGGACCGGCGGGGACTTCCGAGACATCCATCCGTTCGCACCGGGGGACGAGCTGCGCCGGGTGGACTGGCGGGCGACGGCCCGGATGGCGCGGCGCCCGGGCGACCTGCTGGTGCGGCGGACGAACGCGCTGAGCGACAGTTCGGTCGTCGTCGCGCTCGATACGGCGGACGATCTGGGCGCCGTGGTGGCCACGTGGGGGAGCGGCGCCTCCGGCCGCAGCGGACCGACCTCGATGGATCTCGGCCGGGAGGCGGCACTGTCCGTGGCCGCCTCCGCGATCGACGCCGGCGATCGGGTCGCGTTCCACGCGCTCTCCCCGGGCGGGCGCTCGCTGCGGAGCGGATCCGGGGCCCGCCATCTGGAGCGGCTGCGCGGAGTGCTCGCCGGCACCGGGGTGGACGGCGACGGCACGCGATACCGGCGCAGCCCGCCGGTGCCACCCGGATCGATCGTGTTCGTGCTGTCCACGTTCTTCGACGGCGCGGCGGCGGATCTTGCGCTGCGCTGGAGCGCCGGCGGCCAGGCCGTGGTCGCCGTCGACGTGCTGCCCCGGCCGCGGACGGAACGGCTGAGCCCCGCGCAGACCCTGGCGATGCGCACCCTGCTCCTGGAGCGTGCGGGCGTGCTCGAGGATCTCCGCGGCGCGGGCGTCGAGGTGGTGTCGTGGAGTGCGGACGATCCGGGGACGGCGCTCCGGATCGCGGCACGCCGGGCGAGGCGCGGCCGCGGACGAGGGATGCGGCGATGAGCGCGCCGCACGAGCTGCGGGCCTCCGGATCGGTGCCGGGGCCGGTGCTCCGCGTCGCGTCCGCCGCCGTGATCGTCGGCGGGGTGCTCCTGCTGAATCCGTATCCGATGTGGTGGTGGGTCGCGTCCGTCGCCGCCCTCGTGTCGGTGGTCGTCCCGCGATCGATGGCGGCGTGGATCGGCGTCGCGTGCGTGCCGCTGGGGCCGATCCTCACGGAGCCGTCCGCGGGGCGCACGGCTCTGGCGATCCTGCTGGTCCACCTCGCGCACCTGCTCGCGGCCTGGGCCTGGGCCGTTCCGTGGCGATCCCGGGTCCGGCTGGCCGTGCTGCGGCCGGGCCTGGGCAGGCTGCTCGTGATCCAGACGATCGCGCAGTCCGTCGCTGCGGCCGTGATGCTGGCCGTGCCGCCGCTGCACGGCCCCGGCTCCGCCTGGCTGGCGCCGATCGGGGCCACCGTGCTGATGGGTGCGAGCGCGGTCGCCCTGCGCCTCTCCGCGTCGCCGGATCCGGCTCCGGATCCCCGCGGCGGAGCCGGTGTCGGAGGCCCCTCCTAGACTTGACGGGTGCCGATCGTACCCGTAACCAGCCCCGGAAGACTCAGTGTCCGCGGTGCCCGCGTCCACAACCTCCGCAACGTCGACCTCGAGATCCCGCGCGACTCCCTGGTGGTGTTCACCGGCCTGAGCGGCTCGGGCAAGTCGAGCCTCGCGTTCGACACCATCTTCGCCGAGGGGCAGCGCCGCTACGTCGAATCGCTCAGCGCCTACGCGCGCCAGTTCCTCGGCCAGGTCGACAGGCCCGACGTCGACTTCATCGAGGGGCTGAGCCCCGCGGTCTCGATCGACCAGAAGTCGACGAACCGCAACCCGCGCTCCACGGTCGGCACGATCACCGAGATCTACGACTACATGCGCCTGCTCTGGGCGCGCATCGGAATCCCGCACTGCCCGCAGTGCGGCGCGAGGATCCAGCGCCAGACGGTGCAGCAGATCGCGGACCAGCTGATGGAGCTGCCCGAGCGCACCCGCTATCAGATCGTCGCCCCCGTGATCAGCCAGAAGAAGGGCGAGTTCGTCGACCTGTTCCGCGAGCTCGGCGCGAAGGGCTACGCCCGCGCCATCGTGGATGGCGAGATGATCCAGCTGGCCGAGCCCCCCGTGCTGAAGAAGAGCTACAAGCACGACATCGGCGTGGTCGTCGACCGCCTCGTCGCAGCGGGAGACATCCTCGGCCGCGTCACCGATTCCGTGGAGACCGCGCTCGGCCTCGCCGGCGGTGTGGTCCAGGTGAACCTCGTGGACGAGTCCGGCGACGACGCCTGGCAGTCGTTCTCCGAGAAGCTCGCCTGCCCGAACGGGCACGCGATCACGCTCACCGAGATCGAGCCGCGCACGTTCTCGTTCAACGCGCCGTTCGGCGCGTGCCCTGCCTGCTCCGGACTCGGCACCCGGATGTCGGTCGACACCGACCTCATGCTCGGCGACGACAGTCTCTCGATCCGGGAAGGCGCGATCCTGCCCTGGACCACGCAGGGCAAGGGCCTGTTCCAGTACTACGAGCGCCTGCTCGAGGGGCTCGCCGCCGATCTCGACTTCTCCCTCGACACGCCCTGGCACACGCTGCACTCGGACGTGAAGGAGGCGGTCCTGCACGGTGAGAACTACAAGGTCACCGTCAAGTGGAAGAACCGCTACGGCCGTGAGATGCGGTACTCGTCCGGTTTCGAGGGCGTGGTCCCCTACATCGAACGGCAGTATCAGCAGGCGGAGAGCGACACCCAGCGCACGCGCTGGGCCGAGTACCTCCGCGAGGTGCCCTGCCCCGTCTGCAACGGCGACCGGCTCAAGCCCGAGGTGCTCGCGGTGCGGGTGCACGGGCACTCCATCGCCGAGGTCTCGCACAAGAGCCTCGCCGAGGCCCAGGAGTTCATGGCGCGCCTCGAGCTCACCCCGCGCGAGGCGAAGATCGCAGCTCAAGTGCTCCGCGAGATCCGGCTGCGGCTCGACTTCCTGCTGCAGGTCGGGCTTGTCGTACCTGAACCTCAGCCGCTCCGCCGGATCGCTGTCCGGCGGGGAGGCGCAGCGCATCCGGCTGGCGACGCAGATCGGATCGGGGCTCACCGGCGTGCTGTACGTGCTCGACGAGCCGTCCATCGGCCTGCACCAGCGCGACAACCGCCGGCTCATCGAGACCCTGCTCACCCTGCGCGACCTGGGCAACACGCTGATCGTCGTGGAGCACGACGAGGAGACGATCGAGGCGGCGGACTGGGTGGTCGACATCGGCCCCGGCGCGGGCGTGAACGGCGGTCTCGTCGTGCACTCCGGTCCGTACGAGGCGCTGCTGCGCGAGAAGGCGTCGATGACGAGCGACTATCTGGCGGGCCGTCGCGAGATCGTCACGCCGAAGAAGCGCCGCAGGATCGACCGGAAGCGGATGCTGAGCGTCGTCGGCGCCAAGGAGAACAACCTGCAGAACGTCACGGCGGAGTTCCCGCTCGGCGTGCTCACGGCGGTCACCGGCGTCAGCGGATCCGGCAAGTCCTCCCTCGTGAACGACATCCTGTACCGGGTGCTCGCCTCGCGGCTGAACGGGGCGCGCACCGTGCCGGGCAAGCACGTCAGGGTGACCGGCCTCGACAACCTCGACAAGGTCGTGCACGTCGATCAGGCACCGATCGGGCGCACCCCGCGGTCGAACCCGGCCACCTACACCGGAGTGTTCGACCGGATCCGTACGCTGTTCAGCGAGACGCCGGAGGCCAAGGTGCGCGGCTACCAGCCGGGCCGGTTCAGCTTCAACGTCAAAGGCGGACGCTGCGAGGCGTGCTCGGGCGACGGCACGATCAAGATCGAGATGAACTTCCTGCCGGACGTGTACGTCGACTGCGAGGTCTGCCACGGCAAGCGCTACAACCGGGACACCCTGGCGGTGCACTACAAGGGCAAGAACATCGCCGAGGTCCTGGAGATGCCGATCGAGGAGGCGGCGGAGTTCTTCGAGCCGATCCAGGCGATCCACCGGTACATGAAGACGCTCGTCGACGTGGGACTGGGCTACGTGCGGCTCGGCCAGTCGCGCGACCACGCTCTCCGGCGGCGAGGCGCAGCGCGTCAAGCTCGCGACCGAACTGCAGCGCCGCAGCAACGGGCGCAGCATCTACGTGCTCGACGAACCGACCACGGGACTGCACTTCGAGGACGTGCGCAAGCTCCTCGAGGTGCTGAACGGCCTCGTCGACAAGGGCAACACCGTCATCGTGATCGAGCACAACCTCGACGTCATCAAGTCGGCGGACTGGGTGATCGACCTCGGCCCCGAGGGCGGATCCGGCGGCGGCCAGATCATCGCCACGGGCACGCCGGAACAGGTCGCCCGGAACGAGGACAGCTTCACCGGCGCCTTCCTCGCCGAGGTCCTGGACGTGGGCCCGGTGGCCGGACGCCCCGGGGCGCGCCGCGCGATCGAGCGCAAGGCGGGCTGATGGCGACAGAACTCCCGTACAAGCCGCGGCCGGGGGAGATCCCGACCGACCCCGGCGTGTACCGGTTCCGCGATGCGCAGGGGCGGGTGCTGTACGTCGGGAAGGCGAAGAACCTGCGGCAGCGGCTGTCGAACTACTTCGCCGCCGCTGCGCACCCTGCACGAGCGCACCCGGCGGATGGTCACCACGGCCGCGTCCGTGGAGTGGACCGTCGTGCCGACGGACGTCGATTCGCTGCAGCTCGAGTACATGTGGATCAAGGAGTTCGATCCGCCGTTCAACGTCCGCTACAAGGACGACAAGTCGTACCCGTTCATGGCGATCACGCTCGCCGACGAGGCGCCTCGCGTGATCGTCACGCGCAACCGGCGGATCCCCGGAGCGAAGTACTTCGGGCCGTATCCGAAGGTGTGGGCGGTGCACGACACTATCGACCTGATGATCAAGGTGTTCCCGATCCGCACCTGCAGCGACGCGAGCTACCGCAAGGCGATGGCAGACCGGAAGACCGTGCTTCCCCGGCCAGATCGGCAAATGCGGCGGTCCTTGCTCGATGAAGGTCACGATCGCGGAGCACCGCGCCATGGTCGACGACTTCATCGCGTTCATGGAGGGCGGCGACGAGCGCTTCACCCGTGACCTGACCCGGCGCATGCAGGAGGCGTCGGCCGCGATGGACTACGAGAGCGCCGCGAGATTCCGCGACCAGCTGGCGTCGATCGACGCGGTGCTGGGGCGCAGCGCCCTGGTGCTGCCGCAGGACGAGGACGCGGATCTGTTCGGCATCGCGGAGGACGAGCTCTCCGCGGCGATCCAGCATTTCGTGATCCGCGGCGGCCGGGTGCGCGGTGTGCGCGCATCCACGCTCGACAAGGAGATCGACATCTCGGGCGCCGATCTCGTGGATCAGATCCTGCAGCGCGTGTACGGCGAGGCGAGCGGCGAGCAGGTGCCGCGGCGCGTGCTGGTGCCCTCGCTGCCCGAGGACACGGCAGAGCTCGAGGAGTGGCTCCGCGCGCGGCGCGGCAAGAAGGTCGAGATCGCGGTCGCGCAGCGCGGCCAGCGCGCCGAGCTCATGCGCAACGCGACCCTGAACGCCCAGCAGGCCCTGATCCGGCACAAGACGCGCCGGTCGAGCGACTACTCGACGCGCGCCCAGGCGCTCACCGACCTGCAGGACGCGCTCGGGCTGGACGAGGCGCCGCTGCGGATCGAGTGCTACGACATCTCGCACCTCGGCGGCACGAACGTGGTCGCCTCGATGGTGGTGTTCGAGGACGGCCTGCCGCGCAAGGACCAGTACCGCTCGTTCAACATCGCCGAGACGACCGACGACACCGACTCGATGTACCAGGTGCTGCGCCGGCGGCTCGCGCACATCGACGCACCCGAGGAGGTCGCCCTTCGACAGGCTCAGGGACCGGAAGGGCCGGAGGAGGAACTCGTGGTCACCGAGCGGCGCAGGCCGCGCTTCGCGTACCCGCCGCAGCTGCTGATCGTGGACGGCGGCAAGCCGCAGGTCGAGGCGGCGGCCCGGGCGCTGCGCGATGCCGGGCGCACCGACATCGGCCTGTGCGGCATCGCCAAGCGGCTGGAGGAGCTCTGGCTGCCGGGGGAGGAGTACCCGGTCATCCTGCCGCGCACGAGCGAGGCGCTCTACCTCGTGCAGCGCCTGCGCGACGAGGCGCACCGCTTCGCGATCACGCATCAGCGCAAGCGGCGCAGGCGCGACATCAACTCGATCCTCGGCGAGGTGCCGGGCCTCGGCGCGGCCAGGATCAAGGCGCTGCTGCGGCACTTCGGATCCGTCGCAGCCGCTGCGTCGCGCGTCCGCCGAGGAGATCCAGGAGGTGCAGGGAATCGGCCCGGCGCTGGCGGAGGCGATCGTCGACGCCTGCACCTGGGCGACGGCGGCACGGATCCGAGCGAGCCCGGACGCCTCGCGCGCGGAGCCGGACGCGGCGCTCGCCGAGGTCGAGCGGCGCGGCTAGGCTGAGCGCACGTCACCCCGACCCTCCGGAGGGCTCTCCCCGTCATGACGGACGCCACGTCCGAGGCCACGGCCCCGCGCCGCGGCGATCCGGGTGCACTTGGCCGGCCCCGGCCGGGAGACCGCGCAGACCGCGCCGTCCGGTGAATCAGAGGCCCTCGCCTCTCGCTAGGCTGGAGGAGAGCGAGGAGGACACCAGATGAGCGCCGACCAGGGTGAGTTCCTGATCGTCACCGGAATGTCGGGCGCGGGACGCTCGACCGTCGCGAACGTGCTCGAGGATCTCGGCTGGTATGTGGTCGACAACCTTCCGCCGCAGATGCTCCGGCCGCTGCTCGATCTCGCGAACCTCGGCGGTGCCGCGCTGCCCAAGGTGGCGGCCGTGGTCGACGTGCGCGGGCGCGATCTCTTCGACGGGTTCCCGGGCGTCGCGAAGGCGCTGCGCGAGCACGGATCCGTGCAGGTCGTGTTCCTGGACGCCTCGGACGACGTGCTCGTGCGCCGGTTCGAGTCGGTCCGCAGGCCGCATCCGCTGCAGGGAGACGGCACGCTGCTCGACGGCATCCGCGCCGAGCGCACCCGGGTCGCGCCGCTGCGCGAGGCCGCCGACATCATCATCGACACCTCGAACTTCAACGTGCATCAGCTGGCGACCAAGGTCACCGAGGGCTTCGCGGAGCAGGGCGCGGCGCGGCACAAGCTCACGATCATGAGCTTCGGCTTCAAGTACGGGCTGCCTTCGGACGCCGACCTCGTCGCCGACATGCGGTTCCTGCCGAACCCGTTCTGGATCGACGAGCTGCGCGGATCCACCGGGCTCGACTCAGCGGTCAGCGACTACGTGCTCAGCCGGGACGGCGCGCAGGAGTTCCTGGACGCGTACGCGGCGGCGCTCGCCCCGATCCTGGACGGCTACCAGCGCGAGAACAAGAGCCACTCGATGGTCGCCATCGGCTGCACCGGCGGCAAGCACCGCTCGGTCGCGATGGCCGAGGAGCTCGCCCGCCGTCTGGGGCAGGCTCCGGGCGTCGCCGTGACGGTGCGGCACCGCGATCTCGGACGCGAATGACGCGGCCCCGGCCGGTGCGACACGCCGCGGCCGGGTAAGCTGATCCTTCGCGCCGTGATCCGGCGCCGCCCGAGAGAAGGAGACCCGTGGCACTCACCACCGACGTCAAGGCAGAGCTCGTCAGCATCCGGAATGCGCCCCCCACGGTGCGTGTCGCGGAGGTGACGGCGGTGCTGCGGTTCGCCGGTGGGCTGCACTCCATCGCGAACCGCATCGCGGTCGAGGCCGAGGTGGACGCGGAGCTGCTCGCGCGCCGCGTCGCCCGCGACCTGGCCGAGCTGTTCGGAGTGCGCCCCGAGATCGCCCCGATCCAGGGTGCGTCCAGCCATGACGGCGCGAAGTACGCCGTACGCGTGATCGCCGCGGGGGAGACCCTGGCGCGGCAGACCGGTCTGCTCGATCAGCGCCGCCGGCCGGTCCGCGGCCTGCCGAACCGTCTCACCACGGGATCGCGCGAGGAGCTCGCGGGCCTCTGGCGCGGTGCGTTCCTCGCCGCAGGATCGCTCAGCGAGCCCGGCCGCTCCGCCGTGCTCGAGGTCGCCTGCCCCTCCTCCGAGGCCGCCATGGCGCTCGTCGGCGCGGCGCACCGGATCGGGATCTCCGCGAAGGCCCGCGAGGTCCGCGGGATGCCGCGCGTGGTGATCCGCGAGGCGGAGGGGATCCGCGCGCTGCTCGTCCTGATGGGCGCGGCGAAGACCGCCGCCGCATGGGAGGAGATGCGCCAGCGCCGCGAGGTGCGCGCCGGACGTGAACCGCCTCGTGAACTTCGATGACGCGAACCTGCGCCGTTCCGCGCAGGCCGCGGTCGCCGCCTGCGCGCGTGTCGAGCGTGCGCTGGAGATCCTCGGCGACGACGTGCCGGAGCACCTGCGCACGGCCGGCGCGCTGCGGCTCGCGCATCGCGACGCGAGCCTCGACGAGCTCGGCCACCATGCCGACCCGCCGCTCACCAAGGACGCCGTGGCCGGACGGATCCGGCGCCTGCTGGCGATGGCGGACAAGCGTGCGCAGACCGAGGGGATCCCGGGGACCGAATCGGCCGTGCCCGCCGGCATCGACCTCTGATCCGCACCAGGATCCTCGGGATTCCAGCCTGCGCAAACGCGCCCGGTGCCGTCCCGATCCCCCGGTCATGTGGGAAGGATCCCGGCGCGGGGCGCGTTCGGCGTCATTAGGATGGAGAACGTCCGCCCCGTGCGCAACCGCGCCACGGGGGAACCGGTGAGCGCCGCAAGCGCGGCGCGGATTGGATGACATCGACATGGCGATCTACACGCTGCCCGACCTTCCCTACGACTACGCGGCGCTCGAGCCGCACATCAGCGGCAAGATCATGGAGCTGCACCATGACAAGCACCACGCCGCGTACGTCGCCGGCGCGAACACCGCGCTCGAGCAGCTCGCGGAGGCCCGCGAGAGCGGCAACCTCGCGAACGTGAACCAGCTCGAGAAGAACCTCGCGTTCAACCTCGGCGGCCACGTCAACCACTCGATCTTCTGGACCAACCTGTCGCCCAACGGCGGCGGCGAGCCCGAGGGCGAGCTGAAGGCGGCCATCGAGGAGTTCTTCGGCTCGTTCGAGAAGTTCCAGGCGCACTTCACCGCCGCGGCGATGGGCATCCAGGGCTCCGGCTGGTCCGTGCTGAGCTGGGACCCGATCGGCGCGCGCCTGATCATCCAGCAGCTGTTCGACCAGCAGGGCAACACCGCCCAGGGCTCGGTGCCGCTGTTCCAGCTGGACATGTGGGAGCACGCCTTCTACCTCGACTACCTGAACGTCAAGGCGGACTACGTCAAGGCCGCCTGGAACATCGCGAACTGGGAGAACGTGGCGCAGCGATTCGCCGCCGCGCGTGAGAAGACGAACGGTCTGCTGGTACTGTCTTGATCGACGGGCGTCCCGACGGGTCCGCCCGTCGGGACGCCGTTGTTCCATCCCCCGAAAGCGCGCGCTCGGCGCATGACAATCAGGAGACATCTTTGTCTGTCAAGATCGGTATCAACGGCTTCGGCCGTATCGGACGCAACTACTTCCGCGCGGCCCTGGAGCAGGGCGCGGACATCGAGATCGTCGCGGTCAACGACCTCACCGACAACAAGACCCTCGCGCACCTGCTGAAGTACGACTCCGTCGGCGGCGTGCTGAAGGCCGACGTGAGCTACGACGACGAGAGCATCACCGTCGACGGCAAGCACATCAAGGCGTTCGCCGAGCGCGACCCCGCCAACCTGCCCTGGGGCGAGCTGGGCGTCGACATCGTGATCGAGTCGACCGGCTTCTTCACCAAGGCCGAACTGGCGAAGAAGCACATCGAGGCCGGCGCCAAGAAGGTCCTGATCTCCGCTCCCGCCACCGGCGACGACGCGACCATCGTGATGGGCGTGAACGAGGAGACCTACAACCCGGAGACGGATCACATCATCTCCAACGCCTCGTGCACCACGAACTGCCTCGCGCCGCTCGCGCAAGGTGTTCAACGACGAGTTCGGCATCGTCCGCGGCTTCATGATGACCGCGCACGCGTACACGGCCGACCAGAACCTGCAGGACGGCCCGCACAGCGACCTGCGCCGCGCCCGCGCCGCCGCGATCAACATCGTCCCGGCCTCCACCGGTGCCGCCAAGGCCATCGGCGCGGTGCTGCCGGAGCTGAACGGCAAGCTCAGCGGATCCTCCTACCGCGTCCCGGTTCCCACCGGCTCGATCGTCGACCTGACGCTCATCACCGACCGCGAGGACCTGACCGTCGACGAGGTCAACGCCGCGTACGCGAAGGCTGCCGCGGACGGCCGCCTCGCCGGCTTCCTGCAGTACAACGAGGACCAGATCGTCTCGAGCGACATCCAGGGCAACCCGCACTCGTCGATCTTCGACGCGACGCTCACCAACGTCTCCGGCAACCTGGTCAAGGTGTCCAGCTGGTACGACAACGAGTGGGGCTACTCGAACCGCCTGGTCGACCTCACCGAGTACGTCGCCGAGCGTCTCTGATCCGCGCATCATGACCCTGCGCACCCTCGACTCCCTCAAGGAATCGGTCGGTTCGCTCGACGGCACGCGCGTCATCGTCCGTTGTGATCTCAACGTCCCCCTGCGGGACGGGATCATCACGGACGATGGCCGCGTGCGCGCGTCGGTGCCGACCCTCAAGGCCCTCATCGATCAGGGCGCCCGCGTGATCGTCTGCTCGCACCTGGGCCGCCCCGACGGCGCCCCGGACCCGCAGTACAGCCTCGCCCCGGTCGCGACGCGACTGGCGAGCTGCTCGGCCAGCCGGTCGCGTTCGCGACGGACACGGTCGGCGCGTCGGCGCAGGAGGCCGTCGCCGCCCTGCAGCCCGGCGGCGTGCTCGTGCTGGAGAACCTGCGGTTCAACCCGGGAGAGACCGCGAAGGACGACGCCGAGCGCCGCGCCTTCGCGGAGCAGCTCGCGGCCCTCGGCGACGCGCTCGTCTCCGACGGCTTCGGCGTCGTGCACCGCAAGCAGGCCAGCGTCTACGAGCTCGCCCAGATCCTGCCGTCCGCGGCGGGACTGCTGATCGAGGCCGAGCTCGACGTGCTGGACCGCCTCACCGAGAACCCTGAGCGCCCGTACACGGTCGTGCTCGGCGGCTCCAAGGTGTCCGACAAGCTCGGCGTCATCTCGCACCTGCTGCCGCGGGTCGACCGTCTGCTCATCGGCGGCGGCATGCTGTTCACCTTCCTCGCGGCGCAGGGCCACGACGGTCGGCTCCAGCCTGCTCGAGGAGGACCAGCTCGACACGGTGCGCGGCTACATCGCCGAGGCCGCCGAGCGCGGGGTGGAGCTCGTGCTCCCGACCGATGTCGTCGTGGCCGCGAAGTTCGCCGCGGACGCGGAGCACGAGGTCGCCTCGGCGGACGCCATCGAGCGACACCGCGTTCGGCGTCGTCTGGCATCGGCCTGGACATCGGACCGGACACGGCCGTGCAGTTCGCCGAGCGCGATCCGCGACTCGAAGACCGTGTTCTGGAACGGCCCGATGGGCGTGTTCGAGTTCCCCGCCGTTCGCGGCGGGCACGAAGACGGTCGCGCAGGCGCTCACCGAGACCGACGGCCTCAGCGTCGTCGGCGGCGGCGACTCCGCCGCCGCCGTGCGACAGCTCGGCTTCGCCGACGACCAGTTCGGTCACATCTCGACGGGCGGCGGCGCGAGCCTCGAGTTCCTCGAAGGTAAGAAACTCCCCGGCCTGGAGGTGCTCGGATGGGCGTAGCGAACACAGGACCCCGCTCATCGCGGGCAACTGGAAGATGAACCTCGACCACCTGCAGGCGGTCGCGTTCGTGCAGAAGCTGCACTGGACGCTCAAGGACGCCAAGCACGAGGACGGCACGGTCGAGGTGGCGGTGTTCCCGCCGTTCACCGACCTGCGCAGCGTGCAGACCCTGATCGATGCCGACAAGATCCCGTTCGCGTTCGGCGGGCAGGATCTGTCCGCGCACGACTCCGGCGCGTACACCGGCGAGATCTCGGGCGCGTTCCTGGCGAAGCTCGACGCGCGCTACGTGATCATCGGCCACTCGGAGCGGCGCGAGTACCACGGCGAGTCCGATGAGGTCGTCGCGGCGAAGACCCGGGCAGCGCTCAAGCACGGCCTGGTGCCGGTGATCTGCGTCGGCGAGACCGCGGAGGATCTGGAGAAGTTCGGCGCCAGCGCCGTTCCCGCCGGTCAGCTCGAGGCGGCGCTGCAGGGACTCGACCCGAAGGCGGACATCGTCGTCGCGTACGAGCCGGTCTGGGCGATCGGCTCCGGCCAGGCGGCGACCCCGCAGCAGGCGCAGGACGTCTGCGCCGTGCTCCGCGGCGTGATCGCGAAGGTCCTCGGCGACGAGGCGGCCGCACGCACCCGGATCCTCTACGGCGGCTCGGTGAAGTCGGCGAACATCGCCGGCTTCATGCGCGAGCCCGACGTGGACGGCGCCCTCGTCGGCGGCGCGAGCCTGGTGGTCGACGAGTTCGCCGCGATCGTCCGGTATCAGAAGCACGTCGGGGTGTGATCGGAAGGCGGATCCCCGCCCCGACGTATAATTGACCGTTACCCGGGTTCCTGCGCGTCCGTGCGGGCCCGAGCGAAAGGCCGTTCCGTGGATATTCTCCAGTTCATCCTGCAGGTCCTGCTGGGCATCACCAGCGTGCTGCTGACCCTCCTGATCCTGCTCCACAAGGGGCGCGGCGGGGGGCTGTCCGACATGTTCGGCGGCGGCATGTCCTCCGCCGTCGGATCCTCCGGACTGGCGGAGCGCAACCTCAACCGGTTCACCGTCGTGCTCGCGCTGGTCTGGTTCGTCGCGATCGTCGGCCTCGGCCTCATCACGAAGTTCGAGGTGATCTGATGGCGACCGGCGGCAACGCGATCCGGGGGACCCGGGTCGGATCCGGCCCGATGGGCGAGCAGGACCACGGCTACCACGCCGACCGGATCGCGATCTCCTACTGGGACGGTCTCGGCAATGAGACCGTGCGGTACTTCGCGGCGGGCCTGCCCGAGGACGAGATCCCGGACATCATCGATCACCCGCACTCCGGCCTGCCCGGCCGGTCGCGACAAGGAGAACCCTCCCGCGATCGCCAAGGCGGAGCCGTACAAGACGCACCTCGCCTATGTGAAGGAGCGCCGTACGGACGAGGAGGCCGAGCAGCTGCTCGACGACGCTCTGCAGCAGTTGCGCGAGCGCCGCGGCCAGCGCTGACATTCCGCAGTCGTATCGAGAGCCTCCGCTTCGGCGGGGGCTCTCGTCGTAACGGGGCGCGCGGCCGCGGCCGGGCGTCAGCGGCAGCCGGCGGCGGTCGCGATCAGCGAATCCGGGGGAGGACCGTAGGCGGAGGTGCCGTTCGCGGCATCGGTGTAGCCCATGCTGATCGCCCAGGCGGTGGCCCAGGCCTCGGCTGTCTGATCGTTCGTGGTGTCGTACATCGTGCGGCAGCGCACCGTGATCGCGTGCCCCACTTCGTGCGCGACGATCGCATGCGCGGAGTCGCCGGGCCAGTCCTCGGCGATCGAGTTCGACAGCCGGATGGTTGCGTGCCCGCCCTGGTCGTACCACCACGCCGTCTCCCCGGAGAGGTAGTTGTTCGGTCCGCCCAGGCCGTTGACCAGGTCCGCCCATTCGAAATCCATGAGCACGCCGGGAGCGAGCGAACGGGCGAAGGCCTCGATCTGGAGCCGGGAATCCTGAAGCGGTCCGGACTCGGCGTCGAGTGTCGAGGAGTGCGATGCCTGCACCTTCTGCACGGCGAGCACCAGGGCGGGGAACGCGGTCGCGAGCCGCTCCTGAAGGGGAGCGGCGAGGCCCTTCACCTGCGTGACCATCGACCGCAGCGCGAGCACGCTCTCGTTGCTCGCGGGGACGTTCGCCGCCTCCGCGCCCGCGGCACGGTCTGCGGCCGCGGTCACGGCCGCGGAGCCGGAGGTCTGCACGGCGGCGGTGGCATCCTGCAGCTCCTTCGCCGCCGCCGTCAGGGCCGTGGCGTCCTTGCGCGCGTTCGCGGCCTCCCGGCGCAGGTGATCGGCGGCGGCGTCCGCGTCCCAGAACCAGAACGGCTTGGCGTGCGTCGCCGCCGTCCCGGACGGGATCAGATCCTTCGCCGCCTTCGCGGCGTGGACGGTGCGCGCGTCGGCGGCCGTGAGGGTCGTCCGCTCCGCCGCGGTGAGGAGATCCACGCTCTGCACGGCCAGGACGGCATCGGCGGTCTGCGTCACGCTCTCGCCGAGGGTGAGGGCGGAGCGGACTTGCTGGACCGCCCCGTCCTGCCGTGCGGACGCCTGATGCAGCGAGGCCCGGGCGTCGTCGAACCCGAGTGACGCGCCGATCTGGACGGCGGTGAGCGCGCCGGCGAGGACCGCGATCCCGGCCAGCGAGAGCGTCCACGCGATGAGCGTCCTGCGTGAGCGCGGCGGCCGCGGGGCGGGGTGATCGACCGGAGGTGACGGGTGGGCGAGGGGATCGCTCATCGAACTCCCGATCGGCGTCGATTCGATTCAGAGAGGGGGTGACGGGAATCGAACCCGCGCAATCAGTTTGGAAGACTGAGACTCTACCATTGAGCTACACCCCCGGATCCGCGTGCCGGACGTCAACGAGCATACCTGACTGCCGGGCGTGCTCTGTTCCGTTAGACTCGTCAGGGCCGTTCCCGCGTGCGCGGGTTCCTATCCGGGGCGTAGCTCAGCTTGGTAGAGCGCCCGCTTTGGGAGCGGGAGGTCGCAGGTTCAAATCCTGTCGCCCCGACGTCGGTCTCACGACGTCGTAACCGCGCAGC
Organism: uncultured Actinomycetota bacterium; assembly: GCA_963791605.1. GTDB lineage: Bacteria > Actinomycetota > Actinomycetes > Actinomycetales > Microbacteriaceae > Microbacterium. The sequence goes on along the minus strand of CAWBTB010000010.1, from coordinate 92,865 downwards.
GATCCGCGCGGGAGATTCACAAGGAGAACACACCAGCATGGCGAACAGCACCGTCGAGAAGCTTGCCCCGACCCGGGTCAAGCTCCACATCACGGTCACCCCCGAGGACCTCAAGCCCAGCATCGAGCACGCCTACGAGCACATCGCGCAGGACGTGCAGATCCCCGGCTTCCGCAAGGGCAAGGTGCCCGCGCCGATCATCGACCAGCGCGTCGGCCGCGGTGCGGTCATCGAGCACGCGGTGAACGAGGGCCTGGACGCCTTCTTCCGCGAGGCGTCGGTCGAGCACAACCTCCGCATCGTCGGCCGTCCCTCGGCCGAGGTCATGGAGTGGCCGAACGAGAAGGACTTCACCGGCGACCTCAAGGTCGAGATCGAGGTCGACGTCCGCCCGGAGATCGAGCTCCCGTCGCTCGACGGCATCACCCTGACCGTCGACGCGGTCGAGGCCGACGACGCGGCCCTGGACGACGAGGTGGATCGCCTGCGCGCGCGCTTCGGCACGCTGGTCCCCGTCGACCGCCCCGCGGCGTCCGGCGACTTCGTCGAGCTCGACCTGGTCGCCGCGATCGACGGCGCCGAGATCGACCGCGCCGAGGGCGTCTCCTACGAGGTCGGCTCCGGCGAGCTGCTCGAGGGCATCGACGACGCGCATCGACTCGCTCACCGCCGGTGAGGACACCACGTTCCGCTCGAAGCTCGTCGGCGGCGACCACGCCGGCGAGGAGGCGGAGGTCTCCGTGACGCTCAAGGCCGTCAAGGAGCGCGAGCTTCCCGAAGCCGACGACGACTTCGCCCAGATCGCCAGCGAGTTCGACACCATCGCCGAGCTGCGCGACAGCCTCCGCGAGTCGGTCTCCCAGCAGGGCGTGTTCACGCAGGCTTCCGCCGCGCGCGACAAGCTCGTCGAGACGCTCCTCGAGCAGATCGACATCCCGGTGCCGCCGCAGCTCATCGAGGACGAGGTGCACAACCACCTCGAGGGCGAGGGACGCCTCGAGGACGACGAGCACCGCGCCGAGGTCACCGAGGCCAGCACCAAGCAGTTCCGCACCCAGGTGCTGCTCGACGCGATCGCCGAGGACGCCAAGGTCCAGGTCTCGCAGGACGAGCTCAGCCAGTACCTCATCCAGTCGGCCGCCCAGTACGGCATGGCACCGCAGGAGTTCGTCGAGGCGCTGCAGTCGGCCAACCAGCTGCCCGCGCTCGTCGGCGAGGTCGCCCGCAACAAGGCCCTCGCGGTCGCGCTGGGCAAGGTCACCGTGGTGGACAGCAACGGCAAGCCCGTCGACCTGACCGGGTTCGTCGCGGTCGAGGACGAGGCCGAGGACGCTGCCGAGGCCCCGGTCGAGGAGAGGCCCGCCGCCAAGAAGGCTCCGGCGAAGAAGGCCCCGGCGAAGAAGGCTGCGGCCAAGGCTGAGGACGGCGCCGAGGCTCCGGCCGAGGAGAAGCCCGCGGCCAAGAAGCCGGCCGCCCGCAAGGCCCCGGCCAAGAAGGCCGACCGACGCCGAGTAAGCACCGGATCCTGCCAGGGTCGTTGAGCGAGAACGCGCGCAGCGCGATCGAGACGAAACGCGGTTTCCTTCGGGAGACCGCGTTTCGTCTCGCTCCGACTTCGTCGGTGCTCGCTCAACGACCACGAAGGCATCCCGAGGAGTGAGATGGACGAGTGGCAGGACAGGATCGATGCGGTCTGGGAGGCCGCCGCGGGCGGCCTGGTCGATGACGAGGTGATCGCCCGCATCGATGCACTCGCCGAGGAGCGCGGAGCGGATGACGCCCGCGGCGGCGTTCGAGCGGGCAGGCGCACGCGACTCCGCCGGCCGCCCGGACGAGGCGGTCCCGCTGTACCGGCGTGCGCTGGAGCTCGGGCTCGACGACGACCGGCGTGCACAGGCGACGATCCAGCTGGCCAGCTCCCTGCGCAATCTCGGCGACGTGGACGGCGCGCTCGCGCTCATCTCCGCCGAGCACCGCGCACATCCGCAGTCGGCGTACCGCGACGCGATCGCGGCCATGCACGCGCTCGCGCTGGCCAGTGCGGGGCAGCCGGAGCGCGCGCTCGGCGTGGCGATCCTGGCGCTCGTGCCGCACATGCCGCGGTACCACCGGTCGATGACCGCGTACGCGCACGAGATCGCCGGCGACGCCTGATATGCCGACGGCGAACACGGTCGGGCCGCCGATCCCGCGCCGGTAGATTCGAAACACCGAACACGGAAACAGGAGCGGAAATGGCTGAACCCCTGGTCGCGACGAGCGTCTTCGACAGGCTGCTCAAGGATCGAATCATCTGGCTGGGATCCGAGGTGCGGGACGAGAACGCCAACGAGATCTGTGCGAAGATCCTCCTTCTCGCCGCCGAGGACCCCGAGAAGGACATCTACCTCTACATCAACTCGCCCGGCGGATCGATCACGGCCGGCATGGCGATCTACGACACCATGCAGTTCGTGCCGAACGACATCGTCACCGTCGGCATCGGCATGGCCGCCTCGATGGGACAGCTGCTGCTCACCAGCGGCACCAAGGGCAAGCGCTACATCACGCCGAACGCGCGGGTGCTGCTGCACCAGCCGCACGGCGGTTTCGGCGGCACGTCCAGCGACATCCAGACGCAGGCGCAGCTCATCCTGTCGATGAAGCAGCGCCTTGCAGAGATCACCGCGGCGCAGACGGGCAAGACGGTCGAGCAGATCAACGAGGACGGCGACCGGGACCGCTGGTTCACCGCCGCCGAGGCACTCGAGTACGGCTTCGTCGACCACATGCGCGAGCACGCCAGTGACGTGCACGGCGGCGGCGGCACGGGCGCGGACAAGTAAGGCAGGACAGGACACATGTACACACCCACCTTCCGTGCGGCCGGCACCCTGCCCTCGAGCCGCTACGTGCTCCCGCAGTTCGAGGAGCGCACCGCCTACGGCTTCAAGCGCCAGGACCCGTACAACAAGCTGTTCGAGGATCGCGTGATCTTCCTCGGCGTGCAGGTCGACGACGCGTCCGCCGACGACGTGATGGCACAGCTGCTGGTCCTGGAGAGCCAGGACTCCGAGCGCGACATCACGATGTACATCAACTCGCCCGGCGGATCCTTCACGGCCATGACCGCGATCTACGACACCATGCAGTACGTGGCGCCGCAGATCCAGACCGTCGTGCTCGGCCAGGCGGCCTCAGCGGCCTCGGTGCTGCTCGCGGCCGGCGCGCCCGGCAAGCGGCTCGCGCTGCCGAACGCGCGGGTGCTGATGCACCAGCCGGCCATGGGCGAGGCCGGTCAGGGTCAGGCCTCCGACATCGAGATCCAGGCGGCGGAGATCCTCCGCATGCGCACCTGGCTCGAGGAGACCATGGCGCACCACACCGGTCAGCCGGTCGAGAAGGTCAACCGCGACATCGATCGCGACAACATCCTCTCGGCGGAGCAGGCCAAGGCCTACGGCATCGTCGACCAGGTGCTGTCGAGCCGCAAGCGCCAGTCGCTGAGCTGACTCCCGCACGCGCGCAGGGGCGGTCCGGATCGATTCCGGACCGCCCCTTCTGCGTGTGCACCGCGGTTGCGCGGATGAGTGCAGGAGACTGCTCATATGAGCAAGCTAGTGCGCGTGCGTGTGCCGGGCGCTATTCTCTGAGCATGGCACGTTCCGCGATCGACGACGACGAACTGCTCGCCGTCCGCGTCGCAGAGCTGTACTACGACGAGGACAAGACGCAGGACGAGATCGGCGGTCTGCTGGGCATCTCCCGGTGGAAGGTGGGCCGGCTGCTGCAGCAGGCCAGGGTCGAGGGCATCGTGCGGATCGAGATCGTGCACCCGCGCGCGCGCAAGCTCGGCATCGAGCGCGAACTGCGCTCCCGGTTCGGACTCGTCGACGCAGTCGTGGTTCCCAACGGCGGCTCCGATGAGGAGACGCTGGGCCGCGTCGCGCAGGGCGCGGCCGATCATCTCACCGCGCTTCGTCCGGTTCCGAAGACGCTCGCCGTGAGCTGGGGGCGCACTCTCACCGCGGTCGCCGACCGTCTGCCCGACGGCTGGGCGCGCGGGGTCACGGTGGTGCAGATGAACGGCGGGGTGAGCGTCAACCGCCGCCCGGGCGGTGCCGCCTCGCTGGCCGCAACGATCGCGCAGCGCGCGTCGGGACAGGTCGCGCTGCTGCCGAGCCCGGCGATCCTGGAGCGGCTGGAGACCAAGCAGGCGATCGAACGGGATCGCACGGTCGGCGGCGTGCTCGCCCAGGCCGCCGAGGCCGACGCGTACCTGTTCACCGCCGGCGTGTGCGACGCCGGATCCGCACACGTCGAGAACGGCTATCTCACCCCGCGCGACATCGACGAGCTCGCGCGACGCGGCGCCGTCGGCGACGTGCTGGGGCGTTACATCGACGCGGACGGCAACATCGTCGATCCCGAGCTCGACGCGCGTACGGTCGGGCTCGGACTGAACCGGCTGCGCGATGCGCGCACCTCTGTCTTCGTGACCGCGGGAGAGGCGAAGCACGATATCGCCCGCACCGTGGTTGCGGCGAATCTGTGCACCATGGTGGTCACCGACGAGGCGACCGCCCGAACCCTCTTGGAGGAAGAGTGACGACGACTGAACTCGCACTGCGGAAGGCGGTGCAGGTGATCGGCGGGGAGCCCGACGATCTCACCCTGCGCCGGTTCCTGCATGGACTGCCCGGCGTCGACGCCGTCGGCCTGGAGCAGCGCTCCGCCGGCCTCGGCACCCGGTCGATCAAGACCACGTCGAAGGCGTGGGCGCTGGACACGATCATCCGGCTCATCGACCTGACCACCCTCGAAGGCGCGGACACGCCCGGCAAGGTGCGCTCGCTGGTGTCGAAGGCGAAGCTGCCGGACGCCTCGGATCCGACCTGCCCGTCGGTCGCCGCGGTGTGCGTGTACGGCGACATGGTGCCGTACGCGGTGCAGGCGCTGGGTGCCCGGCACGGCGATCCGGACGACGGCGGGATCTCCGTCGCGGCGGTCGCGACGGCGTTCCCGAGCGGACGGGCTTCGCTGGCGGTCAAGCTCGCCGACACGCGCGACGCTGTGGAGGCGGGTGCGGACGAGATCGACATGGTCATCGACCGCGGCGCCTTCCTCGCGGGCCGGTACGGGCAGGTGTTCGACCAGATCGTCGCCGTCAAGGACGCGTGCCGTCGTGAGGACGGCAGCTCGGCCTCGCTGAAGATCATCCTCGAGACCGGCGAGCTCACCACCTACGACAACATCAAGCGCGCGTCGTGGCTGGGAATCATCGCCGGCGGCGACTTCATCAAGACCTCCACCGGCAAGGTCGCGCCGGCCGCCACGCTGCCGGTCACCCTGCTCATGCTCGAGGCCGTGCGCGACTGGCACCGTCTCACCGGCGAGCGCATCGGCGTCAAGCCGGCCGGCGGGATCCGCTCCTCGAAGGACGCGGTGAAGTACCTCGTCACGGTCGCCGAGACCGTGGGGGAGGACTGGCTGCAGCCGCACCTGTTCCGCTTCGGCGCGTCGAGCCTGCTCAACGACGTGCTGCTGCAGCGCCAGAAGCTGACCACCGGCCACTACTCCGGCCCCGACTACGTGACGATCGACTGAGAGGCCAGCAATGGGATTCCTGGAATACGCACCCGCGCCCGAGTCGCGGAGCATCCTCAAACTGAAGGACGAGTACGGGCTGTTCATCGACGGCGAGTTCGTCGAGGGCCGCGGAGCGTCCTTCGCCACGATCTCTCCGGCGGACGAGTCGCGCATCGCGACCATCGCGCACGCCTCCGAGGACGACGTCGATCTCGCCGTCGCCGCCGCCCGCCGGGCGTACACCAAGGTGTGGTCGAAGATGAGCGGACGCGACCGCGGCAAGTACCTGTTCCGCATCGCGCGGCTCGTGCAGGAGCGCGCCCGCGAACTCGCCGTGGCCGAGAGCCTCGACAACGGCAAGCCGATCTCGGAGTCGCGCGACGTCGACGTGCCGCTCGTGGCCTCGTGGTTCTTCTACTACGCGGGCTGGGCCGACAAGCTCGACTATGCGGGCGCGGGGGTGAACCCGAAGGCGCACGGCGTCGCCGGGCAGGTCATCCCGTGGAACTTCCCGCTGCTGATGCTGGCGTGGAAGGTCGCCCCGGCCCTGGCCGCGGGCAACACGGTCGTCATCAAGCCCGCCGAGACCACCTCGCTGACGGCGCTGATCTTCGCCGAGATCCTGCAGCAGGCCGACCTGCCCGCCGGGGTCGTGAACATCGTGACCGGTGCGGGCGCCACGGGGGCTGCCCTGGTGCGCCACCCCGATGTCGACAAGGTGGCCTTCACCGGATCCACGCCCGTCGGCCGCGACATCGCGCGGGCCGTGGCGGGCACGGGCAAGGCGCTCACGCTCGAGCTGGGCGGCAAGGCGGCGAACATCGTCTTCGACGACGCGCCGATCGACCAGGCCATCGAGGGCATCGTCAACGGCATCTTCTTCAACCAGGGGCACGTCTGCTGCGCGGGCAGCCGGCTGCTCGTGCAGGAGTCGATCCACGACGAGGTCATCGACCGGCTGAAGTCGCGCCTGTCGACGCTGCGCCTCGGCGACCCGCTGGACAAGAACACCGACATCGGCGCGATCAACTCCGCCGAGCAGCTGGCTCGGATCCGCGAGCTCAGCCAGGTCGGCGAGGACGAGGGCGCCGAGCGCTGGACCGCGGACTGCGTCATCCCGGAGAAGGGCTTCTGGTTCGCGCCGACGATCTTCACCGGGGTCGAGGCCTCGCACCGGATCGCGCGCGAGGAGGTCTTCGGACCGGTGCTGTCGGTGCTCACCTTCCGCACCCCGGCGGAGGCGATCGCGAAGGCGAACAACACGCCGTACGGCCTGTCCGCCGGCATCTGGAGCGACAAGGGATCCCGGATCCTCGCCGTCGCCGACCGCCTGCGTGCCGGCGTGGTCTGGGCCAACACGTTCAACCGATTCGACCCGTCGAGCCCGTTCGGCGGCTACAAGGAGTCCGGCTACGGCCGGGAGGGCGGCAAGCAGGGTCTCGCCGCGTACCTGAAGGGATCCGCAGCATGACCGCGCGACTGACCGTTCCCAAGACGTACAAGCTCGCCATCGGCGGGGCCTTCCCGCGCAGCGAGTCCGGCCGCACCTACGAGGTCACGACGCCCAAGGGCGCGTTCCTCGCGAACGCGGCCAAGGCGTCCCGCAAGGACGCCCGCGACGCGGTCAAGGCGGCCCGCGCGGCGCAGGCCGGCTGGGCCAAGGCCACCGCGTACAACCGCGGGCAGGTGCTGTACCGCGTCGCCGAGGTGCTCGAGGGCCGGAAGGCGCAGTTCGTCGACGAGATCGTCGCTCAGCAGGGCGTCTCGGCGGCCGCGGCCGGATCGCAGGTGGACGAGGCGATCGACCTGTGGGTCTGGTACGCGGGCTGGTGCGACAAGTACGCGCAGATCGCGGGCAACCTGAACCCGGTCGCCGGCGCGTACTTCAACATCTCGGCGCCCGAGCCGACCGGCGTCGTCGCGATCGTCGCCCCGCAGGACTCGGCTCTGCTCGGCCTGGTCTCGGTCGTCGCACCCGCGCTGGTCGCGGGCAACGCGGTGGTCGTGATCGCGAGCGAGCAGTACCCGCTGTCGGCGATCAGCCTGGCCGAGGTGCTCGCGACCAGCGATGTGCCCGGCGGCGTCGTGAACGTGCTGACCGGATCCCCGGCCGAGATGGCGCCGTGGCTCGCCGCGCACGCCGACGTGAACGCCCTGGATCTGGCCGGCGCCGGATCTCTCGAGTGGGTGGACCTGCAGATCTCCGCTGCCGACACGCTCAAGCGCGTGCTCGCACCGGGCGAGGTCGTCGCGTCGCCGCAGCGGATCGCCGCGTTCACCGAGGTGAAGACGGTGTGGCACCCGAAGAGCATGGTGTAACGAGCGTTCATCGATCGCGGCCCCGCATCGTCCTAATGGGATGGTGCGGGGCCGCGGCGTTGTCAGCCGCAGTCGTCCGCGTTCAGTGAGAGGCGAGCGCGCCGAGGCGGGGTCCCAGCGCAGAACGCCACCACGAAGAATGCGACGAGCAGCACGGCCTCCACCAGAAGCGTCTGCCTTAAGCCTTCCCTGGGGGCGGTCCCCGCGGCGAACCCGGCCGGGAACACCGAGCCGAAGATCGGGACGGACCGGATCCTTCGTCCTGCACAGGGGCGCGTTCTGGCGGGTTGTGCACGGTTCGGATATGGGGGCTGATCTGGTGTTCGAATGTCGGTGGTCGGGTGTTGGATGGGGGTATGACATCAACCGCCGCGGTTCTGGAGCAGGTCACCGGCCTGCTCGCCGGGGTGTGCGCGGCGGACGAGCTGGGCGCGCAGTTCGACGGAGCGTCTGCGGCGGAATTGGTGGGGTTGCTGCTGACCGCGGGCGAGGTGCAACGCCGGCTGGACGCGGTGATCACCACCGCGGTGGGGGAGGTCGTGGACCGGGACTGCCGGCTCTCCGACGAGCGGGTGTCACCCGGGGTGGGCTGCCGGGACGTCACCGAACTGCTGCGGCGGGCGCTCAGGGTGGACACCGGCACGGCCCGCCGGTACGCGACCGCCGCGCACGCGGTGCGCCGGTCGAGGACCCTGTCCGGCGGGGAGCTCCTCCCGGCCCGATACGACGCCCTCGGGCATGCGTTGCGGGACGGGGTGGTGTCGGTGACGGGGCTGCTCGCCGCGACCGTCCCGCTGGTGGGGGCGGGGAACCGGATCGGGGCCGCGGATCGTGCCGCCGCGGACCGGCTGCTCGCCGATGCCGCGCGGGGTGTGGACCTTGCCGACGAGCAGGGCCGTCCGGGTCCTGTCCCGTCGACGGGCGAGCTCGCCGCGCTCGCGGAGCACATCGTGCTGCGGCTGGACCCGGACGGGAAAGAGCCCGTCGACGACCGCGCGAACCGGAACCGCGGGCTCACCCTGGGGCGGCAGCGCGGCGGGATCATCCCGATCCGGGGCGGGCTGCTGCCCGACGTCGCCGCACAGTTCCAACGCCTCCTCGACGCCCTCCTCAACCCGCGCGTCGACGGACCGGAACACCCAGAAGTCCCGGATCCGATGTCCGACTCAGCGGGCTCCGGTCCCACGGGGGGCGGCGAGGCCGGGTCGCGGGTCGTGTTCACCGCCGAAGATGACGATGAGCCGGGCCTGCCGGATCGGTCCGATCCGGAGGGTCTGCCCGACCCGCCGGACCCGCGCACCCCGGCACAGAAACGTCACGACGCGTTCGCGTCGATCCTCACCACCGCGGCCGCCCAGGGCGGGTTCCCCACCCTGGGCGGTGCCGCACCGACCCTGGTCGTGTCCGTCACGGCGGAGGCTTACACGGCCGGGACCGGACGGGCGTGCGTGGAAGGCACCGGATGGGACGTGCCCCTGAGCGTCGCGCATCAGACCGCGTGCGCGGGCGGGGTGCAACGGGTCCTGTTCGACCCGCACGGGAAGATCATCGCCATCGGCACCACCGCCCGCATCTTCACCGCCCTGCAACGCCGGGCGATCATCCTGAGGGACCGGGAATGCGTGATCCCCGGCTGCACCATCCCCGCGACCTGGTGCGAAATCCACCACGTCACCCCACACGCCCACGGCGGCCCCACCCACACGAGCAACGGCGTCGCGCTCTGCTGGCACCACCACCGCACCCTGGACACCTCCGGATGGCACATCCGCATGCAACATGGGACCCCGCAGATCCGCGGACCCGCCTGCTGGGACCCCCACAGCGGATGGCATCGACCGAGAACCCACGGCGGCACCCACCGCGCCCTCAGAGCGGCTCCCCAACGAGCAGGCGGACCGTGACGGGCCAACGAACGCGGGCTCGAGGTTCGCGCGGATCCCGATCTCGCGTCCGACGAGTCAGCCGCAGTCGCCCGCGTTCAGCGAGATACGTCCGCGTTGAGGCGTCTTGTCGGAGTTGGACAGTACCTCGACGGTCACGCATCCCTTCTCCGCGCCCCAGAGTTGAAACCCGCCGACCCACCACCGCGGGGTATCAGTGCAATTCGTGTACGTCACGGATCGGACACCGCTGTCAGGCGCCTTCTCTACCACGATCGACGCATCGGGCGCAGTCTGCCCCACGATCGTGATCGTCGCGGTCGAGTGAGCGGGCAGCTGCGCTCCCGCCTTGAAGAAAGTGACGCCGTCCGTCATCCGGGGCGTGGTCTCCGGAGGCTGGCTCGCGTACACCCTTCCACGCGCGAAACTCAGGACTCCGACGGCGAAATCTTGCGGATCGGGCGCGGAGACATCGTCTCCTCGGGATGCTTCACAGGTCGCGTCGAAGTGAGGGGCTATCGCGACGGTGCTAGGGGCGAGGCTTCCCGTGGCGGCCCCCGGTGACGACGACTGCCCAGAGGTGGCCGGTAACATCCCTGCTGTGCAGGCCGTGAGTGCACCGATGCAGCCGGCGACGATCAGCAGGGCTAGCCACGGGCGCCGCCCACTCAGCGCACTCTTTCGTCTCGATCCCATGTGAGACCTCCTGGCACGGCGTCGCGGAAACAGCGAGATCTCACGAGACTGGCGCGCGTCCCGATTCGGCTCTGTTCGCCGAGCGCGGATCGGCGCGGTCGCCGCGATCCGTGGCGATGCGACTCGTTGTCGGATGTTGCGGTTAGGCTCGAACAGCGGCATCAGCGCCCCGTGATCGCATATTCCTGCGGCCGCGGACCACGTCTCGAAGGAGGACGCGCATGGCTCGAATCGGTGAGAGCGCCGACCTGTTCAAGTGCTCGTTCTGCGGCAAGAGCCAGAAGCAGGTCCAGCAGCTCATCGCGGGCCCCGGCGTCTACATCTGCGACGAGTGCGTCGAGCTGTGCAACGAGATCATCGAAGAGCGCATGGCGGAGTCTGCGAACGGCGAGGTCGCCGAGTTCGACCTGCCCAAGCCGCGCGAGATCTTCGCGTTCCTCGAGGAGTACGTCGTCGGTCAGGAGCCGGCGAAGAAGGCGCTCGCGGTCGCCGTCTACAACCACTACAAGCGCGTCCGTGCCCGCGGCACCCTGCTCCCGGCCGAGCAGAAGGCCGACGAGATCGAGATCGCCAAGAGCAACATCCTGATGATCGGCCCGACCGGCTGCGGCAAGACTTACCTGGCGCAGACGCTGGCGAAGCGCCTGAACGTGCCGTTCGCGGTCGCGGACGCCACCGCGCTCACCGAGGCGGGTTACGTGGGCGAGGACGTCGAGAACATCCTCCTCAAACTCATCCAGGCGGCCGACTACGACGTCAAACGCGCCGAGACCGGCATCATCTACATCGACGAGATCGACAAGATCGCACGCAAGGCGGAGAACCCGTCGATCACCCGTGACGTCTCGGGGGAGGGCGTGCAGCAGGCCCTGCTGAAGATCCTCGAGGGCACCGTCGCCTCGGTTCCGCCGCAGGGCGGACGCAAGCATCCGCACCAGGAGTTCCTGCAGATCGACACGACCAACGTGCTGTTCATCGTCGCCGGTGCCTTCGCGGGTCTCGAGGACATCGTCTCCTCCCGGGTCGGCAAGCACGGCGTCGGCTTCGGCGCGCCGCTGCACGACAAGGGCAAGGACCTCGACCTGTTCAGCGAGGTGCTCCCCGAGGACCTGCACAAGTTCGGCCTCATCCCCGAGTTCATCGGCCGGCTGCCCGTCGTGGCGTCGGTCTCGTCACTCGATCAGGCCGCGCTCATCGACATCCTCACGGGACCGCGCAACGCCCTGGTCAAGCAGTACCAGCGCATGTTCCAGCTCGACGGAGTGGAGCTGGAGTTCGAGGAGGACGCCCTGCAGTCGATCGCCGACCTCGCGGTACTGCGCAAGACCGGCGCGCGCGGGCTGCGCGCCATCCTCGAGGACGTGCTGGGTCCGATCATGTTCGAGATCCCGTCCGCCGAGGACGTGCAGAAGGTCGTCGTCACCCGGGCTGCGGTCGACGAGGGCGCGCCGCCCACGCTCGTGCTGGCGCGCAAGCGCAAGAGCGCCTGACGCCCCCGCCCGCATCGCGCGCTGCTCAGCGCATGACCGGGAGGATCAGGTCGGTGCGCAACTCGCTCGGGGCTGTGCTGCGCGGATCCGAGACGTAGACCTCGAGCCACACGCCGGCGGGCTCATGGCCCTGGGCCGCGCTTTCGGCGTGCAGCCGGCCCCATGCAGCTCCGAGACCGTCGTAGGCACCGACGACGGTGGTCGCGAGCGCCGGGCCGCTCGGCAGCTCGGAGGCTTCGATCACGACGCCGTCGATCGACACGGGATCGGGAGAGGAACTCACCACCGGGAACCCGATCTCGAGATCGAAGACGCCCATCGGGTCGCCGTGATAGATAGCCAGAGCGGGACCCGCCGGGACGATCGCACCGTCGGCGATCGCCCGCCCGAGCGCCGCGTAGCCGGGATCGAAGACAGCGCCGAGGTCGTCCAGGCGCAGTCCGTTGTGCCGGACGACGGCGAGCGGTACGGGGGACAGATCGATCGGCGTCGAAGAGCCGAACGGCTCCTCAGGGAACACGGACATCGCTTCCTCCTCGCGGCAGTGTCCCGGCGGACGTCGTCGGGGCGGGATCCAGCCTAGGCACAGGACCGTGCTCCGGCCAGAGGGGGAGTCGTGCCGTCGTGCCCGCCACCGTCAGCTGTCCAGCCCGCGGCGCTTCAGCAGGGGCGCGATCTCGGCGTCCCGCCCACGGAAGTCGCGGTAGGCCTCCAGCGGATCCTTCGACCCGCCGACGGCCAGCAGGCGGCGACGGAACCGTTCGCCGTTCTCTCGAGTGGGGCCACCGTTCGACCGGAACCACTCCACCGTGTCGGCGTCCAGCACCTCGCTCCAGATGTACGAGTAGTACCCGGCGCTGTAGCCGCCCGAGAACACGTGCGCGAAGTAGGCGGAGGAGTAGCGGGTCGGCACTGCGGGGTCGTCCAGGCCGATGTCGGCGAGTGCGGCGGCCTCGAACGCCGCGACGTCATCGATCGCGTCTCCGGCGTGCAGCGAATGCAGCGCCTGGTCGAGCCATGCCGCAGCGAGGTACTCGCTGGTCGCGAAGCCCTGGTCGAAGGTCTCGGTGGCGCGCAGTCGCGCGACCAGGTCCGCAGGCAGCGGTTCCCCGGTCTCGTGATGGCGGGCGTAGGAGTCCAGGATCTCCGGCCACAGGATCCACATCTCGTTCACCTGGCTGGGGAACTCGACGAAGTCCCGGAACACGTTCGTACCCGAGAAGTGCGGATAGGTCACGTCCGAGAACAGGCCGTGCAGCGCATGCCCGAACTCGTGGAACAGGGTCGTCACCTCGTCCAGGGTGAGCAGGGTCGGCTCGCCGTCTCCTGGCTTGGCGACGTTGAGGTTGTTCGCGACGACGGGCCGGGTGCCGCGCAGCGCGGACTGGCTCACGATCGGGTTCATCCACGCGCCGCCGCGCTTGCTGTCGCGCGTGTAGAGGTCGAGGACGTACAGGCCGAGCGCCGACCCGTCCTCCTCGAAGACCTCGAACACCCGCGCGCCCGGGTGGTAGGCGACGAGATCTGCGCGCTCCGCGAAGGACAGCCCGTACAGGCGCTGTGCTGCGGCGAACACGCCGTCGCGGAGCACCCGCTCTGCCTCGAACCAGGGTCGCAGCGCCGCGGTATCGATGTCGTACCGAGCCGTCCGCAGCCGCTCGGTGTAGAACGCCCAGTCGTGCGCCTCGAGGACGAACGACTCCGTTTCGGTCTCGTCGAGGATCTCCTGCCGTGACGCGCGCTCGGCGGCCGCATTGCGCGCCGCAGGGGCCGCCAGGTCGTGCAGCATCCGCTCGACCTCCTCCGGCGTGCCCGCGGTCTCATCCGCGGTGACGGCGGCGGCGTGCGTGGGGTAGCCGAGCAGCGCCGCGCGCTCCGCGCGCAACGCCGCGATCTCGGCGAGGACGGCGCGGTTGTCCTGCGCGTTTCCGCGAGATCCGCGCGCCCGCGAGGCGGCCATCACCCGGCGTCGGCTCTCCCTGTTCGTCAGTGAGGCGAGAGCGGGGTGCCCCGTGAACAGGGGGAGCGTCAGGACGTGCCTTCCGTCCAGGCCGCGCTCGGCGGCGGCGCGGGCGGCTGCCGAGAGCTCGCCGGCGGTCAGACCGTCGAGCTCGGCAGGGTCGTCGAAGACGACGGCGAGGTCGTTCGTGTCGGCCAGCAGATTCTTCTCGAACGTGGTGCTCAACGTCGACAGGCGCTGATTGAGCGCGGTCAGCCGTGCCTTGGCCGCATCGTCGAGGGCCGCGCCGGCGAGCGTCATCTCGCGGTGCCATCGCCTGACCAGACGGCGCTGCTCAGGCGTAAGCGGGCGATCGGCGGCCAATTCCTCCAGGCGGGAGACGCGCCAGTAGAGCGCGGAATCGAGCAGGATCGCGTCCTGGTGGGCGGACATGAGCGGAGCGAGTTCCTCGTCGATCTCCTGGATCGCGGGCGTCGCGTCGGCAGAGCTGACCGTATAGAAGGTGTGCGCGACGCGATCGAGCAGTGCTCCGCTGCGCTCCAGCGCCTCCATCGTGTTCTCGAAGGTCGGCATGGAGCGGACCATCGTGATGCGCCGGATCTCGGCGAGCTGCTCCTCGAAGCCGAATCGGAACGCCGGCAGATAGTGCTCCGGGCGGATCGTTGCGTAGTCGGGCAGGTGGTACGGGAGGGAGGAGGGCAGCAGCAGCGGGTTCGTCTCGACCGTCATCGTCCGAGCTTAGGCCGCAGTGCGGCGTCCGTCCCGGGGCGGTCGTCTTGACATCGCGTGAGGCATCGGCTAACAATGACGAAAGCACTTTCATAAGGGTTATGAAGAATGTTCTGAAAGGCCGATGATGTCCACGATCGATCAGCGACTCGTCGCGCAGTGCCTGGCCGCGCTGCGTGAGCACGACGGCGCGACCATCTCGGACCTGGCGGAGTCGACCGGACTGTCGCGCCCGACCGTGACCGCCGCGCTCGCGGATCTGAAGGATGCGGGGCTCGTCGTGGAGCACGAGGCGCGGGCGGTCGCCGGCCGGCCGGCCCGGTCGTACTCGCTGCTCGCCGGAAGCCAGGTCGTCGTCGGCATCGACCTCACCCGCAGCAGCGTGCGGATCCTCGTGGCCGATCGCGCCGGCCGCGTGCTCGGCACCCAGAGCTCCTCAATCGCACCGCCGACCACGCAGCAGCCCGGCCTGGCGCCCACCCGCGCCCTGCTCGTGCAGACGCTGGAGCGGGCCGGCCGTCGGCTGTCCGACGTCGCAGCGATCGGCGTCGCAGCCGCCGGGCTCTTCGACGAGGACGGCGTCGTGATCTCCTCGCCACAGGTCTCCTCCTGGCACGGCCAGGATCTCGGCGCGCTGTTCGAGGACGCGTTCGGCGCCCCCGTGGTGGTGGACAATGATCTGTCGCTCGCCGCGGAGGCGGAGTCCCGTGCCGGCGCGCTCGTCGATTCCGACACCGGGATCTACGCCCTCACCTGGCATCACGTATCCGCGCGCGTCACCGCCGCGGGACAGGTCGTGCGCGGTCGGCGGGGCCGTGCCGGCGAGGTCGGGATGCTCCGGGCGTTCAGCGACGTCGAGGTTCCGACGGGCACCCTGCTGGACGCGTCCGCCGTCGTCGGAGCGGAGCTGCGCCGCCTGCGGGACGACCCGGCGGACACCCGCGGGCTGCAGGCTCTGCACGCGCTCAGCGCCGCGATGTCGCCCGCCATGGCGGCCCTGATCCTGACGGTCGATCCGGAGGTCATCGTGCTGGGCGGCGAGCTCGGCGAGTTCGCCGATCTCATCGCCGCGCCGCTCGAGCAGAACATCCGCACGGCCGTGACCGGGATCGACACCGGGACGCGGTTGATCCGCGGGGAGAGCTCGGCGCGGATGCCGCAGCGCTCGGCGCGCTGGGGCTGGCGTTCCAGCGCCACGCCGCCCGCATCTACGGCTTCGACGGCGTGACCGCGCCCGTCATCACGATCGACCCCGAGAGGAACGACATGGCGCAGGAGCCAGCGCGACAGCAGAGACGACCGGATTCCGGGCGGCGGTGATCGGCGTCGGAGCGCGCGCGGGCGTGGCCCTGCACGTCGAGGCTGCAGGCGGTCGTGTCGTGGCGGCCGTCGATCCCGCCCCGCAGACGCACGCCCGCGCCGCCCGGCTGTTCGGCGACATCCCGGTGTTCGCCTCTGTCGCCGAGCTGCTCGCCTCCGACGTCGAGATCGACGGCGCGTTCATCACCTCGCCCGATTTCACGCACGCCGAGGTCTCGATCGAGCTGCTCGAGGGCGGCGTGCCCGGTCTACGTCGAGAAGCCGCTCGCGATCTCGATCGAAGACGCGGACCGGATCCTGGAGACCGCGTACCGCACCGGATCGAAGCTCTACGTGGGCCACAACATGCGCCACATGCAGGTCGTGCGGATGATGAAGGACATCGTGGATCGCGGCGAGATCGGCGAGGTCAAGGCCATCTGGTGCCGCCACTTCGTCGGCCACGGCGGCGACTATTACTTCAAGGACTGGCACGCCGAGCGCGACAAGGCCATGAGCCTGCTGCTGCAGAAGGGCGCGCACGACATCGACGTGATGCACTGGATCGCGGGCACGTCCTCGCGCACGGTCGTCGGGGTCGGCGACCTCGCGGTGTACGGGCAGGTCGACTCGCGTCGCGACAACTCCGACCGGCGCATGGGGGACTGGTTCTCGATGGGGAACTGGCCGCCGCTGGCGCAGCAGGATCTCAACCCCGTCATCGACGTCGAGGACATCTCGATGATCATGATGCGCACGGATTCCGGCGTGCTGATGAGCTACCAGCAGTGCCACTTCACGCCCGACTACTGGCGCAACTACACCGTCATCGGCACCGAGGGGCGCATCGAGAACTTCGATGACGACGCCGGCGGCGAGATCCGGGTGTGGAACGCGCGCAGCGACTACCTCGAGAAGGGCCACGTCCGCTATCCGATCGAGGACGGCGGGGACGGCGGTCACGGCGGCGCCGACCCGCTCACCGTGGGCGAATTCGTCGAGTTCGTCCGCAACGGCACCCCGACCGACACCAACCCGATCGCCGCGCGCGACGCGGTGGCCGCCGGTGTCGCCGGAGCGCTCTCGATCCGATCCGGATCGCAGCCGCAGCAGATCCCGACGCTGCCGGAGGACCTGCGCGCCTACTTCGCCGCTCATCAGCCCGCGAGGTCCTGATGCTCCGGTACAGCCTGCGGCGCATCCTGCTGATGATCCCCACGCTCATCGGCTCGACGTTTCTCGTCTACTTCCTGGTGTTCCTGGTGCCGGGCAACCCGGTGCTCGCGCTCGCGGGGGAGAAGCGGCTTTCCCCGTCGACGATCGCCGCGATCCGGGCGCAGTACAACCTGGACGATCCGTTCCTCATCCAGTACGGCAAGTACCTCGTCAACGTGCTGCGCGGTGACTTCGGCCGCGACTTCAACGGCAACGCGGTGTCGACGCTGATCGCGACCGCGCTGCCGTACACGCTGGTGCTGGCGCTGTCGGCATTCATCCTGAAGATCCTCATCGGCGTGTGCCTGGGCGTCTGGGCTGGGTTGCGGCAGGGAAGGCTTCCGGACAGGTTCAACCTGCTCTTCACGATCTTCTTCCTCGCGGTGCCGGGCTTCATCGTCGCCTACTTCGCGCAGTACGTGTTCGGGATCAAGCTGCACTGGCTGCCGATCTCCGGAGTCCGGCTGGGCTTTCCGGTGGCGTTCATCATGCCGGCGATGGTGCTGGCGCTCGAGACGGCGTCGCCGCTCGCCCGACTCACGCGGACGAGCCTCGTGGACGTGCTGCGCAGCGACTTCATCGTCACCGCGTCCGCCAAAGGGCTGACGCCGGGGCGGATCATGTGGGTGCACGCGCTGCGCAACGCCTTCATGCCCGTCGTCACCTATCTGGGCCTGAGTCTCGCGAGCCTGCTCGGCGGATCGGTGCTGATCGAGACGATCTTCAACCTTCCGGGGCTCGGCGGCACGCTGGCCCGCGCGATCGAAGCACAGAACGGTCCGGTGGTCGTGGGCGTCTCGGTCTTCCTGCTGCTCTTCTACCTGGTCTGCGCGCTCGTCGTCGACCTGCTCTACCCGATCATCGACCCGAGGGTGCGCCATGTCTGAGTCGACGATGGCTCTGCTCACGGCCCGGATGCGGCGCGCCCGTCCGCGCAACGGTCTCGGCGCCTTGTGGAAGAAGCCGTTCTTCCTGATCGCCGTCGCGATCATCCTCGTGGTGACGGTCATGGCGCTGTTCCCCGCCCTGTTCTCCTCCCTCGACCCGCGCTCCTGCGACCTCTCGATGTCACGGGTGGGTCCGGAGCCGGGGCACATCATGGGCTTCGACATCCAGGGTTGCGACTACTGGACGAACATCGTCTACGGCGCACGCACGTCCCTCCAGGTCGGCGTGCTCACGGCGCTCATCAGCTTCGTCATCGCGCTCGTCGCCGGTTCCCTCGCGGGCTACTTCGGCGGCGTCGTCGACTCGGTGCTGTCCTGGATCTCGAACGTGATCCTGGGCATCCCGGTCGGGATCGCGAGCCTCGTGATCCTCTACCAGTTCCGATCGCGCACGGTATGGACGATCGTCTTCGTGCTGGTGCTGTTCAGCTGGGCCGGGACCATGCGGTACATGCGCGGCTCGGTCCTGCAGGTGAAGAACCTGGAGTACATCCAGGCGGCGCGCGGCCTCGGCGTCGGGCCGTGGCGGATCCTGCGGACGCACGTCATCCCCAACGCCGTGACGCCCCTGATCGTGATGAGCACGCTCTCGATCGGGGCGGGCATGACGGCCGAGGCCGGTTTCTCGATCCTCGGCGTCGGACTCAAGCTGCCGGCGTTCTCCTGGGGACTGCAGATCGCGACCGCGAGCCAGGACGGCAACTGGCAGATCGCCCCGCTGCTGATGCTGTTTCCCGCCACCATGCTGGGCCTGACCACGCTGGCATTCGTCGTCCTCGGCGAGAACCTGCGTGATGCCCTCGATCCGAAGGGGCGACGATGACTGCGCTGCTCGAGGTGCAGAACCTCTCCCTGGAGTTCCGCGGATCCCGCGGCGCGGGTCCCATCGTCGCGTTGCAGGATGTGAGCTTCAGCATCGACCGCGGCGAGACTCTCGCCGTGCTGGGCGAGTCGGGCTCGGGTAAGAGCATCACGGCGAAGGCTGTGATGGGGATTCTGCCCAAACCGGCCGCTCAGGTGACAGCAGGCAGGATCCTCTTCGAGGGCGTCGACCTGCTCCAGCTCCCGGCGCCGAAGCTGCGCGCGGTGCAGGGCGCCAGGATCGCGATGGTCTTCCAGGACGCGCTGAGCGCCCTGAACCCGGTGCAGACCGTGTCCACCCAGATCGCGGAGCTGTATCGCGTGCACCGCGGCCTCGGGCGTCGCGAGGCGAAGGAGCGTGCGATCGAGATGATGCGGCTCGTGCGGATCCCGGACGCCGCGAAACGCGCCGACGACTACCCGTTCCAGTTCTCCGGCGGCATGCGCCAGCGCATCATGATCGCGATGGCACTCGCCCTCGATCCGGACGTGCTCATCGCGGACGAGCCCACCACGGCGCTGGATGCGACGGTGCAGGCGCAGATCCTCGAGCTGCTGGCAGAGGTCACCGCGGAGCGCCGGATGGCGCTCATGATGATCACGCACGACCTGGGCGTGGCCGGTCAGCTCGCGGACCGCGCGCTCGTCATGTACGCCGGTCGCGTCGCTGAGTACGGGCCGATCGACGCCGTCTTCGACACACCGGCGCACCCGTACACCCGGGGGCTGCTCGGCTCGATCCCCGGGGCAGCGCATCGCGGGCAGGATCTGCCCACGATCCCCGGCCTGCCGCCGGACATCGCGCGTCGCCCGCCCGGGTGCAGCTTCAACCCGCGTTGCGCCTACGCGACCGCGGAGTGCGCGTCGCTGGAGCCCGCGCTCGTGGCCTTCGCGGACGACCGTGCGGCCGCATGCCATCACCGTGAGGAGGTGCTCGCCGATGTCGCTGTTGGAGCTTGACGGCGTCCGCCGGCACTACCGCCAGAAGAGGACGATGTTCTCGGCCGCAGGGCACTCGCCCGTGCGCGCGGTCGACGGAGTGGACTTCCGGGTCGAGGAGGGCGAGACCGTGGGCCTGGTCGGCGAGTCCGGCTGCGGCAAGTCGACCCTCGCGCGGATCATCTGCGGTCTGGAGGCGCCCAGCGACGGTGCGGTGCGCTGGAACGGCTCCGACGTCGTTGCGATGCGCCCGGCCGAGCGCGCCCGGATCCTGCACCGTGAGGTGCAGATGGTGTTCCAGGATCCGCACGCCTCGCTCGACCCGCGGCGTTCCGTGGGCCAGTCCATCGCCGAGGGCATCGAGACGCACCGGCTGCTGCCGACCGCGAAGATCGACGGACGCGTGCAGGATCTGCTCGCGCAGGTCGGCCTGAACCCGGACCACGCGCAGCGCTACCCGCACGAGTTCTCCGGCGGTCAGTTGCAGCGGGTGGGGATCGCCCGGGCGCTCGCCGTCGAGCCGCGCCTGCTGGTCTGCGACGAGCCCGTGTCGGCCCTCGACATCTCCGTCCGCGCGCAGGTGCTGAATCTGCTGAACCGCCTCAAGCGCGAGCTGGGGCTGTCGATGGTCTTCATCGCCCACGACCTCGACGTCGTGCAGCACATGTCGGACCGGATCGTGACGATGTACCTCGGCAAGGTCGTCGAGGACGGTGATGGCGACCACGTGTACGAGCGCACCGCGCACCCGTACACCCGGGCGCTGCTCTCCGCGATCCCGCGCAAGCTCGCGCCTGACGAGCGCCTCGACCGCGTCGTGCTCGAGGGCGATCCGCCGTCCCCGATCGACCCGCCGTCGGGATGCCCGTTCCACACGCGCTGCTATGCGGCGATCGACCGCTGCGCGACCGACGTGCCGGCGCTCGTCTCCGTGCCCGGGGAGCCGGAACGCCATCGTTCGGCCTGCCATCTCTCCTCCGAAATCAGTCGCTCCCGCGTGGGCGCCGTCTACACCATCTCCTCCACCTCCTCCGAAAGGAACGAAGCATGACCAGAATCACGACGCGCATCGCGATCGGCATCGTCGCCGTCGCGGCGAGCGCGACGCTGCTGACCGGGTGTCTCGGCCAGCCGGCCTCCGGCGCCGACGGTGCGACCAAGGTCGTCGCCGTCAACAACGGCGAGATCGGGCGTATCACCGGCGCTCAGAACGCGGGAAGCCAGATCGGGATGGCGATCTGCGAGCCGCTCACCGGCATTCAGGAGGACGGTTCGATCTTCATGCGCGGCGCCTCGTCGGTCGAGAGCAAGGATCAGACGACGTGGACGGTGAAGGTGGCCAAGGACCGCACGTTCTCGGACGGCACGAAGATCGACGCGAAGACGTACGTCGACACGTTCAACTTCGTCGCGAACGGCGCCAACGCGATGCCCTCCAACTTCGCCTATGAGCAGATCCAGGGCTACGACGAGCTCAATCCGGCCGAGGGCAAGCCGACCGGCACCGAGCTGACCGGACTCAAGCTCGTCGACGACAGCACGTTCACGCTCACGATGAAGTCGCCGAACAACGACGTGCCCTACCTGCTGTCCATGCTCGCGTTCTGCCCGATGCCGCAGAGCGCGTTCAAGGATCCGCTCGCGTACGACAAGAAGCCGATCGGCAACGGCGTGTACGCGCTGAAGTCACTCGACCCGCAGGTCGAGGCCGTGCTGGCCAAGGATCCGCACTACAAGGGCTGGGTGCCGAAGGGCGCCGCCGACACGCTCACGTTCCGCGTGTACACCGACACGAACACGGCCTACCAGGACGTGGTCGCCGGAAACGCGGACGTGCTGCGCAGCCTGCCGCCGGGACTCATCGCGCAGGGCCGCAACGCCCTGGGCAAGGAGGGCATGACGCCGATCGACCGCAACACTCTGCAGACGTTCATCGCGTGGCCGACGTACCTGGACGCGACCTTCCCGATCGAGGTGCGACAGGCGTTCTCGATGATCGTGAACCGCGAGAGCATCTCGAAGGACCTGTTCAAGGGTGCGACCCTGCCCGCCACGTCGCTCATGCCGAACTCCGTGCCGGCGTACCGCGAGGGTGCATGCGGCACCTACTGCACGTACGACCCGGACGCCGCGAAGGCGCTCCTCGCCAAGGCGGGCTTCACCGGGACGATCCCGCTGAACTACTCCTCGAGCAGCACGACGGACGCAGCCACGGCGATGGCGATCTCGAACTCCGCGAAGGAGATCGGGCTGACCGTCGAGCCGAAGCCGGTGCCCGCGGCGACGCTCTCCGACACGATCAACAAGTACGGTCTGGACGGGCCCAGCATCCAGCTCTGGGGATCCTCCTTCCCCCGCGCATCGGAATGGATCGCGTCGATCTTCGTCGATGCGAACTACCGCCTCCAGTACAGCAACCCGACCGCGGCGGACGCGGTCAAGGCCGCGCTGGCCGCAGGCGACGAGAAGCAGGCCGATGCGCTCTGGCAGAAGGCCGAGGACGGCGTACTCGCCGACCAGGTGCTGCAGCCGCTGTATCAGCAGGTGATGTACATCGCACACACGCCGTGCGCCACCCCGCACGCGGCAGGCGGTGACATGCAGATCTACCGCACCGAGGTGACCTGCACGAAGTGATCCGCATCCCGTGATCCGCGCCGATGCCGGGGCGAGCCGATGGCCGCCTCGGCATCGTCGGGCACGGCGTGCTCACCGGGTGAGATCTGCCATCACCCGCGTGAGCGCATCGGCGACGAGGCGCACCGAGCGCCGGCGCAGGTTCTCGGGGCGGGCGAGCAGGTCGATCATGCGGTTCGTGCTGACGTACTGCAGCGGGCGGCGCACGACCGCGTCCGTCACCGCGGACGTGTAGCGCGGGAGCACCCCGATCGACGTCTCCCGTGGCGATCACCGAGGCCGCGACGCCGTAGTCGTTGATGCGGTGCACGATCTCGGCCGGGCGGTTCGTGATCGCGGAGATCGTGCGCAGCACGTCGTCGGGGGAGTAGCCGGCGCGGCTGGTGACCCAGCGTTCGCCCACGACATCCGCGGGGTACAGCGAGGAGCGCCGGGCGAGCGGATGATCGGGCGCGAGCGCGACGTCGAGCGGCTCGGCGGCGAGGGTGAGCACCCGGATCCCCGTCTTCGGCCACGGCGGGCTGTGCTCCATCCGATGCGCGAGCACGAGGTCGTAGCGCGCGGTGAGCGCGGGGAAGTCGCTCTGCGCCACGTCCTCGTCGGTGAGCCGGATCGCGGGCGCGTCCGGACCGGAGCCGATCTCCCGCATCAGCGGGCCGAAGAGCGCCTGCGCCGCGCTGAGGAAGCCGCTGACCGTCACCACTCCGCCCTCCGCCGCCTCGAACTCGTCGACGGCCGATCGGGCCGCGGCCATCGCGTCGAGCGCCGCGGCACCGGCCTCCGCGAGCGCCTCGCCGGCGGGGGTCAGCACGAGCGTACGTCCCTGCTTCCGGGTGAGCGGCGCCCGGACGCCGCGTTGCAGGGCGGCCAGCTGCTGCGACACCGCCGACGGCGTCACGCGCAGCGCCTCGGCGACGGCGGTGACGCTTCCGAGCGCGCCGAGCTCGCGGAGGATCTGGAGCTGCTGCAGCTGCATATGTTCATTCAAGCATGTAGGGATGCTTAAAGATCACTCCAGACACTCGGCATTGATCTACAGAGTCAGACGCGGTGTGATCGACACATGAAGGCTCTGTACAAGGACGGCCCGCACGCGGGCCTCGCGCTCGTCGACCGGCCGGACCCCGTGGCCGGTCCCGACGAGGTGGTCATCCGCGTGCTGCGCACCGGGATCTGCGGCACGGATCTGCACATCCAGCGCTGGGACGACTGGTCGGCCTCCGCGGTGAAGGCGCCGCTCATCCCCGGCCACGAGTTCTACGGCGAGGTCGTCGAGGTCGGACCCCTCGTGCACGACATCGCGGTCGGCGACCGGGTGTCCGGCGAGGGCCACATCGTGTGCGGGATGTGCCGCAACTGCCGGGCCGGCCGCCGGCAGATGTGCATCCGCACGATCGGGCTGGGCGTGCAGCGCGACGGCGCGTTCGCCGAGTACCTCACGCTGCCCGCGACGAACGTGTGGGTGCACCACGCGGACGTGACGCCGGAGCTCGGCGCGATCTTCGACCCGCTCGGCAACGCGGTCCACACCGCGCTCGCGTTCCCCCTCGTCGGCGAGGACGTGCTGGTCACCGGCTGCGGCCCGATCGGGCTCATGGCGATCGCGA
This sequence comes from uncultured Actinomycetota bacterium, assembly GCA_963791605.1. Classification (GTDB taxonomy): domain Bacteria; phylum Actinomycetota; class Actinomycetes; order Actinomycetales; family Microbacteriaceae; genus Microbacterium. The sequence continues at coordinate 68,715 of CAWBTB010000010.1, read as the reverse complement.
TCGCCCGCCATGTCGGGGCGCGGTTCATCGCAGCGACCGATGTGAGCGCGCCGCGGCTCGAGCTTGCGCGGCAGATGGGCGCCGATGCGGTCGTCGACGTCTCCCGCGAGGACATCGCCGATGCGCAGCGCGCTCTCGGCATGCGCGAGGGCTTCGACATCGGCTTCGAGATGAGCGGAGCGCCGAGCGCGCTGCCCGCGATGATCGACAACATGAACCACGGCGGCCGGATCGCGATGCTCGGCCTGCCGACCGGTCCGTTCGGCGTGGACTGGGGCAAGATCGTCACGCACATGCTCACCGTGAAGGGGATCTACGGACGCGAGATGTTCGAGACCTGGAACGCGATGGGCGCCATGCTGCAGACCAGCCCGGTGCTGCGCGCCTCGATCACCCGCATCATCGCCGAGGTCCTCCCCGCCCGCGACTGGGAGAAGGGCTTCGCGGCCGCGGCCTCGGCGGGCACGGGCAAGATCATCCTCGACTGGACCGAACTTTAATCTTCAACGACGCAGGAGACGACGATGTACGGAGCATTCCAGCAGCACCTGGCGGGCGAACTCGCCGGGATCGACGAGGCGGGCCTCACCAAGCACGAGCGCGGGATCCGCGGCCCGCAGCGCGCCGAGATCACGGCCGACGGCGCCGAGGTGCTGAACTTCTGCGCGAACAACTACCTCGGCCTCGCCGACGATCCCCGTCTTGTCGAGGCGGCCAAGAGCGCGCTCGACGACTGGGGCTACGGCCTCGCCAGCGTGCGCTTCATCTGCGGCACGCAGGAGCAGCACCTCGAACTCGAGCGGCGGCTGTCGGCCTTCCTCGGCACCGACGACGCGATCCTGTTCTCCTCGTGCTTCGACGCGAACGGCGGCGTCTTCGAGACGCTGTTCTCGGCCGAGGACGCGATCATCTCCGACGAGCTGAACCACGCGTCGATCATCGACGGGATCCGGCTCTCCAAGGCACGCCGGCTGCGGTACCGCAATCGCGACATGGCCGACCTCGAGGAGCAGCTGAAGGCCGCCGCCGACGCGCGCTTCCGGGTGATCGTGACCGATGGCGTGTTCTCGATGGACGGCTACATCGCCCCGCTCGCCGACATCTGCGACCTCGCCGAGCGGTACGACGCGCTCGTGTTCGTCGACGACTCGCACGCGGTCGGATTCATCGGCGAGCACGGCCGCGGCACGCCGGAGCTGTGCGGGGTCGAGGGTCGGGTCGACATCTACACCGGCACGTTCGGCAAGGCGCTCGGCGGAGCGAGCGGCGGCTACGTCGCCGCCCACCGCGACATCGTCGCGCTGCTGCGCCAGCGGGCGCGCCCGTACCTGTTCTCGAACACGCTCGCCCCGTCGATCGTGGCGGGTACGCTGACCGCCCTGGATCTCGTCGAGGGATCCGGATCCCTGCGCACGCAGCTGCAGGAGAACGCGGCGCTGTTCCGCCGCCGCATGACGGAGGAGGGCTTCGACCTGCTCCCCGGCGAGCACCCGATCGTGCCGGTGATGTTCGGCGACGCCGCCCTGACCGCCCGGATCGCGGCGGAGATGCAGAAGCAGGGCGTGTACGTCACGGCGTTCAGCTTCCCCGTGGTGCCGCGCGGTCTCGCCCGCATCCGGGTGCAGCTCTCCGCCGCGCACACGGCGGAGCAGGTCGAGCGCTGCGTCGCCGCGTTCGTCGCCGCGCGCGCCGCGGCCGGGTGAGCCCGGGATAGCGCTGTTCGTCTTCACCCCCTCGTAGCGTCGGCACCCCCTCTCAGCGACGCCGCCACGAGGGGGTGCCGACGGGCAGAGGGGGTGAAGACGCGCAGAGGGGCGCGGAGGACACGCGCGGATCAGGCACACGGGGCCAGACTGGGTCCATGACGCACTCCGCCGCGGTGAGCTGGACGCTGGACGGCATCGAGATGTTCGGCACGATGGTGCTGCCGGACGGGGACGGCCCGTTCCCGTCCGTCGTGCTGGTGGCGGGCAGCGGGCCGACCGATCGGGACTGGAACTCGCCGCTGATGCCGGGGACGAACGGATCCGGTCGCCTGCTCGCGGAGGTCCTCGCCGCGCGGGGGTACGCCTCGATCCGCTACGACAAGCGCGCCTCGGGCCCGCATGTGATCGAGAACCTGCCCCGCCTCGTCGGGACGTTCAGCATGGCCTCACACCTCGGGGAGCTCGCCGCGGCCGTCGACGTCCTCGTCGCCGACCCGCGCGTCGACCCGGCCCGGGTGGTCGGTCTCGGCAACAGCGAGGGGTGCCTGCACGTCCTGCACTACGCGACGAGCGCGCAGCGGGTGCCGTTCGCGGGCGTCGTGCTTACCGGACCTCCCGGTCGCAGTGTCGGCGCCGTACTCGACATGCAGCTCGCCGCGCAGCTGGGTGCGGTGCCCGGCGGGGCGGAGAGCCTGCGGCTGGTGCGCGCCGCGACGGGCCGGTTCGCGGCCGGCGGGGCGATGGATCCGGATCCGGATCCGGCGATTCCGGACGGCGTCGCGAACGTGCTCCGCAGCTTCGACAGTCCGGCCAACCTGCCGTTCGCCCGCGAACTGTGGACCGCGAGCGCCGCCGAGGACCTCGCCGGCATCAGGATCCCGACGCTCGTGCTGATCGGGGAGAAGGATCTGCAGATCGACGCGACCGCGGATGGCGGCCCGCTGCAGGACGTCGCCGCGGGCAACCCCGACGTGTCCTTCGTGTTCCCGCCGGAGGCGAACCATGTCCTGAAGCACGAACCCCGGCCGCGCGCGGAGATCGTGCCCGGCGAGAACTACAACCAGGACGGCGGGGCGCTGGATCCCGTCGCCGTGGCGGCGATCCTGGACTGGCTGCAGGGCGTGATCGGCGACTGATCCGCGGAAGCCCGCGTTTCGTCTCGCTCCGACTGCGTCGGTGCTCGCTCAACGCCCCCGGGGGGATGCAGGAAAAGATACAAAAGAACTCTTGCAAAGAATCACTTGCAAAGGTAGCTTTGCACGCATGACCCAGAACCGTGAGGCGCGGACCCTCGATTCCCGGGCGCTCAAGGCGCTCGCGCATCCGTTGCGCGTGCGCATCTTCGATCTGCTCGCTGAGCGGGGGCCGCAGACGGCGAGCTCGCTCGCCGCGCTGATCGGTGAGAGCTCCGGGGCGACCAGTTACCACCTGCGGGCGCTCGCCGCTCACGACCTGATCCGCGAGGTTCCGGATCGCGGCACAGCGCGGGAGCGCTGGTGGGAACGTCCGCACGGGCGCTACACGTTCTCGGGCCCGGACGACGCGATGACGCCCGCGGGGCGAGCAGCCGCCCAGATCGTGGAGGACGAGTTCTTCCGCAACCGCCATCAGCGGCTCATGGACCACCTGCACCGCCCGCAGTCGGAGGTGCCGGAGGAATGGCGGGAGGCTGCGCATCACATGACGACGATGCTCGACCTGACGGCGGCGCAGATGCAGGAGCTCGCCGACCAGATCGACGCCGTCGTGGAGGTCGCTGTGCAGCGATATCGCGACCAGACCGGGCCGGGCGTGCGGCGGGTCACGATCCGCGCCGATCTGTTCGACCTGCCCGACGCACTCGTCCGGGGTGCCGACAGAGGCCCGGGACGCACCGAGGACCTCGACCGCGAGGAGCAGTCATGACCGCCGCCACGCTGCACATCGCGGCCCCCACGTTCGCCGAGCGCACGGGTCTCCGCATCGCGGACGCGATCACTGCGCACGTGCGCCGGCGCATCGAGCGCCGAGCGGAGCGCCGGGCGCTCGCGCTCGACCTGCTGCGGGAGCAGCAGGCCCGCAAGGCGGATCCGTTCCTGCTCGAGCAGGCGCTGCAGATGATCGGATCTCGCTCGCGCTGAGCCACGCCCTGGGGCGGACGACGGCCGGGGTCAGGCCTCGAACGGACGGACCACGACCTCGCCGCTCGCGGTGCGCAGGACCTCCCAGCCCGTGTCGAGTTCGGCGATCGGCCGGCCCTCGAGCCAGGTGAGAGTCCACGTGCCGCGGAGCACGTTCAGCGGCCCGGTGGCCAGACTCAGCGTGCCCGCGGCGACGCTGTGCGTCTCGGCCTCGGCGATCCCGGGGCGCAGCGCCGCGGGAACCGACGCCGGCGGCTCGGATCCGGCGGCCCAGCGCGTGCCGAGCTGCATCAGTCCGTCTCCTCGTCGGGAGCGAGTTCGATCCCGGTGACCTGCAACGCGTCGGCTTCGGCGAACGTGATCTCGGCGATCCGTCCCACCGCGCGCAGATCGTCCGCGGCGGCCTTCAGCGCGGCGATCTCGGCGGCGGGGGCAGCGATCGTGACGGAGGAGATCGGCGTCTTCTGGGAGACCTTCGCCTCGGTCTTGGCGCGTCGGATGCCGATCAGGGCCTTGCTCGCCGTCGCGAGGACCGCGGGGTCGCCGGCGGCGCCCTTCGACACGTCCAAGGACCGTGGCTCCGGCCAGGCCGCCGTGTGGATCGAGCCGTCCTCGAACCAGCTCCACGCCTCCTCGGTCGCGAACGACACGATCGGCGCGAGCAGGCGCAGCAGCGTCGACAGCGCGAGCCGCAGCGCGAGCGCCGCGGACGCCTGGCCGACGTTCGTGCGGTCGTATGCGCGCTCCTTGACGAGCTCGAGGTAGTCGTCGCAGAACGTCCAGAAGAACGCCTCGGTGATCTCGAGCGCCTTGCGCCTGGTCGTAGTTCTCGAACGCGGCGGTCGCGTCGCGCACCACGCCGTCGAGGGTGGCGAGCATGGACGCGTCCAGCGCGTGCGTGATCTCGGCGCCCTCCGGCACCGGGAACGACAGCACGAACTTCGCCGCGTTCAGGATCTTGATGGCGAGGCGGCGGCCGATCTTGACCTGCGTCGGGTTCTGCGGGTCGAAGGCCGCGTCGGCGCCCAGCCGGCTCGACGCCGACCAGTACCGCACGGCGTCGGATCCGTGCTGGTCCAGGATGTCGGCCGGGGTGACCACGTTGCCCTTCGACTTGGACATCTTCTTGCGGTCGGGGTCGACGATGAAGCCGCTGATCGCGGCGTTGCGCCACGGCGAGCGCTGGTCCTCGAGCGTGGAGCGGAGCATGGTCGAGAACAGCCAGGTGCGGATGATGTCCTGCCCCTGCGGGCGCAGGTCGAGCGGCGACGACGAGATCCCACAGCTCGGCGTCGCGCTCCCAGCCGCCGGCGAGCTGCGGGGTCAGCGACGAGGTCGCCCAGGTGTCCAGGATGTCGGCCTCGGCGTCGAAGCCGCCGGGCACGCCGCGCTGCTCGGCCGTGTAGCCGGCCGGCACGTCGGTGGTCGGGTCGATCGGCAGCTGCGCCGCGTCGGGCACGAGCACGCGGTCGTAGTCGCGCTCGCCGTTCGCGTCGAGCGCGTACCAGAGCGGGATCGGCACGCCGAAGAAGCGCTGCCGGGAGACCAGCCAGTCGCCGGTGAGCCCGCCGACCCAGTTCTCGTAGCGCACCCGCATGAACTCCGGGTGCCAGTTCAGCTCCGCGCCGTGCGCGAGCAGCTGATCGCGGAGGCCCTGGTCGCGGGCGCCGTTGCGGATGTACCACTGCCGCGTCGAGACGATCTCGAGCGGTCGGTCGCCCTTCTCGAAGAACTTCACCGCGTGGTTGAACGGCTTGCCGACGGCGGTCATCGCACCCGTGGACTGCAGCTTCTCCACGAGCGCCTTGCGCGCCGAGAACACGGTCTTGCCGGCCATGTTCTCGACGTACCAGGCGGCGGCGTCCGCGTCGCCGACCGAGGTGGGGGCGTCGGGCAGGAAGCGGCCGTCCAGGCCGATCGTGGTCATGTTCGGCAGCGACTCGCCCGCCGTGGTGCGCAGTTCGCGCCACCACACGATGTCGGTCACGTCGCCGAAGGTGCAGACCATCGCCGCGCCCGTGCCCTTGTCGGGCTGACGGCGAGGTGGTGACCGTGGATCTCGATGTCGGCGCCGAAGAACGGCGTGCGCACCTTCGTGCCGATGAGGTGCTTGTGCGGACCCTCCGGGTGCGTCACGATCGCGACGCAGGCCGGCAGCAGCTCGGGCCGGGTGGTCTCGATCGTGATGGATCCGGATCCGTCCGCGAACGGGAAGTCGATCGTGTGGTACGAGGCCTGCTGGTCGCGATCCTCGAGCTCGGCCTGCGCGATCGCGGAGCGGAAGTCGACGTCCCACAGGGTCGGCGCGAGGGACTGGTACGCCTCGCCGCGCTCCAGGTTGCGCAGGAACGCGAGCTGGCTCTGCCGGATCGATTCGTCCGAGATGGTGCGGTAGGTCTGGGTCCAGTCGACGCTCAGGCCGAGCTGACGGAACAGCGCCTCGAAGTGCTTCTCGTCCTCTTCGGTCAGCCGCTCGCACAGCTCGATGAAGTTGCGGCGGCTGATCGGCAGCTGGTCGGCCGCGCGGGAGGACTTGTTGTCTCCGCCCTCGAACGGCGGCGCGAAGTCGGGGTCGTACGGCAGCGACGGGTCGCAGCGCACGCCGTAGTAGTTCTGCACGCGGCGCTCGGTGGGCAGGCCGTTGTCGTCCCAGCCCATCGGGTAGAACACGTTCTTGCCGCGCATGCGCTCGAAGCGCGCCTTGATGTCGGTGTGCGTGTACTAGAACACGTGCCCGATGTGCAGGCTGCCGCTCGCGGTGGGCGGCGGGGTGTCGATCGAGTAGACGCCGTCGCGGCCGGTCTGCGCGGCGCGGATCCGGTCGAACAGGAACGTGCCGTCTTCGGACCAGCGCTCACCCCATTTCGCTTCGAGGCCTTCCAGCGCGGGCTTGTCGGGAATCGAGCTCGTCGACGACATGGATCTCCTCATGCGATGTGTGCGGCACCGTGTGAGCGTGCCTGAGTGTGGGGTGTGCCGCCAGTCTACCGACCGCTGCCTGAGCGGCGCCGCCGTCCATAGATCCACCCCGTCCACAAACCGATAGCCTGGGGTGTCCCTTCTCCGCTCCCCGAGGATCCTCATGCCTTCTCCGCTCCGGCGCCGATTCCTGCCCTTCGCCGCGCTCGCCGCAGCCGCCGCGCTCGCGCTCAGCGCCTGCTCCTCCGCATCCCCGGCGGGCGGATCCTCCGGCGCGAACGGCGAGCTCGTCTGGGGCGTGGACGGCAGCCTGCTCTCGGCCGGCAAGATGGACCCGCAGACCAGCCAGCTCGACGTCACCGCGATGGTGCAGCGCGCCGTGCTCGACTCCCTCGTCTTCCAGAAGGCGGACGGATCCTTCGTGCCATGGCTCGCCAAGAGCTGGGACGTCTCGACGGACGGCACCGTCTACACCTTCCATCTGCGCGACGACGTGACGTTCTCGGACGGCGAGAAGTTCGACGCCGCCGCGGTGAAGGCGAACTTCGACCGCATCGCCGATCCGGCGACGAAGTCGGCGCAGGCGGCGAGCATGCTCGGCGGCGACCTCTACAAGGGCACCGCGGTCGTCGACGCGCACACCGTGACCGTGACGTTCGCGCAGCCGTACGCGCCGTTCCTGCAGGCGGCGAGCACCGCGCAGCTCGGCTTCTACGCGCCTGACGTCATCTCGAAGCACTCCGCCGACCTCGCGGCCGGCGGCAAGGGGATCACGGTCGGCACCGGCCCGTTCGTGCTGAGCTCCTACACGGCCAACCAGGAGATCGTGTACACCCGCAACCCCAAGTACGCCTGGGCGCCGCAGGGCGAGAAGGCGCCGGCGTTCCAGACCCTGCGCGTGCAGATCCTGCCCGAGGCGTCGGTGCGCAGCGGATCCGTCTCCTCCGGCGAGATCGACCTCGCCTCGCAGCTGCCGCCGAACCTCGTCGCCGGCGTGAAAGGCACGGCGACGGTGAAGTCCGCGCAGGTTCCGGGGCTGCCGTATTCGCTGTTCCTGAACGAGAAGCACGGCGTCTTCGCCGATCAGAAGGTGCGCGAGGCGTTCACCCGCGCGATCGACGTGGACACGGCGGTGCACAAGATCTTCTTCGGCCAGTTCCCGCGCGCCTGGAGCATCCTCGGCCCGACCACGCCCGGCTACGACAAGAGCCTGGAGAAGACCTGGCCATTCGACAAGGACCTCGCGAACAAGCTGCTGGACGAGGCCGGCTGGACCCAGCGCGGCGCCGACGGCATCCGGATGAAGGACGGCCAGCGCCTCACCGCCGACTGGATCGCGTGGACCCCGGTCTCGGACGATCATGCGGCGCTCGCGAACGCGATCCAGTCCGACCTCAAGGCGGTCGGCTTCGAGATCACGCGAGAGACCCTGGAGCCCGCCGCGTACAACGCCAAGTACGGCCCGAAGACCTTCGACATCACGGACTGGGACTTCTCCGGCGTCGACCCCGATCTGCTGCGCAGCCACCTCGCGACGGACGGCTTCCAGAACGCGTCGTCGGTGAGCGATCCGGAGGTCGACGGTCTGCTCAAGGACGGCATCGCCACGACCGACCCCGCGCAGCGCGCGAAGGTCTACGCGCAGCTGCAGCAGTGGAACGCGAAGGACGACGCGATCGTGCCGCTGTACGTCACCTCGGCGATCACCGCCGTCGGCTCGAAGGTGTCCGGCCTGACCTTCGACATCTACGGCCGGCCGCTGTTCTTCGGCACCAGCGTGAAGTAGTCGCATGCGGCCGATGCTGCGGCGGGCCGGCGGTCTCGCGCTGTCGATCGTGCTCGTGCTGTGGGGCGCGGCGACGCTCGCGTTCCTCGCGTTCCGGGTGCTGCCGGGCGATCCGGTCGGCGCGATGCTCGGACCGCAGGCGCAGGTGAGCGAGGCGGTGAAGGCGCAGATCCGCACCGAGCTGGGCCTGGACCGCCCGCTCTGGCAGCAGTACCTGTCGTCGCTGGGCGATCTGCTGCGCGGCGATCTCGGCACGTCCTACCAGCTGCGGATGCCGGTCAGCGAGGTGATCGGCGCCCAGCTCGGCGCGACGCTGCAGCTGACCGGACTGGCGCTCGCGATCGCCGTGCTGCTCGCGCTCGCGGGAGTGCTGCTCGCGCGCCGGCCGCTGAGCCGCGGGCTCGTCGCCGCGGGTGAGCTGATCGTGCTGTCGTCGCCGGTGTTCTGGATCGGGCTGCTGCTGCTCGGCGTGTTCGCGTTCGGGCTCGGCTGGTTCCCGGTGTCCGGTTCGCGCACCGGGGCGAGCCTCGTGCTGCCCGCGGTCACGCTCGCGCTGCCCGTGGCGGCCCTGCTCGGCCAGGTGCTGCGGGACGGGGTGGAGGCGGCGGAGCGCCAGCCCTGGGCACTCACGGTGCGCGCCCGCGGCGCGGGACACGCCCGGCTGACCCTGCGGCACACGCTCCGGCACGGCGCGGTCGGGGCGCTCACGCTGAGCGCGTACCTCGTCGGATCGCTCCTCGGCGGCGCCGTGCTCGTGGAGACCGTGTTCGCGCGTCCCGGTCTGGGCCGGGTCGCGCTCGCAGCGATCCTGTCCCGCGATCTGCCCGTGGTGACCGGGATCATCCTGTTCAGCGCCCTCGCCTTCGTCATCGTGAACACGGTCGTCGAGCTCGTGACCCCGCTCATCGATCCGCGGCTGCGGGCCGTTCCCGAGCGTCGCCCGGTCCCTGGCGGCGGGAGCGCGCGATGACCCTGCTGCGCCGGATCCTGTTCGCGCTCGCCGCGCTCGTGCTGGTCCTCGTCGTGTGCGCGGCGCTCCTGCCGGGGCTGCTCGCGAGCGCGGATCCGCTGCAGACGCACGTGCGCGATGCGCTGCTGCCGCCCGGGCCCGGCCATCCGTTCGGCACCGATCAGAGCGGCCGGGACGTGTACGCGCGGGTGGTGCACGGGGCGGGGCGCTCGCTCGGCATCGGCGTGCTCGCGACCGGGCTCGCGCTCGCGGTGGGCATGCTCGTCGGATCCCTCGCGGGCGCGGCCCCGAGGCCCGTCGACACGGTCCTGCTGCGCTCGAACGACGTGCTCTCCGCGTTCCCGGAGTTCCTGCTCGCGCTCGTGGTCGTGGCGATCCTCGGTCCGGGGACGGTGAACGTCGCGATCGGGGTGACACTCGCCGCGATCCCGGTGTATGTGCGGCTCGCCCGCGCGCAGACCCAGGTGCTGCGCCGCGCCGAGCACGTGGAGGCCGCGCGCATCCTCGGCGTGCCGGCGCCGCTCGCGTTCGTCCGGCACGTCGCGCCGGGGGTGCTCGGATCGCTCAGCGTGCTGGCCACGATCGGCCTCGGATCGAGCATCCTCGCCGCGGCCGGGCTGAGCTTCCTGGGCCTCGGACCCACCGAGCCCGTGCCCGAGTGGGGGCTCATGCTCTCCGGCGGACGCAACGTGCTCGCGCAGGCGTGGTGGGTCTCCGCGTTCCCGGGACTGGCGATCTCGCTCACCGTGCTCGCGGCGACGTTCCTCGGCCGCACCCTGCGCGCCCGCGCCGAGGGGAGACGCGGGTGAGCGCGCTGCGGGCGGACGGGCTGCGGATCGCCCTGGCGGGGCGCGCGCTCGTCGACGACGTGTCGTTCGCGGTCGCACCGGGGGAGTGCATCGCGCTCGTCGGGGAGTCGGGAGCGGGCAAGTCCCTGACGGCGCGGGCGCTGCTCGGGCTCGTCCCCGCCGGCGCGACCGTCTCCGCCGCGATGCTCGAGGTGGACGGCGTCGACGTCCGCGGCTTCCGGGAGCGGGAATGGCGGGGACTGCGCGGATCGCGGATCGCCCTGGTCTCGCAGGACGCCCTGGTCTCGCTGGATCCGCTGCGCCGGATCGGCGCGGAGGTGGCCGAGCCGCTGGAGATCCACATGCGGCTGCCCCGGGCGGCGCGCACGGCGCGCGTGCACGAGCTTCTCGCCGACGTCGCGATGCCGGATCCCGAGCGCCGAGCCCGCCGGTATCCGCACGAACTGTCCGGCGGGCTGCGCCAGCGGGCGCTGATCGCCTCTGCGCTGGCCGCGTCCCCCGCCGTGCTGGTCGCGGATGAGCCGACGACCGCGCTCGACGCGACCGTGCAGGCGCGGATCCTCGCGCTGCTGCGCCGGATCGCCGACGACGGCACGGCCGTCGTTTTCGTCAGCCACGACATGGCCGCGGTGCGGCGGATCGCGGACCGGATCCTGGTGCTCCGTGACGGCCGCGTGATCGAGCAGGGGCCGGCATCGGCCGTGCTGCAGGATCCTGGGCAGGCGTACACGCGCGCGCTGGTGGCAGCCGCCACGCCCGTGCCGCGGGTCACAGCACCCGGTGCGGCGGCGCCGCTCGCGACGGTGCGCGACCTCGGCAAGACCTTCGGCGGGCCGGGGCGGAAGGACCTGCCGTTCGCGCTGCGCGGTGTCTCGTTCGACGTGCCGCGCGGGCGCACGCTCGGTGTGGTGGGGGAGTCCGGATCCGGCAAGACCACGCTCGCCCGTCTGCTCATCGGGGTCGAGCGTCCCTCTGCGGGGACCATCGACTGGACGGACCGGGTCCGGCCGCGGATCCAGCTCGTGCACCAGAATCCGCTCGGCGCGTTCGACCCGCGCTGGACGATCGGCCGGTCGCTGCGCGAGGCGCTCGCCGCCGGACGGGTGCCGAGGGCTCAGCGGCCGGCGCGGGTGGCGGAGCTGCTCCGCGAGGTCGACCTGGATCCCGCCCTGGCGGCACGGCGTCCGGCGGAGCTGTCCGGCGGCCAGCGGCAGCGCGCCGCGATCGCCCGCGCGCTCGCCGCGGATCCGGAGCTGCTCGTTCTGGACGAACCGGTCTCGGCGCTCGACGCGACGGTGCGGGCCCGGGTGCTCGCGCTACTGGACCGGTTGCAGCGCGACCGCGGCCTCACGATGCTGCTCGTCTCGCACGACCTCGCGGTGGTCGCGGCGGTCGCGGACGAGGTGCTCGTGATGCAGGACGGCGTCGTCGTCGAGCAGGGGCCCGCCGCGCGGGTGCTGGCGGATCCGCAGCACCCGTTCACGCGCGAGCTCGTCGCGGCCGTCCGGATAGGCGTCAGGGATCAGTCCTGCACGTCGATCCCCGCCGAGGCGGCGAGCACCTGCGCGAGCTGCTCGACCTGGCGCGTCGTCAGGGTGCTGCCGCGCAGGGAGGCGACATCGAGGAACGCGAGGACGTCCAGACCGCGCAGATCCAGAGAATCCGCGCGCATGCCGCGCGGATCCACCTCATCGGCCCGGCAGTTCTCGAACCGCACCCGGGTCAGCGTCGCCATCGGCAGGTCCACGGTCGCCAGCGTGCAGTCGGTGATCAGGGAGTCCTGGACCTTCGCCGCGGCGAGGGACAGGTAGTCGATCCTGGCGTGCTCCACGATCAGCTCGGCCACGCGCGCACCGGACAGATCCAGCGTCCCGATCCGACCTCCCGCGATGCGCAGCCGGCGGATCGTCGCATCCTTGAGCGACAGCGCGGCCGTGCGCGCGTCCACGATCTCGACGTCCAGCAGGGTCGCGCCGGTGAGGTCGACCGGTTCCTGAGCCTGTCGAAGGGCTGCGGCCCCGGACAGCGAGCACTGCTCGAACTGCGCGTGCGCGAGATCCGCGGTCAGCGGGATCCTCTGGCCGATGTGATCCCCGTGCCGCCGGCCGGTCGCATCCTCGAGCTCGTCCGGCAGATCGGGCGGGGAGACGCGCGGCGGCTGCGGGCGTTCGATGGTGCTTGCCATGGTTACGACCCTACGGTCCGACGCGCGGCCGGATCCGCGCTCGCTCGCACGGAGATATGCCGTTCTCTCGCCGCGTGAGCACCGTCGCGACGGATCCCAGCCACGGAGATCTGCACAACCACGGAGGCATCCCGGGAGAACGTCCGAAGATGTGCAGAACTCCGAGCGACGCGCACACGGCGTAGACTGGTCGCACGAGCATCGATCCGGCCATCACCGGGGAGCTCTCGGAAGAACGGCCGGACCTTCGACACGCTCAGGGACCGACCCGGTAGAACCGAGCGGGGCAGGCCCGTCACAGCCGCAGTGAGAGTGGCGTCCCGGTCCAGCGGTTGCTGAGCCTGTCGAAGCACAGGGACCGAGACGCACGCGAGGTGGTACCGCGGTCCGCACGGATCGTCCTCGCAGCAGCATCCGCCCGCCACCGACACTGCGAGACACGATGACCTACCCGCGCACCTCATCCGCCTTCGGTCGCGCCGCCGACACGGCCGCCGTCACCCCGAGCCCGCGCTTCCCGGAGATCGAGCGCGAGGTGCTCGCGTTCTGGGAGGCCGACGACACCTTCCGCGCCTCGATCGCGCAGCGCGACGGCGCCGAGGAGTGGGTGTTCTACGACGGCCCTCCGTTCGCGAACGGACTGCCGCACTACGGGCACCTCCTCACCGGGTACGCGAAGGACCTGTTCCCGCGCTTCCAGACCATGCTCGGCAAGAAGGTCGACCGCGTGTTCGGGTGGGACACGCACGGGCTGCCCGCCGAGCTCGAGGCGATGAAGCAGCTCGGGATCACCGAGAAGGACGAGATCGAGCAGATGGGCATCGACGTCTTCAACGCGAAGGCGCGCGAATCGGTGCTCGCGTACACGCACGAGTGGCAGGACTACGTCACCCGCCAGGCGCGCTGGGTCGACTTCGAGCGCGGCTACAAGACGCTCGACCTCGGCTACATGGAGAGCGTGCTGTGGGCGTTCAAGACCCTGCACGACAAGGGCCTGGCGTACGAGGGCTACCGCGTGCTGCCGTACTGCTGGCGCGACGAGACCCCGCTCAGCGCACACGAGCTGCGCATGGACGACGACGTGTACAAGGAGCGTCAGGATCCGTCCGTGACGGTGAGCTTCCCGCTCACCGGGGAGAAGGCCGCGGCCCTCGGGCTCGAGGGTGTGCGGGCTCTCGCGTGGACCACGACGCCGTGGACGCTGCCGACCAACCTCGCGCTCGCCGTCGGACCGGAGATCGTCTACGCCGTCGTGCCCGTCGGCCCGAACGGCGCCTCCGAGGGCGCGCAGGGCGACCGCTTCCTGCTCGCGCAGGACCTGCTCGGCGGCTACGCCAAGGACCTCGGCTACGACAGCCCCGGCGACGCGCTCGCCGCGGTCACCGCGCACCGTCACGGGCGCCGAGCTCGGCGGCGTGACCTACGACCGCCTCTTCGACTACTACGCCGACGCCGAGACCTGGGGCACCGAGAACGCCTGGCAGATCCTCGTCGACGACTACGTCACCACGAGCGACGGCACCGGCATCGTGCACCAGGCGCCCGCCTACGGCGAGGACGACCAGCGCGTCGCCGGCGCCGCCGGGATCCCCACGATCCTGTCGCTCGACGAGGGCGGACGCTTCCTGCCGCAGGTGGCCGACGTCGCCGGGCAGCTGTGGATGGACGCGAACACGCCGCTCGTGCGCCTGCTGCGCGCGAACGGCCGGCTGCTGCGGCTGCAGAGCTACCTGCACTCCTACCCGCACTGCTGGCGCTGCCGGAACCCCCTCATCTACAAGGCCGTCTCCAGCTGGTTCGTGCGGGTCACGGAGTTCAAGGACCGAGATGCTCGCGAACAACGAGCAGATCACCTGGGTGCCGGAGAACGTCAAGCACGGCCAGTTCGGCAAGTGGCTCGAGGGCGCGCGCGACTGGTCGATCAGCCGCAACCGGTACTGGGGATCCCCGATCCCGATCTGGAAGAGCGACGACCCGGAGTACCCGCGCGTGGACGCGTACGGATCCCTCGCCGACCTGGAGCGCGACTTCGGGCGCCTGCCGCGCAACGCCCACGGCGAGGTCGACCTGCACCGTCCGTTCATCGACGAGCTCACCCGGCCGAACCCGGACGACCCCACCGGCACGCAGCACCATGCGCCGCATCGAGGACGTCTTCGACGTGTGGTTCGACTCCGGATCCATGCCGTTCGCGCAGGTGCACTACCCGTTCGAGAACCAGGAGTGGTTCGACTCGCACTCGCCGGCCGACTTCATCGTCGAGTACATCGGGCAGACCCGCGGCTGGTTCTACCTCATGCACGTGCTGTCCACCGCGCTCTTCGACCGCCCGGCGTTCACCGGCGTGAGCTGCCACGGCATCGTGCTCGGCTCCGACGGCTACAAGATGTCGAAGTCGCTGCGCAACTACCCGGACGTGTCCGAGGTGTTCGACCGGGACGGATCCGACGCGATGCGCTGGTTCCTGATGTCGAGCTCCGTGCTGCGCGGCGGCAACCTGTCGGTCACGGAGGAGGGGATCCGCGCCGGCGTGCGCGAGTTCCTGCTGCCGCTGTGGAGCTCGTGGTACTTCTTCGCGACGTACGCGAATGCTTCGACGGGCTCAGGGACCGGCGGCTACGAGGCGCAGTGGCGCACCGACTCGACCGACGTGCTGGACCGGTACATCCTGGCCCGCACCGGCGACCTCGTCCGCGGCGTGCAGGAGGATCTGGAGGGCCTGGACTCGACCACGGCCGCCGCCCGGCTGCGCGACTTCGCCGAGGTGCTCACGAACTGGTACGTCCGGCGCTCCCGCGACCGGTTCTGGGTGGGCGTCGACGCTTCGACGGCTCAGCGACCGGCCCTTCGACAGGCCCCGGGACAGGCACCGAGGCGTTCGACACGCTCTACACCGTGCTCGAGACGCTGACCCGCGTCGCGGCTCCGCTCGTGCCGCTGATCAGCGAGCGCGTGTGGCAGGGGCTCACCGGCGGGCGCAGCGTGCACCTGACCGACTGGCCGGATGCGGAGCTGTTCCCGCACGCGGACGATGTGCGCGATGCGATGGACGCGGTGCGCGAGCTCTCCAGCGTGGGCAACGCTCTGCGCAAGAAGGAGAAGCTGCGCGTGCGCCTGCCGCTCGCCCGCCTGACCGTGGTGTCGCCGCAGGCGGCCGCGCTCGCGCCGTTCGAGGACATCCTGCGCGAGGAGCTGAACGTCAAGGCGGTCGAGCTCGTCGAGCAGGGCGAGGGCACCGCCGCCGAGTACGGCATCAGCCATCGCCTCAGCGTCAACGCGCGCGCGGCGGGCCCCCGCCTCGGCAAGAACGTGCAGAAGGTCATCCAGGCGGCGAAGGCCGGCGTTCTGGACCGAGGAGGACGGGGTCGTGACCGCCGACGGCATCGCTCTGGAGCCGCACGAGTACGAGCTCGCGCTCGAGACCAGCGGCCGTCCGGAGGGCGAGGCGCTCGCTGTCGTCCCGAGCGGCGGCTTCGTGCTGCTGGACACCGCGACCACGCCCGGAACTCGAGGCGGAGGGCCTGGCCCGCGACGTCATCCGCGCCGTGCAGGAGACCCGGAAGAACGCGGGCTTCGACGTCAGCGACCGGATCCGCCTGCAGCTGCGCTTCGACGACGCGGAGGACGCCGCCGCCGTGCGCGCGGCCTTCGAGATCGCCGGGGTCGCCGCCGAGACGCTCGCCGTCGAGGCCGCCGTCCTGGACGGCGGGGCCGAGTTCGCCACCGCGGAGTTCGTCGCCGACATCGGGGAGAACATCTACGCCAACCGCGGCGCTTTCGCCGTGGCCGTGAGCAGGATCGGAGACGCATCGTGCGTCGCACTGAGCGAGCGGAGCGAGACGAAGTGACCGACGACCGAGAGCGGGCGGATGCCGTCTACTCCGCGCTGCTGAGCCGCGCCGGCGAGCGCTGGGTTCAGCCCCGCAAGGAGCGCACCGCGCGCCTGCTGGAGTTCATGGACGACCCGCAGAAGACGTACCGGGTGGTGCACCTCACCGGCACGAACGGCAAGACGTCGACCGCGCGCATGGTCGAGAGCCTGCTGCGCGCGCACGGCCTGCGCACCGGGCTGTTCACCAGCCCGCACCTGGAGCGCTTCACCGAGCGGATCATGATCGACGGCGAGCCGATCGCCGACGCCGCCGTGGCCGCACGCCTGGGAGGAGATCGAGCCGTTCGTCGGGATCGTGGACGCCGAGCTCGAGGCCGCCGGCGACGCTGCCGCTGACCTTCTTCGAGCTGCTCACCGTGCTCGCGTTCGTGGCCTGTGCGGACGCCCCGGTGGACGTGCTGGTGCTCGAGGTCGGCATGGGCGGATCCTGGGACTCCACGAACACGGCCGACGGCGACGTCGCGGTGTTCACCCCGATCGACCTGGATCACGCCGACCGGCTCGGCGACACGATCGCCGCAGATCGCCGGAGGTCAAGGCAGGGATCATCAAGGACGGCGCCGCGGTCGTCTCGTCGCAGCAGACGCCCGAGGCGGAGGCCGTGCTGCGCCGGGTGGCCGCCGAACGCGATGCCACCATCGCGTTCGAGGGCCAGGACTTCGCCCTCGTCGAGCAGCGCCTCGCCGTCGGCGGGCAGCAGATCACCGTGCGCGGTCTCGCCGGTCAGTACGTCGAGGAGTACCTGCCGCTGTACGGCGCGCACCAGGGCTTCAACGCGGCACTCGCGATCGCGGCCGTCGAGTCGCTGATCGGGGGAGCGCAGCGCGCGATCGTCGGCGACATCCTCGCCGAGGGCCTGCAGGGAGCGACCTCGCCGGGCCGGCTGCAGCTGCTCGGCATCGCGCCGACGGTGGTCGTCGACGCCGCGCACAATCCGCACGGCGCCCGCGCTCTCGCCGAGGCGCTGCGCGACAGCTTCGACTTCGACGAGTGGGGCCTCGTGCTCGGCGTGCTCGGCGACAAGGACGCGGCGGGGATCGTCGAGGCCCTGCTGCCGTCCGTCGCGCAGGTGTTCGCCACGGCTCCCGACTCGGACCGCGCCGACGACCCCGACGCTCTCGCCGATCTCGTCGAGCAGGCCGGCGGGCGCGTCACCGTGCACCCCGCACTCTCCGACGCGGCCGACGCGGCACGGGAATGGGCGGCCTCGGCGGA
This sequence comes from uncultured Actinomycetota bacterium, assembly GCA_963791605.1. GTDB lineage: Bacteria > Actinomycetota > Actinomycetes > Actinomycetales > Microbacteriaceae > Microbacterium. The sequence continues at coordinate 51,113 of CAWBTB010000010.1, read as the reverse complement.
CCGGCGCGCGGTGATCATCGCGGGATCCGTCGTCCTGGCGGGCGAGGCGATCGCGCTCGCCGCCGAAGAGGACTGGAAGAGCGGATGGCGCGCGTGACCGACGAGACGGCATCCGGATCCGCGTCCGCGAGGCCGCGTCGCGCCCGCCCGCCACGCGGCCTCGCCCAGAAGCTCGGATCGATCATCCTCGCGTTCGAGGCGATCGTCGTGGGCCTCGCGGGGCTGACCGTCTTCGGCCTGAAGGCGCTCGGTCCCGGCATCGAGCCGTGGTGGGGCATCGTGGGCGGCGCCGTCGTCGCCGTCGCGATGCTCGTCGCCGCAGGCATGATGGGCAGCAGGGCCGGAATCGTGATGGGATGGATCCTGCAGGTCATCGTCCTGCTGTCCGCCGTCCTGGTGCCTGCGATCCTGCTGGTCGTGATCGTCTTCGGCGGGATGTGGACCTACGCGATGATCGTCGGCGGACGCGCCGACCGCGCCGCCCGGGCGCGCGCCGCCACCGAGACCGGATCCGACGACAGAGAGTGACTGACATGCCCACCGAAGAGACCCTCGTCCTGGTCAAGCCCGACGGCGTCGCGCGCGGCCTCACCGGCGCGATCCTGGCCCGCATCGAGGCCAAGGGCTACGCCCTCGTCGACATCCGCCTGGTCGAGCCCGACCGCGACCTGCTCGCCGCGCACTACGCCGAGCACGAGGGCAAGCCGTTCTACGAGCCGCTGCTCGAGTTCATGCTGTCCGGACCGTCCGTCGCGATCCGCCTCGCCGGCAACCGCGTGATCGAGGGCTTCCGCTCGCTCGCCGGCACCACCGACCCGACCACGGCGGCGCCCGGCACGATCCGCGGCGACTTCGGCCGCGACTGGGGCCTCAAGGTGCAGCAGAACCTGGTGCACGGCTCCGACTCGCCCGAGTCCGCCGCCCGCGAGCTCGGCATCTGGTTCGACTGAGCCCTGCTGACCGCGAAAAGCTCCTGTCGGTTCCTGAGCAGCGCCCCTGTCGGTCCCTGAGCTTGTCGAAGGGCCCGACAGCGGCGTTCCGCTCTGCGGCAACGACTCAGCCGCGCACGAGGCGGATGACCTCTCCGATGAGGTCCACACCGGCCGACTGCGCCAGCAGGACGATCACGGCGAACGCGAGGATCGAGGCGAGCGGGACCCAGGCCATGAGGCGCCCCGCCCGCTCCCGCGCGCTGCGGTGAACCGGGAAGGTGCCGTTCGCGAACAGCTGCAGCATGGTCGCGAAGAAGGTGGGGATCACCACGACGTAGGTCACCGCGCACCAGGGGCAGAGCGTGTGCAGGGCGAAGAAGCTCTGCCCGATCAGCCAGCAGATGAAGACGAAGGCGCCCGCGATGCCGAGGCCGAACACGGCCCAGAACCAGCGCGGGAAGCGGAGCGCCGGCGAGGATCGCGACGCCGACCACGAGCGGCGCCATCCAGCCGGTCAGCCCGATGAGCGGGTTCGGGAAGCCGAAGACGGACCCCTGCCAGGAGTCGAGGTTCGTGCCGCACTGCACGAGCAGCGCTGACGTTGCAGCCCAGCGCGGTGCCGGGGTGCTCAAGGGTGACGAACTTCTCCAGGGTGAGCTGGAACGCCGCCCACCAGCCGAAGACGCTCGCGATGATGAGCCAGATGGCGTAGCCGACGGGGCGGGTGCCGAGGAGGTTGCGCTGTGCGGACATGCCGTGATTATCCCAGCCGCACTTCGGCGCCGGATGCACGCGGATCGCGTCGAGTCGGGGATCCGGCTCCGGAGGTGCGATAATGGACGGGTCGACCCGCCACGCTGGCGGACGACGGATACAGACTTCGGGAGCTCCGGCTCCCAGCGATCAGAGCACACGCCGATCGCAGACCGAGTGAGTTCGCGACGCCGAGCGCGTCGCACGAGAATTCACGGCGGCCCAGCCGCCGTGCAGGGAGTACGCCAGAGATGGCCGACGAGAACAATGACAACGCCCCTACCCTCGACCTCGACGCGCTGCTGCCGGTAGCGCACGAGCCGACGGATCCGACGCCGGTCGCCGACACGGCCGCGTCGCCGAGCCGTCGAGCGCCGAGCCGGCCGGTCGCCGAGCCCGTCGACAGGCTCGAGGACGCGAGCCTGCGACAGGCCGAGGTCGCCTTCGACAGGCTCGGACCGAGCCTGCGACGCCGACCGCTTCGACAGGCTCAGGGACCGAACCCGCCGCCGAACCGGCTCCGATCACCGCGGTGAGCCTGGGCCTGCTGCCCGAGGTCTTCGTGTCCCGGGTGTCGACGCAGCTGCACTTCCACGCGCCGACGATCGTGCCGCTTCCGGCCCGTCCACGCGCTTCGTGCGCGACGTCCGCGACGCGCGCGACGAGAGCGACGCCGACGACTCCTTCGGCCGGCGCACGCGAGGCCGGCGGCGACGGCGAGCAGCCGCGTCAGCGCCAGCGCGTGGTCGAGTACATCACCGAGCCGAAGGCGATCAAGGGATCCACCCGGCTCGAGGCCAAGAAGCAGCGCCGCCGCGACGGCCGCGACGCCGGGCGCCGCCGCCCCGTGGTCACCGAGGCCGAGTTCCTCGCCCGCCGCGAGGCCGTCGACCGCGAGATGATCGTGCGCTCCAAGAACGGGCGCACCCAGATCGCGCGTGCTCGAGGACAACGTGCTCGTCGAGCACTACGTCGCCCGCAACCAGGACGCGTCGCTGATCGGCAACGTCTACCTCGGCCGCGTGCAGAACGTGCTGCCCAGCATGGAGGCCGCGTTCGTCGACATCGGCCGCGGCCGCAACGCCGTGCTGTACTCCGGCGAGGTGGACTGGGACGGCGTCGAGACCGGCAACCAGCCGCGCCGCATCGAGCTCGCGCTCAAGGCCGGCGACCGCGTGCTCGTGCAGGTCACGAAGGATCCGGTGGGCCACAAGGGCGCCCGCCTGACCAGCCAGATCTCGCTGCCCGGCCGCTACCTCGTGTACGTGCCGAACGGCTCGATGAACGGCATCTCGCCGCAAGCTCCCCGACACCGAGCGCGCGCGCCTGAAGCAGCATCCTCAAGGAGGTGCTCCCCGAGTCCAGCGGCGTGATCGTGCGCACGGCGGCCGAGGGCGCGACCGAGGAGCAGCTCACGAACGACGTGCAGCGCCTCACCGCGCAGTGGAGCTACATCCAGAAGCAGGTCGAGACCCAGCAGGCGCCGGCGCTGCTGCACGCCGAGCCCGACCTGCTCGTCAAGATCGTCCGCGACGTGTTCAACGAGGACTTCACCCGGATGCGGATCCAGGGCGCCGACGCGCGGCCGCACCATCCGCACCTACCTGGAGAGCGTCGCCCCCGACCTGCTGGACCGCGTCGAGGCGTACGAGGACGACCAGCGACCCGTTCGACGTGTACCGGGTCACCGAGCAGATCGAGAAGGCGCTGGACCGCAAGGTGTGGCTGCCCTCCGGCGGATCCCTCGTGATCGACCGCACCGAGGCGATGACGGTCGTCGACGTCAACACCGGCAAGTTCGTCGGCTCCGGCGGCAACCTCGAGGAGACCGTCACCAAGAACAACCTCGAGGCCGCGGAGGAGATCGTCCGCCAGCTGCGCCTGCGCGACATCGGCGGCATCATCGTCGTCGACTTCATCGACATGGTGCTCGAGTCCAACCGCGACCTCGTGCTGCGGCGCCTGGTGGAGTGCCTGAGCCGCGACCGCACGAAGCACCAGGTCGCCGAGGTCACCTCGCTCGGCCTCGTGCAGATGACCCGCAAGAAGCTCGGCCTCGGGCCTGCTGGAGACCTTCAGCGAGCCGTGCGAGGTCTGCGCCGGCCGCGGCGTCATCGTGCACCACGACCCGGTCGTGAGGCACCGCGCGGCCGCGCCCGCGCAGAGCTCCGGCCGTCGCCAGCGCGGCGGCAACGGCAACGGCGGCGGAGCCGCGAACGGCAACGGCGGGGCCCCGGCCGCCGCCGCGGCACCGGCGAACGGCGGCACGCACGTCATCACCGAGGGCGCGAAGTCCGCGCTCGCCCAGATCGCCGCGTCCACTCGCACCCCGTCCGGGCGAGGCTCCCGGCCGCCGACGAGGCCCCCGACCGAGATCGCCGCGAGACTCCCCGCGCCCGAGCGCGCGAAGAAGCCCCGCAAGAAGCGCGGCTCCGAGCCGGGGCAAGGCACGCCGAAGTCCGAGGCCGAGCAGCTGCTCGACTCCGTGCTGGACGCACTTCCCGAGCCGAAGGCGCCCGGTCAGGGCCGCAGCCGCCGCCGCGTCAGCACCGTGGGGCTCTCCGCGGGCGACGGCGCTCGTGCACAGCACGGACGGCAAGCCGGCCGACAGACGCCGGCTGAGCCCGCGTCAGCGCCCTCCCGGCCCGGTCCTGTCCCGGGCCGGCACGCGCAGTCCGGACGCGATCAGCGCGCGGGTGAGCACCTTGCCGCCCACGTGCTGCGCGCCGCCCGCGACGAGCCGGGCGATCGCGTCGGCCGGGACGTCGTAGTGGTCCAGGTCGAACGCCCGCGCGCGGGATGTCGTGCGCGGAGGCGAACGCGTGCAGCTCGTCGAGGCTGGCGTCGCTGACCAGATGCGCCCACAGCCGGCCGTGCGCGGGCCAGATCGCATCGTCCACGAGTATCGCCATGCCGCGATCCTAGACGCGGCCGCGGTGCCGGGATCGAACGGCGAAGCGCGGACGACCGGATCGACACGGTCGCGCCCGCTTTGCGACCGGAGAGTCCTTCCGGTAAAGTAGCTCCTTGGTGCACCGCGCCGGACGCCCCACTCGGCCGCCGCGGGATCATGCAACTCGCGCCCGCCGCTGCGGTCCCTCTGCTGTGGTGCGAAGCAAGCACAGTCTTCCCGTGAGATACGGAGCGCTTCCGCTCCCCAATGAAACAGGTATGAAGTGGTTTACGCAGTAGTGCGCGCCGGCGGACGGCAGGAGAAGGTCGAGGTCGGCACGATCGTCCACCTCGACCGTCTGAAGGCGGCCCAGGGCGAGAACGTCCAGCTTCCCGCGGTGCTCCTCGTCGACGGTGACAAGATCACCACCGACGCCGACAAGCTCGCGAAGGTCACGGTCACGGCCGAGGTTCTGGGCAACCTCCGCGGCCCGAAGATCGTCATCCAGAAGTTCAAGAACAAGACCGGCTACAAGAAGCGCCAGGGGCACCGTCAGGACCTCACGCGCGTCAAGATCACCGGCATCAAGTAAGCACGAAGAGGAGCTGAGACATGGCACACAAAAAGGGCGCGAGCTCGACCCGCAACGGTCGTGACTCCAACGCACAGCGACCTCGGCGTGAAGCGCTTCGGCGGTCAGGCCGTCAAGCGCCGGCGAGATCCTCGTCCGCCAGCGCGGCACGCACTTCCACCCCGGCGTCAACGTCGGCCGTGGTGGCGACGACACCCTGTTCGCCCTCGCCGCCGGCGCGGTCGAGTTCGGCGCGAAGGGCGGCCGCAAGGTCGTCAACATCGTCGCCGCTGCCGAGTAGGCTTCGACGCGCTCGGCCATCGGCTGGGCATGTTCTTTCGGAACGGGGCGGGCTTCGGCTCGCCCCGTTTCCCTTTTCCGGTAAGACTCTTCCAGGCCCACCCCGCACATCCTCAGGAGGATCCCGCATGGTCGACGTTCGTCGACAGGGTGACGCTGCACCTGCGCGCGGGCAAGGGCGGCAACGGCTGCGTGTCCGTGCACCGGGAGAAGTTCAAGCCCCTGGGCGGACCCGACGGCGGCAACGGCGGCGACGGCGGCGACATCGTCCTGGTCGCCGACCCGCAGACCGGCACGCTGCTCGTCGTACCACCACTCGCCGCACCGCACCTCGGCCAACGGCGGCTTCGGCATGGGCGACCACCGCGTCCGGCTACGACGGCGAGGACCTCGAGCTGCCGGTGCCGGTCGGCACCGTCGTCAAGACGCCGGACGGCGAGGTGCTCGTCGACCTGGTCGACCCCGGGCGAGCGCTACGTCGTCGCCGCGGGCGGCCAGGGCGGCCTCGGCAACGCCGCGCTGGCGACGCCGAAGCGCAAGGCTCCCGGCTTCGCGCTGCTCGGCACGCCCGGCTTCGAGGGCGATGTCGTCCTCGAGCTCAAGACGGTCGCGGACGTCGCGCTGGTCGGGCTACCCGTCGGCGGGCAAGTCGAGCCTGATCGCGGCGATCTCCGCCGCGCGGCCGAAGATCGCCGACTACCCGTTCACCACGCTGCACCCGAACCTCGGCGTCGTGCAGGCCGGCGACGTCGCGCTACACCGTCGCCGACGTGCCCGGCCTCATCGAGGGCGCCAGCGAGGGCCGCGGGCTCGGGCCTGCAGTTCCTGCGGCACGTGGAGCGCTGCTCCGCGCTGCTGCACGTGCTCGACTGCGCCACGCTCGAGCCGGGCCGCGACCCGCTCAGCGATCTCGACGTGATCCTCGCCGAGCTCGCCGCCTACGAGGTGCCGGAGGGGCAGGTGCCGCTGCTCGAGCGCCCGCAGGTCGTCGCGCTGAACAAGATCGACGTGCCCGGAGGCGCGCGAGCTCGCCGACTTCGTCCGGCCGGACCTGGAGGCCCGCGGCTTCCGCGTGTTCGAGATCTCCACGGTCGCGCACGAGGGCCTGCGCCCGCTCACCTTCGCGCTCGGCGAGATCGTCGACCGGCACCGGGCCGAGCTCGCCGCCGCCGCGGAGGCGCCGAAGGAGCGCGTCGTCATCCGGCCCGAGGGGCGCGAAGCGCGACTTCGAGATCCGGGTCGAGGGCGGCAGCTACGGCAACATCTACCGGATCCTCGGCGACAAGCCGGTGCGCTGGGTGCAGCAGACCGACTTCACCAACGAGGAGGCCGTCGGCTTCCTCGCCGACCGCCTGGAGAAGCTGGGCGTGGAGGACGAGCTGTTCCGCCTGGGCGCCGACCCGCGGATCCACCGTCGTGATCGGCGCCGGGGAGAGCATCGTGTTCGACTGGGAGCCGCAGATGTCCTCCGCGGCGGAGCTGATCACGTCCCCGCGCGGCCTGGACTCCCGGTTCGACCCGAACACCCGTCGCACCACGAACGAGCGCCGCCAGCGCTACCACGAGCGCATGGACGCCAAGGCCGCGCTGCGCGCCGAGGACGAGCGGGAGCGCCTCGCGACGCGCGGCGCGCGCGAGGACGCCGCAGCGGACCACCGACGGCGGAGCCGGCGAGGCAGCGGAGTGACGCGCACTGACCCGGTCCGCAGCTGCCCGAGGCGGCGCGGATCGTCGTGAAGGTCGGCTCGTCGTCCATCAGCGGCGACGCCGCCTGGCGGATCCCGGTCGCTCGTCGAGGCGCTGGCCGCGGCGCACGCCCGCGGCACGGAGATCGTGCTGGTCTCCTCCGGCGCGATCGCGACCGGGATCCCGTTCCTCGCGCTGGACGCGCGCCCCACCGACCTCGCCACCCAGCAGGCGGCGGCGGCGGTGGGCCAGAACGTGCTCGATCTACCGCTACCAGGAGGCGCTGCGCCCGCACGGCATCGTCGCCGGGCAGGTGCTGCTCACCACGGGCGACCTGGAGCACCCGACCTCGCGCAGCAACGCGCAGCGGGCCATGGAGCGGCTGCTGGGGCTGCGCGTGCTGCCGATCGTGAACGAGAACGACACCGTCGCCACGCAGGAGATCCGCTTCGGCGACAACGACCGGCTCGGCGCGCTCGTCGCACAGCTGATCGGCGCCGACGCGCTGGTGCTGCTCAGCGACGTCGAGTCGCTGTACACCCGGCCGCCGTCCGATCCCGCCGCGGAGCCGCTCGACGTCGTGGCCGCCGGCGCCGACCTGTCCGGCCTGGAGTTCGGCTCGAGCGTCGTCAACGGCGTCGGCACCGGGGGAGCGGCGACCAAGGTCTCCGCCGCGCGGCTGGCGGCCGCGTCCGGGATCGGCGTGCTGGTCACCAGCGCCGACCTCGTCGCCGAGGCGCTCACCGGGGCCGAGATCGGCACCTGGTTCGAGCCCGCGCGTCTGACGCGTCCGGTCGTACCCGCCGGGTTCCGTCATCCCCGATCCGCGACCACGCCGGCCCTCGGTACACTGACCGCATGTCCACCGCCTTCGCCGAGACCGCCGCGCCCTCCGCCGTCGCGGATTCCCCCGAGACCCGCATGCGCGCGGCCAAGGAGGCGGCCCGGGAGACCGCGCGGCTGACCAGCGACGACAAGGTCCGTGCCCTGCACGCGATCGCCGACGCGCTGATCGCGCGGTGCGGCCGACATCATCGCCGCGAACGGCCGCGACCTCGCCCGCGGTGCCGAGGACGGCATCGGCGACGGGCTTCTGGACCGGCTGCGGCTGGACGAGAAGCGGATCGGCGCCCTCGCCGCCGCGGTCCGCGACGTCGCGGCGCTGCCGGATCCGGTCGGCCGGGTCGTCGGCGGGCACCGCATGCCGAACGGCGTCGCCCTGGAGCAGGTGCGCGTGCCGTTCGGCGTGGTCGGCGCCATCTACGAGGCCCGCCCCAACGTGACGGTCGACATCGCCGCGCTCGCGCTGCGCTCGGGCAACGCGGCCGTGCTGCGCGGCGGCAGCGCGGCCAGGGACAGCAACACCGTGCTCGTCGCGGGTGATGCGCGACGCGCTCGCATCCGCCGGGGTGACGCCGGAGGCGATCCAGACCGTCGACGACTTCGGCCGCGACGGCGCCACGGCGATGATGCACGGCCGCGGGCTCATCGACGTGCTCGTGCCGCGCGGGAGCGCCGCGCTCATCGAGACGGTCGTCACCGAGTCGACCGTGCCGGTGATCGAGACCGGCGCCGGCGTCGTGCACATCGTCCTCGACGAGATCGCGCGCCGCTGGACTGGGCGCGCGACATCGTCGTGAACGCGAAGGTGCAGCGCCCGAGCGTGTGCAACGCCGTGGAGACCGTGCTGGTGCTCCGCGCCGCCGCCGAGCGCCTGCGTGCCCGCGGTCGCCGCGGCGCTGCTGGCGCAGGGCGTCACGATCCACGGCGACGAGCGACGTCCGCCGGCTCGTGCCCGAGGCGCGTCGCCGGCGACCGAGGAGGACTGGGCGACCGAGCACATGAGCCTCGACCTGTCGATGCGCGTGGTCGACGACCTGGACGAGGCGCTCGCGCACATCCGCCGCTACAGCACCGGCCACACCGAGTCGATCATCAGCACCGACGCCCTCGCGATCGAGCGCTTCCTCGCCGAGGTCGACTCGGCGGTGGTGATGGCGAACGCCTCCACCCGGTTCACCGACGGCGGCGAGTTCGGGTTCGGCGCCGAGGTGGGCATCTCCACGCAGAAGCTGCACGCACGGGGTCCGATGGGACTCGCCGAGCTGACCAGCACGAAGTGGCTCGCGCGTGGGTCGGGGCAGACCCGCGCCTGAGCGTCTAGACTGAGGAGCTGAGTCCACCCTGATCGCACTCGTCTTGGAGAATCGATGAACCTCGTCGCACAGCTGGTGCAGGCCGCCGCAGAGAACACCGAGCAGCGGAAACATCGCACTGGAGACGCTTCCGTTCGGCCTGATCGCCGCCGGCGTCTTCGCGCTGCTCGGCCTCGTCGCGTTCTCGTACCGCAACGTCGCCAACCGCCACGCCGCCAAGGCCGAGGCCTGGGCGGCGGAGCACGGACACGCCGCACACGGACAGCGACGGGCACGGGGCCGGCCACGGTCACTGAGCCGATCCGATGACGACCACTCCGGCGCCGCGGATCGGCGTGATGGGCGGGACGTTCGACCCGATCCACCACGGTCACCTCGTCGCCGCGAGCGAGGTCGCGCACTCGTTCGGGCTCGACGAGGTCATCTTCGTCCCCACCGGGCGAGCCCTGGCAGAAGAGCGGCGTCTCGCCGAGCGAGCACCGCTATCTGATGACGGTCATCGCGACGGCGTCGAACCCGCAGCTTCACCGTGAGCCGCGTCGACATCGACCGCGACGGCCCGACGTACACGATCGACACCCTGCGGGATCTCAAGGCGCAGCGACCGGACGCCGAGTTGTTCTTCATCTCCGGCGCCGACGCCGTGGCGCAGATTCTCAGCTGGAGGGATCATGATGAACTGTGGGACCTCGCCCACTTCGTCGCGGTTTCCCGACCCGGTCACGTGCTGAGCACGGACGGTCTGCCCAGCGACGACGTCAGCCAACTGGAGGTCCCGGCCCTCGCGATCTCGTCGACGGACTGCCGTTCCCGGGTCCGCGAGGGCGATCCGGTCTGGTACCTCGTGCCGGACGGAGTGGTCCAGTACATCGCGAAGCATCATCTCTATCGGAGCACGTCATGAGCACATCGGATCAGCACCAGCACGTTGCCGATCTGTCATCTGGCAGCGGCCAGCTGACCCGCAAGCAGTTGCGGGAAGCCCGGCTCACCGGATCGACCCCGATCATCACGCCGGACGACGCCGAGGCCGCGCGCCTGGCCGCCGAGGCGGAGCGCACGGCTGCCGTCGTGGAGCCGGCCCCGGAGCCCGAACCGGCCCCGCAGCCCGAACCGCAGCCGGAGCCCGAGCCGGAGCCCGAGCCGAGCCCGAGGAGCCGCTGACCCGCCGCCAGGTGCGCGAGCAGGAGCGGATCCGTACCGCCTCGGTCCCGGTCGTCGACGAGGAGGCCCCGGCGGCGCCCGAGCCGCGCGGCGATCATCCCGCCGATCCCGGAGCGTCCCGCCCCCGTGCCCGCGCCGCGGCGGCCCGCAGCCCTCGGCCTCGCGAGCCGCCTCGCGCGACGCCGGCGCAGTGGTCACCGATGTGCCCCGTCCGGCGTACCCGACCCGACGGCGCTCCTACGAGCCCGCCGCCGAGGCGACGAGCAGGACGGCGTGGACGACGCCGAGCAGAGCGTCGCACCCGTGTCCGTGTCGGCCGTGATGCGTGCGGAGGAGGAGGCGGCCGCGCCCGCCTCGCCGAACCCGCGCCCGAGGCGGCGCTGCCGTTCGCCCCTGATGGGCTCCCTGGGCCGAGCCCGCCCCGAGCGGAGGCGTCGATCGAGTCGCTGCTGAGCGGATCCGAGCCCGAGTCTGACCGCCGAGCCGACCGTGAACGCCGGGTTCGGCCAGCGCGTGCTCGCCCAGCAGCCCGAGTCGCCGGCCGCGGATTCGTTCGACGCGCTCATCGGCGATTCGACCGGATCCCACCACGCCGCGCCGAACGCCCTGATCTTCCAGCAGGCGCCCGCCGGGCCCTCGCTGTCGGGTCCTGTCGCGTCGACCGGTGAGATCCTCGTCACCGGCAGCTACGACCTCCCCGCCGGCCTCGGCTCGCGCGGCCACGCCGACGGCGTCGCCGACGGCAAGGAGGTCGACGTCGTGCTCGTCGACGGCGAGCTCGCCCCGTCGTCGTCGCCCACGCCGATCGCCGCGAGCGCGGCGATCGGCACCATCAAGCCCGCCGGAGAGGTCATCCGGCCCCCGGAGCCCGAGAAGAGCAACAAGCTCATGCTCGCGCTGACCATCACCGCAGGCGCTCTCGCCGTCGCCCTCGTCGGCGCCCTCATCGTCGCCATCACCACAGGAGCCTTCTCTTGATGCAGTCCCCCGCCACCACCGAGATGCTCCAGATCGCCGCCGACGCGGCGCGGTCGAAGGGCGGAGAGGACCTGCTGGCGCTGAACGTCTCGGAGCCGCTTCCGCTCGTCGACGTCTTCCTGCTGGTCACCGGCAACAGCGAGCGCAACGTCGCCGCGATCGCCGACGAGGTCGAGGACCACATGATCGAGGCGGGCTTCAAGCGCGTGCGCCGCGAGGGTCGCAGCGAGGCGCGCTGGGTCCTGCTGGACTTCGGCGACCTCATCGTGCACGTGTTCCACGAGGAGGAGCGGACCTACTACGGCCTGGAGCGGCTGTGGAAGGACTGCCCGGTCGTGCCGATCGCGGAGCCCGCCCCGTTCGGAGCGCGCCCGCGGACGAGGTCTGAGGCCCGCGCCCCGCCCCGGGGTCTCCGTTGGTGCCCGGAAGAACACTCGCCGTGCGGCGGGCTCGGGCCCGGAATCGCGAGTAGGGTCGTCTCTGTGGGACGGATCACGACGCGAAGGCCGGTCACCAGGATCGTGCTGGGCGACGACGGCACGAACGGCAGCCGTCGCGTCGACACGCTGGCCGTCGAAGAGCCTCTGGAGATCCGGATCGGCGGAGCTCCGCTGGCGGTGACCATGCGCACGCCGGGGCACGACGTCGAACTCGCGATCGGTTTCCTGGTCTCGGAGGGCGTGATCGCGGAGTCCTGCGGAGTTCCTCTCCGCGATCCACTGCGGCGGCCCGGGCACGGGCGGCGTCGAGAACACCTACAACGTGCTGGATGCGACGCTGGCGCCGGGCGTGCGCGCTCCGGATGCCGACGATGCGCGGCGCTTCTACACCACCAGCTCGTGCGGTGTGTGCGGCAAGGCCAGCATCGACGCGGTCGAGACGATCTCGCGCTTCGACGTGGCGGCCGACGACACCGCGGTCGAGGCCGAGTGGGTCGCAGCGCTGCCGGACCGGCTGCGCGCGGAGCAGGCGGCGTTCGACAAGACCGGCGGACTGCATGCCGCCGCGCTGTTCGACGCCGTCACCGGCGAGCTGCTGGTGCTGCGCGAGGACGTGGGGCGGCACAACGCCGTGGACAAGGTCGTCGGGTGGGCGCTGCAGCAGGGACGGCTGCCGCTGCGGCATGCCGTGCTGCAGGTGTCCGGACGGGCGAGCTTCGAGCTGGTGCAGAAGGCGACGATGGCGGGCATCCCGGTGCTGGCCGCGGTCTCGGCGCCGTCGTCGCTGGCGGTGGAGCTGGCCGAGCGCGCCGGACTGACCCTGGTCGGGTTCAGCCGCGGTCGCTCGATGAACGTGTACGCGCATGCGCGGCGGATACGGATCGATGGGGCGCCCGTGGAGGGCGCGCACGAGCAGGAGAGACAGGTGCAGCGGTGAGCGAAGGCACGCAGAGCGCGGGAGCGCAGGATCCGGCCTCGAAGGAGCAGACCGCGGTGGGCGGTGTCGCGTTCGGGCTGCTGCCCGCGCAGCCCCGTCAGGGCGGCTACGGGCCCAAGGCGAAGGGGGAGTGGTCGCGCAAGCCGTACCATCACCCCGCCGCCGGCTGGGGCGCCGCGATCTCGGTGGGCCGCGTGCTGGTGCGCGAGCGCGAGCCGATCGCGGGATCCGAGGCCATGGTGAAGATGAACCACGGGCGCACCGGCTTCGACTGCCCGGGCTGCGCCTGGCCGGACGACCGCGGCAACCTGCTGCTGGACATCTGCGAGAACGGCATCAAGCACGTCACGTGGGAGATGACGCACAAGCGCGTGGACCGGCAGTTCTTCGCCGCGCACACGGTGACCGAGCTGGCGAGCTGGACCGATTTCGACCTCGAGGACCAGGGCCGGCTCACCGAGCCGATGAGCTACGACCCGGTGACCGACAAATACGTGCCGATCAGCTGGGACGACGCGTTCGCCCTGGTCGGCGAGGAGTTGCGCGGGCTGGGCAGCCCCGATGAGGCGACCTTCTACACGTCCGGCCGGCTCAGCAACGAGGCGACCTTCCTGTACCAGCTGATGGTGCGCGAGTACGGCACGAACAACCTGCCGGACTGCTCCAACATGTGCCACGAGGCCTCGGGCCGGGCGCTGACCGCGTCGATCGCGACCGGCAAGGGCACCGCGGATCTGGAGGACTGGGAGAAGTGCGACGCGCTGTTCATCCTCGGCGTGAACGCCGCCTCGAACGCGCCGCGCATGCTCACCTCGCTGGCCGAGGCGGTGCACCGCGGCGCGCAGGTGGTGCACGTGAACCCGCTGATCGAGGCGGGCGCGACCCGCACGATCGTGCCCCACGACTTCGTGGACATGGCGTTGTTCAAGACCACCGACACCAGCACGATGAACCTGCAGGTGCGTCCCGGCGGTGACTTCGCGCTGATCCGCGGCATGGCCAAGGTCGTGTTCGAGGCCGCCGCCACGGACCCGTCGGTGCTGGATCGGGCCTTCCTCGAGCAGTACACGCACGCCTTCGAGGAGTACCGCGCGATCGTCGAGGCGACCGGCGTGGGACGAGCTGGTGACCCAGGCCGGTCTCACCGAGGAGCAGATCCGCTCCGCGGCGGCCGTGTACCTGGCGTCGGAGCGCACCGTGATCAGCTGGTGCCTGGGCGTCAGCCAGCACGAGCACGGCGTCGACACGATCCGCGAGATCGTCAACCTGCTGCTGCTGCGCGGCAACATCGGCCGTGAGGGGACCGGCCCGTCGCCGGTGCGCGGGCACAGCAACGTGCAGGGCAACCGCACCTGCGGCATCGATCACCGCCCGCCGCCGTGGACCGATCGCCTCGCGGAGGTGTGCCGTATCGACCCGCCGCGCCACCAGGGGCTGGACACCGTCCGCACGGTCGAGGCGATGCACGACGGATCCGTGAAGGTGTTCGTCGGCATGGGCGGCAACTTCGTGCTCGCCGCGCCCGACACGGTCTTCACCGCCGAGGGGCTGCGCCAGTGCCGGCTGACCGTGCAGGTCAGCACGAAGCTGAACCGCAGCCACCTCGTGCACGGTCAGAAGGCGCTGATCCTGCCCTGCCTCGGGCGCACCGAGCGCGACCAGCAGGAGGCCGGCCCGCAGGGCGTGACCGTCGAGGACGCGATGAGCATGGTGCACCTGTCGATCGGGCGGAAGCGTCCGGCGTCGGCCTACCTGAAGTCCGAGCTCGCGATCGTCGCCGGCATGGCGAAGGCGACCCTGCCCGACTCGCACACCCCGTGGGACGCCTACGTCGGCGACTACGACCGGATCCGCGACGTGATGGCGCAGGTGCTGCCCGGTTTCGACGGCTTCAACCAGCTCATCCGCAACCGGCACGGATTCCGCATCCCGCAGCCGGCGCGCGAGCGCGAGTTCCGGACCCCGACCGGCCGGGCCGAGTTCTCCCTGGCCGACCTGCCGAACGTCATCCCCGCGTCGGCCGACACGCTGGTGCTGCAGACGATGCGTTCGCACGACCAGTGGAACACCACGATCTACTCCAACAACGACCGCTACCGCGGCGTGAAGAACCTGCGCGAGCTGATCTTCCTGCACATCGAGGACATGCGCGAGCGCGGCATCGCCGAGGGCGACCTCGTCGACATCGTGTCCACATCCAAGGACGGCTCGAAGCGGTCCGTGCAGGCGTTCCGGGCGATCCCGTACGACCTGCCCCGCGGGAGCGCCGCCGGATACATGCCGGAGCTGACCGTGCTGATCGGTCCGAAGGACTACAGCGTGCAGAGCGATCAGCCGCTGATGAAGAGCATCCAGATCACGGTGAGCAAATCTAAGGTCGCGGCGGTCCCGGCCTGAGCGATCCGCGGGTCCGTCGGAACCGGGCCTGCACCTTCGAGAGTCCGGCGCGGCGAACCCGATCTCGCCTCAGTCGATGAGGAGTCGGTGAGCTGCGCGGCGGGCAGCGCGGAGCCGAACGGAGAACCCCGCCGGGATCTCCGCCGGGAGGTCGTCGACCGGGAACCAGCGCACGTCTTCGCTCTCGTCGCTGACGGTGAACCCGGCGGCGGGATCCGCGAGGGCGGCAAAGCCGATGTCCCAGTGAGCGGCGCACCTGAAGCCGCCGTGCAGCGCATGCCGATCGAGGTCGACGATCGCGGTCGAGAGCAGGGCGAGCCCGGCGATCCCGGACTCCTCGCGCGCCTCCCGTAGCGCTGTCTCGGCGACCGAGAGATCCTGCGGCTCGACGTGCCCGCCGAACTGCACCCAGAACCGCCCCTTGCCGTGGAAGCACAGCAGCGTCTGAGCGAAGTCGGGGGAGAAGACGAAGCACGACCCGGTGATGTGCTCGGGTCCGCCGTCCCGGCGCAGCGCAGCGTCGCCGGCTGAGCGCACGAATTCGACGAACCTGCCACGGTCGGCTGTTGAGGGCAGGGCGGAGAGTTCGTCGATCAGGCTGTCGTGCCGCATCCCGCCATTCTGCCTGCAGACGATCACATGTCGCGGGCGAAGAGGTCGTCCCACGTCTCGCGGCGGATCACGGCGCGCGCCTGCCCGTCGCGGACGAAGATCACCGGCGGGCGGCGGGATCCGTTGTAGTTGTTCGCCATCGTGTGCGTGTAGGCGCCGGTGGCGGGCACGGCGAGCAGATCGCCGACCCGTGCCGCCGGCAGCCGTAGCGGATCGATGAGCACGTCGCCGGACTCGCAGTGCCGCCCGACCACGACGACGTCTTCGCGTGCTGTCCTCGTCCATGCGGGTGGCGAGCGCCGCCTCATAGCGCTGCTGGAACAGCGCCACTTCGAGGTTGTCGCCCATCCCGCCGTCGACCGCCACGAACGTCCTGGCGTCCCGCTTCACCGTGGTCACCGTGTAGAGCGTCACGGCGGAGGCGTTCACCATGCTGCGGCCCGGCTCGATGATGAGCTCCGCGTCAGCCGGCAGGTGTTCGCGGGCGGCGGTGAGGAGCGCCTCGACGTACTCGTCCACGGAGGCGGGGTGCTCGTCGTACGTGTAGCGGGCGCCGAGGCCCCCGCCGAGGTCGTAGACCGGGAACGTGCCGAGGGCGGCGATCGGGGCGACGGCGGCGGCGAGCTCGGCGGGATCCATGATCTGCGATCCGACGTGCGCGTGCACGCCGCGCATCGCGAGCCGGGGACTCGCCTCGATCCGGGCGATGACGGCCCGGGCGGCCGCGGCGGTGAGCCCGAACTTGGAGCCCAGCTGTCCTGTCTGCACGTGCGGATGCGTGGACGAATCCACTTCCGGGATGACCCGCACCAGCACGTCCTGGGTCCGCCCTTCCGGCACCAGCTGCTCCAGCCGGTCGACGTCGTCCGCGTTGTCGACGACTACGAGGCCGATCCCGGCGTCCACGGCGATCCGCAGTTCCTCGGTCGTCTTGGCGTTGCCATGCAGGACGAGCAGTGCGGGATCGACGCCCGCGCGCAGCGCGCTGAGGATCTCGCCGCCCCCCGCGACGTCGAGCCCGAGGCCCTCCTCGACCATGATCCGCTGCACCGCGGTCGCGGGGAACGCCTTCGAAGCGAACACCACGCGCGCGTGCGGCCAGCGCGACGTGAGCGCCGTGCGGTATTCACGGGCGCGGGCGCGCAGCGCCGCCTCGTCGACGATGATCGCCGGGGTGCCGAACTGAAGGGCGAGCTCGTCCACCCGGCACCCCGCGATCCGCAGGGTCCCGTCGGGATCGACTTCGGCCCCGGCGGGGAGGAGGTCGAGGAGAGGGTGCGGCATGGGCTTCGTCCTTCGGGTCGCGCGGATTCTCGGAGGCGGTGATTGCTCAGGCGTTGCCGGGCACGGCGGCGCCGCGCGGCACGACGACGACAGGCACAGGGGAGTGGCGCACGACCTTGGCCGCGTGCGAGCCGAGGAAGACCCGCGCCACCGGGCCCAGACTGCTCGAGCCGACGACCAGCACCTCGCCGGGCTCCCACGCGACGTCGTCCATGGCCGTCTCCCAGGTGTCGCCCTTGCCGACCACCGCGCCGGCGATCGCCGGCGCGGCGGGGGCGGCGGAGAGCTCGGACAGCAGCGTCGCCGCATGGCCTTCGACCTCCTCGGCCCACTCGTCGGCGATGCGCTGCTCGACGTCGAGACCTGCGCCGGAGGTGGCGGATCCGGGAGGCACGACCGCGAACGACGCGAGCCGCAGTTCGGCTCCCACCGAGGCGGCGACGGAGGCCGCACCGCGCACGAGGTCGTCCGATTCACCCGTGCCCCGATACGCCGCGGTGACCCGGACGACGTGAGCGTCGGGCGCCGCGCGGAAGCCGCGCGGCGCGATCGCGACGGGCACCGGTGCGGCGTGCAGCAGCGCGTCGCTCTCCGAGCCGAGCGCGATCCGGCCGATCGGGCCGGCCGTGGAGGATCCCACGACGATCAGTTCCGCCCCGCGCTCCTCGGCGAGCTCGGCGAGTCCGCGCCGGGCGGACGAGGCCTCGTGCACGAGGTACTCCGCCGAGATCGAACCGCCCAGCACCGCGGCCGCGTGATCGAGCACGAGGTTCGCGGTGTCACGGGTGTAGTCGCGCCATTCGGCGTCGGCGGGACCCACGGCGAGAGGCCATGTCCGCGGGAGGACCGCGGCGACGACCAGATCGGTGCCGGCCGATCGCGCCAGCATCGCAGCCAGGTGCAGCACGGATGCGGAGCGGTGCGCGGGGTCGACTCCGACGATGAGGCTCATCGCCGGTCCGCCGTCCGTCGTGCGGCGGCCGCACGGCGGATCTCGCCCGTGCTCGGCTGCGCGAGGTTGGTCGTGTACGGCACCTCGGCCTCGACGACCGGATGCCCGACCTCGAGGGCCGAGTGCCGGCGCCCGTAGAACCAGTAGAAGACGAGGAACACGGCGGTCCAGATCAGGAACACCATGATCGTGATGGGGCGCAGCTGCGTGATGATCGCGATGCAGCCGAGGATCGACAGGATCGGGATCGTCCAGCCCAGCGGCAGGCGGAAGCCGCGTTCCAGCTCGGGTTCGCGCACCCGCAGGATGATCACGCCCAGGGAGACCACGAGGAACGCGACGAGCGTGCCGATGCTCGTCATCTCGGCCAGGAAGTCGATCGGGATCACCGCGGCGAGGATGCTCGTGATGATCATCACGATGACGGTGTTGGGGATCGGGGTCATCGTGCGCGGGTTGACCTTCGCGAAGACCCGCGGGATCATCCCGTCGCGCGACATCGCGAACAGGATGCGGGTCTGGCCGTACAGGCACACCAGCGTCACGGAGAAGATCGAGATGATGGCCCCGATGGCCACGATCGTGCCGGGCCAGGTGGATCCGATGATGTTCTGCAGGATCGCGGCGAGACCCGCATCCTGATTCTTGAACTTCTCCGGTGCCTGGGCTCCGAGGGCTGCCAGGCAGGTCAGCACGTACAGCGTGATGATGATCCCGAGCGCGAACATGATCGCGAGCGGCAGGTTGCGCTTCGGGTTCTTCGCCTCGTCGCCGGCGGTCGAGACCGCGTCCAGGCCGACGAAGGAGAAGAAGATGATGCCGGCGCCGCCGACGATGCCGGCGAAGCCGGCGGGGGCGAAGTTGTGGAAGTGGTCGGCGTTCCAGCCGGTGAAGGCGACCGCGCAGAAGAACAGGACCACGGCGATCTTCACGATCACCATGACGCTGTTCACGAGCGTCGACTCCCGCGCGCCGCGGATCAGCAGCAGCGCGCAGAGCACGATCACGATGACGGCGGGGATGTTGACGACGCCGCCCTGCTCGGGCGCCTGGGAGAGCTGCGATCGGGAGCTGCCAGCCGAACAGGTTCTGCAGCAGCTGGTTCACGTACTGCGACCAGCCGACCGCGACCGCGGCGGTCGAGACCCCGTACTCCAGCAGCAGGCAGGCGCCGACCGCCATGGCCGTGCCCTCCCCGAGAGTCGCGTAGGCGTAGGAGTACGTCGATCCGGAGACCGGGACAGCGCCGGCCATCTCGGCGTAGCAGAGCGCGGTGAGCCCCGCCACGACCCCGCCGATCACGAACGACCAGATCACGGCGGGCCCGGCGACGGGCACCGCCTGCGACAGGATGAAGAAGATCCCGGTGCCGAGCGTCCCGCCGACGCCGATCATCGTCAGCGAGAACAACCCGATGCTGCGTTTCAGATGCACCTCTCCGGCGCCGGCCGGCGTGGTGGGTTTCCTGCGCAGCAGCTGCTGGGCGATGGTGGTCATACCAGTCTCCTTCGATTGGTTCGGTCCGCCCGCGACGCGACGCGTGCGGGATCCTGTTCAGGCTTCGCGCGTCACCCGGAAGCGGACGACATCCGCATCGACCGCGCCGCGCACGTAGCCCGTCGGCGACGCCGCCACGGCCTGCAGGAAGGCGACGGTCTCGGCCGTGATCTCCTCACCCGGGATGACGTTCGGGATTCCGGGCGGGTACGCGGCGAGGGTGTCGGCGGAGATGCGCCCGACCGCGTCGGCGGCGGGGACGAGTTCGGTGTCGGCGAAGAACGCGTCGCGCGGCAGCAGGCGCAGCGGCCCGGACGGGGGCAGCGCCGGGAAGCCGGCGGCGTCGCCGAGGGAGCGCTCATGCTGCGCCTCCGGCGACTCGACCGCCGCGACGAGCGCGCGGAGCACGCGATCCAGGTCGGGCGTCTTGCCCGCGCCGATCAGGGCGACGAGCGACGTCGCCGTCGACATCTCGAAGTAGATGCCGTCGAGGTCGATGAGGTGCTGGCGCAGCCAGTGCCCGCTGATGCCCGTGGCTGAGACGTCGATCGGGACCCGCAGCGGGATCGACCGCCACGATGTCCTCGAACGCGTCGAAGCCGTCGCTGAGGACCGCGAAGCGCGGATCCTCGCGCAGCGCGGCGCGGAAGGACTCGGCCGCGGCGACCGAGCGGCCGATCAGCTCCGTGCCCGTCATCAGGGAGTGCCGGGCGATGTCGAGGGACGCCTGCAGCAGCGCCGAGGAGGAGGTGGACGCGGTCATCGCGACGGCGCGCTCGATCAGCGGCTCCAGCCGGTCGGCGAACGGGCCGTGGCCGAGGTGCAGCATGGCGGACTGGGTGAGGGAGCCGGCGAGCTTGTGCGTGCTCGAGACGACGAGATCGGCGCCGAGGCGGGCCGGCGACTCGGGCAGGTCGGGGTGGAACCCGAAGTGCGGGCCCCACGCGCCGTCCACGATGAGCGGCGCGCCGTGCGCGTGAGCGACCCGGGAGAGGCCGGCGACGTCGGCGACCGCGCCGAAGTAGCTCGGCGACACGACGTAGACCGCGCTCGCCGGGTGCCCGCTCTCCGTCGCCGCGGTCAGCGCCTCGTCCAGCGCCGCGGGGGAGACCCCGTGCGCGATGCCGTGCCGGGTGTCGACCGAGGGCAGCACGAACGACGGGGAGAGGCCGGCGGTGAGGACGCCGTCGCTGAAGCTGGAGTGCGCGCTGCGCTGGGACAGGATGCCCGTGCCGAGGATGGCGGCAGGCCGCTAACTCAAGCGCCGCCACCGGCGACATTTGCGCAAAGCCGCCGAATGAGGCAATAATTCCTAGATCGTTAGGGGTTTTCGATGGCCAGGCCAAAATCGCAGCGCATTCTCACCCATGCCCAGGTCTGGACCGCGCTCGACCGGCTGGCGGAGCGCGCCGGCATGTCGCCCTCCGGGCTCGCCAAGCGCAGCGGCCTCGACGCCACCACCTTCAACAAGTCCAAGCGGGTCACCGGCGACGGCCGCGAGCGCTGGCCGTCGACCGAATCGGTCTCCAAGGCGCTCGCCGCCACCAATTCGTCGATCGAGACTTTCGTGCAGTTGATCGGCGACGGTGCGCACGGCGCGCAATCGGTGCCGTTGTTGGGCTTGGCGCAAGCCGGCAGCGGCGGCCACTTCGACGACTGTGGCTTTCCGGCCGGCAAAGGTTGGGGCGAAGCGGCGCTGCCGTCGGCGGGTGACGAGCACGCCTATGCGCTGGAGATTTCAGGCGACGCAATGAAGCCCGCCTATCGCGATGGCGACATCATCATCGTCTCGCCCGGCACCGCGATCCGGCGCGGCGACCGCGTGGTGGTGAAGACCTCTGATGGCGAGGTTATGGTCAAGGAATTGAGGCGCCGCACCGCCAGGCAACTCGAATTGCAGTCGCTCAATCCGTGCTCATGCCGACCGCGTGCTGGATCGCCGACGAGTCGCCTGGATCGCGCGGATCGTGTGGGCGAGCCAGTAGACCGCCGCGCGCCTGATGTCCTGCAGGACCTGCTGCAGGATCGGCTTCGCGTGGTGCTGTGTGGTACCGCCGCGAGCACGGTGTCAGCGGCGGCAGGCCTACTACGCCAACAAGCAGAACAAGTTCTGGAAGATTTTGCACGCGACGGAACCGATCCCCGAACCGTTGCAGCCGCACGAATTTCGCGACCTGCTGCAACACCGTATCGGCCTGACCGATCTGGTGAAGGCGCTGCTGGGATGGACAGCGCAGTCCTTGCCAAAATTACGGAGGACCGCGTCGCGTTGCGCGCAGTCGATCATGACATTTCGCCCGGCGCATCTCGCATTCACCAGCAAGACGGCGGGACAAAAATTCTTCGGCGGCAAGCGTGACTACGGCGAGCAGGCGGAGCGGATCGGCGAGACGCGGGTCTGGATCTTGCCATCGACATCAGGGGCCGCGAACGGAAGCTGGCGGCCGGAGATCTGGCACCGCTTTGCGGATGAGGTGCGGGCTAGAAAGCGACACTGCGTCTCCCGGACGCCGTGCGGCTAAAACGCTGCCGCAGCGGGCCATCAGCGACAGGACCGGAAAGCCGCCTCCGTCTGCGCATACGGGGAATGCGGACGTAGTCGTAGGGTGGACAGAACCCACCATCAGCGCTCGCGATTTACCTTATGGCGGGCACGGCGCGAATGCGCCTTTGCCCAACCTACGAAGGCTCACGTCGCGTAATCAGGCTCTTTGCGATCCAGCATCCGCTTCAGCGCATCGAAGTGGCGCTGCGCCGGGGTCGGGCCGCTATACAAATGATCGTCGCGATAATCGCGCTGGGTCTTTTCGACCACCGGCGCCGGAAGCTGCTTCAGCCGCTGCCCGGTCCACATCGCGTAGATCTGCACCTGCGCCGCACGCTCGACGTAATAGAGCATGTCATAGGCGTCGGCGACGGTGGCACCGACCGTCGAGATGCCGTGATTGGCCATGAACAGCACCCGCTTGTCGCCGATCACGCCGGCGAGCCGCGCGCCTTCGGCGGGATCGAGCGCAGGCCCGGTGTAGGAGTCGTCATAGGCGATCGCGCCTGACAGGCCGACCTCGGTCTGGCCGATCTCCTTGATGCGCGGATCTTCCAGCCGCGTCAGCGCGCTGGCGTAGGGCATATGGGTGTGAAACACCGCCTTGGCCTGCGGCAACGCCTTGTGGATCGGCGCGTGGATGCAATAGCAGGAGCGCTCGACCTCGCCCTCGCCGCGCTTGACCTCGCCGTCGTCGATGCCGACTTCCATGAAGCAGGAAGCGGTGACTTCCGACCAGTGGGTGCCGAACGGGATCTGGTAGTAGCGGTCGGTGCGGCCCGGCACCGTGAAGGTCAGATGGTTGAAGATGCCTTCGGAAAAACCCTGGTTGAAGGCCAGACGATGCGCGGCGGCGAGATCGACCCGCGCCTGCCATTCCTCGGCGCTGGAGTTATCGAGCGGCTTCGGCGAAACCTTGTCGTGCATAGGCATCCTCCTGCTGAATATGGCCCGCCTCTCTGGGGAGGCTTTGACGGCTGGGCAGGAGTGTAGCGCATTTCGAGGCGGGTACGGCTGAAATTGCCGGGGGACTGCTATCTCGGTATTGCGGCCTATCGCCGTCATTGCCGGGCTTGACGCCGGCAATCCATCGAGCGAGATGAGATTCTCCTGCGAAACCACCATGGTTGTGGGGTCCAGCTCCGCGCATGACGAAGTGAAAGCTACGCGCTCCTCGCCAGTGCGCCGTCGATCATCGCGACCGCGTTCGGCACGCCATAGACCGCGACGAACGAGCCGAAGCGCGGGCCTTTTTCCTGGCCGAGCAGCACCTGGTAGAGCATGTTGAACCAGTCGAGCGAAACGCCGGGCCGGCCGTCCTTGCCCTTCTTGACGGAATCGAGGAACGGCTCGCGGCGGCCGATCTCGTAGACCACGTTCTGGATGTCTTCGGCGCTCGAGCCTCGCCGGCAGACTGCGACAACGCGTCGCGCAGATCCTGCAACGCGACGCGTTCGCCGTCGGTCGGCTGGCGGAACTGTTTCGTCGGCGCCACGAAGTCGCGGTAGTAGTTGATGGCGTAGCCGACCATCGCATCGAGCTTCGGATGGGTCTGCGGCGTCACGCCCGGACGATAGCGGCCGATGAAGCCCCACAGCGTCTCGGCATTCTCCGCGTTCGACGACGACACCAGCGTCAGCAGCAACTGGAACGTCACCGGCATGTCGGCCTTCGGCGGCTGGCCGGCATGGATGTGCCAGACCGGATTGGCGAGCTGCTGCTTGGCGTCCTGCCGCGTATAACCGTCGAGGAACTGCTGGTAGTCGTCGACGTTGCGCGGGATGACGTCGAAATGCAGCCGCTTCGCCGCCTTCGGCTCGCGGTACATGAACAGCGACAGCGATTCCGGCGACGCGTAGCGCAGCCATTCGTCGATGGTGAGACCATTGCCCTTCGACTTGGAAATCTTCTGGCCGCCCTCGTCGAGGAACAGTTCGTAGTTGAAGCCTTCCGGCGGCGTGCCGCCGAGCGCGCGAGCGATCTGGCCCGACAGCTTGACCGAGTCGATCAGGTCCTTGCCGGCCATCTCGTAGTCGACGCCGAGCGCGACCCAGCGCATCGCCCAGTCGGCCTTCCACTGGCACTTGACGTTGCCGCCGGTGACCGGCGTTTCGACTTCGGTGTTGGTGTCCGGATCGAGATAGGTCACGGTGCCGGCGCCGACATCGTGACGCAGCATCGGCACCTGCAGCACCACGCCTGTACGTCTTGCTGATCGGCAGGAACGGCGAATAGGTGGCGCGGCGGTCCGGCCCCAGCGTCGGCAGGATGATCGCCATCACCTTGTCGTAGACCGCCAGCATCTTCAGCAGCGTCGCGTCGAAACGGCCCGACGTGTAGTAGTCGGTCGAGCTTGCGAATTCGTAGTCGAAACCGAAGTGATCGAGGAAGGCGCGCAGCCGCGCGTTGTTGGCGGCGCCGAACGACGGGTATTCGTTCGAGAACGGGTCGGGCACCCGCGTCAGCGGCTTGCCGAGATGGGCCGCCATCATGTCGCGGTTCGGCACGTTGTCCGGCACCTTGCGCAGGCCGTCCATGTCGTCGGAAAACGCCAGCAGCTTGGTCTTGATCTTGTCCTCGGTCAGCACGCGAAAGGCATGGCGCACCATCGTGGTGCGCGCGACCTCGCCGAAGGTGCCGATATGCGGCAGCCCCGACGGACCGTAGCCGGTCTCGAACAGCACCTCGTCCTTTGGATTTTTCTTCAGCCGCGCCACGATCGCTTTCGCCTGCTCGAACGGCCAGGCGTTGGATTGTTCGGCAAGCGCCCGCAAATCACTCGGGCTGGCGGCAAGGTCGATCGTGGACATCAGAGGTCTCCAAGGCCGCGGAAACTAGCGCTTCCGCGGTGAAATGCAAAACGGTGGTTAGGCCGTCATTGCGGGGCGATCGCAGACGCGAACCCGGAATCTCGAACTTCCGGTTGATGCTTCGCTTCGCCCCGCAATGACGCGGAAACTTCAAAACGGGCTGATCGAAAAATAGCGCAGCCACAGATCGGTGAAGCGGCCTTTTTCCCAGATCCGGAACAGCGCCCAGTTCAGCGACTGCCGCAGCAGGTCGTTGCCTTTGCGCACGGCGATGCCGATGCCCTCGCCGAAATAGCGGCTCTCGACGAACGGGCCGCCGGAGAACGCGCAGCATTCGCCGGAGTCGGTGCCGTTGATCCAGAACGCCAGCGCGATCGCGTCGCCGAAGATGAAATCGACCTCGCTCCGCCTCAAGCCAGCCGCAGCGCGTCGTCATTGGCGTAGCTCTTGATCTCGGCGTCGGTGAACATCGCCTTCAGATAGGCCTCGTGCGAGGTGCCGGCGATGACGCCGATCTTCTTGCCTTCGAGATATTCGGGCCGGATTTCCGGCATCACCGCGTCGCGCCGCGACACGAAGCGGGCCGGCGCGCGGTAATAGGGATCGGTGAAATCGAGCCGGGCGCGCAACTGCGGCGTCACCGCCAGCGAGGCGATGATGGCATCGCCGCGGTTCGAGGTGATGGCGTCGACCAGCGTCTCGAACCGCCGCATCTGGATGGTGCAGGTGACCTTGATCTCGTCGCACAGCGAGCGCGCCAGATCGACATTGAAGCCGGCCGGATTGCCGTCGGGGCCGGTGAAGTTGAACGGCGGATAATCGGTCTCGGTCAGGAACCGGATCACGGTGAGGCGCGACAGGTCCGGCCGGTCCGGGCGCCGCCGCGGGTCCCAGAACCCGGGCACCGCCTGCGGGGCGGCTTCGACCGCCGGCCGCGCCGGGGTTTGGGCCTGCGCCGGGCCCCAAGAAACGCAAACCGCCAGCGCAGCCGCGATCGCCCATCCCGCCAGCAAGGCGCTGAAGGTGCGAGGCAGGCTAATGGCTGGACAACAGGGCGGTCAGGTGTGGCATGGCCGGCAATATCAGGGATTTGACGGCCTTATAGACCATCCGGCCCGCGATGCGAGGGCCGTTTTGCGGCGTTAACCGATCGAATGCGGATTAAAGATACCGCTTCAGGTCGCTAGCTGCTTCCTCGGGCGTCCGTTTCAGGTTGAACGGCGAGACGAAATGGCCGTCGCGATCCATCAGATAGATCAGCGCGGTATGGTCCATGGTGTAGTCGCCGTCCTTGAGCGGGACCTTCTTGGAATAGACCCGGTAGGCCGACAGCACCTTGGCCACCGCCTCGGGATTGCCGGTCAGCCCCTGCAGATGCGGATCGAAGCTGGAGAGATAGTCCTTCATGGCCGCCGTGGTGTCGCGCTCCGGATCGACCGAGACGAAATAGGCGTTGACGCGATCGGCGTCCTTGCCCATCGCCTTCAGCACCTCGGAAATCTCGAACAGCGAGGTCGGGCAAACGTCCGGGCAATGGGTGAAGCCGAAGAAGATCAGCGTCGGCTTGCCCTTGAGGCTGCCGTCGGTGACGACCTGGCCGGCCTGGTTGGTCAGTTGAAACGGCCCCCCGATCGCGGCCGGCGCCGTGACGCTGCGCAAGCCGCCCAGCGCCCACAGCATGATCACGAGCCCGATCACGAGGCTGGCGGCAAAGGACGCGAAAATCACCAGCGGGCGGGTCGTCCGGTCCATTACACCAATTCCTTTTGCCGGATCAGAAGCAGGCCGAGATGCCGGCGGCGATCATCTCGAAAAACACCGTGGTGCCGTAATGGAACCAGAGCGCCAGCGCGCCGATCAGGGCCAGCGCGCCGAGGCCGGCGGCGCTCCACACGATGGCCGAGGCCACCCTGCCCTGCGGCCGGGTCGCCGTCATCGTGCCCGCATGGGGTGGAAACCGGCTGAACCATAGGGTTGAGATAGGGCCCATTTTGCGGGCAGGCAAGCAGAATGGCCGCGGGGGCGATCACGTGATGCGGAGGGGAATCAGCACTTCCGGGTGCTCTGGAGGGGCCGGACACAAAATCTCGAAAACAACCCCATGCAAAGTAGAGCGGGACGCGGAAAAAGGGCCGGCGTCGCGGATCACTCGGAGCCTCTCTCCTCGTCATGCCCGGGCTTGTCCCGGTATGCAGCTTGCGGTGGCTCAGAGACGTGGATGGCGGTCAAGCCCGGCCATGAGACTGATGATAGCGAATCAGCGCGAGGAAGCCGCCGACGGCTTGGGCACCGAGGCCTGGGCGTCGAGGTAGCAGGGTTTGTAGAGCGCCTGCAGTTGCTTGCCCTTGAGGAAGATCATGCGCGGGGTCAGGCCGCCGCGGGCCGAGATCCACCGCTTCACCGGCGACGGATACATCGAATACAGCATCTGGGTCGCTTCGGCGTTGGTCACCGCGCGGCCGTTGGCGCCGAAATCCCAGGCGGCATGGAACCCGAGTTCGGCATGCGAGGTCACGCAGATCTTGTCGGGGGAAATCGCACCGAGGACGATGGTGCAGGCCGAGGCGCAGAGGCCGTCGATGATGACGGTTTCGCCCGAAGTGCGCAGGCCCTGGTACTTGTCGACATAAGTGCCGATCCGGCCGCCGCGATCGTCGGCAATCCGAACCACCGCGTGGCTCGCTCCAACCCCTGCCAGCAGCAGCACCGCTGCGAGCAAACCCGTCAACAGCTTCATGTCCCAGCCCCAGTCGAAAATGTCGAAACCGAATCTGACTGTCTTGGTGATGCAAGACTGACGACAAGGTCTTTCGAGTTCGTAATTTTGTCTAGGAGGCGAAGGCCGTTCAAAAGCAATTCAAATCAAGTGTTGCTGCCGCGCTGCACCGGATGCCCAAAAAAATCCCAAACTGGAACAAGTTAAGGTTCCGAAGGTGGCGCGGCGGCCACAGGCAAGCGCCATTTGCCGTTGACCGCGCCCAATGGTGCGGTCTTGAATCAACAGGGTAAACGGGGGAGGACGCGATGGCTGAGGACGCAGACGTAATCGTGGTCGGCGGCGGACTGGCGGGGCTGGTCGCCGCGACCGAGATCGCCGATGCCGGCAAACGCGTCATTTTGCTGGACCAGGAAGGCGAGCAGAACCTCGGCGGCCAGGCATTCTGGTCGTTCGGCGGGCTGTTCCTGGTCGACAGCCCCGAACAGCGCCGGCTCGGCATCAAGGATTCCCACGACCTGGCGCTGCAGGACTGGATGGGAACCGCCGGCTTCGACCGCGACGAAGACCTGTGGCCGAGGAAGTGGGCGGAAGCCTATGTCGCCTTCGCCGCCGGCGAGAAGCGCGACTGGCTGCGCGCGATGGGCCATCGCATCTTCCCCGTGGTCGGCTGGGCCGAGCGCGGCGGCTATGACGCGATGGGCCACGGCAATTCGGTGCCGCGCTTTCACGTCACCTGGGGCACCGGGCCCGGGATCGTCGAGCCGTTCGAACGCCGCGCGCGCGAGGCCAACAAGACGCGGCAAGATCATCTTCAAGTTCCGCCACCGCGTCGATGCGCTGATCGTGACCAACGGCACGGTCGAAGGCGTCAGCGGCGCGATCCTCGAACCTGACGCCGTCGAGCGCGGCCAGAGTTCGTCGCGCAAAGTCGTCGGCGATTTCACGCTGCGCGCGCAGGCCGTGATCGTCGCCTCCGGCGGCATCGGCGGCAATCACGACCTGGTCCGGCAGAACTGGCCGAAGCGTCTCGGCACAGCCGCCGAAGTTCATGATCTCGGGCGTGCCCGAGCATGTCGACGGCCGCATGATCGGCATCACCGAGGCAGCCGGCGCGCGGCTGATCAACCGCGACCGGATGTGGCATTACGTCGAAGGCATCCGGAACTGGTCGCCGATCTGGCCGCGCCACGGCATCCGCATCCTGCCCGGCCCGTCCTCGATGTGGTTCGACGCCACGGGCAAGCGCCTGCCCGCGCCGCTATTCCCCGGCTCCGACACGCTCGGCCAGCTCGACTACATCATGAGCACGGGCCACGATTATTCCTGGTTCATCCTGACCCAGAGCATCATCAAGAAGGAATTCGCGCTCTCCGGCTCCGAGCAGAATCCGGACCTCACCGGCAAAAGCTGGCGCATGACCATCAAGCGCGCCACCAACAAGGGCGCACCGGCGCCGGTCGAGGCGTTCAAGCAAAATGGCGCCGACTTCATCGTGCGCGACAACCTCGCCGATCTCGTCAGCGCCATGAACGCGCTGTCCGGCGACAACCTCTGCAGCTCGATCACATCAAGGCGCAGATCGAGGCGCGCGACCGCGAGATGGATAATTCGTTCGTCAAGGACGCGCAGGTGATGAACATCCACAATGCGCGGCGTTACATCGGCGACAAACTGATCCGCACCGCCAAGCCGCACAAGATTCTCGATCCCGAACACGGCCCGCTGATCGCGGTCAAACTCAACATCCTGACCCGCAAGACGCTGGGCGGTTTCGAGACCGATCTGGACTCGCGCGTGTTCGGCAAGAACGGCCAGATCATCCAGGGGCTCTACGCCGCGGGCGAAGCCGCCGGCTTCGGCGGCGGCGGCGTGCACGGCTATCGCTCGCTGGAAGGCACGTTTCTCGGCGGCTGCCTGTTCTCCGGGAGGAATGCCGGGCGCGCGGCGGCGAAGGCGGCGGGCTGACGCTCGCATCGGTGCAATAACGCAGTGGCGCGGCGGCGCATCGGCGCGCTAAGTAACCCGCGCAACACATCAGGAGAGCAGTATGACCATCCAGCGTTTCGAAGTCGGACCTCGCATGAGCCAGGTCGTGGTTCACGGCAACACCGTCTATCTCGCGGGTGTCGTCGCCGGCAAGGCGGCCGGCAAAAGCGTGACCGAGCAGACGCAGGATATTCTCGGCATCATCGACGGCCATCTCGCCAAGGCCGGCACCGACAAGACCAAGCTGCTGTCGGCGACGATCTACATCACCGACATGAAGACCTTCCCCGAAATGAACGCGGCGTGGGACGGCTGGGTTTCCGCCGGCAACACCCCGGCCCGCGCCACCGTCGAAGCCAAGCTGGCGGCGCCGCAGTACAATGTCGAGATCATGGTGATCGCGGCGAAGTAAGTTCGCCGGACCGTCACCGCAATCGTCATTGCGAGGAGCGAAGCGACGAAGCAATCCAGTCTTTGCTTTCAAGAGTAAGTCGCTCCGGCTTCGCTCGTCGAGCTTCGGCGGCATCGCTGCGCTCGACTGACGGAAGCCGGATCACGCCGCCTTCGCCGCACCCCGCTCCGCCTCGATCCTCCGCGCCAGCACCCACCGGAAATAGGTCAGCGCCGCATCGGCGCCGATCGCGAGCAACTGGTAGTTCGGATCGGCGTCGAACACCTTCTGCTGCGCCTCGATGATCGCAAGATCCTCGCTGAACGCCTCTTCGAGGCTGTGGCGCAGCGACAGCGCGATGTTCGGGTTGTCGAGATCGAAGTCGTGCAGATAGTTCCAGAAGAAGTGCGTGGTGCTGCGCGTCTCCGGCGTCATGAACTGGGCGTTGCGGAATTGCCGCGTGCCGGGAACCTGCACGCCCTTTTCCGCGCCCTGGCCGGCCGGTGCAAACATGGTGTCGAGCAGGAAGGTGCCGGGGACCAGCATGCGGCCGATATTGCGGCGGTCGACCTTGTCGGTCTTGTTTGAAATCACCTTGCGCAGATAGGGCGGCGGCTCGGCGCCCATGTGCCAGCGCTCGACGCGAAAGCCGTCGTCGAGTTTCTCGATCGCGACCGGCTTGGTCTTGTAGGCGTATTCCTCGGAGCCGCCGAGCGTATGGGTGTGCACGAAAGCGAGATGGGCGAAGTCGGAGAGATTGTCGACGATCAGGAGCCAGTTCGCCTTGTAGTGCATATAGCCGGGCAGACCGCGCCAGTTCTTGTCGGCGAGCGGCGGATAGTCGACGATCAGATCGGGATCGGCCTTCTCGACGTCGCCCATCCAGATCCAGATCAGGTTGTAGCGTTCGACGATCGGATAGCTGCGCACGCCGAGCTTCGGCGGGATGATGTCCTGGCCGGGAATCTGGATGCACTTGCCGCCCGGCTCGAATTTCATGCCGTGATACATGCAGCGGATATCGTCGCCCTCGATGCGGCCCATCGACAGCGGTGCTGCGCGATGAC
Source organism: uncultured Actinomycetota bacterium (assembly GCA_963791605.1). Classification (GTDB taxonomy): domain Bacteria; phylum Actinomycetota; class Actinomycetes; order Actinomycetales; family Microbacteriaceae; genus Microbacterium. The sequence continues at coordinate 20,043 of CAWBTB010000010.1, read as the reverse complement.
AGCAGCGGTCGTCGAGCGCGACCACCTTGCCGCTGGCGCCGCGATAGATCACGACGGGGCGCTCCAGGATGGTGCGGGCGAGTTTCGCGCCGTCGATCAATTCGTGATTCCAGGCCGCGACGTACCAGGAATTGCGAAGAAAGATTCCGTCGTCCGACATGCCGCCTCTCCCTGTATGTGTCGCTGCGCAGCGCTTTTCTTTTCGTTGCCCTCATCTTCTATGCCATCGGGATTTTCCGGCATATCCGAATTCCCTGGACACACTGTCCCGCTGCATGGACGATTGCCCGCATGGACTGGCGCGATTGGGAGCTGTTTTGCGAGGTGGTTCAGCACGGTGGCTTCAGCGCCGCCGCGCGCGTGCTCGGCCATCCCAAGTCGAGCCTCAGTGCTGCAGTGCAGCGACTGGAAAGCAATCTCGGCCTGCGGCTGATCGAGCGCACCACGCGCCATCTGCGCCTGACCGATGCCGGCGACACCATCTATCAGCGGGTCAAGCCGCTGTTCACCGCGCTGCACGATAGCCATGGCGAGGCGCTGGCGATGAGCAGCGCCATCTCCGGCACCTTGCGCATCAAGTCGCCGTACGAATTCGGCGCCAACCATGCCGGCCCGGTCGCCTGCGAATTGATGAACCGCTATCCGGATCTCGCGATCCGGATCGACGTCGAGCATGAGATCGTCAGCCCGGTCGCCGAAAACTACGACATCGTGTTTGCGATGCTGGAGGCGCCGCTGCCGCTCGACCGGGATCGTGATCCGCCGGGTGTCGTCGCTGGAGCGCGGCCTCTATGCCGCGCCTGCGCTGCTCGAACAATTCGGCGAACCGCGCACGCTGCAAGAGCTCGCGCGGCTGCCGATGCTGACCGCTCCGAACGACGCGCCGTGGGCGCTGACCACGCCTGACGGCGTCACCGAACATCTGGCTTTGCAGAAAGCACGTCTGGTCAGTTCGAATGCGGACATCAGGTTGCAGGCAGCACTCGCCGGGCTCGGCGTATTGCGGGTGACGGCGAGCTTTACCGATGCGGCGGTCGCCGCGGGATCGCTGCAGCGGCTGCTGCCGGATCATGTCTGCGAGCCGCTCAACGTGCACGCGCTGCTGCCGGCCCGCCAGTTCGTCCCGGCCAAGGTGCGGTGTTTCCTGGATGCGCTGGAAGCCCATGGCCGCGGAGGCGGAGGGGAGGACGCATGATGCGGATTCTCGCCAGCGCGCAGCAGCGGACGTTTTGGCCGGTCCTACCTACGAAGCGATGTCGGCCGCGGCAGCATCGGTCAGGCGCCTGCACCACATCGACATCGCCGATGCGCGTCATCGCCAGCAGCGCGAAGCGGGCCAGGAACAGCGGCGCGCGGGTCTCGCCAAGCTCGGTCATGGTCTTGCACAGATGTGTGTAGGCGGCGTCGAGTTCGGCTTCGGTCATGGTGGGCGCACTTGTCATGGTTGCAGCAAATGGTCGATGGCCTCGGTCACGTCAGCGGCATCGAACGAGCGCCGGCGCGCGAACACATGGCCGTCGGGGCGAACCAGATAGAGCGTGCCGGGCGCAGCGTCATACATCGCGAACAGCTTGCCGCTGCTGTCCCAGCCACGCGCGTGACGGTTACCGGCACGCCGCGCCAGCGCGACGATCGTAAAGGGAATGCCGCGGGCGCGCATCGCCGCGTCGCATGCCGTCAATGCATCCGGCACCCCGCCGTCATCGGTAAATACAAGCGCCGTGATGGTGGGCCCGATCAGGTCGGTCAGATGACCTGCGCGTGTCGATGCGCCATCGACGACCGTCAGCGGGCACTCCGTCAGCACGTGGCCCGGAGCCGGTCCCGCGCTGAACTCCGCCTGCTGCCCGGCCACATTGAGGGGCGAACCGACATAGGCGATCGCGGACGATTGCCGCGGGTTGATCAGCGAGCGCAGTTCGGGAAATTTCACGGCGAGGCCAAGCACGGCCTTGCGCATCAGTTCGAACGCGAACGACGGCGGCGCCATGAACTCGGTGCTCTTGGTGCCGTAACTCAGATTTTCGCGCGCGGCGGCGACGCGCTCTGTTGAATAGCTGTCGAGCAAGGTTGGCGACGCGATCCCCTTGACCGCGAAAGCGAGTTTCCAGGCGAGGTTGTCGGCATCGTCGATCCCCGAATTGGCGCCGCGCACGCCGAAGATCGGCAGCAGATGTGCGGCGTCGCCGGCAAACAGCACGCGGCGGTGGCGATAGTCGTCGAGCGTCAGCGCGTTGGCCTTGTAGATGCCGATCCAGACCGGGCTCCACGCCCCCTTCTCGCCCATCATCCCGAGCAGGCTCTCGACCCGCGGCATCACGTTTTCGGGCTTGATCGCCTCGTCGGGGTCTTCGCCGTCGCGCAACTGATAATCCACGCGCCAGACGCCCTCGGGCTGCTTGTGCACCAGCACGGTCGAGCCGGGATTGCAGGGCGGATCGAAGTAAGCCAGACGTTCCACCGGACGCTTGGTGTCGAGCACGATGTCGACGATGACATAGCGGCCCTCATAGCTGGCGCCCTTCAGCTTCAGCCCGAGCGCTTCGCGGATGAAGCTGCGGCCGCCGTCGGCGGCCACGACCCAATCGGCTTCCATCGTGTAGCCGCCGGCCGGCGTCTCGACGGTGAGCCGCGCGCCGTCCTCGCGCGAATCGATCGCGGTGACGCGGTTCTGCCAGCGCACCTCGACGAGATCGCTGCGCTGCTCGGCGGCGTCGAGCAGCAACTGCTCGATCGAATATTGCGCCAGATTGATCATCGGCGGATGCTTCTGGTTCTCGTCCATCGGCATCTTGAAGTTCAGCACTTCATCGTCGCGATAGAAGCTGCGGCCGCCGGTCCAGGGCAGGCCCTGCTTCAGAAATCCATCGGCCGCGCCGAGACGGGCAATGATCTCGAGGCTGCGCCGCGAGATGCAGATCGCGCGGCTGCCGAAGCAGACGGAATCATCCGCCTCCAGCAGCACCACCGGCACACCGTGGCCGGCGAGCCCGAGTGCTGCGCAATAGCCGACCGGTCCGCCGCCGACCACCACGACCGGACGCCGCGTTGGGTCGACGCCGCCCTGCAGCGGCGGCAGCGAGGCCGGATATTGCTTCGCCGTAAAAGGATAGGGCTTGAACGGGCGGTTCACGATTCTTCCCTCGAAGCTTATGCCTTGGCTTTTGCCTTGGTATTTTTGCTCCCGGCTTCCCCGCGGGAGAACGCGGCTCGGCTCTGTCAGTCGATCATTGTCAGGAAAGCCGGCGCCGGCGCAAGGCCATGATGAGGCGAACCGCGGCCGCCGCCGCGACGCGGCGCGCCTTCACACCTTCCGCCGGCAGGCGACGCGGCTCAGGCCGCCCGCACCGAATTGAGGAACTTGCCGACCTCGCGTTTCAGCCGGTCGCTTTCGCCGGACAGCGATTTTGCCGCTGACAGCACCTGGGCGGAGGCCGATCCGGTCTCGCTGGCGCCGCGCTGCACGTCGGCGATGTTGGCGGAAACCTGCTGGGTGCCGTGCGCGGCCTGCTGCACGTTGCGGGAAATTTCCTGGGTCGCCGCGCCCTGCTCCTCGACGGCGGCCGCGATGGTGGAGGCGATCTCGGACATCCGTCCGATGGTGTCGCCGATCTCCTTGATCGCGCCGACCGATTCCTGGGTGGCGGCCTGGATGCCGGATATCTGCTGGCTGATTTCGCCGGTCGCTTTCGCCGTCTGTTCGGCCAGCGCCTTCACTTCGGACGCGACCACGGCGAAACCGCGCCCGGCTTCGCCGGCCCGCGCCGCCTCGATGGTGGCATTCAGCGCCAGCAGATTGGTCTGACCCGCAATGTTGTTGATCAGCTCCACCACGTCGCCGATGCGGGCGGCAGCCTTGGCGAGCTCGGCGACACGGTCGTTGGTCTTCTGCGCCTGCTCCACCGCCTCATTGGCGATTCGCGCCGAGCCCTGGACCTGACGGCTGATCTCGTTGACCGAAGACGACATCTCCTCGGTGGCGGATGCGACCGATTGCACATTGGTGGAGGCTTCCTCGGACGCCGCCGCGACCATGGTGGTCAGTTCTTCGGAACGTTCCGCGGTCGCCGTCAGCGTGCCGGCGGAGGTTTCCAGTTCGGTCGAGGCCGAGGCGACGATCTCGACGATCTCGCCGATCATCGCCTCGAAATCGCCGGTGATCCGGTCGACGCGCTGGCCGCGCCGGATTTTTGCATCGGCTTCCACCGCCGCCGCTTCGCCGGCGGCCTTCTGGGCGATCAGCGCCTCCTTGAAGACCTGGAGCGATCCGGCCATGGCACCGATCTCGTCGGCGCGTGCGATGGTCGGGATGGCGACGTCATGCCGGCCGGCGGCGAGGTCGCCGACCACGGCGGTCAAGGTCGCCAGCGGCGTGATCACACGCCGCCGCAGCATCACGGTAACGCCGGCAAGCACCCCGAGCAGCGCCAGGACGGCGAGACCCGCCACCGCCAGCATCGTCAACGCCCCGTCGCGCACCAGGCCGGCGCGTTCGGCGGCTTCCGCCAGCGCCGCGTCGCGCACCACGAAGAAGGTCTGCACCGCCGGGACGATGGTGCCGGCGAGTTGATCTGAGTTGATTCCGTATTTGCCTTCGGCGCGCCCGGCCGCCATTTCCTTTTCGAGCCATGGCGCGGCCTTGCCGAAATAGGCGTCGATCGCATCGTTCATCGCCTTCGCCAGACGCGGCGGGCTGCCGATCTGATCGACGCCGGCCTCGATCCGTTCGCGATCGAGATCGACGCGGCCCTGGGCGCGGTCGGTGATGGAAATTTCCGCCGCCGTCAGCGGACGCCGCGTGCTGATCGCAAGCGACATGGTGGCGGCGCGGCCGCCAGCCGAGATTCGCAGATCCTGGGAGGTGCGGGCAACGTTCAGCAGCGCCGTCAGCGACGCATCCGCCGTCGCGACCTGGTTCTCGAGCCGGTTCAACAGCGGCTCGATAATTCCGACTACCGCGGCAATGCCCGGCAGGAAGCCCTTGATCGCCGCCGGATCGCGCCCGCTCAAGGGTGAGCCCAGCGCGCGATCGCTCGCAGCGCGAACTTCGGCAAGCTTGGCCGCGGCCTGGTCGAGACCCCGAACGATCGCCGCACCATCGTCGAGCGCGCCGACCACCGTCCGCGCTCTTGCAAACGCGGCATCGGCCGCCTGTACCGCTTTCGCGGCGGCCTCCATCTGCGCCGGCGTCGCCGCCGCTTCCTGGAACAGCGGGCCGACATAGGGCGCCCGATAGCCGGCGACCTGCTGGCCGACCGCCAGCACCGCACCGTAGGCCTGCACGGTCTTGATCGCCTCGCTCTTGCTGGCAAAAGTGCGGTATTGCGGAACCAGAACGCCGGCGCCAAGGACGACCGTCAAGGCCGTCACCGAAAGCATCGAAAGTCCGAAGAGTCGACCGATCCGCATGGTGTAATCCGCTCCGCCCTTGGGAGCGTTCAGCGTAACCAGTACGGCCTAAAGCCGCATTAATACGGCCAGGCCGTAATACTACTGTGCCTGCGTGTTCTGGGCCGGCTTCCTTGCCGTTCCGGGCCGAGGGAATCGTAGCGCCATCGCCAATCGAACCGCGACCGCCGCCTGCCAGACCGGATAGAGTAACGAGGTCTGATCGAGGCCGAGCGCGTTGTCGAGCGCCAGCAGCGTGCCGGCCAGCGATCCGGTCAGCAGCATCCGCAACCATGCCACCGCATCGCGCGGACCGGCCGGCAGCAGCGCGATTCCGAGCGCCATCAAGGCACTGCCGGTGAGGCCGCCGGCGAGGCCAGAGAGGATGTTTCGCATCAGCTTGTCGGCGCCGTTGGTCTGGCCGTCGATAAAGATCGCGGCGTTCACGGCACAGACGAAAGCCATCATCGTCATGACGGCAGCGGCCAGCGCCGCCCACCATGGATTGGCGCTGAAGTGGCGGACCACGAAGAACACCAGAACGGCAAAGGGGATCGCGACCAGCGCGAGTCTTATATCGGCCGGCACGCCCGCGACCTTGTCGAGCAGCGCCGGCAACAGCGGCGTGAGAATGCCCGATAGCAGGCCGCAGCCTGCCACGATCAGCAGGTTGCGGGAGGTGTCAGCCGACGCGATCGCCTGGGTCACCGTTCACCTTCATGTTGCGGCATCCTTCACGCCTAGCACGGCAACGGCCGGAATTGAAGGCAACGCGTCATATGCAAATAAAAGCCGCGCCGACCCGAAGGTCGACGCGGCAATGGCCGTTCTGTTGCTAGGTGGACCAACCCCGAACGGTTACGCCGCGAGGCGCACTTCGTTCAATGCAACGTTATCGTTTGCATTTAGGTTTTTGACCCGATAACGGCGGTATCATGCCGAGCACAATTCAGAACTTCTTCGCGACCATCGATCCTGGTTCGCCCCCGCCTTAACAGCCAGCCTTACTAAACAAGCTTGGGATCAAGCCTTGCGGCCAAATCGATCTCACCGTGATGAGACCTTTAAGCTCGAGCTGCTAAGGTGGAGGCGCCGGGTACTGCCCCCGGGTCTGCCCGCGGTCCGCTCTAAGGTTCAGCGCCATCGTCTTGCGACCACACAGATATAGGCGTGATTGCCGTCAAAAGATAGACCCCTGTGGTGCGGAAGACGCAGGCTGCATCTGTTGACACGATGTCGCTGTTGTCAGCCCGATTCCGCAATTGACCGGTTTGCCACCCGATGCCACATTCATGAACGGTAGTGCCCGCAAGGGCTAGCCAAGGGAATGCGGTGCGTCTGCCTCTCGCAGACAATTCCGCGGCTGCCCCCGCAACTGTAGGCGGATAGCCGACGACCATAAATACCACTGGGATCGGTTGATCCTGGGAAGGTGGTCCGAGGCGATAACCCGCGAGCCAGGAAACCTGCTGCCGGTCATGGTCATGCGCAAGCGCGTTGGGCGGGGTGCTCCGATGTGTCTGATAGACGTTACAGTTGCCGCCTGGGGCGAAGGCAATGTGGAGCGTCGACTGCGCTGACGGTTGTGCGTTCGCCGTCGGGTTTTTTTGAGTCATGTCCGTTTTCAGTCGCGATGGCGGTTTTGCGCCATGTTCCAGTCTTGCGCGTTTCGATCACACCAACACCGGCGATCCAGGCCGGTCTCTGAAGCTCAGGCGCCTGCTGCGCTGTTCGGTCGCGCCGCTCGGCCTCGTTGCCGCTCTCGCCGCCAGTCCCGGATATGGCCAGACCGCCGCGCCTGCTGAGAAGAAATTCGACAATCTCGGTCCGGTCGTCGTCACCTCGCCCAAACGCAAGCCGACAACGGCGCGTTCTAATGAGCAGCGCACGTCGACGCCGGCACGCGCGGTGGGCCGCACCCGGATACGCACGGCTTCGCCGTTAGCTGCAACCGTGCCCGTCGCAGCCACCACCGCCACGCCGCTCAACGGCAACACGGTGACCGAAGTCGCGTCGCGGCTCGGCCTCACCGTGCGCGAAATTCCGGCGACCGTCGACGTCATCAACAGGCAGACCATCGAGGATCGGGGCTTGCGAACCACCACCGACATCGCCCAGGCCGCGGTCGGCGTCACCGCCGGCGACTCGCCGGGCGCGCCGGCCTCGTTCTCGATGCGCGGCTTTACCGGCACGCAGATCAACACGCTCTACAACGGCATCAGGGTCGGCCCGTCCGAAATGACCGGCCGCATCATGGACACCGCCAACCTCGAACGTGTCGAGATCATCAAGGGGCCGGCGTCGCTGTTGTCGGGCGAAGGCGCGGTCGGCGGCGCCGTCAACTACGTCACCAAGGCGCCGCATACCGGCCCGATCACGAACGAGGCCTTCACCTCGTTCGATTCGTTCAGGGGATACCGCGCCGGCTACGGCTCCGGCGGCAGCACGCTGATCGACGGGCTGGATTACCGCTTCGACGTCAGCCACGCCAACGACAAGAGCTTTATCGACGACACCTATTCGAAGCTGACCAACGTCTCCGGCCAGCTCAACTACCGCGTCACCGACAATTTCAAGGTCTGGGGCGCCTACGAATACAAGCAGGACAAGGACCGGTTCTACTGGGGCACCCCGCTGGTGCCGGCGAATGCTCCCGGCATCGTTCCGACCAACGGAATCGTATCGGGCCAGTGGACCCAGTATTATCCGGGGCCTGGCAATTTCGACGGGCACACCGGCACGCTAAATCCCGTCACGATCGATGCCCGGACGCTGAGGACCACTTACAACGTGCTCGATAACAAGAGCGGAGCGCAGGAACTTTGGTTGCGCAGCGGCTTCCAGTGGGACATCAGCAACAACGTCTCGCTCAAGAGCCAAGTCTATGCCTATGACGCAAAGCGTCACTGGTTCAACAACGAAGTCAACTCATTCAACGACAGCCCCAATCCGTCCGTCGGCGCGCAGGGCGAGGTCTATCGCGAGCGGCTGTCGGTCGATCACGACCAGAAGCTCTACGGCAACGTCACCGATCTCACTGTCAACTCCAACATCTGGGGCATGGACAACCGGCTGGTCACGACGGTGGCGGCCTCGAGCCTGCAGTTCAACGTCCGACAGGACGATGCCTTCACCAGCGACACCGTCAGTCTGGTGAACCCTGATCGCGGCCTCTATGGCTTCCAGCAGACCAAGCCGTTCTATACCCACGTCGACAATGTCTCGCTGGCGTTCGAAGACCGCCTGAAAGTCACGTCGAATTTTTCCCTGATCGGCGGCATTCGGCTCGAGGAAATCAAGCTGGCGCGAACGGCCTATGACGTCGACGGCAATCTTCGCACCGCGGACGGCTATCCGTATTCAACCAGGTTCACGCCGGTGACCGGACGCATCGGTTACGTCTGGGAAGCCGTGCCGGGGTTAAGCTTCTACAGCCAATACGCCACGGCCGCCGATCCTGCGGTGGCCAACATCTTCAACCTGCGGCCGACGCAGCCGTTGCTGTTGACGACCGCACGCACCTACGAGACCGGCGTCAAGGTCTTGTCCGCCGACAAGCGGATGGAATTCATGTTCTCGGCCTTCGACATCGAACGTGACAATGTCTACGTGCCGGAGAGCGGGATCCTGTTCGACCTCGCCGGCAAGATCAAATCGAAGGGCGTCGAGATCTCCGGCGCGGTCAACCCGTTCGGTGGATTGAAACTGTGGGGCAACGCCGCGATCGTGCAGTCCCGCTTCGTCAATTTCGACTTCATCGACGGCAACGGAAATCCCGGGTCCTACTCCGGCAACACCCCGCCGAACGTGCCGACATTCATCGCCAATGCCGGCGCATCCTATCGCTTCGAGACCGCATGGCCGTTCGAACTCGGCGCCTCGATGCGCCATGTCGGCGACCGTTTCAACTTCCAGGACAATCTCGTGACTATGAACGCCTACACGCTGTTCGACGCCTATGCGTTCGTCGAGGTGCCGAAAACCGTCTTCAACGGCGTCGAAAAAACCCGCATCTCGTTCCGCATCAAGAACCTCACCAACAAGCTCTACGCCCAGTGGGGCGATCCCGGCTACACCGACCAGGTCATCCTGGGCGCGCCGCGCAGTTACGAGGTTGCGGCGTCGTTTAAGTGGTGAGAGGCGTAGGGTGGAGCTTGCGCCTAACCCACCCTACGAATTCTCGTATCTAAAAACTGGAGCGGGCGAAGGGAATCGAACCCTCGTATGCAGCTTGGGAAGCTGCCGTTCTACCATTGAACTACGCCCGCGGCTCTTTTGCGCATGAGCTTTTTCGGAAAACCGGTGCCCACTTTTCCGGCTCATGGGAGCCCATGATTACCCGACCCCGCCCGATCCGCCAAGCGGTTCCGGCCGCGGCCCCGGTCCTTAACTGAAGTGAAAGATTCCAGATGCGCTGGTTTGTGACGGTGTTATGATGCCCGAGGGGTTGGGCGTATGGCGGGGCTTGGGTACACCATATTCGACACGGGAATCGGCCGCTGCGGCATCGCGTGGGGGCCGCTGGGCGTCATTGGTGTGCAGCTTCCCGAGGCCCGCGAGATCGACACGCGGCGACGGCTGTTCCAGCTCTATCCCGACGCCCGCGAACAGCGTCCGCCGCTGAACGCTGAGATCGCGATCGAAGGCATCACAGCGCTGCTGCGCGGCGGCGACAGCGACCTCTCCGACGTCGCCCTCGATATGACCGGCATCCCGGCCTTCAACCAGCGCGTCTACGGCTATGCACGCCAGATCCCGCGCGGCGAAACCCGCACCTATGCCGAGATCGCCTCCGGCCTGCGCGCCTCGGGCGCGGTCTATTCGGTGGCGCAGGCGATTGCCCGCAACCCCTTCATGATCATCGTGCCCTGCCATCGCGTACTCGAGGCGGGGAACTATACCGACAAGATCTCGCCGAACGGGGGCGCCATTTCCAAGCGGCGGCTGCTCTCGATCGAGGGCGCGCACCCGACCACGAGCAAGACCCTGTTCGACGTGCTGCTGCCCGTTGCACCGCCCCGCCCGCCTACCTAAATTGGCGGCATGACCGCAACCACGCTGCTCGAACGCCCGTCGATTTCGGTATCCGACTTCCGCTGCGACGCCGGTCCCGGCGACAAGCCGTTCGCCGAGCAGCATCGCTGTCACTCGATCTCCTATGTGCGCAAGGGCAGCTTCGGCCTGCACTGCCGCGGCAAGTCGCATGAGCTGGTGGCGGGATCCGTGCTGATCGGCCATCCCGGCGACGAATATACCTGCACCCACGAGCACGTCTGCGGCGACGAGTGCCTGTCGTTTTTCTTGACTCCCGAGCTGGTCGAGACGCTCGGCGACAGCAACGCGATCTGGCAGGCCGGCTGCGCGCCGCCATTGCCTGAGCTGGTGGTGCTCGGCGAACTGGCGCAGTCGGCGGCAGATGGCAACAGCGACATCGGTCTCGACGAAATCGGCCAGGTGCTGGCGAGCCGCTTTGTCGAAGTCGTTTCCGGCAAGCCGCGCAAGGCAGTCTCCAGCGCCGCTCGCGACCGCCGCCGCGCGGTCGAAACCGCGTTGTGGATCGATGCGCATTCGCATCGGTCGATCGGCCTGGAAGACGCCGCCGGTCAGGCCGGCATCAGCCCGTTCCATTTCCTGCGGCTGTTCTCGGATACGCTCGGCGTCACGCCGCATCAATATCTGGTGCGCTCGCGGCTGCGTCATGCGGCGCGGCGGCTGGCGGAAGACGACAGCGCCATCACCGACATCGCTTACGACGTCGGCTTCGGCGACCTCTCCAATTTCGTTCGCACCTTCCATCGCGCCGCCGGCGTCTCGCCGCTGCGGTTCCGCCAGGCCTCGCGCGGGATGCGCAAGATTTTCCAAGAACGCCTTGCCCTCAACTGACTAGGGTTGCTCCAGACCGCGCGAGATCCCGCGCACGTTTCACTGGAGAACAGCATGTACGACCACATCGGATTACGTGTCGGCGATCTCGACGCCAGCGTTCGCTTCTATTCCGCCGCCCTCGCACCGTTAGGCTTTGTGCTCTGCTCGCGCGATGACAGCGGCGCGGGCTTCGGCCCGAAGGGCGAGCCCGCGCTCTGGCTGCATCTGAACAGGGGCACGACAGGCACCGGCGCCCACGTCGCGTTCCGCGCGCCGGATCATGCCGCGATCGGAAAATTTCACGCCGAAGGCCTCAAGGCCGGCGGCCGCGACAATGGCGGCGCCGGCCCGCGCGCGGATTACAGCCCGACGTACTACGCGGCGTTTTTGATCGACCCCGACGGCAATAACGTCGAGGCGGTGTGTACGTAAGGCGTTGCGAGCCCGCGTAGGGTGGGCAAAGCGAAGCGTGCCCACCATCAGCGACCAATCCGATCGATGGTGGCACGGCGAAGAGCGCCTTTGCCCACCCTACGCATCAACTCTCCCCAACGGGATTCAAATCATGGCCTCCATCCACAAAGACATCCCCATCGACGCCAGCGCCGACGACGTCTGGGACGCGGTGCGCGATTTCGGCGCGCTGCATACGCGCCTGGTGCCGGGCTTCGTCACCGATACCAAACTCGACGGCGATGCCCGCATCGTCACTTTTGCCAGCGGCAATGTGGCGCGCGAACTGCTGGTCGGCTGCGACGACGAGCGCAAGCGGCTGGCCTATGCGATCGCTGCCAACGAGCGCGTCCGGCACTACGCCGGAACGGTGCAGGTGGTCGCCGACGGCGCCACCCGCAGCCGCGTGATCTGGACCGTCGACGTACTGCCGAACGAGATCGCGTCCTTCATCTCGGCGCAGATGGACCACGGCGTAGCCGCAATGCAGAAGGCGCTGGCACGCAAAGCTGCGTGAGAATCCGCGAACGACAGTTATTCTCCGTCATTGCGAGCGAAGCGAAGCAATCCAGTCCTTTGCTTGAAGTAGGGCTGGATCGCTTCGTCGCTTACGCTCGCTTGCACAAACGCTTTGCGTTTGTTGCAGGCAATGACGATCTTAAAGCGCTACGACAACACCGGCCGCGCCGCGGGTATCTGCGCCTGCTTCGGCCCCCATCGCGTCAGCACCACGCTGGCGCAGGACAGCACGCCGAGCACCACCATCGAGGCCGAGGCCAGCACGAAGAACTGCTGCGCGGTCGCATTGTGGGTCGACAGCCACCAGCCGCCGGTGCCGATGAACAACAGCCGCGCTGTCTGCGCCATGCACAGGACCGACCACCTTGGCAGCACCCTGCGACGAAAAATACATCGATGACGCCAGGCCGATGAAGGCGTACATCGGCGCTGCCGTCGACAGATATTGATGGCTGGCCGCGCGCACGCTGGCATCGTGGGTGAACAGGTTGACCCAGAGGTCGGGAAAAATCGCGATGAAGCTTGCGATGGTGCCGACCGCGAGGAACGAGACGAATCCGGCGGTCCAGGCCACGCGCCGGGCGCGCGCGATGCGCCCCGCGCCGACCGACATGCCGATCATCGGCACCGAGGCGATGCCGACCGCAAACGACACCGACGTCAGCAGGAATTCGAGCCGCGCGCCGATGCCGTAGCCGGCGAGAATTTCGGTGCCGAAACTCGCCAGCATGTGGGTGAAGATGCTGATCGTCAGCACCGACTGCAGCGGCGAGAAACAGGAGATGGCGCCGACCTTCAGGATGTCGAAGAACATCGCCCCTTGAATCCGCAGGCCGAAGATTTTCGGAACCACGCGGGCGCGCCCGGAAAACAGATACCAGGACATCACGGAGATGCTGATCAGATAGGCGGTCAGGGAGCCTGCGGCGACGCCGCGCATGCCGAATTGCGGAATTGGGCCGAGACCGAGGCCGAGCGTGCCGCCGAGAATGATCTGGCAGACCGCCGATGACAGCATCATCAATGACGGCAGCTTCATGTTGCCGGTGCCGCGCAGCACGCCGGCCATCGTGTTCATCAGCCACGGCGCCACGGCGCCGCCGAAAAATATCTGCGTGTAAGCAATCGCCTGCGCCAGTACGTTGCCCCGGCCGCCGAGCAGTTCCAGCAATTGCGGCCCGAAGATCAGCATGCCGAGCATGAAGGTCAGCCCGAAGCAGATGCCGATCAAGAGCGCATGCGAGGCCAGCGTCGAGGCGCGCTCGACATCGCCGGCGCCGAGCGCACGCGCGATGGCGGACGCCACACCGCCGCCCATCGCGCCGCCCGACATCGTCATGGTCAGGATCACGCAGGGAAACACCAGCGCCATGGCCGCCAGCGATTCGACGCCGAGCCGGCCGATATAGGAGGTCTCGGCGATGACGACGCAGGTGCTGGCGCTGAGCGCAATCACATTGGGCCAGGCGAGCCAAAGCAGTGTCGGCAGAATCGGACGATCGAGCAGCGCGTTCTTCGCCGGCGCTTCCGGCGGCGGCAACGGACGCTCTTCCTCGTCTACGGGCAGTTCGGCGACGGCAATATCGGGCATTTCATCTCCCGCGCGCAGTCTGGCTGCTGCGGCGCGGATGTGTCCTACCATGATCGGTACGGATTCCCTGTGCACGGGGCGCAAGGGGGGCCTGCGACGATCGCGGGGCAAGCCGGCTTTCAAGCCTGTTTCAGCCGATTGACCAGACAAACGGCGCCCGGCCGCCCGCCGATGGCTGCAAATGCACCGGAATATGCCGGCCGCAACCGGCCGCGAGGCCCTCGAGCAAGCCCTTCAAAACATTGGCGCAGGCGGGGTGATAATCGGCGACGTCGGCCATCAGTTTCCAGCTCTGCTGCCGGACTTCGAACGCGCCTTCCGAGGCGCTGATCTCGGCGACGTCGTCCTGCGACTCGAACAGCACGCGCAGGAACGCGACGAAATCCCTGGCCGACCCTGCGCTGCTCCCTGGCCCATCGCGAAGCTTTTCGCGATCTCATGGAAATACTGCATGCCGATCAGCTTGCCGGTGAGATGCAGTAGGTAGGCCGCGTCCTCCGGGCCGAACACCTGCACCATCACTGGCGCTGCGGTCTTCACGTATTCCATCGCGTAGTTGCGATAGGCCTTTTCCAGCCGCGGCTTCGGCCAGCTATCGACCGGCAGCGCCGGTGCGGTGGCCGGATCGAACATCGGCGCTTCGAGATGGCGCGCGAACACCAGACGCGCATCGATTTCCAGCGGATGATCGTATTCGCAGTAGTAGCCTTCGAGCCCGTCCTGGCCGTCGACGCTCTGCTTGGTGCAGACGAAACCGAGACTGAGATTGCCGAGCGCGACGCCGTTGTTGGCGTGCCAGCCGCGCAGCATCGCGCGCGAGACTTCGCCGGGCACGCCGCAGATCGCGGTGCCCCGCCAGATCCAGCGCGGCACCGGATAGCGGATCCAGGCCTTGCGATCGGTCTCGTGCATGTATTCGACATGGACGCCGCCGATCCAGTTCGAGAGATAATGATAGTGCGCGGCCGCAACCGCAGGCGGCAGATGATCGAGGCCGAGTTTGACCAGCCCCGGCAGGAAACGCTCCTGCTGCTGGCGGCGAAACACCCGGAACACGAACTCGGCGGCGTCGGCGGTGCCGCGCCTGGAGACCACGGTGAGAATGAGGCCAGTGAAGAACGCATGGTAGAGATCGGCGACGCTGCGCCATTTCGCCCATTGCGCTTCGCGTTCGCCGTCCAGCCCTGCGGTCATTGTTCCTCCCGTTTTATTGGGCGTGAGCGGGCTCACGCCAGTCCCGTCACACGAAATTCATCGGCGTTGAAATGAACGTTCGTGCCCGTGCCGCATTGTTGTCGCGGCATCCCAGGGAACCTACCATGCGCAAAAATCTGATATTGGCAATCGCCATTGGCGCCATGGCGCTCCCGCTCGCCGGCTGCAACGATCCGCAGGACACCGCAACCGTCGAGCAGAGCTATGGCGCCTCGCCCGAACTGCCGGCTCCGCAGAGCTCGCTGATCCCGACCATCAACGTCGCTACCGCAACGTCGTGGCCTGAAGGCGCCAAGCCGAAGGCGGCGGACGGCATGGCCGTCGGCGCCTTTGCCACCGGCCTCGACCATCCCCGCGCGGTCTACGTGCTGCCGAACGGAGACGTGCTGGTCGCCGAAACCAACGCGCCGCCCAAGCCCGACGACGGCAAGGGTATCCGCGGCTGGGCGCAGAAGATGTTCCAGAAAGAGGCCGGCGCGGTCACGCCGAGCGCCAACCGCATCACGCTGCTGCGCGACAGCGATGGCGACGGCATCGCCGAAACCCGCAGCGTCTTCATCAGCGGGCTGAACTCGCCGTTCGGCATGGTGCTGGTCGGCAACGACTTCTACGTCGCCGACACCGACGCCATCATGAAATTCCCCTACCACGAAGGCGACACCAAAATCACCGCGGCCGGCGTCAAGCTCGCCGATCTTCCGGCCGGCACCATCAACCATCACTGGACCAAGGACATCACCGCCAGCCCCGACGGCACCAAGCTCTATGCCACGGTCGGCTCCAACAGCAATGTCGGCGAGAACGGCATCGAGGCCGAAAAGGACCGCGCCGACGTTCTCGAAGTCGACCGTGAGACCGGCAAGTGGCGGGTGTTCGCCTCCGGCCTGCGCAATCCCAACGGACCGTCGTGGCAACCGCAAAGCGGACAGCTATGGGTGACGGTGAACGAGCGCGATGAACTCGGCGACAATCTGGTGCCGGACTACATGACCTCGGTGAAGGACGGCGCGTTCTACGGCTGGCCCTATTCCTATTACGGCCAACACGTCGATGTGCGGATGCAGCCGCAGCGGCCCGATCTGGTCGCCAAAGCAATCCCGCCGGATTACGCGCTCGGCGCCCACACCGCCTCGCTCGGCCTCACCTTCAACACCGGCAATCAATTCCCGCCGGAGATGCAGGGCGGCGCGTTTATCGGCCAGCACGGCTCCTGGAACAGGAAGCCCCGCTCCGGCTACAAGGTGATCTTCGTACCCTTCAAGGACGGCAAGCCGGCAGGCAAGCCGCAGGACATCCTCACCGGATTCCTCAACGACAAGGGCGAGGCCCAGGGCCGTCCCGTCGGCGTCCGCATCGACAAGCAGGGCGCGCTGATGGTGGCCGACGATGTCGGCAACACGGTCTGGCGCGTCACCGCAACCACGAAGTCTGCCGCGCGATAACGCCTCCAGCGGTCCATTGACTTGGCGCTCCGCGAACCCCAGGATTCGCGGAGACAAGGAATGGATCGCAATGACGCTACCGATGAGTTGGGATGAGTGGGCGCGGCACGACGGCGTGGCATTGGCCGCGCGCGTGATGAAGGGCGAACTCACTGCCAACGAATTGGCTCAGCAGGCCGCTGCAGGGATCGCCAAGGTCAATCCGCCGCTGTCGGCTGTGGTGGAAATGTTCGAGGATGCGGTTGCCGATCCCGCCGGCAACGGCGCCGATCCGGACGGGCCGTTCGCCGGCCTGCCGTTCCTGATGAAGGACCTCGGTCCGACCATGAAGGGCCGGCTGCAGGAGATGGGTTCGCTGATGATGCGCGGCAATCGCGCGACGGCGGATACGTTTCTGACCGGGAAATTTCGTCAGGCCGGACTCAACTTGATCGGGCGCACCACGACGCCCGAATTTGGCGTCTGCAGCTCGGCGGAGAATCCCGCGGTCTACATCACGCGAAATCCCTGGAACACCGATTACACCACCTGCGGCTCGTCGGCCGGCAGTGCTGCGATGGTCGCCGCCGGTGTGTTGCCGATCGCGCATGCCACCGACGGCGGCGGATCGATCCGCATTCCCGCCGGCGTCAACGGCAATATCGGGCTGAAGGTTTCGCGCGGCGTGTTCTCGCTGGCGCCTGTCATGTCCGACCTCACCGGGCTGGTTTCGATCCAGGGCTGCCAGTCGCGTTCGGTGCGCGACACCGCGGCGTTCGTCGATGCCTGCCGTGGGCCGGCGCCCGGCGAATTCATGCCGTTCTGGACAACGCCGGAGCCCTACACCGAAACGATCAAGCGCGATCCGGGCCGGCTTCGCATCGCGCTCTCGCATCAATGGGGCGAGTATCGCGCCACACCACAGATCGCGGCCGAACTCGAGCGGGTCGGAAAATTTCTCGAAGGTCTCGGTCATCACGTCGACTATGCGCTGCCTGAACTCGATTACCGCGCCGCCTTCGAAGCGCAGACGCTTTGCTACGTCAGCAATTTCGCGCAGGTGATCGGCAACATGCTGGCCGCGCGCGGGCTGGATCGGCCGCCGGCCGAGCTGATCGAACCCATCAATATCAGGATATGGGAATCCGGCCGGCATACCAGCTTCACCGAACGCGCACGGATGCAGGCGGTGTTCAACACCACCTCGCGCGGCTTCGGCGCGTTCTTCGAACAATGGGACATCATCCTGACGCCGATCACCGCATTGCCGACGCCGAAGGTCGGTACCACCGAATATCTCACCATTAGCGACAATCCGTCGGTCGCGGACTGGTTCGGCAACCTGTGGCGCAATTTCGCGTTCACGCCGCTCGCCAATCTCTGCGGAATTCCCGCGATCTCGTTGCCGATGGCAACCCACGAACACGGGCTGCCGCTCGGCATTCAGGCGGTTGCGAAACAGGCCAATGACGGCCTGCTGCTGCAACTCGCCGCCCAGATCGAGCGCGCGATCGACGGCAAGTGGAACGCGGGCGGGAAGCCCGGCGTGCACGTGACCAACGGTTAGCTCACGCGGCGCGGTATCCCCTGAGGAATATGCCGACGCATTTCCGTACCCGCGCTTCGATCTGCGAACGCGACGGCAGCGGCAGGCCGCCGAACATGGTGGCGCGCCGCGGCGCATCGGCGACCATGCCGAGCAGCATGCCGGCGACTTCCTCGGCGTCATCGATCTCGATCAGTCCGCGCTTCTGCTGCGCAGTCAGCCAGTCGGCCAGCGCCTTGACGGCGCGCTGGATGCCGTTGCGGTAGAACGCGCCGGCCAGCTCGGAAAACTTGCCGGCTTCCTGCAGCACCATGCTCTGAAGTGCGACGACCTCCTCGTCGAGCGCGAGATCGGCGCACGCCATCAGCGCCGCGAACAGCGCCTCGTCCAACTCCGCATGATCGATCAACTCCAGATTGATTTCGGACAGAAACCGGTCGATCCGGTCCGACGTCATGCCTGCGAACAACGCCGCTTTGTTCGGGATCAGGCGATAGAGCGTTTTAGTCGAGACGCCGGCGCGGCGGGCGACGCTTTCGATGCTGGTTGCAGCATAACCATTGTCCGAAAATTCGTGCCGCGCGGCTTCGTAGATCAGCTGGCGCGTGTCGCAATCGGGGCGAACTTGCGGCCGACCGCGGAGCCGGCGCTCTTCGCACGGGTCGGCGTTCGGTTCGGAGCTTGGGTGATCTTGATCTCAGCCATGTGATTAAATGACACCTGTCATTCCATTGACAGTCCCGAAGGTAGTCCTATTTTGGAAAACATCAAGTTTCCTAATTGAGGGCGACACCATGACCCGCCATTCCACTTCCTTCGAGATCGAGAGCCCGGTTCCACCAGACGCCACCACAGCATTGCTGCCCGGTGCCACGCCTCCGGTGGGCCAGCCGGCCGCCAAAACATTCAATTTACGCAAGGCCTTGCTGACCGGTGCGGCGCTGGCGGTGCTGGCCGGCGGCGTCTGGTATGGCTGGGATTACTGGACCGTTGGCCAGTATCTGGTCTCGACCGACGACGCCTATGTGAAAGCCGACAACACCACGATCGCACCGAAGGTTTCAGGTTACCTGCACGAAGTCTTGGTTGGCGACAACGAGCGGGTCAAAGCCGGGCAGGTCCTCGCCCGGATCGACAACCGCGATTTCAGGGTCGCGCTCGATCAGGCCAAGGCTGACGTCGCAGCGGCAAGAGCCACGATCGCCAGCAAGCAGGCGCAACTCGAAGTCCAACAGGCGGTCATCGCCGCGGCCGAGGCCACCATCGATGTCGACCGGGCGACGCTGACTTTCGCCGTCCAGGAAAACAAACGCTATTCGGATCTCGCCACCACCGGATACGGCAGCGTGCAGATGCGCAGCAGGCGCAATCGCGCAACGGCGGCGCACGGCAGCATTGGCCCGCGACACCGCCAACCTGACGTCGTCGCAAAAGCAGGTCGATCTGCTGAAAGCCGAGATCGTGCAGGCCGAAGTGTCATTGGGGCGCGCGCAGCGATCCAGAGCCAGGCCGAACTCAATCTCGGCTATACCCCCATCACGGCGCCGGTCGACGGCGTGATCAGCAACCGGACGTGCGGGCGGGCCAGTACCTCCATGCGGGTTCGCAGTTCACCTCGGTGGTGCCGCTAGGAAGTGTTTATGTCGTCGCGAACTACAAGGAGACGCAGCTCACCGACGTGCATTAGCGACAGGCGGTCGAAATCGCCGTCGACATGTTCCCCGGCCAGATCGTGCACGGCCATGTCGACAGCATCGCCCCGGCGAGCGGTCAGGAATTCGCCTGTTGCCACCGGACAACGCCACCGGCAACTTCACCAAGGTGGTGCAGCGTATCCCCGTCAAGATCGCGCTCGACGCCGACAATTTTCGATGGTCGGGCTGCGCCCGGGCATGTCCGTGATTCCGACCATCGAGACCCGCGCCAAGGCGCAGGCCAGCCAGGCCGCGAGGTACCAAGGTTTCGAATTCTGCTCAGGGAGCATCGTGCCATGTCAAATCTCAGCCCGTCCGGTCAGACATCCGCGCTTCCGACCTCGCCCACAA
>CAWBTB010000009.1:0-253381 GCA_963791605.1 uncultured Actinomycetota bacterium | reverse complement strand
GTTCCCCTACGACCAGATCGTGGTGACCGCGGGCGCCGTGTCGCGCACGTTCCCGATCCCCGGCATCGCCGACAACGCGATCGGGCTGAAGAGCATCGAAGAGGCCGTCGCCGTCCGTGACGCGCTGCTGTCGAACTTCGACAAGGCCGCCTCGATCCCGGCCGGCCCCGAGCGCGACCGCCTGCTCACCGTCGTCGTGGTCGGCGGCGGGTTCGCGGGAATCGAGGCGTTCGCCGAGCTGCGCTCATTCGCATCCGCGCTGATCGCGAAGTACCCGCAGCTGAGCTTCGACGACACGCACTTCCACCTCATCGAGGCGATGGGCCGGATCATGCCCGAGGTCTCGCTGAAGACCAGCGAGTGGGTGCTCAAGGATCTCGCCAAGCGCGGCGCGAACGTGCACCTGGACACCCAGGTCAAGGGCGCCGTCGACGGCAACGTCGAGCTCTCCACCGGCGAGGTCATCCCGAGCGACCTGATCATCTGGACCGCCGGCGTCATGGCCAACCCCACCGTCGTGCGCGGCGGCGACCTGCCCGTCGAGGAGCGCGGCCGGATCCAGACCCGTGCCGACCTGCGCGTCGGCACGGCGGACGAGTTCGTCGAGGGCGCCTGGGCGGCCGGCGACGTCTCCGCCGTTCCCGACCTCTCCGGCGGTGGCGTCGGCGGCATGTGCGTGCCGAACGCCCAGCACGCCGTGCGCCAGGCCAAGCGCCTCGCCAAGAACCTCGTCGCGGTGCTGCGCGGCGAGGACACCAAGGACTACTTCCACAAGAACCTCGGCGCGGTGGCCGGTCTCGGCCTCTACAACGGCGTCTTCCAGTCCGGCAATCTCGCGCTGAAGGGCTTCCTCGCCTGGATCGCGCACCGCGGCTACCACGGCCTGGCGATGCCCTCGTGGGAGCGCAAGTGGCGCGTGCTGTGGGGCTGGTGGAACAACCTGTGGCTCGGCCGCGACATCGTCGGTCTCGAGGCACTGCAGGCCCCCCGTGCGGTCTTCGAGGAGTTCGCGGCGCGCCCGCGTCCGGTCGCGGACGCAGCCCCTGCCGCTCCGGCTGCGGCTCCGGCCAAGCAGCCCGCCGAGGCCGTCGCCAAGTAGGTCGCGCCCGTCCGGACGCCCCCGTTCCTCTTCGCGGAGAGGGACGGGGGCGTACCCTGTCGGCATGGAGTTCGCGGTTCTCTATCGCCTGCGCGACGGCGTCGACCGCCGTTCGCGACCGAGGGACTGGCCGAGCCGCGGATCCTGGAGTGGAACGCGGTCTGGCTCGACGGCGATCCGAACGGGGGTCAGCTGTAACCGCGTTTGAGCATCATCCCGGCTGCTTTGTCGAACTCTTGCTCTGTGGGAACTGCGAAGTCGAGGGCGTCCGCGTAACGAGTGATGATGTTGAACACCGCGGCTACGGCGGCAGCATCCACGAGTTGCGCAGGGGACGTGCCGGCATAGAACGCCGCGTGTGCGCGGGCGCCGTCCAGTGCGTCCGGGTGGAGGGTCATGGTCTCGAGGAAGGCGAGAGTGGCACGCAACCGTTCCGGGATGGGTGCTGATCGGTAGTCGATCAAGCATGCGTTGACGGTCTCGGGGCTGATTCCGCGGACGGCGATGGCGCGGTGGGCGCCGATGCAGAATGCGCAGGAGTTCCAGTGCGCGACCATCGCGGCCATCAGTTCGCGTTCCCCTATGGTCCATTCGCTCGGGCCGCGCATCACGGTCTGAGTCCATGCGCCGAACGTCGGTCCGACGAAGCCCTTGTGGTAGAACGCGACCCGCGCGGTGTCGGGGAGGCGGATGCCTGAGACGGCGGAGATGATCCGGATCAGGGTGCGGGAGCGCAGGCTGTCGCCGCGGTCGATCTCAGTCAGCCTCATCAGTGGCCTCCTCGATCACGCGAACGGCCGCGTCCCAGCGAACCAATCCTGCCCCGATGCATGCGGACATGATGATCTCGAACGCGGCCTTGTCGCTTCCTGCCGCGTCGCGGACCGCAGCGACCTGCGCGTCGGTGGTCCGGTATGCCGCTTCACCGATCTGCCGCGCGAGGTCGTCGTAGGGCGCCGCGACAGGCGCGCCCCCGGCGGCCCTCTCCAGCACGGCGGCACGCAGTGCCGCGTCGGTCTCCGCGCCGTCGCCGGTGGCAGCTGCTCGCAGCGCCTTTGCGTTCTTCTGATTCACGGTGATCGGTTCCATTGACGGACTCTTTCCTGTCGTCGCGGTTCACGTGGACGAGGCCGGTAAAGTCGCTCACCAGGGTGCCCCCGCTGGGACTCGAACCCAGACTGAGGCGATTTTAAGTCGCCTGCCTCTGCCATTGGGCTACGGGGGCGTCCCTCGAGCCTAATGGGGTGGCGGCGGCGTCCGCCCGGGTCCGCCTAGAGCCTCTGGTTGCGGTTGATCACGCGGCGCGTGATCCCGAAGACCAGGGTGCCCAGGAACAGGACGATGCCGACGATCGCGAGCCACAGGAGCCCCTTGAAGGCGAACCCGACGATCGCGACGATCGCCCAGATCACGACAAGGAGGATGATGACGCTCATATGCTCTGCCTCATTTCCAGAAGAGGGCAGGCGAACGGGTCGTGCTCGCCCAGACCCACCCGGTTGATATAGCGCAGGACGATGGCGTACGAGGCCCACAGCCCGGTCTGGGTGTACGGAACCTCGTGGTCCCGGCAGTACGCCGCGATCATCGGTGCGGCGTGGCGCAGATACGGCCGGGCCATCGACGGGAACAGATGGTGCTCGATCTGGTAGTTCAGTCCGCCCATCGCGACGTCGAGGAACCAGTTGCCGCGGACGTCCCTGCTCATCAGGACCTGGCGGCGCAGGAAGTCGAGCCGGGCGTCGTGCGGGACCAGCGGCATGCCCTTGTGGTTCGGGGCGAACGACACCCCCATGTAGAACCCGAACAGGCCCAGCTGCACGGCGAGGAAGACGAACGCCTTGTCCGGCGAGAGCACGAGGAAGACGAGCCCGAGGTACCCGATGATGCGGACCAGGATGAAGCCGATCTCGATCGGACGCCGGGCGAGCGGCGCGTGGCTGAACACGCGATGCACGCTGGAGGCGTGCAGGGAGAGCCCCTCCAGCAGCAGGATCGGATAGAAGAAGACGCCCTGATGCGAGATGACCCAGTGCGCGAGCGGCGGACGGTTCCTCGACGCCTGCTCGGGAGTGAACGCGATCACCGGCAGGTCGATGTCGGGATCGGAGCCGACCATGTTCGGATTGGCGTGGTGCCGGGTGTGCTTGTGCTGCCACCACCCGTAGCTCATCCCGACGAACAGATCCCCGAGGATCAGGCTGATCCAGTCGTTCCAGCGACCGGATCGGAAGATCTGCCGATGCGCGGCATCGTGCCCGAGGAACGCGGTCTGCGTGAACAGGATCGCGAAGCCGGCGGCCATGAACAACTGCCACCACGTGTTGCCGATCAGGATGAACAGGAGGATCGTCGCCGCGTACGCCACCGGGACGCAGACCAGCTTGGTCCAGTAGTATCCGTACCTGCGGCGCATCAGTCCGGCGGATTTCACCATCCGGGCAAGATCCGTGAAATCGCTGTTGCCCGCGTGCCGCACCGGGCCGAGGTTCGACGTTCCGGAAGCCGTCGCCTGCAGTGCCATGATCCACTCCTCTCGGCGTCGCGCCGGGGTCTCGAGCGGATCTGGCTCCAGACTACGCCTGTGCGGGCGCCGGGGAGCGGGACGGGAAGAACTCTCAGCGCTCCTGCGGGATGGTCAGCGCGGAGACGGGGAGCGTACGGTTCGTGATCGCCTCGGAGAGCGAGTGGAGCGTGAGGTTGTGGTCCCGCGCGTAGCGCCGCAGCACCGCGAACGATTCGTCCATGGAGGTCCCGTTGGCCTGCGCGATCGCTCCCTTGGCCTGCTCGATGAGGACCCTGCTGTCGAGCGCCCGCTGCAGCTGCTCGGCGACGACCTGGGCGTGCGCGGAGATGCGCTGCTGGAGGATGCCGATGGTCGCGACATCGGCGAGCGCCTGTGCTGCCGCCGCATCGCGGTCGCTGAGAGCGCCGATCGACGCGCCGAACAGATTCATCGTGCCGATCGTGTCTCCGCGCAGCCGCATGGGGATCGCGTGCGCGGAGCGGAATCCGTGCCGGAGCGCCTCGTCCCTGAAGGCCGGCCAACGGTCGCTGGCGGCCACGTCGGGCACGGAGACCTGCTCGCCCGTGGCGAAGCAGTCCAGGCAGGGCCCGACGCCGGCGGCGAGCTGCAGCACTTCGACGAGTCCGGCGCTCTCGGTCGTCGACGCCACCACCTGGAGATCGCCCTCCGCATCGAGGAGCATGAGCCCGCCCGCCTGCGCGTCCACGATCTCGGTGCTCTCGCTGACGAGGGTGTGCAGCAGCTCGACCACGTCGTAGTCGTCGGTGAGAGTATCCGCGACCATCACGAAGGCGGCGTTGAGACGGCCCTCTCTGGATGTGCTGGCCATGATCGAACCCTCCTTATCTGACATCGTAAGCCGGGATCAGGCGGGCAGATCCCGGAAATCGAGACGCCGTTCGACGACATCCCGCGCGACGTCCTCGAGCGGGCGACTCGTCGAGAACGCGTACGCACGCAGGAGCGCGAGCGCTTCCGCCGTGCTCACCTCCAGCTGGACGAAGACCATCCCCACGGCCTGGTGCACCTCGCGGCGGGGCACCGGAGTCCTCGGCTGGGCAGTGTCTGCTTCGGCCGCGGAGCGCAGCGCCTCCCGCACGGCGGGGGCCGCGACCTTCCTCGCCAGGGAGAGCGCCTGCGACGTCGCGTCGCGATCGAGCGGGCCGGGCGTGCGCCGGTACAGGTCGACCACACCGAGCAGGACGGGACCGGTCAGGATGGGGAACGCGAACAGCGCTCCCACATCGAGCGCCGCGATGGCGGCGCCGAAGACGGGCCAGTCGGGATGGCTGTCGTGCGCGACGTCTGCGCTGATCGAGGGCTTTCCGGTGCGCGCGACGACCCAGCGCGGCCCCTCGCCGAACCCGAACTGCATGGCGTCCAGGCGATGCGCGAGAGGATCGCTCGTGCACACGGTCGTGGAGTTGCCGCTGCGCCGGAAGATCGAGATCGACGCTCCGGAGACAGGAAGCAGATCCACGAACGGCGCACACAGGTCGTCGCCCCACTCCCAGTCGGGAATTCCCGCGGGGGGCGTGCGTCCCCAGGCCTGGAATGCGTCTGTCATGAACCACTCGCCGTCGTCCTCGACAGGATCGCCCGCAAACCGCGGAACGATCGTCCGCGCCGTGTTCACCGCGCGTATCCTCACCCTACTCGGCGGGCCGACCCCGGGGCCCGCCGAAGAGTCTTGACGACGCCTCATAGAGAGCGTAGCTTCGGACTGTTGCTCCGGTCCTTGGCAGCGGTTCGTTCGCGCCGCATCAGGGAGCTCGCAATGCCGGTAACGCAACTCGCGCACTCGGGAGTGCTGCACGTGGTCACCATCCGTCCTGCAGACCTGGATCTTCCCGTGAGCCACCCGATCGACATCAGCCACCTCGTCGTCGAGACGACGTATCCGGGAACAGGCTGAGCATGACCCCTGCGGATCGGCGGTCCTCGACCTTCGGGCCGGCCTGACGGGCACGGCTCGCTGGGAGAGCAGGCCATAGGCTGGGGGAGTGCTCGAGCTCATCGCCGATCAGGGCCGCGCGTCGACGGCCGTCCGATCCGCAGGACTTCCGTGGCAGGATCCGGCCACCTGGTGGCCACGGCTGACGAATGCGACTGCGCATCTGCCGGCACCCGTCGCGGTCATCGATCTCGAGGCGCTGCGCTTCAACGCCCTGGACATGCCCGTGCGCTCGGGCGGGCTTCCGATCAGGATCGCCACGAAGTCGGTTCGCGTGCGCGCGGTCGTCGACGCGGCGCTGCGCGTGCCCGGCTACCGAGGGCTGCTCGCGTTCACGCTGGCCGAGGCGCTCTGGCTCGCCGAAGACCACGACGACATCGTGCTCGCCTATCCGACCGCCGACCGGACCTCCCTCGCGCGGCTGCTCGCCGATGAGCAGGCGGTGTCCCGGATCACGCTCATGGTCGACGACGAGTCGCAGCTCGACTTCATCGACGCCGTGGCGGCCCCTTCGGCGCGTCCGCGCGTGCGGATCGCGATCGACGCGGACGCCTCGTGGCACGCGCCGGCACTGGGCCGCGTCGGCGTCTTCCGGTCTCCGCTGCACAGCGTGGAGGAGGTGGCCGGCTTTGCGCGCCGTGCCGCCGAACGCGAGGGATTCCGTCTCGTCGGGCTGCAGATGTACGAGGCGCAGATCGCCGGACAGGGCGACGACACCGGCAGCGGCGACGCGCTGATCCGCGTCGTGCAGTCACGGTCCCGTGAGGAGCTGCTCGGCCGCCGCGCGCGCATCGTCGCCGCCGTGCGGGCGCTCGTGCCCCTCGAGTTCGTCACCGGGGGCGGCACCGGATCCCTGGAGTACACCGGATCCGACTCCTCGCTCACCGAGATCACTGCGGGCAGCGGGCTGCTCGCCGGGCACCTCTTCGACGGTTACCGCTCCTTCGATCCCGCGCCGGCGAGCGCCTTCGCCTTCGACGTGGTGCGCCGGCCTGCGCCGGACATCGCCACGATCCTCGGCGGCGGCTGGATCGCCTCGGGACCGCCCATCGCCTCCCGCCAGCCCCGTCCGGCGTGGCCGCAGGGGCTGCGCACGATGCCGCGGGAGGCGGCCGGCGAGGTGCAGACCCCGCTGCGGGGCGAGGCCGCGCGCACCCTGCGGATCGGAGACAGGGTGTGGCTCCGCCATGCGAAGAGCGGCGAACCGGCGGAGCGGATCCTCGGCTATCACCTCGTCGACGGCGACCACGTCGTCGGCGAACTGCCCACGTATCGCGGCGAGGGGAAGGCGTTCCTGTGACACGGCCCGGGGGAGTCTGGCAGAACTGGGGCCGCTCGGCCTCGATCCGGCCGATCCGGGTGGAGCGCCCGCGCACGCCCGAGGGCGTGCAGCGGGCCGTGGTCGCCGCCGGCTCCCAGGGGTTGCGCATCAAGGCGATCGGCGCCGGCCACAGCTTCACGGGGGTGGCGGTCGCTCCCGACGTGCTGCTCGAGCTCGACGACCTGCAGGGCCTGGTCTCGGTCGACGAGCAGAGCGGCCGGGCGACCCTGCTCGCCGGAACCCGGCTGCACCGGATCCCCGGGCTGCTGGCGCCGTACGGACTCGCCATGGAGAACCTGGGCGACATCGACCGGCAGTCCATCTCGGGTGCGATCTCGACCGGTACGCACGGCACGGGATCGCGGTTCCGCGGAATCGCCGCCCAGGTCGTCGGCGTCACCCTGATCACGGCGGCCGGGGAGTTCCTGCACGTCGACGAGACCCGGAACGCCGAGCTGCTGCCCGCCGTAGCGCTCGGACTCGGCGCCCTCGGGGTCCTCGTCGAGGTCACGCTGCAGTGCGTTCCGGCCTTCGTGATGCACGCGGTGGACGCCCCTGCTCCTCTGGACGAGGTGCTCGAGAGCCTGCACGAGCGGGTCTCGGCCGCCGACCACTTCGAGTTCTACTGGTTCCCGCACACCGACGTGGCGCTCACCAAGACGACCCAGCGGCTCCCGGAGTCCGCGGTCCGGCACCCGCTGCCGCCCGTCGGCAAGTGGATCGACGAGACGCTGCTGTCGAACGGGGTGTATCGCGTGGTGTGCGCAGCGGGGACCGTCGCCCCGGCGATCACGCGGCCGTTCAACAGGCTCGCGGTGCGGCTCACCGGCGACCGCGAGTACACCGATCTCTCTCATCGCGTGCTCACCCAGAGCCGCACGGTGCGCTTCCGCGAGATGGAGTACGCGCTGCCGCAGGACCGGGTGGTTCCGGCGATCCGCGAGGTGAAGGCGCTCGTGGAGAAGCGCGGCTGGCGCATCGAGTTCCCGGTCGAGGTGCGCTTCGCGGCGGCCGATGACCGCTGGCTGTCCACCGCGTACGAGCGCGACTCGGCCTACATCGCGGTGCACCGGTACTGGCGGCACGATCCGAGTGAGTACTTCGAGGCCGTGGAGCGCATCATGCTCGCGCACGGCGGGCGACCGCACTGGGGCAAACTGCACACCCTCGACGCCGAACGGCTCCGCGAGCGCCATCCCCGGTTCGACGATTTCGTCGCACTGCGGGACCGGATGGATCCGGAGCGCCGGTTCAGCAACCGGTATCTGGAGCGTGTGCTCGGCGCCTGACCGTTCCCTGGCAGCCCGGCGTTCCCGGAGGATGCGGGGATAGGATGAGGCGAAACCGCGTCTGCAAGGGGGTCGTCGTCCGTGGATGTTCTCGTTCCTGTGCTCGTCGTCATCGGTGTGCTCGTCGTACTGATCGTCGCCGTCGGCATCTATCTCTGGGCCACCTACAACTCGCTCGTGCAGTTGGGTGTCCGCGTCGATGAGGCGTGGAGCGACATCACCGTCCAGCTCAAGCGGCGAGCCGATCTGATCCCGAACCTCATCGACACCGTCAAGGGCTATGCCGCGCACGAGAAAGCGGTCTTCGAGAACGTCACCCGCGCGCGCGCCGAGACGCTCGCCGCGTCCAGCCCGGGTGACGCGGGTGCCGCCGAGGGCCACCTGCAGCAGGCACTGAAGAGCCTGTTCGCGGTCGCGGAGGCGTACCCGCAGCTGCAGGCGAGCCAGAACTTCCTGCAGCTGCAGGCGGCGCTGGTCGACACCGAGGACAAGATCCAGGCCTCCCGCCGGTTCTACAACGGCGGCGTCCGCGAGCTGAACACCAAGATCAAGGTGTTCCCGAACAACCTGTTCGCCCGCAACCTCGGCTTCACCGAGCGGGAGTTCTTCGAGGTCGCCGACGGCGCCGCGATCGCCGAACCGCCGCGCGTCCAGTTCTGACGCTTCGGGGTCGTTGAGCGAGGACGCCGGAGGCGACCGAGACGAAACGCCGTCTCTCTCGGGAAACCGCGTTTCGTCTCGCTCCGACTTCGTCGGTGCTCGCTCAACGACCCCGAATGGGGCTCGCTCAACGACCCCGAATGGGCTCGCTCAACGGCCCCGAAGGATTGCCTCCGTGCGGCCGACGTCGTGCCGGCGCACCCGCTCGGGGTGCGCCCGCGAGCACGCCGGCCAGCTCGGCCGGCGGCGTCGCCCCAGTTCGACACCGAGACGTGCTCCAGGCCCTGCCACGCGGCGGCGGTGCGCAGCTCGCCGGCGATCCGCTCGACGTCGGCCGCCGGACGGGCCTGCGGCTCCCACCAGGCCGACTGCACGAGCAGTGTGCGCCCGGCGCGATCCGCCTTCAGGTCCAGCCGCGCCGAGATCCGGTCCTCGACGAGCACGGGCAGCGAGTAGTAGCCGTACCGGCGCTGCGCGGACGGGGTGTAGATCTCGATGCGGTAGTCGAGGGCGAAGGCGCGCAGGGCCCGATCGCGGAACCACACCACGGGGTCGAACGGGGTGAGGATCGCGGCCGCGTCGATGCGGCGGGGGAGGACGGCGTCGGCGTGCCGCCAGGCGGGGATCGGCCGCCCGCCCCGTTCCCAGCCGCGCACCTGCACGGGGACGAGCTCGCCCCGATCGACGAGCTCCTGGATCGCGGTGAGGATCGCCGCGCGATCCTTGATCCGGTAGTAATCCGCGAGGTCAGCAGCCGTCGCGACGCCGTGCGCTCGCGCGGCCCGGCGCACCAGCTCGCCGATCGCCGCGGCGCGCGGCAGATCCCGCCCGAGGAGCTCCGCGGGGACCACGTCCTCGGCGAGGGCGTAGCGGCGCTCGAAGCCGTCCCGTCCGGCGATCGCGACCTCG
The DNA here is from genome assembly GCA_963791605.1 of uncultured Actinomycetota bacterium. Classification (GTDB taxonomy): domain Bacteria; phylum Actinomycetota; class Actinomycetes; order Actinomycetales; family Microbacteriaceae; genus Microbacterium. The sequence goes on along the minus strand of CAWBTB010000009.1, from coordinate 243,622 downwards.
CCGATCCGCCACAGGTACTCCAGTGCGTGCTTCACCTCGTCCCACTCCCACCAGCCGCCGCGCCCGCGCGGGGCGTCGCCGCGGATCTCCGCGGGGCGGGAGGGTCCGCGCCCGCGCAGCTCGGCGCGGATCCAGTCCAGCGTGCGGGCCGAGGAGCTCTGCCCCCAGAACTCTCCGCGCTTCTCGCGGAACGCCTCCCGGCGGAACCCCCACAGCGGCCAGTCCTCGACCGGCAGGAACGTGGCCTCGTGCGCGATGTACTCGGTGTACCGGCCCGGCCGGGACAGGGACGGGCGGGACAGCACCGCGCGGTCCAGTACCGCCGTGTCGTACCCGCCGAGCCGGGAGAACAGCGGCATGTAGTGCGACCGTGCGAACACGTTCACCGAGTCGATCTGCAGCACGCCCATCCGCCCCATCGCCGTGTGCAGATGCCGCACGGAAGGGCGCTCCGGCCTGCGCCGCGAGAAGCCCTGCGCGGCGAGGGCGATCCGCCGGGCCTCCGCGGCGCTCATCGACTCGGCGGGGCGGCGTGTCTCGGTCACGAGCGCCAGCGTAGTAGCCGCCGCCGACACCGGCACGAGCGCCGGGGGCGGCGCCCGTAGACTGGGCCGATGAGTGACGAGAGCCCACGCCTCCGCGATCTCATCCGCCAGCGCTCCGTGACGGGGCGCGTGGACGTCACCGGCGAGGTGGAGAAGTCCCTGCCGACCGGACTGCGCATCGCGACGGCCTACTCCTGGCGTCTGCTGGTGATCGCCGCCGCCGCCGGGGTGCTGATCTGGCTGGTGATGCTGTTCAAGATCCTGGTCATTCCGCTGCTGGTCGCGATCCTGCTCACGGCGTTGCTGTGGCCCGCGTTCAGTGCGATGCTGCGGGCGCGGTTCCCGCGCTGGCTCGCGATCGTGATCTCGCTCCTCGGCACGCTCGCGATCGTGGGCGGGCTGCTGTGGCTGGCGATCTGGCAGATCACCCAGCAGTGGCCGAACGTGCAGACCCGCACCGGCGCCGCCATGGCGCAGCTGCAGCAGTTCCTCGTGGACGGACCGCTGCACCTGACCGAGAAGCAGATCGCCGACTTCCTGCACCAGGCGATGACGTTCCTCGCCGCCCAGGGCGAACTGCTGAAATCCGGCGCGATCGCGGTCGGCTCCACCTTCGGGCACGTGGCCACCGGCGCCGTGCTCACGCTGTTCATCCTGCTCTGCCTGCTCGCCGACGGCGGCGGGATCTGGCGCTGGACGCTCACGCTCTTCCCGCGGGCCTCGCGCCCCGCGGTCGATGCGGCCGCCCGCAACGGCTGGGCCACCGTGATCAACTACGCGCGCACGCAGATGCTCGTCGCGTTCATCGACGCCGTCGGCATCGGCCTCGGCGCGTTCCTGCTGGGTGTCCCGCTGGCCGTCCCGGTCGCGGTCCTGGTGTTCCTCGGATCGTTCATCCCCATCGTCGGCGCCGTGATCACCGGCGCGCTCGCGGTGTTCCTCGCGCTCGTCTACAACGGACCCTGGATCGCCCTGTGGATGCTCGTGGTCGTGCTCGCCGTGCAGCAGCTCGAGGGGCACATCCTGCAGCCGATCCTGATGGGATCCGCGGTCAAGGTGCACCCGCTCGCCGTGGTGCTGGTCGTGGCCGGCGGAGCGCTGATCGCGGGGATCCCCGGGGCGCTGTTCGCCGTGCCGCTCGCGGCATTCGTGAACGTCGCGGCCGTGACCGTGAACTCCGGCGCCTGGCGCACCGGCGCCGACCCGGACGGCGACTACATCTGGCAGACCGTGCCGCGTGCACGGAGAAGGAGCACCCGATGACGAACGAGACGATCCCGACCCTCGCGGAGATCCGGCAGGCCGCGCACGGACTGGACGGCGTGATCGTGCGGACCCCCACGCTGCCGTCGATCGCGCTCGGCAAGGTGCTGGGTTCGCCGGTGCTGCTGAAGATGGAGAATCTGCAGCGCACCGGGTCGTTCAAGATCCGCGGGGCCGTGCACCGGCTCTCCAAGCTCACCGCCGAGGAACGCAGCCGCGGAGTGGTGGCGGCCTCGGCCGGCAACCATGCGCAAGGCGTGGCGCTGGCCGCGCAGGCGCTGGGGATCCACGCGACCATCTTCATGCCGATCGGCGTGCCGGTGCCGAAGCTGCTCGCCACGCGCGGCTACGGCGCCGACGTCGTGCTCGAGGGCGAGACGGTCGCCACCTCCCTGCGCCTTGCCGCGGAGTTCGCCGAGCGCACCGGTGCCGTGCTCATCCCGCCGTTCGATCACCGTGACGTCGTGACCGGGCAGGCGACGCTCGGCCTGGAGCTGATCGACGACGTCCCCGACGTCGACACCGTGCTGCTCGGGATCGGCGGCGGAGGCCTGATCGCCGGAGTCGCGGCCGCCGTCAAGGCGCGCGCGGCGGAGCTGGGCCGCACGGTGCGCGTGATCGGCGTGCAGGCGGAGAACGCGGCGGCGATGGGGCCCTCGCTCGAAGCCGGCGAGCCGGTCGAGATCGTGACGCAGCCCACCATCGCCGACGGAATCCTCGTGGCGAAGCCGGGCGCGGTCCCGTTCCGGATGATCCAGGAGCTCGTCGACGAGGTCGTCACGGTCAGCGATGACGACATCGCGCGTGCCCTGCTGCTGCTGCTCGAGCAGGCCAAGGTCGTCGTGGAGCCGGCCGGCGCGGTCGGCGTCGCCGCGATCCTCGCGGGCAGGGTGCACGACGCCGGCACCACGCTCGCGGTGCTGTCCGGCGGGAACATCGACCCGCTGCTGCTGCAGCGCGTGGTCTCGCACGGGCTCGCCGCGTCCGGGCGCTACCTGACCCTGCGGATCCCGCTGCCGGATCGCCCCGGTCAGCTCGCTCAGGTCTCCGAGCTCATCGCGCACGCCGGCGCCAACGTCATCGAGGCGATGCACACCCGGCACGGCCACGGCCTGCAGATCAACGACGTGATCCTGGAGCTGAGCGTCGAGACCCGGGGACCCGAGCACTCCGAGCTCACCCTGGACACGCTGCGCGCGGCCGGCTTCGAACCGCTGGTCGTGCAGGACTAGCCGAGTGGCCCGGGCGGCTCAGCCCGCGAAGGTCTCGACGTTCAGGATCTCGACATCGATCGAGCGGCCGTTCGGCGCCTCGTAGGAGGTCTTGTCGCCGACCTTGAGACCCTGGATCGCGGATCCGAGCGGGCTGGCCTCGCTGTACACGTCGAGGTCGGTTCCGCCGGCGATCTCGCGGCTGCCGAGGAGGAAGACCTCCTCGCCGCCCGCGACCGTCGCGGTCACGACAGTGCCGGGCTCGACGATGCCGCGGCTGGCCGGAGCCTCGCCGACCTTGGCCGTCTTCAGCAGCGCTTCCAGCGTGCGGATGCGGGCCTCCATCTTGCCCTGCTCGTCCTTCGCGGCGTGGTAGCCGCCGTTCTCCTTGAGGTCGCCCTCCTCGCGGGCGGCCTCGATGCGCTTGGCGATCTCGTCGCGGCCGACCGTGGAGAGGTTCTCCAGCTCCGCGACAAGACGGTCGTACGCCTCCTGCGTGAGGAAGGGGACCTGTGCGTCGTTCGACACGGTGAACTCCTTGCGAATCGGATCCGGGATCAGACCGTCCCGGATATGCCAAGACGCCCCGGCACCTGCCGGGGCGTCGATCAACACGACGAGCCTAGGACACCCAGCAGGAGTTCACCAAACCCGTCGTGGCCTCCCCGACGACCGGGATCCGTTCCGTGAAGGCCCGCGCGCGCTGCGCCGAAGGGGCGTACTCGATCACCTTGAAGCCGACGATCCCGAACTCCTCGTCCTGCGCCTCGAGGATGCAGTGCACGGGTCGATCGGCCGGCGCGCTGATCTGGAACGACACCGTGACGGTGTGCGCGTCGGTGAGGTCGAAGCCGCGATCCGTGACGTCGACCGCGTCGGCCGAGCCCTGCACGGTCCACCACCCGAAGACGGCGATCGCGGCCACCGCGATCGCTCCGCCGACGATCATCGGCAGCCGCCGACGCGGTCCGCGGCCGTAGCGCTCGTCGAGCTGGGCTGGCGTCGTCACGGCGGGGTGCATCCGATCGTTAGGCTGGTGGTTCCAGGTTATCTCGTGGAAGGCCCTGGTCCCGAAGGGGCCGAACCCCGAAAGGCGATGTGATGATCGAGGCGATCCTCGCTGCTGCGGCGGCGACTCCCACGCCGACCCCGACCGTCGACCCGAACCTGGTCAGCCCCGGGCCGGTGGGCTTCGCGATCGTCGCCGTGATCGTCCTGCTCGCCGCGGTGCTGATCTGGGACATGCAGCGCCGGATCCGCCGGGTCCGTTACCGCGAGGAGGTGCGTGCGGAGCTGGACGCCGAGGAGGCCGCCGCCCGCACGGACGACGAGGACGGTACCGGCGGAGCGACGCCCTGACTCAGGCCGGCATCCCCAGCGAGGGCTGCAGCGGGGCCAGCGAGATCAGCAGGCACGCCGTCCAGTGGCAGAGGAACGCGAGCACCGTGCAGACGTGGAAGATCTCGTGGAACCCGAACCTGCCCGGCCACGGGTTCGGCTTCTTCAGCGCGTAGACGATCGCGCCCCCCGTGTAGAGAAGGCCGCCGACGCAGACCAGCACCATCATCGCCACGTTCGCGTGCAACAGATCCACGAGGTACATCACGGCCGCCCAGCCGAGCAGCAGGTACAGCGCGACGTACAGCCAGCGCGGCGCATGGATCCAGAACACCCGGAACAGGATCCCGAGGAGCGCGCCGGACCACACCAGCGCCAGCAGCAGCGTGCCTTCGGCCGGCGGAAGTGCGAGGGTCGCGAGCGGCGTGTACGTCCCGGCGATGAGCAGCAGGATGTTGGCGTGGTCGATCCGCTTCAGGACCGCCCTGGTCCGCGGCTTCCAATCGAACCGGTGATAGAGCGCGGAGTTGCCGAACAGCAGCAGCGAGGTCAGCATGAACACGGCCGCGGCCCACTTCGCGGGGGCGCCCTGGGCGAGCGCGATGAGCACGATGCCCGCGGCGATCGCGACCGGGAACGTGCCCGCATGGATCCATCCCCGCCAGGTGGGTTTGATCTCGGCGTTCGCGTCGGCCGTGGCGACCTCGAGCAGCGGAAGCTGGGGCACGTCGGGGGCAGCGGATCGGGTCGCTCGGCGCATGGCCACACTCTAAGCCGCCGGGCATTCCGCCAGCGGCACATATCCTGTGCGGATCGTGGCCGGCGCGCACGCCGGCGCGGGTCCGCGCGGTAGCGTAGGGGCGTGAGCGCACGGTCCGATCAGCCAGGGAGCGGCCCCCTCTACCGGCTGTACACCCGGCGGCTGCGTCGGCGCCTGGACCCGGCGACCGTGCCGCACCACGTCGCGATGATGATCGACGGGAACCGGCGCTGGGCGCGTCAGCTCGGCTATGCGACCGCAGCGCACGGCCACAGGGCCGGGGCCGCGAAGATGCGCGAATTCCTGGGCTGGTGCGACGAACTGGGTGTCCGCGTCGTCTCGCTGTACCTGCTCTCCGCCGACAATCTGCGCAAACGCGACTCCGCCGAACTCGCCGATCTCATCGAGATCATCGGCGAGCTGGCGGATGCGCTGTCCCACGAGGGCAACTGGCGGGTCCAGCACGTGGGACGGGCGGACATCCTGCCACCCGAGCTGGCACGGGTGCTCGCCGAGGCGGAGGAGCGCACCCGTGCGCACACCGGACTCCACGTGAACCTCGCGGTCGGCTACGGCGGACGCAACGAGATCGTCGACGCGGTGCGCAGCATCATCGCTCAGCACGACGCCTCCGGGGGCACGCTGGAGGACCTCGCCGCCCACCTCACGCCCGAGATGATCGGCGAACACCTCTACACGGGCGGCCAGCCCGACCCCGACCTCGTGATCCGCACGAGCGGAGAGCAGCGGCTCAGCGACTTCCTGCTCTGGCAGAGCGCGCACAGCGAGTTCTACTTCGTGGAGGCGCTGGGCCCGGACCTGCGTCAGGTCGACTTCCTGCGCGCGATCCGCGACTTCGCGGACCGCGACCGCCGCTTCGGCCGCTGATCCGCAGCGTTAACACGGACTTAACCTTCAACCTCGCGTGTCGTGTGTGCGCCGGGGCGGACGGAAGTCGTACGGTCAGGGCATCGGACACGGCGTCCGATCGAGTCGGCCTCAAGGATCGCGACTCGTGGCCCTGGTCGACTCGCCTAGCACCGGGAGGATCCCGGGTCGGGAGAGGGTCGTGGCCGCACGTACCGCACTGAACAGCAGCACCCGCACCAGCGCCGTGAGCGCCGCCAGTGAAACGGCAGCACCAGATGGAGGTGCAACGCCCGATCAGGATCTGAAGACGTACGTGCTCGACACGTCCGTACTGCTGTCGGATCCCCAGGCGTTCTTCCGCTTCGCCGAGCACTCCATCGTCCTGCCGGTCGTCGTGATCGGCGAGCTGGAGGGCAAGCGGCACGATCCCGAACTCGGATACTTCGCCCGGCGTGCACTGCGCCACCTCGATGAGCTGCGCGTCGAACACGGCAGACTCGACTTCCCGGTCCCGATCGGCGACGGCGGCACGCTGCGCGTCGAGCTGAACAACACGGATCAGTCGGTGCTGCCCAGCGGGATCCGCCTGAACGACAACGACAGCCGGATCCTCGCGATCGCGATGCACCTCGCCCAGGACGGGCAGGACGTCACCGTCGTCTCGAAGGACCTCCCGATGCGCGTCAAGGCGGCATCTCTCGGCATCAACGCGGAGGAGTACCTCGCCGAGCAGGCCGTGGACTCGGGCTGGACCGGGATCAGCTCGATCTCGCTCTCCGGTGACGAGATGAGCGACCTGTACGAGAGCGAGGTCGGCACCAGCGAGGAGGCGCTCGGCCTCCCCGTGAACACCGGCCTGATCATCCACTCGGAGCGGGGGTCCGCGCTCGGGCGGATCACCGGCGACGGTGAGTACGCGCTCGTCCGCGGCGACCGCGAGGTGTTCGGACTGCACGGGCGCTCCGCCGAGCAGCGCATCGCGATCGACCTGCTGCTCGACCCCGAGGTCGGCATCGTCTCGCTCGGCGGTCGCGCCGGCACCGGCAAGTCCGCCCTCGCCCTGTGCGCGGGGCTGGAGGCGGTGCTCGAACGGCAGCAGCAGAAGAAGATCATCGTGTTCCGGCCGCTCTTCGCGGTCGGCGGGCAGGAGCTCGGCTACCTCCCCGGCGACCAGGGCGAGAAGATGGGACCGTGGGGGCAGGCGGTGTTCGACACGCTCGGATCCGTCGTCTCCGGCAACGTCCTCGAGGAGGTCGTCGCGCGCGGCATGCTGGAGGTGCTGCCGCTGACGCACATCCGCGGACGTTCGCTGCACGACGCGTTCGTGATCGTCGACGAGGCGCAGTCGCTGGAGCGCAACGTGCTGCTCACCGTGCTCAGCCGGATGGGCCAGAACGCCCGCGTGGTCCTCACCCACGACGTGGGCCAGCGCGACAACCTGCGGGTCGGCCGTCACGACGGCATCGCCAGCGTGATCGAGACGCTGAAGGGCCACGACCTGTTCGGGCACGTGACCCTGCAGCGTTCCGAGCGCTCCGCGATCGCGGCCCTCGTGACCGAGCTGCTGGAGGGCGGCGAGATCAGCTGAACGTCACGCCCTGGACGAGCCCGGGTTCGCGGGCTCGTCCAGACCGCTGTCCGATGCGCTACCGGGCGAGGGGCGATCGCCCGGCGCGACGACGGTGCTTCCACGCGAGCAGCAGGACCAGCGCCCCGGCGAGGCCGAGGCCACCGGCGAGCCAGAGGACGCCGGCCCCGGAGCCGCCGCCCGTCACGGCGAGCTGCGACGCCGGAGCGCTGACCACCGGCGGCGCCGGCGTGCTGATCTCGTGGGGGACACCGCATTCGCCGCGGTGGTAGTCGACGGGCGCACCCGAGGGCGGGATCCAGGTGGCGATCTCCTGCCACACGACCGGGAAGCGGACGCCCTGGACCGCGGGGCTGACGTACTCGCCCGGGCTCGAGGTGACGGTCACCGGAGTCTCGTCCAGCGGGAGCCGATTCTCCGCGGTGCAGGCAGTGGTCAGGTCCGTCGCGCCCTCAGGCCCGCGGTACGCCTCCCAGCGCACCGTGATCGCGCCCGCGGCCGGAAGAGGCCCCGTGACCTGCGCCGTGTCCGTGGCGGTCCCGCCCCAGGGGACGTCGGTCTGCGCCTTCGTCGTCACGATCGGAAGCCGGATGCCCTGCGTCTGCTCCGGCAGGCCGAACTTCTCCTTCGACGGGATCACCAGGTCGGGCGACGACTGCGCCTCGCGGGGGACGGACCATTGCCAGGTCATCGCCCCGTCCATGACCTCGGGTGCGGAGATCTCCCCGGAGAGGACCTCGAGCGTCGTCGTCTCCTGCGTGCCTGACGCCGTGAAGACGGCCCTCACGGTTCCGCGGATCTCGGCGCCCTCGGGGAGCTCGTCGGTCGGTTCCGTCGTGCCGGCCGGCAGATGGATGTACGAGCCCAGAGCGACGATCTCGATCGGCTGTCCTGCAGAGTCGGTCAGCCACGGCCCCTCCGTGTCCACGCTCACCGTGTCGTCGCCGCGACCGCCGGGTCCGATCGTGTCGGAGAGGATCTTCGACGACAGCGTGACCGTCATCGGCACCGTCGTCGTCTCGGACTCCATGCCGTAGGCGTGGGACCAGGCGTAGCCGACCGGAAGATACGGGCGGGTCTGCGGCGGAGTGCCCTGCTCGTCGTAGGACGCCACGAACGTGTACCGCCCCTGCGGATGCGTCCCCGGGATCGTGACGGTCTGCGCCGTGCCCGGCCCCGAGGCGAGCACGGCCGCGGTTCCCACGGGTTCCGCATCCGCAGGGACGGCCGGGCTCTCGACGGGAACGGAGCCGCCGGTGGCGTACGCGGTGACCGCGAACGAGACCCCCAGGTATCCGCCGTCCGTGCTGCGGGGCCACGCGTTGTCCACGCCGTTCTGATCCGGTGCTGTGGCGAACGTGAGCGTGTCGCTCAGCTCGCCCTCTGGGCTCACCTGCGCCGTCCGGCTGGTGAGGACAGGCTGGAACGTCGTACTGCGGTCCTGCCGATCCTCGCCTTGTACGCGGAAGCCCCCCGCCACCTGACCGACGCCGGTGATCACCCGCTGGAAGCCCGTGCCGTAGTCGAGGACCCGGATGCGGTCCGGCCAGGTCCAGCCCCCCGTGAAGTCTCCGACGCTCGTCGCCCGGATCCGGTACGGAGCGCCGTCGGCGGTCGGCGGCACACCCTGGACGGCGTAGTCCACGCCGGTCTGCACGCCCGTGAGGGTGTCGGTCTTGCTGTCGAGGAAGATCCCGTTCGTGAGGGTGAGGGTGCCCGTCGCGGCGACAGTGGCGGCGACCCGCAGGGAACCCCGATAGTGGTTCGAGGGATCGATCGTGAGCGCCACCTCGCCGCGCGCGTTCTGGTCGTCCGCCGCGGCGATGACGCCCTGTGCCTGGTCGTACATGTTGCGCGCAAGGTCGATGACGTCGTCGCGGTTCGCGTAGGAGGCCGCGGTGCCGAATCCTCCGGCCTTCACGAACGCCATGGTGGCGATGCCCACCGCGGCGGCCGTCACGTCATCGCCCGTACCGCCCCAGGTGCTGGCGATGAAGTTCATGCCCCGCACCGCGTCGTGGTCGGCGTCGACGGCGTTGACCACACCAGGACGCGCCGGCAGAGACGATACGATCGTGTCGCTCACGATGCCCCGGCCGAACGACACGTCCAGGCTGCTGTCGATGCAGTACACGTTGCCGACGCCCGGCTCGATCGTGGCGCCGATATGGCCGTGGGTGCCGCGAACGCCAGGTCCGACCGACGACACCGCGGTGGCGGCCGGTGCGAGCGCCACCCCGGCGATCCACATGGCCAGGGCCACACAGGCGGCGGCGACCGCGCGCGGTCCGTATCGTCTTCCTCGCGATCCTCGTCGGTCGCCGCTCGTCCCGCGCTCGGTCTTGCGTGGCATCTTCGGTGCTCCTCTCCAGGTAGGAAGAGGATGCCGAAGCGGTCGTGTGTGCGAGAGGCGGAATACGGAACCGGTGTGGAACCCGCCGAGATCCGCACCTGTGCAGGACGATTGCACTGTGCGCCCGCCTGGCCGACGCTGTCCCGAGTGGCCGAGACTTTAGGCATATTCCTCGGCGGAACGGGACACCGTCGCCTCAGCGGGCGCCTCAGGCGCGTGCACGCTGCAGAGCGGCGAGGATCGCGGTCTGCACGGCAGGCCAGTCATGAACGATCTGCGCGTAGTCGAAACGCAGCGTCACGCAGCCCAGGGCCGAGGCGGCCGCGTCACGGCGCAACACGGTCACGCAGCTCAACGCGCCGCCGAGTCTGGTCAGGGCCGGTCCCGGATCGCCGATCTTGTCCCGTTCCGCCGAGGCATCCGCTCAACATCTCGGCGGAACGGGACACGGTCGGCCGCGCGGGCGCAGGAGAGCGCCCGGAACGGACTCAGCCGGCGTGCGTCATCGACAGCAGGTCGAGCCTGGCGTCGAGGTCGTCCAGGGTGATCTCGCCGCGCTCGACGTAGCCGAGGTCGATCACGGCGTCGCGGACGGTGATGCCCTTCGCGACCGCGTGCTTGGCGATCTTCGCGGCCGCCTCGTAGCCGATGACCTTGTTCAGCGGGGTCACGATCGACGGGCTCATGCCGGCGAACGCCGCGGCGCGCTCCGTGTTGGCGACCAGGCCGTCGACGGTCTTGTCCGCGAGCACGCGCACGGCGCTGGAGAGCAGGCGGATCGACTCGAGCAGCGCGGTGCCCATGACCGGGATCGCGACGTTCAGCTCGAAGGATCCGGACGCGCCGGCCCAGGCGACGGTCGCGTCGTTGCCGATCACGCGCGCGCACACCATCAGCACGGACTCGGGGATGACCGGGTTGACCTTGCCCGGCATGATCGAGGAACCCGGCTGCAGGTCGGGGATGTGCAGCTCGCCGAGACCGGTGTTCGGGCCGGATCCCATCCAGCGCAGGTCGTTGTTGATCTTCGTCAGCGAGACCGCGATCGTGCGCAGCGCGCCGGACGCCTCGACCAGGCCGTCGCGGTTGGCCTGCGCCTCGAAATGGTCCTTGGCCTCGGTGATCGGCAACTCCGTCTCGGCCGCGAGCAGCGCGATGACCTTCTGCGGGAAGCCGAGCGGAGTGTTGATGCCGGTGCCCACCGCGGTGCCGCCGAGCGGGACCTCGGCGACGCGGGGGAGAGCCGACTGCACGCGCTCGATGCCGAGGCGGATCTGCCGGGCGTAGCCGCCGAACTCCTGGCCGAGCGTGACCGGGGTGGCGTCCATGAGGTGGGTGCGGCCGGACTTGACCGCGTCCTTCCAGAGCTCCGCCTTGGCCTCGAGCGCCACGGCGAGGTGGTCGAGCGAGGGGATCAGGGTGTCGATGAGCGCCTGGGTCACCGCGATGTGCACCGAGGTCGGGAACACGTCGTTCGACGACTGCGAGGCGTTCACGTGGTCGTTCGGGTGCACGGTCGCCCCGAGGATCCGCGTCGCCAGCGTCGCGAGCACCTCGTTCATGTTCATGTTCGACGAGGTGCCGGATCCGGTCTGGTACGTGTCGACCGGGAATTCGCCGTCGTGCTCGCCCGCGGCGACCTCGTCGGCGGCCTGAGCGATCGCGTCGGCGATCGCGCCGTCGAGCGTGCCGAGCTCCTTGTTGGCGAGCGCCGCAGCCTTCTTGATCCGGGCGAGGGCGGCGATCTGCGTCGATTCGAGACCCTTGCCGGAGATCGGGAAGTTCTCCACGGCACGCTGCGTCTGGGCTCCGTACAGGGCGTGCACGGGCACGCGCACCTCGCCCATCGTGTCGTGTTCGATGCGGTACTGCTCGTCGCCGCGGTGCTGGGTGTCGGTCACTGCTGTTCCTCCAGATGTGACGGTGGGTGAGGGGGGATGTTCAGAGGCGGACGTCGGAGAGGCCCACGGTGACGACGGGCAGGGCGGTTCCCTCGTTCAGGCGGTAGTTCGCTCCCACGATGCCGAGACGGCCCTCGGCGACCGCGGCGGCGATCAGCTCGGACGACTGCAGCAGGTCGTTCACGGTGTTGCGCAGGTGCTCGCGCCCGACGAGTTCGGCGTCGATGTCGTGCGGCGAGGATCCGCCCTGCTCGGCGAACACCTTGCGCGCCGCGGGCACGATCGGCGCGATGAGGCGCCAGATGTGCGGAGGGAGCGGGGCGGCGTCGATCGCGGTGCCGTCGATCGCCGCGCGCACCGCGCCGCAGCTGTCGTGTGCGAGCACGACGATGAGCGGAACGCCGAGGATGGCGACGGCGTACTCGAGGCTCGCGACGATCGATTCGCCGAGCACCTGGCCGGCGTTGCGTACGACGAACAGATCGCCGAGACCCTTGTCGAAGATGATCTCGGCCGAGAGGCGCGAGTCGGAGCAGCCGAACAGCGTCGCGAGCGGGGCCTGCCCGTCGACGAGCTGATGACGCATCCCGACGTCTTGGTTCGGGTGCTCGGGATTGCCGGAGACGAACCGGCGGTTCCCCTCGTGCATGAGGCTCCACGCCTCGTCGGGAGTGAGGGAGCGCGCTTGCGGAGGGGTCATCGGCTGCCTTCGAGGAGATCGATCTGGGGGCTGATCTTGGCGACCAGCTCGGCGGTGGAGGCCTTGCCGAGCGCGCCGTAGACGAGGATGTAGTCCGTGCCGACCTGCGCGCCGAGCGCGTTCGAGATGTTGCCGGACTGGTCGGGATCCGAGATCGTGTACTGATCCCAGGTGCGCCCGCCGATCGAGACGGATCCCTTCGGGACGGCCCCCTTCAGCGGCACCGTCGCCCAGCTCGCGTCGGCGTCGAACGCCTGGGCGATGTGCGCGTAGCCACGCGCGTCGGCGGCTTCCGGAGCGGCCGTGATGTCCCACACCGCCGGTTTTCCATCGACGAGCACGGCCTTGTTCACGCGCCAGTTCGAGGGCAGCACGGGAAGCAGCACGGGGCGGTTCATCGTGCTCTGCGCGTTCTTCGCCGCGGCGTTCAGATCGACGCCGGGAACGCTCGTGACGTCGCCGCGCGGCACGAGCAGCACGATGATCAGCACGACGCCGACCGTCGCGACCAGAGCGGCGATCAGGCCGCGGAAGGTCTGGCTGGAGCGGTACACCGCGGATGCGGCGGCCTTGCGGTCGGCGGTCTCCTGCGCCGTCTCCGGGCGGCCGAGCTCGGCGACGACCGGGGCAGGCTTGGAGGATCGGCTCATCGCGCGTCCTCGCCGACGGCGGACCGGGCCGCGTCCAGGCGCCGCTTGGCGCCGAGCAGCCACTCCTCGCACCGCGCGGCGAGCGCCTCGCCGCGCTCCCACAGGGTGAGCGACTGCTCCAGGGTCGGGGCGCCCTGCTCGAGCTCGGCGACCACGCGCACGAGCTCGTCCCTGGCCTGCTCGAAGCTGAGATCCGCGGGATCGGCGGCGGTCTGCGCGGCGGATCCTCCGGAAACGGAGGCGGCAGACGCGGACGGCTCGTTCGACACGGTCACCCCTCCATCCTAACGGCGCTCATCCGTGCCCCCGGCCGGTGCACCGGGGTCCGCCGGAGCAGCCTCCGGCACCTCGCCCTCGGACACCGCGCGCACCGATCCGCGGTCGACCGTGATCGTCAGCAGGGTGCCGGCGGGCGCCTCTGCGGCGTCGCGCACGATCACGCCGTCGTCCCGATGGGCGATCGCGTAACCGCGGGCCAGGGTCGCCGCGGGCGACAGCGCGCGCAGCGAGGCGCGCAGCTCGGAGGTGCGCCGGCTCGCGGAGTCGACGGCACGGCCCAGCGCGTCCCGGGAGCGGGCGGCCAGCAGCCACACCTCCTGCGCGCGGCGTGCGATGAGCGGATCCGGATCCCGCAGCACCGGGCGGGACCGCAGCTGCTCGAGCTGGGCGATGTCGTGCGCGACCCGCTGTGAGACCCGGGTGGTCGCCCTGGCCCTGAGCTGCCCGATCTGAGCGCGCTGCTCGCCGACGTCCGGCACCACGCGCTTGGCGGCGTCGGTGGGCGTCGAGGCGCGCAGGTCGGCCACGTCGTCCAGCAGCGGGTGGTCGTTTTCGTGCCCGATCGCGCTGACGACCGGGGTCGCGGCCGCAGCGACCGCGCGCACCAGCCGCTCGTCGCTGAAGCCGAGCAGCGTCTGCGGATCCCCGCCGCCACGAGCGATGACGATCACGTCCACGTCCGGATCCGCATCCAGCGCCTTCAGCGCCGCGAGCGTCTCGGGCACGCAGCGATCGCCCTGCACCGCGGCGTGCACGGTGCGGAAGCGCACCTGCGGCCAGCGCAGCTCGGCGTTGCGATGCACGTCCTTCTCGGCATCGGAGTTCTCACCCGTGATCAGGCCGATCACGTGCGGCAGGAACGGAAGCGGCCTCTTGCGGGCCGGATCGAACAGTCCCTCGTGGCGCAGTTGCGCGCGCAGCCGCTCGAGCCGCTCGAGCTGGTCGCCGAGCCCGACGTGCTTCATCGCCGAGACGGTGAAGCTGAAGTCGCCGGCCTTGACGAAGTAGTCGGCCTTCACGGCGGTGACGACGTGGTCGCCGACCGCCAGGTCGGCCGGGATCCTCGTGCGTACGCTCGACCAGATCCGGATCGAGATCTGCGCGTCGGAACGGGTGTCCTTGAGGCGCGCGAAGACGTTGCCGGCCCGCACGTTCCAGCTGGTGATCTCGCCCTCGACCCAGACCGTGCCCCACTGCGCCACGAAGTCTCGGATCGTGGCGTTCAGTCGGGCGATCGAGGTCGGCGCATCCGCGGTCGACTCCCGGGGCGCAACGGCGTCGGCGGGCGGAGCCTCGCCGGACACGGCGGCGGCTGCGAAGGCGGTCATGCTCTCGGTCTCTCCCCGGTCTTCTCCGTGCCGGCTCACCGGCCCCGCGAAGGTGCGCGCCGGTAGAATCGCCATGTGACTTCGACAGCCGTTTCCTTGCCCGTGCCGCAGATCCCGCGAGCGAGGCGAGCAGAGACCCGGGTGCGCCTTCAGGATAACCCGGTGGACGGACACAAGCGGGTGCTGCTCGCGGCTCCCCGCGGATACTGCGCCGGCGTCGACCGCGCGGTCGTCGCGGTGGAGAAGGCGCTGCAGCGCTACGGGTCGCCGGTGTACGTGCGCAAGCAGATCGTGCACAACATCCACGTCGTCACCGAGCTCGAGGAGCAGGGCGCGATCTTCGTCGACGAGGTCGACGAGGTGCCCGAGGGCTCCCACGTCGTCTTCAGCGCGCACGGAGTCTCGCCGATGGTCGTCACGGCTGCGGAGGACCGGCACCTGCACGCGATCGACGCGACCTGCCCGCTGGTGACCAAGGTCCATCGCGAGGCGGTCCGCTTCGCCCGCGACGACTACGAGATCCTGCTCATCGGCCACGACGGCCATGAGGAGGTCGAGGGCACCGCAGGGGAGGCGCCGGATCACGTCACCGTCGTGAACTCGCCGGCCGAGGCCGACACCGTCGAGGTGCGCGACCCGTCCAAGGTGGTCTGGCTGTCCCAGACGACGCTGAGCGTCGACGAGACCATGGAGACCGTGAACCGGCTGCGCCTGCGGTTCCCTGAGCTGCAGGATCCGCCCTCCGACGACATCTGCTACGCCACGCAGAATCGCCAGGTCGCGATCAAGAAGGTCGCCCGCGACGCGGATCTGGTGATCGTGGTCGGATCCGCGAACTCGTCCAACAGCGTGCGCCTCGTCGAGGTGGCCCGCGAGTACGGCGCCAAGGCGGCGTACCGCGTCGACTACGCCGACGAGGTGCAGCAGGAATGGCTGGACGGCGTCGAGACCGTCGGCGTGACCAGCGGCGCCTCGGTGCCAGAGGTGCTCGTGCAGGAGGTGCTGGAAGCGCTCGCCGAGGCCGGGTACGGCGACGTCGAAGAGGTGCGCACCGCGGAGGAGGACCTGATGTTCTCCCTTCCGAAGGAGCTGCGCCAGGACGTCGCCGGCCAGCGCGACGAGCGGGCGCTCGGCGGACGGACCGCCCGATGACCGCCGACTCATCGCGTCCTCGTCCGCAATATGGCGAGTACGCGACACCCGAGGAGCAGCGCCGTCGCTCCGGCAATGACATGATCGCGCCGGTCGTGCATGCTCCGGTCGTCGCCGAGGCGCCCGCCCCCGCCGCGACGGATGCGGCGCGCCCCGCGCATCCGGTCGATCGCCTCGCGGCGCTCGCCCTGCTCGCCTACGGGCTGTGGAACGTGATCAGCTCGGCGCTCACGTTCCTGAACCCGTCGTCGCTCATGACGACGATGATGCAGATGCTCGGCATCTCGGGCACCTTCTCCAACTACGAGCAGGCGAAGACCTGGGGTATGGTCGCCGCGATCCTGCTGATCGTGGGCTGGACCGCGACCGCGGCCTGGACGCTGCTGCGGCTGCGCCGCGGGAAGCTCGGCTGGTGGATGCCGCTCGTCGGCGGTGCGGTGTTCGTCACGCTGTCGTCGCTGTGCATGCTGATCCCGTTCTACGCGGATCCCGCCGTGATCTCCTATCTGAACGGGCTCGGGAAGAAGTAGCGGCGCGACCCGCGGTGAACCGCGAGGGAGAACTGCATCCATCGCGGGAGACATGTGTCGATCGGCAGGACGCTCGATCGTCACGTTGCTGAGAGACCGATTCGTGCCTCTCACCCCGGATCGGAAGGAGCAGCTCATGAGCAAGATCTATGTCGCGAATCACATCACCCTCGACGGCGTCATGCAAGGCCCCGGCCGCGCGGATGAAGACACGCGAGACGGATTCTCCCTCGGCGGCTGGGCGACGTCTCGATCGACGGAAGAGGTCACGGCCGTGCTCGGCCGCCGGGCAGCGGACTCCGGCGGAATGCGTCTTCTGCTCGGGCGCCGCAGCTACGACGAGATGCTCACGCACTGGAACACCGTGGGCGGTCCGTTCAAGGACGGTCTCAACGGAGCAGAGAAGATCGTCGTGAGCCGGTCGGCGTCGACTCCGCTGCCGTGGCCGAACTCGACCCTGGTCTCCGGCGATGTTCCGGCGGCCATCGCGGGCCTGAAGGCGCACGGCGGCCAAGATCTGTGCATCATGGGCAGCGGGGAGCTGATCCAGACCCTGTTGCCGCATCGCCTCATCGACGAACTGCTGCTGTTCATCCACCCGCTCGTGCTGGGCGCGGGCCGACGGCTCTTTCCCGATGCCGGCGTCTCAGCGGAATGGGAGCTCATGTCGAACTCGGCTGCGAGCACGGGCGTGACCATCGCGCACTATCGCCTGGCCTCGATCCGCTGACACCACGCGCGGGAAGCGGGCGCCGCGGGAGGGCCCCGACGCCGGTCAGCCGATCGGTGGCGTGCTCTGACCGATCGGTTGATCCGTCGTGGCTCCGCTTTCGGGACGCTGGAGTCATGACAAAGACAGAATCTCCGCAGGTTCGCACCGACACCTCCGGGTTGCGTCGGGCGGCGTTGCGTCCCGTGCTCGTTCTCCTCGCCGGGTTCCTCATCGTCAGCACAGCGATGCTGGCGGTGCTCGGCACGACGACCGTGAACGGCGGGTCCGTCGACACCGCCGTCTGGATCCGATGCTGGTTCGTGCTCGCCAGTGCGATCGTGCTGAATCTGGCCGCGGTGTTCGCCGCTCGAGGCTCCCGCGCTTCCTGGATCCGCCTGCGGATCATCAGTCCGCTCGTGGTCGTCGCGGTCATTGTGATCGTGTCGATCCCCGGCTTCCTGCCCGACTGGGTGCGTATCGAGCAAGTGGTGTGCGGGCTGCTGGTGCTGCCCGTGTCCATCCTCGTCAACCTCGCCCGCACCCGACGGCTGTTCCGCAAGACCGCGGCTGCCCCGACGGCATAGGGTTTGTGTGTGATCGACCTTCGTTGGCGTATGGTCCTCACCTACCTGCCCTACCTGGTGCTGGGGATGCTCACCGCATTCGCACTCGGCGTCTGGTGGGGCTCGTGGGCGCGTCTCGTGCCCGCTCTCGTCCTGTGCGCGGCGTACGGCGCGTGGATCCTCGTCATGCGAAACCTGCCGTTCCCCTGGCGGGACCGTCCCGCGGCCATCGCCGTGTTCATGGTCGGTGTCATCGCGCTGAATCTGGCGCTGGTGCTGCTCGAAGGGTATTTCGGGTTCCTCACGATCGCGACGTTCCTCTTCGCATACTCCCTCGTGGACTGGCCGTGGGAGCTTCTCGCGGTCGGTGGCACTGCGGTCGTCGCAGGGCTGGCGCAGGGCTCCAGCTTCGGGCTCGACGTTCTGGGAAACGTCGGGCGCGGCATCGCGGTGGGGCTCAACATCGTGATCATGTGCGGGCTCTCCTGGCGCCTGCGCGTGGCGCAACGGCAACACGAGCACGCTGCCACGGAGGCGGAGCGGGCGCGTCTGGCACGCGAGATCCACGACACCCTCGCGCAGCGGTTCACCGGCATCGTGACGCAGTTGCAGGCCGCGGAACATGCCACCGACGACGACGCCAGGCGGCGCCATTCCGAAGCCGCCGTGGAGCTCGCGCGAGACGGGCTCGCCGAGGCACGGCGTTCGGTGCAGGCGCTTCGTCCCGCCGCGCTGGACACCGTGCGACTCCCGGAGGCGCTTCGCAACGTCGCGGTGAGCTGGTCGGCGCGCACACATATCCCGGTGGAGTTCGGTGTCACCGGCGACGCGCGCGCACTCACGACGGATGCCGAGGTCGCCCTGCTGAGGACCGCGCAGGAGGCGCTCGCCAACGTCGAACGGCACGCCCGGGCGCACCGCGTCGTGCTCACCCTGCGATCGGATGCGGCCGGCACGCGCCTGGAGCTGCGCGACGACGGTTGCGGCTTCCGCCCGGCCGACCAGCGTGCTCGTGCGGCACGCACGGAGGAAGCCGAGCATGGCGGCTACGGTCTTGTGGCGATGCGCGAGCGGATCGAATCGGTTGCCGGTGCCCTCGTCGTCGATTCGCGGCCGGGACACGGCACCGCCGTGCGTGCGCAGGTGCCCGCGTGAGCGCGGCAGAGGCGGATCCGCCGAGCACGGCATCGTCCGCCAAGGCGCCCATCCGACTGCTCGTGGCCGACGACCATCCGATCGTGCGGGACGGGATCGTCGGGATGCTGGCATCCGCTCCCGACATCGAGGTCGTCGGGGAGGCGTCTGACGGCGCCGAGGCGATCGCACGGGGTCGCGTGCTCGAGCCGGACGTCGTGCTGATGGATCTGCGGATGCCCCGCACCGACGGGTTGACCGCAACCCGCGAGTTCGTCCGGCTGGGCATCCCCAGCCGGATCGTGATTCTCACGACCTTCGATTCCGACGCCGATGTGCTGCCGGCGATCGAGGCCGGCGCGACCGGATATCTGCTGAAGGATGCCCCCCGCGACGACCTGCTGCATGCCATCCGCGCGGCCGCGGCCGGTGAGGCAGTGCTGGCGCCATCCGTCGCGTCGAGGTTGATGGGTCGCCTTCGCACATCGGAGGCGAATGCGCTCAGCCCGCGCGAGGTCGAGGTGCTCGCCCTGGTGGCAGATGGGGCCACCAACCGGGCTGTGGGTGCTCGCATGCACGTCAGTGAGGCCACGGTGAAGACCCACCTGATGAGCATCTATGCGAAGCTCGGAGTCGGTGACCGGGCGGCGGCCGTTGCCGAGGGATTCCGACGCGGGTTGCTCGACATATAGATCCGACCGGTGGTTCCGGCGTGTGGTGAACCATCCGCCACCGCGACTCGTGCTCCTGAGAGGAGGCGACCGTGAAGGACGACGAACGACTGACCGCGCTGTACGACCTGCATGCGGGGCCGATCCGGCGTTATGTCGTGCGCCTCACGGGCGACAGGGCGGGAGCCGACGACGTCGTGCAGGAGACGCTGCTGCGAGCCTGGAGGACGCCGCGGATCCTCGCGCAGGAGCCGACCACGACCCGCGCCTGGATGATCACGGTCGCGCGGCACATCGTCATCGACGAGGTGCGCAGCGCCCGTCACCGGCGCGAGCATCCGGTGGCGGAGCTGCCCGAGCGCGCCGGCGACGACGAGACCGACCGGCTGTTCGACGCTCTGCTCATCGAAGACGCGCTCGCGAGCCTCGACGCCGCACATCGTGACGTCATCGTCGCGGCGTACTACCGGGGACGCAGCACAGTGCAGGTCGCCACGGAATTCGGCATCCCGGAGGGAACCGTGAAGTCGCGCATGCACTACGGGTTGCGCGCCCTCCGGCTCGCGCTGCAGGAGAGAGGAGTGACGCGGTGAGCGATGCGCACGAGCAGTACGAGACCTGGGACGCCGCCTATGCGCTCGGGGCGCTCGCCGCGCACGAGCGCGCCGAGTACGAGGCGCACCTCGCCGGATGCGCGCGGTGCCGGGCCGCGGTCGCCGAGCTCACCTCGACCGCCGCCCTGCTGTCGCGACTGAGCGCGGACGACGCCGAGCGGATCTCGACGCCGCCGGCGGACGACGCCCCGATCCGGCTGAGCGAGATCGCGGGGAGGCGTCGCAGGTCGCGGCGCCGCGCGATCTGGGCGGCGGCGGGGATCGCGGCGGCCCTCGTGATCGCGGTGCCGGTCGCCGTCGCCGCCTTCGCGCCGCGTCCCGCCGTCGAGGTCGCTCTCGACCCGGCAGCCTATACGCACGCCACGGCGACGGTTGCGCTCACGCCCACCGCCTGGGGCACCGACATCGAGATGGCGTGCACCTATTCCGCGGAGACCTCGGTCTCCGACGCCACCTACGTCCTCGCCGTGGTGTCGGCGGACGGCGCCGCGACCGCCCTGTCCACCTGGCGCGTCGCCCCCGGTGTCACCGCGCGCGTGGACGCGGTCACGGCACTGCCGCTCGCGGGGATCCGCTCCGTCGAGATCCGGGACGAGGCGGGGAAGGTGCTGCTGCGGCGCGATCTCGGCACGAAGACCGGCGGCTGAGACGACGAAGCGCCGCCGGGAGGATCCCCGACGGCGCTCCGGAATCGGCGCTGCTGTCAGCTGCGCGACTGTGCTGTTGGTCAGCTCCGCGACTGTGCCGTTGGTCAGCTCCGCGACTGGCCGTACGAGCCGAGCTGGCGGGTCGACTCGACGACCCGGGCCGCCATCGCGGTCTCGGCGACCTTGCCCCAGGCGCGCGGGTCGTAGACCTTCTTGTTGCCGACCTCGCCGTCGACCTTCAGGACGCCGTCGTAGTTGCTGAACATGTAGCCCGCGATCGAGCGGGTGAACGCGTACTGAGTGTCGGTGTCGATGTTCATCTTGATGACGCCGTTCGCGACGGCGAGGGCGATCTCGGCGTCGGTGGAGCCGGATCCGCCGTGGAAGACGAGGTCGAGCGGGTTCGCGCCGGTGCCGTACTTGGCGGCGACCTGCGTCTGGATCTCGCCGAGCAGCTCCGGACGCAGCTTCACGCCACCCGGCTTGTACACGCCGTGCACGTTGCCGAACGTGAGCGCGGCGATGTAGCGGCCCTGCTCGCCGAGTCCGAGGGCCTGCACGGCCTGATCGACGTCGGCGAAGGTCGTGTAGAGGGCCTCGTTCGACCCCTCGTGCGCGACGCCGTCCTCCTCGCCGCCGACGACGCCGATCTCCACCTCGAGGATCGCGTTGATGTTCTTCATGCGGGGGAGGAGCTCCTGGGCGATCTCGATGTTCTCCGCGAGCGGCACGGCCGAGCCGTCCCACATGTGCGACTGGAAGATCGGGTTGCGTCCGGCGCGGACCTCTTCTTCGCTGGCGGCGATGAGCGGCTCGACGAAGCCGGCGAGGGCGTCCTTCGGGCAGTGGTCGGTGTGCAGCGCGACCGTGATGGGGTAGTTCTTGGCGACCTCGGTGGCGAACTTGGCGAAGGCGAGGGCGCCCGGTGGCCCGGGCCTTGACCGTCTGGCCGGCGAAGTAGTCGGCGCCGCCGGTGGTGACCTGGATGATGCCGTCGGAGCCGGCCTCGGTCAGGCCCTGGAGCACGGCGTGGATGGTCTGCGAGCTGGACACGTTGAACGCCGGGTAGGCGAAGCCGCCCGCCTTGGCGCGATCGAGCATCTCGGCGTACTGATCCGGGGTGGCAACGGGCATGGCTTCTCCTGTGCTGGATGACGGGGGTCAGGGCCACTCTATCGCCGCAGGATCCGCGGTTCCGAGCGCGTGACGGCGGACGCGGAGGGCGGGATCTTCGCCAGGGACAAGAAGTGCGGATCTTTCGGGATCCGAGGCGCGGAATTCTTCGGATCCGTAACCTTTCCGCCCCTAGCATGGGCCACATGGTGAGCCTCACTGCTGATCTCAGCCCCCTCCGCCCTGACCGCAACCTCGCGCTGGAACTCGTCCGCGCCACCGAAGCGGCGGCGATCCGAGCCGTCCCGTTCATCGGTCGCGGCGCGAAGGAGGCTGCCGACGGTGCCGCCGTCGACGCGATGCGCGCCTTCCTCGGCACCGTCGACTTCGATGGCCGCGTGGTGATCGGGGAGGGTGAGAAGGACAACGCCCCGATGCTCTACAACGGCGAGCACGTCGGCAGCGGCGCCGGCACCGGCCCGCAGTGCGACATCGCCGTCGACCCGATCGACGGCACCTCGCTCACCGCCGCGGGCCGCCAGAACGCGCTCTCGGTCCTTGCGGTGTCGGACCGGGGCACGATGCTCGACGCCTCCAGCGTCTTCTACATGGACAAGCTGGTCACCGGGCCCGCCGGCGTCGGCGTCGTCGACATCCGCCTCCCCATCGGCGAGAACATCCGTCTCCTGGCCGGCGCGCTCGGCAAGCCGGTCGAGGAGATCGTGGTCTCCGTGCTGAACCGTCCGCGCCACGACCAGCTCATCCAGGACATCCGCGACGCGGGTGCCGGCACCCGTCTGATGAGCGATGGCGACGTCGCGGGCGGGATCAACGCGGCCCGGCACGGCGCGCGCACCGACATGTGCGTGGGCATCGGCGGCAGCCCGGAGGGCATCGTCACCGCCTGCGCGATCAAGGCGCTCGGCGGGCACATCCAGGGCCGGCTGTGGCCGCGCGACGACGACGAGCGCCAGCGGGGCATCGACGCCGGTCTCGACATGGACCGGGTGTACGAGGCCGACGACCTGGTCCGCGGCAACAACACGATCTTCGTGGCCACCGGAGTCACCGACGGCCAGCTCGTCGCGGGCGTGCGCCGCGAGGGCGACTATCTGTACACCGAGAGTGTGGTGCTGCGCAGCGCCTCCGGCACCCTGCGCCGGATCGCGTCGGAGCACCTTGTCTCGAAGTGGCTCTGATTCCCGGATCCGAGTCCGCCTGCGATAACGACCTGATCCCATTCCGGTCCTTTCAGGTGCCACCTGGCACAATGGAGGAGCGCGCCGACCGGTGCGCACTCAGGAGAAGGGCGTGGGGGATGGCTTCCGAGAACATCTACCGCCAGGAGACGGTCACCGACACCGGAACCGTCAGGGTCGTGGAGGTCGATGCCGCCCGTCGCCCGGATGTGCTGTTCCGCGTACGTCGTGAAGAGGGACACGAGATCAGCCCCTGGTGGATGATCGGCGCGTTCGTGCTGTTCTCCGGCGTCGTCGTGATGCTCCTCAGCGGGGTTCCCGGGAGCGCGTGATCCCCTCCTCGGCTGCGCCTTCGGGGTCGAGTCGGGTGCGCAGTTCGCCGAGGTCGGCCAGGATCCCGGCTGCCGGTTCTTCTCGCGCGATCAGCTCGTCCGCCGTGAACCTCCGTGCCGAAGCCGTGATCGGCGCGGGTGCGGACAGGGCGCCCGCGTCGATCCCGGGGAAGCGCCGGGCCGTGACCAGCACCCGGCTCTCCAGGGAGCCGGCGAATCGGTTGTAACTGTCGACCGTGCGCTCCAGTGCCTTGCGCAGATCATCCGCGTGCCCGGCGAGCACGCCCAGCCGGTCGTGCAGCTGCGTGCCGAGATCGAGCAGCACGGCGGCCTCGGCGGAGAGCTCCTGCTGCTTCCACGTGAAGGCGACGGTCTTCAGCACTGCCCACAGGTTCACCGGGGTGGCGAGGGCGACCCGCTTGCCGAAGGCGTAATCGAGCAGCGCGGGATCCTCGTCGAGCGCCGCCGACAGCAGCGACTCGGTGGGCAGGAAGCAGATCACGAACTCGGGGCTGACCTCGAGTCCCGACCAGTACGCCTTCTTCCCGAGCGCGTCGATGTGCGCGCGCACGGCCTTCACATGCTGCTGCATGAGCGTGCGGCGCTGCGGATCCTCGCCATCGAGCGCGCCCGCGGCGAGGAACGCGTCCAGCGGGGCCTTCGCATCGACCGCGATCGACGCGCCGCCGGCCAGGCGGATGACCATGTCGGGCCGGCCCTGCCCGGCGTCGGAGCGGATCGTGGTCTGCAGATCGAAATCGACGTGCCGGGTGAGCCCGGCCGCTTCGACCACGCGGCGCAGCTGCGTCTCGCCCCAGACGCCACGGGCGGAGGTGGACCGGAGCGCCCCGGCGAGCGATGCCGTCGTGGAGCGCAGCGCCTCGCCGTTCTCCTCGGTGCGGCGCAACTGTTCGCTGAGCTGGCCGAATTGCGCCTGTCGCTCCCGCTCCAGCACGGTGACGGTCTGCTGCATGCGGTGCAGGCTCTCCCGCACCGGGGCGAGCGCCGTGAGCACCGCGCTCTCCTGCCTCGTGCGGTCGGCGGCCTCGGTCTGCGCCCGGCGGGAGTGCTCGACGGCGTCGCGGTAGAGGTCGTGCTGCCGATCGCGGTCCTCACGCACGGCGGCGAGCTCGGCCTCCGCGCGGGCGAGGTCGGCAGCGGCTCGGGTACGGCCGAGGTACCAGCCGAGCGCGACCCCCGCCACGACGGCGAGAGCGGCGATGAGGAGGGCGATCGGTTCCATGACCCCATCCTGATCCGTGCCACCGACATCGGACGGAAGACGGGCAGGCCGGGTGGGGATCAGGCGGCGGCGCGGACCTTCGCCGGCGCCGCGGCGAGTGGATCCGCGACCCGGACTCCGACCGCGTCGGCGAGCTCGAGCACGGTGGCGGATCCGGTGCGACGGGCGGCATCGATCACGATCTGCGCGCACGCCCGCGCGTCGGCCAGCGCGTCGTGGTGCGGGAACACGCCGAACCCGGCCGCAGCGGCCGCAACCGGGAGTTTGTAGGAGTCGAGGTCGTAGACCTTGCGCGCCACGCCCAGGCTGCACAGCGACCGGTACGGCGGGCAGTCGTCGCCGGTGGCTTCGCACGCCCGGCGGATCACGTTGAGGTCGAAGCCGGCATTGTGCGCGACGAGCACGTCGGCGCCCGCGAACGCGCACAGCCGGTCCAGCTGCTCGCTCCAGCTCGCGGCGTCCGCGACCTCGTGCGCCCGGATCCCGTGGATCCGCACGTTCCATTCCTGGAACTCGTCGTGTCCTGCCGGCGGCCGGATCAGCCAGCCGGTCTGCGCGACCACGACACCGTCCCTGACCCGCACCAGGCCCACGGAGCACGCCGACGCCGGGGAGGAGTTCGCCGTCTCGAAGTCGATCGCGGTGAAGTCCAGGGCCACGGATCCACCTTCCTTCGTCCGCCGCGCATCGCGCGGCAGGCGCGCCGAGGTGCTCCGGACCCCGGCGTAGGCTCGCATCATGGTCGAGCGTGCGACGAGCTTCGGATCCGAGACGGGCAGCTACGAGAAGGGCCGGCCGGAGTACCCCGCCGAGGCCGTGGCCTGGCTGCTCGAACCCCTGCCCGGCGGCCCCAGGGCCGTGGTCGACGTCGGAGCGGGCACCGGCAAGCTCACCCGGGCCGTGCTCGGGCTCGGCTCCACGACGGTCGTGGCCGTGGATCCCGATACGCAGATGCTCGACGCGCTGCGCGAGAAGACGCCCGAGGTGGAGACCGTGACCGGGACCGCAGAGGCACTGCCGCTGGCAGACGCGAGCGCCGACGCCGCGACCCTGGGACAGGCCTGGCACTGGGTGGATCCGGTCGCCGCGTCCGCCGAGATCGGCCGCGTGCTACGGCCGGGCGGCGTGCTCGGGCTGATCTGGAACGTGCGCGACGAGCGCGTGGACTGGGTGCGCCGGCTGAGCGGCATCATGCACGGCAGCCCCGCCGAGCAGATGATCGCGGACGACGCGGTGTCCGTAGCCGAGCCGTTCGGCGCGCTCGAGGAACGGCGCTGGGAGTGGACCCGGGAGATGACCCGGGCGGAGTTGCACGCGATGGCCGCCTCACGCAGCTACATCATCACGGCGCCGGATGAGGAGAAGGCACGGGTCGAGCGCGGCATGGACGCCCTGTTCGACGAACTGGGTCTCGTCGACGGTGCGACCCTCGAGATGCCCTACGTCACCGCCGCCTTCCGCGCGATCCGCGGATCCTGAGCGCGGGGCCGCCCCGGTAGACTCGTACCCCGTGGCTCTCACCATCGGAATCGTAGGACTGCCCAACGTCGGCAAGTCCACCCTCTTCAACGCCCTCACCAAGAACGACGTGCTCGCGGCGAACTACCCGTTCGCGACGATCGAGCCGAACGTCGGCGTGGTGAACCTGCCCGACTCCCGGCTGAACGTGCTCGCCGGGATCTTCGGCAGCGAGCGGATCCTGCCCGCGACGGTGTCGTTCGTCGACATCGCCGGCATCGTCCGCGGTGCGAGCGAGGGGGAGGGCCTGGGCAACCAGTTCCTCGCGAACATCCGCGAGGCGGACGCGATCGCACAGGTGGTGCGCGGCTTCGCCGACGACGACGTGGTGCACGTCGAGGGTGCGATCGACCCGAAGAACGACCTCGAGACGATCAACGCCGAGCTCATGCTCGCCGACCTGCAGACCCTCGAGAAGGCGATCGTCCGGATCGAGAAGGAGGTGCGCGGCCGCAAGACCGACGCCTCTGTGCTCGAGGCGGCCAAGGCCGCACAGGACGCGCTCGAGCGGGGACAGCTGCTGGCCACGAGCGGCATCGACCTCGCCCCGATCAAGGAGCTGGGCCTGCTGACCTCGAAGCCGGTCATCTTCGTCTTCAACGTCGACGAGGGCGTGCTCACGGATCCCGCCCGCAAGGCGGAGCTCGCGGCCCTCGTCGCCCCCGCCCAGGCGATCTTCCTGGACGCCAAGATCGAGTCCGAGCTCATCGACCTCGACCCCGAGGACGCTGCCGAGCTGCTCGCCTCCACCGGTCAGGACGAGTCCGGCCTCGACCAGCTCGCCCGCATCGGCTTCGACACCCTCGGCCTGCAGACGTACCTGACCGCAGGCCCGAAGGAGGCCCGCGCCTGGACGATCCACAAGGGCGACAAGGCCCCGCAGGCGGCCGGCGTGATCCACACCGACTTCGAGAAGGGCTTCATCAAGGCCGAGGTCATCTCGTTCGAGGATCTTGTCGCGACCGGCTCCGTCGTCGAGGCCCGCGCCAAGGGCAAGGCCCGTCTGGAGGGCAAGGACTACGTCATGCAGGACGGCGACGTGGTGGAGTTTAGGTTCTCTTCGTAAGGCTCGCCGCCGGCTGGTGACGCACCGGCGGCGAGAACGGCGCAGCAGAGCAGCAGTGCCAGGAGGGCGCGCGCTGGTCACGGCTCGGTTCTCGTCGGGTGATCGGCTCGGACGCGGTCCACGAAGGCGTCGATCCCGTCGACGAGGGCGGCGAGACGCCAGGAGAGGAAGACGTCGAAGCCGTGCTGGGCACCGGGCAGCTCGGCGTACCAGGTCTCGTTCGGCGAGCCGGACGCGAGATGCCGGTGCAGGGCGCGTGCGTCGTCGACGAGGACGAACGAGTCGTGGTCACCATGGGCGATGAAGAATGGCGGAGCCTGTGCCGGGTCCAGGGCCAGGGGAGTGGAGGCCGGGGACTCGTCGGGGCCACGGCCGTAGTACCGCTGGTAGTAGCCGTACAGGCAGACGGCCGCGTCGACGCGTGGCCGGTCCTGCCTCGAGTCGTCCTGGCTGAGCGCGCACAGGGCGGTGAGGTGCGCGCCCGCGGAGCTGCCGGCCGCCACCACAGTGCGGGGATCGCCGCGGTGCACCTCCGCGTGGTCGTGGACCCAGTGCAGGACGGCCCGGGCGTCGTCGAGATGGTCGGTGAAGCCCGCCTCGGGCCGGAGCCGGTAAGTGGCGCTGATGCACACCCAGCCCCGGGCGGCGAGATGGTGCAGCAGCGCGCGGCCTTCGTGCCGGTTGCTGCCAGAGGAGTAGCCGCCTCCGTGGAAGTAGACCAGCACCGCGCCCCGCTGTCCTGGGTCATTGGAGCGGTAGACGTCCAATCGCTGCCGGCGGTGCTCGCCGTAGCGCAACGGGCCGATCCGCTTCACGGAGCGCGGTCGCCACGGGAAGGGGAAGAGCAGGGGCCGAAGCAGTCTGCGCACGAAGTGACGCTGCGACCGCCCGCCGTGGTCGCGGACCACGGCGTCCACGGCGGGACCCGCGCGAAGACCTCGGCCGAGCAGCGCCAGCAGGGCGATGAGCACGAGCCCGGCTATCGAGGCGGAAACGATCCCGCTCACGCCATCGAGGTCACCCTCCAGCCAGGTGAAGACCGTGGACAGGATGACGAGCAGGGCCGCGGCCTGCGGGATCTCCGTGACCGCCATGGTGAGCAGGTACCGTTCCCTTCCGACCCGCCGGGGGCGGGCGAGCGCCGCCACACAGAGCAGGCCGAGCAGGGCGATGGGGACGACGAATCCGAGAGGCATGTGAATCTCCTTCGATAACAGCTACGGTGCGCTGCGCACATGGGGTGCGCGGGCCCCGGTTCAACGCAGGTCGCCGGACAGGATCCATAGATGGCCGAGGGGATCGACGTAGCAGGGTCAGCGCTCATGTCGTCGCTCATGCAAGGTGATGCTGACCCCGTTGGAGAACGACCTGCTGTCGGTCGTGGTGAACTCCGTGGGATGGAACTCGCCCTCAACGAGGGCCGGTCCGGCCCCGGCCACAACGGGGTAGTGCTTGATGATGAGTTCGTCGATCTCGGGCAGCAGCGTGTCGGCCAGTCGGCCGCCGCCGCACAGCCAGATGTCCATTCCGTTCTCGCGCTTGAGCTCCTGCACGAGAGCCAGGCCGTCACCGGCCAGTTTCACTGCA
Source organism: uncultured Actinomycetota bacterium (assembly GCA_963791605.1). Lineage (GTDB taxonomy): Bacteria > Actinomycetota > Actinomycetes > Actinomycetales > Microbacteriaceae > Microbacterium. The sequence continues at coordinate 214,755 of CAWBTB010000009.1, read as the reverse complement.
GGCTCCGGGATCCGATCGATCGACCGGGAGACGACGTACTGGCGCAGGTGTGCATACGGGCTGCTCACGCCCTGGTCGAGGACGAAGCGGTAGGTGTTCATCCCCATCAGGACGGTGTCGAACCGCTCGTTGGCTGCGTCCTCAAGCCCGGCCAGCCGGCGGTACTGAGTGGGCACGGTCTCGGGGTAGCGCTGGTTGACCCAGTCCATATACGCGGCGGCGTCCGCGCCGTCGCCGACGGGATAGAAGTCCACCTCGCCTCCCGGCCCCGCGATGCGGCCGTCGATGGACACTCCGATGTAGTAGACGAGCTTGCGCATGGTCACTCCTTCCTGGTTTCAATCGAGCCCTTGTCTGCGATCCCGGACGTGGCCGCCTTCCGTTCCGCGGTTTGGCGGTGCGCCGCCTCGCCCAGCGTTGGTCAGCTCCGGTCAAGGAGCCGGTCGCGGAGGTCGTGGCCGAGCGTCTTCCACGGCATCTCGACGCCGCGCCGGGCCGCCCTGATGAGCGTGATCACGCCCTCGCCGGCGAGTCCGACGCCGATGGTGAAGATCAGCGGCCTGGCTGCCTCGTGCATGCCGAGTTGCTGCGCGAGCTGCCCGAGGGCCGCGCCCACCAGCAATGAGGCGACGAGCAGCGCGAAGGTTGTCCAGCGGTAGCGCTGCACGAACCCGTCACCACGGCGCTCGATCACGATGGTCGCCGATCTCGCCGCGCCGAAGGCCAGGCTGACGATGGACAGTCCGGCCAGCCAGGCCAGATCGACGGGAGAGGGGCCCGCCTGGACGATCATGTGCGTGCCGATCGTAAGCAGGACCAGCGGTGTCGCCGCAGCGTCCTTGAGGTCGAGCGGCTCACCCCGGATGCGACGCACCACCAGGACGACCAGGAGCGCCACGATCAGAAGCGGCCAGAACTGAATTAGCGTGTCCATGCTAAATCATCGTAGCACGATCATGCTATAAAAGATACGTGCCGAAAGTCGTAGACCTCGAGCAGCGCCGCCAGGCCATCGCCGACGCACTGTTCGACGTGCTCCGCGACGGAGGCTTCTCGAAGGTCACCCTTGCCACTGTCGCCGACCGGGCGGGCCTCGCCATCGGCTCGGTCCGGCACTTCCTCGGCACGCGCGAGGAGATGATCGGCTTCGCCTTCGACACCATCTCCGACCGGTTCCGCGACCGCATCCTCGCCAGTGCCCAGGCCCTGCGAGCCGGTCTGGACAGCGGTCAGCTCGACGCCGAAGCGCGGCTGCAGGCGACCGCCGACCTGCTGTGCGAGTTCCTGCCCCTGGACGAGGCTCGGCGCGATGAGGCCGTCGTCTGGATCGAGTTCGAGACGGCCGCCCGCACCGACCCGCAGCTCACCCGTACGTCGCAACAGGCTGCGTCGCAGACGACTCGGCTGATCGAGCTGATCCTCGAATCTGTCCACTCACGCGGCGCCACCGTTTCCCGGCTCGATCTGGCTCTCGAAGCGGCGCGCCTGTCCGCCCTCCTCGACGGACTGACCCTCCGATCAGTCCTGCACCCGGATCTCCTCGAACCGGACGTCATGCGCCAGGCGGTGATCGCGCATCTGCAAGAGTTGCGCCGCCCCGCGGACGGCCCAAGCGCTGCCGGTCCGGCGGAGTGACCGAGCGACGACGGTGCGTGCCTGCGGAGGTTGAGATCGTCGACCGCTTGGCGAGCCGGTCGGTGGCAGCACCCCGGGTCTTGGAGCCCGCATGAAGTTCGCAGCATCCTGCTGCCTTCCTCACTGCCCATTCGGCTTCCATGAAGCGATGACTTCCGGGCGCACCGCTCGCTGCGAGCGTGGGCAGCGTTCCAAGCCATCCAGTCGCCCCGAGCGGTATCCTGTGGGCATGCCTGAGGTCGCGGTGACGCCTGAGACGCTCGCCTTGCGCGAGGTCCTCGACGAGCATCGCGACGAGTTCCGGATGCTGCTTGAGCGGTATGGGGCGACAAACCCGAAGCTGTTCGGCTCAGTCGCCCGCGGCACCGCGCACTCGGGTTCGGATATCGACATCCTCGTCCAGATGGACCCCGCGGACGGAAACCTTCTCATGCGGGCCTCTGGGCTGATGGAAGAAGCTCGAGTGCTGTTCGGCCGCGACGACATCGACGTGTTCCCGGTTCAGCTGCTCAAGCGCCCGATTTCTGCCTCGGCGTTCGGTGAAGCGGTTGCGCTGTGAGTCGCGAGCATTCTCAGCGCCTCCTTGATGTTCTCGTTGCTGTCGAGCGTTGCCAACGATACGTAGTTGCTCTTGATGGTGATGCCGACGTCGTGGAGATGGCAGAGGACGCGATCGAGCGCAACCTGCAGATCATCGGCGAAGCTGTGAACCACCTTCCGGAGGAGATCACAGGTGCGCACCCGGAGATCGCCTGGCCGCAGATCAGGGGCTTCCGCAACATCCTCGTCCACCAGTACTTCGGAGTCGACGTGGGCGTGGTCCGCGATGTCGTGGAGACTCACCTCCCACCGCTTGCCGACGCACTGCGAGACCACGTTCCCCACGGCTGACGTCACCCCGCTGAAGATCGCGTGAGTGCAACCGACGCATACGTGCCGAACGGGTTGCTGTCGTCCGAAACTCGAGGCGGTCTATGTCGAGATTGCAATGCTCGCCGGATTCCTGACGGGGCACGGATCGTCTGGCGACCGTGCGAGGACAGGTTCGAAGGCCTGGTTTGATCTTCCGCTCCTCTACCGGTCGCTGAGCGAGCGTGAGGGATCGAGGAGCGCAACTCTGAGGCAGGACAGTGCGTATATAGTGCACTATGATGCACTATATGGATGACGACGCAGTGACGCTGGCGCGCGTGATCGGCGCGCGGGTGAAGCAGGAGCGGAGCGCGCGCGGCTGGACGCTCGACCAGCTCGCCCAGAGTGCCGGGGTGAGCCGGCGCATGGTCGTCAATGTCGAACAGGGCTCGGTGAACCCGAGCGTCGGCACGCTCCTGCGCCTCTCCGACGCGCTCGGCGTCGGCCTGCCGGCTCTCGTGGAGCCGCCCGCATCGAAGGTCGCGAAGGTGACGCGGACCGGCGAGGGTGCTGTGCTCTGGACGGGCACTTCCGGCGGCCGCGGTGTGCTGGTCGCCGGCACGGAGCCGCCCGACGTGGTCGAGCTGTGGGACTGGACGCTCGCTGCGGGCGAGCGTCACGAGAGCGAGGCTCACGCGGCCGGCACGCGTGAGCTGCTTCAGGTCCAGCAGGGGACGATCACGGTCGACGTCGACGGACATGCGCACACGCTCGATGAAGGAGACGCGCTGACGTTCTTCGGCGACACCGACCACTCGTATTCCAACGCGGGCGACGGCCCCGCTCGATTCGCGCTTGCCGTGTACGAGCCCGGGGTGGGGCACGCACGCAGGACGGAGACCGACAATGCCTGAAATCTCCCGCAGCGTCCGAGGGATCCCGCCGTGGTCGATGGCCGTCGCCGCCATGCTCGCCGTGCAGTTCTCGAACGCCCTCTCCGTCCCGGTGATCGAGCAGGTCGGCGCGGGCGGCACGGCCTGGCTGCGGATGTGCTTCGGGGCGGTCTTCCTCTGGATGATCGCCCGCCCGGCGATCCGTTCCCTTCGCCGCAAGGACCTTCCGGCACTGCTCGCCCTCGGCGTGGTCACGGGGTTCATGACGACCTTCTACCTCGCTGCCGTGGAACGGATCCCGCTGGGCACGGCGGTCGCGATCGAATTCCTCGGACCGCTGACCGTGGCGGGTCTGATGAGCAAGAACCGCAGGGTGCTGGTGTGGCCCCTGCTCGCCTTGATCGGCGTGGTGCTGCTCACCGAGCCCTGGCAGGGGGAGATCGACCTGGCCGGGGTCGGTTTCGGCCTGGCCGCAGGCGCGTGCTGGGGGCTGTACAACCTGCTTACGCAGCACATCGGCGACCGGTTCTCCGGCATCAGCGGGCTCTCGCTCACGATCCCGATCGCCGCGCTGGCCACGCTGCCGGTCGGGCTGCCGCAGGTCCTCGGCGGTCATCTCACCTGGTGGGTGCTGCCTGTGGCCGCCGGGATCGCGCTGATCACGCCGGTGCTCGCGTTCGGGCTCGAGATGCTCGCCCTGCGCCGCATGACCCACACCGCGTTCGGCACGCTGCTCTCGATCGAGCCCGCCTTCGGCATCCTGATCGGGTTGCTCGTGCTCGCTCAGACGCCCACGTTCATGCAGCTGCTCGGGATCGCCATCGTGATCATCGCGGGAGCAGCAGCACAGCGCGGGGGTGCGCGAAAGACCGACGTCAGCACGGCCGACCTGTCCGCGGCGGCGACGAAGGAGACCTCGTGACCATAACGCGCAGAGTCCGCCAGGTTCCGCGTCAGCGCCCCTGACGCTTCTTGTACGGCTTGGGCTGTCCCTTCACGACGGGAGTGCGGCCCTTCCCCTTCGACGCCTTGGCCTTACGGCCGGACGGTGAGGTCGATTTCGGCGGCACCGGTGGCGCGGCGGCGATCCGCTCCCGCGCTTCGGGAAGGAGGAGAATGCCGGCCTTGGTCAGCCGAGTGTCGCCGCCGCGGATGACGAGCGGATGCCCGATCTCTTCCTCGAGCTTGTCGATCGACGAGTACAGCGACAAAGCGGGCAACTGGACGCGCTGGTACAAGAAGAACATCCCGATGGCTGACGACATGTTTGACGACCATCTGGACCGGCTGAGAGGAGAGTGATCGAGTTGGCTCTGAATTACGAGGACTACGTTGCCAAGCGTCCTGCTGACGACGATGCGCGGGCGCGGATCGATGCGCGCAAGGAGCGGATGCTCGCAGAGGTGCGGGCCTTCCGCCTGCGCGAGTTGCGCGAGCAGGCCGTTCTCACCCAGGCTCAGCTCGCGCAACGCATCGGTGTCGGGCAGCGCCAGGTCTCCAAGATCGAGCACGGCGACCTCGAGAGCGCGAAGGTCAGCACTATCCGCGGCTATCTCGAAGCCGTCGGCGGGGGATTGGCCATCGAGTAAGTGGCGGGTGATCAACGCGTGCAGGTCGCCTGATGGCCGGGGACCAACACCGCGTCTGTCCCCGATGCGGTGTCCGACGTGATGCTCCTAACCGTGGCGACGTGGTCGAATTCAGGTTTGACGTCTGATTCACGCTGATCATTCGTCGACGATGCGGGGCTCGTCGCCCGTCAGGTCGAGCCAGGGAAGCCGTGCGTCGGAAGCCATGTGGCTGAGATCACGGATGAGTTCGGCGAGGTCATCCCCACCAGGCGAGGCCGGCCTCGCGGTGTAGGAAAATTCTCCGCTGTCCTCCGGGTAGCTCGCGGATTTCCCACGATTCGGTACCCGCGTCGCGGTCCTGGACCTTCGTTGCGACGTATCGCCAGGTCAGCACGATGAGATCCTCTCATGAGCGTTTGATATCATGATGTCATAGCGTGGAGGTGCCTACCATGACGAACGTGCTCATTCGTGGACTTAGCGACGAGACTGTCGCGCGCATCGACCAGAGCGCTGAAGCGCTCGGGCTGTCGCGCAACGAGTATCTGCGCCGCCGACTCGAAGGAGACACGCCCCGTCCCGTCGCGAAGGTCACAGCAGAGAGTTGGAAGCGATCGGCTGAGGTTCTCGCCGACCTTGACGATCCGGACATAATGGCTGCCGCATGGCGGTGACAGGCTGGCTCATCGACAAGTCCGCATACGTGCGGATGCACTTGGGGCAGGGGGTGGACGCCGACGAGTGGAACGCTCGCATTGAGCGCGGTCTCGTGCGGGTCTCGACGATCACGAGGCTCGAGATCGGATTCTCGGTGCGCACGGGCGTGGATGGTCGGATGATCTTCGAGCTTCCTCCGTTGTCTCTCATGCCGATCGAACGCCTCACGCCGTCGATGGAAGATCGCGCGTGGGAAGTGCAGATGCTGCTCGCAGACCGAGGACAACATCGCGCGCCTTCGATCCCAGACCTCCTCATAGCGGCAACCGCGGAGAAGGCGGGCCTCACAGTGCTGGCCGTGGACAAGGACTTCGGTCTGATCGCCGAGATCACGGGGCAGCCGGTGGAGACGCTCGCGCTACGCTGACCAGCTGCGGTCGCGGTACGTCGCGCGAACCGCTCCGGATTCGATGACGGCAAGACGCTCTCTCTGCGGAGACCTCTACGACTTATAGCCTTCCACTGGGATCGACCCTCGGGTTTCGATTCGACATCGGCGGCCGCTGTCGCGGGGCGCTTGTCCGTCGTCAGGCTCGGTGGTCCGCCGAGGGCGGCGCTCCGAGCATCCGGTGCGTCTCGTCGGTGGTCAGCGGCGGCACGGGTGGCGGCGAGGCCTGCTCTCTGTCGGGGCGGAGGCCGTCGAGGAAGATCCACAAGTAGCGGCGGTGGTGGGGCACGGGCGGTGGCTCGCGGTTCGCGGCGATCGCCTTCGTCGCCGTCTGGGGATTCGTCGGAGGTGCGTTCGGCGTGGGCTGGTCGTCGTGGCTCGCAGATGCTGGACCCAGGATGGGAGCGGCGCGCATGATGCCACTGCTCGAGGCTCTCGGCTGCCAGATCGGTTCCTCCTGCACAGGTTGAGCGGTCGGCCAGTTCGGCACGTCTTTGGCAGGACGCCCGTTGTCGCGGCACGCCCCGAGCCACAGTGGGAACATGGGAATCAGATACTACGCGTACGCCTTCGACGCAGATCAGACCGAAGCCGTCCTCGCCGAGCCAGGTCGTTTTCTCTCCGCTGATCCCCTCGCCGACGCATGGGGACTCGAGCCCGGCAGGTCTGTCAGTGTCAACGTCACCTTCCAGCAGGTCCCGCCCAAACGGGAGATGCTCTACCTCGACAAGGCCTGGACACACCTTCAGTTGATCACGTCGGCGAATACCGAGCGGAGCGCTCCCCGTCCCGCCTTCCAGATCTTCGAAGGGCAGGTGACGATGCATGATCGCGGCTGGGATCCATGGATCCGGGCGGTCACACCCGAGGAAGTCACGCTCGCAGACCAGGATCTGGCGACGATCACCGACCACGATGCGAAGAGTCGTGTCCAGCAGTGGTATCACGGCTTTCGCGATCCCGACGATGAGGTGCGATATGCGCTGGATTTCCTTGAGCGCGCGCGGCTCTTCGTGCATGGCCTCGCCGAAGACGGTCGCGGCATGGTCTATATGATCGGCTGACCCTGAGGTGCGTTCATCGCGCCGAAGCTCTGATCCGATCGGGGACCCTGCCGATCGCTCACCGGTTCGACGGATGGCGCTCCGGGCGGTGGATTGCGGGCGAGAATGTCCGTGGCCTGGGGCAGCATCTGGGCATGGGACCACAGCAGATCGACCTCGAAGCGGAGCGGATCGTCCGGGCGCTGTCGGAGGAGCTCCTCGCTCCGCGCGACGGCGAATGCCTGGTCTGCTTCGTGGACCGCCAGCTCGCCGAGCACGGGTGCAACGGCACTCACCGCTTCGCGTTGCATTTCCGGGATCTGCGGGCGCTGCGCGCTACCGCGCTGGCCCGATCCCTGAGTGAGAAGGGCGCGTGCTGCTGCGACTGCGAGATCTTCATGAACGCGTACGAACGGGTACGCGGTGCCGCTGCGGAGCCGTGCCGTGGCGTGCGCCAGGGGTCGGTACAGCCCTGCGTGCTCTGGCGGCGGCAGCGGAGAGGCATCTGGTGAGACCGGGTCAACGCCCGGCCTGCAGTCGCAACCTGGCGAGGAAGAGGTCTCGTATCGCCCGGCACCATGCCAGGACGAGGCGAGCGCACCCAGGGTTCACGGTCATGCGGCCGTCCTGGGTGCGCTCGGCGCGGCGTCTGACCCGTCGGCCGCTGGTGCCGCGGGCAAGCCCGTGGCAGGGTCGGATCAGGAGGTGGGTCCTTGGCCGGAGCGCGGGCGATCGAGTGCGACTGCGTCGTGGTGGGCGGGGGACCGGCTGGCATGATGCTCGGCTACTTGCTGGCGCGGGCGGGACGGCGGGTGACCGTGCTGGAGAAGCATGCGGACTTCCTGCGTGACTTCCGTGGCGACACCATCCATCCGTCCACGATCAGGTTGCTGCGTGAGCTCGGCCTCGGTGAGCGGTTCCTCGCATTGCCGTTGACCCGGGTGCGGACGATGGACGTCGTGATCGACGGCGAGCGCTTCACCGCGGCGGATTTCGGTACGCTCCCGAAACCGGACGACTTCCTCGTATTCGCGCCGCAGTGGGACTTCCTGAACTTCCTTGCCGACGAAGGTGCGGCGCTTGAGGGGTTCGACCTGCGGATGAGCACCGTGGGCGAAGAGCTGCTCATCGAGCGCGGACGCGTGGTCGGGGTCCGCGCGGTCGGACCGGACGGCGTGAGCGAGATCCGCGCGACGTTGACCGTCGCCGCGGATGGACGCACCTCGGTGCTGCGGGAGCAGGCGGGCTTGGAGCCCGACGAGGCCGGGGTGCCCATGGACGTACTCTGGTTCCGGCTGCCGAAGCCGCAGGATCCGCCGCCCAGCACGCTCGGCTACCTGTCGACGCGCGGTCTGGTCCTCACGATCGACCGCGGCGACCACTACCAGGCCGGGATGCTGATCCCGAAGGGCCGTTTCGAGGCGGTGCGGGCGCAGGGGATCGAGGCGTTCCGTGCAGCGGTCGCCGCGGCGGCGCCGCCCTTGGCGACCGTCGTCGACATGCTGGACGACTGGGATCGGATCCGGCTGCTCTCCATCCGGATCGATCACCTCGGGCGCTGGCACCGGGAGGGCTTCATCGCCATCGGCGACGCCGCGCACGCCATGTCGCCGATGTTCGGTGTGGGCGTCAATTACGCGATCCAGGATGCGGTGGCACTGTCGAACGCGGTCGCCGGTCCGCTGCAGTGCGCCGCTGTTCCCGACGATGTGCTGGCCGCCGTACAGGCGCGCCGCGAGCGCCCGGCGCGCCGTATGCAGCGGGTCCAGCAACGCGCTCACGCCACGCTCGCCCGGGCGACCGCCGGTGGACGTCTGCGCGTGATGCCGCGTCCGCTGCTGCTGCTCCTTCGGCTGTGCTCGCCGCTGCTGCGGCGGTTCTTGGCGCGGTTCATCGGCTTCGGCTTCTTGCCGGAGTCCACTCGGTTGGCTGACGACATGTTTGACGACCATCTGGACCGGCTGAGAGGAGAGTGATCGAGTTGGCTCTGAATTACGAGGACTACGTTGCCAAGCGTCCTGCTGACGACGATGCGCGGGCGCGGATCGATGCGCGCAAGGAGCGGATGCTCGCAGAGGTGCGGGCCTTCCGCCTGCGCGAGTTGCGCGAGCAGGCCGTTCTCACCCAGGCTCAGCTCGCGCAACGCATCGGTGTCGGGCAGCGCCAGGTCTCCAAGATCGAGCACGGCGACCTCGAGAGCGCGAAGGTCAGCACTATCCGCGGCTATCTCGAAGCCGTCGGCGGGGGATTGGCCATCGAGTAAGTGGCGGGTGATCAACGCGTGCAGGTCGCCTGATGGCCGGGGACCAACACCGCGTCTGTCCCCGATGCGGTGTCCGACGTGATGCTCCTAACCGTGGCGACGTGGTCGAATTCAGGTTTGACGTCTGATTCACGCTGATCATTCGTCGACGATGCGGGGCTCGTCGCCCGTCAGGTCGAGCCAGGGAAGCCGTGCGTCGGAAGCCATGTGGCTGAGATCACGGATGAGTTCGGCGAGGTCATCCCCACCAGGCGAGGCCGGCCTCGCGGTGTAGGAAAATTCTCCGCTGTCCTCCGGGTAGCTCGCGGATTTCCCACGATTCGGTACCCGCGTCGCGGTCCTGGACCTTCGTTGCGACGTATCGCCAGGTCAGCACGATGAGATCCTCTCATGAGCGTTTGATATCATGATGTCATAGCGTGGAGGTGCCTACCATGACGAACGTGCTCATTCGTGGACTTAGCGACGAGACTGTCGCGCCATCGACCAGAGCGCTGAAGCGCTCGGGCTGTCGCGCAACGAGTATCTGCGCCGCCGACTCGAAGGAGACACGCCCCGTCCCGTCGCGAAGGTCACAGCAGAGAGTTGGAAGCGATCGGCTGAGGTTCTCGCCGACCTTGACGATCCGGACATAATGGCTGCCGCATGGCGGTGACAGGCTGGCTCATCGACAAGTCCGCATACGTGCGGATGCACTTGGGGCAGGGGGTGGACGCCGACGAGTGGAACGCTCGCATTGAGCGCGGTCTCGTGCGGGTCTCGACGATCACGAGGCTCGAGATCGGATTCTCGGTGCGCACGGGCGTGGATGGTCGGATGATCTTCGAGCTTCCTCCGTTGTCTCTCATGCCGATCGAACGCCTCACGCCGTCGATGGAAGATCGCGCGTGGGAAGTGCAGATGCTGCTCGCAGACCGAGGACAACATCGCGCGCCTTCGATCCCAGACCTCCTCATAGCGGCAACCGCGGAGAAGGCGGGCCTCACAGTGCTGGCCGTGGACAAGGACTTCGGTCTGATCGCCGAGATCACGGGGCAGCCGGTGGAGACGCTCGCGCTACGCTGACCAGCTGCGGTCGCGGTACGTCGCGCGAACCGCTCCGGATTCGATGACGGCAAGACGCTCTCTCTGCGGAGACCTCTACGACTTATAGCCTTCCACTGGGATCGACCCTCGGGTTTCGATTCGACATCGGCGGCCGCTGTCGCGGGGCGCTTGTCCGTCGTCAGGCTCGGTGGTCCGCCGAGGGCGGCGCTCCGAGCATCCGGTGCGTCTCGTCGGTGGTCAGCGGCGGCACGGGTGGCGGCGAGGCCTGCTCTCTGTCGGGGCGGAGGCCGTCGAGGAAGATCCACAAGTAGCGGCGGTGGTGGGGCACGGGCGGTGGCTCGCGGTTCGCGGCGATCGCCTTCGTCGCCGTCTGGGGATTCGTCGGAGGTGCGTTCGGCGTGGGCTGGTCGTCGTGGCTCGCAGATGCTGGACCCAGGATGGGAGCGGCGCGCATGATGCCACTGCTCGAGGCTCTCGGCTGCCAGATCGGTTCCTCCTGCACAGGTTGAGCGGTCGGCGAGTTCGGCACGTCTTTGGCAGGACGCCCGTTGTCGCGGCACGCCCCGAGCCACAGTGGGAACATGGGAATCAGATACTACGCGTACGCCTTCGACGCAGATCAGACCGAAGCCGTCCTCGCCGAGCCAGGTCGTTTTCTCTCCGCTGATCCCCTCGCCGACGCATGGGGACTCGAGCCCGGCAAGTCTGTCAATGTCAACGTCACCTTCCAGCAGGTCCCGCCCAAACGGGAGATGCTCTACCTCGACAAGGCCTGGACACACCTTCAGTTGATCACGTCGGCGAATACCGAGCGGAGCGCTCCCCGTCCCGCCTTCCAGATCTTCGAAGGGCAGGTGACGATGCATGATCGCGGCTGGGATCCATGGATCCGGGCGGTCACACCCGAGGAAGTCACGCTCGCAGACCAGGATCTGGCGACGATCACCGACCACGATGCGAAGAGTCGTGTCCAGCAGTGGTATCACGGCTTTCGCGATCCCGACGATGAGGTGCGATATGCGCTGAATTTCCTTGAGCGCGCGCGGCTCTTCGTGCATGGCCTCGCCGAAGACGGTCGCGGCATGGTCTATATGATCGGCTGACCCTGAGGTGCGTTCATCGCGCCGAAGCTCTGATCCGATCGGGGACCCTGCCGATCGCTCACCGGTTCGACGGATGGCGCTCCGGGCGGTGGATTGCGGGCGAGAATGTCCGTGGCCTGGGGCAGCATCTGGGCATGGGACCACAGCAGATCGACCTCGAAGCGGAGCGGATCGTCCGGGCGCTGTCGGAGGAGCTCCTCGCTCCGCGCGACGGCGAATGCCTGGTCTGCTTCGTGGACCGCCAGCTCGCCGAGCACGGGTGCAACGGCACTCACCGCTTCGCGTTGCATTTCCGGGATCTGCGGGCGCCGCGCGCTACCGCGCTGGCCCGATCCCTGAGTGAGAAGGGCGCGTGCTGCTGCGACTGCGAGATCTTCATGAACGCGTACGAACGGGTACGCGGTGCCGCTGCGGAGCCGTGCCGTGGCGTGCGCCAGGGGTCGGTACAGCCCTGCGTGCTCTGGCGGCAGCAGCGGAGAGGCATCTGGTGAGACCGGGTCAACGCCCGGCCTGCAGTCGCAACCCGGCGAGGAAGAGGCCTCGTATCGCCCGGCACCGTGCGAGGACAAGGCGAGCGCACCCAGGGTTCACGGTCATGCGGCCGTCCTGGGTGCGCTCGGCGCGGCGTCTGACCCGTCGGCCGCTGGTGCCGCGGGCAAGCCCGTGGCAGGGTCGGATCAGGAGGTGGGTCCTTGGCCGGAACGCGGACGATCGAGTGCGACTGCGTCGTGGTGGGCGGGGGACCGGCTGGCATGATGCTCGGCTACCTGCTGGCGCGGGCGGGACGGCGGGTGACCGTGCTGGAGAAGCATGCGGACTTCCTGCGTGACTTCCGTGGCGACACCATCCATCCGTCCACGATCAGGTTGCTGCGTGAGCTCGGCCTCGGCGAGCGGTTCCTCGCGTTGCCGCTGACCCGGGTGCGGACGATGGACGTCGTGATCGACGGCGAGCGCTTCACCGCGGCGGATTTCGGTACGCTCCCGAAACCGGACGACTTCCTCGTATTCGCGCCGCAGTGGGACTTCCTGAACTTCCTTGCCGACGAAGGTGCGGCGCTTGAGGGGTTCGACCTGCGGATGAGCACCGTGGGCGAAGAGCTGCTCATCGAGCGCGGACGCGTGGTCGGGGTCCGCGCGGTCGGACCGGACGGCGTGAGCGAGATCCGCGCGACGTTGACCGTCGCCGCGGATGGACGCACCTCGGTGCTGCGGGAGCAGGCGGGCTTGGAGCCCGACGAGGCCGGGGTGCCCATGGACGTACTCTGGTTCCGGCTGCCGAAGCCGCAGGATCCGCCGCCCAGCACGCTCGGCTACCTGTCGACGCGCGGTCTGGTCCTCACGATCGACCGCGGCGACCACTACCAGGCCGGGATGCTGATCCCGAAGGGCCGTTTCGAGGCGGTGCGGGCGCAGGGGATCGAGGCGTTCCGTGCAGCGGTCGCCGCGGCGGCGCCGCCCTTGGCGACCGTCGTCGACATGCTGGACGACTGGGATCGGATCCGGCTGCTCTCCATCCGGATCGATCACCTCGGGCGCTGGCACCGGGAGGGCTTCATCGCCATCGGCGACGCCGCGCACGCCATGTCGCCGATGTTCGGTGTGGGCGTCAATTACGCGATCCAGGATGCGGTGGCACTGTCGAACGCGGTCGCCGGTCCGCTGCAGTCCGCCGCTGTTCCCGACGATGTGCTGGCCGCCGTACAGGCGCGCCGCGAGCGCCCGGCGCGCCGTATGCAGCGGGTCCAGCAACGCGCTCACGCCACGCTCGCCCGGGCGACCGCCGATGGACGTCTGCGCGTGATGCCGCGTCCGCTGCTGCTGCTCCTTCGGCTGTGCTCGCCGCTGCTGCGGCGGTTCTTGGCGCGGTTCATCGGCTTCGGCTTCTTGCCGGAGTCCACTCGGTAGCGCGACCATGGCTCTGTACGCCGCGCCTGCACGAGTTCGCAGAGCTGATGCATAAAGCAGCCCTGAGCTGGAGCTGCAAGAGCCCCCAGCGCGTCGAGCATCTGGCGATCCCGGATGCGACACCCCGGAAGATCCAGTGCGCGGACGAGGTCATCCGCGCCATCGGGGATCGTCTCGGCGAGCGTCGTCGGTTTCCCGCCTGCGCTGCCCGCGGATCACCGTGTCATGCCGCGACGTACCGCCTGGAGCGTGGACTAGGGTGAGTCGTTGAAGCAGAACCGGATGTCCGGTTGAAGTTCAGCCACGATGTTGACGGCGCACTCGAAGATCTCGGTGTACTCATGAGAGGTACGCAACCCGGATCCGATTTCGACCACGTCGAACGCAGGTCCTGTGAAGCACCCGCGGATCCGATCCTCTGCGGCATCGGGATCGTCCGGTACCGGGCACGTCACGACGTCGAATCCAGCGGCGCGCAACGCCGACTCGGCTGCGTCGATGCGAGCTTGGAGCTTCTCGGCGTCCTGACCGGGATACGGTGAGAAGTCGATGACCGCTGGGTCTCCCGATCCGGAGTACGCGCGGAGCCACCACCTTCGACGATTGCGCGGTCGCATCGGAGGCTGATCGGCGACGGGATGGATTCGGTAGGACTCGAGCAGGCGCGCAGTTCGCCGAGATCCTCGCCTGGGCGGAACGCGCTGATCCCGGGACGCGTCGATGGCTCGCGGACCGGCCGTCCGGATCCGTCAGCGTCCTTGACGCTTCTTGTACGGCTTGGGCTGCCCCTTCACGACGGGAGCGCGGCCCTTGCCCTTCGACGCCTTGGCCTTGCCGCCGGACGGCGAGGTCGACTTCGGTGGCGCCGGTGGCGCGGCGGCGATCCGCTCTCGCGCCTCGGGAAGCAGCAGAATGCCGGCCTTGGTCAGCCGAGTGTCGCCGCCGCGGATGACGAGCGGATGCCCGACCTCCTCCTCGAGTTTGTCGATCGACGAGTACAGCGCGGTGAGCGAGATCCCGAGCCTGCTCGCGGCGCGTGGGAAATGCAGGTCCTCCGCGACGGCGACGAAGCGCCGAAGCTGGGTGATGTTCATGCAAGCCCGTCCCTTCCCGCACGGATCGCGGCTGCTCCCCAGCGTACTAGCGGGCCTGGGCGACGTCCTGCGCGAGGACCTGCGGCCAGGTCTCCAGCTCCGCCGGGCCATGCGCGACCGACAGGGTCGCCTGAGGGAGGAGTGCCACCAGCGCCTGCGCGGTCGATAGCGGATGGCCTGGGTCCTCGATCCAGGCCAGGATCGTGGTCGGCGCGTCGATGCGCGCGATGTCGCCGGGCGCCGGCAGATCGCTGAGCGCCGCGCCGCGCAGCAGAGACGGCAGCAACGCGTCGGCGACGTCGGGCACCGTCTCCGGTGCGCCCGCGGTGGCGGGCGGCGGGGTTCCGCCGCGCGTCGACGCGAGGAATGCCTCGACTCCCTCGGACTCGATCAGCGCCGCATCGCGCCGGTAGTTCCCCGCCTGCGCCGCCCGCGTCTCCCAGGCGGTGGGCGGCACCATGAGAGTGAGCCCGGCGAACCGATCCGGTTCACGGGAAGCGGCATGCAGCAGCGTGGCCGCCCCCATGGAGGGTCCGACGCCGTGCACGCGTTCTCCGGGGAACCAGTGATCGAGCAGCCGCAGCAGATCGTCGGCGAGGTTCGCCCACACGTAGTCCTCGGCGACCTTGCGTCCCGTCGATCGGCCGTGGCCGCGCGCGTCGTAGCGCAGCAACCGCGTTCCGCTGAGCCCCCGCCCGAGGTCGAGGTTCAGCACGCGATCGCGGGCACGGCTCGAGGTCAGGCCGTGCAGCTGCACGACGGGGCGCCCGCCCTCGTCGCTGAGTGCGACCGCGAGCTCTGCGCCAGCGACCTCGAAGGTGGGCATCGGGCTCCTTGCGTCGTCGGGGCACGCGCCGATTCGGGTGGGCGCGCGGATCTGAAGCCCAGGGTAGCGGGACGCTAAGGTACTCCCATGCGCCTGACCCACGTCACGCAGTTGCGCCTCCCGTTCGGACGGCTCTGGGGCTACGACGTGAGCGCCTCGGTCCTCGACCGGCGGCTTCCGGTGTCCTTCGACCAGCGGATCCATGTGGGCGCCGGCGACCGGCCGGGGTCCTGGATGGGCATATCCTTCCGGCTGCCCACCCGCCCGTCGTGGGAGACGATCGCCGAGGCCTGGTTGGCGGTCATCGCCCGCCACGGCACCTTGCGTACGGCGTTCGTGCCCGATGCGTCGGGGGATCCGCAGCTGCACGAGGTCGCGATCGGGCCCGGGTCCTGGGTCGAGCACGAGATCGTCCCAGGGCAGGCGGTGAACGACGCCGTCCGCGAGATGCTCGACGCGACGTGCACCCCCTACGGGCGACCGTCGCACCGGCTGTGCGTGCTCGACACTGCCGCCGGACTCACCGTGGTGATCGGGGCGGATCATGCGCATGTCGACATGTGGTCGATGCTCGTGATCGCGCGTGATCTGCTCACTGCTCTGGACACGGTGCCGGCAGGCCGGGAACCGTGGCTGGCGCCGGTCCCGGCCTTCGTCGAGCACACGCGGTCCCTGCTCGAACGGGACCCGGCGCCGGAGGAGGTGCGTCGTCGGTGGGCGGACATCATTCGTGACAGCGGCGGCGCGATGCCGCGGTTCCCGCTGTCCTTGGGCCCGCCTGAGCCGCAGCGCGAACGGGTCGAGGTACGCGATGTGCTCGATCCGGACCAAAGTGCGGCCTTCGCGGCGCAGGCCCGCGAAGAGGGCGTCTCGACGCTGGCGTTCGCCGTGGTCGCCATGACCGCCGTCACCCGCGACCTCGCCGGCACCGCGCTGCGTGCGATCTTCCCGGTGCACAGCCGCTACGACCACACCTGGCACGACTCGGTGGGCTGGTTCATCACCAACTCGGTGCTGGAGTCGGCCGTCGCAGAGCCGCATGCGGCGGCGGCCGCGGTCAAGGAGGCTGTGCAACTGGGATCCTGGCCGCTCGCAGATGTGCTCGGGCCCTGGGGCGGCATGCCGGTCGCGCCCGGGATGTTCGCGATCTCCTGGCTCGATCTGCGCCGGCTCCCGGTGCGGATCGACTCGGTCGGCATGGACGCCCAGTATGTCGGCGCCGCGATCGACACGGATGGCGTCATGCTCTGGTTCATCCTCGACGAGTCGGGGCTGCATCTGCGGTGCCGCTATCCCGACACCGCAGAGGCCAGGGCCAACGTCGGAGCCTGGCTCGACCTGCTCGTCAGCCGGTTGCAGGCGGATGCGAAGACCTCCGTCCGAGGGCTGCTGCGGGTGGCGGGGCGCACGTACCGGATCGAGCGAGCAGGCCGCGACGACGTCGAAGTCATCGCGGCCCTGCTGGCGGACGACCCTTTCGGCGCGGATCGTGAGGATGCCGAGTTCGACTGGTACGAATCCGCTTACAACGCGGTCGTGCGCGACCGCTCGCACTACCTGGGCGTCGTGCGCGACGAGGCCGACCGCATCGTGGCGACCATGCAGCTGACCGTGATCCCCGGGCTCTCCCGGGGCGGATCCACGCGGCTGCAGATCGAGGGGCTGCGTGTCGCCCCGGCCGAGCGCTCCCAGGGCCTCGGGACCGCGATGCTGGAGTGGGCGCACGACTTCGGCCGGTCCCGCGGAGCGACCCTCGCCCAGGTGACCACGGACGAAGCCAGGGTCCGGGCACGCGCCTTCTACACCGGACTCGGCTACCGGACGGCGCACGTAGGGCTGAAGCGGTCGCTCGACAAGTCCGAATGAGGGCCACGGGCGCGGAGTCCGGCGTACGCTGGCGGTGTCGTCGAGAGGAGACGGGGCCATATGTCCGACAACGATGAGTGGTCCGCGCACCCGCACATCCCCGCGCCGGGTGGGCCCACGATCCCCGAGCTCGAGGACGACGAGAACGTCGCCCCGCGCCCGGAGGAGGAGATCGCCGACCTGCTTCGCGCCGAGCCCGACACCCGGGATCACAGCGCGCCCCACGAGTGATGCCCGGCGAGGCGCTCTCGTCATCCTGCGGCCCCGCCCGATGCCAGGATTGATCCATGACCGCAACCCTCGTCGCCCAGAATCTCGCCGGAGGGCACGGTCATCGCACGCTGTTCGACGGGCTCGACCTGACGGTCGCCCCCGGGGATGTCGTCGGCGCGGTCGGGGCGAACGGCGCCGGGAAGTCCACCCTGCTGCGGCTGCTCGCCGGAATCGACCAGCCGCTGGCCGGAAGCGTCTCCCTGGCGCCCTCCGACGCGTTCGTGGGGTGGCTTCCGCAGGAGCACGAGCGCGTCGCCGGAGAGACGATCACCGGCTGCATCGCCCGCCGCACGGGATGCGCGGCGGCGACCAGCGACCTGGACGCCGCCGCCGAAGCCCTCGGGGACCCCTCCTTGGCGGTCGACGGCATCGATCCGGCCGACACGTACTCGACGGCGCTCGATCGCTGGCTCGCGAGCGGAGCCGCCGACCTCGACGAGCGGATCCCGGCCGTGCTCGCCGATCTGGGGCTCGAGATCGACGGTGCGGATCCCGATGAGGTCCTGATGACCTCGCTCTCCGGCGGGCAGGCGGCGCGCGTGGGACTCGCCGCACTGATCCTGTCGCGATTCGACATCGTGCTGCTGGACGAGCCCACCAACGACCTCGACCTGGACGGACTCGAGCGCCTGGAGAGCTTCGTCCGGGGCCTGCGCGGGGGAGTGGTGCTGGTCAGCCACGACCGCGAGTTCCTCGCCCGCTGCGTGACCCGCGTGCTGGAGCTCGATCTCGCGCAGCACACGAACCGGGTGTTCAACGGCGGCTACGACTCGTATCTCGAGGAGCGTGCGACCCTGCGCCGCCATCAGCGCGAGAAGTACGACGAGTTCGCCGAGAAGAAGGCCGACCTCGTCGCCCGCGCCAGGACCCAGCGCGAGTGGTCGAGCCAGGGCGTGCGCAACGCGATGCGCAAGGCGCCGGACAACGACAAGATCCGGCGCACGGCGTCGACCGAATCCAGCGAGAAGCAGGCGCAGAAGGTCCGCCAGATGGAGAGCCGGATCGCTCGGCTCGAAGAGGTCGAGGAGCCGCGCAAGGAGTGGCAGCTCGCGTTCACCATCGCCGCCGCTCCTCGTTCCAGCGCGGTCGTCAGCACGCTCAATTCCGCGGTGATCCGGCAGGGCACATTCACGTTCGGTCCCGTGTCGCTGCAGGTGAACGCGGGGGAGCGGATCGGCATCACCGGCCCGAACGGCGCCGGGAAGTCGACGCTGCTGCGGGCGCTGCTCGGCCGGCGGCACCCGGACGAGGGGACCGCGAGCCTCGGCGCGAGCGTCCGGATCGGCGAGATCGACCAGGCGCGTTCTCAGCTGACCGGGTCGCAGCCGCTCGCGGCGGCCTTCGAGGCACTCGTCCCCGAGATGGCCACCGGAGAGGTGCGCACCCTGCTGGCGAAGTTCGGACTCAAGGCCGATCACGTGAATCGCCCCGTCGACGAGCTGTCGCCCGGCGAGCGCACTCGCGCAGGTCTCGCGCTGCTGCAGGCGCGCGGGCACCAACCTGCTCGTGCTCGACGAGCCGACCAACCACCTGGATCTTGCCGCCATCGAGCAGCTGGAGCAGGCGCTCGAGTCCTACGAGGGGACGCTGCTGCTGGTGACGCACGATCGGAGGATGCTCGCCACGGTGCGCACCGACCGGCGCTGGCACGTCGAGGACGGGCGGGTCGCCGAGCGCTGAGCGGCGCCTGTCGCGCGGACCGAGCACGCAGAGTGGCTCGCTACGATATCGAGGTGACGCAGAACAGCATCTTCGAGCCCGATGGCCGCGCGATCCCGTACGTCGACGAGATGTCGGAGGGCGACGGGCCGGCGCTTGTGCTGATCCCCGGGCGCGGGTTGGAAGGCGGTGCGCTGGGTTCGGTCGCGCACATCCTCGCCGGTGAGGGCATCCGGGTGCTGCGCATCGGATCCCGCGCCGGAGACGACGACCTCACGCTGCAGGAGCGGGCGCAGGACGCGAGCGACGTCATGGATCACGTCGGCATCGGCGCGACCTGGATCGGCGGTCACGGCGTGGGCGGCACCGTCGCCCGCGCGCTGTCCGCGCAGCGCACCGACCGCGCGCTCGGCGTGCTGCTGCTGGGCGTCGAAGACGTGGACGTGCCGCTCGCGCCTGCCGTTCCGGTCCTGATCATCCAGGGATCCGCCGACGACGTCATGCCGCCCGCCAACGGAGAGCGGCTGCGCGCCGCGATCCCCGAGCGCGCGAGCATCGTGACGATCGACGACGGGGGCCACCTGTTCCCGGTGACGGATCCGGTCGACACGGCCTTCGCGATCGAGGACTACCTGGCCTGGGACTGATCCGGACCCGGGTGTCCCCGCCCGGTGCGAAGATGGGCGCATGCCCGAGTCGCCGGAGGTGCAGGCGCTCGTCGAGTTCCTCGATGAGCGGGTCCGCGGTCGTGTCATCGCGGACGTGGACGTGGACGAATACCGCATCGTGAAGACGCGGGAGCGGCCGCCGCGTGCGCTCGCCGGCGCCCGCATCGAGCGGATGCGGCGCTTCGGCAAATACGTCGGATTCGAGACGACGGGCGGCTGGCTGATCATCAGCTTCGGCCGCAACGGCTGGATCCGCTGGCGTTCCGCGGGCGAGCAGGCAGGAGCGGAGCCCGTGCCGGAGGTCGCCCGGATCGGTCTCGACGACGGAGCGGCGATGCAGGTGGTCGACACCGGGGATTTCCTGGCCGTGGCCGCCTGGGTCGTCGATGCGCCGGAGGACGTCGCCGGCATCGCCGCTCTCGGTCCGGATCCGATCGCCGCGGAGTTCACGACCGGCGATCTGGAGCGCGCCCTCGGCCGCCGCCGCAAACAGATCAAAGCGCTGCTGCAGGAGCAGACCTCGCTGGCCGGGATCGGCAATGCGTATTCCGACGAGATCCTGCACCGGGCCCGCCTCGCGCCTACGGTGCATGCGGTCGCGCTCGACGACGAGGAACGGGAGCGGCTGTTCCACGCCGTCGTCGACGTCGTCCGCGGCGCGGTCGCGGACCGGCGAGGGCTGCCGCCCGATCTGCTGAAAGAGGCGAAGGTCGCCGCGATGGCCATGCACGGAAGGGGCGGTGAGGCGTGTCCGGTGTGCGGGGCGACCATCGTCGATCACGTGTTCTCCGGGGCCCCCGCGCAGTTCTGCCCGGAGTGTCAGGCCGACCGCTCCGCGGCGTGAGCCGTCCGCCGCGTTAGCATTCCCGGATGAGCCCCCTTCCGCTGCGGCACCGTTGGCGCGTGCGCATGCTGGTGGCTCTCGTGGTCGGCGTCGGTGTCGGGCTCGTGGTGACGCCCTTCTACGGGATCGCGGCGGGACTCCTCGCCGCCTGGGGCGCCCTCGCCATCGTGAGCACCGTGTGGATCCTGCTGGTCACGTGGCCGATGAACGCGACGCAGACCCGCGCGCATGCCACCGAGGAGGACCCCGGACGTCGCGTCGCGCGGGTGATCGCCGTGACGGGGAGCTTCGTGAGCATCGCCGCCGTTCTCGTCGTGGTGCTGCAGGCGCGGCATGCGACGGGGTGGACGCAGTTCGCGCTCGCCGGGATCGCCGTGCTCAGCGTCGCCGCGTCGTGGGGGCTGATCCAGACCGATTACATGCTGCGCTACGCCAAGCTCTACTACGACGGCTCCGGCGGAATCCGGTTCAACCAGACCGCGGACCCCGAATACACGGATTTCGCGTACTTCTCGGTCGGGCTCGGCATGACCTATCAGGTCGCCGACACCGACGTCACGCGCAACGCGATCCGGCGCATCGTGATCGCCCAGACCACGATCGCCTACGTGTTCGGCGCGCTCATCCTCGGCACGATCATCAACCTCGTCACCGGACTCGGCTGAGCAGGCTGCGTCAGTAGCCCTGTCGCGGCGCGGGGTCGACTTCGGGACCGGTGGGCGACGAGGGCAGGCGCACCGTGATCTCTCCCGCGAGGGACGAGTCGGCGAGACCGTACTTCGTGACGACCCTGTCCAGGTTGACCCGGCCTCCGTCCGGCGTGATGATCATCTGCGTCGGCCGCAGTGTGCGGAGGAATTCGTCGGCGGGGCGGTCGCGGCCCGCCGGTGTCTGCGCCCACGCGCGGAAGAGCTGTGCAGGCGCGGAGGTCTCCCGGTGCACCAGAGCGGCGATCGCATCCCGGGAGAGCCGGTCCGGGATCTCGAGATGCTCCAGCACCACGTCGAGGTCGTCGATGAGCGACTGGGTGAGCCGGTCGGGGTGGTCGATCTCGAGGCGCACGGGGATCCTCGTCCCATCGAACGTCACGGCGGTGTCCATCGCGCCACCGCCGGAGCCGCCGTCGAGGACGATGGGGCCGAGAACGCGGCTTTCCGTGGTGATCACGCTCACACCCCCAGATCCGCGGTGAGGGCTTCGCTGCTCAGGAGGTCCTTGATCGTCTTCTGCGCGGACGCGTCGGCGGAGAAGAAGTCGTCGACGGTCGCATCGAAGAGCTTGTGGCCCCGGCCGTACTCTGCCGTGGTGAGTTCGAGGCACCGCGCGGTGAGTGCGTACAGCCCGGTCGCGGCGCTGTGCGTTCCGGTCGAGGAATACCCGACGCCGTAGTTGCGCGGGGTGGGGCTGGCGGCGGGGGCGCTGGCCAGTTTGGCGACCGCGTTCGCCAGCGACTCCTCGACCAGGCTCATGTTCTTCGAGACGATGTTCGCATCGGTCTTGTCCAACTGCATCGTCCCGTCCGTCGCCGGATAGCTTCCCAGCACGACTGCATCGAGGTCGTAGTCGGCGAGACTCCCGTGGATCGTGTTGCTGGCGTCGGTCATGGCCTTGCTCAGCGCCCCCTCCTGCGTGCTGATCGATGTGTTCAGCTTGGCCAGCGCCTCCTTGAGCGACGCGAGGATGGTGTCATAGGAATTGCCGGTGACCTCGACTGCTGCGTCGGCCGAGACTTTCGCCATGGTGGTGTTGATCCCCACAGCGACGGCGCTCAAGCCTGCGACAGTTGCAGTGAGGCCCGCGGGAGCCGTCACGACCGAAGCGACCGCCCCCGCGACGGCGCCGGCGACCGCGAGCTGGAACTTGGTGTTCTCGGCCGACGCGAGGCCCGCCTGAGCAGTCCATGCCTTCCGCGCGTTGTCGCAGATCGTGGCGACGTCGGCCTGCACCGCGGGCCACATTGCGCTCTCCGCGGCGTAGTTCGCCTGCAGGATGACGCTGGCCTGTGCCAGGCCGTTCTGCGCGGTGGAGAACTTGGTGTAGTACTTCATCAGGAAGGGATCGCGGAAGGCGCCCTTCATGTTGAGCAGGACGGTCTGGTTGATCGTGCCGTTCGCGGTCGAGATCTCGCCGCCGTTCTGGACGGAGGCTCCTGCGCCGCTGCTGCCGAGGATCGCTGCTGTGGCGCTGGTGCTCTGCTGCGGCGTCGTGCACAGCGAGCCGTCGGGGAGGCCGAGCCACGGCGCCACCAGCCCGTCGATCGCGGCTCGGATGCCGTCGAACTGAGCAGCACACGTGACACCGTCGCCGTAGCCGACGCTGGTGCCCCCGCCGGAGCCGTCATTGCCGGGTCGCCGGTACTGATAGGGCGCCCAATGCCACTTGTTGTACGACCAGTCCTCGTTGCCCCAGGTCGGATAGAAGCCCTGGTCGGCCATCCAGCAATCGATGGCGGCCTTCTTCATCTGACCGATGACGGTCGTGATGTCCTTGTAGTCAGTCACTGCCGGTACTCCCGTGCCTCGATGTCGCGACGAGGACGGACCGTGCACATCCGAACAGCTCACCCGGAGTGCGATGAGTCGGCCTTCCCCCCATCGGTAGAGTAGCGGATGCCCTCGGCGGATCGGGAGGACGCCGCACTCCGGTCGAACCTCCGATCTTCGAACCGCGGGCCCTGTTCTGGTCGATGCGAGAGAGGGCGCTCATGACCCAATACGATTCCTCCGCGGTGGCGGCTCCTGACGGGAGCGCTCAGATGCCGGTGACGCGACGAGGTGGCCTGCCGACGGTTGCGATCTGGCTGTCCGCCATCGCGCTCGTGCTGTGCTGTGCGCTTGGGGTGCCGTACCTGGCGCTGCGCGATCTGGCGCTCGTACCGGTCTTCGTCCTGGCTGCTGTGGCCGCGGTCATGGGCCTCGTGCTGGGGATCCGCGAGCGCCGCGGGGTCGCGTCCTCGCGGATCGGGACGCGTTGGGCGCTCATCTGCTCCCTCGCGGCACTGGTGATCGACGTCGTGCTGCTCGTGGTGTTCATCGTCGGGATCGTCTCGGCATCGAGTATCAACAGGGTGGAGCTGGACGGGCAGGGGCCGACCAACATGTCGGCGACGATCTCGAGCGACCAGGGGACGAACACCTACACGTGGCCGTCGAACAGCTGGGCCCGGCTCAACACCAAGGGGTCGTGGGCCGAACTCACGTTGGTCGCGCCGACCGGCAGTACGACGAAAGAGCTGAGCTGTCAGATCCGCTGGAACGATCAGGTCGTAGTGGAGAAGACCTCCGATTCCGGCACCGTGACCTGCCGCTACGACGCGAAGTGAGCGGATCCGGCCGCCCGCGAGACCGCGGGCGGCCGGCGGGCCTCAGGCCCGTTGCGGAAGCAGGGAGAACGACACGGCGCCCTCCTCGTCCACGTTCGCGTCGAGGATCTTGTCGTCCAGGACGATCGCGGCCTCCCCTTCGAGGAAGACCGGGGCGCCCGGCAGGTCGAGGACCTGATCGTCTGGCTCCGGGGTCACGACCACGTCTGCCGCGAGACGAGGTTCGCCGGCGGCACCCGGGGTGTCGGCGGTGTGGATGCGCAGACCCGCACCCTCCGTCTCGGTACGACGACGGACGAGCGTGGTGACCAGCGCGGTGGCGTTGTCGGTCAAGGTGAGCACGAGGCACTCCTTCCGGTTGCGGACATGCCGCGGACGCGACATGTCCGGGCCACGATTCCCGCTGCGCGCCGAGAGCTCAAGCCGAGGCCGGGTATTCGGAGGGTCTTCCCACCTGGGACGGATCGCGACGCCCCGGAGGCTCAGCCGGCGTTGCGGACCAGGGCGGCCGCCGTCTCCGGGTCCAGCCCGGCGACCTCGTCCGTCGGGACGACGAGCGCCAGCAGAGCCCTGCTGAGGTAGTTGCGTGCGGCCGCGGCCAGCGTGATGTCCACGATCTGACGATCATCGAAGCCGGCGTCGCGCAGCGCCTGCGCGTCGGCGTCCGTCATCCCGCGCGGATCCGTCGACAACCTCTCGGCATAGCGGACGACGGCCTGCTCGGCCGCCGTGAAGCCGGTGTCATCGCCCTGCGCGAACGCGGCCAGACCGTCCGCGCTGAGCACGTCGGCGCGCAGCGCCTTGCGTCCGTGCGCGAGCAGGCAGTGCGGGGATCCGATCGCCCGCGCCGCGCCCAGCGTCGCCGCCTCGTAGACGCCGACGCCGATCGACGGCACGACCGCCCGGATGAGCGCCATGAACGCGGCGTGCGCCTCGGGATTGACCGCCATCGCCCGGGTGTGTGCGAAGACGAAGCCGTCGTCGGACAGGTCCTCGGCGTACATCTCCGCGGCGTGCCCCTCCACCGTCTCGATCTCGGGTGTGCTGATGATCATGGGGTGCTCCTCTCGCATCTGCGTCGCACACTACGCCTCGCGCGCACGGCGGTCATGGGGCGGATGCCTCATGCGCCCCCTGACCTGCGTACGGGCGTAGCATCGAGGGATGACCACCGCAGCCGGGCACGAGCAGCCGATCGTCGCGGGCGCCGAGCGCCCGTCTCCGGGACCCGGTCCCGGCGGCCTGATCCTGCTGCCGTCACTCGACGGAGCCGACGCCGGCCTGTGCATCGACGGCGCGTGCCGCCTGCCCGGCGCGAAGGACTGATCGCCTCCGCCCCTCCACAGGGCGCCAGAGGCGAGCGGTCAGTGCATGGCTGGCGCGGGGTCGCCCTCGGACGGTTCGTGCTCCGGCTTGCGGATCACGAACGCGCCGATGATCGTGAGGGTCGCGATGACGGCGCCGATCACGAATGTGCTCCGGGATCCCGCGGCGACCGCCGTCGCGACCTCCGTGCCGCCGGCCGCGTTCACGATCAGCGTGAACACGGCCATCATCACCGCGATGCCCGCGGCCCCCGCGACCTGCTGCACGGTCCCGATGACCGCGCTGCCGTAGGAGTAGAACTTCGGCTTCAGCGACGCCAGCGACGCCGTGAACAGCGGCGTGAACGACAGGGCGAGCCCCGTCGACAGCAGGGTCTGCGCGACCAGCACGATCCAGACCGAGGTGGTCGTGCTGAGCGTCGTGTAGAACCAGAGCGTGGCGGCCGTGAGGATGGACCCGGGGATGAGCAGGATCTTCGTGCCGCGTGCGTCGTAGATGCGGCCGATCACCGGGCCCAGCAGACCCATCGCGAGCGCGCCGGGCAGCAGCACGAGGCCCGCCTCGGTCGGCTGCAGGTCGAGGGCCTTCTGCAGGAACAGCGGGATCAGGGTCAAGGTCCCGAAGAAGGCGAGTGACAGCAGGAACATCTGCACCATCGACAGGGTGAAGTCGCGGGAGGTGAACACGCGCAGGTCGAGCAGTGCGTCGTCCTCGCGCTGCAGCCGCACCTGGCGCCACAGGAACGCGGCGAGTCCGAGAACCCCGACGACAAGGGCGATCAGCATCTGCAGGGGAGAGCCGTCGCCGCCGGCGAGTGCGCCGATCTCGCTGAGCCCGAACACGAGTCCGCCGAAACCGAACGCGCTGAGCACGATCGACAGCGCATCGATCGGCGCATCGGTGCGCTCGCCGACGTTGGTCAGCCAGCGCCAGCCGATCACCATCGCGACCAGCGCGATCGGCAGCACGACCACGAAGATCGAGCGCCAGCTGAAGTGATCCAGCAGGAACCCGGACAGGGTCGGGCCGATCGCGGGCGCCAGCGAGATCACGATGCTGACCCGCCCCATCATCCGTCCGCGGCTCTCCGCCGGAACGAGGTTCATCAGGGTCGTCATCAGCAACGGCATCAGGATCGCCGTGCCGGACGCCTGCACGACGCGCGCGGCGAGCAGCATCGGGAAGCCCACCGCGAGGGCGGCGATCAGCGTTCCCGCGGAGAACAGCGCGAGCGCGCCGAGGAACATCTGCCGGGTCGTGAACCGCTGCAGCAGGAATCCGGTGGTGGGGATCACCACCGCCATCGTCAGCATGAACGCACTGGTGACCCACTGCGCGGCGAGCGGGGTGATCTTCAGGTCGCCGATGAGATGCGGAATCGCCATGCTCATCGTCGTCTCGTTCAGGATGGCGACGAACGCGGCGGCGAGGAGCACCCAGATGACGGCCATGTCGCGGCGCGGGATGAGGGATCCGGTGCTGATCGGCATGGATCCGGTTTCGGTGGCAGACATGCGTTCCTTCGGGATCCGATGTTCAGACGGGGGATTATCAGGGTAACCATAGGCTCGGACATTCCATTCCCGACGGCAGACCTTGTTGCGCCATGAGCGGACGCCGATCCCGGCGGGGCCGCGGCGTCGGTGACCGGACGTACGCTTGCGGAGTACCGGAGGGCGCGTTCCCGGTATGGGCAGGGGTGAGCGGATGAGCATGATGGCGAGGGTCGGCGGCGCCCGTGGCGGGATGCGCCCGGTCGACGAGGCGTCGCAGCGGAAGCAGAATGCCGCAGCTCCCAAGATCGAGAACCTCGGGGGCAGGGTCGTCGCGCTGTTCCGCCCTTATCGCGGCCGGATCCTGTCGACGGGTCTGCTGGTGATCCTCTCGGCCGCGCTCGGCGTGATCCCGCCGCTGCTCGTGCAGCGCGTGTTCGACGATGCGCTGTTCCCCGCGGGTGGCCGCCCGCAGCTCGGCCTGCTCGTCGGGCTCGTGATCGCGATGATCTCCCTCTATCTGTTCTCCGCCTGTCTCGGCGTCGTGCAGACCTGGCTCACCTCGACCGTCGGCAACAGCGTCACGGGCGACCTGCGCGTGCGACTGTTCGAGCACCTCCAGGCGATGGAGCTCGGCTTCTTCACCCGCACCAAGACCGGCGTGATCCAGTCGCGCCTGCAGAACGACGTCGGCGGCGTCGCCGGCGTTCTCACCAGCACCGTCACCAGCATCCTCGGCAACGCCGTCACGGTGATCGCGTCCCTCGTCGCGATGATCCTGCTGGACTGGCGGCTCACGATCATCGCGGTGTGCGTCATGCCGATCCTCGTGCTCGTGCAGCGCCGCGTCGGGCAGGTGCGGGCGCGGATCGCCGCGCAGACGCAGGAGTCGCTGAGCGAGCTCACCTCGATCACGCAGGAGACGCTGAGCGTGTCCGGGATCCTGCTCTCGAAGTCGTTCAACCGGCAGCACTCCGAATCCGCGCGCTACCAGGCGCAGAACCGCACCCAGATCCGGCTGCAGGTGCGCACGGCGATGAGCGGCCAGGGCTTCTTCGCCGTGGTGATGGTGCTGATGTCGAGCATCCCCGCGATCATCTACCTCGTCGCGGGCTTCCTCGTCGCCGGCGGAACGGGAGCCATCACCGCCGGCGCCATCGTCGCGTTCACGACGGTGCAGGCGCGCCTGCTCATGCCGCTGATGGGGCTGATGCGGGTGGCGCTGGACGTGCAGACCTCGCAGGCGCTGTTCGCGCGGATCTTCGAGTACCTCGACCTGGTGCCGCAGATCCAGGACACTCCCGATGCGATCGGGGCTGCGGCAGCACCCGGGCCGCGCGGGCGGCTGGAGTTCCGCGACGTGCGGTTCCGCTACCCCGATTCCGGTCCGTCCGCCACGCGCGACACGCTGCAGGGCATCTCGTTCACGGCCGAGCCGGGCATGCACGTCGCCTTCGTGGGTCCGTCCGGCGCGGGCAAGACGACGATCCTGTACCTCGCGCCTCGGCTGTACGAGGCGACGGGGGGAGCCGTGCTGTTCGACGGCGCCGACGTGCGCACGCTCACGCAGTCCTCGATCATCGACGAGATCGGCATCGTGTCGCAGGAGACCTACCTGTTCCACGCCACGATCCGGGAGAACCTGCTCTACGCCAAGCCGGACGCGACCGAGGCCGAGCTCGTCGCGGCGTGCACCGCGGCCAACATCCACCACGTGATCGCCGGCTTCGAGGACGGCTACGACACCGTCGTCGGCGAGCGCGGCTACCGGCTCTCCGGCGGTGAGAAGCAGCGGATCGCGATCGCGCGGGTGCTGCTGAAGGATCCGCCGGTGCTGCTGCTGGACGAGGCCACTTCGGCCCTCGACACGGTGTCGGAGCGCGTCGTGCAGGAGGCCCTGGACGAGGCGGCGAAGGGGCGCACCACGCTGACGATCGCGCACCGGCTGTCCACCGTCATCGGCGCCGACGTGATCCACGTCGTGGAGGAGGGGCGCATCGTGGAGTCGGGCACGCACGCCGAACTGCTCGCGCACGGCGGGCTGTACGCCGATCTGGCGGCGCAGCAGGTGGCCGCCTCCCGCATCGACGACGACCTCGCCGCCGGCCGCTGAGCGCCCCTATCGGGGTCGTTGAGCGAGGACGGAGCGCCAGCGACGACCGAGACGAAACGCGGTTTCCTCTTGGATGACCGCGTTTCGTCTCGCGGCTCCTTCGTCGCTGCTCGCGCAACGACCCCGATCGGGGGTGGCAAAAGGGGCTCAGTGCGCCGACATTCCGCCGTCGACGAACAGCGAGTGCCCCGTGACGTACCCGGAGCCGGCGCCGGCGAAGTCATCCGGCAGGGGTCGTTGAGCGAGGACGGAGCGCAGCGACGACCGAGACGAAACGCGGTTTCCTCTTGGATGACCGCGTTTCGTCTCGCGGCTCCTTCGTCGCTGCTCGCTCAACGACCCCCGATCGGGGGTCGCAAAAGGGGCTCAGTAGTGCCGACATCCCGCCGTAGGGGTCGTTGAGCGAGGACGGAGCGCCAGCGACGACCGAGACGAAACGCGGTTTCCTCTTGGATGACCGCGTTTCGTCTCGCGGCTCCTTCGTCGCTGCTCGCTCAACGACCCCCGATCGGGGGTCGCAAAAGGGGCTCAGAGTGCCGACATCCCGCCGTAGGGGTCGTTGAGCGAGGACGGAGCGCAGCGACGACCGAGACGAAACGCGGTTTCCTCTTGGATGACCGCGTTTCGTCTCGCTGCTCCTTCGTCGCTGCTCGCTCAACGACCCCGATCGGGGGTCGCAAAAGGGGCTCAGTGCACTGACAGGCCTCCGTCGACGAACAGCGAGTGCCCCGTGACGTACCCGGAGCCGGCGCCGGCGAGGAACACCGCAGCGCCGGCGAAATCGGACGGCAGGCCGTTGCGGCCGATCATGGTGCGGCTCGCGAGGGCGGCGATCTTCGCCGGGTCCTCCTGCAGCCGCGCGTTCAGCGGCGTCAGCACGAACCCGGGTACCAGCGTATTGCTGGTCACCCCGGTGCCGCCCCAGGCCTCGGCCTCCGAGCGCATGAGCGACTCCACCGCGCCCTTGGACACGCCGTAGATCCCGCTGCTGACGAACGCGCGGTGCGCCTGCTGCGAGCTGATGTGGATGAGCCGGCCGTAGCCGCGCTCGGCCATCCGCGGGGCGTAGCGCTGACCGAGCAGGAACGGCGCGAGCGCGTTCACGGTCATCGTCGCGTCCCAGTCCGCCTCGGTGATCTCCGGGTACGCGGGGCGGATGTTGATGCCGGCGGAATTGACCAGGATGTCGGGTTCGCCGAAGGGCTCCGCCGCGGCCTCGGCGACGGCGCGGATCCCGTCGCGGGTGCCGAGGTCGCCGATGACGCCGGCGACGCGGCAGCCGGCGTCCGCCAGTTCGCGTACCGTCTCGTCGACGCGGTCGGCCCCGCGGGCGACGATCACGGTGCGCGCACCCGCGCGGGCGAGGGCCGTGGCGATGCCGCGGCCGATGCCGCTGGATCCGCCGGTGACGATCGCGGTGCGGCCGTCGAGGGAGAAGAGGGTGTCGAGATAGCTGCTCATGGGTCTCCGGGGTTCACCAGCGCAAGGCGTCGGCGAGGGAGGGATCGGGGTGGGCGCCGGCGAACTCGGGGTATGACCGCAGTTCGTCGAGGAACGCCGTGACCGCGGCCTGATAGGCGGGGTCGGGGTGGGCGCCGGCGATCTCCTGAAGCGGCGGCACGTCCATCGCGAGGATGAGCTCGAGCCTAGCGGTCACCGCGGCATGCGCGCCCGCGTCGTGCAGCACGCGGATCCCGCCGCGCAGAGCCGCGAGGTAGTCGGCCAGGACGGGCAGCTGATCCTTGCCCTGCGTGATCGAGGAGCCGTCGGCGCGCAACCGCCAGCGCACGACCGTGTCGGGGATGACGTCGAACGCACGCGCGGCCGTGTACATGCGCTGCGCCACGATCTGGTCCTCGTAGGCCACGCCCTCCGGGAAGCGCAGCCCGCTCCAGAACCCGGTGCGGCTGACCTTCGACCAGGCCACGATGTTCGCCGAGGCCGCCGGGTGGGCGTGGATGGTCGTGGCGAGGCGCTCAGGATCCGTCGCCGCCGCGACCCAGGGCTGCACCCGGCCCGGTGCATAGCGCTCGCCGTCCCACCGGGAGCGCACGTAAGCGCCCGCCGCGAAGTCGCTGCCGGTCGCCTCGAGCGTGCCGGTCAGGCGCTCCAGCGCGCGCGGCCTCAACTCGTCGTCGCCGTCGAGGAAGCCGAGATACGGGGTGTCGACGAGCTCCAGTGCCGCGTTGCGGGCGCCGCCGAGTCCGCGGGATTCGGCGTGGCGCAGGACGGTGAAGCGCGGATCCGCGCTCGCCGCTGCCTCGAAGATGCGGCCGGTGTCGTCGACGGATCCGTCGTCCACGAGGATCGCACGCCAGCCGGGCAGCGTCTGCGCGCGCAGCGAGTCGAGCGCGGCGGGGGCGAAGGCGGCGATGTCGCGGCCGGGGACGATCACGGTCACGGACGGGGCGGGCACCCGGCAAGTCTAGAAGCGGTGGGAGCGGCGGTCGTGGCTCAGCCGGACGAGGCGGCGGCGACGGACTCGGCGACGAGCTCGGCCAGCCGCTCCGGCCCGTCGTCGGCAAGACCCGCGCGGCCCAGCGTGAACCGCACCGCGGTCTGCGCGACCGCCGGATCGATGCCGCAGGCGAGCAGCACGTGCGAGGGTTCGTCGCTGCCGGCCGCGCACGCGGATCCGCTCGAGGACACCACGCCGCGACGCTCCAGTTCGAGCAGCACCGCCTCGCCCGAGACGCCCGCGAACGTGAAGCTCGCGGTCCCCGGCAGCCGGCGCACCGGATCTCCGGTGAGCCGGGCAGACGGCACCGCCGCAAGCACGCCGGCGATCAGACGGGCGGAGGCGGCGCCGACCCGGACCGAGACCTCCTCCCGCGACGCCTCGGCGAGGTCGAGCGCGGTCGCGAGTCCGACCGCGCCTGCCACGTTCTCGGTGCCGGAGCGGCGACCGCGCTCCTGTCCGCCGCCGTGGATCAGCGGCTCGAGCGGCACGCGTCCGCGTACGGCGAGCGCTCCGATGCCCTTCGGGGCGCCGAGCTTGTGCCCGGCGATCGCGACGGAGTCGGCGCCGAGACGGGCGAGCTCCAGCCATCCCGCAGACTGCACCGCGTCCACGTGCAGCGGGACGCCGGCCGCGACGGCGGCGATCTCCACGACGTCCTGGATCGTGCCGATCTCGTTGTTGGCGTGCCCGATCGGCGACGAGCGCGGTGTCGGGGCGGATCGCGGCGGCGACGTCGGCGGGATCCACCCGCCCTGCCCCGTCGACCGGGACCAGGGTGGCCTCGACGCCGTGGAACCGCTCCAGGAACGCGACCGACTCGAGGATCGACTCGTGCTCGATCGGCGTCGTGATCACGTGCCTGCCGCCGCGGGCCAGTGCGGCGAGGACGATCCCCTTGACCGCGAGGTTGTTCGCCTCGGTGCCGCCGGCCGTGAACACGACGTCGCCCGCGCGCATGCCGAGCACGCGGGCGATGCGGGCCCTGGCCTCTTCCAGAGCCGCGGCTGCCGCCTCGCCGACCGTGTGGTGGCTGGACGGGTTGCCGAAATCCCTGGTGAGGTACGGCGCCATCGCCTCGAGCACCTCCGGCCGCACCGGGGAGGTCGCGGCGTGGTCGAGGTAGAGCAGGCCGGGCATGTCAGTCGATCCGCACGTCGAGCCCGAGGTCGAGCGCCCGCGCAGAGTGCGTGAGAGCGCCCACGGAGATGACGTCGACGCCGGTCTCCGCGATCGCCCGCACGGTGTCGAGGTTCACGCCGCCCGACGCCTCCACGTTGGCCGCGCCATCGATGAGTGCGACCCCGGCGCGCAGGTCCTCGAGCGAGAAGTTGTCCAGCAGGACCGTGTGCGCACCTCCCGCGAGCACCGCGGGGATCTGGTCCAGCCGGTCCACCTCGACCACGACGTGCGTGGTGTGCGGCAGGGTCGCGATGGCCTCGCGCAGCGCGGTCGCGAGGTCGCGCCCGCCCCGGGTCAGCACGGCGAGGTGGTTGTCCTTCGCCATCACCGCATCGGAGAGGGAGAACCGGTGGTTGTGCCCGCCGCCCGCGACGACCGCGTGCCGCTCGAACGCGCGCAGCCCCGGTGTGGTCTTGCGGGTGTCGGCGATGCGCACCGGCCTGCCGCCGCGACCGGCGCCGTCGACCGCGGCGACATAGGCCGCGGTCAGCGTCGCGATGCCGCTCAGCCGCTGCGTGAAGTTCAGGGCGACGCGCTCCGCGGTGAGCAGACTGCGTGCGGATCCCGTGACCGTGGCCAGCACGTCACCGGCGGCGAACGTGTCGCCGTCCGCGACATGCAGATCGACTGTGACGAACGGATCCGTGAGCGCGAATGCCGCCGCGAAAACCTCGCCGCCGGCCAGCACGCCCGGCTCACGGGCGACGAGGTCGGCGGTCGCGGTCGCGTCGGCGGGCAGCAGCGCGGTGCTGGTCAGATCGCCCCACGGGGCGTCCTCCTCGAGAGCGGCGCCGACGACGCGGGTGAGAACGGCGGGGGTGATCATCGGGCTCCGATCAGGGCGGGGGAGGGTGCGGCGCTCAGAGCGCCGACGTGATGCGCGCCGATCGAGGCGGGGCGGGCGATGGCGGCGCGGATCATGGCCTCGGCGACCTCGAGCAGGTTGCGGTCCTCGAGCGCGGCGAGGGTCGTCGCCTGCGGCGCGCGCCAGGACAGGACGGTCTCGAGCGCCGCGGTCAGGCCCTCGGGCGTGCGCAGCGGCCCGACGAGATCCCACATGAGCTGCTGCAGATCGGCGCGGGAGAAGGGATTCGTGTCGAGGGACCGCGTTTCGTCTCGGTCGCCTTCGGCGTCCTCGCTCAACGACCCCGGCGGGACGGATCCCAGTGCGTTCGGGGTCGTTGAGCGAGCGGAGCGAGACGAAACGCGGCGATCCCTCGGAAACCGCGTTTCGTCTCGGTCGCCTTCGGCGTCCTCGCTCAACGGCCCCGAAAGGGCCGGGACCGTGCCCAGCGCGGCCGCGGCCCGCGCGCCGAACACGGCGCCCTCGAGCAGCGAGTTCGAGGCGAGCCGGTTGGCGCCGTGCACGCCGGTGCGGGCGACCTCGCCGACCGCGAACAGTCCGGGCAGACTGGTGCGCCCGTCCCGGTCGGTCACGACGCCGCCCATCACGTAGTGCGCGGCAGGCGTCACCGGGATCGGCTCGCGCGCCCAGTCGAAGCCGCGCTCGCGGGTGACCCGGTCGATCGTCGGGAAGCGCCGGGCGAGGAGCCCCGCACCGAGAGCGGTCGCGTCGAGCCGCACCGGGCCGCCCTGCTCGTGTGCACGGCGGACGATGGCCCGGGCCACGACGTCGCGCGGGGCGAGCTCGCCGTCCGGATGCGCGTCGAAGGCGAACCGCCGGCCGTCGTCGTCGACGAGGATCGCGCCCTCGCCGCGCACCGCCTCGGAGATCAGGAACGCCGGTCCGGGCGTCGCCAGGATCGTCGGGTGGAACTGCACGAACTCCAGGTCGGCGACCGCGGCGCCCGCGCGCAGGGCCGCGGCCACCCCGTCACCCGTGCACACGGCGGGAGCGGTGGTGTGCCGGAACAGCTGCCCGGCGCCGCCGGTCGCGAGGATCACCGCGTCGGCCGCGACGTCGTCGAAGCATCCATCCGTGAGCAGGCGCGCGCCGCGCACGGCATCGCCGTGCACGAGCAGATCGGCCAGCGCCGCATGCTCGCGGACCGCGATCCCCGCCGCGCGCACCTGCGCCGCCAGCGCGGCCGAGATCGCGGCGCCCGTCGCGTCGCCGCCGGCGTGCGCGATCCGCGCCGCGGAGTGCGCCGCCTCCAGGCCACGCCGCAGTCGGCCGTCCGCGTCGCGATCGAAGGGCACGCCGCGCGCGATCAGCTCCGCGATCCGGGCCGGAGCGTCACCGACGAGCACCCGCACGGCACCGGGGTCGGACAGGCCGGATCCGGCCGTGAGGGTGTCCGCGGCATGTGCGCCGGCGGAGTCGCCGGGCCCGTACGCGCCCGCGATCCCGCCCTGCGCGAGCGCCGTGGCGCCGTCGCCGAGCACGTCCTTCACGACGAGCACGACCCGGTGCCCCGCCTCGTGCGCGTGCAGAGCCGCGGTCAGGCCCGCGATCCCGCCACCGATGACCAGGACGTTCATGGGCGGGCGGCCAGCATCCGCTCGAGCGCGACCCGGGCCGGATCCGCGACGTCCGCGGTCACCGTGATCCGGTTCGGGGTGCGGCCGGCCACGAGCTCCTCGAGCACCCAGGCGAGATAGCCGGGGTGGATCCGGTACATCGTCGAACACGGGCACACCACCGGATCCAGGCAGAAGATCTCGTGCTGCGGGTACTGCGCGGCGAGCCGGCGGACCAGGTTGATCTCGGTGCCGACCGCGAAGGTCGTGGGCTCGGCCGCGGCCGCGATGGCCTTGCGGATGTAGTCGGTGGATCCGGCCTCGTCGGCGGCGTCGACGACCTCCATCGGGCACTCCGGGTGCACGATCACGCGCACCCCGGGATGCTCGGCACGCGCCTGCTCGATCTGCGCGACCGTGAACCGGCGGTGCACCGAGCAGAACCCGTGCCAGAGGATCACCCTGCTCTCCCGCAGCTGTTCCGCGGAGGATCCGCCGAACGGGCGCCGCGGGTTCCACATCGGCATCTGCGCGAGCGGCACGCCCATCGCCTTGGCGGTGTTGCGGCCGAGGTGCTGGTCCGGGAAGAACAGCACGCGGCGCCCGCGGGCGAACGCCCACTCCAGCACGGTGCGGGCGTTCGACGAGGTGCACACGATCCCGCCGTGCCGGCCGACGAAGCCCTTGATCGCGGCGGAGGAGTTCATGTAGGTGACCGGGATCACCGGGACCAGGCCCTCGGCGTCGGGCTGGTCCAGCGGGCCGAGCACCTCGGCGAGCTGCTCCCAGCAGTCCTCGACCTGGTCGATGTCGGCCATGTCCGCCATCGAGCAGCCGGCGGCGAGGTTCGGCAGGATCACGGCCTGGTCGGGCCCGGAGAGCAGATCGGCGGTCTCGGCCATGAAGTGCACGCCGCAGAACACGATCGCCTCTGCATCGGGGTGCTCGGTCGCGGCGGTCGCGAGCTGGAACGAGTCGCCCACGTAGTCCGCATGCTGCACGACCTCCTCGCGCTGGTAGAAGTGCCCGAGCACCACGACGCGCTCGCCGAGGGTCTCCTTCGCGGCGCGGATCCGCTCGTGCAGCTCGGCCTCGCCGGCCTCGCGGTAGGCGGCGGGCAGTTCGCCCTGCCGGGGGGATCCGGTCGGGATCACGTCGCCCATGGACGATCCGGGACCGTATCCGGGGATGGTGTCGAAGTTCCAGGGCCCCGCCGCGAGGTCGGTCGCGCAGGTCTCCTCGGTGGAGGAACCCGCGACGATCAGACGCAGCGCGTGGTCGACGGACGGATCGAGCGGGGTGTGCAGAGGAAGGGTCATGAGGTCCTCGTCTCTTCGGGGGAGAGCGGGCCGCGATCGGCCAGCTCGACATCGGTGGCGTCGCGGTACAGCCGGGCGGGGCGGTGGTTTCCGGTGCGGAATGCGGTGGTGGGGACGAGCGTCCGGGTGGCGTCGACCTGACGGCGGAAGTTCGCCGGGTCGAGCTTGCGGCCGAGGATCGTCTCGTAGGCCTCGCGCAGGTCGGCGAGCGTGAACTCGGGCGGCAGGAACCCCTGTGCGACCCGGCTGTAGCCGGCCTTGTTGCGCAGCCGCCACAGCGCATACTCGACGATTTCGGTGTGATCGAAAGCCAGAGCAGGCAGATCGGCGGCGTCGAACCACGCGACGTTTTCCGGATCGGATCCCACGGCATCGATCGCGTCCTCCTCGCGCAGCAGCGCCCAGTACACGACCGAGATCACGCGGCTCGGGGAGCGGTCCACGGCGCCGAACGCGTAGAGCTGCTCGAGGTAGCTGGGGGCGAGCCCCGTGGTCTCGGCGAGCGTGCGCGCGGCGGCCGCGGTCAGCCCCTCCCGCGGATCGAGCCACCCGCCGGGAAGCGCCCAGGTGCCTTCGTGCGGATCCCGCGTGCGACGGACGAGGGGCAGCGCGATCCGCGGCGAGGCGCCCTCGGGCCCCTGCAACGCGCCGTCCCGGCGCAGCGTCAGGATCACCGTCGAGACGGCGACGCGGATGCCGTCCGCGGGTTCGCTGCTTCTTGTCATGATGACTTTAACCTCCGAGGGCGATCTTATAGTCATCATGACCAGAACACCAGCGGCTCCTGTCGCAGACGTGCTGCCGCAGCGGAGCCGCGCCAGGATAGGATGAGCGCAGCAAACTGAACACGTGGCCGCACGGTCCGCGCGGGAGAGTCCGGTGAATGCAGCCGGACACCGAAGGAGCAAGCCTCCCCGCCAATCTCTCAGGTATCCGCACCGCGCAGATCCGGCCGCTCTGGAAAGTGATTTTCGAGCGAAGCAAGAAAATCAGGTTGAGCGAAGACGCCGAAGGCGCCTGAGTCGAAACCCTGGTGACCAGACCCTCGCGGGTCTCCACGTCTTCTTCTCACGACAGATCCGCCGACGGTGAAAGCCCTGTCGCCCCTCGAAGGCGCGGGCGAAACTCTCAGGCCCATGACAGAGGGGGAGTTCTCGGATCCGCACGCCGTGCGGATCCTCACCGATCCGCACGGGAGAACTGCATGTCCGATCCCCGCTACACGCCCCTCAGAGAGCGCCATGAGGCGCTCGGGGCCTCCTTCACCGATTTCGGCGGCTGGCAGATGCCGGTCCGCTACACGTCCGACCTGGCCGAGCACCACGCCGTGCGCGCGTCCGCGGGCATCTTCGACATCTCGCACATGGCCGAGTTCACGATCACCGGCACCGGGCGCGGCGGAGTACCTCGACTACGCCCTCGCCGGCCGGCTCTCCGCGCTCGCCGTGGGCAAGGCCAAGTACTCGCTGCTGCTGGCCGAGGACGGCGGCATCATCGACGACGTCATCGTCTACCGCCTCGGCGAGGACGACTTCCTGATCATCTCCAACGCCGGCAACCGCGACGCCGTGCGCGAGGCGCTGCAGGCCCGCACGGCGGGTCGCGGCGTCGCCGTGGAGGACGTCTCCGACTCCTACGCGCTGATCGCCGTGCAGGGTCCGAACGCCGAGGCGATCCTCGCGGCGACTCCCGGCATCGAGGACGTCTCGATCCCGTGGGCGGAGCAGAAGTACTACGCCTGGGCCTCCGCCGACCTACAACGGCAAGCCGCTGCTGCTGGCCCGCACCGGCTACACCGGCGAGGACGGGTTCGAGCTGCTCGTCGCCGCCGACGATGCCACGGCGCTCTGGGATGCGGTCATCGCCGCCGGCGCCGACGCACGGTCTGGTCCCCGCCGGGCTCGCCGCGCGCGACACCCTGCGCCTCGAGGCGGGCATGCCGCTGTACGGGCACGAGCTGACCCGCGAGACCAAGCCGGCCCAGGCCGGGCTCGGCCGCGTCGTGGTCGCCGACAAGGAGAGCTTCGTCGGCAAGGACGCCGTCGAGTCACCCGGCCGCGGAGGCGCCGCGTGCTGGTCGGCCTGGTCGCCGAGGGCCGTCGCGCCGGCCGCGCCGGCTACGCGGTGGAGACCGCGGACGGCGCCGTGATCGGCGAGATCACCAGCGGCGCGCTCAGCCCGACGCTCGGCCACCCGATCGCGATGGCGTTCGTCGACCCCGGCCGTCGCCGACGGCGAGACCCCCCTGTTCCTCGACGTGCGCGGCACCAAGATCCCCGCGACCGTCACCGCCCTGCCTTTCTACCGGAGGAAGAAATGACCGATCTGCACCACCCTGCGTTACAGCGAAGAGCACGAGTGGGTCGCGGTCGACCCTTCGACGGGCTCAGGACCGGCACCGCCACCATCGGCATCACGGACTACGCCGCCGAGCCCTCGGTGACATCGTCTTCGTCGAGCTGCCGGCCGTCGGCACGTCGTTCGGCCGTGGCGACGTCTTCGGCGAGATCGAGTCGACCAAGTCGGTCGGCGAGCTCTACGCGCCGGTCGACGGCACGGTCGTCGAGATCAACGACGCCGTCGTCGACGACCCGTCGCTGGTCAACTCCGCCCCGTTCGAGGGCGGCTGGCTGATCAAGGTCTCCGTCGCCGCGGACGCCGTCGACGGCCTCCTCGACCGCGACGCCTACGTCGCTCTCACGGAAGGCTGAGCGTGACCGCATTCCTCGACCGCCACATCGGCACCACCGCCGATGCGCAGCGGGCGATGCTCGACGCCATCGGCATCTCGTACGGCGCCGACGAGCGTCCCGTCGACGCGCTCATGCGCGAGGCCGTGCCCGCCTCGATCCGCCCTTCGACAGGCTCAGGGACCGGGTCGGTCCTCCCGCGCCGCCGCGAGCGAGGCCGAGGCGCTCGCCGAGCTGCGCGCGCTCGCCGCCCGCAACACGGTCAACCGGCCCATGATCGGCCTCGGCTACTACGGCACGTTCACGCCCAGCGTGATCCAGCGGAACGTCCTGGAGAACCCGTCCTGGTACACGGCCTACACGCCCTACCAGCCGGAGATCTCGCAGGGCCGGCTGGAGGCGCTGATCAACTTCCAGACCATGGTCTCCGACCTCACCGGGCTCGACACGGCAAACGCCTCGATGCTCGACGAGTCCTCCGCGGTCGCCGAGGGCATGCTGCTCGCGCGCCGCGCCTCGAAGTCGACCTCGAACGTGTTCGTGGTCGACGCCGATGCCTTCCCGCAGACCAAGGCGCTGCTGGCCACCCGCGCCGACGCGGTCGGCATCGAGCTCGTCGAGCGCGACCTGGCCGGCGGCGAGCTCCTGCCGGAGGCGCTGTTCGGCGTGTTCGTGCAGTACCCGGGCGCCTCGGGGCGGATCTGGGATCCGTCCGCGGTCATCGACGCCGCGCACGCTCGCCGGCGGCCTCGCGGTCGTCGCGGCCGACCTGCTCGCGCTCACCCTGATCGCCTCGCCGGGTTCTCTCGGCGCCGACGTCGCGGTGGGCACCACGCAGCGCTTCGGCGTGCCGATGGGCTTCGGCGGCCCGCACGCCGGCTACATGGCGGTGCGCTCGGGCCTGGAGCGGCAGCTCCCGGGGCGCCTCGTCGGCGTCTCGCAGGATGCGGACGGCCACCCGGCCT
The DNA here is from genome assembly GCA_963791605.1 of uncultured Actinomycetota bacterium. Taxonomy (GTDB): domain Bacteria; phylum Actinomycetota; class Actinomycetes; order Actinomycetales; family Microbacteriaceae; genus Microbacterium. The sequence continues at coordinate 174,817 of CAWBTB010000009.1, read as the reverse complement.
ACCGCCTCGCGCTGCAGACCCGCGAGCAGCACATCCGCCGCGAGAAGGCGACCTCGAACATCTGCACCGCGCAGGTGCTGCTGGCCGTGATGGCGGCGATGTACGCGGTCTACCACGGCCCGGACGGGCTGCAAGGAGATCGCCGCCGGCGTCGCCTCGAAGGCCCGCTTCCTCGCCACCCAGCTCGAGAAGGCCGGCGCCGAGATCGTGCACGCCGACTACTTCGACACGATCACGGTGCGGGTGCCCGGCCGGGCCGACGAGATCGTCGCGACCGCGCACGACGCCGGGATCCTGCTGCACCGCGTGGACGCGCGACACCGTGAGCATCTCGGCCGACGAGACCACCACGCTACGAGGACATCCTCGCGCGTCGCCGCGGTCTTCACGGCGCCGGGCGAGGGATCCTTCGCGTACATCCCGGTCACCAGCGTCCCCGCGGCGCTGGCTCGTCAGGACGAGTACCTCACGCACCCGGTGTTCCACGCGCATCGCTCGGAGACCGCCATGATGCGGTACCTGAAGAGCCTCGCCGACCGCGACTACGCGCTCGACCGCGGCATGATCCCGCTCGGATCCTGCACGATGAAGCTCAACGCGGCGACCGAGATGGCGGCGATCACCTGGCCCGAGTTCGCGCAGCTGCACCCGTTCGCCCCCGAGGCGGACGTGCGCGGCACGCTCGAGCTGATCGACCAGCTGGAGGCGTGGCTGGCCGATGTCACCGGCTACGACGCGGTGTCGCTGCAGCCGAACGCCGGCTCTCAGGGCGAGCTCGCGGGCCTGCTCGCGATCCGCGGCTACCACCTCGCGAACGGCGACACGCAGCGCACCGTCTGCCTGATCCCGTCCTCCGCGCACGGCACGAACGCCGCCTGCGCGGTGCTCGCCGGCATGAAGGTCGTGGTCGTGGCGTGCGACGAGCTCGGCAACGTGGATCTCGGCGACCTGCGCGCGAAGATCGCGGCGCACGCGGACGAGATCGCGGCGCTCATGATCACCTACCCGTCCACGCACGGCGTGTACGAGCACGACGTGCTCGACATCACCGCCGCAGTGCACGAGGCCGGCGGCCAGGTGTACATCGACGGGGCGAACCTGAACGCGCTGCTCGGCTACTCCCGGTTCGGCGACTTCGGCGGCGACGTCTCGCACCTGAACCTGCACAAGACGTTCGCCATCCCGCACGGCGGCGGCGGCCCCGGCGTCGGGCCGGTGGGCGCCAAGGCGCACCTCGCGCCGTTCCTGCCCGGTCACCCGCAGGCGCAGCGCGCCGAGCACGCGGGCGGGTACGTGTTCGAGGGCGGTCCGGTCTCGGCCGCGCCGTACGGATCCGCCGGTGTGCTGCCGATCTCGTGGGCGTACGTGCGGATGATGGGCGCGGACGGCCTGCGCGACGCCACGGCGGCCGCGGTGCTCGCGGCGAACTACGTCGCCGCGCGCCTCGGCGAGCACTACCCGGTGCTCTACACGCGGCGAGCAGGGCCGGGTCGCGCACGAGTGCATCCTCGACCTGCGACCGCTCAAGGAGGCGACCGGGGTCACCGTCGACGACGTGGCCAAGCGCCTCATCGACTACGGCTTCCACGCGCCGACCATGTCGTTCCCCGTCGCGGGCACGCTCATGGTGGAGCCGACGGAGTCGGAGGATCTCGGCGAGCTGGAGCGCTTCGTGGAGGCGATGATCCAGATCCGCGCCGAGGCCGACGAGGTCGCGGCGGGCGTCTGGCCCGCCGACGACAACCCGCTCGTGCAACGCGCCGCACACCGCCGCGTCGCTGATCGCGGGGGAGTGGCAGCACGCGTACACCCGGGAGAAGGCCGCGTACCCGGTGCACGCCCTGATCGCCGGCAAGTACTGGCCGCCGGTGCGCCGCATCGACAACGCCTACGGCGATCGCAACCTGGTCTGCGCCTGCCCGCCGGTCGAGGCGTTCGCCTGAGCAGAAAGAGATCACCAGTGAGTAACGGTTAACGCAACTGGTTCGCCGGATCGGCGGTCAGGCGGTTACCCTCGAATATCCCTTCACGCTCGACGACGAGCGTGCAGTCTGCAGTTACTTGTCCACAGGAGGACACAACGTGAAGCGCAACAAGATCGCCCTCGCGGGCATCGGGCTGCTCGCGGTGGGCGCACTCGCCCTCGCCGGCTGCTCGAGCAAGAGCGGCGGAGACGCGACCCCATCCGCGGGTGGCAATTCGACGGCCATCATCAAGGCCAATGGCACCGAGCCGGAGCACCCGCTCATCCCGACCAACACCAATGAGGTCGGCGGCGGCAGGATCCTGGACTCGATCTTCGCCGGCCTGGCGTACTACGACGCCAAGGGCAAGCTCGTCAACGACATGGCGGACTCGATCAAGGTCGATGACTCCACCGATCTGACGGTCAAGCTGAAGCAGGGCAACACCTTCTCCAACGGCGAGAAGGTCACGGCCGACAGCTTCATCAACGCCTGGCAGTACGGCGCGCTGTTCTCGAACAAGCAGCTCAACCAGTCCTGGTTCAGCGACATCGAAGGCTTCAGCGACACCGCCGACTCCCCGCTGACCGGCCTGAAGAAGACCGACGACTACACGTTCAACATCAAGCTGTCCAACCCGGTCGCCACCGACTTCTCGCAGCGTCTCGGCTACTCGGCCTACTACCCGCTGCCCGAGGCCTCGCTCAAGGACATGACTACGGCCGGTGAGAACCCGATCGGCAACGGCCCGTACAAGTTCGCCAAGGCCGGAGCCTGGCAGCACAAGGTCCAGCTCGACCTCGTCAAGAACGACACCTATAAGGGCGGACGTCAGGCGAAGAACGGCGGGCTGACGTTCGTCTTCTACGCGTCCGCGGACGCGGCCTACGCCGACCTGCAGAGCAACAAGGTCGACGTGATCGACCAGATCCCGGCGTCGGCGCAGCAGACGTTCGAGTCCGACCTGGGCGACCGTGCGGTCAACCAGCCGGCCGCGATCTTCCAGTCGTTCTCGATCCCGGGCAACGCGGCGCACTTCACCGGCGAAGAGGGCAAGCTGCGCAAGCAGGCCATCTCGATGGCCATCGACCGTGCCGCGATCACCAAGACGATCTTCAACAACACCCGCACTCCGGCCAGTGACTTCACGTCGCCGGTCATCGCGGGCTGGTCCGACTCCCTCAAGGGCGCGGACGTGCTGAAGTTCGACGCCAAGAAGGCGAAGGATCTGTGGGCCCAGGCCGACAAGATCTCGCCGTGGAGCGGCAAGTTCCAGATCGCCTACAACTCGGACTCGTCGCACCAGGCCTGGGTCGACGCCGTGGCGAACCAGCTGAAGAACAACCTCGGCATCGACGCCTCCGGCAACCCGTACGTCGACTTCGCCTCGCTCCGCAAGGACGTGAACGCGCGCACGATCCAGACCGCGTTCCGCACCGGCTGGCAGGCCGACTACCCCTCGCAGTACAACTTCCTGCAGCCGATCTACGGCACCAAGGCGTCGTCGAACGACACCGACTACTCGAACCCCGACTTCGACAAGCTGCTCGCGCAGGGCGCCTCGGCTACCGACCCGTCTGCCGCCACCAAGGACTACGCGCAGGCGCAGGAGATCCTCCTCAAGGACCTCCCGGCGATCCCGCTGTGGTACTCCAACGTGAACGGCGGCTTCGCCAAGGGCGTCAGCAACGTCCAGTTCGGATGGAACTCGGTTCCGCTGTACTACGAGATCACCAAGGGCTGACCGGCCGGAATGATCACACCCGCGAGGCGGTGACGACCACGTCACCGCCTCGCGGTCTGTCGAAAACGGTGTCGTGCGCATAAAACGTGGCACGATGCTCTCAGCGAGACGCCGAGTCTGCGCAGACCGTGCGGACACCGAGGCGTCTCCTCATCTGGAAGGAGGGCGAATGTGGTCGGTTACATCCTCAAGCGCCTCTTGCAGGTGATCCCGGTCTTCATCGGGGCCACCCTGCTCATCTACTTTTTGGTGTTCGCCATGCCCGGCGACCCCATCGCGGCGCTCTTCGGCGATAAGCAGCCGAGCCCGCAGCTGCACGCCGCGCTGACCGCGCAGTACCATCTGGACCAGCCGTTCATCGTGCAGTACTGGTACTACCTGACCGGGATCTTCCGCGGTGACATGGGTACCACGTTCTCCGGTCAGTCCGTGAACGATGTCCTGGCGGCGACGCTGCCGGTCACCGGACGTCTCGCGGTGATGGCGATCGGGATCGAATTCGTGCTCGCGATCATCATCGGCACCCTCTCCGCACTGCGCAAGGGCAGGATCTTCGACAACAGCATGCTGGTGCTGTCGTTGCTCTTCATCTCGCTGCCGGTGTTCGTGCTGGCGTTCCTGGCGCAGTACTTCCTCGCCGTCAAACTGCAGTGGTTCAGCCCCACGGTGGGAGCGACCAACGACTGGGGCGACATGTGGCTGCCCGCGATCGTGCTCGGCCTCAGCCTCTACGCGGTGAGCATGCGACTGATGCGCGGATCCGTGATCGACACGCTCAACCAGGACTGGGTGCGCACCGCGTACAGCAAGGGCATGCCGCGCCGCCGTGTCATTCCGGTGCACGTGCTGCGCAACTCGCTGATCCCGGTCATCACGAACTCCGCGACGAACTTCGGTGTGCTCCTGGTGGGCGCGACCATCACCGAGGGCATCTTCAACGTGCCGGGCGTCGGAAACACGCTCTTCCACGCTATCCAGGGTCACGAAGGGCCGACGATCGTGTCCTTCGTGACGGTGTTCGTGATCATCTACGTGCTCGTCAACCTGGTCGTCGACCTGCTCTACGGCCTGCTCGACCCGAGGATCCGCTATGTCTGACACCAGCGCGACGCATTACGTCGCCCCCATCAAAGACGGCACCGTCGCCGTCGACGCGGTCAAGATCGCGGAGAAGCCCTCGAACCTCTGGCGCGACGCCTGGGCGGACATGCGGCGCAGGCCGATGTTCTGGATCTCCATGGTCATCGTCGTCATCGTGCTGCTGATGGCCGTCTGGCCGACGCTGTTCACGCAGACGCCGCCGAACAGCAACTGCCAGCTGTCCGACTCCAACGGCGGTCCGACCTCCGGGCATCCGCTCGGCTTCACGTTCCAGGGTTGCGACATCTTCGCCCGCACGGTGTGGGGCGCGCGTACCTCGCTCTCGGTCGGCCTGATCGCGACCGCCATCGGATCGCTCATCGGTCTCGTCATGGGGGCCCTGGCCGGGTTCTACGGCGGCTGGCTGGACGGCGTGCTGTCCCGCGTCGGCGACATCTTCTTCTCGATCCCGTACATCCTCGCGGCCGTCGTCGTGATGAGCGTGTTCGCGCAGTACCGCAACGTGTTCACCCTGGCGTTCGCGATCGGCGGGTTCGCGTGGGCATCCACGGCCCGCGTGGTGAGAGCGGAAGTGCTGCGGGTGCGGCAGGCGGACTTCGTCATGGCGTCCCGCGCGCTGGGCAAGTCGCGGTTCGGCACGCTCGTATCGCACGTGATCCCGAACGCGATCGCGCCGCTGCTCGTCATCACCACGCTGAGTCTTGCCGCTGCGATCGTCGCCGAGGCCTCGCTTTCCTTCCTCGGTGTCGGACTCGGCAGCGACACGATGAGCTGGGGCAACGACATCAGTCAGGCGCAGTCGTCGCTGCGCGTGGCACCGATGGCCCTGATCTACCCGTCGATCGCGCTGACCGTCACCGTCCTCGCGTTCATCATGCTGGGCGAGCTCGTGCGAGACGCCCTCGACCCGAGAGCGAGGGCGCGCCGATGAGTGCCGTGACCGACACTCCGCTGCTGCGGATCACCGACCTGAAGGTCGCGTTCGACTCGCAGAAGGGCTCCCGCGAGGTGCTGCACGGGGTCAACCTGGAGCTGTACCCGGGGGAGACCCTCGCGATCGTGGGCGAGTCCGGTTCGGGCAAGTCCACCACCGCGTCCGCGATCATCAACCTGCTGCCCGGTACCGGACACGTGACCGCGGGGAGCATCATGCTCGACGGTCAAGAGCTGACCGGCCTGACCGAGGGGCAGATGGAGCGGATCCGCGGGCGCGAGATCGGCTACGTGCCCCAGGATCCGATGTCCAACCTCAACCCGGTGTGGTCCATCGGCTTCCAGGTCAAGGAGGCGGTCCGTGCGAACGGACTCGCCACCGGGCGCAAGGAGATCGACGCCCGCGCCGTCGAGGTGCTACAGCAGGCCGGGCTCGCAGATGCCGCCAAGCGTCTGCACCAGTATCCGCATCAGTTCTCCGGCGGCATGCGGCAGCGCGCGCTGATCGGCATCGGACTGGCGGCGGATCCGAAGCTGCTCATCGCGGACGAGCCCACCTCGGCGCTCGACGTGACCGTGCAGCGCGTGATCCTCGACCACCTGGCGGGTCTCACGCGGGAGAAGGGCACTGCGGTGCTGCTGATCACGCACGACCTGGGCCTTGCCGCGGAGCGCGCCGAGAAGATCATCGTCATGCAGAACGGCGAGATCGTCGAGTCGGGCCCGAGCCGGGAGATCCTGGAGAACCCGCTGCACCCGTACACGAAGAAGCTCGTGGCGGCGGCTCCCAGCATCGCGTCGCAGCGCATCCAGGCCGTGGCCGAGCGTCGGGGCATCGAGACCAGCGACGACATCGCGGGCATCCCGCCCGCGATCAGCGTGCGCGACCTGACCAAGGACTACAAGATCCGTCAGGGTCAGTTCCGCAGCGTCCCGTTCCGGGCCGTCGACGCGGTGTCGTTCGACATCCCGAAGGGCAAGACGCTGGCGCTCGTCGGCGAGTCCGGCTCGGGCAAGTCGACCGTCGCCAAGATGGTGCTGAAGCTGGAGAACCCGACCTCGGGCACCATCGAGATCGACGGCGCAGACGTGTCCGATCTCAGCGGGCGCGAGACGCTCAGCCTCCGGCGGCGGATGCAGCCCGTGTTCCAGGATCCGTACGGCTCCATGGATCCGCTGCGCAACATCGGCAACACGATCTCCGAGCCGCTCGACATCCACGGCGTCGGCGACAACGCCTCCCGGCGCGCGCGCGTGCTGGAGCTGCTGGATCAGGTCTCGCTGCCGCGAGAGCTGGCGACGCGGTACCCGAACGAGCTGTCCGGCGGACAGCGGCAGCGTGTGGCGATCGCTCGCGCGCTGGCGCTCAAGCCCGACATCGTCGTCCTCGACGAGGCGGTCTCGGCGCTCGACGTGCTGGTGCAGGACCAGATCCTCAAGCTGCTCGCCGAGCTGCAGAACGAGCTCGAGCTCACGTACCTGTTCATCACCCACGACCTCGCCGTCGTCCGCGTCGCGGCCGACCTCGTCTGCGTGATGGAGAAGGGCAAGCTGGTCGAGCACGGCACGGTCGACGAGATCTTCGCCAACCCGCAGCAGGAGTACACGGAGCGCCTGCTGCAGGCGATCCCCGGCGTCTCGATCCCTCTGGGCGGTCGCGGCGCGTGAGTTCACCCGAACTGCTGCCCGTGGGCGCGCGCACCTACCGCGCGTCCACGGGCATCGTCGTTCTCGTCGTGTGTGCGGCGCTGGCGGTCTTCCTGCTCGGCGACGCGGTCATCCGCGGCAGCTGGGGGCTCATGCTCCTGTACGCGCCGTGGGTGCTGCTCGTGCTCTGGGTGATCTACGAGGTCAGCGTGGTCTCGATGGTCCGCGTCGACGAGGAGGGCGCCGTGGTGCAGAACTTCCTGCGCCGCACGTCGTTCGGCTGGCGCCGGGTCACCGACCTCGATCTGCGCTGGCAGCTGGACTTCCTCCTCGAGGACGGCCGGAAGCTGTCGTGCTGGGGCGGACCGGGGCGGATCCAGTCGCCCCGGATGAGCCGCGGGACCGACGAGCTGAAGGTGCCGGACAGCCTGCGCACGCTCACCGAGGTGCGCGCGCGGTGGGAGCACGCGGTCGAGCAGCCCACGGGCGCGAACGCCGCCGATCCGACGGAGCTGGGACTGGCCCGCGCTGATCGCACTGGCCGCGATCCTGGCCTGGGCCGTGTCCGCGGTCGTCGTCACGCGCTGATCCGGGGCTTCTCGCGGCGTGGAGCCCGGCCGGCGTCTCCGGATCCGGGCGCCCCAAGATCCGCGAGACTGCATCTTTGTCGCGAGACAGCAGGACGATCATGCAGTCTCGGAACGCAGTTGCAGTCTCGCGGATCCAGGCAGGCGCAGTGCTTCGGGGCGCGGATCCGAGCGCTCTGCGGCTGCCGTCCTCCGGATCCGGATCCGGATCCGGATGCGTCAGTGCAGGGCCTGGCGCAGAGAGGCGAGCATCACGTGGTCGGGCTGACCGACGCGGGGCACCCGTGCCGTCTGCAGCATGGTGGTCAGCAGGTCGGGCTGCTTGATCTCCGGCCAGCCCCACCGCAGGTGCGCGCTCACTTGACGGCGCAGGCGGGCCTCGCGGCGCTTCTCTGCGCGGATCGCATCGAGAGGATCTCCGAAGGCACCCGAATACTTCACGTCGCCATCGGCTTCACCGATCAGATCGAGCCGCCGCCAGAAGAAATCGGCGTGATCCTCCCAGCCCTCGGATCGGAAGACGGTCTGCAACTCCGGCAGCTCGAAGCCTCCGAACTCCATGATCGCCAGACTGAGTGATTCCAACACGCTCTCGGGGATCCCCGTCGTGCGTTCGAGGGCCCACCGGGCGCGTCGGCGGTTCCGCGAGGAGATCCTCGCCTCGTTGATTGCCTGCACCTGCGCGATCGTGAGGGTCGGATCCCGGCGAAGGAGGGCATCGGCGTACGCGAGTCCGATGCCGGGTGTCGTGCCACGCACGACATCGACGATCGTGTCCGCACTCGACGTGAGCAGGATCCCCTCGACGGTCTCGATCCCGCGCACGTCCTGCGACGTGACCGTCTTGACGGCGCCGACGACGCGGCCGGTGCCGCGCGGATCCAGGACATGCACCGGGTCGTTGCTGCGGGCGAGGCTCACACCGCGCAACGCCGCGGCGGAAGGGCCGCAGATGACGAGTTCGGGGTGCTGAACGCTGACCGCGTGCACCCTCGCCAGATAGCGATCCCACGGGGCGAGCTCGCCCCATGCCGCGGTGTTCGCGTAGACGCCGGGGAGCACGCGCGTCAGCCGACCTCGTCGAACGGCCGCAAAGAGCCGTGGCCTGTTCGTCACAAGGGCCGAACGCACCAGCGCGATCGGTGAAGGCGCAAGTGCGGTGTGTTCCAGGGTGGGCATGACCCCATGCTGTCCTCCGCAGAGGCCGCCCGGCCGCTCGTCCGCGCAAGCTGCAGAGAACTCGCGCACGCGCCCAGTTGTGCGGATCCATCGGCTGTCGATGCACGCGCGCGCCGCCCTGGGACCCGCGAGACTGCATCCGTGTCTCGAGACAGCAGCACAGTTCGTGCAGTCTCGAGACGCAGTTGCAGCTTCGGGGCGCAGTTGCAGTCTCGCGGATCGGGGGCCGCGGAGGCGGGGCCGCGGTCCCGGATCCGGGATCGGGAGGGGCCCGGGTCAGTGCCCGGGGAGGCCGAACAGCGCGGGCCAGAGTGACGCCGCCCAGGGGTAGCCGACGAACGCCGCGGCGTCGATGAGGAAGTGCGCGACGACGAAGGGGAGCAGCCGGCCGGTGCGCAGGAACAGGAAGCCGAACAGCAGCCCCATCGCGAGGTTGCCGATGAAGGCGCCCGGGCCCTGGTACAGGTGATAGCTCGCCCGCAGCGCCGAGGTGCTCAGCAGGATCGCCCACGGCCCCCAGCCGAGCTGGCGGAGCCGCGCGAACAGATACCCGAGCACGACGAACTCCTCCTGCACAGCGGCCCGCGCGGCGGACAGCAGCAGCACCGGCACGGTCCACCAGTAGGCGTGCTGCGCTCCCGGATCCACGGCGACGAACAGTCCCGCCAGACGCCCGGCGATGTACAGCCCGAGCCCCGGCACGCCGATCGCGAGCACCAGGCCCAGTCCCCACCCGCTGTCGCGGCCGATCCGGGTGCCGTCCAGCCCGAGCGCGCCCAGGTGCGGCCGTGACGCACGCCAGAGCAGGAAGCACACCAGCAGCACCGGCGCCGCGGAGAACGCGATCCCGAGCAGCTGGTACACGAGGTCGAACAGCTCGCGGCTGGACTGCGCGGGATTGAGCGTCGCGGTCTGGTCGGCGAGCGGCGTACTGAGCGTCAGCCGGTCGAGCAGCTGCACCACGGAGTAGACCGCGGACTGCCCGAGGCCCAGCGCGAGCACGATCGCGACCTCCCAGCCGATCCGCCCGCGGGACGGTGCGTCCGGCGGGGCGAGCGGCAGTGCGATCCTCATGCGATGAGCGTACGGGGATCGGCGCTCAGGGCCCGAACGGCTCGGTGATGTATCCTGAAGAGTCCGGAATCCCGGGCCAACCCCCCTTCTGCTGAGGAATTCACTTCATGGCGCACGCCCTCCGTTCCGATCTCCGCAACGTCGCCATCGTCGCGCACGTCGACCACGGCAAGACCACGCTGGTCGACGCCATGCTCCGTCAGACCGGATCCTTCGGCTCGCACGAGCACATGGAAGAGCGTGCGATGGACTCCAACGACCTCGAGCGTGAGAAGGGCATCACGATCCTCGCCAAGAACACGGCGATCACCTACAGCGGCGAGCACACCGACGACCCCGGTCACGATCAACGTGATCGACACCCCGGGCCACGCCGACTTCGGCGGCGAGGTCGAGCGCGGCCTGTCCATGGTCGACGGCGTCGTGCTGCTCGTCGACGCGAGCGAGGGCCCGCTGCCGCAGACCCGCTTCGTGCTGCGCAAGGCGCTCGAGGCGAAGCTGCCGGTGATCCTGCTCGTGAACAAGACCGATCGCCCGGACGCGCGCATCGCCGAGGTCGAGGAGGAGGCCCACGACCTGCTGCTGGGCCTCGCGTCCGACCTCGTCGACGACGTGCCGGACCTCGACGTCGACGCGCTGCTCGACGTGCCGGTGGTCTACGCCTCCGGCCGCGCCGGCGCCGCGTCGCGCAACCGTCCCGCGAACGGCGAGCTGCCGGACAACGACGACCTCGAGCCGCTGTTCGAGGCGATCCTCGAGCACGTCCCCGCCCCGCACTACGACGACGAGGCGCCGCTGCAGGCGCTGGGTCACCAACCTCGACTCCAGCCCGTTCCTCGGCCGCCTCGCGCTGCTGCGCGTCTTCAACGGCACGCTGAAGAAGGGCCAGACCGTCGCCTGGGTGCGCGCCGACGGCTCGCACGCCAACGCGCGCATCACCGAGCTGCTGAAGACCCGCGCCCTGGAGCGCTACCCGGCCGAGTCCGCCGGCCCCGGCGACATCGTCGCGATCGCCGGCTTCGAGGACATCACGATCGGCGAGACCATCGCCGACCCCGAGGACGTGCGTCCGCTGCCGGCCATCACGGTCGACGACCCCGCGATCTCGATGACCATCGGCACCAACACCTCGCCGCTCGTCGGCAAGGTCAAGGGGCACAAGCTCACCGCCCGCATGGTGAAGGACCGCCTGGACCGCGAGCTGATCGGAAACGTGTCGCTCAAGGTCGTCGAGATCGGCCGTCCGGACGCGTGGGAGGTGCAGGGCCGCGGCGAGCTCGCCCTCGCGATCCTCGTCGAGAACATGCGCCGCGAGGGCTTCGAGCTCACCGTCGGCAAGCCGCAGGTGGTCACGAAGAAGATCGACGGCAAGACGTACGAGCCGTTCGAGCACCTCACGATCGACGCCCCGGAGGAGTACCTCGGCGCGATCACGCAGCTGCTCGCGACCCGCAAGGGCCGCATGGACAACATGATCAACCACGGCACCGGCTGGGTGCGCATGGAGTTCATCGTCCCGTCGCGCGGCCTCATCGGCTTCCGCACCGAGTTCCTCACCACGACCCGCGGCACCGGCATCGCGAACGCGATCTCGCACGGCTACGAGCCGTGGGCGGGCCACATCGTCACGCGTCAGAACGGATCCATCGTGGCCGACCGCTCCGGCGTCGTCACCCCGTTCGCGATCATCGCCCTGCAGGAGCGGATGTCGTTCTTCGTGCAGCCCACGCAGGAGGTCTACGAGGGCATGGTCATCGGCGAGAACTCGCGCGCCGACGACATGGACGTGAACATCACCAAGGAGAAGAAGCTCACCAACATGCGCTCCTCCACCGCCGACAACGTTCGAGTCGATGACCCCGCCGCGGGTCCTGTCGCTCGAGGAGAGCCTCGAGTTCGCGCGCGACGACGAATGCGTCGAGGTCACGCCGGAGATGGTCCGCATCCGCAAGGTCACGCTCGACCAGACGATCCGCGCGCGCGAGACCTCGCGCCTGAAGCGCCAGGACGCCAACGCCTGATCGGCGTCCCGGCGGGCGAGAGACCCTCAGCGCAGCTCCGAGATGAGCACCGCCGAGGTGCCGGGCACGAGCGCCTCGAACACGTGCCCGGCATCCCCGGGGTAGGACAGGTAGTCGCCGGGGAGCAGTTCCTCCGCGGCCTCGGACGGACCGATCAGCGCGCGTCCGCTGATGAGGACCACATGTTCGGTCGTGCCCGTGTGGTGCGGCAGCGATCGGCGCGGGGCACCCGGCTCCGCCTGGATGATGTAGATGTCCCGGCGCGCCCCGGGCGGACACGCGGCGACGAGGGTGGCGACGTACGGCGCCGCGGCGGAGGGCACCCCGGCATGCGCATCCGCGCGGATGAGGGTCGGCGCGTTCACCCGCTCCTCCACGAAGGCGGCGAACGGCAGCCCCAGCGCGTCGGCGATCGCCCACAGCGTCTCGACGCTCGGGCCGGTGGATCCGCTCTCCAGCTGCGACACCGTGGCCTTCGACACCCCGGCACGACGCGCCAGCTCCGAAACCGAGATCCCGGCGGCCTCGCGTTCTCGGCGGAGGGATCGGGAGATGCGCGCACGGAGATCGTCCATGCGGCCAGTATTCCAAACGATCGTTCATCTTGACAGACGATCCAGCTATTGTTCAGAATGATGACCATGCGTTCAGTCGAGCGAACGACCGACCCGGGTGACGACGCCGTCGCCGAGGTCCGGGTCGCCCGCCGGGAGGGGATCGGGGTCGCGCTGGCGACCAGCGCCTACGGCGTCTCGTTCGGCGCGCTCGCCGTCGCCAGCGGCTTCGATGTCTGGCAGACCTGCGTACTGAGCCTGGTGATGTTCACCGGCGGATCGCAATTCGCGTTCGCGGGTGTGATCGGCGCGGGCGGCCTGGCGGCCGCGCCGGCTGCGATCGCCAGCGCCCTGCTGCTCGGCGTGCGCAATGTCGCCTATGGGATCCGCATGTCGCCCGTGATCGGTCGGGGCGCACTCAGGCGCGCGGCCGCGGCGCAGTTCACCATCGACGAGTCCACGGCGGTCTCGCTCGCGCAGCGCTCGCCGCGGGCCCGCACGGTCGGCTTCTGGATCACCGGCGTCGGCATCTACCTCGGCTGGAACCTGAGCACGCTGCTCGGCGCGCTGCTCGGCGACGTGCTGGGGGATCCGAAGACCTATGGCCTGGACGCGGCCGCCGCAGCGGCGTTCCTGGCGCTGCTCTGGCCCCGGCTCCGCAGGCGCCAGGCGATCGCCGTGGGGATCGCGGCGGCCGCAGTGGCCACCGTGCTCACGCCCGTGCTCATCCCGGGGCTGCCGGTGCTCGTCGCCGCGCTCGTCGCGATCGCGGTGGGCTGGTTCAACTGGCTCGGGCCGAAGGACGCCACCGCGGCGACCGCAACCACCGCGGCGACGGCGGCGACGGAGGAGGCGGTATGACGCTGTGGAACGCGGTGCTGCTCGCGGCGATCGGCTGCGTCGCGCTCAAGGGCATCGGGTATCTCGTCCCCGCCTCGGCGCTCGAGGCCCCGCGCCCCGCCCGCATCACGGATCTGCTCACCGTGGCGCTGCTCGCCGCGCTCGTCGCCGTGCAGGCGCTCGCGTCGGGGCAGCACATCGTCCTGGACGCCCGGGTCCCGGCCGTCCTCGTCGCGGCCGGCCTGCTCTGGCTGCGCCAGTCGTTCCTGGTGGTGGTGATCGCCGCGGCCGTCGTGGCCGCTCTGCTCCGGCTCCTGGGCTGGGCCGCGTAAACTCGCTCCATGCGCGGATCCTGGGTGAGCAGAACGCTGTCGTGGGTCGCCCTGTTCGTCGTGGGCGCCGTGTTCGGACTGGCGGCGACCGTCGCGCACGCCTCCTCGCTGTCGGGCATCGCCTGGATCGCGAAGCTGCCCTTCCTCGGTCCGATCCTGACCTCGAACGTGCTCGGGCTGGTCCTCGGCGTGCTGGCCTGCGGCGGGATGCTGCTGGCGGTGCGCCTGCTGCTGCACGACCGCTGGGCCGCGCTGGTCACCGGGCTCGGGATGCTCACCGGCATGGTGGTCATCTCCGGGGTGGGACCCGGGGGATCGGTGATCGTGCCGAACGACACGCTCGGGGTCGTCTGGACGTGGACGGTGGCGGGCATGGTGCTGCTCGTCACGGCGTGGCCGGACTTCTCCCGGATCCGCCGGCTGCAGCACGAGGCGGCGCTTCGGCAGGCCCAGGGACCGGGTGACGGGTCGTAGACTGGGACGGTGACGTATGTGATCGCTCTTCCCTGTGTCGATGTGAAGGATCGTGCCTGCATCGACGAGTGCCCGGTGGACTGCATCTACGAGGGCGAACGGTCCTTGTACATCCACCCGGACGAGTGCGTGGACTGCGGCGCCTGCGAGCCGGTCTGCCCGGTCGAGGCGATCTACTACGAGGACGACCTCCCCGAGGAGTGGGCCGACTACTACAAGGCGAACGTCGAGTTCTTCGACGAGATCGGATCCCCCGGCGGCGCCGCCAAGGTCGGCGTGTACGCGTTCGACCACCCGATCATCGCCGCCCTCCCGCCGCAGGGAGAGTAGTGAGCGTCCGCGACCTCGCCGACTACCCGTGGGACGCGGTCGTCCCGTACCGCGAGCGCGCGGCCGCCCACCCCGGCGGGATCGTCGACCTCGCGATCGGCTCGCCGATCGATCCGACGCCCGAGATCATCCGGCACGCCCTCGCCGAGGCGACCGACGCGCACTCGTATCCGCAGACGGTCGGCACCCTCGACGCTGCGCGAGGCGATCGTGGAGTGGTACGCGCGCCGGCGCGGAGTCCCGGATCTGCGCGTGGACAACGTGCTTCCGACGATCGGGTCCAAGGAGCTCGTCGCGCTGCTGCCGACCCTGCTCGGCATCGGCCCCGGCGACATCGTGGTGCAGCCGCGCGTCGCCTACCCGACCTACGCGGTCGGCGCGACCGTCGCGGGTGCGACCGTCGTCTCCGAGGACGACCCGGCGAAGTGGCCGGAGGGCGCCAAGCTCATCTGGATCAACACCCCGGGCAACCCGGACGGACGCACCTGGACCGTCGACGAGCTCGCCGCGGCCGTGCGCCGGGCGCGCGAGCTGGGCGCGATCCTGGCCAGCGACGAATGCTACGCCGAACTCGGCTGGGACGGCCCCTGGGCGACGGAGCCGGTGCCCTCGGTGCTGGATCCGCGCGTCACCGGCGGCACCCGCGCGGGCCTGCTCAGCGTCTACTCGCTGAGCAAGCAGTCCAACCTCGCCGGCTACCGTGCCGCGTTCGTGGCCGGCTGCGCGCGCATCGTGGGCGACATCCTCACCGCGCGCAAGCATCTCGGCCTCATGCCGCCCGCGCCGGTGCAGCACGCCATGGCGGTCGCCCTGCGCGACGACGAGCATGTCGCGGTGCAGAAGGAGCGCTACCGCCGGCGCCGGGAGCTGCTGCGCCCCGCCCTGGTGGCGGCGGGCTTCCGCATCGACGGTTCGGAGGCGGGGCTGTACCTGTGGGCGACGCAGGGCCGTGACGCCTGGGAGTCCATGGGCATGCTCGCGGATCTCGGGATCCTGGCGGGTCCCGGTCCGTTCTACGGCGACTTCTCCGCCGAGCACGTGCGGCTCTCGCTGACCGCGCCGCTGGAGCGGATCGAAGCGGCCGCAGCGCGGCTCCGGAGCGTCGCTTCGTAGCTTCCCGCACGGTCCTGCGCGGGACTCTTGGCGGATGTCACAGTAGGTTCCCCCGCGGGCTAGGCTGTATGAGCGACGCGATCGCGGGCCCACCGGCCCTGATCGCGCATCCCCCACACGAGACAGACGCACGAGGAGGTCTGCGTGAGCGCAGCGGGCGAGCGGCCTACGAAGGCGACGCTGACAGTAGGCGACAAGACCGCGGAGTTCCCGATCCTGCACGGGCACCGACGGGCACCCCAGCATCGATCTCTCCACTCTGACCAGGCAGACCGGCCACACCGGACTCGACTACGGCTTCGTGAACACCGCCGCGACCAAGTCGGCGATCACGTTCATCGACGGCGACCAGGGCATCCTGCGCTACCGCGGCTATCCGATCGAGCAGATCGCGAACAACTGCACCTACCTCGAGACCGCGTGGCTGCTCATCTACGGCGAGCTGCCCTCGCCGGCCGAGCTTGCGGACTTCGACGAGCGGATCCGCCGGCACACCCTGCTGCACGAGGATCTGAAGCACTTCTTCCAGGCGCTGCCGGACAACGCGCACCCGATGGCAGTGCTGTCCTCCGCGGTCGCGGCCCTCTCCACGTACTACGAGAACGAGTCCGACCCGCACAACCCGGAGCATGTCGAGCTGAACACGATCCGGATGCTCGCGAAGCTCCCCGTGATCGCCGCCTACGCGCACAAGAAGAGCATCGGCCAGGCGTTCCTGTACCCGGACAATTCGCTGAGCTTCGTGGACAACTTCCTCAAGCTCAACTTCGGGGTGCACAGCGAGCCGTACGAGATCAACCCGGTCATGTCCAAGGCGCTCGAGCTGCTGCTGATCCTGCACGAGGACCACGAGCAGAACGCGTCCACGTCGACCGTGCGCCTGGTGGGCTCGACCGGGCGCGAACCAGTTCGCCTCGATCTCGGCCGGGATCCAGGCGCTCTCCGGCCCGCTGCACGGCGGGGCGAACGAGGCCGTGCTGACCATGCTCGGCCAGATCCGCGATTCCGGGCAGAGCATGCAGCGCTTCGTCGAGCGGGTGAAGAACAAGGAAGACGGCGTGAAGCTCATGGGCTTCGGGCACCGCGTCTACAAGAACTACGACCCGCGCGCGAAGCTCGTCAAGGCCGCCGCGGATCAGGTGCTCGCCGAGCTCGGCGTGACCGACCCGCTGCTCGATCTCGCCAAGGAGCTCGAGGAGATCGCGCTCGCCGACGACTACTTCCGGGAGCGCCGGCTGTATCCGAACGTCGACTTCTACACCGGCGTGATCTACAAGGCGATGGGCTTCCCGACGCGCATGTTCACGGTGCTGTTCGCGATCGGTCGACTGCCCGGCTGGCTCGCGCAGTGGCGCGAGCTGAGTCTCGACCCGCAGACCAAGATCGGCCGTCCCCAGCAGTTGTACACGGGAGCGCCGGAGCGCGAGTTCCGCCGCGGCTGATCGCCGACGGGCACGAAGAAGGGGGGATCCGATCCGGATCCCCCCTTCTTCCCTGCTGACGTCAGCGCGCGGTGGACGTGCCCTGCGGGCGCGAGGCCCGGCGACGGCGGCGCGCGGGCACCGCATCGCCGACGCCCAGCGGGCGCGGCGCGCGGTGCGACGCCTGGCCCTGGCGCTGGCCGCGCGGCTGAGCGGTGGCGGCGGGCTTCTTCTTCGCGGGACGCTGCTGCTGCACGGGCTTCGGCGCCGCCGGCTTCACGTAGGCGGCGGTCTCGCCGACCAGCGCGGCGACCGCGGGCGACGAGGGGGAGACGTGCTCGATGTCGACGCTGATCTTCGCCTTGCGCAGCAGGTCCTTCGTGTCTCGGCGCTGCTCGGGCAGCAGCACCGTGACGACCGTGCCCGCCGCGCCGGCGCGCGCGGTGCGGCCGGAACGGTGCAGGTACGCCTTGTGCTCGGCGGGCGGATCCACGTGCACGACGAGATCGACGTCGTCCACGTGCACGCCGCGGGCCGCGACGTCGGTCGCGACGAGCACGCGCACGCCGCCGTCCGCCGGGTCGGCGGAGAACGCGGCGAGGTTGCGCTCGCGCGCGCCCTGGGCGAGGTTGCCGTGCAGGTCGACGGCCGGGATGCCCGCGGCGCTCAGCGCCTTGGCGAGCTTCTTCGCCTGGTGCTTGGTGCGGGTGAACAGGATCCGTCGTCCGGTTCCGGAGGCGAGGGTCTGCACGAGCGTCTTCTTCGCGTCGGCGTCGGCGACCTCGAGCACGCGGTGGGTCATCTCGCCCACCTCCACGCTCGCCTCATCGACCTCGTGACTGACCGGCTTGCTGAGGAAGCGGCGGGCGAGCACGTCGATGCCGTTGTCGAGCGTGGCGCTGAACAGCAGACGCTGGCCGCCGGCCGGCGTCGCGGCGAGGATCCGGGTGACGCCGGGCAGGAAGCCCAGATCGGCCATGTGGTCGGCCTCGTCGAGCACGGTGACCCGCACGTCGCCGAGACGCACGATGCCCTGCTTCATGAGGTCCTCGAGGCGGCCGGGGCAGGCCACGAGGATGTCCACGCCACGGCGCATCGCCTCCTCCTGCGGGCGCTGGCTGACGCCGCCGAAGACGGTCGCGACGCGCAGGTTCGCGGCCTGGGCGAGCGGGGTGATGGTCGCGGCGATCTGCGAGGCGAGCTCACGCGTCGGTGCCAGCACGAGGCCGCGCGGGTACTGCGGGCGTGCCTTGAATCCCGTGAGGCGGGCGACCAGGGGCACGGCGAAGGCGATGGTCTTGCCGCTGCCGGTGCGGCCGCGGCCGAGCAGGTCGCGGCCGGCGAGGGCGTCGGGGAGCGTGTCGCGCTGGATGGCGAACGCTTCGGTCTTGCCATCGGCGGCGAGGACGGCGGCCAGCGGGGCGGGCACGCCGAGATCGAGGAAGGAAGTCATGGATGTCTCCTGGGCCGGTTCTCCGGCCACGAGGTCAGGGCGTCGCGGTGAAAGGTGTCGCAACGACGCATGAGGTCGCCGCTCGCAGAACCGGATCGCGAGGGGGAGCATGCTCCGCGCCCAGGGATCCAGGATGGCGACGAGATGCCGGATGATCCGACATCAGCACCATCCTAGCCTGAATCCCTGGGCGTCGGGCTCAGGCGACGTCGACCAGTTCCGGGAGCAGTGTCGCGGAGGTGCCGAGGGAGGGCCGGGTGCGCACCGCCCAGACGATCGCGCCGGCGGCGAGAGTGCACGCGGCGACCAGCGCCCAGGCCACGGCGAACCCGGAAGCGGTGCCGTGCGGGGCGGCGCCGAACACGATCGCGCCCGTTGCGGCGGATCCGATCGCGGATCCGATCGTGCGGAGGTTCGCGTTCACGCCCGTCGCGACGCCCGTCACCTCGGCAGGGACCCCCTGCACGACGATGCTGGCGGAGGCGGCGTAGGCGAGGCCGCAGCCGATGCCGAACCCGGCGCCGGCGATCGCGAGCTGCCACGGGGCTGCGTGCGCGAGCGCGGCGGAGGCGGCCGAGACGCCCATCAGGACGGCGCCCAGTGCGAGCATGGTCCGCAGCGAGACGATGCGGTTGAGGGCGCCGGCCGCGAAGCCGATCCCGCTCATTCCGATCAGCATCGGCACGAGCACCAGCCCGGCGTCGCGGACGGACAGCCCGGTACCGCCCGCGGACGAGGAGAGCTCGAGGAACTGCGGCAGGTAGCCCCAGAACGCGAACACCCCTGCACCGATCAGCAGCGACGCCGCGTTCGCGGGCCAGATCGCCGGCGAGATCATCAGGCGCAGGTCGACGAGGGGCTCCGCCGAGCGCAGCTCGGACAGGATCCACGCCGCGAATGCGAGCGCGGCGACGCCGAAGAACGCCAGCGTCGCGGGCGACGTCCAGCCCCAGCGGGTCCCGGCGCTCAGCGGGACGAGCAGCGCGACCAGCCAGGCCGAGAGCAGGACGGAGGAGCGGGCGTTCACCCGGCCGTGTGCGCGGGTGCCGCTGTCGCGCACCGCCGCGGCGGTGAGGAACGCGCCGATCACGGCGACGAGGAAGGGGATCGCGAACGTCCCGCGCCAGCCGACGAGGTCGGCGATGGGCCCGGCGAGCACGGTGCCCGCGGCGCCGCCGATGCCGATGACGGCGCTCACCACGCCGATCGCACCCGTGACCCGCTCGCGCGGCAGCGCGTCGCGGAGCAGGCCGTACGCCAGCGGGAAGAGCGCGCCGCCGATGCCCTGCAGGACGCGCGCGACGATGAGGACCCCCAGGTTCGGCGCCACGGCGGCGAGCACGTCGCCGAGTGCGGTGACCCCGAGCGTGATGAGGAACATGGTGCGGCGACCGCGCAGGTCGCCGATGCGGCCCAGGGTGGGCGTGGCGACCGCGGCCGCGATGAGCCAGGCGGTCATCGTCCAGCTGGCGGCGTCGGCGGTGACGCCGAACTCCGCCTGCACGAGCGGGACGAGGGGGATGACGAGGTTCTGCAGCAGCGCGATGGACGAGACCGCCACGGCGATGGCGACCAGGATCGAGGTGGATGAGCGGGACATGAGTTCCCTTCCGAAGCCTGGAGAAGCGGAGTAAAGTGGGAGGAGACCTCCGAACGGAGGGTACCTCCGGATTTAGATTACCGGAGGGAGCCTCCGGTTTGCAAGAGGCTTCGACGACTTTCTGAAGGGACGGCGCGATGGGCGGTCAGAACCGGGCGACGACGACGCTGGAGGAGCGGCGTCCGCGCCGCGCCGACGCCGCGCGGAATTTCGACGCCCTCGTCGCCGCCGGACGCGAGGCGTTCGCCGAGGACGGATCCGGCGCCTCGCTGGAGGACATCGCACGCCGCGCCGGGGTCGGCATCGGGACCCTGTACCGGAACTTCCCGACCAGGGACGCTCTGATCGAGACCCTCTACCTCCGGGAGGTCGCGGCACTCGCCGATGCCGCCGAGGAGGTCGCCGGTCTCGAGCCGTGGCCGGCGCTGGAGGCGTGGCTCGACCGGTTCGTGGAGTACGTCGGCACCAAGCACGTGCTGCTGGACGGACTGAACGGCGAATCGACCGTGTTCGCCGAATGCCGTGGCGTTATGCTGGGCGCGGGGGAGCCGCTGCTGAGGCGCGCGCAGGCGGACGGCGTGGCGAAGGCCGACCTCGACATCGCCGACATCGTCAAGCTCATCGCCGGCGTGAGCGCGGTCGCGTACGACGACGAGGATCAGCGCAGGCGCGTGCTCGGACTCGCGGTCGGGTCGCTGCGCTCCTAGGCGTGCGGCGCCTCATCCGGAAGCGAGGACGTCCTCCCAGACCCGGATGTTCTGCTCCAGGAAGCGGGCGATGCCCTTCCAGTGGGCGCCATGGGAGTCCGCGTACATCGATCCCCACGGCTCCCGTCCTTCGCGGTGCGCGCTCTCGAGCAGATCGTGCATCGCCCAGGCGCGTCGCGGAAGGACCTCCGGCAGTTCGGCACGCAACGCGCCATCGGCCCCGTAGCCGTCGACGAAGGCGCGCAGATCCGCCGCGACACGCACCGGATCCGCCGTCGCATCGTTGAGCGTGAACGACTGCGCGGAATACGCGAGGTCCCACAGCCGGGTGCTCGCGGCTGCCCCGTCCCAGTCGATGAAGACCCAGCGCTCGCCGATCACCAGGTTCCAGGGGGTGAGATCGCCGTGGCAGACGAGCTGCGGCTCCGCGACACGGATCAGCGCGGGGCCGAGCCCCAGCGTCTCGGCGTCGAGGCCCTGGCTCGCGTCGTGTATCGCCCGCACCATCGCGCCGACCCTGCCGAGCTGCGCAGGCGTCAGCGGCGGCGACTCCATCGCCAGCGTCCCGGGGACGAACTCGACGACCATGCGGCCGTCCGCATCCTGCCCTCTCGGCTCCGGCAGGTCGATTCCGCGCTCGCGCAGGATCCGCATGTAGTCGAGGACGCCGGGGGAATTCGCCGTCCAGGGCTTGCGAACGGTCGTACCGACCCTGACCACGCCGCTGCTCGCGTTGCCGCCCGACAGCGGGATCTCCGGCTGCATTCTGCGCCTCAGGCGTGCAGCGCCTCGTTGAGCGTGACGCCGACGCCCGCGCGGCGCACCGCCTCGACGGCGCCGGAGAGCGAGTTGCGGCGGAACAGGATCCCGTCCTGCCCGCTCAGCTCGGCGCCCTTCACGACCGGCCGGCCGCCGTCGGCCAGGGGCGCCCCGTCGGCGAGCACGATCTTCGTGCCCGCGGTGACGTAGAGCCCGGCCTCGACGATGCAGTCGTCGCCGAGTGAGATGCCGATGCCGGCGTTCGCGCCGAGCAGGGTGCGCGCGCCGATCGACACGCGGTGCGTGCCGCCGCCCGAGAGCGTGCCCATGATCGAGGATCCGCCGCCGATGTCCGATCCGTCGCCGACGACGACGCCCTGCGAGATCCGCCCCTCGACCATCGAGGCGCCGAGGGTGCCGGCGTTGAAGTTCACGAAGCCCTCGTGCATGACGGTCGTGCCCGGCGACAGGTGCGCGCCCAGGCGCACCCGGGAGGCGTCGGCGATGCGCACGCCGGCGGGCAGCACGTAGTCCGTCAGCCGGGGGAACTTGTCGACGCCGGAGATCTGGATCCCGGCGCGCTGCAGCGCGGGACGCAGGCGCTCCGCGTCGGCGGGGAGCATCGGGCCGGCATTGGTCCAGGCGATGTTCGGCAGGTGCGCGAAGATGCCGTCCAGGTTGAGCTCGTTCGGACGCACCAGCAGGTGCGAGAGCGCGTGCAGGCGCAGGTACGCGTCGGCGGTGGACGCGGGAGCCTCGTCCAGGTCGATCCGCAGCCGCACGGTCTCGACGGTGACGGCGCGACGCTCGTCCGGGCCGGTGAAGGCCGGAGAGGTCCGCAGCCGGCGACCTCTGTCCGTGCCGATCTCGGGGAACCAGGCGTCCAGCACGGTGCCGTCGGCGGCGATGGTGGTCAGGCCGGAGCCGAAGATCGTGCGCGCGTCGCTCATGCGTCCACGGTACCGAACCGCCGCACCCAGGTTCCGCTTCGTGACGCGGCGCTAGGCTGGGGAGCATGCCGCTCGACCTGACCGCGTCGTCCCTGGACATCACCCGTGCGATCTGCGACATCCCGAGCGTCTCGGGGGAGGAGGCCCCTCTCGCCGATCTGATCGAGGAGGCGGTGCGCGCCCTGGATCATCTGGAGGTGATCCGCGACGGCAACACGATCGTCGCCCGCACGAACATCGGCCGCGCGCAGCGCGTCGCGATCGCCGGGCACATCGACACCGTGCCGATCAACGGCAACGTGCCGACGCGCGACATCGAGATCGACGGCGAGGCGTTCCTCTGGGGGCGCGGCACGGTCGACATGAAGGCCGGCGTCGCCGTGCAGCTCAAGCTCGCCGCCGAGCTCGTCGAGCCCGTGGTCGACATCACCTGGATGTGGTACGACAACGAGGAGGTCGAGGCCGCACGCAACGGCCTGAAGCTGCTCGCCGACCGCCGTCCCGACCTGTTCCAGGCCGACTTCGCGATCCTCGGCGAGCCGTCGAACGGCGAGGTCGAGGGCGGCTGCAACGGCAACGCTGCGCGCGGTGGTGCGCACGTACGGGCGTCCGCGCGCACTCCGCACGGGCCTGGGTCGGCGAGAACGCGATCCACCGCGCCGCGCCGATCCTCGCCCGGCTCGCCGAGTACCGTCCGCGCGAGATCACGGTCGACGGCCTCGACTACCGCGAGGGTCTGAACGCCGTGCGGATCAGCGGCGGCGTCGCCGGCAACGTCATCCCCGACGCGTGCGAGGTCGAGGTCAACTACCGGTTCGCTCCGAGCAAGTCGGCCGCCGACGCCGAGGCGCACGTCCGGAACGTCTTCGCCGGGCTTCGCGGTCGAGATCACCGACGTGGCCGAGGGGGCGCGCCCGGGACTCGATGCCCCGATCGCCCAGGAGTTCGTCGCCGCCGTCGGGGCGACGCCGCAGCCGAAGTACGGCTGGACGGACGTCGCACGGTTCTCCGCTCTGGGCATCCCCGCGGTCAACTACGGTCCGGGCGATCCGCACCTCGCGCATCACGACGAGGAGAGGGTCGCCGTCGCTCAGATCGCCGCCACCGAACGGGGCCTGCGTTCCTGGCTCACCGGTGTCTGAGCGCACCGCGCTGGGCGGCCCGCGCGTACGTGCGGACACCGGCCTGGGCGGGTATCCTCGCGATCTACATCGGCGCCCGGCTGATCACCACCGGGCTGCTGCTCGCCGCGACGAGCCTGTCCGGAGCTCCCGGCTCCCGGTTCGGTCCGCAGGCCAACCTCGGATCCTTCATTTCCGGCTGGGACGCGCAGTGGTACTGGTACATCGCGGTGTACGGATACCCGCACGTGCTCCCGCTGGGCGCGGACGGGCACGTCACGCAGAACTCGTGGGCGTTCCTGCCGCTGTACTCGTGGGTGTCGCAGGCGATGAGCTGGCCGTTCGGCGGCTACTGGCCGGCCGGCGCAGCGGTCGTGTCCCTCGTCGCGGGATATCTCTGCTGTCTCGTGCTGTTCCGCATGATGCGCGGCAGGATCGGGCGGATGGCCGCGGTCTGGACGGTCGTGTTCTTCGCCGCGGGTCCGCTCGGCGCGCTGTTCCAGGTCGGCTACGCCGAGGTCCTGAACCTGCTGTTCCTGCTGCTGGCGCTGGACGGCCTGATGCGCCGCCGCTACGTGCGGCTGTATCCGCTGATCGTGCTGATGGGCTTCACCCGGCCGGGCGTGCTCGCGTTCGCCCTCACCCTCGGACTCATGCTCGTGCTGCGCTGGGTGAGGCGGAAGCAGGATCCGCTCGCACGGCGCGAGATCGTGCACTATCTCGTGCTCGGCGCGCTCGCCTGCGTCGCGGGGTTCGCCTGGCAGTTCATCGCGGGCGCGGTGACCGGGGTTCCCGACGCGTACATGCTGACCGAACTGAGCTGGCGCGGCTTCTGGATGCCCGGAGCGGGCCACGCGGCGTTCGCGCCCTTCGACGGCTGGCTGAGCGCGGCGCCGTACTGGGCTCAGCTGATGGGAATGCCCGGCTGGATCGGCTACGCCGTGCTCGCGCTGGCCGTGCTGCTGTTCGCGGCGCTGCTGCTGTTCGGACGAGGGGTGCGCCGGCTCGGACCGGAGATCCGCTTCTTCAGCGCGAGCTACGCGCTCTACCTGCTGGCCGTGTTCTTCCCGCAGTCCAGCACGATGCGCCTGCTGTTCCCGCTCACCCCGCTCTGGGGCGCCGCGGCCTGGCGCCGGTCCTGGTGGCTGCGCGGCGGCGTGCTCGTGCTCTGCCTCGTCGTGCAGTGGGTGTGGATCTCGAACGTGTACGGCATGGCGAACACGTTCTGGCGAGTGCCCTGACGCCGTGCGGCGGTAAGCGGTGTCCCGGTACCCACTAATATGGGAAGAGTAGACCACCGAGGAAAGGGAGCACCGCGATGGCAGCGATGAAGCCGAGGACCGGCGACGGACCCATGGAGGCCGTGAAGGAGGGTCGGCTGATCATCGTGCGCGTTCCGCTCGAGGGCGGCGGGCGCCTGGTCGTCTCCGTCAACGACGCTGAAGCGAAGGAGCTTCACGACGTGCTCAGCGCCGTCGTGACTGCCGCCTGACCCGCACGATTCACGGATTCGCGAAGGGGCCGCTGTTCTCCGGAACAGCGGCCCCTTCGTCGTGCGGATCGTCGGGTCAGTCGGCGATGCTGGTCAGCTGCAGCAGGCCCTCGCCCACCGTGGACAGCGCGGCGAGGACGGCCGGGGACTGCTGCGTCTCCTGGATGAGGGAGCGGTAGGCGACGGTGACATCGTCGCGCTGCACGGGGTCCGCGACGCGGCCGCCGCCGAGCACACGCGGAACGAGTACCGTCCCTCCGGCGCGCACCAGTCGCAGACCGTGCTCGACGTACTCGATCACGTTCTCCGGGTCCGCGTCCACGAGCACGATGTCGTACGCGGCCTCGTTCATGCGGGGCAGCACGTCGGCGGCGCGCCCGGCGATGAACCGCGCGCGGGTGGGGGCGATTCTGGCGTCCTGGAACGCGGAGCGCGCGGCGGCGAGGTGCTCCGGCTCGTTGTCGATCGAGGTGAGCACCGCCTTCGGCGCCCCGCGCAGCAGCCACAGACCCGAGACGCCGGCACCCGTGCCGATCTCGACGATCGAGCGCGCGCCGGTGGCCGCGGCGATCACCGCGCATTGCGCGCCGACAGCCGCGCTGATCGGCTGCGCACCGAGTTCGACGGCGTGCGCGCGGGCCCGGACGATCTCGTCCGGTTCGATGATGGCCTCGCGCACATACCGCGCGTTTGCGTCCTGCTCGCTCATGATGATCCACGCTACCCTTGATCACATGTTCTTCGGCATCACCTTCGAGAAGCTCATCGTGATCGGCGTGATCGCGGCCCTTCTCGTCGGGCCGGAGCGGCTCCCGCGCTACGCGGAGTCGTTCGCGCACCTGGTCAAGCGAGCCGGTGACTACCTGCGCGGTGCCAAGGACCGGATGCGCGAGGAGGTCGGTCCCGAGATCGACGAGCTGGACTGGCGCAAACTCGACCCGCGGCAGTACGACCCCCGCCGGATCATCCGCGACGCGCTCCTGGACGACACCCCGTCCGTGCCCGCCTCGACACCCCCCGCACCCGCGGCACCGGCTGCCGCGGTGCCGGTCGCCGGATCCGCCGCCGCGCTGCTGGCCACGGCGACGGCGATGAACGCGGCCCCCAAGGTGTTCTCCGCCGACGAGCTTCCGCCGTACGACAACGAAGCCACCTGACCCGGAGATCCCCGCTCAGCGGGGGGTGACCGTGAGTCGGCGACCGGACAATCCGCGCCCCGACGTGTCGATGGCGTCCGCGAGGGCGAGGATCGCGCGCGCCGCGGGATCCGCGGGATCCGCCAGCACCAGCGGCTCCCCGGCGTCGCCGCCCGTGCGCAGCGCCGGGCTCAGCGGCACCGAGGCGAGCAGCGGCACGGGATCCCCTCCGGCCGACAGCGCATCGGCCACCGCGCGGCCGCCGCCCGAGCCGAACAGATCCAGCAGCGTGCCGTCCGGAAGCGCCATCGCCGCCATGTTCTCGACCACGCCGATCACGCGCTGACCGGTCTGCCGGGCGACCAGGCCGCTGCGGATCGCGACGTCGGATGCCGCCTCCTGCGGGGTGGTCACGACGAGGACCTCGGCGTGCGGAAGCAGCTGGCCGATCGTGATCGCGATGTCGCCGGTGCCGGGCGGCATGTCGATGAGCAGGACGTCGAGGTCGCCGAAGAAGACGTCGGTGAGGAACTGCTGCACGGTGCGGTGCAGCATCGGCCCGCGCCAGGCGACCACAGACTCGCCCTCGCGCAGGAACATCCCGATCGAGACGGCCTTCACGTCGTACGCGACCGGGGGCAGCATCAGGTCGTCGATGCGGGTGGGCTGGGTGCCGGGAGCGATCCCGAGCAGGCCGGGGATCGAGAAGCCGTGCACGTCGGCGTCGATCAGCCCGACACGGCGCCCGCGTGCGGCCAGAGCGACGGCCAGGTTCGCCGTCAGCGAGGACTTGCCCACGCCGCCCTTGCCGCTCGTGACCGCGATGACGCGGGTGAGCGAGTCCGGGCCGAACGGCATCTGCCGCGGCGGCCTGCCGTCCCGCAGCTTCTCGGTGAGCGCCCGGCGTTCGCCGGGTGTCATCACGCCGACGGCGACTTCGACCGCCTCGATGCCGGGCACCGCGGCCGCTGCAGCGCGCACCTCCGCCTCGATCCTCGCCGCGGCCGGGCAGCCCACGATCGTCAGCGCGATGCCGACGTGCGCGGTCGCGTTCTGCACGGTGATGTCGCGGAGCATGTCGAGGTCCGCGATCGGGCGGCGCAGCTCCGGATCCGTCACCGCACCGACCGCGCGCCGAACCGCCTCGGCCCGGGTCGGTCACGGCGCCGCTCAGTCACGGCGCCTGCTCCGAGGGGTCCTCTTCGCGCAGCTCTGCGAGCATCGCCCGGAGCTCGGCGCGCAGGACCTCGCGGGTCACGCCCTGCGTGGATCGCTCCTCGAGCGCCATGCGCAGCGCGACGATCTCGCGGGCCAGGTACTCGGTGTCGGCGAGGTTGCGCTCGGCGCGCTGCCGGTCCTGCTCGATCTGCACCCGGTCGCGGTCGTCCTGCCGGTTCTGCGCGAGCAGGATCAGCGGGGCGGCGTACGACGCCTGCAGGGAGAGGATCAGGGTCAGCAGGGTGAAGTTCGTCGCCGCCGGGTCGAACTGCACGCCCTTCGGCATGGCGATGTTCCACCACAGCCAGACCGCGACGAACACCGTCATGCCGATCAGGAATCCGGAGGTTCCCATGGCGCGTGCGAACGCCTCGGAGAAGCGCCCGAACGTGTCGCTGGACTGCTGGGCGGATCCGGTGCCGCGACCGAGCATGCCGCTGCGCCCGCGGGGCGCGTCCAGGTTCCGGCCGCCCTGCTTCTTCTTCGCCATCATCCTGCCGTTCCCCGCTTCGGGACCGTCTGCTCATCCGAGTCGTGCGAGCGCCAGTCGTCGGGCAGGAGATAGTCGAGCACGTCGTCGACGCTGATCGCACCGACCAGGCGATGCGCCTGATCCACCACGGGAAGCGAGACCAGGTCGTAGCTGGCGAGCATGCGCGCCACCTCCGCCGCGGACGCGGTCACCGGCACCGGCTCCAGGGTGTCGTCGACGATCGCGCCGAGGCGCTCGTGCGGGGGATAGCGCAGCATCCGCTGGAAGTGCACCATGCCCAGCAGACGCCCGGTGGGCGTCTCGAACGGCGGCAGCGTGAGGAACACGGCCGCGGCGAGGGCAGGGTGCAGCTCGTGCCGCCGGATCAGGGCCAGCGCCTCCGCCACCGTGGCGTCGGCGGACAGGATGATCGGCTCGGGCGTCATCAGACCGCCCGCCGTGTCGGGGCTGTACCGCAGCAGCATGCGGACGTCCTCCGCCTCCTCCGGCTCCATCAGGTCCAGGAGGTGCTCGAGGCGTCCCTGCGGCAGCTGCGCGAGCAGGTCGGCGGCGTCGTCGGGCTCCATCTGGTCGAGGATGTCGGCGGCGCGCTCGTCGCCGAGGCGATCCAGGATGTCCATCTGATCGTCCTCGGGCATCTCCTCGAGGGCGTCGGCGAGCCGCTCGTCCGGCAGCTCCTCGGCGACCTCGATCCGGCGCTGCTGCGGCAGGTCGAGCAGCGTGTTCGCGAGGTCGGCGGGGTGCATCTCGGAGTAGGTGGCGACGAGCTGCTCGGCGGACTGCGCCTCGCCGGGGGCGTTGTGCTCGCGCACCTCGTTCCACGCGGCGAACGTCGTCGGCCCCTTGGCGAACGGCGAGGCGCTGGTCTTCGGCTTGCGCAGGAACAGCTGGCCGACCGACCACTCGCCGAGCCGGTTCGGTTCGATCGCGACGTCCTCGATGACGGCGGTGCCGGAGGCGTCGGCGAAGTCCACACGGCGGCCGATGAGCTCGGCCATGACCCGCACCTCGCCGTTGCGCGGCTTGAACCGGCGTACGTTCATGAGGCCCGACGTGATGACCTGGCCGGTGCTGATCGAGCTGACCCGTCCGATCGAGAGGAACACCTGACGACGGCCCGGAATCTCGCACACCAGGCCGATCACGCGCGGGGAGGCCGAACTTCGGTACACGACGACGACATCCCGGACTTTGCCGATCCGGTCGCCGGCGGGGTCGAACACGGCGCACCCGGCCAGGCGCGCGACGAAAACCCGCTGTGTGCTCATGGTTCCAGCGTACTGTCCCCGCCTCGGCGAACCCGGGTCGGTGACGCACTCCGAGAGCCTGTGCATGCATGCATGGGAGAATGGCCGGATGAGCATGCTGAACACTTCGGGAGGCGCCGGCGAGATCGGTGAGACCGTCGCCACGGTCACCGACTACGACGCCGCGCAGAAGCTCGTCTCGCAGCTGATCGCGGGGGAGGTGCCCGCCCGGGAGATCGCGATCGTCGGAATGGGCGTGCGCACCGTCGAGCGGGTCACCGGGCGTCTCGGCTACGCGAACGCGGCGCGCTCCGGTGCGGTCAACGGCGTGCTCATCGGTCTGTTCCTGTCCGCGATCTTCGTGCTCGGCAACCCGTCGGTGCCGATCCAGGCGTTCGTCGGCGTGATCTTCGTCGGCGTCGCGATCGGCATGATCCTGAGCCTCATCGCCTACTCGGTCGTGCGCCGTCGCCGCGACTATGCGAGCGTGATGCAGCTGAGCGCGGACCACTACGAGGTGACCGTGCTCCCGGCGTCCGTCGGGAAGGCGCGTCAGGTGCTCGGCCGCTCGGTGACCCCGATCCCGCCGCCGCAGCCGTCGGGCCCGTCGGGCGCGGAGCCGCCGCGGTACGGCGAGCGGGTGGATCCGCACGCGCACGCCCCCATGCCGCCGCGCGTCGCTCCTGCCCCTCCGGCGACCGCACCCGCGCCCGCCGCGCCCGAGCCGCCGCGCTATGGCGAGCGGATCATCCCGGACCGCCCTCCGCTGCCGCCGACCGCACCGCCGGAAGAGGACCGCGGCGAGGGCGCCGAGGAGGACGGCTCCGGCCGATGACCGGGGCCGTTCAGGAGCGGTTCCGGATCCCGGTGCCGCTGCCGACCGGGGTGGCCGAGGTGCCCGCCGTGTTCGAAGCGGTGGACGACCCGGAGACCCCGATCGTGGTGATCGCGCATGGCGCAGGCGCAGGAATGGATCATCCGTTCCTGCGCGGCTTCGCGGCCGGGCTGCACGCGGCCGGGTTGCGGACACTTCGCTTCGACTTCCCGTACCTCGCGGCCGGGCGACGCATGCCGGGGCCTGCCGCGCATGCGATCCTCGCCTGGCGGGCCGTGGTCGCGGCGGCCGGCCGGCGGGCGGGTGATCAGCGGGTGATCGCCTGCGGCAAGTCGTACGGCGGGCGGATGGCGTCGATGGCCGCCGCCGAGGACGATGGGCTCGACATCGCCGCCCTCGTCTACCTGGGCTACCCGCTGCATCCACCGGGCAGGCCGGACAAGCCGCGGATCGAGCACCTGCCCGCGGTCGCGCAGCCGCAGCTGTTCGTGGAGGGCACCAACGATCCGTTCGTGCAGCCGCTCGTCCAGCTCGAAGAGGCGGTCGCCTCCTGCCAGGACGCCCGGATCGCCTGGATCGACGGCGGCGGGCACTCCTTCGAGGTGAAGGGGCGCAAGCGGCCTGCGGACGAGGTCGGCGCGGGTCTGGCGTCCATGGTCTCGACGTTCGTGAATCACGGGAAGGACAGCGCATGAGCAGCGCACAGGAACTCGACGCGATCGGCATCGACCGGCTGAGGGAGATCGGCAGCGTCAAGTGGTCGGCCTTCCCCGGAACCATCGGCGCGTTCGTGGCCGAGATGGACTTCGGCACGGCCCCGGCGATCATGGACGCGATGAAGGGCGCGATCGACGACGGGCTTCTCGGCTACCTGCCGAAGGCCGTCTCCGCGGCCATGGCGGAGGCCTGTGCGCGCTGGCAGCGGGACCGCTACGGCTGGGAGGTGCCCGCGGAGCGGATCCGCCCGGTTCCCGATGTGCTCACGGCGCTGCGCGCAACGATCGACTTCTTCACCGAGCCGGGGTCGAAGATCATCCTGCCGACTCCGGCCTACATGCCGTTCCTCACGATCCCGGCGATGCACGAGCGCGAGATCATCGAGGTCCCGATGCTCCTCGAGAACGGCCGCCACGTCTACGACCTCGCCGCGATCGACCGGGCGTTCGCCGACGGCGGCGAGCTGCTGATCCTGTGCAACCCGTACAACCCGCTCGGTCGCGTGTTCGAGCGGGCGGAGCTGGAGGCGGTCTCCGCCGTGGTGGAGCGGCATGGAGGCCGGGTGTTCTCGGACGAGATCCACGCCCCGCTCGTGTTCGCGCCGCACGTGCACGTGCCGTATGCGAGCGTGAGCGAGGTCACGGCGGGGCACACGATCACGGCGGTCAGTGCGTCGAAGGCGTGGAACCTGCCGGGTCTGAAGGCGGCCCAGGTGATCCTCTCGAACGATGCGGACGTCGAGACGTGGGCGCGGCCGGAGGTCGCCTGGGCCGAGCACGGCACGGCGAATCTCGGCGTGATCGCGACCACTGCCGCGTTCGACGACGGCAGGGAATGGCTGGCGGACACGCTCGACTATCTCGACGGCAATCGCGCCCTGCTCGGCGAGCTGCTCGCGGAGCTCATCCCAGGCATGGGGTATCGCGCCCCGGAGGGCACGTACATCGCCTGGCTGGATGCTCGTTCTCTCGGCATCGACGGATCACCCGCGGACTTCTTCCGCGAGCATGCGGGTGTGGCGTTGACGGACGGGATCGCGTGCGGGGCGGCGGGGGAGGGCTTCCTGCGGTTCATCCTGGCGACGCCCCGGCCGGTCCTCGAGCAGGCCGTGCGGCAGATGGCGGCGGCGCTGGCCGTCAGACGAACAGGACGCGTCGGGATGGCGGGTCGGCGTAGGTCCGGCCGATCGGGCTGATCCATTCGACGGTGCCGTCGGGGTGCTGCCGGGCGGTCCAGCGGAACTCGTCGTCGAGGTCGGGGTGCTTCAGCGGATGATGCGCGGGGCAGAGGCAGGCGAGGTTGTCGATCGAAGTGGGACCGCCGAGCGCATAGTCATGGTTGTGGTCGATCTGGCAGCGGGCGGCAGCGGTGTGGCAGCCGGCGAAGCGGCAGCGCTGATCGCGCGCGCGGAGGAAGCGCTTCATGCCCTGGGTGGGCGTGTAGCGGTCCACGGTGGTGACCATCCCGGTGCTGTCGAGGAACAGCCGGTTCCATCCGGAGGCGAGCCGGGCGAGTTCGCGGGCCGTGTCGGGATGGAGCGGGCCGTGCCCGTCGAGTTCGGCGAAATCGTCATCCTCACCGGCCAGGGTCGTCGCGGCGATCGTGACCTGCACGGTCGCCGCGATGTGCGCGAGCCCCGTGCCGAGGACCTCCGAGGGACGTCCGGCGAGGAGCAGGTCGACGAGCATGTCGGCTTCGATCTGGCGGCGGGTGCGGCCGTCGCGGGCGATGAACTCGGGGCGGGCGTCGGGGCCGACCTTCGTGGCCGTGCAGTCGTCGGTGTCCGGGTCGTGGAGTTCGTGCTCCGGGTCGATCGCGTACGTGTCACCGGAAGTGATGGTTTCCGACATGTCACGACGGGGATCCGACGGGTGAATGTCTGCGGCGGTGGAGTACTCCTCGGGGTCGACGCCGTCCGTCGCATCGGCGACCGGGTCGGTGAACGCGATCCCGAGTGCCTGCTCGGTGTCGCTCCGGGTACCGACGGCGATGGCTCCGGCGAGCCGGCTGAGCCGGTCCTTGATCGCGACCGCGTAGATCTCAGGCACCACCACGCTGAGCAGGGCCATGCCGTCGCCGAGCGCTTTCACCGTCACACACCGCTCACCGGTCGCGCGGTGATGACGTTCCTTCAGCGTCTCTCCGGCGAGTGTCGCGGCGATCAGGCGGGCGTGCACGCGGGTGCGGGTGGGCGAGTCCTGTTCTGCGACGACCAGGCACGCCGCCTCGTAGACGGCGAACGTCTCCTCCGGCAGACGCCC
The DNA here is from genome assembly GCA_963791605.1 of uncultured Actinomycetota bacterium. Classification (GTDB taxonomy): domain Bacteria; phylum Actinomycetota; class Actinomycetes; order Actinomycetales; family Microbacteriaceae; genus Microbacterium. Next base: position 141,514 of record CAWBTB010000009.1, on the reverse strand, counting down.
GTTGCGCACCGCGTCGCGGACCGGATCCGCGGCGGCGATCAGCACCCGAACGTGCTGCGCGGTGATCGCGCCCGTGCGGAGCGCCTCGTGGATGCTGGGGAAGTGCGCCGTCATGGCCTCCGCGTCCGCGAACGCCGCGCCCATGGTCCCCGTGCCGAGTCGTCCCGCGACCGCGTACTCGGCGAGCATCGACCGGCGGGCCATGTCGCGGTGCTGCGGGTGCTCCCTGGCGTCTTCGTCGAACAGTGCGGCCCGCGCTGCGAGCAGATCCGCCGACCGCGCCTCGAGCCGGGCGATCTCCGCCCGCGCCTGCACCCACTCGTCCAACAGCACGCCGCGATCCGCGGTGCTGGGGCCGGTGGGGTTCGTCATGCTCCCAGTATAGAACAAAACTACGACGAATGGAAGAGGTGTGGACAACTGCCCAGGCGTGATTTCTGCTGATCACGTGCAGTATCTGTCAGGGACATCCTCCACCGGGCCACCGACATTGACCCCCATCTCTACAGATCCGGATCCGTCATCAGACGTCGCATCGTGCGCAGGCCCAGTTCGGCCATGACGGGGTTCGAGCGTTCGTAGTACCAGCCGAGACCCATCGCCTGCTCCAGCGCCCACGCGGCTCCGCGCCGCCACTCGACGTCGTCGCAGTCCAGCACGGCCCGCAGTCGGCGTCGGTCGTCGAGTTCGAACAGGTGCCAGGCCACCACCAGATCCAGTGACCGATCAGCGGGGCCGAACGATCCACCGTCCAGCACGCCGGCGAGGCGACGGTCGTCAGTGACGACGAGGTTCGGCGGAATCAGATCCCGGTGCGACATGACCTCGATGCCGGGGCCGGGAAGTTCCGACAGCCGCACCCAGAGCGTATGGGCTGCTTTCGCGTCGAGGAGATGTCCGCTCTTCTCGAAGCACTGCGTCATCCACTCGTCATGGGCCCGCAGGTCACCGCCGCGCCCGCGGCCGTCGAACGTCCGGCCATGCAGCCCAGCGGCGCGGAGTGCGCCGATCAGGCCCGCGACGTCATCCACCAGGGCGGGAACCGGAGCCTCAGCGGAGAGGGCTTCGGACGCCGTGCGCCCCGGGACCCAGGTCTGCACCGACCACGCGGACGGGTATCGTTCGTCGCCGTCCGCGACGCCGAGCACGGCGGGAGCGGCGATAGGCGCAACCGACGCGAACTCGTCGAATGCCGCGGCCTCGGCCTCGATCTCAGGGCGTGCGGTCGGCTGCAACGGCAACCGCGCGACGTGCGCGGTACCGATCCGGAACAGCGCGTTCACCGTCCCCGGGGTGCGCAGCGGTGTCACCGGGAGACCGGCGAGTGCGGGAAAGGCAGTCGCTACCCGTTCGGTCACTGCGGCCTCGTCCACCCGGAGCTGGCCGGGGTGCATGTCCTCGGTCAGGACGCGGCGGCCTGCACGCGCGCGATCCACGCCTCGACCTCAGCGGACGTGCGCGGGATCCCCGCCGAGAGGTTCACCGGGCCGTCGGCAGTGATCAGGATGTCGTCCTCGATGCGCACGCCGATGCCGCGGAACTCCTCGGGCACCGTCAGATCGTCGATCTGGAAGTACAGGCCGGGCTCGATCGTGAACACCATCCCCGGCTCGATGAGCCCGTCGTAGTACATCTCGCGGCGAGCCTGCGCGCAGTCGTGCACGTCGATGCCGAGGTGGTGGCTGGTGCCGTGCACCATGTAGCGGCGGTGCTGACCGCCGGTGTCGGCGTCCAGCGCCTCCTCGGCGGTGACCGGCAGCAGGCCCCACTCGGCCGTGCGCCGCGCGATCACGTCCATCGCCGCCGCGTGCACGGCGCGGAACGGCACGCCGACCGACGCAGCGGCGAACGCGGCGTCCGCGGCCTCGACCACGGTGTCGTAGATCCGCCGCTGCACGTCGGAGAAGGTTCCCGAGACGGGCAGCGTGCGCGTGATGTCTGCGGTGTACAGGCTGTCGGCCTCGGCGCCCGCATCGATCAGGATCAGGTCTCCCGGCAGCACCGCGCCGTCGTTGCGGGTCCAGTGCAGGTAGCACGCGTGCGGGCCGGAGGCGGCGATCGTGTCGTAGCCCTCCCAGTTGCCGTCGCTGCGGGCGCGCTGGTGGAACACGCCCTCGACGATGCGCTCGCCGCGCGGGTGCGCGATCGCCCGGGGGAGGTCGCGGATGATGTCGTCGAAGCCGTTCGCGGTGATCTCGACCGCGCGACGCATCTCGGCGATCTCATAGTCGTCCTTCACCAGGCGCAGCTCGGAGACGACCTGCGTGAGCTCGGCATCCTCGTCGACCACGAGGTCGTCATCGCCTGAGGTGAAGTCGTCGAGGTGCGCGGTGGCGAGGCCGAGGTCGGCGGCGACGCCGGCGAGTGCCGGGCGCGGACCGATCCAGAACTCGCCGATCGTCGCATCGGAATAGAACTCGCTCGTGGTGCGGTCCGCGCGCTCGCGGAAGTACAAGGTCACGTCGTGGCCGGAATCGGTCGGCTCGAACACCAGCAGCGAGTCGGGTTCGGCGTCGGCGGCCCAGCCGGTGAGGTGCGCGAACGCGGAGTGCGCGCGGAACGGGTAGTCGGTGTCGTTGCTGCGCTGCTTGAGGGATCCGGCCGGGATCACAAGGCGCTTGCCACCGAAGGCCGCCGAGACGGCGGCGCGGCGAGCCGCGGCATACGGCGCCTGCGTGCGCGGCGCGGGAATCGACTCGGGCCGCTCGGCCCAGCCCGTGGAGATGGTGTCGAGGAAGCCCTGCGGGAAGGGCTGACGACGATTCGTGTTCGCTGTGCCCGTCTCGGCGTTCTGAGTGGCGTCGTCGCCGGTCTGCTCGATCGTGTCGTGCTCGGAAGTCATGCGTCCATCCTCTCATCCGTCCCGGACGCCGGCCGAAGAGGTCCGCAGTCGACAGGAAACGGGATCCTCGACGATGCGTCATAGCCGGTGCGGTTACGGTGAAAGGCATGACCGATTCCGTCCGCCCCGCCCGATCCGTCCTGTCCTGGCCGTGGGCGTTCGGCACCGACGCGGTGCTCGTGATCGTGTTCGCCGCGATCGGCCGGGCGAGTCACGAGCACACCATGGACGCCCTCGGGATCCTGGAGACCGCGTGGCCGTTCCTGGCGGGCCTGGTGGTCGGCTGGGTGGTGCTGCGGGCGTGGAAGGCGCCGGGCGCGCCGCTGCGCACCGGGGTGCCGCTGGTGGTGATCACCGTCGTGCTGGGGATGATCCTGCGCGTGATCAGCGGCGGCACGACCGCGGTCGCGTTCATCATCGTCGCCACCGTGACGCTGCTGGTGTTCCTCGTGGGCTCGCGGGGGATCGTGGCGCTCGTCGCCAGGGCGCGCGCTCGCCGCTGAGCAGTTCAGACCCGCGCCGGCTCCAGGGCCATCGGGGTCACGACGTCATCGGGGGATCCGCCCTCGAGCAGTTCGATCAGCACCCGCGCGCACTGCGCCCCGCTTTCGATCGGATCGAGCTCGAGGTAGACGAGCCGGGGATCCACCGCGGCGCCGCGTGCTTCGCCCGCGACGGAGACGGCGAGGCTCGCCGGCACCGCTCGTCCGGCCTCGGCGGCCGCGGCGAGCACGGCCGTCGCGTAGGTCTCGTTGAGGCAGTGCACGGCGTCGGCCCGTCCGAGTGCGTCCGCGACGAGCTCGCGCGCTCCGTCGATCGGAGGCTGCCCCTCGCCGAGCATATAGACGAGCGGCGCGACGTCGTGGTCCGCGCACCAGCCCTCGTAGGCCCGCAGCGAACCCGCGGTGTAGACGTCGATAGAGGACCCGCCCAGGAACGCGGGTCGTGTCGCTCCGGATGCCACGAGGGCGTCGAGTGCGGCGGGAACGCCGGTCTCGACCGCCGCGCGTACGGAGCGGAGGCGTTCGGCGGGGGCGCCGCCTTCGTAGCCGCCCTCGGCGACGACGGCCATGCCCTGTTCGAGGGCGTACGCGACGATCGGGTCGTCGGTTCCCGGGTCGACCACGATGAGGCCGTCCAGAGGTATCGGCCCGGCGAGCTTGCCGCCGGGCGTCACCGGTACAGCGGTGATGGAGTAGCCGTGTCCGAGGGCCTCCATCGCGGCCCCGGCGATGATCCCGCGGTAGTAGGGCAGGTACGTGCGCTCCCAGATGGCCGAGCCGCCGTGCACGACGGCGACGCCGATCACGTGGCTGCGTCCTGAGCGGAACACCTTGCTGAACCAGCCCGGCTGATAGCCGAGTTCCTTGCCGATCGCGAGGACTCGGTCCCTGGTCGCCTGCGCGACCTCGCCTTTGTCGTTGTAGACGAGCGACACGGTCGCCGGCGAGACGCCGGCGGCCTCGGCGACCTGGCGAATCGTCACCTTCTTGCGCTGTGTCATCGGTTGCCCTCCCGCGGCGCCGAGATTGACTTTGGGCCGTCGCACCCTGATACTAGCAACGGTTTCTTAAACCGGTTCAAGTATCCATATTCTCCGAGAGGGATTTCACTGATGACGGTCAAAGCGGACCTTCCGAGTCCGGGGTGGTACAACGGCGACACGGTCGCGGACATCCGCAGCGGCGTGGACTACTGCATCCTCGCGAACATCGCGTACCGCTCCGGCATCAGCAAGGTCACCCTGCAGAACGCCTCCTTCGACGGCTTGATCGCGGGCAAGGCCGGCGACATGGATCTGACGCTGAACCAGATCACGATCACGGATGAGCGCAAGAAGATCTTCGACTTCTCGACGCCCTACTTCAACGCGAACTCCGGGATCGTCGCCAAGGAAGGCGCGAAACTAACGCCGGCGGGACTCCGAGGCGCGAAGATCGGCGTCAAGCAGGGCACCATCGAGCAGATCTACGCCTCCGACGTGCTCAACCCCACCCAGCAGATCTCGGTCTTCCCGGGCGACCCCGAACTCGACGCCGCCGTCGCCGCGGGGCAGATCGACGCGGCCGTGCAGGACCTGAGCGTCGCGCTCGGCTCCACCTCCGCCTCGAACGGGGCTCGGTCTCAGTTACGGCAAGACTCATGAGGCACGTCGTCGTGCCGCAGGCCGTGCGCCGCGTGCTGCCGCCACTGCTGAACGACTTCATCGGACTGCAGAAGGACACGGCGCTTCGTCGACGATCATCGGCACGGTTGACGCCTTCACCCAGGCGAAGGTCTTCGCCAGCAACTACTTCAACCTGTCCTCGGTCACGGTCGTGGCGATCCTGTTCATCGTGATCACCATTCCGCAGACGCGCTTCGTGGACCGACTGATCGAGCGCGATGCCGCGCGCCAAGACCCGTAGAGCTGAGATGGCCTTCCTCGAACTCAACGACGTGCACAAGTCCTATGGCGAGCATCTCGGTGCTACGCGGGATCGACCTCCATGTGGAGCAGCATCAGGTCGTCTGCCTGATCGGCGCCTCCGGCTGCGGCAAGTCGACGCTGCTGCGCACCATCAACGGCTCTCGAGGAGATCCAGCGGCGGCGAGATCCGACTTCGACGGCGACATCGTCATCGGGGGAGGACGAAGGAGTTCCTCGGGCAGATCATCGCGGCGGGACGGCTGTGAGCGGGCCGCGGATCCTGGTGGTCGAGCATGAGGCGAACGCGGGAGCCGGCGTTGTGGGGCGCAGCCTGCAAGCGGCCGGTGCGCGGCTCGACGTCTTCGGCCCTGAGGCGGGTATCGCGATCCCCGCGGATCTGACCGGGTTCGACGGGCTGATCGTGCTCGGCGGCTCACCTGGTCCGACCGACGACGACAGCGCCCCCTGGCTGGTCGACGCGAGGAGGCTGGTGGCCGAGGCCCTCGATGCGCACATCCCGTATCTCGGCATCTGCCTCGGAGCGCAGATCCTTGCCGTGGTGGCCGGCGGCGTCGTGTCCGACGCGGCGGTCCCCGAGGTGGGGCTCACCGACCTCGAGCTCACCCCCGAGGCGAGCGAGGATCCTCTGCTCGGAGGACTCGGCGACGGGCTCAGGGCGATGCAGTGGCACTTCCTGGAGGTCACAGAGCTGCCCGCCGGCAGCGTGTCGCTCTGTCGCAGCGACGCCTGCCGCAACCAGGCGTTCCGGGTGGGGGAACAGGCATGGGGCGTGCAGTTCCATCTGGAGGCCGACGCCGAAACGGCGAGGGCATGGGCCGAGCCGTCCGGCGCGGTGGCCGACCTCGCCCGGGTGAACCTGAGCAGCGCGGACGTGATCGATCCGATGCGCGCGCACGAGACGGAGCTCGCCACGCTCTGGGCGGTCGTCGCGCGACGCTGGCTCGACGTGGTCACGTCCGGGTGACTGATCCCTCCCGAGAACCGGAGTCGAGTCCTGCTCAACCTGCCGACCGGAGTCAGGCGGGCATTAGCGTGGGACCGGCGTCCACTGTTCCGCGGCCACAGTCTGCCGCGCGTACTCCACCAGGGCCTTCGCCCGATCGGTGAGCTGCAGCGAGCGCGGCCAGAGGATGACCGCCGACTCCCGGGAGAACTGCGGATGGATCGGCTTGGCGACGAGCGGAAGCCCCTCGTAGCTGGTGTCGATCCGCGGCTTCTGCACCAGGAGGCTGTAACCGAGTCCTCGCGCGACGAGCGATCTGACCAGTTCGAAGTTGGGCGTGCTGTGCGCCACGCGTGGATTCAGGCCCGCTCGCTGCAGCATGTCGAGGGTGTGGCGCCCGCTGGGAGGCAGGTCGAGCATGATCAGCGGCTCGTCGGCGAGCGCGTCGAGCGAGACCGTCGGCCGGCCGGCGAGGGGGTGATCCGCCGACAGCAGCACATGCACCGCGGTCTCGTAGAGAAGCACCTCTTCGAGACCCGGCGGCAGGTTGATCCGGTATCCGATCACGAGGTCGAGTTCGCCGCGCAGCAGCTGGTCGAGCAGCGCGTCCATGGTCCCGTCGGCGATGCCGAGCTCGATCTCCGGATGCTGTCGCGTGAAGCCGTGGATGAGCGAGGGCAGCACGGTCGCCGAGAGCGTCGAGTAGCACCCCAGCGCCACCGGCCCGGAGAGGGTGCCGTCACCGCTGGAGAGCGCACGCTGCACCTCCATCGCGTCGCGGAGCAGCGCTGATGCCCGTTGCACCAGGTGGGCGCCGGCCGGGGTCGGCACGATGCCCAGGGCCCGTCGCCGAGTGACGAGCTGCACGCCCAGCTCCTTCTCCAGCTCACCCACGGCCACGGACACCGCGGTCGGAGAGACGAAGAGCTGCTCCGCGGCGCCGGCGAACGATCCCGTGGTGACGGCGGCCGAGAACAGCTCCAGCTGACGCAGCGTGTAGCGCGGTGAGCTTCCCATCCATAAACACTACTGAGTAGCGGTTATCACCAAAAGATGCTCGCTTTTGTTTTGTTTGACTTCGTCGCAAGCTGAGAACGAGCAAGAGCACGCAAGGACTGCAGCACGAAGGAGTGCACCATGGACGGTACCGCCGAACCCGCGCCCGTGATCGAATGGATCGATCCCGAGCAGATGCTGAGCGACCCCTACCCGACGTACGAACGACTGCGACGCGAGGCGCCGGTCGCGTACGTGCCGGCCTTCCGCCGGTACCTCGTCTCGACCTTCCGCGACTGCTTCGAGATCGAGATGGACCAGGCGACGTTCTCTTCGCACGAGGACGCGGACCGCTCGACCATGGTCCGTGCGATGGGGCGTCCGATGCTCCGCAAGGACGACCCGGAGCACAAGGTCGACCGCGCTGCGCTGGGCGCATCGTTGCGGCCGCGCACGGTCAAGAACGCGTGGGCCGGGGTCTTCACCGCGAACGCCGAACGCCATCTCCGCACGGTGCGGGAGCACGGCCCGGGCGTCGATCTGTTCCGCACCTTCGCGGTGCCGTACGCGGCGGACAATCTCAGCGCGCTGCTCGGCTTCGTCGGGGTGGCCGCGGAGACGCTGTCGGACTGGTCGCACACCTTGATCGCGGGCATCGGAAATGTGCGCGACGATCCGCTGGTCTGGGGCGAGACCGCGCGGGTCACGGCGGAGATCGACGACGCGATCGATGAGACCGTCGCCCGGGTGCGCAGCGATCCCGACGACTCGATCATCTCGTCGCTCCTGCACGCACCGCATCCGATCGCCGACGAGGATCTGCGCGCGAACGTGCGGCTCACGATCTCCGGCGGGATGAACGAGCCCAGTCACGTCATCACCAGCGCGCTCTGGTCGCTCGCGTCCTCGCCCGATCAGCGGGAGCTGGTGCTGCGCGGGGACCGCACCTGGGGGGATGTCTTCGAGGAGACCGCGCGCTTCCAGTCGCCCGTCGGGATGTATCCGCGGGTTGTCACCGCGGACACGGTCATCCACGGGGTGGCCGTCCCGGCCGGCGCCACCGTCGCCGTCGTGGTCGCCTCGGCGAATCGGGACGAGAACCAGTTCGACGAGCCGGACACGTTCTCGCTCTCGCGGGAGAAGGTCACGAATCTCGCCTTCGGCAACGGCACGCACATCTGCGCGGGCAACTGGGCCGCGCGCGCGATGGTCGGCGACATCGCCCTGCCGATGCTGCACGACGCGCTGCCGGGGCTCACCGTCATCGCGCCGGAACAGGTGCCCTGGCGAGGATGGGTGTTCCGCGGCACCACCGAGCTTCCCGTCACCTGGGACGCCTGATGGCCGGCCCGCAGATCGCGATCGTGGGTGCCGGGCCGGCCGGCTGCTACACGGCGCTCGCGTTGTCGAAGGCCGTTCCCTCCGCCGAGATCGCCGTCCTCGACCGGCTGCCGATCCCCTACGGACTCATCCGGTACGGCGTCGCGGCCGATCATCAGGGCACGAAAGCGGTCACGGCCCAGTTCGAGCGTCTGTTCACGGCCGGGGCGGCGCGATTCCTCGGCGGCATCCAGGTCGGCCGCGACATCTCTGCGGAGTCGCTCCTGGACGCTTTCGACCTGGTGGTGTGGGCCGGCGGGCTCTCCCGCGATCGGAGGCTGGGGATCGCGGGGGAGGGGCTGCGCGGGGTCTACGGATCCGGTGAGGTCAGCCGCGCCTGGAACGCGCACCCCCTGCAACCGTGGGAGCACATCACGATAGGACCGCGAGTCGTCCTGGCCGGCGCGGGCAACGTCGCGCTCGATCTCGTGAGGCTTCTGGCGAAGCGGGAGGCGGAGCTGACCGGATCCGACCTCGACGAGGTCTTCGCGGCGACGGTGCCGGAGCGCGTGCGCGAGATCACCGTCGTCGCCCGGGGCTCGGCGGGGGACGTGCGCTGGGACGCCGGCATGCTCCGCGAACTGGCGGCGATCGAGGGCTGCGCCTTCGAGCTGGGTGGCCGATGCGCGGGCTCGGTCACGGCGGCTGCCGCCGCGGGCCATGCGGCGAGCACGGTGCTCGCCGGTCTCGTCGCGCAGACGGAGGAGCAGGCGGACTCCGCTCCGCGGGTCCGGATCCGATTCCTCTTCGGCACACGGATCCTGGCCGCGGAAGGAGAGGATCTGCTCCGTTCTGTGGTGCTCGACGACGGCGACGGTCCTCTTCATCTGCCCGCCGATACGCTGTTGACCGCGATCGGGTTCGAGGGCGACGAGCTGCCCGCGGATCCGCGGATCGTCCGCATCGGCTGGGCGAAGACCGGACCGCGCGGCACGATCCCCACGCTGCGGACGGCGGCGCGCGAACTCGCCGCTGCCGCGCAGCCGACGTTGCCGGAGGTGAGCGAGAGAGCCGGCGTCGACGCGCTCGGCGGCCTGGCGGGCGTCGCCAGCGGCTTCGACGACTGGCAGCGGATCGATTCCTACGAGCTGGCCACGGCCGCCCCCGGCCGATGCCGACGCAAGCTGCGCGATCTCACGGCGCTTCCCCTCATCGCCGCAGAGCCGGCATCACCCTCGGAACACGAATCGGCGGGACGGATATGAACATCACAGTGCTGTACGGAACCGAGAGCGGCAACGCGGAACTCGTCGCGGACGACGTCGCCGCGGCGATCGATGCGAGCGGGACGACCGCGATCGCCGACCTGCAGGATGTCGACGTCACCTCCCTCGACGCCCAGGCGGTGCATCTCATCATCTGCTCGACCCATGGCGAGGGGGAGCTGCCCGAGAGTGCGCAGCCGTTCGCGGACGCGCTCGACCTGGTGCGTCCTGACCTCACCGGCGTTCGGTATGCGATGTTCGGCCTCGGCGACAGCACGTACCCGAACTACAGCCGCGGGAGCGAGCTCATCGACGAGCGGCTGTCCGCGCTCGGGGCCGAGCGGATCGGGGAGTACGGACGGCACGATGCGTCGTCGCGCGAATCCGCCAGCGCGCTCGCCGCGGAATGGGCGCGTGGTGTGCTCGCAGGAGTCCGGGAGTCGGTGTCCTGAGGCGCGACGTCTAGGAGAGGGGCTGCGCCTGCTCGCGCCAGCGGCCCGGGCTCGTGCCGTAGCGACGCCGGAACGCGCGGATGAAGGTCGTGACGTCGCTGAATCCGCACGTGTGCGCGATGGAGGCGATGGAGGCTTCCGATGACCCGGGCCCGCCGGAGCGCAGGAAGGATGCCGCTCGGCGGAGCCGTTCCTCCCGGAGGTACGTCGCCGGAGTCGTGCCGGTCTCGGCGAACAGGTCGTAGAGCTTGCGGCGCGAGATGAAGAGCGCGTGGGCGACGTCCTCGACGGCGAGATCGGGGTCTCCCGCGCGGTCGCGGAGGATGCGCTGGGCGAGCGCCGTCAACGCCTCGGGCGTGTCGGGTACGACGCGCGCCGGTGCGTCCGCCGAGCGCAGCAGCACGGAGGCGAGGTCGACGATCACGTGTTCGAGCCAGGTGTCGTTACCGGGCGGCTGAGAGCGGCTGGTCGACGCCACCAGGTCGGCGAACACCCGCCGAGCGGGCAGGTCGGGGATCGACAGCCGGTCCCTGGCCGTGTCGATCACGGTGCGAGGCAGGCCCAGGGCGGCGATGGGGAGCTGCACGACGATCAAGTGCTGCCCGGCGCCGGAGTAGTCGAGCCGATACGGCTCGTGGGTGGCATAGAGGGTGACCGATCCGGGTCGCACCGGGACGACGCGGCCGTGCTGCTCGATCCGTCCGTGCGATGCCATCTGCACCGACAGATGAACGCAGGCGTCCGCGGAGGTGGCGGCCATCCGGGGCGTGCGCTCCACGAGCGCCGCCGACGACCACACCTCGGTGATCGACGCCCGTTCCCCGAGACGCAGCTCGCGCAGTCGCGCGCGGAAGGTGGTCTCGAGGCTGGTGCACCGCAACGGGACGAAGGCGCGGCTCGCCGCATCCTGCCATTCCTGGATCGTGCCTGCTGTGACGAGCATCGATGCTGCTTCCTGGGTACCCGCGTCGGTCAGACAAGTATGCGCGCCTCGCGGCCGGACCGCGGCGCGACCGGGTACGCGGGACGCGGCGCCGGTGGTTGTCTGCACGGAACGCCGATGCGGGCACACGGTGAGCCGATGTCGCGCCGGGATCGCCGACCTATCGTGCTCTCAACCCGTCATCCGGCGGGGCGGCTGAGCAAGGAGGAACCATGGCGGAGACGATGCGCCTCGGCGCGGTGCAGGCGGAGCCGGTCTGGCTCGACATCGAAGCCGGCACGGACAAGACGATCGCGTTGATCGAGCAGGCGGGCGCGATGGGCGTCGACCTGCTCGCCTTCCCGGAGACATGGATCCCCGGTTATCCGGTGTTCCTCTGGACCGTTCCCGTGTTCGAGCAGATGCCGTACGTCGGGCGATACCACGAGAACTCGGTGCGCGTCGACGGGCCGCAGATGCGGCGGATCCGGGAGGCGGCGCGGGCCAACGACGTCATCGTGGTGATCGGCTACAGCGAGCGCGCGTTCGGCACGCTGTACATGGCGCAGACCATCATCGGGAGCGACGGGAGCGTCCTGCTGCATCGCCGGAAGCTGAAGCCCACCCATGTGGAGCGCACGCTCTTCGGCGAGGGCGACGGATCCGACCTGCGTGTGATCGACACGGATCTGGGGCGCCTGGGAGCGCTGAACTGCTGGGAGCACCTGCAGCCGCTCACCAAGTACGCGATGTACGCCCAGAACGAGCAGATCCACGTCTCGGGCTGGCCGTGCTTCGGCGTCCTGCGGCAGGTGCCGGCGCTCTCACCGGAGGCGAACATCGGCGCGTCGCAGACCTACGCGCTCGAGGGCGGCACCTTCGTGCTCACCTCGACGCAGATCATGTCGGACGACGGCGCGCGCGTGTTCGCCCTCGCCGACGGATCCCTCTCGCCGATCTACAGCGGGGGCGGCGGCTTCGCCCGGGTCTTCGGGCCCGACTCCTCGCTGGTGTCGAACACGCTGGACGAGCACGAGGAAGGGATCGTCACCGCGGACGTCTCGCTCGCAGCGATCTCCTACGCCAAGAACGCCGCCGACCCGGCCGGGCACTACAGCAGGCCGGACGTGACCCAGCTCGTGCTGCACGGTGCGCCGCAGCGGGCGGTGATCGGAGACGGGCTGTTCGGGACCGAGGTCGCGTTCGAGGACCTGGACGATCTCGTGGACGCGGTGCGGGCGGAGTGAGGTCGACCCTCAGGGGGAGACGCGCTCCAGCTGTGCGACCAGCGCGCGGTGGTCGCTGCCGTGGGCGGAACCCGGCAGCACCTCGGAGCCGCTCGCGCGCCACTGCGCCGTCGCCATGACGTGATCGATCGGCGCTCCGGCCAGTTCCGGCAGCGAGGTCGGCCAGGTGCCCAGCCCGCCGGATCCGGAGCGCGAGGCCGCGTCGCGGCACGCCCCCATGTTCCCGCCGTCGGTTCCGAGGCCCGCCATGTGGTCGAGCGTCGCGTTGAAATCGCCGGCCAGGATCACGTTCTTGCCGGCGGGGCACTGATCGGCGACCCAGCGCAGGTCGGAGCTCCACCCGGCCATGTCCTCCTTCCGCGGGGCGACGGTGTGCACGGCGACGACGGTCGGGCCGGCCCCGTCCACCGGCATGACGACCGCGCTCGGCACGGACCCCGTGTTGCTGGAGCCGTCCGCCGACGACTCGATCACCGAGTAGTCGCCCAGCGACGGCGCGATGAGCACCGTGGTCTGCCAGGAGTCCGGCCCCTTCTGCACGTCGGGGCGGAACTGCACGTGATGCACCCACATCGGGTGTCCGGCGGCGCGCAGCTTCAGCGCGATGTCCTCACCGGCCGTCTCAGTCGTCTCGGGGAGGGCGACGATGTCGGCCTGCTGGGCCATGATCGTCCGAGCGATCTCGTCGGCCGAGACCGCCTCGCCTGCCGTGTTCCAGGCGAGTACACGCACGCTGGTCGAGGTCTTCTCGGGGAGCCCGCTCGGCTCGATACCGCGCACCGCGCCGATGGCTGCGGACGCCCCGGCGCCGATCAGGGCCACGATCGCGATCGACGCCGCGAACCCGCGCAGCGGCCGGGCGATCAGGAGCAGCAGGGCGAGGACCAGGATCGCGCCGAACGCGAGGACGAGGACCCCGCGGGAGGCGACGATCTGCGTGAGCGGGAACGTCTGCTCGAGGTGGAAGAACTGCGGCCAGGTCACGATCGCCGTGGCGATCGCGAAGAGGACGGTGAGCAGGATCCCGATCAGTCGAAACATCGTGCACGAGCCTAGGCGAGCGCGTCTGTGAGGCCTCTGGAGCCGGCCGGCTCGCTACGCTCGGAGGATGACCGATGCCGATCCGCAGCAGCGCCCGCCCCTGTTCGCCGGGCCCGCCGATCTGCATCTGCACTCCAACCGCTCCGACGGCACCGAGGATCCCGCCGACGTCGTCGCGCGAGCGCGTCAGGAGGGGGTGCGCACGGTCGCCCTCACCGACCACGACACGACCTCGGGCTGGGCGGAAGCCGCGGAGGCGGCCACGGCGCACGGGCTGACTTTCATCCCGGGCATGGAGCTGTCGGCCAAGGACGGCTGGCGCAGCGTGCACGTGCTCGCCTACCTGTTCGACCCGGCCGATGCCGACCTCGTCGCCGAGATCACGCGGATCCGGGACGACCGGATCGGACGAGCCGAGCGGATCGTGCGCCACATCGGACGCGACTACCCGCTGCGCTGGGAGGACGTGCTCGAGCAGACGGAGGGTGATGCCACGGTGGGCCGCCCGCACATCGCCGATGCGCTCGTCGCCCGCGGGATCGTGCGCGACCGGAGTGAGGCGTTCGACGGGATCCTGCACCCGCGCGCGGGCTACTACGAGGCGCACTACGCGCCGGATCCGGTCACCGCGATCGAGCTGGTCGTCGGAGCCGGGGGAGTACCGGTCATCGCGCACCCCGCCGGGCGCGAGCGGATGAGCGAGGCGACGATACGGCGGTTGATCGATGCCGGTCTCGCCGGACTCGAGATCGACCACCGGGAGAACACCGCCGAAGGGCGCGCGTGGCTGCAGCGCATCGCGGACGAGCACGACCTGATCGTGACGGGATCCAGCGATTACCACGGCGCGGGCAAGCCGAACGTGCCCGGGGAGAACAGCACGGACCCGGCCATGCTGCAGCGCATCATCGACCGCGGTTCGGGCTCGGCGCCGGTGTATCCGGTCCGCGGCTGATCAGAGCGACACTCTTCGCGACGGGAAGCGGCGCCCCGGGGGCGTTGAGCGAGCACCGACGCAGTCGGAGCGAGACGAAACGCGGCGTCCCATAAGAAACCGCGTTTCGTCTCGGTCGTCGCTGGCGCTCCGTCCTCGCTCAACGACCCGGGAATCGGTCTCGCTCAACGACCGATCGGGTCAGGCCCCGGTCTGCGGCGCGCTTCCGGCGGCGGCACCGCCGGAAGGGCGGCGACGGCGACGGCGGCGCTGTGCGGCGGGCTTGCCGTCGTGGTGCTCCGGGCCGTGGCCGTCGTGCGTGCCGGATCCCTCGGCGCCGCGATCCTGAGCGCCGGATGCCGGAGCCTTGTCCGTGTGCGCCTCCGTACCCTCGGCGAAGGTCGAGCCGACGCCGTCTTCGGCGGTGCGACGGCGACGACGGCGACGGGTGCCGCCCTCACTCGTGCCTTCGGCGGCGGCATCGGCGGCGCGCTGGGGCTCGCGCGGCTTGCGCGCGGGCTTCTCGGACACCGGAGCGGTGACCAGGCGGCCCTTGGTGCCGGCCGGGATGTTCAGGTCCTCGAAGAGGTGCGGGCTCGACGAGTACGTCTCGATCGGCTCGGGCTGGCCGAACTCGAGGGCGCGGTTGATGAGGGCCCACTTGTGCAGGTCCTCCCAGTCCACGAACGTCACCGCGATGCCGGTCTTGCCGGCGCGGCCGGTGCGGCCCGCGCGGTGCAGGTAGGTCTTGTCCTCGTCCGGGATCGTGTGGTTGATGACGTGGGTGACGTCGTCGACGTCGATGCCGCGGGCGGCGACGTCGGTGGCGACCAGCACGTCGCGCTTCCCGGCCTTGAACGCGGCCATGGAGCGCTCGCGCTGATCCTGGCCCATGTCGCCGTGCACGCCGCCGACGTTGAAGCCGCGGTCGCCGAGCTCGTCGACGAGGCGCTGCGCGGCGCGCTTCGTGCGGGTGAAGATGACGGTCTTGCCGCGACCCTCGGCCTGCAGGATGCGGGCGATGACCTCGTCCTTGTCCAGCGAGTGCGCGCGGTAGACGAGGTGCTTGATGTTCGCCTGGGTGAGGCCCTCATCGGGGTCGTTCGCGCGGATGTGGATCGGGTTCGTCATGAACCGGCGTGCGAGGGCCACGATCGGTCCCGGCATGGTCGCCGAGAACAGCTGCGTGTGCCGCACCGCGGGGACCTTCTGGAAGATCTTCTCGATGTCGGCGAGGAAGCCGAGATCCAGCATCTTGTCGGCCTCGTCGAGCACGACCTCGGTCGCGTGCGAGAGATCGAGCAGACGCTGGCCGGCGAGGTCGATGAGGCGTCCGGGGGTGCCGACGACGATCTGCGCGCCCGCCTTGAGCTGGTCGATCTGGCCCTCGTAGGCCTTGCCGCCGTAGATCGCGACGACGCTCGTGGAGCGGTTGCTGGTCAGCAGATCCATGTCCTCGTAGACCTGCACCGCGAGCTCGCGGGTCGGCACCACGATGAGGGCCTTGACGCCGGGCTCGGGATCGAGGCCGAGGCGCTGCACCACGGGGACGCCGAACCCGAAGGTCTTGCCGGTGCCGGTCTTGGCCTGGCCGATGATGTCCTGGCCGGGAAGGCCGAGGGGGATGGTCTGCTCCTGGATCGGGAAGGCGTCCACGATGCCCTTCGCCGCGATGGCGTCCACGATGTCCTGGTCGATGCCGAGTTCGGCGAAAGTCGTCACAGTGTTTTCTTGCCTGTCCGGCGGGCCTTGCGAGCGCGGCGCCGCCTCGTAAATGGGGGTCCACGCCGGATCCGTATGCACAGGCGCGGGGCTCCGATCCAACGCCGGAGCGGGTCCAGCCTACCCGAGCGATCCGCGATCGTCCGGAGCGGCCGCGCGGCCGGGCCTCAGTTCCACACGTTGGCGGCGGCGTGAGAGGTGGCGAGGGAGGTCTGGTTGGCGCCGATGAGGCGTCGGGTGGAGTCGGCGAGCGCGTCCTTCATGCCGGTGAGAGAGGTCGGTCCATTCCCGGTGCGCGTGGTCGTAGGCGTCGCGGGCCGCGCCGTTCCAGGGGCCGCGCAGGTTGTCCACCGCGGTGTCGAGTGTCGCCAGTTCGTCCTCCAGGGCACGCACGGCAAGGGCGAGGGTCGCCGCGAGTTCGGCGACGGAATCGTGTTGGACGCGAGTTCTCATCGCGGCTCGGAGAGGTCGCCAGACAGGTCGAGTTCTCGCAGCGTGTAGCCGTCGGGAATGCGCCCGGTGCGGAAGTAGGCGTCAAAGATGGTTGCGGCCTCGTCGGCGGTGAAGACCTCGTTCGCGAACACGCGCACGGCGCGTTTGCTGTTGATCGGGATCGCGGTGGTGGGCTCGGTCGGCTTGTCGGGGTGTCCGATCGTGCACAGGCGGCGGGTCCCGTCTGCGGCGGGGAACGCGATCTCGAGGGTCATCGCGGTCGCGGATCCGCCGGCCTGGAGGAAGGATCCGTCGTCCTCGCGGAGATCGTCCGGATCGGTCATCCGCCAGATGGAATACGTGTACCGGCGTTTCCCGTCGGCCTGGTTCAGGACCTTCGCCAAGTGCTTGGCGATCGGGGCGCCGTCCCCGGTCAGGTACTGGTACTCGCCGCCGTTGAAGGACTCCGCGTGCGTCCACAGCAACGGGACCCGCACCGTGTCGGCGGGGTCTGTCTCGCGCAGCTGATAGGGCTGCGCGATCGTGTCTGTGAGGTAGTAGGTGTAGAAGATCGCGGCCGCCTCATCGGCGGTGAACACCTCGTTCGGGAACACCCGCACCGCGGTCTGCTCACCCACTCGGATCTGAACCCGCGCACCCTCATACGGGCCAGGACGGCCCACCGTGTACGACCGGACCACCCCATCCGCGCCAGGCAACGTCACCGTGATCGTCATCGCACCGGCCGACCCCGCCGCCCGAATGAACTGCTCGTTCATGTCCCTGAGGCGCACGACGATGCTCTCCGGGTTCGTCGCCCGCCACATCGTGTACGTGAATCGTTGGACGCCGTCCCGACGACTGAGAACGTGGCGGAGTTGGTCAGGGATCGGACGGAAGTCGTCGGTGACATAACCCACGAGGCCTCCGTCGATGCTCTCTGCGTGAGTGCCGTGGATCGTCATGGTTCCTCTCTTACTAACACTTTGGAGATGGTGATCTCGTCACCGTTGAGTCTCGCGTGCGCCGGTGTGCCCGCGTTGATCGCGTCGTCGAACTGTCGCTGAGTACTACTGGCGGAGTTGTAGCGGTCGATCGCATTGCCCGACTTGATCTCGAGCGCGGTATAGGTGCCGTCAGAGTTCTGCACGAGACCGTCGTAGTAGCGAGCTTCCTGTGGCGCACCACCGAATGAGGCTCGCACCTTGTCGCGCACAACATTCGCGCCGACTTCGTCCGCGTACTTGTCCAGTCCAAGTCGCTCTTTGTCGACCCAGGGCTTCTCCTCTTGGCCCTTGGCGAAGTGCCCGGCGTCATCTCGGCCGTCACCGCGATCGATTCCGTGGTTGTGCTCGGCTTCGCTGAACCAGCGCCCGGCGGCGTCGCCGAGCATCGCGCCGCCCGCGCCGACGAGGGTGGCGCCTCCGGCGATCGCGGGCGCACCGACCAAGGCACCGCCGCCGGTCAAGGAGACCCCGCCACCGCCGAGGACGAGCGCCGCTCCACCGACGACGCTGGCGGCGCCGCCGAGCAGCTCGAGGAGGATGTCGGGGTGCTCCCACAGCGTCTTCGACGCGACGGTGAGGAAGTCCATGAACGACTGGAACGGCTTCACGACCATCTGATCGACCCAGAACTCGGTCAATGTGGTCTGCATCGCCGACCGGGCCTCTTCCGCGGTCAACGGCATCGCAGCGTTCGCCGCGGCCGCGTCCAGCGCGGTGACGCACTCTTTCGCGAACACGTCCAGTGTCATCCGGGCGTTGAACAGCACATCCTGCGCCGCCTGATGGGCAGGGCCCGACGGATCGGTGAACGGCACATCCACCTCGACATGCCGCAAACCCTGACCCGCCTGCAGACTGCGCACGTCCTCGCGGTGTGCGACGAGCGCGGCAGCACCCTGCGCTTCTGCGGCGTCCCACAGGGTGATCGCCCGGTCGGCTTCGTTCTGCGCCCAGTCGACTGCATCCGCGTACGTGTACAACGCGTTCGCGCCCGCCGCAGATTCGACACCGACCCGGGGATCAAGTCCTTCGGATCCTTCGTCTGCCCCAACTCCATCGTCACGACGACCAGATCTGCGCGTCGAGCTCCGCCTTCGCCGCGTCCTGACCCTCATCGAAGATCCGCGCCGTCGCGTCCAGCCGGCGCGCGAAATCATCGACATCACCCAACCGATCCGACAACCCTGAAACCACGCCGACATGCCGCTTCCGACACGCAGGGCTTGCCGGGCCGCCTGCACCGCTCCACTAGGCTGAGCGCGTGGTGAGGTGGTTCTGGCAACGAGACAACGCGCCCCGGCGCACGCTCGTCCTCCGCTCCAGAGGGGATCAGGGCGACGCGACCCGCGTCGACTTCGCCGAGCTGGCGCCCGAGCTGAACACGTTCCTCGGGCAGGCCGCCTATCTGCAGCTCGGCTACTTCGAGACGCTCACCCGGCTGATCCGCGCCACCACCGATCTCTCCGAGAAGGAGATCCTGTCCCGCGCGGCGGGGGCCGCCCTCGCCAAGCATCGCGGCATCGTGGACATCATCGCGGCCAAGGGAGATGATCCGACCGAGGTGATGCTGCCGTTCCGGGAGCAGCTCGACGCCTTCCGACGCAAGACCCTCGGGCCGCGCATCGCCGAGACCATGCTCGCGGTGTACCTGACCGCAGGGATGCTCGACGACTTCTACGTCGCCCTCGCATCGAGCTACGGCGACACCGGCGCGAAGGTGGCGCGGATCCTCTCCGAGGCGGACGACCGGCACGAGATCATCGGGATCATCGGGGCCACGATCGCGAGCGACGAGCAGTGGCGCTCGCTGCTGTCGATGTGGGGCCGGCGCCTGGTCGGCGACACGATCCTGGTCGCACGGGCCGCGCTGCGCCCGCATCTGCCGGGCGCGGAGAACGACAAGCTCGAGCCGGTGTTCACCGAGCTGATGGGCGCGCACGCCCGGCGCATGGACGCGATGGGGCTGGCGTCTTAGGCCCGGCAGCCCCAGATCGACGCGCGATGATCACGCGCGCAACGCCGTCTCACGACCGCGAGAACTCACCCAGAAGCGCGTAGACGGCCACGATGACCACGATGATCACTCCGGTGGCGCTGAAGCCCCACGCCAGTGGCCTGCGCTCCCAGAACGGCACCAGCCGGCGGAATCTCTTACCGAATTCGATCGAGCTGACGGCACCGTCGTTCAGTGCCTCGTAAGGGCCGGTGGCGGCGGCGAAAGCAGCCAACTGCGCCGTGTTGAACACGTGGCCGCTCAGTCGGCAGAGCGGCCTGCCGCTCAGACCGACCACGATGACCAGCGGCGCGAGCGCATCGCCGAATGTTGCGTACTCCCGGACGAAGATCACCCGGTCGATTCGATCCGCACGGATCAGCGCGCGGATGCCGATGAGGCGACGCAGCTCGATGCCCTCAGGGAGCACCGATACCCCGACAACCATGCCGGCCACAGCGACGACGCCGATCAGGACCCCGGCCCCGATGATCGACCACAGCAGCACCGGGGGGATGCGGCCGTCCCACGCCCCCAGCAGCCCCACGACGATGGTCGGCCCGAAGATGAGGAGACGATTCCGCACCCCTTTGAGCGTCACGTCGCGGTCGACATCCATCCGCGTGACGACGTCGTCGCGCGAGGGGGGATCGTCGTTCTCGTCGCGTTTCATCGCACCGCCTTCGTGAGGCCCCGCTGCGGGTCAACGGTCGGCCGGGGAAGCATCAGATCGGAAGGGTCCGGGTGAGATCCAGCAGGTCCGCGTCGGTGGTGTTGAGCCGCTCGTAGAACACGTCCTTCCCGTCCTGTTCCCACCGTTCGATGTCGGCTCGGATGAGCGTCAGGATCTGCACGAACTGCACGTCGATCATCCCGTCGGCGCGCTCGATGTAGTCGGCATCGGAGAACCACAGCAGTGGCGAAACGGCGTAGCCGCAGATCTGCGTGCCGTTGATGACGGGGGCCTCACTGGTCGCCATCGAGTCGTACGTCAACACCCAGCCATCGCGTGCCAGCCTCGTCGCGTTGCGCAGGAGGAAGAGTGCGGCGAGCTCCTGACCGGGCCGCACCGAGCAGACCAGTTCCGTGCGGTTTATCGCGCCGGCCGGCGGCTCGTCGGCGAGCCCCGCAGTCGCGACATGCACCGCTGCGAGTTCAGCGTCATCGAACGCCAGAAACGTCACATCGCCATCGACGGCGAGCACTCGGCCCGGCTGGGTTCCCCGACCGAGGACGGCTTTCCAATGTGCAGAGACTCGTGGATTCATCGTTGGAGATTCCCCTCGCGTGAGTACGGAGTTCTTCCCCACTGTAGGTGTGTTCGATGGTCGAGTTCCACCCGCACCGGGGCGATCGTGTCGGGCAGGTGCGTGTGCGACCCGATCTGGAGCGGCCGGTCGCCGGCGTTCGCGAAGACGAGGCGGCTCCGCTCGGCAGGGAGCAGCCGACGCCGCACCCGGCGCCGATGCTGAGCGCATCACGGGAATCCTTTGACATGCGACAGGCGGTTGTGTCAAACTGCTCGTGATCAGATGATGGATCGATCCACCAACGGATCGCGGCGGGCGCGCCACAGGAAGGGACGACTGCACATGAATGCAGCATCGCCGACGGATCAGATCCGTCAGATCTTCAGCAAGAGCAGCAGGCGCCAGCGCTGGGTGGACGTGGAGGCCGCGCTCGCAACGGCGCAGGCCGAGGTCGGGATGATTCCCACAGCGGCGGCCGCGCGGATCGTGCAGGTGGCCTCCCTCGACCTCCTCGACGAGGATGCGCTCGACGCCGAGGAGGCCGTCACGGGCCACGTCATGGTGCCGATCATCCACGAGCTCGGCCGCGTCGCAGGGGCCGAGGCCGGAGGCTGGGTGCACTGGGGCGTCACCACCCAGAACGTCCAGCAGACGGGCGACACGATCGGGATCGTGCAGGCGCTCGACCTTCTCGAGGGGCAGTTGCTCACCGTGATCCGCGCGGTCGTCGCCCTGACCGAGGCGCACGCCGAGACGAGGATGGCGGGGCGCACGCACTGGCAGCACGCGGTGCCGATCACCTTCGGCTACAAGACGGCGGCGTGGCTGGACGTGATGCTCCGGCATCGCGAGCGCATGCAGCAGCTGCGTCCGCGCCTCGCGGTGTCGATGACGGCCGGAGCCGCGGGCACGTTCGCCACCCTCGGGGAACGAGGGCCGAGGATCCAGGAGCTCGTCGCCGCGCAGCTCGGACTCGTTCCGATGACGGTCCCGGCACGGGGCATCATCGACCACTTCGCCGAGTTCGTGACCGTGCTCGCGATGCTGGCCGCCTCGTCCAGTCAGATCGCCGGAGAGGTCTCCCGGCTCATGGCCGTCGAGTTCGGCGAGCTCAGCGAGGCGATCCCGCCGGGCGACGTGGGCAGTTCGACCATGCCGCAGAAGCGCAACCCCAAGCTGAGCGGCGGCGTGGTGACCCACGCGGCCCTGGTGCAGGCCGCCGTCGCGCCGGCGCTCGAGGCGATGATCCAGTCGCACGAGGTCGACGGGGCACGCTCCGCGCTGATGGATCGGGTCGTCGCGGACAGCGCCGTCAACGCCTCCGAGATGCTGCGGCTGCTCGGCCGGCTCCTGTCGACGCTCGAGGTGTTCCCCGACCGCATGACGCGCAACCTGAACTCGACCAGAGGACTGATCGTCGCCGAAGCCGTGATGATGAGTCTCGGCGCCCATCTGGGACGCCAGGTCGCGCACGATCTCGTGCATGCCGCGGCGACCGAGGCGGCGGTGTCGGACACCGACTTCCTCGAGGTGCTCCGGCGGGAGCCGCGCATCACGGCGGTGCTGTCGGCGCAGGAACTCGACCGCTCCTCGACCCCGCGCAGCACACGGGCCTCAGCTCCCGGCTGGCGCGGGAGACCGTCGAGCGCGCGCGGCAGATCCTGGCCACCGGGTGACGCCACGAGGGGCCTTCCGCCCAGGCACCGCCCTGCTAGCGTGATGCACATGTCCGCACGTGCCACCCTCAAGGACGTGGCCGCGCACGCCGGCGTCTCGCGTTCGACGGCGTCGAACGTGATGGCGGGCGTCGGGAGGGCATCCCAGGAGACGCGCGACCGGGTGCACGCCTCGATGCGCGAGCTCGGCTACGTGTACAACCGCGGTGCCGCCTCCCTGCGCACGCAGCGCTCGAACACGATCGGCGTCGTGGTGACGAACATCGCGAGCCCCTTCTTCGGCGAGATGCTCGTCGGGCTGGAGGATGAGCTGCGAGCGGCGGGCTACCTCTCGATGGTCGTCGCCACCGGGTACGATCCGGTGCGCCAGCAGCACGCGATCGAGGAGCTCAGCGAGCACCAGGTCGCCGGCCTCGCGGTAGTGCCCGCCGTCGGCACCTCGCTCGGGCTGCTCGGCAGCGTCGAAGGCACCGGGATCCCCTACGTGTTCATGACGCGGTACCTCGAGGGCGATGTCTCACCCTACGTGGGGCCGGACGACATCACCGGCGGACGCCTCGCGGCGGAGCACCTCCTGCGGGTGCACGGCTGCCGGAACCTGGCCTACATCGGCGGCAGCGATGCCGTCCTGGCGCGGCGGGATCGGCTCGCCGGCGTGCGAGACGCGGTGCGCGCGGCGGGCCTGGCGTCGTCGGCTCTCACCGACATACGCGGTGATGCGGGCGGCGACGGCGGATTGGAAGCCGGTGCCGCACTGCTGCAGGCGCCGACGCTGCCGGATGGCGTGATCTGCCACAGCGACAGCGTGGCGTTCGGGTTCTACCGCGCCCTGCGGATTCAGGGCGTCCCCGTCGAGTCGGTCCGCGTCATCGGCTATGACGACATCCGCGGAGCGGCGCTGTGGGAGCCGCCGCTCACGAGCGTGGCGACGCATGCGGAGAGGCTGGGGCGTCTCTCCGCGCGCAAACTCCTCGCCTCGCTCGGTGCGATCGATGCCGAGCCGGGGCCTATGGTCGAGCGGATCATGCCGGAGCTGACGATCCGGCAGTCCTGCGGGTGCGAGCCCGCCGCCTGAGACGTTCGCCGTCCCCGGGCCGCGACCGTTCGCGCGTCAGATGCCGAGCGCGACGCGCCGTTCGGCATCGCCGTGCACGCGGACCCGGGTGAGGATCAGCGTCGCGGCGGCGGCGACGATCACGGCGCCGCCGAGCGCGATCAGCCAGAGCCAGATGTTGGACTCCTTCAGGCCCGCCCACTGCCCGAGCGCGTAGGCGGCGCCCGCCACGGCCGTCGCGATCGCCGGGGCGACCGCTACGCCGCGCGTCTCGCGGTGCGGTACGAGGAAGTGCACCGCGACGCCCAGCACGCAGGCGCCGATCAGCGCGAGCAGGATGTACATCGGTTCAGGCCACGAAACCGACGCGGCGGGACTCCTCGGTCCCGAGCTCGACGTAGCCCAGGTTCGCGGTGGGCACGATGTAGGAGTTGCCCTTGACGTCCGCGAGGGTCACGTGGCTCGCGCCCTCGTCGAGGGCTGCGGCGATCTGCGTGCGCACCTGGTCGGCGGAGGCCGACGTCTCGAAGCTGAGTTCGCGGCCGGTGTTGATGATGCCGATGCGGATCTCCACGGAAGTGCTCCTTGAAAGGTTGAGGTTCCGTCACTCTATCGCGGGCGGCGCGGGGGAGGACCGCGTGCACCGCTCTGTTCGCCGAGGGCGATGTCCGCCGCGGGAGATAGCGTGGGAGCATGCCCGCACCCTCCGTCCCGACCGTCGCGCAGGTCGCGGTGATCGACGCTCCGGCGACCGCCACAGGCACCGTGATCGGCGGTCCGGGCACGGGCAAGACCTACGCCCTGGTCGAGCGCGTCGCCGCCCTGATCGCGGGCGGGCTCGCGCCGGAGCAGGTGCTCGCGCTGACCCCGAACCGGCAGGCGGCGACCGCGCTGCGCGACCGGATCGGGGTGCGGGTGCGGGTCGCGACGCCGGGGCCGCTGGCGCGTTCGCTGGGCTCGTTCGCGTTCCAGCTCGTGCGCGGCACCATGGTGCACAGCGGGCAGGAGCCGCCCGCGCTGCTCACCGGCGCCGACCAGGACCGCATCATCGCCGATCTGCTCGCGGGTGATGCGGAGGACGAGGCCGAGCCCGGCCGGAGCACGGCGCTGGCCGGAGGAGCTCGGCGCGACCGTGCGCTCGTCGCGCGCGTTCCGCTCGGAGCTGCGCGCCTTCCTTGCCGAGTGCACCGAACTGGGGGTCACCTCCGCCGAGCTGGCGCGGTCCGAGCGCCCCGCCTGGCGGGCGGTCGGCTCGTTCGCGGAGGCCTACCGCGGCGTCCTCGACCGGGCGCGCGCGGCGCATCGTGACGCGGCGGACCTGCTCGCCGAGGCCGCAGCGATCCTGCGCACCGCGGACACGACGCTGCTGGGACCCCTGGGCGGATTGCGCGTCGTGCTCATCGACGACGCGCAGGAGCTCACCGCCGGCGGGGTCGCCCTGGTCTCGGCGCTGCGTGCGCGGGGGGTCGCGGTGATGGCGTTCGGCGATCCGGACATCTCCTCGGGCGCCTTCCGCGGCGCGGGACCCGAGCTCTTCGCCCGCCTGGCCGGCATGCTCGGCGACGTGCACGTGCTCGATCGCCCGCACCGGCAGGATCCGCCGCTCACCGCCCTGACCCGTACCGTCGTGCAGACCATCGGCGTCTCGGGGAGGGTCGACCACCGGCGCGCCCCCGCAACCGGCGACGAGACGGCCGACGCGGGACCGGCCGATGCGGTGGCGGCGTTCGTCGCCGGTTCGCCGCATGAGGAGCACGATCTCATCGCGAGGACGCTGCGGGAATGGCACCTGCTGCAGGGCATCGGCTGGGAGCGCATGGCCGTGATCGCGCACGACACCCGGCAGGTGGCGACGCTGGAGGCCGAGCTCGCAGCCCGCGAGGTGCCGACGAGGGCG
The DNA here is from genome assembly GCA_963791605.1 of uncultured Actinomycetota bacterium. Taxonomy (GTDB): domain Bacteria; phylum Actinomycetota; class Actinomycetes; order Actinomycetales; family Microbacteriaceae; genus Microbacterium. The sequence continues at coordinate 116,090 of CAWBTB010000009.1, read as the reverse complement.
GCCGGCGTGCAGCGTCCGCTCGGCAGCGAGACCGTGGTGCGCGACATCGTCGGCGTCGTGCGCCTCGCCCTGACCGAGCCCGCCGAGCGCGACCCGCTGCTGCTCGCGGAGGCGCTGCGCACGCCGTTCGGCGGTCTGGACGGGGTGGGGCTGCGCCGCCTGCGCGCACGGTTGCGGCATCTCGAGCTGGAGGCGGGCGGATCCGCCCCGGCGCGTCTGCTGCTGCGCGACGCGCTCGCCGAGCCGGCGCTGCTCGCCCGGGTGGACACCCCGGAGGCCCGCATCGCGGACCGCTTCGGCGGGGTGCTGCGCGAGGTGCGCGAGGGGCGTGCGCGCGGGGAGACGATCCACGAGCTGCTCTGGCGGGTGTGGGACGGATCGCGCGCGAGGGACGGCCGGCGGCTCGCCGTCGCCTGGCAGGAGGCGGCGCGGCAGCGCCGAGACCGCGCGCGCCCTGGACGCCCTGGTGGCTCTGTTCGATGCCGCCAAGCGCTCGGTCGAACGCGCACCGGAGAAGGGGCCGGAGGCGTTCATCCACGACATCCTGGACAGCGAGGTGCCGGAGGACTCGCTGTCCGCGCCCGAGCGCCCTGCGACGGTGACGCTGATGACCCCGGCCACCGCGCTCGGCACCGAGTTCGACGCCGTCGTCATCGCCGGCGTGCAGGACGGCGTGTGGCCGAACGTGCGCTTGCGCGGTGGCCTGCTGGAGACGTGGCGGCTCGGCGAGGCCGTCGCGGCCGCCCGCTCCGGCGAGCCCGAGCACGTGCACTCCACGCTCGACCGCCGCCGTGCCGCGCTGCACGACGAGCTGCGGCTGTTCGTCCGCGCGATCTCGCGCGCGCGGCACCGGCTGCTCGTGACGGCGGTCGACGACGACGATCAGAGCCCGAGCGCGTTCTTCGGTTTTCTGCCGGATCCGCTTCCCGCGGACGAGCGCCACGCGCACCCGCTGACCCTGCGCGGACTGGTCGCCCGGCACCGCCGCGTGCTGACGACGTCCTCCGATCCCGCCGCCAGGGCGGTCGCCGCGGGGCAGCTGCGCCTGCTCGCCGAGGCCGAGGTGCCGGGAGCGGATCCCGACGGCTGGTTCGGCGTGCGCAGGCCCTCCGCCGAGCGTCCGCTGCGCGACCTCGATGCGGGCTCCGTGCGCGTCTCGCCCTCGCGACTCGAGGCGTTCGAGGAATGCGGTGTGAACTGGGCGGTGTCCGCACTGGGCGGTGACACCGTGGCGCCGCCCAGTGCCGGAATCGGCACGATCGTGCACGCCGCGATGGAGCTCGTGCCGGACGGCGACCTGGACGCCATGCGCAGGATCCTCGACGAGCGCTGGGGCGAACTCGACTTCGAGACGCCGTGGATCGACAGCAAGGAGCGCCGCCGCGCCGAGCTGTACCTGCAGCGCCTGCACGACTACCTCGGCGCCGTGCAACGCGACGGCGGCCGAGTCGTCGGCTCGGAGGCCGCGTTCCGGTTCGCGGTCGAGCTCGCGGACCAGGAGCCGACGGCGCACCCCGTGGATCCCGAGCGGACCGCGCAGCAGGCCGTCGTGAACGGGTACATCGACCGGGTCGAGGTGTATCCGTCCGGCGCGGGGGAGCACGCCGCCGCCCGCGGCCGCAGCTGGAACACGATGGCCGAAGGCGCCGGCGGAGAGCGGGTGGTCGTGGTGGATCTGAAGACCGGCAAGTACGAGCCGGGGACCGAGTCGCTGGTCGCCGAGCACGCGCAGCTGGCGGCCTACCAGCTGGCGGTCGAGCAGGGTCTCGTGGACGGGGCGGATCCGGAGGCGCTGGCCGGCGCGCGGCTCGTGATCGTGTCCCAGACCGTCGGCACCAGCACGTATCGCGTCGCGCATCAGCACCGGCTCGGCGACGAGGCGCGCGCGGCCTTCCTCGCCCGCGTCGCCGAGGCCGGGCGCGGTATGGCCGCCTCCAGTTTCACGGCGCAGGTCGAGGCGCACTGCGCCGACACCCAGGTGCGGATCAGTCCGTGCCGCATCCACAGCATCCCGGCGGTCAGCGCGTGAGCCCTCGATCGGTTGCCGAGCCCGTCGAAGCACGGGCGCAGGACGCGTGGGAGGGCGGGCACGGCATCTCCGCCACCGACATCGCCGCAGCGCTCGGCCTTCCGGCGCCCACTGCGGCCCAGCAGCGCGTGATCGAGGCGCCGCCGACTCCCGCGCTCGTCGTCGCCGGTGCCGGCAGCGGCAAGACCGAGACCATGTCGGGCCGGGTGGTGTGGCTGGTCGCGAACGAGCTCGTCGCCCGGGATGAGATCCTCGGGCTCACGTTCACCCGCAAGGCGGCGGGCGAGCTCGCCGAGCGGATCGCGCTCCGCCTCGACCGCATCGACGAGTACGGCCGCCGCGGGCTGCTGCCGCACCTGCCCGAGATCGTCGCGACGGGGGCGCTCGCCCGGGTCGATGCGGCGGGCTCCGCGGCGCAGCGTGCGATCGTGCAGCGCGAGGTGCTGGACGATCTCGCCGAGCAGTACGGCACCGGGTGGGATCCCACCGCCCCGCGCCCGGCCGAGGACCTCATCATCCGGCCGCGGGTGTCCACCTACAACGCCTTCGCCGACGGCATCGTGCGCGAGCACGCCGCGCACATCGGACGGGATCCGGACGCGGCGATGCTCAGCCAGTCGGCGTCGTGGCTGATCGCCCGCGCGGTGGTGCTGCGTGCCGAGATCCCCGGGCTGGACGAGGTGGATCGCGCGCTCGGCGGCGTGATCGACGCCGTGCAGCGCCTCGCAGGCGACGTCCTCGACCACCGCGTCGACATCGACGCCATGGTGCGCATCGCCGCCGACCAGGCCGACGCCTTCGAGCCGTACCGCTCCAGCGCCGACGTCGACAAGGCCGTGGTCAATCTGCGGACCATGCCGATCCTGGCGGACCTCGTGCGCGAGTACATCGCCGAGAAGGCACGCCGCGGCGTGCTCGACTTCGCCGACCAGGTCGGCGGCGCCTTCGACATCGTCGAGGCCTCCGCCGACGTGCGTGCCGAGCTGCGCGCACAGCACCGGGTCGTGCTGCTGGACGAGTACCAGGACACCTCGGTCATCCAGACCCGGTTCCTGTCCGCCCTGTTCCGCGACGGCGCGGTGATGGCGGTGGGCGACCCGCACCAGTCCATCTACGGCTGGCGCGGCGCCAGCGCCGACAACCTGTATGCGTTCGGACGCACGTTCGCGCACGAGCAGACCGCCCAGACGTACAGCCTGATGACGAGCTGGCGCAACGATACGCGGATCCTCGACGTCGCGAACCGGGTGCTGCTCCCGCTGCAGCGGGCGAGCCTGGCGGTGCCCGAGCTCGAGGCACGGCCCGGGTCCGGGGTCGGCCATGTCGACGTGCGCTTCGCCGAGACCGTGGACGACGAGGCGGCCGAGGTCGCGAGCTGGTTCGAGCAGCTGCGCGCCGCGCACGACGAGACCGCCGCGGGGCGTCCGCACACCGGGGCGATCCTGTTCCGCTCCAAGAGGCACATGCAGACCTTCGCGGGCGCCCTCGCCGCGCGCGGGATCCCGCACCGGATCCTGGGCCTGGGCGGACTCCTCGCGACCCCCGAGGTCGTCGACGTCGTGTCGGCGCTGCGGGTGATCCACGATCCCACCGCCGGGTCCGCGCTGATCCGGCTGCTCGTCGGGCCCCGGTTCGCGATCGGGGTCGCCGACATGGCCGCCCTCTACGATCTGGCCCGGGAACTCGCGGTGCGCGACGGCGCGCTCGCCCCGCTCACCGACGAACTGAAGCAGCGGCTGCGTTCCTCGCGCGGAGCCGACGAGGCCGTCTCGATCGTCGACGCCGTGGACTTCGTGCGCACCGCACGCGACGACTACCGGCTGCTCGAGCCGATCAGTCCGGAGGGGCGCGCGCGGCTGCGTTCCGCGGGGGAGATGCTGGAGCGGCTGCGCCGCGCGGCGGGGCAGCCGATTCTCGAGCTCATCAGACTCATCGAGACCGAACTGCGCCTGGACATCGAGCTCGCCGTGAACGAGAGCCGCGGACCCGCACGGGTCGCGGCCACCCAGCTGCGCGCGTTCGGCGACGAGGTGCGGGCGTTCCTGACCGCGGATGATCGAGGGACGATCTCGAGCCTGCTGGCCTGGCTGGACAAGGCGGAGATGACGGACGAGCTGATGCCGCGCACCGAGCCGCCCGAGCCGGGCGTGGTGCAGCTGCTCACGATCCACGGGTCGAAGGGTCTGGAATGGGACGCGGTCGCGGTCGTGCGCCTCGTCGAGGACGAGCTGCCCGGCCGGATCGTCGACGCGCAGGGCTGGTTCGGCTTCGGAGTCGTGCCGTTCGAGCTGCGCGGCGACAGGGACGCGCTGCCGCGCTTCTCCTGGGATCCGCGGGCCGCGATGGATGAGGCGGGGGAGGATCCGGGCAAGCGGCACAAGGCGGCGCTGGACGCGCTCGCCGCGGGGATCACGAAGGCGTATCCGCACGGCGGAGCCCTGCGGCGGTTCAAGGACGGCTACCGCGACTACCAGCGCGCCGAGGAGCGCCGGCTCGCCTATGTGGCCGTCACCCGGGCGCGCACCGACCTGCTGCTGACCGGGTCGCACTGGTCGGGGCAGAAGCAGGTCCGCAAGCCGAGCCCCTATCTGCTCGATGCGATCGATGTGCTCGGCCTCGACCCGTTGGACGGGCCGGCCGGCGAGGACAACCCGTACGAGGGCGCCGCGCGCACCGGGGTCTGGCCGATGGATCCGCTCGGTGGGCGACGCGCCCGGGTGGCCCTCGCGGCGGAGGAGGTGCGGGCGGCGATCGCGGCGCCGCACCCGCCCGCGCCGAGCGAGGAACTGGAGCGGCTGCTCGCGGAGCGTGCGGCGCGGCAGCGCGGCGTGGTCGCGGACGCTCCGACGCGGGTGCCCGCCTCACGGTTCAAGGACTACGTCACCGACTACGGCGGGACGATCCGATCGCTGACCCGCCCGATGCCGGAGCGGCCGTACCGGCAGACCCGGCTCGGCACCCTGTTCCACGCCTGGGTGGAGCAGCGGTCCGGTTCTGTGGGAGCGGGGGCCTCGCTCGACGACGCGCTGTGGGATCTGGATGACGACCTCGGGCCGGAGCTCGCCGCGGACGCTGCCGCGGACGACGAGATCGCTCGAGCGGACGCCGAGGACCTCGCCCGGTTGCGCGAGATCTTCGAGCGCAGCGAGTGGGCCCCGCTGCGGCCGATCGCGGTGGAGACCGAGATCGACTTCGCGTTGCCGGTGGGGGAGGGCGAGCCGCCCCGGATCGTGATCTGCAAGCTCGACGCCGTGTACCGCCGTGAGGATCGCGGCGGCCGGATCGAGATCGTGGACTGGAAGACCGGGCGTCCGCCGGCGACCGCGGCCCAGCGCGAGGAGCGGCTGCTGCAGCTCGCGCTGTACCGGCTCGCCTACCACCGCCGGTTCGAGGTACCGCTCGCCGAGATCGACGTCGCGCTGTTCTACGTCGCCGACGATCTGATCATCCGCGACGACACGATCTACTCGGAGGAGGCGCTGGTCCAGCGCTGGAACGCGGCGCGCGCGGCGCGCTGAGCCTCGGCGACGTCGGTGTCCTCGCCGGCGATCCCGCCCTCGCTGGGCAGCAGCGTTCCGGGGCGGGCGGGCCGCTCCGCATCCTCGTCCCGCAGGTCGCTCAGGTCGGCCGTCGCGTTCGGGTCGAGATCCTCGATCGGGCCGGTCGCCTGCAGATCGGCCGCGTCCCGATCCGCGTCGTCCGTCCCGGCGGAGGCATCCGCGTCCCGGTGACCGCCGCGCGGACCGAAGGCCGACGTGTCGTCCGCCGCGACCCCGGCGAACGCGGTGGCGTCGTAGGCGTCGGTCTGCATGGACGTGTCGATCGGGTTCGGTTCGCGCGCGGGAACGCGCTCCAGCGCCGACATGGCCTCATCGACGCCCGCGCCAGGGCCGTGCCGCGGCGCGAGGTCGTCGTGGATGCCCTCGGCGAGCGCATCGAGCAGCGTCGCCGCGTCGTCGACGATGTCCGGGCGCCGCGCATCGTGGCCGTGCAGCAGCCAGCGCGCGAGCTCGAGCTCGGCGAGCAGCCGGGCGCGGATGCCGAGACCGGGGTCCGGCGCACGCAGCGTGGATGCGGCGTAGGCGTCGAGCACGTCGGAGCGCGCCTCGGCGGCCAGGGTGAGCCAGGCGAGATCCACCGCGGGATCGCCGATCGACAGCGCATGCCATCCGATGACCCCGACCACGCGCGGACCGCGCTCGTCGTCGTCCGCGAACAGGAAGGACTCCGCATGCGCACCGCCGAGCGTCACCGCCGATTCGAAGCGCCACAGCTCGTCGGCATCCACCGCCTCGCGCCAGCGCACCGTCAGCCGGGCCGAGACCCGGCCGGTCGCGGCGGCGCGATCGATGAGCGCGCGCACCTCCTCGCGGACCTGCTCCGGAGTGCGCTCGGCCAGACCCGCGCCGCGCACCACCGAGGCGGGAAGGGCGTGCACCCCCGCGACGGCCTTGCCGATCGCGACCGCGGCGCCGGCGCCGGACGGGATGTCGGCGGCGTCGATCTGGAATCCGGGAACCAAGGTGGTCACCAGTGCGCGCGAGTCGCCCACCCGCCCGTCGCCGAGGTGTTCGGGGGCGGCGAATCGCAGCAGCGCACGCGCACCCGGGGTGAGCGCACGCAGCGCCAGGCTCTCGCGCGCCAGCTCCGCCGCCGTGTCGTCGTCGTTCGAGGCGCGGATCGCCACCTCCCGTCCGTCGGCCAGGGTGGCCACGGCCGAGTCGAAGCGGGCATCGCCGCCGGCGGAGAGCGCGCGGGCGCCCACGACATCGGCGTCGGGCACCGCCGCCGTGACCGCCGCGGCTAGAGTGAAGGGTGAGCGCGCCATGTCACCAGGGTAGGTCGAGCCACGTCTGTGCCCGGCCCGCCACGCCTGGAGAAGCGGAGGCCGGTGACGGGACACGGTCGGCACCGGGTCGACGTCGTCAGGCACGCCTGGAGAGTAGGGAGCCGGCACGTGCAGGATACGGAGCCCGAAGCGCAGATCCTCGACCGCGCGGCCGAATGGCGCGACGACCCGGGGACGATCGAGCGGCTCCGCACCGATCCCGGTACCGGGGTGCTCGTGGTGCGGGAGCGCCGCGTGCCGGTGGGCGACGGACTGATCGTCCTCCCGGCCGGCGATCCCGTTCTGGCACGCACCAGGGAGTGGGTTCTGCTCGGACGCCGTCCGGACGGCACCGGACTGCTGCTCGCGATCCAGGATCCGGATGACGACACGGATGCCGACGGATCCTGGGCGCCGCACTGGAGCGATCTGCGTGAGGCGCTGCCGGTGATCGGCCCGTCCGAGGCGGAACTGGTCGTGGCGGCGATCGCGCTGGCCGGCTGGGTGCGCGATGCCGGATTCTGCTCCGGGTGCGGCGAGGCGGCGCAGTTGCAGCAGAGCGGCTGGTCGCGCCGGTGCCTCTCGTGCGGGCGCGAGCACTTCCCGCGCACGGATCCGGCCGTCATCGTCGCGGTGCAGAGCGCGGACGGCGAACGTCTGCTGCTCGGCGCGAACGCGCAGTGGAAGGGCCGCATGTACTCGTGCTTCGCCGGCTTCGTCGAGGCGGGCGAGTCCCTCGAGGCCACCGTGCACCGGGAGCTGTTCGAGGAGGCGGGAGTGCGCGTGCGCGACCTCGAATACTTCTCCTCGCAGCCGTGGCCGTTCCCGCGCTCGCTCATGGTCGGCTTCCACGCCGCCGTCGCCGACGAGACCGTGGCGCACGGCGACGGTGAGGAGATCGTGGATGTGCGCTGGCTCACCCGGGCGGAGATCGGATCCGCGCTGGCCGGCGAGGGGCCGGTCGGCCTTCCGGGCGCGGCGTCGATCGCGCACCGCCTGATCCTCGACTGGTACCGGCGGTGAGTGCGCTCGACGGACTCGACGAACGCCAGCGCGAGGCCGCGTCGGTGCTGCGCGGTCCGGTGGCGGTGCTCGCGGGCGCCGGCACGGGAAAGACCCGGGTGATCACGCACCGCATCGCGCACGGCGTGGAGACCGGCGCGTACTCGCCGTCACGGGTGATGGCGGTGACGTTCACGGCGAAGGCGGCCGGCGAGCTGCGCGGGCGGCTCCGTCGTCTGGGCGTCGAGGGCGTGGCGGCCCGCACCTTCCACGCTGCGGCGCTCTCGCAGCTCGGATTCTTCTGGCCGTCCCTCGCGGGTGCGCCGGCCCCCGCGATCGTGGACAACAAGGTGCGCCTGCTCGCCCAGGCCGCCGACCTGCTCCGGCTGCGGCCGGACAGGGCGACTCTGCGGGATCTCGCCTCGGCGATCGAGTGGCGCAAGGTGTCGATGATCTCCATCGACGAGGCAGCGCAGCGCGGGCGCTCGATCGGACGGCTCGACCCCACCCAGATCGCGGACCTGTCCCGCGCGTACGAGACGCTGAAGGACGACCGGCACCAGCTCGACTTCGAGGACGTGCTGCTGGCCTGTGCGGGGATGCTGGAGGCGGAGCCGCGGGTGGCGGCCGCGGTGCACGAGCAGTACCGGCACTTCACCGTGGACGAGTTCCAGGATGTCTCGCCGCTGCAGCACCGGCTGCTGGAGCTCTGGCTCGGCGACCGCGGCGACCTGTGCGTGGTCGGCGACGCCTCGCAGACGATCTACTCGTTCGCCGGCGCCGACCAGCGCTATCTCCTGGAGTTCCCGCGCCGGCACCCCGATGCCACGGTGGTGCGGCTGGAGACGAACTACCGCTCCGTCGAGCCGGTGCTGAACGTCGCGAACGCGCTCATGCACGGACGTCCCGGCGCGCTCGAGCTCGTTCCGGCGCAGGCGGATCCGCAGGCCGAGGCCGCCCGCGTGATCGCCTTCGACCGCGACGCCGACGAGGCGCGCGGGGTCGCCTCCGCGATCGCCGCGCAGATCGCGGGCGGCGTGCCCGCCGAGGAGATCGCCGTGCTGTACCGGGCGCATTCGCAGTCCGGCGCGCTGCTGCAGGCGCTCGCCGCGGCCGGCATCGCCGCGACCGTGCTCGGCGGCCGCCGCTTCTTCGACATGCCGGAGGTCCGTCAGGCCGTGCAGGCGCTGCGCGCATCCGCGGTGGCTCCGCAGCAGCACGGATTCCTGCCCGCGGTGCGGGACGTGCTGCGCAGCCTGGGCTACACCGACGACCCGCCGGAGGCGGGCGGCGCCCTCCGCGAGGCCTGGGAGGCGCGCAGGGCCGTGCTGCGCCTCGCCGAGGACGCCGAGCCCGCAACGACCATGCGCACGTTCGCCGACGATCTGTTCGCCCGGGCGAAGGATCAGCACGAGCCGGTGCTGCGCACGGTGACGCTGTCGACCCTGCATGCGGCGAAGGGCCTGGAATGGCCGCACGTCTACATGATCGGCTGCTCCGAGGGGCTGCTCCCGATCTCGTACGCGGCCGGCTTCGACGCGATCGACGAGGAGCGCCGGCTGGCGTACGTGGGCGTCACGCGGGCCGCGCGAACGCTGACGATGACGTGGTCGCGGGACGCGGATCGCGCAGGGCGGCGACCGTCCCGATTCCTCGGGGAGATCGGCAGCGGCAGTCTGCGTGAAACTCCACCGTCCGCGATGAGCGGCGCCCGTCGCGGCTGATCCGGATCCGGAGGCCGGATCCCGCACGCACCGCATCCTCGCGGCCGGCCAGCAGATCGCCGGCCGCTGCGGCCGCCGCCGCGATCCCCGCGAGGGGCACACGGCCCGGATCGCGTTCGAGCAGCTGCACGTGCAGCGCCGCCCAGGCCGGATCCCGCTCGCGATCGTGCGCGTCGCGACAGGACAGGCACGGCGTGCGGCCCGGTTCGACGAACGGCCCGACCGTGGAACCGCCGGCGTCGAAGGAGATCGGCAGGTGCGGCAGGTCCTCGGAGAGCAGCGCCGCCGAATCGCGGGCGGGCACGGCGCCGTGCCGGATCAGCAGCGTCGGTGCGGCGGGGTCCTCCACGACGTCGACGCCGGCGTCGTCCAGTGCCTCCTCCAGCCGGAGCAGGCTGCGGGCGCCGACCACCGGCGCGGCGAGCACCCGCGCGGAGAACCGGGGTACATCCGCGACGAGCAGCGGCTCGAGCAGCGTGCGCAGGCGCCGAGCGGCGGGGAGGGGAGCTCCCAGCCCGTGCGCGACGACCTCGAAGGCGCGCGCGGGGACCCCGCGGGAGAGCTGGTGCAGCAGCCGGGGCAGCCACGAGCCCTCGACAGGCAGCGTCAGCGCCGCGTCGATGCCGAACTGCACCGTCTCCGCATCGCGCCACAGCACCGGGAGCGCGGGATCGAGGCGGAGCGTGGTCATGTCACGATCATGACCGCGCGGATGGCCGTCGCAGGAGCCGGATGCGGAATCGGTGGATAACCCGCTCAGACCGGCTTCTCGCCGGAGCCTTCGTCGCCGCTGCCGCCGGAGCCTTCGTCGCCGCCGTCCTCGGACGGACCAGGGAAGTCCTCGCCGCTGAGCAGCCGCTCCAGCGCCTCGTCCATCTCGTCCTGAGCCGGCTCCTCGCCGCGGGCACGCGCCTGCAGCCGCGCCACCAGCGCGGCAGGATCGTCGATGTCCGAGGCGTCGGGCATCAGATCCGGGTAGTCCCAGAGCGCATCGCGGGCCTCGATGCCGACCGCGTCGGTGACCGCCTGCCACATCGCGGCCGCCTCGCGCAGGCGTCGCGGCCGGATCCGCAGCCCGACCAGGGCGCCCAGCGCGTCCTCCGCCGGTCCGCCCGCGGCCCGGCGGCGGCGGGCCGCCTCGGCGATCCGCGTGCTGTCCGGCAGGCGCGAGGTGGCCTGGGTCGTGACCACGTCGACCCAGCCGTCGATCGTGGCGATGAGGTTCTCCAGCCGCTCCAGGGCCTCGCGCTGCGCCTCGGACTGCGCGGGCAGCAGGGCGCCGCCCTCGATCGCGCGCCGCAGCTCCTCCGGATCGTTCGGGTCGAGCCTGCTCGCGAGATCCTCGAGTGCGTCCGCGTCGACCGTGACTCCCTTCGCGAACTCGGTGATCTGGCTCATCACGTGCAGGTGCAGCCAGCGCGCGTGCCGGTACAGTCGCGCGTAGGCGAGCTCGCGGGCGGCCAGGTAGAGCGCGATCTGGTCCTCCGGGATCTCCAGGCCCTCGCCGAACGCGGCCAGGTTCTGCGGGATCACCGCGGCGGTGCCGGCGGGCAGCACCGGGATGCCCACGTCGCCTCCGGAGACCACCTCGAGCGAGAGGTTGCCGAGCACCTGGCCGAACTGCATCGCGAACACCGAGCTGCCGATGCCCGCGCATGAGGCGCCCGGCGCCCTCCACCACGCCGCTGCATGTCCTCCGGCGTCTGCCCCTCGAGCGCGGTCATCAGAGCGTCCGCGATGCTCGTGGACACCGGCGTCGCGACCTCCTTCCACACCGGAAGGGTCTGCTCGCACCCACTCGCCGCGGGTGAGTGCGCGCGGCGGGGCGGCGAGCTCCGAGATCGTGGTCGACTCGCCGACCCACAGATCCGCGAGGGCGAACGCGTCCGCGATCGAGGTGCGCGCGCCGGTGCCGATGCCGAGACCGTCGCGGTTCGCGATGTGCAGGGCCTGGCGCAGGGTGGTCTCCCACGGGTCCCCGTTCATGGCGTGCTGCATCTGCTGCATCAGCTGCTGCATCATCGCGGGGTCGAGGTTCAGGCCCTCCATGCCCTGCAGCGCGCTCAGATCCATGCCCTCCGCGTTCTCGCCGAGCATGCGGCGCAGGAACTGAAGGAAGTCCTCGGAGTTCGGGTCGTTCTCTGCCATCGCCAGTCCCTCTCAGCACGTGTATAGCCCGTGCTGACTACGCTAGTTGCACGAACTCATCGGCGGCCCGGATCCGGACCGCTCCGCTGTACGCCGCTCGCGAACGAGCTTCCGGTGGCCATCTTGGAGGCAACGTGACGAGCAGCCGGCCCGGGCGCGCCACCCGCATCGGACTCGTCGCCTTCATCGTGTCGCTGGCCTCGCTGCTGGTGCTCACCTTCCTGCCGCTGCCGTTCGCGATCGAGCAGCCGGGTCCGGTGTTCAACACGCTCGGCGAGGTGCGGGACGCGAAGGGGAGATCCGTACCGCTCATCGCGGTGAACGGCGCCACCACCTACCCGACGAAGGGATCCCTCGATCTGACGACGGTGCAGGTCGTCGGCAACCGGGAGAGCCCGCCCTCCTGGATGCAGCTGGTGCTGGCCTGGTTCGATCCGTCCAGGGCAGTCGTCCCGATGGACTCCGTCTTCCCGCAGGGGGTGACGACCTCTCAGCGCGACGAGGCGAACCAGCTGATGATGGTCGACTCGCAGCAGGAGGCGACGGCGGCAGCGCTGCGCGAACTCGGGCACGACGTCCCGGTCACCATCCGGGTCGCCTCGGTGCAGGACGGATCCGCCGCGAGCGGCCTGCTGCAGCCGAAGGACGTGGTCGTGGCGGTCGACGGCACGAATCCGGCCGATGCGGACGCCCTGCGTGCGCAGATCCAGAAGGCGGCCGGTGCGCCGGTGACGCTGACGATCGAGCGCGACGGTGCGCGGCAGGATGTCGCGGTGACCCCGCGCAAGCAGCAGTCGAACGGCACCAGTGTGTGGCTGCTCGGCATCACGCTGCAGCAGACCTACTCCTTCCCGGTCGACGTGAAGCTCCAGCTGGACAACGTGGGCGGCCCCAGCGCGGGAATGATGTTCGCGCTCGGGATCATCGACACGCTCACTCCGGGGGAGCTCAACGGAGGCACGCAGGTCGCGGGCACCGGGACGATCACGGCCGACGGCGCGGTCGGCCCGATCGGGGGCATCCGGCAGAAGCTGTACGGCGCCCGGTCGGCCGGAGCGGACTACTTCCTCGCACCCGGCTCGAACTGCAACGAGGTGTACGGGCACGTCCCCGCGGGGCTCAGGGTGATCCGCACCGACAGTCTCGAGGACTCGCTGAAGGCGCTGAAGGTCATCGCCGATCACGGCGACGTAGGGGCGCTTCCGACCTGCACCGCGCGCGACGTCAAGTAGGCGGCCGGATCGGGCGGCGGCGTTCGCGACGGGCGAAGCCGGGGGTCCGGGCGGCACGGGAAGCGTCGGAGCCGCCGACCTAGGATGGGATCGTGACCACCTCTTCGGAACCGAATTCGGCCGCGCCCCGCACCACTCGACGCATCGTCCTCGCGACGGTGGTGATCCTTGCCGTTCTCATCGCGGCGTTCTTCGTGTTCGCGACGATGTACACCGACTTCCTCTGGTACGACCAGCTGAACTTCGCGCAGGTGCTCACGACCCGATGGCTCGCGACGGCGGTGATGTTCGTCGTCGGCTTCGTCGGCATGGCCCTGCCGATGTTCATCGCGATCCAGCTCGCCTACCGGCTGCGGCCCGTCTACGTGCGGCTCAGCTCGCAGCTGGATCGCTACCAGGAGGTCGTCGAGCCGCTGCGCCGCCTTGCGATGTGGGGCATGCCGGTGTTCTTCGGCCTGTTCGCCGGCTTCACCGCCGCCGGGCAGTGGGAGACGGTGTGGGAGTGGGCCAACGGTGTCGCTACGGGCCAGAAGGACGCCCAGTTCGGCCTCGACACCGGGTTCTACATGTTCGCGATGCCGTTCTACGAGGCGCTGCTGGGCTTCGTCTCCGCCGTGCTGATCCTGTGCCTGATCGTGTCCGCGATCGTGCTGTACCTGTACGGCTCCGTGCGCATCGGCCAGGGCGAGCTGCGCATCTCCAAGGCGGCGCGCGTGCAGCTCGCCGTGATCGCCGGCGTCTACCTGCTGGTGCAGGCGGTCAGCCTGTGGCTGGACCGCTTCAAGACGCTGACCTCCCCGGAGGACCGGATCACCGGACCCGCCTTCACGGGCGTGAACGCCGTGATCCCCGGACTGTCGATCCTCGCGATCCTCGCCGCGCTGGTCGCGGTGCTGTTCTTCGTCACCGCCGTGATCGGCCGCTGGCGGTTCCCGCTCGCCGCGACCGCGCTGCTCATCGTCGCGGCCCTCGTGGTCGGCATCGGCTACCCCTGGGCGGTGAACACGTTCCAGGTGAAGCCCAACCAGAACCAGCTGCAGGCGCAGTACTACGAGCGCAACATCAAGGCGACCAAGACCGCGTACGGGATCGACGGCCTCGCCACCACGCCGTTCAAGGCGCAGACCACCGCCCAGCCCGGCCAGTTGCGCGCCGACGCCGACACCACCGCGTCGATCCGCATCATGGACCCGAACGTGATCCCGCCGACCTTCCAGCAGCTGGAGCAGTACCGCAGCTACTACAAGTTCGGCGACAAGCTCGATGTCGACCGCTACACGCTCAACGGCAAGACCCAGGACGCGGTCGTCGCGGTGCGCGAGATCGACACGTCCAACCTCGGCAGCAACCAGACCTGGAACAACAGCACCCTCGTCTACACGCACGGCTACGGGCTGGTCGCCGCGGCCGGCAACCAGCGCACCGACGACGGCGAGCCGGTGTTCCTGGAGCGCGGGATCCCCACTGCCGGTGTGCTGACCGACACCGACAAGTACGAGCCCCGGGTGTACTTCGGCGAGAAGTCGCCGCAGTACTCGATCGTGGGAGCGCCGAAGGGCACCGCCCCGACCGAGATCGACTATCCGCGCGGCAAGGACGCGGGCGAGAGCCAGACGAAGACCACGTTCAGCGGTGACGGCGGCCCGCGGATCGGCAACTTCTTCACGAAGCTGCTGTACGCGCTCAAGTTCCAGTCCGAGCAGATCCTCTTCTCCGACAGCGTGAATCGCCGAATCCCAGATCCTCTACGATCGTGACCCGGCGACCCGCGTGCAGAAGGCGGCGCCGTACCTGACGCTGGACAGCGACCCGTACCCGAGCGTCGTCGACGGCCGGATCGTGTGGATCGTGGACGGCTACACGACCAGCTCGAGCTACCCGTACTCGTCGAGCGTCAACCTGCCGAAGGCGATCAGCGACTCGGTCAACACCGCGCCGGGGTTCGTGACGGACGACATCAACTACATCCGCAATTCGGTCAAGGCCACCGTGGACGCGTACGACGGCAAGGTCACCCTGTACGCCTGGGATCCGACGGACCCGGTGCTGAAGACGTGGCAGAAGATCTACCCCTCCACGCTGAAGCCGATCAGCGACATGTCGGCTCAGCTGATGAGCCATGTGCGGTACCCGACCGACATGTTCAAGGTGCAGCGCGCCATGCTCGGCAGCTACCACGTGAACGACGCGGCCTCCTTCGCCCGGCAGGACAACCTCTGGGAGACGCCGAACGACCCGCAGAGCGCTTCGGCCAATCCCGAACTGCAGCCGCCCTACTACTTGAGCATGAAGATGCCGGGCCAGTCCGCGACGCAGTTCTCGATGTACACGACTTTCATCCCGGCGTCGCAGGGGTCGAACAGCCGCAACGTGCTGATGGGCTATCTGTCCGTCGATTCGGACGCCGGCGCCACGGCCGGCAAGAAGTCGTCCAGCTACGGCAAGCTGCGCATGCTGGAGATCGACGCGGACACGACCGTGCCAGGACCGGGGCAGGTGCAGAACTCCTTCGACTCCGACCCGACCGTGGGTCAGCAGTTGAACCTGCTGAAACAGGGCCAGTCGAAGGTCACCCACGGCAACCTGCTGACGCTGCCCGTCGGCGGCGGATTCCTGTATGTGCAGCCGGTGTTCGTGCAGTCGTCCGGAGGCACTCAGGTGCCGCGGCTGCAGAAGATCCTGGTCGCGTTCGGCGACAAGATCGCGTTCGCGGACACGCTGACCGAGGCGCTGGACGAGCTCTTCGGCGGCGAACTCCGGAGCGACCGGGGGCGACGGCAACATCACGCCGACGCCGAATCCCACGCCGTCTCCGGGAACGACTCCGGGCACGGGCGACACCGCCGCGATCCAGGCCGCGCTGCAGGACGCGAAGGCCGCGATGCTCGCCCGCGACGCCGCGCTCAAGGCCGGGGATCTGAGCGAGTTCGCCGTGCAGGACAAGAAGCTCACCGACGCGGTGAACCGTCTGATCCAGCTCGAGGGGAGCCCCAGCACGCCGGCGAAGTAGCGCCGATTCGCGCACTGCGAGATCCCGTGTTAGGCTATTCCTTGTGCCGCGGGGTGGAGCAGTTCGGTAGCTCGCCGGGCTCATAACCCGGAGGTCGCAGGTTCAAATCCTGTCCCCGCAACAAGAGAAGGCCCCCTGATCAGGGAAATCTGATCAGGGGGCCTTCGGCATTCCCGGCCGGGCGGGCGACCGGATCAGGATCCCGTGGCGCATATGCTGCGCCGGGAATATCGTCCGGGCGTTCCGGCTTACCTCCCCTGTGAACCTCTACGAGCCCGCCGTCTTCGGTGCCCTGCAGCTGTCCAACCGTGTCGTCATGGCACCGCTCACGCGCACCCGCGCCGGGGAGGACGGCGTGCCCACTGCGACCATGCAGGAGTACTACCGGCAGCGGGCGGGTCAGGGCCTGATCATCACCGAGGGCACGTGGCCGGTGGCGGCGGGGAAGTCGTACCCGGGGCAGCCCGGGATCGTCACCCCCGCGCAGATCGAGGGATGGCGGCGGATCGCGGACGCCGTGCACGAGGCCGGGGGCACGATCGTCATGCAACTGATGCACGGGGGGCGGGTGTCGCATCCGGCGATCTCGGGCGAGCCGCACGTCGTGGCACCGAGCGCGCTCTCCGCTCCGGGCCAGACGCACACTCCCGAGGGGAAGGCGGATCTGCCCGTCGCGCACGCCCTGACCGAGGAGGAGATCCCCGTCGTCGTCGCGCAGTTCACGCAGGCCGCGCGCAACGCGATCGCCGCCGGCCTCGACGGCGTCGAGGTGCACGGCGCGAACGGCTACCTGGTGCACCAGTTCCTGTCGCCGGTCTCCAACGTCCGCGGGGACCGGTACGGCGGCTCCGCCGAGAACCGGGCTCGCTTCGCGATCGAGGTCACGCGCGCGGTGGCCGAGGCCGTGGGCGCCGACCGCACCGGCATCCGGTTGTCGCCGCAGCACAACATCCAGGGCGTGCTGGAGGAGGACGACGCGGACGCGCGTGCGACCTACACCGCGGTCGCGGAAGGGCTCGCGCCGCTCGACCTGGCGTTCGTGGACGTGCTCAGCGCCACGCCCGCGGGCGACCTCGTGCAGCACCTCCGTCGCGTCCTTGGCGCGCCCCTGATCGCCAACTCGGGCTTCACGGCCACCACGACCCGCGAGGAGGCCGAGTTGCTCGTCTCGGACGGCTGGGCGGATGCCGTCGCCGTCGGACGTCCCGTGATCGCCAACCCCGACCTGGCCGAGCGCTGGCGTCAGGATGCGCACCTGAACGACCCCCGCCCCGAGCTGTTCTACGGCGCGACCGCCGAGGGCTACATCGACTACCCGTCGCTCGAGACGGCGCAGACGGGAGCCTGACCGCACGGGGAGGCGGCGCCGCCGCACGCCGCGGACGTCAGTGTGCGCGCACCTGCGCCACCGCCGCCTCCCGGTCGATCATGTTCATGACCTCGCCGATCGTGTTCACGAGCGGCGCGGGCACGATCACCAGGGTGTTCTTGTCCACGCCGATCTCGACCAGCGTCTGCAGCGTCCGCAGCTGGAGGGCGAGCGGGTGCGACATCATCGTGTCGGACGCGGTGCCCAGCTGGGCCGCGGCGAGCGCCTCACCCTCGGCGGCGATGATCTTCGCCCTCTTCTCGCGCTCGGCCTCGGCCTGCTTCGCCATCGCGCGCTTCATCGTGTCGGGCAGCAGGATGTCCTTCAGCTCGACCAGGGTCACCTCGACGCCCCAGTCGACGGTGGTGACGTCGAGGATCTCGCGGATGTTCACGTTCAGCGCCGCGGTGTCGGACAGGGTCTCGTCGAGGTGGTGCTGGCCGACGACCTTGCGCAAGGTGGTCTGCGCGATCTGGTCGATCGCGGAACGCACGTTCTCGATCGCGATGACGGACTTCACCGGATCGACGACCCGGTAGTACGCGACGGCCGAGACCCCGACCGTCACGTTGTCCTTGGTGATGATGCCCTGAGACTGGATCGGCAGCGTGACGATCCGCAGCGGCACCTTGATCATGACGTCGACGATCGGGAAGATGAACCGGATCCCGGGCTCGCGCAGGTTGTGCAAACGTCCGAACCGCAGCACCACGCCGCGTTCGTACTGCCGCACGATGCGCGCGGACATGAAGAACACGATGACCGCGAGGATCACGACGATGATGAGGATCACGAGCGGGGTCATGGGAACCGCCTCCTCCGGCTCCGGTGACGTGCCGCGGGCCAGTGCTACCATTCTCCTCCCGGGGCCAGGGCGGATCGCGGGTTCCGGATGATTCGTGCGACCGGATCGCGACAGCTGCCGCCTGCGGGATGATGGAGCCATGAACCCCGGGTCCGTGCTCGTCGCCGTCTGCCAGTTCGCGCCCGTCGCGGACCGCTCCGCGAACCGGGACCGGATCGCGGGCCTCGTCTCGTCGTCCGCCGCTCGCGGGGCGCGGCTGATCGTGTTTCCGGAGTACTCCAGCTTCTTCGTCGATCCGATGGACGAGAGCCTCGCAGCGAACGCGGAGGACCTCGGCGGCGCGTTCACCGAGCACCTGCGCGATCTCGCCGCCGAGCATGGGGCCACGATCGTCGCGGGGATGGTCGAGCGCGCGGACGCCGGGAGGATCCGCAACACGCTCGTGGCCGTGGACGCATCCGGGATCCTCGCCGCCTATCGCAAGCAGCACCTGTACGACGCGTTCGGGCAGACCGAGTCGGAGTGGATCGAACCGGGCGAACTCGGACCGGCGGCGACCTTCGCGGTCGGCGGGCTGAGGTTCGGCCTGATGACCTGTTACGACCTGCGCTTCCCCGAGGTCGCGCGCACACTGGTCGACGCGGGCGCCGACGCGCTCGTGGTGCCGGCCGAGTGGGTGCGCGGCCCGCTCAAGGAGCAGCACTGGACGACGCTGCTGGCCGCCCGCGCGATCGAGAGCACGGCCTATGTCGTGGCCGCCGACCACCCCACCCCGATCGGCGTGGGCCATTCCGCCGTGATCGACCCGCAGGGCGTCGCGATCGCCGGCGTCGGCACGGGCGAGGGGATCGCGGTCGCGGAGCTGGACCCCGGCCTCGTCGCGCGGGTCCGCGAGGCGAACCCGGTGCTGCGACTGCGCCGGTATCGGGTCGTCCCGCGCTGAGCCCGGTCAGCCGCCGATCCGCAGCCCGGCCAGGCGCTGCGCGGCCTCGGCGATGACCTCGGGGCGTTTGCAGGCCGCGAACCGCACGAGACCGCGATAAGAGTCGCGGTGCTCCGGGCGCACGAACGCGGTGAGCGGGATCGCAGCCACGCCGATGCGCTCGGGCAGCGCGCGGCAGAACGCGTCCGCGTCGGCGCCCCCGATCGCGGTCGCGTCGGCCACGGTGAAGTAGCCGCCGTCCGGACGGTGCACCTCGAACCCCGCTGCCGTGAGCCCCTCCGCGAGCAGCTCGTGCTTGGCGTGCAGCCGCTCCGCGGCATCCGTGAAGAACGCGTCGGGCAGGCGCAGCCCCGCGGCGACCGCCGGCTGGAACGGCCCGCCGTTGACGTAGGTGAGGAACTGCTTGACGCTGAGCACCGCGGTGATGAGATCGGCGGGACCGTGGATCCAGCCGATCTTCCAGCCCGTCACCGAGAACGTCTTGCCGGCGGAGGAGATGGTCAGGGTGCGTTCCGCGGCGCCCTCCATCGTGGCGATGGGCACGTGCGGCGTGGTGAACGAGAGGTGCTCGTAGACCTCGTCCGTGATGATGACGGCGTCGTGCTGCACGGCGAGCCGGACGATCTCGGCGCGTATCGCGGGGGAGAGGACGGCTCCGGTGGGGTTGTGCGGATCGTTCACCAGGATCACCCGGCAGCGGTCGGTGACCGCGGCGGCCAGCTCCTCGGGGTCCGGCTGGAAGTCGGGCAGGCGCAGCGGCACCGTGCGCAGCGTCGCGCCGCTCAGCGCGGCGATCGCGGCATAGGAGTCGTAGAACGGCTCGAACACCACGATCTCGTCCTCCGGGGCCGTCCACGAGCGCCAGGAGCGCCGCGGCGATGGCCTCGGTCGCGCCCGCCGTGACCAGGATCTCCCGTTCCGGATCCGCCTCCAGCCCGTAGCAGCGGCGCTGGTGCTCGGAGATCGCCTGCAGCAGATCGGGGACGCCGCGGCCGGGCGGGTACTGGTTCGCCCCGGCGAGGATCGCGGCGCGGGCGGCTTCGAGCACCTCGGCCGGCCCGTCCTCGTCGGGGAAGCCCTGCCCCAGATTGATCGCCCCGGTTCGCGCCGCGAGCCCGGAGATCTCGGCGAAGATGGTGGGGGCGACGGCGCCCGTCGCGGAGAGCAGCCCGGCGCCCTCGGCGGTCCGGCGCCAGGCGCCGTGCAGGATTCCCATGCCGCCCAGGGTAACGGCATAGCGGAATCTCCCACCCGGCATAGGAAAAACACAGAGACGGGCGTCAGGCTGAAGGCGCAAGGTTCGAAGGAGCAGATAAATGAGCGAGCAGACGCCGCACCCCGACGCCGGACACTCCGTGCCCCCGGCGTTCTCGTCCACCCCCGCCGCGCCGGCCGTACCCGCCCCGGCGGACGCGTCCGCCACGGCCCCGACCCAGCCGATCCCGCCGAGCGGCGGATACGGCACCCCCCAGCACACCGGCGCCGCCTTCGGCGTCGCGTCCGCACCGGCCGTGCCCGCCGAGCACAAGACCAAGACCGGTGTCGGCGGCGGAAAGGTCGCGGCGATCATCATCGCCGCAGCGCTCGTCGGCGGCCTCGCCGGGGTCGGCGGCGCCGTCGGCTACGGCGCCCTGAACGGGACGTCGTCGACCTCCAGGACCGCAACAGGGCCGAGCACGGTGACGGTGAACAACCCGGAGTCGATATCCGAGGCCACCGCGATCGCGGCGAAGACCGTGCCGTCCGTCGTCACGATCGACGTCACCGGATCCGGTGCCGCGGGTTCCGGCTCCGGCATCGTGCTCGACAAGCAGGGGCACATCCTCACCAACGCGCACGTCGCGACGCTCGACGGCGAGGTGTCGAGTCCGACCATCACGGTGACCACCTCGGACGGGCGGATCCTGGCGGCCACCGTGGTCGGCATCGACGCCACGTACGACATGGCGGTGCTGCAGGTCAAGGACGGCGCGAGCCTCACCCCGATGGAGTTCGCCGACTCGTCCAAGCTCAACGTGGGCGCGATGACGGTCGCCGTGGGCGCACCGCTCGGCCTGTCCAACTCGGTGACCACGGGCATCGTCAGCGCGCTGAACCGCAGCATCTCGATCCAGTCCTCGGCGGCGCCGTCGGGGGGCGGCGACACGCCGCAGCAGACCCCGAACCCGCAGGATCCGCAGCAGCCGTTCCAGTTCGACATCCCCGGACGCGGTTCCGGCTCCGGCTCGTCGGCGCCGACCATCTCGATCTCGGTGATCCAGACCGACGCCGCGATCAATCCCGGCAACTCGGGCGGGGCGCTCGTGAACAGCGACGGCAAGCTCATCGGCGTGAACGTCGCGATCGCGAGCGCGGGATCGAGTTCGTCCTCGTCGGGGCAGTCCGGCAACATCGGCGTCGGCTTCGCCATCCCGTCGAACATCGCGCAGCGCATCGCGAACGACATCATCAAGAACGGCAAGGCCACGCACGGACTGCTCGGCGCATCGGTGCAGGACGCGAGCAACCTCAAGGGCGCGACCGTGGTGGGCGCCGCGATCGCGAAGGTCACGAACGGCGGAGCGGCGGCGAACGCGGGCGTCCAGGCCGGCGACATCGTCACCGCCTTCAACGGCACTCCGGTCACCAACGCGGCCGATCTCACCGCGCAGGTGCGTTCGGTCGCCGGCGGTGGCACCGCGACGGTCACGATCGATCGCAACGGGCAGTCGAAGGACGTCACGGTGACCCTGGGCACGCTCGCCCAGTGATCCGACCCAGGACGCCACCCCGCGATAGGCTCGCGGGGTGGCGTCCTTCTCCTTCCGTGCGGGCAACGCCGGAAAGCTGCTGCGGATCCCGCTCTACCTGGCAGGCTCCCTCGGCACTCTTCTCGTCCCGCGCGGACGCGGCTGGGTGATCGGCTGCGGGGCCGGGATCGGCGACGGCGCCCTCGCCCTCTGGCGGGCCGCGACCGCGGCGGGCGTGGATCCGCTCTGGCTGACCGGCTCCGAGCGGGAGGCCCGCGACGCCGTCGCGCTCGGGATCCGCGCGATCCCGAAGCAGAGCCTGCGCGGCTGGTGGGCGACGGCCCGCGCCGGCGTGATCGTGGTGACGCACGGCTTCGGCGATGTGAACCGCTACGCCTCCTCGGGCGGCTTTCTCGTGCAGCTCTGGCACGGGATCCCGCTGAAGCGGATCGGGCTGGACTCCCCGGCGACCGTGCAGAGCGCGATCCTGCCCGGCTTCGTCCCGCTGCAGCGCCTCATCGGCGCCCTGTACCGCGCGCAGACCCGGCGCATCCGGGTGCTGCCCGCTGCGTCGGACCGCTCCCGCGGCCGGCTCGAATCGGCCTTCGGTCTCGGTGTGGAGCAGGTGCTCGTGACGGGTGAGCCCCGTGTCGACGTGCTCTCGGCCGGGGATCCCGCGCAGCGCCGCGAGCGCGCGATCGCCGCACGCGATACGGCGGTCGGCCCGGTCCCCGCGGGTGCCCGGATCGTGCTGTACGCGCCGACCTGGCGGGACGGCGCCGCCGATCCCGCCGTGCCGTCGGCCGCGGAGTGGGAGCGGATCGTCGCGATGCTGGAGCGCACGAACAGCGTGCTGCTGGTGCGCTCGCACCCCCTCGGAGAGGGCGAGTACCGCCCGCCGGTCGAGACCGACCGGGTGCGCACGATCGGATCCGCGATCGTCGCCGATATCACACCCGTGCTGCCGGCGATCGACGTGCTCGTGACGGACTACTCCTCGCTCGCCTACGACGTGGGACTGCTGGCCATGCCGGTGGTCTACCTGGCCCCGGATCCGGAGGAGTATGCGCGCTCCCGCGGCTTCTACGGCCGCTACGCCGACGTCGCCGGGGATGATCCGGCCGCGGACTGGACCGCGGCGGTCGCCCAGCTCGAGGCGACGCTCGAGGGCGGTGCCGAGACGGCCCGCCGCGCGCAGCGTTCCCGCGAGCTGAGCGGGCAGCTGCACGCCCACCGCGACGGCCGCAACGCCGAGAGGGTCCTTGCGGCGATCATCGCCCGCACCGCACCGAAGGGAACCGCATGACGACCGTTCGCGTCGATGAGGCGCAGCAGACGCTGCTGATCGCAGGATCCGGGCCCGCCCCGGAGAGCGTCGAGCTGCTCGGGCCGCGCGCGGCCGCCTACGGGTCGGTGAGCGCCGAGGCCGATGGCTGGACCGCGGTCGTTCCGCTGCACGTCTCGCGCTGGGGCGGCCCTGAGCTGCCGCTGCCGAGCGGCGACTACGCGCTGACGCTCGACGGCACCCCGGTCGAGGATGTGCGCTTCGCCCCGATGCTGCTCGCCCGGCTGCGCGTCTCGGCGGACGGCGGCGCGATCCGCATCGCACCGCCGATCGACCCCGCCTACGACAGCGCCGAGGGACGCCTCGCACTCGAGGGACGCTACGTCGCGCTGCCGGGCGCGGGCGAGAACGCCGTGTTCTTCGAGTCGTTCTACGGTCAGTCCAGCGGCTGCAACCCCGGCGCGATCGACCGGGAGCTCGCGCAGCGCGCGCCCGGCGTCACCCGGTACTGGAGCGTCGTTGACCTGTCGGTGCCCGTCCCGGACGGGGCGGTCGCCGTCATCGAGGGATCGCCCGAGTGGTGGCGTGCCCGCGCGGACGCCCGGCTGCTCGTGGTGAACGACTGGCTGCGCCGCCGATTCGACCGCAAGCCGGGACAGCGGGTGCTGCAGACCTGGCATGGCACGCCGCTGAAGCGGCTGGCGCTGCACCGCTCCGGTTTCCACCCGCGGCGCTGGCTCGCGGTGCTGCGGGAGTCGCGTCGCTGGGACGCGCTGCTCGCGCAGAACCCGTACGCCGCGCGGGCTCTCGGCAAGGCCTATGCGTTCCTGAACCGGCCGATCTGGGTCGACGGGTACCCGCGCAACGACATGCTCCGCACCGGCGACTCTGCGCGGATCCGCACCGCCCTGGGGATCGGGGCCGAGGAGCGGGTGCTGCTGTACGCCCCGACCTGGCGCGACGACCGCTCCGAGATGGTCGACTTCCTCGACCCGAACGCGCTCGCCGAGGCCGCCGACGCGGTCGTGCTGGTGCGCGGGCATTCGCGCACGATCCGGCCCGGTCGCGACCACGAGGGCGCGCGCGTGATCGATGTGACCGGCCACCCGGACACGGCCGAACTCCTCCTCGTCGCCGACGCGCTGATCACGGACTACTCCTCGGTGATGTTCGACTTCAGCGCCACGGGCAAGCCGATCTACTTCCTGGTGCCCGATCTGGAGCACTACCGCGGCAAACTGCGCGGCTTCTACTTCGATCTGGCCGCGCGGGCACCCGGCCCGCTGCTGCGTACGCAGGACGAGCTCGTGGCCGCGCTCGACGACGTCTCGGCGATCGCGGCGCACGCCGCCGCGTACGTCGCGTGGCAGGCGCAGTTCAACGGACGAGACGACGGATCCGCGGCACGCCGCGTCGTGGACCGGATCCTCGACCACGGCTGGCTCGAGGCCTGACGAGCCCACCCGGGGTCGTTGAGCGAGGACGAGCGAAGCGAGACCGAGACGAAACGCGGCCCGCTCAGGGCAGTGGCGTGTTCCGCGTCCCGAGCCGGGAGGCGTCGACCGTGTCGTGCGCGCCGCGCAGCACGCCGGTGAGGAAGCCCAGCCCCCAGGACAGGTGCATGGTCGGCAGCACCGCCAGCGTCCACACGCGCTCCCGCGGGCTGCGCGGCGGATCCGTCGGGCGACCGGGCACGAGCGCCATCGCGAACACGAGCAGCGCGTAGGCGACCAGCGGCAGGTACGCCACCGACGCGAGCACCGAATCCGATGCCGGAGAGCACCCCGGTCAGCTGCAGCACCCCGACGACGAGCGCGAGCGCCACGATCAGCACCAGCGCAGGCGGGGCGAAGAACCGCACGCCGTTGCGGCGGCCGTAGCGGCGCACGAGCTCGCCGCGCCAGGCGCCGGTCGCGCGGAACTGCCGCGCCAGGCGGATCCAGCTCTCCCGCGGCCAGTAGGTGACGGCGAGCTGCGGGTCGAACCACACGGCGTACCCCGCCTGCCGGATCCGCAGGTTCAGCTCCCAGTCCTCGCCTCGGCGGATGGACTCGTCGAACAGGCCGACCTCGTCCAGCACCGCGCGGCGCATCACGCCGAGGTACGCGGATTCCGCGGGTCCCTCCCTGGTTCCGCCGTGATAGCTGCCGCCGCCGAGGCCGAAGGGGGAGTTGTAGGCGCGGGCGACGGCCGACTGGAACGGCGTGCGGCCGTTGGCGCGCATGACGCCGCCGACGTTCGCCGCTCCCGTGCGGTTCAGGGTCGCGAGGCCCTGGCGCGCATAGCCGGGGGAGAGCTCGGAGTGGGCGTCCACGCGGATGACCGTGGGATGCCGGCTGGCGCGGATCGCAGCGTTCAGCCCGACCGGGATGTCGGCGGCGGGGTTCTGCACGATCCGCAGCCGAGGCTCGGCGGCGGCGAGGCGCTCGGCGAGCTCCGTGGTGCCGTCGGTGGAGGGGCCGAGCGCCAGCACGAGCTCGGTGGGGCCGTCCACGTCCTGCGCGAGCACCGACTGCACCGCGTGCTCGAGGTAGGCGCGCTCGTTGAGCACCGGCATCACGAACGACACTCCGCTGTCGCTCCGGGAGGTGGTCTCCCGGATCGCGGGGGGAAGGATCGCTCTGGCTCACCCGTCGATCCTTTCACGTCCCGCCTGCATGCCCCCAGGTTCGGGATCCGGGCGCGCCGCCCCGGGGCCGAGGACCGTGCCATCTCCCCAGGGTCGGTGAGCGAGTCCGTTCTTTCTCGGGGTCGTTGAGCGAGCACGGACGGAGTCGGAGCGAGACGAAACGTGGCTTCTCCGCGCACCGGAAATGTCGGTCGTATCTCGGGAAGTGGCTGACCCGGAGGCAAAAATGGTTGTGGATAACTCTCGAAGTTATCTTCGATTGTTGGTAGAATGGGGGTATGTCCAGCACCCTTGATCCGCTGCTCGAAGCCACCCGGCTTCTTCGAGCAGGCGTGGGCGGGTGCGGACGCGGGGACCGACCTGTCGCGGGCGCAGCTGGTCGCGGTGAACGAGGCGATCGGGCAGCTGAAGCGCACGGCGGATGCGGTGCATGCGGAGGTTGCTGCGGGGATCGCGGTCGAGTCCCGGCGGGAGCTGGGGCCGGAGGGCCTGGCGAAGCAGCACGGGTTTCCGGACTCCGGCGGCGTTGATCGCGACGGTGACGGGGATGGCGGCGGGGGATGCGGGGCGTCTGGTGAAGGTCGGGCAGGCGACCGCGGTGCGCACGAATCTGCTCGGTGAGGTGCTGCCGGCGAAGTTCCCGGTCGTGCGGGAGGCGTTGCGGGCGGGACGGATCGGGGCACCCGCGGCGGAGTTGATCGTCGCCTTCCTGGACCGGATGATCCCGAAGGCCGGCCGGGAGCGGGCCGCCGACGCCGAGGAGTTCCTCGTGGGCAGGCTCCGGGGTTGTCGTTGGATGAGGTGCGGAGGATGATCGCCCGGTTGGAGGCGCATCTGGATCCGGACGGGGTCGCACCGCGGGAGGAGGACCTGCGGGGTAAGGCGTCGCTGCGGATGTTCCAGCGGGCCGGGATGCTGCACATCACCGCGGTCCTGGACCCGGAGCGGGCAGCTGCCGGTGCAGGCCGCGATCCACGGGTACGTGTCCGCCGAGTTCGCCGCGAAACGGGACGGGCAAACCCCGGACGCACCGGACGCGGACCGCCGTGACCTGTCCGCGATCCAGGCGGACGCGCTCGTGCACCTCGCCGAGCATGCCCTGTCCTGCGAGAGCACGGAGAGCCTCAACGGCGCCACCGTGATCGTCCGGGTCAGCCTGCAGGACCTGGAGAACAACACCGGGTGCGGGCTCATCGACGGGATCGACCAGCCCGTCAGCATCGGCACGGTGCGGCGGATGGCCGCCGGCGGCGGGGTCATCCCGTGGGTGTGCGGGACGGACAGCGAGATCCTGGACTGGGGGCGGGTACGGCGCCTGTTCACCCCGGCGCAGAAACTCGCGCTGCGGGAACGCGACGGGGGGTGCGCGTTCTGCGGGCTCCCACCCGGGATGACGAAGGCCCACCACATCCGATGGTGGTCCCGCGACGCGGGCCCGACCGACCTGTCACAACGGGGTGCTGCTGTGCGAGACCTGCCACCACCTCATCCACGACGTCGGCTGGGACATCCGCATCGACCGGGACGGCATCCACGGGAAGGTCTGGTTCCTGCCACCCCCGCACATCGACCCGCACCGCACCCCCCGCCCCGGCGGCAGAGCCCGCACCGAACACCTCGCCTGAACGCGGGGCCGCGCTACACCACGAACCGCCACACGTACTCGAGGCCGTCGTCGGGACGGAACCACGCCAGCGTGACCACGACGTCGTCGACGTCCGTATCGCACAGGCAGATCTCGAGCTTGTCGCCGGCCTTCACCCGACCCCACAGCTGCGTGCGTCCGGGATCCAGCGACGTCCGCGCGAAGACCCGCACGAAGTCGATCCCGTCGCCGCCGTTCGTGACGACGGGGTGCGTGCGGTCGCGGCGGTCGATCGACCAGGGCACCGGGTAGGACGGATCGGGGCTGCGCGTCATGCCGTCACGCTAGGAGCGGGGGCCGACGTGCGCGGCCCGTGCCGGCCGGTCCGCACGGGACCGGTGCGGAACCTCGTCGAGGACGCGGGTGTGCGGAGCGATCAGGCGCCCGTGGAGGGCGGATCCGGATGCAGTCCGGGTCCCGGGGCCTCCGGAGCCGAGATCGGCGTCCTACGGCGACGCACGAGTTCCTGTGCGCGGCGGCCGGCGACGCCGACGCCCCGCACGGCACCCCCGGCGGCTCCGGCCACGGCCGATCCCGCCAGCTGGGCGCCTCTGACGACCTTCTGCTCCAGGCGCTGGGCGCCCGGTTCGGGTTCGAGCTCGGCGGGCAGCATCTGCGGCGGCATGCCGAACGCGCGGCGCGAACTGGTCAGGACGCGCCGCCCGAGGACGTGGTTGCCCGCGCCGCCGATCACCGCGCCGATGCCGAACGGCAGAGCCTTGCCGAGCAAGGAGGCGCCGCCCGCGGCCGCGAAGTGCCGGATCAGCATGCTCTTCAGGCGGTCCGCGAGCGGGCCGACGGCGGCACGGGGCAGCGATTTCGTGACGAGTTCGCCCCAGTATGCGGGGCGGCCGGCGCCCTTGCCCGAGGCCTGCCCCGCCAGCTGCCGGATGAGGTCGACGCCCTCCTTGCCGAGCATGAGGGTCATCACCAGCGCGCGCGCCCGATCCGGGTTGGTCACCGAGATGCCGTGCACCTCCGCAACCGACTGCGCGAACAGGGCGGTCGACTCGACGAACCCGGCCGTCTCGACGCCGGACAGCGCCAGCGTCACGCCCGTCGTGATCCCGGGGATCACCGCGGTCGCGCCCACTGCGGCTCCGCCGGTCGTGACGGCCGCGAGATACCGGCGCTCCAGCAGGGTGATGATCTCGGCGGGGGAGGCGTGCGGGTGGCGCAGACGGATGCTGCGGATGTGCGCGAGCACGAGCGGTCGCTGTACGGCCAGCACCCTGTCCAGCCCGCGGATCGCCATCGGATGCTCGGAGGATCCCGCCGGCGGCACCCCGTTCGCCCACGGTGCGTCGTCAGGCAGCGAATGGATCCGATGGACGGTGCCCTTGTCGTCTTTGCGCCCCATGCTCCGAGCCTAGGGGCGTCGCCTGCGAACCCCCCGAACCGACGCAACGCAGAGGAGCCCGTGCCGGATGGCACGGGCTCCTCTGCGTGTGGCGTGAATCACACGAACAGGTTCGCGCGCTCCAGATCCTCGGCGAAGTCGACCTCGACCGCGTACAGGTCGGAGATGTCCATCGGCTCGAGCAGCAGGCCGTTCTCGACGATCGCGAGTTCGAGGCCGCGCTCGAAGTAGTCCTGATCCTCGACGCGCTGCAGCTGGCGCATGAACGCCTGCTTGTCACGCGAAGAGATGTAATTGATGCCGACGGCCTCGCCGATGCCACCGCGCACGGTCTTGGAGAGCTCCTTGATGTAGCCCTCGGCGTCGACCGTGTACTTGACCTCCTCGTCGCTCACCTTGGCGGTGTTGACGGTGACGAAGGACTGGTCGCGCTCGATGAACTCGATCGCACGGCCGAGGATGCGCGGGTCGAAGACGACGTCGCCGTTCATCCAGAGCACGCCCTTGCGTCCGGTGGCGGCGAGGCCACGGAGCAGGCTCTTCGACGTGTTGGTCTGGTCGTAGCGCTCGTTGTGCACGTAGTTCACGTCCGGGAACGCCTCGATGATCGTCTCGGCGCGGTAGCCGACGATCGTCGTGATGCGGACGTCGTCGCCGAACGCCGCGTGGATGTTGTCGTGCTGCTGCTGCATGATCGATCGCCCGTCGCCGAGTTCGGTCAGCGGCTTGGGGAGCGAGCGCCCGAGGCGCGAGCCCATTCCGGCAGCAAGAATGATGGTCTGAAGAGTCACAGAAAAGCTCCTGTTACATGTGTTCACGGTTACTTCACCGATGGGACACTTCCTCGTGCCACTGGCGATGCTATCGATCCACCCTGAGAGCGAGCGGGGCAGGACGGGTGCGTATCCATTCCGTTATGGAGTGCACGGTACTTTCCCAGGTTGCGCAGAGACGGACAATTCGCGCACGTTGTCCTGTTTCCGTGCCGTTGCGGCAGGAACGCGGCGAACCGATTGGTACCGTGAAGGGGTGAGCGCCGCACCGAACGACCCCACCTCGCCGCAGGATTCCTCGCCACCGACCACGGCCAGGAAGCCGGCCGCGAAGAATCCTCGGCCCGCTGCGGATACCGCGCGGGTGAAGGCGGAGGTCCAGGCGAGCGCGGCGCGGGCTGCCGCGGCCAAGCGCACTGCGGCCAGGGCAGCCGCCACCCGCGCCGCCACCGCCAAAGGTGTGGCCGAGAAGGCGGCATCGGCCAGGGCGGATGCGATCGCCGAGGAGGCGAAGGAGTCGGCGGCGAAGGTCGCGGCGGTGAAGGCGAAGGCCCCGCGCACTCCGGCGAAGCGAACTTCCGGTGCGACCGGGGGGACCGCGGCGGCGAAGAAGCGCACGCCCGCCCGCCGGCCGAGCACGCCGACCCCGCGCGCGACGGAGGCCGCGACCCCGATCGTCGCGGACCTCTCGCCCTCGACGACCCCGGCAGTGGATGATGCTCCTGTGGAGATCGAGCCGGGAACGGATGCGCCGACGGCGCCTGAGGCGCTGACGTCCGTCCTGATCGAGGTGAGTCCCGCGCCTGACGAGACCGTACCCGCGGTGGAGGAGCCCGTCCTCGCGCCCGAGGAGGCCGTGCCCGCGGTGGAGGAGCCCGCTCCTGAGGCGGAGGACATTGCGCCCGCAGCAGAGGAGACTACCCTCGCGCCCGAGGAGCCCGACCCCGCGCCCGCGGAGCCCGCTCCTGAGGCGGAGGAGACTGCCCCGGCAGCGGAAGAGCCCGTCTCGGCGGTGGAGGAGGTGGCCGCGATCGCCCCGGAGCCTGCGGAGGGGCAGGCGCTCGTGGTGCGCGGCCTCGTCAAACGCTTCGGCGACTCCGTCGCGGTGGACCGGATCGATCTGACCGTGCCTGCCGGATCCTTCTACGGGATCGTCGGCCCGAACGGGGCCGGGAAGACCACCACCCTCTCGATCATCGCGGGGCTGCTGCGTCCTGACGCCGGCACCGTGCAGATCAGCGGGATCGATCAGTCGGCCGACCCGCTCGCCGCGAAGAAGGCGCTGGGCGTTCTCCCCGACCGCCTGCGCACCTTCGACCGGCTCACCGGCCGACAGCTGCTGCACTACTACGGGCTGCTGCGCGGGCTGACCTCCGACGTCGTGGAGAAGCGCGTGGCCGACCTGGCCCGCGCCTTCGACCTCACCGGGGCGCTGAGCCGGGTGGTCTCCGACTACTCCGCCGGAATGACGAAGAAGATCATGCTCGCCGGCGCCATGATCCACTCGCCGCGCGTGCTGGTGCTGGACGAGCCGTTCGAGTCCGTGGATCCGGTCTCCTCCGGCGTGATCCTCGACATCCTGCGCGCGTACGTCACCCATGGCGGCACGGTCGTGCTTTCCAGTCACGGTATGGATCTGGTGGAGCGGGTGTGCTCCCGGATCGCGATCATCGTCGGCGGCGAGGTGCTCGCCGAGGGAACGGTCGACGAGGTGCGCGCGGGGCAGACGCTCGAACAGCGCTTCGTGGAGCTGTCCGGCGCCGGCTCCGAGCTGGAGGGCCTCGAGTGGTTGCACACGTTCTCCGACTGAGGCTGATGCTGGCGCTCGGGGCGCTCCGGGGCGATCGCAGCAGGGTGACGCGCACCGTCATCGCCCTCGCCCTCACGATCGCCGCAACGCTCGTCGCGGTGTTCGCGGTGCGGAGCCTGGCGCAGACGTCCGAGGCGGCCGCGCACACCGTCGTCGTGCTCGGCAGCTCCGCGGTCGTGCTCGGATTCTTCGTCGCCCCGATCCTGGCCGGCTCCGTCGACCAGCTCGATCCGCGCCGATTCGCGGTGTTCGGGGTCGACGAGCGTCGGCTGCCCGCGATCCTCGCGCTCGCCGCGTTCGTGAGCGTGCCGAGCATCGCTCTGCTCGTGGTGCAGGTGACCGTCGTGGTCGTCGCGATCTCCCTGGGCGCCCCGTGGATCCTCGCCGTGATCTCGGCCGTGCTGAGCCTCATCACGGCCGTGCTGGCCGCGCGGGTGGGGATGGCGCTCAGCGCCCTGGTGCTGCCGGAGCGGCGCTCGCGGGAGCTGACCGCCCTGTTCGCGCTCGCCGTCATCGTCGTCGCCGTCCCGGTGTGCGTGTTCGTGGCGTCGCTGGGCTGGGACGGCGCCGTGCCGCCGGTGCTGCACTCCGTCGCGGATGTGCTGGGCTGGACGCCGCTCGGCGCCGCCGCGGCGATCCCGTTCCTCGCCATCGCGGGCGAGACGGCCGCCCTGTGGGGCGCGCTCGTCGTGGCGCGTGCTGACCGCCGCCGTGGTCACCGCCGGCTGGCTCGCGCTGGCACGCCGCGCGCTGCGCACCACGGACCGCCCGGTGACGGTGCGCGAGCGCCCGGGGCTGGGCTGGTTCGGGCTGCTGCCCTCGAACGCGTTCGGCGCCGTCGCCGCGCGCAGCCTGGTGTACTGGCTGCGCGACCGTCGCTACCTCGTCAACGTCGTGATCGTGCCGATCGCCGGTGTGCTCACCGTGATCCCGCTGCTCGTCGCGGGCGTTCCGCTCGATGTCGCGGCGACGCTGCCGGTGGCGGTCATCGCCCTGTTCTTCGGCTGGCTGCCGCACAACGACGTGGCCTACGACTCCACGGCGTTCTGGATCCACGTCGCGAGCGGCGTGCGCGGCGTCCCGGACCGGCTCGGCCGTCTCGTGCCCGTCGTGCTGTTCGCCGTTCCGACGCTCGCGATCGCGATTCCGGTCACGCTCGCCGTGATCGGGCGGTGGTCGGCGCTGCCGATCCTGATCGGCGTCGTCGCGAGCCTGCTGCTGACCGGCCTCGGCCTGTCCAGCATCTTCTCGGCCGATCGCGCCCTACGCGGTGTCGCGCCCGGGGGACAGCCCGTTCCAGCAGCCGCAGCGCGCCCGCGGCGGCGCGCTCGGACAGGCGGGAGCGCTGATCGGCGCGCTCGTGCTGAGCGTGCCCACGCATCCTGCTCGCCTGGCCGGCGCTGGACGACCCGGCACTGCCGACCGCGCCGGTGCTGTGGGTCGGCGTCGGCACCGGCGTGATCGTGCTCGTCGCGGGCGTGCTCCTCGGAGGGCGGGCGTTCGACCGGCGAGGCGCGCCGTTGATGGAGTTCGTCGAGACCGCCTGAGCGAGCGGTCCCGGGCGGATCGCTCTGCACCGGCGCCCCGCGTCGCGGGCGCGATTAGACTCGCGAGCATGAGTACCCCGCTGGACGCCCCGGATCAGGGCGGAGTCGCCACCCTCGATCGTGAACTCGAGCAACTCCTCAACGAGGAGCTCCAGGAGCCGGGAGACCACGAGCGGTTCTCCCACTACGTGAAGAAGGAGAAGATCCTCGAGTCCGCGCTCACCGGCAAGCCGGTGCGGGCGCTGTGCGGCAAGAAGTGGACCCCGGGCCGCGACCCGGAGAAGTTCCCGGTCTGCCCCACCTGCAAGGAGATCTACGAGTCCCTGATCCGCTGAGCGGACGCCGGCGGACCGCGCTCAGTCGGCGTCGACGTAGAGCGTCGGGATCGCCGGATCCGACTTGCTGAGCGCGAGGGCGCGCACGGGCAGGTCCTCCCGCACCTTCAGGTGGTGCTCCCGCGCGGCCAGCGTTCCCGCGGGCCCCTCGAACGCGGTGTCGATCTCGCCGCCGTCCACCAGCGTCACCTGCAGGGCCCGGCCGTCCGGGTGCTCGGCGGCGGATCCCAGCTCCTCGAACCCGTCCGACACGACGACCGTCTCGGACTGCGCGACCCCGTCGGCGAGGATCCGGAAGGCCGCCTTGCGGCCGCCCTTGGACGCCTTGTCCGCCGAGGTCTTCGCGACCGCGACCCAGCCGCCGTCGGAGCTCTGCCGGGCGACGAGCTTGTAGACCATGCTCGCCGTCGGGTACCCGGAGCCGGTGACGACCGAGGTGCCGACGCCGTAGGCGTCGACCGGGGATGCGGCGAGAGCGGCGATCGCGTACTCGTCCAGGTCGCTGGTGACGGTGATCCTGGTGCCGGTCGCGCCGAGCTCGTCGAGCTGCTGCCGCACGGCGGCCGCCACGATCGGCAGGTCGCCGGAGTCGATCCGCACGCCGCCGAGTCCGGTTCCGGCGACTCGGATCGCGGTCTCCACGCCGCTGACGGATGTCGTAGGTGTCCACGAGCAGGGTCGTGCCGGTGCCGAGCGCGGCGATCTGGGCGCGGAACGCGTCCTCCTCGCTGTCGTGCAGCAGCGTCCAGGCGTGCGCCGCCGTGCCCATGGTCGGAATGCCCCAGGTGCGACCGGCCTCGAGGTTGCTGGTCGCGCCGAACCCGGCGATGAACGCGGCACGGGCTGCGGCGACGGCGGAGTCCTCGGCCGCGCGCCGCGATCCCATCTCCGCGAGCGGGCGCTCGCCGGCCGCGATGCTCATCCGGGAGGCGGCGGTCGCGACGGCGGAGTCGTGGTTGAGCACGCTGAGCGCGAGGGTCTCCAGGATCACCGCGTCGGCGAAGGTGCCCTCGACGGTGAGGATCGGGGATCCGGGGAAGTACAGCTCGCCCTCCCGGTAGCCGCGGATCGTGCCGCCGAACCGGTAGTCCTCGAGATAGCGGAGCGTGGCGGCGTCGACGACGTTCGCGTCGCGCAGATAGCGCAGCTCGTCGTCGCCGAAGCGGAAGTCGCGCACCAGCGAGAGCAGGCGTCCGGTGCCCGCCACCACGCCGAACCGGCGGCCGCCGGACAGACGCCGGGAGAACAGCTCGAACACGCTGGGACGTGCGGCCGTGCCGTCGCGCAGCGCGGCCTCCAGCATCGTGAGCTCGTAGCGATCGGTCTTCAGGGCGCTCGACGCGGTCATGATCGACAGCATAGAGCGGGCGCGCAGAAGTCCTGGTCGGGCGCAGCGACTAGGCTGGGACATCATGAACGACGCGCCGATCGGGATCTTCGACTCCGGGGTCGGCGGACTCACCGTCGCCCGGGCGATCCGGGCGCAGCTGCCGAGGGAGTCGTTCGTCTACATCGGCGACACCGCGCACTCGCCGTACGGGCCGAAGCCGATCGCGGACGTCCGCCGCTACGGGCTCGAGGTGCTCGACACGCTGGTCGACCAGGGCGTGAAGATGCTCGTGATCGCGTGCAACACGGCGTCGTCGGCGATGCTGCGCGACGCGCGTGAGCGCTACGCCGTGCCGGTGGTCGAAGTGATCGGCCCGGCCGTGCGCCGCGCGATCTCGACGACCCGCAACGGGCGGATCGGGGTGATCGGCACCGTCGGCACGATCGGGTCCCGCGCCTACCAGGACATGCTCGAGGTGAACGAGTCGCTGTCGGTGTTCGCGGCGGCCTGCCCTCGATTCGTCGAGTTCGTCGAGGCCGGGATCACGGACACCCCCGAGGTGCTGCGCGTGGCCGAGGAGTACCTCGCGCCGCTGCGCGAAGCCGGAGTGGACACGCTCGTGCTCGGCTGCACGCACTACCCGTTCCTGCGCGGCGCGATCGGCTACGTGATGGGGGAGGGAGTCGCGCTCGTCTCGAGCGACGACGAGACCGCCGGCGACGTGTACCGGCAGCTCGTGCGCGGCGATCTGCTCGCGCGGCCGGACACGCGTCCGCGCTACGTCTACGAGGCGACCGGCGCATCCGCCGACGATTTCACCGTCCTCGCCAACCGCCTGATGGGCCAGGAGGTGCGGGGCGTCACGCTCGTGCAGACCGGCGTCATCGACCTTCCCCACCTCAAGGAGATCCCATGACCGAGACCCACCCCCGTCGTCCGCGCGGACGGCCGCAGCGTCGACCAGCTCCGCCCGATCACGATCGAGCGCGGCTGGAGCGGCCACGCCGAGGGATCCGCGCTGATCAGCTTCGGGAACACGAAGGTGCTCTGCACGGCGTCGTTCACGAACGGCGTGCCGCGCTGGCTCACCGGCAAGGGCAAGGGCTGGGTCACCGCCGAGTACGCGATGCTGCCGCGCGCCACCAACAGCCGCAACGACCGGGAGAGCGTCAAGGGCCGGATCGGCGGGCGCACGCACGAGATCTCGCGCCTGATCGGCCGGGCGCTGCGGGCCGTGGTGGACACCAAGGCGCTCGGCGAGAACACGATCGTCATCGACTGCGACGTGCTGCAGGCCGACGGCGGCACCCGCACGGCGGCGATCACCGGCGCCTACGTCGCTCTCGCCGACGCGATCGAGTGGGGCCGGACGAAGAAGTTCATCGCGCAGAAGTCGCAGGTGCTCGCTCGACTCCGTCGCGGCGGTCTCGGTCGGGATCATCGACGGCGAGCCCATGCTCGACCTGGCATACGTCGAGGACGTGCGCGCCGAGACCGACATGAACGTCGTCGTCACCGGCCGCGGCCTGTTCGTCGAGGTGCAGGGCACGGCCGAGGGCGCGCCCTTCGACAAGCGCGAGCTGGACGCCCTGCTGGAGCTCGGCGTGAACGGCTGCGCGGATCTGCGCACGCACCAGCTCGCGGCACTCGACCCTTCGGCCGGTTGCTGAGCTTGTCGAAGCACAGGGACTGAGTAAATGAGGATCGTCCTGGCGACGCACAATCCGCACAAGGTCTCCGAGTTCGGCGGGATCGTCGCCGCGACCCGGCCCGGATCTCGAGGTCGTCGGCTACGACGGCCCCGAGCCGGTCGAGGACGGCGTCACGTTCGAGCAGAACGCGCTGATCAAGGCCCGCGCGGCCGCTGCGCACACGGGGCTCGCGGCGCTCGCCGACGACTCCGGGATCGCGGTGGACGTGCTGGGCGGATCGCCCGGCGTGTTCTCCGCATACTGGGCCGGGCAGCAGAAGGACGCGATCGCGAACCGCGACCTGCTGCTCGACCAGCTCCGCGACATCGCGGATCCGCACCGCTCCGCGCGTTTCGTGAGCGTGATCGCGCTCGTGCTCCCGGACGGGCGCGAGTGGACCGTGCGCGGGGAGTGGCCGGGCCGGCTCGCGCACGCGGCCGCAGGCGACGGCGGGTTCGGCTACGACCCCGTGTTCATCCCGGACGGCCAGCTCGCTCCGGAGCGCACGGTGGGCGAGTTCACGGCCGCCCAGAAGCAGGCCGAGTCGCACCGCGCCCGCGCGTTCGAGTCGCTGGTGCCGCTGCTCGCCGGTCTCTGACGCGGAAACGAGTGTAGCACCCGTGCTACACTCGTCTTATGAGCGCACATCTGCCGCAGGTCGAGAGTCTCTCGCAACGAGAGTTGCGCAACGAGTCCAGACGAGTGCTGCGTGCCGTGGGGGAAGGGCAGTCGTTCGTGCTGACCAACCACGGCGTGCCCGTGGGACGCATCGTGCCGCTCGACGCCCCGGCACCGACGCTGCCGATCGCCCGACCGGCGAAGCGGTACGGCGGCTGGGCGGAGCTGGGGATCCATCGGAAGGCGAGCGCCAGGCCGCTCGCGGAGATCGTCGACGAGTTGCGCGAGGATCGCGCGTGAGCATCGGCCCCTCGCACGGTGACTCTGGAGAGGTGGTCTACGTCGATACATCGGCGCTGGCCGCGCTGCTGATCGACCAGCCGAACAGTCCGGCTCTCGAGGCTTGGCTGGACCAGGCCGAGGTCATGCTGGTCTCGAGCGATCTGCTCGAGACAGAGCTGAGACGCATCGCCGTCCGAGAGGACCTCGACCAGACGGACGTGTCACGTGTGCTGGACGGGATCTCGCTCGCGGCTCTGGACCGGGCCGCATATCGCAGCGCCGGACTTCTCCCCATGCCGTACCTCCGCACCCCGGACGCCCTGCATCTGGAGGCTGCATTGCGTCTGGACGTCGCAGCCGTACTCACCTACGACTTCCGCCTCGCGGCCGCCGCCCGCGCCGCCGGATTGCGCGTCCTGTCGCCGTGACTTCTCACCGGAGCAACTGAGAATCATTACCCTTCCCGACTGGCCGAAAAGCGCCTCCGACCGGGATATCCCGGGTTCTACCCTGGAGGCATGCACGATCACGCTCCCGCCACCGGGATCCGCTCCGCAGGGCACCGCCGCCTGCTCGCGATCTCGCTGACGCTGACCTGCGTGATCATGCTCGTGCAGGTGGCGGGTGCGATCCTCAGCGGATCCCTCGCCCTGCTCGCCGACGCGGCGCACATGTTCACCGACGCCTCCGCCCTCGTCATCGCGCTGATCGCGAGCGCGGTCGCCGCCCGCCCCGCCGACGACCGGCGCACGTTCGGCTATCAGCGGGTCGAGGTGTTCGGCGCGCTCGTCAACGCGATCATCCTGATCCTGCTGTCGGCCTGGGTCGCGTATCGAGGGCATCACCCGGCTGCTGCACCCGACGGGGGTGGAGGTCGCCGGAACCCTGATGCTGGTCGTCGCCGCGGTCGGGCTGGTCGCGAACGGCGTCTCGATGTGGCTGCTCAGCGCGGCCCAGCGCACCAGCATCAACGTGCGCGGCGCCTATCTCGAGGTGATGGGGGATCTGATCGGATCCGCGATGGTGATCGTCGCCGCGATCGTGATCGTCACGACCGGCTGGGCGCCCGCGGACGCGATCGCCTCGCTCCTCATCGCCGCGATGATCATCCCGCGGGCGATCTCGCTGCTGCGCGAGGTGTTCTCGGTGCTCGCCGAGTCGGCGCCGAAGGGCACCGCGGTGAGCGAGATCCGGCAGCACCTGCTCGAATACCCGGGCGTGACCGGGGTGCACGACGTGCACGTCTGGCAGCTGACCCGCGGCGCGCCGGTGTTCACGGCGCACGTGTCGGTGCGGTCGCAGGTGCTCGAGGCCGGGGGAGCGTCGACGCTGCTCGTACAGATGCAGACCTGCCTCGAGGAGCACTTCGACGTGGAGCACTCCACGTTCCAGATCGAACCGGACGCCACCGGACAGGGCGGCGCCGGCGACTGCGAGGCCGTGCACGCCTGAGCCGGTCCCTGAGGCTCTCGAAGGTCAGTCCTCGACGACGACGTCGGCCGGCGACTTGTCCGGGCGCAGGCCCCGCCAGCGCGAATGCCGCAGGATCCGGTCGGGGGTCCAGTTCGCGAACTCCACCTCTCCGACCAGCTCCGGACGCACCCAGAGCGCATCCGACGCGTCCGCGACCGGCACGCCGTCGACCGCGGGTGCCGCGCTGCGCAGTTCTTCGAGGCGCCCGGTCAGGTCGCGCAGGGCGCGGTCCGTGAAGCCCGTGCCGACCCGGCCGACGTAACGGAGCCCGGACGGCAGCGCGGCGTCGGGGATCGCGAGCAGCAGGGACCCGATCCGCCCGGCGCGATCGCCCTTTCCGGGCCGGATCCCGACGATCACGACCTCCTGCGTCCTCGTGTGCTTGATCTTCAGCCAGTGCGGCGACCGTGCACCGGGTGCGTAGACGGACGCCGGATCCTTCACGACGACACCCTCGAGGTCGAGCGCGGCGCTCGTCGCGAGCGCCGCGTCCACGTCGTCGAACATCGGCGGCACCAGCACCGGGGCGGGCAGGTCGGCGGCGATCCGCTCCAGCAGTTCGCGGCGGTCGCGCAGCGGCAGCGCCGGTGACGTCGTGCCCCTCCAGGTGCAGCAGGTCGAACAGGTGGTAGCGGACCGGCGTGCGGATCACCTCGCGCTCGATCTCGCGCGCCCGGGTCAGATGCATGCGATCCTGCAGCCGGGAGAAGCTGGGGCGGCCGGCGGCGTCCATCGCCACGATCTCGCCGTCCACGACGGCCTCGCCGACCGCGAAGCCGGGGGCGCCGTCCGCGGTGAGCTCGGGGTAGCGGTCGGTGATGTCGGTGCCGTTGCGCCCGCGCAGCCGGAACCGGCCGTCCTGCCAGGTGCCGATCGCCCGGATCCCGTCCCACTTGATCTCGGCCCAGCCGAGGCCGCGCGCGGTGCCCGGCGTACCGTGCTCGGCGAGCATGGGGGAGTAGGCGGGGACGTCCTCGCTCTCATCCGTTCCGGGGGCCGCTCCGCGATCGGTCGGTCGGGCGCGCAGTCCCCCGACGGGGGATCCGCTCGCAAGCTCGCGGGTCCCCCGTCTCCCGCCAGACCCGATGCCTGCGCGCCCGACCGACCGATCGCTGCGCTCCGGTCCGATCGCTGCGCTCCGCGTCCGATCGTTCGGCGGTGTCGTCGGGGGTCACGTCGGAGATGAGGGCGAAGGGATCCAGGCCGCTTTCCGCGCGCTCCAGCACCTCGTCGAAGCGCAGCTGGCGCAGGCCCGGGTCTCGCAGTTCGTCCCAGGTGCGCGGGGCGGCCACCCACGGCTGCGGGCGGCCGCGCAGGGAGTAGGGCGCGATCGTGGTCTTCTTGCCGTTGTTCTGGCTCCAGTCCAGGAACACCTTGCCCGCGCGCAGCGTCTTCGTCATCACGCTCGTCACGAGATCCGGATGATCGGCCTCGATCGCCCGCGCGAGGGCGTGCGCGACCGCGGAGATCTCGTCGCTGGTGCGGTCGCCGGGCAGGCGCGCGTAGAGGTGGATCCCCTTGCTGCCGCTGGTCACCGGCACCGGATCCAGGCCCATGCCGGTGAGGATCCCGCGGGCGATCAGGGCGACCTCGGCGCACTGCGCGAGCGTCACTCCGGGGCCGGGATCCAGGTCCAGCACCAGCCGGTCGGGATCGCCGCGGCTGCCGTCGGCGGTGAAGCGCCACTGCGGGATGTGCAGCTCGATCGCGGCGACCTGCGCCATCCAGACCAGGGTGGCGACCTCGTCGACCAGGGGATAGTCCTTGGCGCCGCCGGAGTGCGGGATCGGCAGCCGGCGGATCCAGGCCGGCGCCCCGGGCTCGAGCTGCTTCGCGAAGAACGAGCCCTGCGGATCCGCGGTGGTCCCGACGCCCTCGACCCAGCGCTTGCGGGTGACCGGGCGGCCGGCGACGACGGGCAGCAGCACGGGCGCGATCCGCGCGTAGTAGTCGATGATCTCGCCCTTGGTGGTCCCGGTTTCGGGGTAGACCACCTTGTCGAGGTTCGTGACGCGCAGCCGCCTCTCGCCGATGCGCACGATCTGCGGGCCGTCTGCCATAGGTCAACGGTAACTATTCAGTGAGCCAGTGCGTGGCAGTACAGATCGCGATGTCGAGGTAGCGGGAGAGAACGAGCAGGTCCTTGTCTCCGGAGACGATCGTGTCCGCCGCACCGATCACTGCAGTCTCCAGGATGCGATTGTCGTCGGAGTCTCGGCACACATCGACGACGACGCCGCCGAGGGCGACCGGCTGCAGAGAACCTGTGAGCACCGCCTGCAATGCGTCGAAGTCGTCCACGAAGCCGGGGAACTTCGCGCCCAGGACT
Organism: uncultured Actinomycetota bacterium; assembly: GCA_963791605.1. Classification (GTDB taxonomy): domain Bacteria; phylum Actinomycetota; class Actinomycetes; order Actinomycetales; family Microbacteriaceae; genus Microbacterium. Next base: position 75,164 of record CAWBTB010000009.1, on the reverse strand, counting down.
CGACGCACCTCACTGGCGATCTCGGCACTGATGACGATGACAGTCCCGTCGGCGATCGCGCGCTCTATCACGCGACGGGGTGCGCCCCCGAAGACGAGCGCAGAGATCCAGACGTTGCTGTCGAGAACGATCCTCATGCGATCCACATGCGCGGTTCTCGCCGATCAGTTGTCGATGATCTCGTAGACCTGCTGTTCGGACGCGATCCCGGTGTCTCGCCCGCGCGCATTCGCGCGATCCAGGATCTGCTGAACGTCTTGTTCGACGCGCAGCTGCTTGACGACGGCGCGACGGATGTACTCGCTGCGCGAAGCGAACTCGCGCTGTGCCTGTGCATCGATCTGCTGCACGAGCTCCTGAGGAAGGGAGATGTTGAAGGTCTGCGCCGCCATACAGGAATTGTATCGCTCTGGTGGCAGTGTGTGCCCGTGGTGTTCACTGGTGCCATGAGGACGATCTGGAAGGGCTCGCTCACCTTCGGCCTGGTCAACGTGCCGGTCAAGGTGTACTCCGCGACGGAGGATCACGACGTCTCGCTGCACCAGGTGCACGACGCGGACGGCGGACGCATCCGGTACAAGCGCGTGTGCGAGGTGTGCGGGCAGACCGTCGCCTACGCCGAGATCGACCGCGCCTACCAGGACGAGACGCAGACCGTGGTGCTGACGAAGGAGGACCTGGAGTCGCTGCCCGCCGAGCGCAGCCGCGAGATCGACGTCGTCGAGTTCGTGCCGTCGGACCAGGTCGATCTGCTCACCCTGGACAAGGCCTACTATCTGGAGCCGGACTCCGCCTCGCCCAAGGCGTATGTGCTGCTGCGCAAGACGCTCGAGGCCACGGATCGTACCGCGATCGTGCGTTTCACCCTGCGTCAGAAGACGCGCCTCGCGGCGCTCCGGGTGCGCGGCGACGTGCTCGTGCTGCAGACGCTGCTCTGGGCCGACGAGGTGCGCGAGGCGGACTTCCCGGCGCTGCAGGAGAAGATCACCGTCTCCGACAAGGAGCTGGAGTTGTCCGCGACCCTCGTGGAGGGCTTCTCGGCGGACTTCGATCCGAGCGCGTTCGTCGACGAGTACCAGGTCGAGCTGCGCACGCTGATCGAGGCGAAGATCGAGAAGGGCGAGGCGTTCGAGACCGAGGAGACGTTCGCGCCGGCCGAGAAGGGCGGCGAGGTCATCGACCTGATGGAGGCGCTGCGGGCGAGCGTGGAGAAGTCCCGGGCGGCGCGCGCCGGGACCTCGGACGAGGGCGCACGGCGCGACGCGGGCTGAACCGGATTCAGACCTCGGGTTCGACCACCGGCGTGCCGGCCGCCGTCTCCTTCTTGGCCTTGCGGCGCTCGGAGAAGTAGTGCCAGGCGGTGACGGCCAGGGTGAGCACTACGACGCCGAGCAGGATCACGTCGATGTACTTGGTCACGAGATCGGCGATCCAGGGGATGTATGCGATCAGGTAGCCGACGAACGTGAGCCCGAAGCCCCAGATCACCGCGCCGATGAGGTTGTACAGACTGTACCTGCGCCATGGCATGTGTCCGACGCCGGCGGCGACGGGCGCGAAGGTGCGCACGACGGGCACGAAGCGTGCCACGATCACGGTCAGCCCGCCGAAACGCTCGAAGAAGTGGTTCGTGCGCTCGACGTTCTTCCGGCTGAACAGGCCGGACTCCTTGCGCTCGAACACGGCAGGACCGCCCTTGTGCCCGATCAGGTAGCCGACCTCGCCACCGAGGAAGGCCGCGAACGCGATCAATGCACCGACCACCCAGATGTTCAGACCGAACACCTGGTTCGTGTTGGTGAGCAGCCCCGAGATGATCAGCAGCGTGTCACCCGGCAGCAGGAAGCCGATCAGCAGCCCGGTCTCGGCGAAGATGATGAACAGCACCACGGCGAGCGCCCAGGGGCCGGCACCGTGGATGATGACGTTCGGGTCGAGCCAGGGGATGAGGGCGGCGTGGTGCACAGGTGGTTCCCGTCCGTGGAGTCGTCGCTGGAATTGTGCCGTCGCGCGGGTTCGCGCGGTGCGCCGGAGCGTCCGGCATGACTCGAGTCTAAGGCGGCCCCGGTGCCGTCGGCTGGGAGCGTGCCCGTAGGCTGTGCCTGTCCCCGTCCGCGATGGAAGGATCCGCATGCGCGTCGCTCTCCGCTCCCTGATCCGCGAAGCCCACGAGGCCGGCTACGAGCGCGATCATCAGACGATCCCCGCCGACCTAGTCGCGTCCTTCGACCGCCTGGGAATCAGGGACTGGACGATCTGGCGCGACGGACGCGACCTCTTCCACGTCGTGGACTGCGACGACTTCGGCGCGGCGATGCGGGCGCTCGACGAGGACCCGGCGAACCAGCGCTGGCAGGAGTTCATCGACCAGCACGTGCAGAGCTTCGTCGGCGGCGACGGCGAGCCGGAGGAGATGATCCTCGGCGAGGTGTGGCGCCTGCAGGATCAGCGCGCCGGATCCTGAACCGCGGACTCAGTCACCGTTCTCGTCGTCCTCGTCCGCTTCGGGCTCGTCGGCGTCGGCGGTTTCTTCGCCGAGAACCCCCGGATCGAACGTGGGGGTCGGTACTTCGGGGCCAAGGGGGAATGACGACCCTGTGGGGAAAGACATCTCGGCATCCTTTCGATGGGTGGATGTCTCACGCTAGGCCGCGGCGGCTCGGCAGGCACGAGGCTTGACGTGCGCGATCGAGCGCGCTAAACCCCGCCGCAGTCCTCGCCACCTCGTTTCGTGCGGAAGGTGGGACTCGAACCCACACGCCCGGAGGCACAGGAACCTAAATCCTGCGTGTCTGCCAATTCCACCACTCCCGCGAGTGCGACCAGTCTACTGAGGCGGGATCCGGCGGCTGTGCGCCGGGCTTGTGGATAACTTCCGAGGCTGATCCGCGGATCCTGCGACGATGCCCGGGTGAGCCTGTCCACCGCCGCCGTCACCGAGCGGGTGCGCGCCCGGCTGCGCGCCGAGCGCACCGATCCCTCGTCGCATCCGGAGGAGGCGCGGCGGATCGCGCAGTTCGAGGTGCGCCGGCACAACGATCAGGCGCTGGCGCGGGGCACCGCCACGATCGACGACGAGGCCGCCTGCGTGCGCGACATCCTCGCCGGCGTCGCGGGCTACGGCCCGCTGCAGCCGCTGCTCGAGGATCCCGCGATCGAGGAGATCTGGCTGAACGGGCCGGGACGGGTCTTCGTGGCGCGCGAGGGGCGGAGCGAGCGCGTTCCGATCAGCCTGACCGAGGCGCAGCTGCGCGACATCGTGGAGCGCATGCTGCACGCGACGGGCCGCCGGGTCGACATCGGCCAGCCGTTCGTCGACGCGTCCCTGCCGGACGGATCGCGCCTGCACGTCGCGATCGCGGATGTCGTGCGCGGATCCTGGGCGGTCAACATCCGCAAGTTCCTGCCACGGTACCGGAGCCTGGACAGCCTGGTCGCGCAGGGCATGGTCCCCGCGTCCGTCGCTGAGCTGCTCTCCGACGCGATGCGCGCGGGGCGCAGCGTCATCGTGTCGGGCCCGACCCACGCGGGCAAGACCACGCTGCTCGCGGCGCTTGTGGCCGAGTGCGCGGATCAGCGCGTGATCACGGTGGAGGAGACGTTCGAACTCGGCGTGCAGGCCCCCGATCTCGTGGCGCTGCAGGGCCGGCAGGCGAGCATGGAGGGCACGGGCGAGATCACCCTCCGCAAGCTCGTGAAGGAGGCGCTGCGCATGCGGCCGGACCGGCTCGTCGTGGGGGAGGTGCGCGACGCCGAGGCACTCGACCTGGTGCTGGCGCTGAACACCGGGATCCCGGGAGCCGCGACCGTGCACGCGAACTCGGCCGCAGAGGCGCTGGAGAAGCTCTCCATGCTGCCGCTGCTCGCCGGACGCAACATCGACCGCGGCTTCATCGCGCCTGCGCTCGCCGGATCGATCGACCTGGTCGTGCACTGCCGTCGGGAGGCCGACGGCAGCCGGCGTCTCACCGAGGTGATCGAGCCGCTGGGGGTGGACGAGCGGGGACGGATCCAGCACCGGATCGTGCACCGCGAGGCGGTTCCCGTCGCACTCCCGGAGCGGATCGCATGACGCTGCTGGTCGGCGCCGTGCTCGCCGCCGGGCTTCTGCTGACCGTGTCGCCGTGGCTGTGGCCGCCGCGGGAGCGAGCCGTTCGAGAGCCCAGGGCGGGCGCCGGCACGCGGCTGCTGCGCGAGGCCGGGCTGCGCACCGATCCCCGCATCCTCGGGGTCGCGATCGTGGCGGGAGGGCTCGTCGCGGGCGCGGCCGCCTGGCTGGTCACCGGGACGGCGGCATTCGCCCTGGTCCTCGCGGTGGCGGGAGCGGCGGCGCCCGTGATGTTCCTGCGCGGCCGCCGCCAGCGTCTGCTCCGGCTGCGGCGCGGTCTGTGGCCGGACGTCTGCGATCTGCTGATCGCCTCGATCCGGGTCGGCATGCCGCTGCCCGACGCCGTCGCCGCCCTGGGGGAGGCGGCTCCGGGGCCGCTGCGCCCGGCGTTCGCCGCGTTTGCACGCGACCTGCACGCGACCGGGCGGTTCGACGCCGCGGCGGTCACGCTCAAGGAGGCCCTCGCGGATCCCGTGGGCGACCGCATCGTGGAGACGCTGCGCATGGCGCGGGAGGTGGGCGGCACCGAACTCAGCGCGGTGCTGCGCGCGCTGAGCAGCTCGGTGCGCGCGGAGGCCGCGCTGCGCGCCGAAGTCGAGGCCCGCCAGTCCTGGATCCGCGGGGCGGCCGTGCTCGGCGCCGTGGCGCCGTGGGTGATCCTCGTCCTCCTGCTGCTGCGGCCGGAGGGAGCACGGGCGTACACGAGTGCGGAGGGCATCGCGTTGATCCTCGGGGGAGCGGCGGTGTCGTTCGTGGCGTTCCGGATCATGCTGCGCATCGGCCGGCTGCCCGAGCCGAGGCGGTGGTTCCGGTGAGCGATCTCGCGATCGCGATCCTCCTCGGCGGCGTGCTGGCCACCGGGCTCCTGCTCGTGCTGGCGGCGTTCCCGCGCTGGCGGTCGGCGAGCCTGAGCGCGCGGATCGCGCCGTACCTGCGCGACATCGCCGACGTCGCGCCTCCGGGCGAGCGGCTGCCCTGGCGCATGCCAGCCGGGGGGTCGTGGACGGCGCGGCTCAAGAGCGCCTTCGGACTTTTCGGCGGCGGCGATGCCGGTGTCGCGCTGCGCATGACGCAGGCGGGGCTACCGGGTGGGCCGGCCCGGTTCCGCAGCCGTCAGCTGGCGTGGGTGCTGGCGGGGCTCGGCCTCGGCGCGGTGACGACGGTCGCCCTGGTCCTGGCCGGACGGCTCTCGCCACCCGTCCTGCTGCTGCCGGTGCTCGCCGCCGCCATCGCCGGCGTCGGCTGCGAGGCGCTGCTGGGCGCCCGGGCGAAGGCTCGGCTGGCGCGGCTCACCGAGGAGCTGCCGACCGTGCTCGAGTTCCTCGCGCTGTGCTTGTCCGCAGGAGAAGGCTTGCCCGACGCGATCCGGCGCGTCGCGGCGGCAGGATCCGGGGAGCTCAGCAGCGAACTGCGCGCCGTGATCCTCGCCGTCAACACGGGTTCCTCGCTCGCCGACGCCCTCGGCGAGTGCGCGCACCGACTCCAGATCCCCGCGCTGACCCGCGCGACGGATCAGATCGTCGCCGCCCTCGAACGCGGCGCTCCGCTCGCCGCGGTGCTGCAGGCGCAGGCGTCGGATGCGCGCGAAGAGGCCAAGCGCGGCCTCATCGAGCAGGCCGGCCGCAAGGAGATCCTGATGCTCCTGCCGCTGGTCTTCCTGATCCTCCCGCTGAGCGTCCTCTTCGCCGTGTTCCCCGGCGTCTTCATCCTCCGACTCGGGCTCGGGTAGGCCCCGACCGACATCCACGAAAGGAACCTCCCATGAACACCGACCACGACCCCGCGCTGCGCGGCAGTCCGCTCGCCGACGATCCGGAACGCGGCGACGTCCCGGGCTGGGTGCTGATCACTCTCATGACCGCCGGCCTGGTCGTGCTGATCTGGGCCGTCGCCGGGCCCGCGCTCACGAACCTGTTCGAACAGGCGATCTCTCGCGTCAGCGGGCTCTGAGCGGCCATGCGCGGTGAGCGGCGCGTCGTCGAGACGTTCGATGACCGGGGATCCAGCCCCGTCGAATTCGTGCTCGTCGGCGTGCTGCTGACCGCTCTCACCCTCGGGGTCATCCAGTTCGCGCTGGCCCTGTACGTCCGCAACGTCGTGCACGACGCCGCCGTCGAAGGCGCCCACGTCGCAGCTCTCGCCGACACGGATCCGGACGAGGGCGTGCAGCGGACCGCGCTCGTCATCGGGCGCGCAGTCGGCGCCGACTACGCGCAGGACGTGAGCGTGCGCGAGACGGCCGCACTGGGCGTGCCCACGATGGAGGTCACCGTCCGCACCACGCTGCCGCTGATCGGATTCCTCGGCGTCCCCGCCGCCTTGGAGGTGACCGGTCGTGCTCCCGTGGAGAGCCTCACCGCCGACATCCGCTGAGGATCCGCCGTTCGCCTCGGACAAGGACGGGCGCGAGGCGGGATCCGCAGCGCTCGAGTTCATCGCGCTCGGGGTGATCCTCCTGGTTCCTCTGGTCTACCTCGTGCTCGCCCTCGGCACGATCCAGGGCCAGGTCCTGGGCGTCGAGTCCGCGGCCCGCCACGCGGCGCGGACGATGAGCGCGGCGGTCGACACCACGGACGCGAGCGCCCGCGCCGACGCGGCGGTGCAGTCCGCGATGGAGGAGTACGGCATGGATCCCGCGAGCGTCACGCTGGACATCCGATGCGCCCCGGCGGGAGCGGCCTGCCCTTCGGCCGGCGCGACGGTGGTCGTCACGGTCTCCGCCCGGGTCGCTCTCCCGCTTCTGCCGCCGGTGTTCGGTCTGGACCGGATCGGCAGCGTCCCGATCCAGGCGTCCTCCGCCTACAAGGTGTCCCGCACCTGGATCGCCGGATGAGCCGCCCGGCTGCGCGCCCGATCGCCCGGTCCGGGCCGTCCTCGAGCGACGACGATCGCGGGAGCATCATGCCGCTGATCCTCGGCTATCTGATGCTGGCGATCGCCCTGATCTACGTGTGCGTCTGCGCGACCGACCTGTACATCGCGCAGAAGCGGCTCGACTCCGTCGCGGACGCTGCCGCTCTCGCGGGTGCCGACGGCTTCCGGTTGCAGGTCGACGGCGACGCCATTCGCGCCGAACTCGATGAGGCCGAGATCGCGGATCAGGCGACTGCCGTGATCGGGATCATCGACGACGGCACCGAACTGGTCTCGGCCGGCAGCCCCGACGGCCTCTCGGCACGCGTGTCGGTGCGCGCGACGTGGACGCCCCCGCTCCTCACCGAGTTCGTTCCGCCGATGCTCTCCCTCACGGCGACGGGGACGAGCCGGACGGCGCTCGAATAACGTCCTCAGCCGTCGCGGCGCACCCGGTAGACGGTCAGTGCGCGGCGCACGGCGCGCACCCGCAGAAGGTCGCTGGCCTCGCCGACCTCGCCGTCGCGCGTGACGCGCTCCGGTCCGTGCGGGAGCGCGATCTCGAGCTCCGGGGCCGAGACCTCGTGGTACTGCTTCACCCGTGCCAGCTGACCGGTGAGCGTCGCCAGCAGGACGACGAAGCGCGACCAGCGCGTCGACACGTCGAGGATCCGCACGTCGAGCAGCCCGTCCTGGAGGTCTTCGCGCACGCTCGGCGCGAAGCCGTGCGGCTCGTACTGGCCGTTCCCGATGAACAGCAGGCTCGACTCCCGAGTCGCGCCGTCGACGGTCACGGCGACGGCGCGATCCTTCTTCATCGTGCGCCATCCGGCGATGAGTGCGGCCAGCGGCTTGCCGATCCGCTTCTCCAAGCCTTCACGGGTGCGCACGAAATCGGTGTATGCGCCCACGCTGGCCGTGTTGAGGAAGATCCTCTCGTTCAGATAGGCGACGTCCACCTTGCCCGCGGTGCCGCGTCTGATCGCCTGCACCGTGCGTTTCGCGGGGTCGGCGCCGATTGCCCGGGCGAAATGGTTGAACGTCCCCGCCGGGAACACGGCCAGGGGGAGATCCCGTTCGATCGCCACGTGCGCGGCCGCCGCCACCGTGCCGTCACCACCGGCGACCGCGAGCACTTCTGCCTCCGCTGCCGCATCGCGCATGACCGCGTCGGCGTCGTCACCCTCGTGCAGCTCGACGATCCTCATGTCCGGCAGAGCCCTTCGCAGGCTTCGGGTGAGCGCGGCGCCGCGACCGCTGTGCGACGCCGGATTGACCACGAGCGTCACGCCCTCGCCGCGCGGACGCGGCTGCAGCTCGTCCAGCTCGCGGGGCGCAGACACCGCGGGCGGCGATACGGGTGGCACGAGACGGCGGCCGATCGCTGCCACCGTGCTGCCGAGAACGAAGCCGGCCGCGACGTCGGAGGGATAGTGCGCGCCGGTGGCGACCCGGGAGAAGCCGACCAGCCCGGCGAGCATGTGCAGCGGCACGCCCACCGCCGGCAACTCGGCGCAGACGCCGGCTGCGAAGGCCGCCGCACTCGCCGAGTGCCCGCTGGGGAACGAGGAGGAGAGCGGGGAACGCCGGGAAAGCCGGCCGATCGGGACGAGCGAGCGGATCGGGCGCTCGCGGTGGTGCAGGCGTTTGGCGAGCTGGTTCGCGATGAGGCTCGTCGCGCCGAGCGTGACGACGCCGCGCAGCGCGCCGCGTCGGGCGCGACTGCGGCCGGTGAGATACAGCCCGCCGGCGATCACGAGCCACAGCACCGAATGGTCGGCCGCGTTCGTGAGCTTCGGCATCCACCGGTCCAGGACCGGGCTCGGCGTCGACGCGACCGCCGAGAAGACCGCGGTGTCCAGCGCGTGCACCTGCTCGCGGGCCTCGGAGGCTGCGACGCGGATCCTGCTCCTGTTGCGTGCCATCGGACACCTCCCTCGTCCCACGTTAGCGAAGAGCCGGGGGCGCTACGGCGTCGGGCGGCGCGGCACGAACCGGGGGATGTAACGCAGGAACCCGATGGCGCCGATCGCCCCGATCACGCCCATCGCGGCAGCGCCCGCGGCGAGCGAACTGATCGCCGCGATCCCGGAGAACACCAGCGGAGCGAGCGCGCCCCCGGCATCGGACAGGGTGCGCCAGGATCCGAGGAACGCGGCCGGTTCGTCCTGCGGGGCCACATCCGCGCCGAGCGTCAGCAGGATCCCGCTGGACAGGCCGTTGCCGACCCCGAGCACCGCGGCGATCATGCCGAACCAGAGCACCTTCGTCTCGGCTTCATGGGTGAGCGACAGCACGAGGAACCCTGATCCCATCAGCACCATCGCGGGCAGTGCCGCCCAGAGCCGGCCGAAGCGGTCCATCACCTGCCCGCTCGCATAGAACAGCGCGAAATCGATCGCGCCCGAGACGCCGACGACGAGCGCGATCGACGACGCGTCCAGCCCGATCGAGACGCCCCACAGCGGCAGCACCACCTGGCGCGCCGACCGCACCGCGGACAGGCACGCGGCGGAGAGTCCGAGCCGGGAGAGCACGCCGCGATTGCGCCACATCGTGCGGAACACCCCCGTTCGCTCGAGGGTCGGGACCGAGCCGCTCACCACCTCGCCGGAGTCGTCCGCGGTGTCCTCGACCCGACCCGACGCGGCTCCGCCCGCGGCAGTCTGCCGCTCCGGATCCGGCCCGAACAGCACGAGCACGATCAGCGCCGCCAGGCACGCCACGAAGAACCAGAGCGCGGCCGTCTCGGTGTGGAACAGGGCCAGCAGCCCCGCAGTCACGAACGGGCCGACGAACATGCCGGCGCGGAACGATCCCCCGAGCAGCGACAGCGCACGTGCGCGGAACTCCAGCGGCACCCGGGTCGTCATGAACGCGTGCCGAGCCAGCCCGAATGCGGCCGCCGACATCCCGACGACGAACACCGCGACGCTGAACAACGCGAGGCTCGGCGCCAGCGCGCTGCCGACCACGCCGACCAGTGACACCGTCCCCGCGATCACCATCGTGACCCGCTCGCCGGCCCGCGACACCAGCCAGCCCGCGGGGATGTTGCCGCAGAGCTGGCCGACCACGAGCGCGGAGGCGATCAGGCCGGCCGAGGCGAGCGTCGCCCCGCGGCTCGACGCGATCACCGGGATCAGCGGCACCACCGCGCCCTCGCCCAGCGAGAACAGCAGGGTGGGCAGATACACCATCGGGCCGAACTTCCACAGCACTTCCGACGCCCGAACGCTCACTCCTCCACGGTAGTCTGGTCGGGCCATGCTCGAACTTGATCTCTCCGCCGAAATCGCGGCCCTCCGTCAGACCTTCGGCGACATCCGCGAGGTCGTGGACGTCGAGGGGCTCCGCGCCGACATCGTCCGCCTCAGCGAGGAAGCCGGTGCGCCCGACCTCTGGGACGACCCGGAGAAGGCGCAGAAGGTGACGAGCGCGCTCAGCCACCGTCAGACCGACCTCAAGCGCGTCACCGAGGTGGAGCAGCGGCTCGACGACCTGGAGGTGCTGGTCGGTCTCGCCAACGAGATGGAGGACGAGGACTCCGCCGCCGAGGCGAGAAGCGAACTCGCGACGCTCACCGAGACGATCAACCAGCTCGAGGTGCAGACGCTGCTGGACGGCGAGTACGACGAGCGCAGCGCGATCATCACGATCCGCTCCGGCGCGGGCGGCGACGACGCGACCGACTTCGCCGAGATGCTGCTGCGCATGTACCTGCGCTGGGCGGAGCGGCACAAGTACGCGGTCAAGGTCATGGACACCTCCTACGCCGAGGGCGCGGGCATCAAGTCCACCACGTTCGAGGTCGACGCCCCGTACGCGTTCGGCACGCTGTCAGTCGAGGCCGGCACGCATCGCCTGGCCCGGATCAGTCCGTTCGGATCCGCCGACAAGCGCCAGACGTCGTTCGCGGCGGTCGAGGTCATCCCGCTCATGGAGGAGGCGACCGAGGTCGACATCCCCGAGGGCGACATCCGCGTCGACGTGTTCCGCTCGTCCGGCCCCGGCGGTCAGTCGGTCAACACGACCGACTCCGCCGTGCGCCTGACGCACCTGCCGACCGGCATCGTCGTGTCGATGCAGAACGAGAAGTCGCAGATCCAGAACCGCGCCGCAGCAATGCGCGTGCTGCAGACCCGCCTGCTGCTGCTGCAGAAGGAGGAGGAGGCAGCGAAGAAGAAGGAGCTCGCCGGCACCATCACCGCGAGCTGGGGCGACCAGATGCGCTCCTACTTCCTCTACGGCCAGCAGCTCGTGAAGGACCTCCGCACCGGCTACGAGTCCGGCAACCCGTCGACCGTGTTCGACGGCGACCTGGACGGCTTCATCTCCGCGGGGATCCGCTGGCGCAAGCGCAAGAACGACGACTGACCCGCGCCGGGGGGACGACTCAGGCGCTTCCCAGCCGGCCACGGCGGGGACTGCCGTAAAGTGGTGGCCCGATGACTGTGACACGGAGAATCCCGATGACTGTGACACGGAAGACGGCAGCAGGCTGTGCGATCGCGGCACTGATCGTCCCGCTGGCAGCGACGGCTGCGTATGCCTTCCACCCCGTGGAACCGTCCGCATCGCAGCGGACGGTGTCGCTGGTCGTGGGCCCGCAGACCTACACGGTCGCGTCCGCCGCGCAGGAGCAGCGTTCCGCCCGTGACGTCTTCGGCGTCGTGTACACCCCTCCGGCGCCGGTTCCCGCCGCCGAGCCTGCGGCGGCGAGTTCGGGATCCACGTCGCCGACGGTCGCCGCGGCGCCCCAGCAGTATTCCGGTGAGGCCGTCGTCGCCTACGCCGCCACGTTCGTCGGGGTGGTGCCCTACGGCTGGGGCAACGACCCGAGCGACTCTTTCGGCTGCGACGGACTCGTGCAGTACGTGTATGGACATTTCGGGATCAGCCTGCCGCGCGGGGCCGACAACCAGGCCGCGCTCGGGACGGTGATCTCCGCCGACGAGGCGCGGGCCGGGGATCTGATGTGGTGGCCGGGGCGGCACATCGGCATCTACGACGGCGCCGGCGGCGTGATCGACGCGCCGGACTGGGGCAGGTACGTGGAGCACCACGCTCCGTGGGCGAGCTCGGGCCCGCCCATCTACGTGCGCCTCTGATCGGCATGCCGGCAGACATGAAGGAGGGCCCGGATCGCTCCGGGCCCTCCTTCTGTCATCCGGTTCAGGAGACGGCGAAGCTCTTCGTGGCGAGCGTCGTGTCGTCCAGGCTGAGCAGCTCCTTCACCTCGACGCTCACCTCCGACGTGCTGGAGAGGGTGTAGGCCCACTGCACCGTGACGGTCGCGCCGGGCTTGACCTCCTTGAGCGTGCCGGTCGTGTCGACCGAGCCGTCGCTGACGATCGCGCTGTCGAGCTCGACCCCGTCCTGGAAGGCCTGTGCGTGCACCGCGAACAGGAAGCTGACGTCCTTCGCACTGTTGTTCGTGAACGTGTAGTTCACCACGAGCGCCGGCTTGCCCTGGTAGTCCTGGGTCTGGGTCGCCGAGTCGATGGTGACGGCGTACTTGCCGTCGGCGGTGGGCGCGGCGGCGGATTCCGCCGGCTTCGGCGCGGTCGACGTGGCGCTGGTCGGCGCGGGGGCGGATCCGGAATCGCCGAACGCGTCATGAGCGGCAGTCGCGACCACGGCGAAGAAGACGACGAAACCGACGATCGTGCCGATGATCGAGAGGATCAGCCCCACGATCGCGGGCCACTTCAGCCCCTTCAGGAACAGCGCGACGATCGACAGGATGAACGCGATGGGCAGGAGCACCCATCCGACGATCAGCGCGCCGGGAATGCACGCGAAGATGAAGCCGGCGACCGCGACGGCGAGCGCGATGATGCCCAGGACATGGGGCTTGCGCGGGGCGGCGGAGGGTGTGCCGATCGGGGCTGCCGCGACAGCGGAGCCGAAGGGCGTGGCGAGTCCGGGTGCGGCGCCACCGGGGGCGGCCATGTCCGGAACGGGAGCCTGGGTCGGCGCGTCGGCATCCGCGTACCGATCGGTCCATTGCTGACCGTCCCACCAGCGCTGCCGGCCGGATCCGTCGTCGTACCAGCCTGCGGGCGTTTCCATGCATTCTCCTTGCTGCCCGCGCGGGTCCATCCGCGGCAGGCATTCAGCTTTCTTCGAGTAACTGCATAGAACTTTCCCAGATTCAGGGTGGCGGGACAAATCGCGTAGCGGTGACGGATCCCGCCGGCTCGGAGTGTCGCGAACCCGGCGCCCGGGGGTGTCGCTCGCGGGCTGGACGCGCGGCCCGCTTAGGCTCTACTCGCCATGATCCGATTCGAGAACGTCACCAAGCGCTATCGCGGGACGAAGCGCCCCGCGCTGTCCGGGGTCGATTTCGAGGTGCAGCGAGGCGAGTTCGTCTTCCTCGTCGGCGCGTCGGGATCCGGGAAGTCGTCCTGCCTCCAGCTCATCCTCCGCGAGGAGTCTCCCTCCTCGGGGCGCGTCGCCGTGCTCGGCCGCGATCTGAAGACCATCGCGAACCGCAAGGTCCCCTACTTCCGTCGCAGCATCGGATCCGTCTTCCAGGACTTCCGGCTGCTCCCCTCGAAGACCGTCTACCAGAACGTGGCGTTCACGCTGCAGGTGACCGGTGCCTCGCGCGGCCTCATCCAGCAGGCGGTGCCCGAGGCGCTCGCCCTGGTCGGCCTGTCCGGCAAGGAGAAGCGGCTGCCGCACGAGCTGTCCGGCGGTGAGCAGCAGCGCGTCGCGATCGCCCGCGCGATCGTGAACCGCCCGCAGATCGTGCTCGCCGACGAGCCGACCGGAAACCTCGACCCCGGCACCTCCGTGGACATCATGCAGCTGCTCGCACGGATCAACGCCGGCGGCACCACCGTGCTCATGGCCACGCACGAGGCCGCGTTCGTCGACCAGATGCAGCGCCGCGTGATCGAGCTCCGTGACGGCGAGATGGTGCGCGACGAGGTCGGCGGCGGGTACGGCGACACGTCGAACGTCCCGCGTCTGGAGCCGGAGGCGATCCGCGGGGCGGCGGCCACCGCGGCTCTGCAGACCGTGCGCGAAGTGCACCGCGAGACCGAGGCGGCGATCGCCGAGCCGATCCGCCCTGCCACCGTCACGCGCGCCGACGACGAGGCGCCTGCCGCGACGCACCCGATCACCATCCCGGCCGTCGACCTCGCCGAGCTCGGCGTGGCCGACCGGCTCGGACTCGATACCGGCGACGACGAGGAAGTGGGGCCGGTGTCATGAGGTTCGGACTCATCCTCGGCGAGGCTCTGACAGGGCTGCGCCGTAACGCGTCGATGGTGATCTCGGTCGTGCTGGTCACGTTCGTCTCCCTCACGTTCGTCGGTGCCGCGATCCTGATGCAGGGCCAGATCGGCACGATGCGCGCGTACTGGCAGGATCGCGCACAGGTCGCGATCTACATGTGCTCGTCGGTCTCGACCTCGGCGGACTGCACCGGCGGCGTGGCCACGGAGGACCAGATCAAGGCGGTGCAGGCCGAGCTCGACGGCGACACGCTCAAGCCGCTGATCGCCAAGACCAGCTTCCAGACCGCCGATCAGGCGTATCAGGAGACGCTGAAGCTCGTCGGCAAGGACTACGCCGGGGTGCTCACCGCGGATCAGGTCAACGCCGTGTTCAAGGTCAACCTGAAGGACCAGACCCAGTCCGCCGTCATCGCGGAGGCCTTCAGCGGCACCAAGGGCGTGGATGAGGTGAAGGACCAGCTCGAGTACCTGGATCCGCTCTTCAACGCGCTCACGGTCGCGACCTACATCGCGGTCGGGATCGCGGTGCTGATGCTGATCGCCGCGGTGCTGCTGATCGGCACCACGATCCGGCTGTCCGCCTACGCGCGACGGCGGGAGATCGGGATCATGCGCCTGGTCGGCGCGTCGAACCGGTTCATCCAGACGCCGTTCGTGCTCGAGGGCGTGTTCGCGGCGGTGATCGGATCCGTGCTGGCGAGCATCGCCGTGCTGCTCGGGGTTCAGTTCGGGGTGCACGACTATCTCAGCAAGCGGGTGCCGTTCATCACCACCTGGGTCGGTCTGCAGGATGCGGCGCTCGTGGTGCCGGTGCTCATCGGCATCGGCGTGATCCTGGCAGCGCTCAGCGCCGGGTTCGCGATCCGCCGCTGGCTGCGCGCCTGATAGGCTGGCAGGCTGCCGCGCGCCCGCGTGGCGCGGAATCAGGAGAGAACCATGCCCAGGGAACGCGGGGAGAAGGTCATCGCGACCAATCGTCGCGCACGTCACGACTACAACCTGGAGAAGTCGTACGAGGCGGGACTCGTGCTCACCGGCACCGAGGTGAAGTCGCTGCGCCAGGGGCGGGCGAATCTGACGGACGGCTACGCGTTCATCAAGGGCAATGAGGCGTTCCTCGACGCCGTGCACATCCCCGAGTACTCGCAGGGGCACTGGACGAATCATTCCGCGAAGCGGATCCGCAAGCTGCTGCTGCACAAGGAGGAGATCGCGAAGCTCTCGCACGCCGTCTCCGCGGGCGGCTACACGCTGATCCCGTTGCGGCTGTACTTCTCCGACGGACGCGCCAAGGTCGAGATCGCCCTCGCCAAGGGCAAGCGCGAGTACGACAAAAGGCAGACCCTGCGCGAGCGCCAGGACACCCGCGAGGCGGAGCGCGCGATGCGGTCTCGCAACCGCATAGGGGAGTAGCCGCCCTCCGACGGGCTCAGGGACCGTTACGGCAACGGCTCGAAGCCGAACACACTGCCGAGGAACGCGAGTTCGGCACGCGTGGCGGCGATGATCGTCTCCGCCTGCCGGAAGCCGTGCCCCTCGCCGGGGAACAGCACGTACTCGTGCGGCACGCCGCGGACGGCCAGGGCGTCGCGGATCGCCTCGGACTGGGACGGCGGCACCACGGCGTCGTCCTCGCCCTGCAGGATCAGCACCGGCACGTCGATGCGGTCCGCGTGCGTGAGCGGGGAGCGGTCGACATAGGTCTGCTCGGCCTCGGGCAGCGCGCCCACCAGACCATCCAGGTAGTACCGCTCGAAGTCGTGCGTCTCCTCCGCGAGCAGGCGCAGATCCACGACGCCGTAGCGGTCGATCCCGGCCGCGAACACGCCGCCGCGGACGAGCGCCGACAGTACCGTCCAGCCCCCGGCCGAGCCCCCGCGGATCGCGATGCGCCGAGGATCCGCGATCCCGGCGTCGGCCAGGCCCCGCGCCGCGGCGAGCACGTCGTCCACGTCCACGACGCCCCATTGCCCGTCCAGACGCTCGCGGTAGGCGCGGCCGTAGCCGGTGGATCCGCCGTAGTTGACCTCGAGAACGCCGATCCCGCGGCTGGTGAAGTACGTGATCCAGCCGGCCTGCGCCCCGGCCGTGTGCGCGGTCGGGCCGCCGTGCACCTGCACGACGTAGGGGGGAAGGGCCCCGCCCTCGTCCGCCTCCGGGTGCGCCGGCGGGTGGTCGAAGGCGTGCACCGGCCCGTGCGGACCGTCGAAGGTGATCGGGCGCGCCCCGGGGACCCACGCAGGATCCACCTGGTCGCCGCCCCGGATCGCGTGCACGGCGCCGGAGTCGACGTCCAGCTCCCACAGACCCGGCGTGACCTGGGATCCCTGCCCGGAGATCAGCATCCGGGATCCGTGGGAATCCTCCAGGCTCAGGTCTGCGCCGAACGGGACGGCGAACTCGTGGAGCTGCACGCCGTCCGGGCCGAGGAGCACGAGGGTGTCGGATCCGTTCGTGCGGACGGTCAGGATCGTGCCGTCGTCCAGGATCCGGAACCAGCGCTGCCCGAGCACCCACAGACCTCCGCCCGTGTCGGCGTCCGCCGGGGCGAAGGGGACCGGATCCGCGCCCACGCGCACGCGGTACAGGTTCCACCGGCCGGTCGCGTCGTCGGCGAGCAGCAGTTCGTCCGCGGAGCGCCATTCCGGCTGCAGGGCGGCGCGCGCAGGGAGCGGAGTACGCGTCCCGGTGGCGAGATCGATGACCACGGCCTGCGCCGCCTCCCAGGGCATCGCCCGCTCGTCCCACGTGACGAACGCGAGCCGGGTTCCATCGGGCGAGAGCGCCGGGTGGGCGACGAACCCGGGGCCCTCGGCGATCACGGACACTGCTGCGTCGTCGTCGGAGCCGGATCCGTCCAGCGGGATCTCCACGATCGCACGCTCGTGCGGATCGGGGCGCAGATCCTCCCGGACCGCGAACAGCCGGCCCTGCTGCAGGCGCAGTCCGCCATGGCGCGCACCGGGCGCCGTGAGCGGGACCGGGGAGTCGGCGCCCGGATCCAGACGGTGCACACGCTGGTCCTCGCCATCCACGAACAGGAGCACGCCGTCGTGCGTCACGGTCCACGCTCCGCCCCCGTACTCGTGCACGCGGGAGCGCGCGCTCCACGGCGCGGGCAGGGCCTCGTGCACGGCGCCGTCCGGATCCTGCCGCAGCACCGTCATCCGGCCGCGCTCCTGCGGCACGGATTCGCTCCACCAGATCGCCTCATCCGAGTAGCGGGCGCCGTCGATCCGGGAGCCGGCGACGGCGAGATCGGCGGCGGACAGCGGGGAGGGCCAGGATCCGTGCGCAGAGGACATGCCCCGAGCCTAGAAGAGCCTCCGCGGATCGGCATCGGATCGAGAGCGACACATGACGAAACAGAGAATGCGTCGGCCCGCGCCGCGCGCCTACCGTGAGAGCACCACCCCCGCCCTCCTGGAGACTCATGTCCTTCGACGCGCCGCCGTTCGCCCCGACCGGGCTGGGCTCGCCGCGCGTGCCGATCTCGTTCGAGCTGTACCCGCCGCGGACGCCTGCCCCGGTCGAGGCGCTGCACGAGACGATCCAGCAGCTCGCCACGGCCTCACCGAGATTCATCTCGGTGACCTACGGCGCCGGGGGATCGGTCGGCGGGCGCTCGCTGGACGTGCTGCGGTACATCCGCGACTCCACGGCCGTCGAGCCGCTCGCGCACCTCACCTGCGTCGGCAGCACCTACGCGGGCGCCTCGCGGCTGATCCGCGAGTTCCTGGATGCGGGGATCCTCAGCTTCCTCGCCCTGCGCGGCGACCCGCCGCTCGACGAGACCGAGCCGTTCCTCGGCGACCTGGAGAGCTCCGCCCAGCTGGTGCAGCTGATCGACCGGGCGCAGGCCGAGCGCGCGCCTTACGAGGAGCGCCCGATCCCGGGCGTGCCCGGGTGCGGTCCAGGTCACGCCGCGCAAGAAGGTCAACATCGCGGTCGCGGCGTATCCGAACGGGCATCCCCGCTCGACCCATCGGCATCAGGACGTCGAGGCGCTGCTGGCGAAGCAGGCCGCCGGTGCGACGCTGGCGATCACGCAGCTGTTCTTCCACGCCGACGATTACTTCGCGTTCGTCGAACGTGCGCGCCGGGCCGGCGTCACGATCCCGATCGTGCCCGGCATCATGCCGATCACGTCGCCCACCCGCCTGCGCCGCGTGCTGGAGCTGAGCGGCGAGGAGCTGCCGTCCGCGCTGTCCATCGCGCTCGAGGTGGAGCCGACCGTCGAGGGGCGCACCGAGATCGGGATCGCGCATGCCGCGGTGCTCGTGCGCGAGCTCGTCGACGGCGGCGCTCCCGGCGTGCACCTGTACGCGTTCAACCAGCACCGCACCGTGCTCGGCGTCCTCGAGGACGCCGGCATCCTCCAATCCAGCGGCGCGCACTGAGCCGCTTCGATCCCCCTTCCGTCAGAGAGGACCGTCATGACCGCATTCCCCGAGGGCACCATCCTGGGCTATCCCCGCATCGGCCGCCGCCGTGAGCTGAAGAAGGCCGTCGAGGCGTTCTGGGCCGGACGGATCGACGAGGCCGAGCTCGAGGCCACGTCGGCGGGCCTCCGCGCCGCCACCCGGGAGCGCCTCGCGGAGCAGGGACTGGGCCGCGCCGATTCGGCGATCCCGGAGTCGTTCTCGTACTACGACCAGGTGCTCGACGCGGCCGTCACGGTCGGCGCGATCCCCGCCCGCTTCGAGGACCTGCGCTCGGCGGACGGCACGATCGGCCTGCCCGCGTACTTCACGATCGCCCGCGGCGAGGGCGAGCGCGCCCCGCTCGAGATGACGAAGTGGTTCGACACGAACTACCACTACCTGGTGCCCGAGATCGGCCCCGACACCGTGTTCTCGCTGTCCAGCGACCGGATCGTCCGGCAGGTGCAGGAGGCGGCCGAGGCCGGCTTCCGCACCCGTCCCGTGGTCGTCGGGCCGGTCACGTTCCTCGCGCTGGCGAAGGCCGCCGACGAGGCGCCGGAGGGCTTCGACCCGCTGTCCCGCCTGGACGACCTCGTGCCCGTGTACGCCGAGCTGCTCGGCGCGCTGAAGGCCGCGGGAGCGGAGTGGGTGCAGCTCGACGAGCCGGCGCTGGTCAGCGAGTCGCTTCCGGCGTCGGCCGCGACGCTCGGTGCCGCCGCGGAGCGGGCCTACGCGGTGCTGGGCGGGCTCGCCGAGCGGCCGGCGATCTTCGTCGCCGCGCCCTACGCCGCGCTCGACGCGAACCTCGCCGTGCTGGCGGCCGCGCCGATCGAGGCGATCGGCCTCGACCTGGTCCGCGGCACGGTTCCCGCCGCGGTCCCGGGGCTCGCGGACAAGGTCCTCGTCGGCGGTGTGATCGACGGCCACAACATCTGGCGCGGCGACCTCGCCGCCGCCTTCGACACGCTCGAGGCCCTGCGCGGCCTGGGCGCCGCCGGGGTCGCCGCGTCGACCTCCACGTCGCTGCAGCACGTGCCGCACGACGTCGAGGACGAGTCCGAAGCTCGACGCGCGCCTGGTGAACTGGCTGGCCTTCGCGGACCAGAAGGTCGCGCAGGTGACCACGCTCGCCCGTGGCCTCGCCGAGGGGCGCGCGGCCATCGCCGCGGAGCTCGATGCCGCGTCCGCCGCCCTCGCCGACCGCCTGAGCGCGCCCGGCGTCCGCGTCGACGCCGTCCGCGCCCGCACCGCGGCGCTGACCGGCGCCGACTTCGACCGCGGCGACTACGACGCCCGCGTCGCCGCGCAGGACAGCGCCCTGGACCTGCCCGCGCTGCCGCTCACCACGATCGGATCCTTCCCGCAGACCGGCGAGATCCGCCGCGCCCGCGCGCAGTTCACCCGCGGCGAGATCACCGCGGCGGAGTACGACGGGTTCCTGCGCGAGGAGATCGGCCGCGTCGTCGACGCTGCAGGAGGAGCTGGGCCTGGACGTGCTCGTGCACGGCGAGCCCGAGCGCAACGACATGGTGCAGTACTTCGCGGAGAACCTGGACGGGTTCGACGTCACCGAGAACGGCTGGGTGCAGTCCTACGGATCCCGCGCCACCCGCCCGTCGATCCTGTGGGGCGACGTGTCCCGTCCGGCGCCGATCACGGTGGCCTGGTCGCAGTACGCGCAGTCGCCTCACCGCGAAGCCGATGAAGGGCATGCTGACCGGGCCCGTCACGATCCTCGCCTGGTCGTTCGTGCGCGACGACCAGCCGCTCGCCGAGACCGCCAACCAGGTCGCCCTGGCCCTGCGTGACGAGATCGCCGACCTGGAGGCGGCCGGGATCGGCGTCATCCAGGTCGACGAGCCCGCGCTGCGCGAGCTGCTGCCGCTGAAGAAGGCCGATCAGCCGGCGTACCTGGACTGGTCCGTCGACTCGTTCCGCCTCTCCACCGGCGGCGCCGAGACGGCCACGCAGGTGCACACGCACCTCTGCTACTCGGAGTTCGGCGTGGTCATCGACGCGATCCGCGCCCTGGACGCCGACGTCACCTCGATCGAGGCGGCGCGCAGCCGGATGGAGGTCGTCACCGACATCGCCGCGAGCGGCTTCGACCACGGCATCGGCCCCGGCGTGTACGACATCCACTCGCCGCGCGTGCCCGGGCGTGGACGAGATCGAGGCGCTGCTGCGCCGCGCCGTCGAGGAGATCCCGACGCGTCAGCTCTGGGTCAACCCGGACTGCGGCCTGAAGACCCGCGGCTACGAGGAGACCAACGCCTCGCTGCGCAACATCGTCGAGGCCACGCGCCGCGTCCGCGAGGACGTGGTCGTCGCGGTCTGAGAGTCCGGTCCCTGAGCCTGTCGAAGGGCTGACGACGAAGGAGGCCGCCCCGGTACATCGGGGCGGCCTCCTTCGTCGTCGCGGTCCCTGAGGCTCTCGAAGGGTCAGACGGCGCGGAGGACCGCGACGACCTTGCCGAGGATCGTGGCGTCGTCGCCGAGGATCGGCTCGAACGCGCTGTTGCGGGGGAGCAGCCAGACGTGGCCGTCGCGCCGGCGGAACGTCTTCACGGTGGCCTCGTCGTCGAGCATCGCGGCGACGATCTCGCCGTTCTCGGCCGTGCCCTGGGACCGGATCACGACCCAGTCGCCGTCGCAGATGGCGGCGTCGATCATCGACTCGCCCGACACCTTCAGCATGAACAGCTCGCCCTTGCCGACCAGCTGGCGGGGGAGCGGGAAGATCTCCTCGACCTGCTGCTCCGCCGTGATCGGCACGCCCGCCGCGATCCGGCCCACGAGCGGCACCAGCGCCGCATCGCCCACGGACGGCGCAGCGTCCGCCGGATTCTCACCCGAGTAGCCGGGCAGATCGATGAGCACCTCCATCGCGCGCGTCTTGCCGGCGTCCCTGCGCAGGTAGCCGCTCAGCTCGAGCTGCCCGAGCTGATGCGTCACGCTGCTCAGCGACTTGAGGCCCACCGCATCGCCGATCTCGCGCATGCTCGGCGGGTATCCGTTACGGGCGATCGAGTTCTGGATGACTTCGAGGATCGCCATCTGCTTGGCACTCAGGCTCTTCCGGCGCCGCGTCCGCGGAGCCTCGGACCCGGTGGTCGCTCCCTCGCTCATGCCATCTCCTTCGAATGTCGGTGGTCCGTGATGAGGTCTGTACATCGAAACCGTATCCGAGAACGATGCGGATTCGGAAGATCTGTTCGAGCGTGTCGGAGAAGTCGTCGAGACATCTTTCGAAGAACGGTTGACAGATGTTCGAAGTCGAAAGTATCTTCGGAACGTAGGTTCGCCTCCCCAGAGGCCCGGAAGGACGTTCCCTCAGACAGAGGGACTCCCTCCGGGGGGAGGCGGACCGACAGCACACTAAGGAGAAGCACCATGAGCAGCATCACCTTCGCGACATCGGTCCCCTCGGTACGGGTCCCTGCCACGCGTCTGCGGATCACGGCGCGCGGACGACGCGTGCTGACGGCTCTGGTCGCGCTGCCGATCGCCGGTGCGATCGCGTTCGCTGCGGTGAGCAGCGGATCCGCGCTCGCCTCCGGCGAGCTCACGAACGCCAACACCTTCGAGACCGTCACGGTGCAGTCGGGCGACACGCTGTGGTCGATCGCCGGAGAGATCGCACCGAAGGCCGACCCGCGCGACGTGGTCGCCGAGATCTCCCGGCTGAACGTGATCGACGGCGGCGTGATCAGCGTCGGCCAGCACCTCGCCATCCCGGCGCAGTACTCCTCGGCCGGGCGCTGAGCCGTCATCCGCCGTCATGGCACAGCGGGGCCGCCTAGCATGGCAGGGTGACTGTCTCGCTCGACGACCTACCCCTCCGTGAGGATCTCCGCGGCCTGCGCCCGTACGGTGCGCCGCAAGCGCCGCTTCCCGTGGCGCTCAATGTGAACGAGAACACGCATCCGGTACCGGAGAAGGTCGCGAGCGACATCCTCGACGAGGTCGCCGTGGCGCTCCGCGATGTCAACCGCTACCCGGACCGGGAGTTCACCGAACTCCGCGAGGCCTTCGCCGGCTACCTGGGGCACGGCCTCGAGGCGTCGAACATCTGGGCGGGCAACGGCTCGAACGAGGTGCTGCAGCACATCCTGCAGGCGTTCGCGGGTCCCGGCCGCACGGTCTTCGGCTTCGCTCCCACCTACTCGATGTACCCGCTGCTGGCGCAGGGGACAGGCGCGACGTGGGTCGCCGGTGTGCGTCAGCCGGACTACGACCTGTCGGCGGCCGAGGCCGTCGCGCAGATCGAGGAGCACGATCCGGACGTGATCCTGCTGTGCACCCCGAACAACCCGACCGGCACACCGCTCCCGCTCGACGTGATCGAGGCGGTGTACGAGGCCTCCCGCGGCATCGTGATCGTCGACGAGGCGTACCAGGAGTTCGCGCCGAAGGATTCGCCGTCGGCGCTCACCCTTCTCGAGGGGCGCCCGCGGCTCGCGGTGTCGCGCACGATGAGCAAGGCGTTCGCGTTCGCGGGTGCGCGGGTGGGCTATCTGGCGGCGGATCCGGCGTTCATCGACGCGCTCCGCCTGGTGCGCCTGCCGTACCACCTGAGCGCGCTCACCCAGGCCGCCGCCGTCGCGGCGCTGCGCAACGCGCCGATCATGCTCGCGATGGTCGACGAGATCGTCGCGCAACGCGACCGGATCTCCGCGACACTCGAAGCGCTGGGCTACGAGCCGCACCCGTCCTGGGCGAACTTCGTGCTGTTCGGCGGTGTCACGGATCCCGCGGCGACCTGGCGTGCGCTGTACGACAAGGGCGTGCTGATCCGCGACGTCGGCATCGCCGGGCACCTGCGGGTCACCGCGGGCACGGAGGCCGAGACGACCGCGTTCCTGGACGCGCTGGCCTCGGTAGGATCGGCGTCATGACCGCCCGCACCGCCCGCCGCACCCGTTCGACCTCCGAGTCGACCGTCGAACTCGAACTCGACCTCGACGGCACCGGCCAGAGCCACATCGACACGTCCGTGCCGTTCTTCGACCACCTGCTCACGGCGTTCGCGAAGCACTCGCTGACCGACCTCACGGTCCGCGCCTCGGGTGACACGCACATCGACGCGCACCACACCGTCGAGGACGTCGCGATCGTGCTCGGGCAGGCGATCCGCGAGGCGCTCGGCGACAAGGCGGGGATCTCCCGCTACGGCGACGCGCTGGTGCCGCTCGACGAGGCGCTCGCGCAGGCCGTGGTCGACATCTCCGGGCGTCCGTACCTCGTGCACGAGGGCGAGCCGGCCGGGTACGAGCACCACCTGATCGGCGGACACTTCACCGGATCACTCGTGCGCCACGTCTTCGAGGCCATCGCCTACAACGCCGCCCTGACCGTGCACGTGCGCGTGATCAGCGGGCGCGACCCGCACCACATCGCCGAGGCCGAGTTCAAGGCGTTCGCACGCGCGTTCCGCCAGGCCAAGGCGCTCGATCCGCACGTCGACGGCGTGCCGTCCACCAAGGGCGCCCTGTGACCGACGCGAGCACCGCGGGCCGCCGGCCGACCGTCGCGGTCTTCGACTACGGCTCCGGCAACGTGCACTCCGCGGTCAAGGCGCTGATCCGCGCCGGCGCCGACGCCGAGCTCACCGGTGATCGTGCCGCCGCGCTCGAGGCCGACGGACTCGTCGTCCCGGGCGTCGGCGCGTTCGCGGCCGTCCGCGAGGCGCTGGCCGCGCACCGCGGCGATGAGATCATCGACCGCCGCCTCGCCGGAGGGCGCCCCGTGCTCGGCATCTGCGTGGGCATGCAGGTGCTGTTCGAGCACGGAGTCGAGCGCGGCGTCGAGGTCGACGGCCTCGGTGAATGGCCGGGCGTCGTCACCGAGCTCGACGCCCCGGTGCTGCCGCACATGGGCTGGAACACCGTCGAGCCCGGCTCGGGCAGCGTGCTGTTCCGCGGCATCGAGAACGAGCGGTTCTACTTCGTGCACTCCTTCGCCGCGCAGTCCTGGGAGCTCGACGTGATGCCGCCGTTCCCCGAGCCGACGCTGACCTGGGCCGAGCACGGCTCCCGGTTCCTCGCCGCGGTCGAGAACGGTCCGCTGTCGGCGACGCAGTTCCACCCGGAGAAGTCGGGCGAGGCCGGCATCCAGCTGCTCCGCAACTGGATCTCGACGCTCTGAGGCCGGACGCCGCCGTTCGAGCGGGCCCGCGAGGTGCCGGGGGGTCCTGGAATGTCGCCGACTGCTCCCGCCGTGGCCCCGGCTCTCGGGTTCTTACTCGAATCGGCCGAATCAGCCCCCGGTGATCTTCGGAATCGGAAATGACGGCACGGTAGGCATGTGCACGGTCCGGGGCGTAGCCGGCGTATCCGGGAACGTCGGGATCGGCGCAGGCTGATCCTGGTGCTCGACAGGGAAGCCGCGTATCACCGGCCAGGCGAGCTCGTAGGCGCCTTCTGTGTCGTGACGTCCCGGGAATACCGGGAGCATGAGCGCACCCGCGGCCGTTGTGGCGGCCGCGACAAGAGCAATCAGGGCGCACAGGACAAGGCCTGGTCGGCGACGGGAAGAGGCCCACCCCGGGGCAGACGCCGGATCCTCGATCTCGACGATCGCTGATTCCTCGCCCCTGCGCGCGAGGAGGACGCCGATGGCGGGCGACAGGATCAGTCCGCCGAGGCACATCAGCAGGACAGCGAGCGCGTCATCGCGGCCCGCGCCCGCCAGAGGGATGCACAGAGTCAGCAGCACTGCGAGGCCGACTCGCAGCGCGATGCTGGCGCGGAGCCGGCCGCGCCATCCGACTAGGGTGCCCACG
The DNA here is from genome assembly GCA_963791605.1 of uncultured Actinomycetota bacterium. Lineage (GTDB taxonomy): Bacteria > Actinomycetota > Actinomycetes > Actinomycetales > Microbacteriaceae > Microbacterium. Next base: position 49,742 of record CAWBTB010000009.1, on the reverse strand, counting down.
ATCGCGAGCGGTTCGTGTCGACCGACGATGCGCTCGACCGTGGGCACGACCCCGGCCTGTCCCATGACGGACGAGGCCAGCGACAGCAGGGAGGCGACACCGATTCCGACGATCATCCAGCGCACGGTCACTGCTTCCCGGACCAGAAGCAGAGCGAGAGCACAGGACCCGCCGATGATCCACCCGGTGGCGGACAGCCCCGTGCGGATCTGTGCGTACGGGCTGCTCTGAGCCGCTCGCGACCGGAAGCCAGCATTCGCCTGCCGGAGAGTCAGCCGACTGCGCAGCATCCTGATGCCGGTGACGACGGTGGCGACACACAAGCCGACGATCAACGTCGTGGCGGCGCCGCCGTGCTGAAAGGTCAAGGCGATCGCGAGCGACACGATGGCGAAACAGATCAGCGGCGTGTCGAGAAGCGGCAGCGTCTGCCACAGAATTCCGTAGAGCAGCTTTGAGCGCCCCCACACATCGGCGGGGCTCTGACGAAGCCGGCTCTCAGCACCTGCGATCAGCGCGGCAGGCGTCAGGCGCGTCGCGTCGTGTTGACCGGGTGCCGCCATCTCCGCCTGGAGCGTGAGCAACGTCTCGTCCTGCGGGGCCAGGGAAAGCGCCCGTGTGAGAAGCGAACGCGCGTCGGAGGAGAGCCCGAGATCCAGGGAGATGAGTGCGGCGTCGCGGAGGATGATCGGTTCCTCCGGCGCCAGAGAAACGGCGACATTGGCGTGCTTCAGGGCTCGCGCCTGGCGCAGGGCCCGTCCCTCCAGGCTGTCGATCTCCAGCAGGATGCGTGCGTACTGCAGATGCTGATCCGCCGAGTCCGGCGCGATCTCGATGGCACGCAGGATCGTCTGCTCTGCAGCGCGATGCTCGCCGAGGACCGATTCGGCGTGCGCCATCAGCTGCAGTGGAGCGGCGGCGTCTGGCCGCAGCGCGATCGCTGATCTGAGCGTGTCGACAGCGGGGCGGGGCCGCCCGAGCGTGAGCATCAGCCTCGCCCGTCGCAAGAGCAGTGTCACGTCGTCCGCGTTCGCGGCGAGCGCCGCGTCGACGACGGCGAGGGCCTCGTCGAGACGTCCCTGGGCGGTCAGCACGTCTGCGTGGCGGAGCGCGCGCTCCGGCGAGTCGGGATGCGGCCCCGTCACCGGCCGCGTCGCTTCTGAGCGTCCTGCGCCTTCAAGTAGTCGCGCAGCACGTCGTAGCGCCCGTCCAGGTTCGCGAACTCCACCACGTTGCGTGCGCTCGCCAGCCACGGCCCGGTACTCGGCCTGATCTCGTCCAATGCGGCGCGGATGTCCGTCATGCCGATCGGCCTCAGCTCGCCCGTCGCCAGAGAGTCGGACATCGCCCGCTCGGATGCGGTGGTGGCGACATGGCTCAGATCCGCGCCGGAGAAGCCTTCGGTCCGCGTGACGATCTCGTCGAGGTCGATCCCCGCGATCGGGCGGTCGGCGAGCGCCGCACGGAGAATCGCCGCGCGAGCCGGAGCATCGGGAGCCGTCACCAAGACCATGCGATCGAATCGACCGGGCCGGAGGAACGCCGGGTCGACCTCCCACGGGTGGTTGGTCGCGGCCAGGAGGAAGATGCCGTCGTTCTGCGCACCGACGCCATCCATCTCCTGGAGCAGCTGATTGATGACGGTTCGCATCCAGTGGATGCTTCCGGATCCGGTCCGCTTGCCGCCGAGGGCATCGAGTTCGTCGATGAAGATGACGGTCGGCGAGGCCGCCCGGGCACGCTCGAACAGGCGCTGAACGTTCTTCTCACTCTCGCCCATGATGCCATCGAGGACGTCGGCCACGGAGACCGATATGAAACGGGCGCCGAGTTCACCGGCGACGGCACGGGCGATGTAGGTCTTGCCCGTGCCCGGCGGACCGTACAGCAGCAGCCCGCCGCGAAGGGTCTTGCCGTAGGCCTTGGCGATCTCGGGATTGCGCATCGGGTCGAGGAACGAGGTGCGCAGGCGGGCTTTCACGTCATCGAGGCCGCCGACGTCGGCGAGGGTGATGTTCGGGCGTTCGCCGATATCGTCCGGCGAGAGCGCTGCGTCGCCGTCGTCGATGCGGATCCGTTGCGGTGCGCTCCCATCCGTCACGAACGGCGGCGGCACATCCACATCGAGTTCGCTCTCCAGGCGTTCCCAATCCAGGCCCCGGCTGGAGGGAGGCGCCGGAGGCTCCGTGGCGGATTCCGGTTGTGCAGGTGGGGTGGACGGCGTCTGTCGTCTGGTCGGATGCGCGCGCGGTGTCGCGTCGTGCCGGATAGCGACGGCATGGCCGAGAGCGTATGAGCGGCCTCGTTCGCCGGGTCGCGCGCAAGCACGGTGCCGATCTCGGCGATCGCGCGCTGGGCTTGCCCGTCGGCGACCAGCAGCTCCGCGAGATGCAGTCGCAACGGCGCCGATTCCGGCGCTGCTTCGACGGCCGCTTGGATGGCGGAGATGAGCTCGGACATGTGATCCCCCCGGGTCGAGTCCGGACAAGGATAGCCGGTCGGGCTGTACGCCGTCGCGCCGTCGATCGGTGAGCGGACGGTGACCACCGCGACGTGGAAACCGCATCGCGCGTCGACACCGCGTCGGGCGTCGACACCGTGTCGGTATATTGGAGGCAGCGCTCAGACACTGAGGCGAGTGCGGGGGGAAGTGGAACGACTGTGGACAGCGTGCGTGTACGGAAACCGATGGCCGTGACGGGGGGCTTCCGATGATCATCTGGTCACGATGGGGATTCCTGACATGCTCGCGTTCCGTGCGGGCGCTTCCTCGTCTTGGCCGCTCACGCAGGTGCTGCCATTCCTGCCGCAGCGCAGACTGGTGTTCCGGCACTCATCTTCTCCTTGGTCGCCGTCGTCAATTTCGCTCTTGCGCGGTGGGCGTATCCGCGCCTTGACAAGCCGTACGTCGTGACGGAACGGCGTTACCTCGCCGAGCCGGTCTACGACTCCGAGGGGCGGATCGCGAAGACCTTCGAAGACGTCGTGATCACCGACGCGGAGGGAAACCCGATCATTCGGCGGCCGATGTCGACACTGTTCTTCATTCCGGCTCGCTGGATCTGGATCGTGTGCATTCTCGCCGCGATTGGATTCGGGATCGCAGCGGTTGTCGATCCGGCCGGCTGACACGGAGCCTGACACCCACAGGAACGCAGGCGGACGCCCGCAAGGGGGAATCACATAGTGCACATTCGCCGCGCCTGGTCGTATTCCGGTCTTCCTCGGTGCGGGAATCCTGATCGCGGGGCTCGCAGCGTGCGCTCCCGTCGCATCGGGATCTGCCGATGCGACAAGCGCACCACCATCTCGCACCGCGACAGCACCCTCTCCGACGCCGACCGCCACGGCGGCCACCCCGCTGACCGCCGCGCAGCTCTCCGCCGCGTTCACGAGCATTCAGTTCACGGCCGGACGGTTCGCCCAACCGTCGGACATGTTCGCCTCGATCTATCCCGGCGTCAGCGCCAGCGCCGAATGCCTGTCGATCCTCGGAGTCGGCGCCACGGCGGCAGATGTCGCCGCTGCGTTCGGGCCGAGCATCGATCGCACGCTCACGGCGTACGTGACGAGCTCGGACGAAGCGGCCGCCAAGAAGCGGTATGCGGCATTGGTCGGCGCGGCTGCGTCCTGCATTTCTTCGCCGGGCGTCACGTTCCGCGGAGAACCTGTCGAGGTACAGGTGGCGCAGCAGACCGTCACCGTGGCGGGCGCCGACGAAGCCGTTCAGCTCACGATGAGCGGCACGATCCTCAGCCAGCCCTTCAGCGTGATCGGGATCGTCTCCCGCGGTGGGGGAGACGTCGTCCTGCTCGCGGGCTGGGATCCGACCACGAACGCGACGAACGTGCCGCTCGCATCCCGGGTGATGCTCGAGGCGCTGCAGAAGGCGCGTCGCTGAACGACGATGCGCGTTCACGCCACCATGAGAAACGCAGTCCGGCGACAAGGTCCGGGCAATCCAGAGGGGAAACAACGATGACGAATGATGGCCAGTCTCGCGTCGATGGCGGGAACAACGCCGAGCCGCACGGCATGAGCACGCCCCCGCCACCGCCGCCGATGGCCGCACCGAACGGCACATGGGATCCCGCGGCGGGTCAGCAGTCGCAGCCACCGCGCCGTAGCGTCCCGAAGCTGGTGTTCGGCATCATCCTCACGGTCATCGGCGGATTGGCTCTGCTGGGACGCCTCGGAGCGGCTGCCTCGGGAGCAGGCTCCATTCCGTCCGACCCCGCCGAAGCGGCCGGGTATCTGACGGGGGCCCTGCTGTTCACCGTCGTGCCGCTGGGCATCGGTGTCCTGCTGCTCGTCACGTCCAGCCGCAAGTCCTGAGGGTGCGGCGGCGACCGGCAGGGAGCGTCGCCGCCCGCCTTCCCCTTCTTCCCGCTTGTGGAGATCGATGAGGACGGTATTCTGCACGCCCTCCAGGCCCGGCGGCGTCACACCATTTGGGTCGTCACGGCACCGCGACTACTCTCTTCTCGTGCCCGTCATGGGCCGCTCTCCGCTGCTTCGGCCGGATCCCTCCCTTGCGCAAGGACGACATGAACGATTTCGCACAGGTTCCCTCACTCACCCTCCTTCCCGCCGTCGACGTCGCCGGCGGTCAGGCGGTCCGCCTCACCCAGGGCGAGGCCGGCAGCGAGACCAGCTACGGCGATCCGATCGACGCCGCCGCGGAGTGGGTGGATCAGGGCGCCGAGTGGATCCACCTCGTCGACCTCGACGCCGCATTCGGACGCGGCAGCAACACCGCGATCCTGCGCCGCGTGATCAAGCAGTTCCGCAGCGTCAACGTCGAGCTCTCCGGCGGGATCCGCGACGACGCGAGCCTCGAGGCCGCGCTCGAGTCCGGCGCGGCGCGCATCAACCTGGGCACGGCCGCGCTGGAGAACCCGGAGTGGGCCGCCGACGTGATCGCCCGCTACGGCGAGGCCGTCGCCGTGGGCCTCGACGTGCGCGGCACGACGCTCGCGGCACGCGGCTGGACGAAGGAGGGCGGCGACCTGTGGACGGTCTTGGACCGCCTCGAGGACGCCGGCTGCAGCCGCTACGTCGTCACCGACGTCACCAAGGACGGCACGCTGCGCGGCCCGAACCTCGAACTGCTCCGCGAGATCACCGCGCGCACGCCCAAGCCGGTCGTCGCCTCCGGCGGCATCGCCAACCTCGACGACATCGCCGCGCTCCGCGAGCTCGTGCCGCTCGGCGTCGAGGGCGCGATCGTCGGCAAGGCGCTCTACGCGGGCGCGTTCACCCTGGCCGAGGCGCTGGATGTCGCCGGATCCTGAGGCCTGCGACCACGGCGGCGGTCCCGCGAACGCCGGCGACTCCGCCGGCGTGCCGTGGGAGGGGCGCAGCTTCCAGCCGAACCCGAACGCCGCCGATGACGGATCCGCCGACCCTGCGCTGTGGAGCGCCCTGACGCGGTTCCGCGCCGGCGAGGGGTCTCAGTCCGAGGTCGTCGACGCGTTCCGCACCGCCCGGGTGCTCGTTCCGCTCGTCGCCGAGAAGGGCGACGAGGGCCTCGCCCCGTCCGGCCTCGCCGTCGACAAGACCCAGGAGCTCTCGCTCGTCACGGTCGCGGCCCCCGACGGGCGCACGGTGCAGCCCGCGTTCACGAGCGTCGACACCCTGCGCGCCTGGGATCCGATCGCCCGTCCGATCCCGGTCGAGGCCGCGCGCGTGGCGCTGTCCGCGTCGGCGGGCGATGCCGAGCTGATCGTGCTGGATCCCGGATCCGACACCGAGTTCGTGCTGCGCCGCCCCGCGGTGTGGGCGGTCGCACAGGGCCAGCCGTGGGAACCCAGCTTCCTGTCGCCCGAGGTCTACGCGGGGCTGCAGTCCAGCGTCGGCAGCGAGCTCGCCGTCATCGACGTCGCGGTGTCGTCCGGCGATCCGGAGGCGCGGCTGCGCGGCCCGGAGCTCGTCGTCACGCTCGAGCTCGTCGCGGGCCTGGACCGGGAGACGCTCGACGCCGTTCTCGCCCGCCTCGCGCAGCGCTGGGCGGCCGACGACCGGATCGCCGTGCTCGTCGACTCGCTGACGGTGCGCCTGCGGGCGAGCGCCTGACCGCGGGACGCCGCGTTTCGTCTCGCTGCGCTCGCTCAACGACCCCGGAGGATCAGGTGACCGGACCGGTCCACTTCTCGCCGGGGCCCTGACCGATCGGATCGGGGATCACGGACGCCTCGCGGAACGCCAGCTGCACGGAGCGCAGGCCGTCCCGCAGCGAGCGGGCATGCATGTCGCTGATCTCGGGAGCTGCGGCCGTGATGAGCCCGGCCAGCGCGTTGATGAGCTTGCGCGCCTCGTCCAGGTCCTTCTGCGTCTCGGGGTCGTCCGCCAGCCCGACCTTCACGGCGGCGGCGCTGAGCAGGTGCACGGCGGCGGTCGTGATGACCTCGACGGCCGCCACGTCCGCGATGTCGCGCGCGGCGCCGGCGGCGGTGTCGTCGATGGCGGGGGAGACGTGCTCGTGGCCGTCGGACGCAGGATTGGTCACTCTATGTCGCCTTCTGGTAGACTTCTGCGGGCTCCGGGGTTCACACCCCGGCACGAAAGAGGATTCACTTCCCACCCGCGCTTGCCGCTCAAGGCTACCGGGTTCAGCACCCCGTCGGTTTCAGGCCGGCAGTCCGGCTCCGGCCGGCCCCGAGGGAACTCGGCGGAGGGTGCCGCCGGCGTCTGAGTGCCGGCGGGTGGGACGATTCCGCTTTCGCCCGTGATCCATCCGGATCATGGCGGCCGAAACCATCGTCTAAGGAGTCCGCATCAGCGATCCCCGCACCAATGAGCGCATCCGCGTCCCCGAGGTCCGCCTCGTCGGCCCCGCGGGTGAGCAGATCGGCGTCGTCCGCATCGAGGCCGCACTGCGTCTTGCGCAGGAAGCAGACCTCGATCTCGTCGAGGTGGCCCCGAACTCGAAGCCTCCCGTGGTCAAGATCATGGACTACGGCAAGTTCAAGTACGAGGCCGCGCAGAAGGCGAAGGAAGCTCGCCGCAACCAGGCGAACACGATCCTGAAGGAGGTGCGCTTCCGTCTGAAGATCGAGGCGCACGACTACACGACCAAGCTCAAGCGCGCCGAGGGCTTCCTCAAGGCGGGCGACAAGGTCAAGGCGATGATCCTGTTCCGCGGTCGCGAGCAGTCGCGTCCCGAGCAGGGTGTGCGACTCCTCCGCAAGTTCGCCGAGGACGTGGCCGAGTTCGGCACGGTGGAATCCAACCCCACCATCGACGGACGCAACATGGTCATGGTCGTCGCACCGCTGAAGAACAAGTCCGAGGCGAAGGCCGAGCAGAACGCGGTGCGCGACGCGCAGCGCGCGGCCAACAAGCAGGCCGCCCGCGACGCCAAGGCGCCCGGATCTCCGGCAGGCGTCGCAGCCCCGGCAGACGCCGCAGCCCCGGCCGCGGAGTGATCCGCCCGGAGCGAGAAGCCCCACAGACTCCCGCATCGCGCGGGTAACCCCTGTCGCCCACGCGGGCGCCATACGAAGGAAGAGAAGATGCCGAAGCAGAAGACCCACTCGGGTGCCAAGAAGCGCTTCAAGATCACCGGTACCGGCAAGCTGAAGAAGCAGCAGGCCGGGATGCGCCACAACCTCGAGCACAAGTCGAGCCGTCGCACCCGCCGCCTGAACCAGGACCAGGTGCTCTCCAAGAACGACACCAAGGTCGCCAAGAAGCTCCTCGGCCGCTGACGCGCCCGATCTCACGAACAGGAACACACGAAAATGGCTAGAGTCAAGCGCGCCGTCAACGCTCACAAGAAGCGTCGCGTCATCCTCGAGCGCGCCTCGGGTTACCGTGGCCAGCGCTCGCGCCTGTACCGCAAGGCGAAGGAGCAGGTCACCCACTCCCTCGTCTACGCGTACCGCGACCGTCGCAAGCGCAAGGGCGACTTCCGCCGTCTGTGGATCCAGCGCATCAACGCCGCTGCCCGTCAGAACGGCATCACGTACAACCGCTTCATCCAGGGCCTCGGTCTCGCCGGCGTCCAGGTCGACCGTCGCATGCTCGCCGAGCTCGCGGTGAACGAGCCCGCGACCTTCGCGGCTCTGGTCGAGGTCGCCCGCAAGGCTCTGCCGGCGGACGTCAACGCGCCCAAGTCGGCCGCGTAAGGACCTCGCCGGTCCCTGAGCCTGTCGAAGGGCAGCGACCGGTTGTTCTCCGGAAGGGCGTCGTCTTTTGCAGGCGGCGCCCTTTCGCGTTCCCTAGACTGGGGGCGTGCTGGAGAACCCCCGATCCCCGCGCGTGCGCGCCGTCGCCAAGCTCACCAAGCGGAGCGCCCGCACGGAGACCGGCCTGTTCCTGCTGGAGGGACCGCAGGCGGTGCGCGAGGCGCTATCGTACCGGCCCGACGCGATCGTCGAGCTGTTCGCCACGCCGACCGCCTGGGACAAGCACGCGGACCTGCGCGCCACGGCGGCCGAGGCCGACGTGAGCGTCGAGTACGTCACCGAGTTCGTGCTCGCCGCGATGGCCGACACCGTCACCCCGCAGGGCGTGGTGGCCGTTGCGCGGCAGACCCCGACCTCGGTGCGCGACATCTTCGCGGCGAACCCCCGGCTGATCGCGATCTGCGAGGAGGTGCGGGATCCCGGCAACCTCGGCACGATCATCCGCGCCGCCGACGCCACCGGCGCCGACGCGGTCGTGCTCACCGGACGCACCGTCGACCTGTACAACCCGAAGGTGGTCCGCTCCACGACCGGATCGCTGTTCCACCTGCCGGTCTCCGTGGGCGGCGACCTCGCCGACGTCGTGCAGCGTGCCCGCGCGGCCGGACTCCAGGTCGTCGCGGCGGATGTGAAGGGCGACGACCTGCTCGCCGCGCGGGCCGAGGGGATCCTCTCGGCGCCGACCGCCTGGCTGTTCGGCAACGAGGCGCGCGGGCTCGAGGAGCAGGCGCTGGGGCTGGCCGACCGCGCGCTGCGGCTGCCGATCTTCGGCCGTGCGGAATCACTGAACCTCGCGACCGCCGCGAGCGTCTGCCTCTACGAGAGCGCGTTCGCCCAGCGCGCCTGAGCAGAGGTGAGCAGAGGGGGCGCGGCATGAAGATCCTGATCGTCGAGGACGACGAGCGGGTCTCCCCCGTCAGGTGACCGGACCGGTCCACTTCTCGCCGGGCCCCTGACCGATCGGATCAGGGATCACGGACGCCTCGCGGAACGCCAGCTGCACCGAGCGCAGGCCGTCGCGCAGCGAGCGCGCGTGCATGTCGCTGATCTCGGAGCGCGCCGTGATGAGCCGGCCAGCGCGTTGATGAGCTTGCGCGCCTCGTCCAGGTCCTTCTGCGTCTCGGGTCGTCCGCCAGCCCAACCTTCACAGCGGCGGCGCTGAGCAGGTGCACGGCGGCGGTCGTGATGACCTCGACGGCGGCGACGTCCGCGATGTCGCGCGCGGCGCCTGCGGCGGTGTCGTCGATGGCGGGGGAGACGTGCTCGTGGCCGTCGGACGCAGGATTGGTCACTCTATGTCGCCTTCTGATAGACTTCTGCGGGCTCCGGGGTTCACACCCCGGCACGAAAGAGGATTCACTTCCCACCCGCGCTTGCCGCTCAAGGCTACCGGGTCCAGCACCCCGTCGGTTTCATGCCGGCAGTCCGGCTCCGGCCGGCCCCGAGGGAACTCGGCGGAGGGTGCCGCCGGCGTCTGAGTGCCGGCGGGTGGGACGATTCCGCTTTCGCCCGTGATCCATCCGGATCATGGAGGCCGAAACCATCGTCTAAGGAGTCCGCATCAGCGATCCCCGCACCAATGAGCGCATCCGCGTCCCCGAGGTCCGCCTCGTCGGCCCCGCGGGTGAGCAGATCGGCGTCGTCCGCATCGAGGCCGCACTGCGTCTTGCGCAGGAAGCCGACCTCGATCTCGTCGAGGTGGCCCCGAACTCGAAGCCTCCCGTGGTCAAGATCATGGACTACGGCAAGTTCAAGTACGAGGCCGCGCAGAAGGCGAAGGAAGCTCGCCGCAACCAGGCGAACACGATCCTGAAGGAGGTGCGCTTCCGTCTGAAGATCGAGGCGCACGACTACACGACCAAGCTCAAGCGCGCCGAGGGCTTCCTCAAGGCGGGCGACAAGGTCAAGGCGATGATCCTGTTCCGCGGTCGCGAGCAGTCGCGTCCCGAGCAGGGTGTGCGACTCCTCCGCAAGTTCGCCGAGGACGTGGCCGAGTTCGGCACGGTGGAGTCCAACCCCACCATCGACGGACGCAACATGGTCATGGTCGTCGCCCCGCTGAAGAACAAGTCCGAGGCGAAGGCCGAGCAGAACGCGGTGCGCGACGCGCAGCGCGCAGCCAACAAGCAGGCCGCCCGCGACGCCAAGGCGCCCGGCTCGCCGGCAGGCGTCGCAGCCCCGGCGGACGCCGCAGCCCCGGCCGCGGAGTGATCCGCCCGGGCAAGAAGCCCCACAGACTCCCGCATCGCGCGGGTAACCCCTGTCGCCCACGCGGGCGCCATACGAAGGAAGAGAAGATGCCGAAGCAGAAGACCCACTCGGGTGCCAAGAAGCGCTTCAAGATCACCGGCAGCGGCAAGCTGAAGAAGCAGCAGGCCGGGATGCGCCACAACCTCGAGCACAAGTCGAGCCGTCGCACCCGTCGCCTGAACCAGGACCAGGTGCTCTCCAAGAACGACACCAAGGTCGCCAAGAAGCTCCTCGGCCGCTGACGCGCCCGATCTCACGAACAGGAACACACGAAAATGGCTAGAGTCAAGCGCGCCGTCAACGCTCACAAGAAGCGTCGCGTCATCCTCGAGCGCGCCTCGGGGTACCGTGGCCAGCGCTCGCGCCTGTACCGCAAGGCGAAGGAGCAGGTCACCCACTCCCTCGTCTACGCGTACCGCGACCGTCGCAAGCGCAAGGGCGACTTCCGCCGTCTGTGGATCCAGCGCATCAACGCCGCTGCCCGCCAGAACGGCATCACGTACAACCGCTTCATCCAGGGCCTCGGTCTCGCCGGCGTCCAGGTCGACCGTCGCATGCTCGCCGAGCTCGCGGTGAACGAGCCCGCGACCTTCGCGGCTCTGGTCGAGGTCGCCCGCAAGGCTCTGCCGGCGGACGTCAACGCGCCCAAGTCGGCCGCGTAAGCACCTCGCCGGTCCCTGAGCCTGTCGAAGGGCAGCGACCGGTTGTTCCCCGGAAGGGCGTCGCCTTTTGCAGGCGGCGCCCTTTCGCGTTCCCTAGACTGGGGGCGTGCTGGAGAACCCCCGATCCCCGCGCGTGCGCGCCGTCGCCAAGCTCACCAAGCGGAGCGCCCGCACCGAGACCGGCCTGTTCCTGCTGGAGGGACCGCAGGCGGTGCGCGAGGCGCTCTCGTACCGGCCCGACGCGATCGTCGAGCTGTTCGCGACGCCGACCGCCTGGGACAAGCACGCGGATCTGCGCGCCGCGGCGGCCGCGGCCGACGTGAGCATCGAGTACGTCACCGAGTTCGTGCTCGCCGCGATGGCCGACACCGTCACCCCGCAGGGCGTGGTGGCCGTTGCCCGGCAGACCCCGACGTCGGTGCGCGACATCTTCGCGGCGAACCCCCGGCTGATCGCGATCTGCGAGGAGGTGCGGGATCCCGGCAACCTCGGCACGATCATCCGCGCCGCCGACGCCACCGGCGCCGACGCGGTCGTGCTCACCGGGCGCACCGTCGACCTGTACAACCCGAAGGTGGTGCGCTCCACGACCGGGTCGCTGTTCCACCTGCCGGTCTCCGTGGGCGGCGACCTCGCCGACGTCGTCGAGCGCGCCCGCGCGGCGGGACTCCAGGTCGTCGCGGCGGATGTGAAGGGCGACGACCTGCTCGCCGCGCGGGCCGAGGGGATCCTCGCGGCGCCGACCGCCTGGCTGTTCGGCAACGAGGCGCACGGGCTCGAGGAGCACGCGCTGGGGCTGGCCGATCGCGCGCTGCGGCTGCCGATCTTCGGCCGTGCGGAGTCGCTGAACCTCGCGACCGCCGCGAGCGTCTGCCTCTACGAGAGCGCGTTCGCCGCAGCGCGCCTGAGCAGAGGTGCAGCAGAGGGGGCGCGGCATGAAGATCCTGATCGTCGAGGACGACGAGCGGGTCGGCGACGCGCTGGCGGGCTTCCTCGGCCGGGCCGGCTACGCCACCGAGCGTGCGCGGGACGGGCGGAGCGCCATGGCGGTCCTCGGCACGGACACCGAGGTCGTGCTGCTGGATCTGGGGCTGCCCGACATCGACGGGATCGAGCTGTGCCGCAGGATCCGCGCGGTCAGCGGCGTCCCCGTCCTCATCGCGACCGCCCGCAGCCAGGTGCACGAGCGGATCCGCGGGCTCCGCGCCGGGCGCCGACGACTTCCTCGTCAAGCCCTACGACGTGCAGGAGCTGCTCGCCCGCATCGAGGCGGTCACGCGCCGCGCCCAGGCGCTGCCGGCGGAACCCGGCCCGGTCGGCATCGACATCGACGGCGTGCGGATCGACCTGGTCGCGCGCCGGGTGCTCGTCGACGCGGAGCCCGTGGAGCTGACCCGCAAGGAGTTCGACATCATCGCGGTGCTGGCACGGTATCCCGGTGTCGCCGTGCCGCGCGAGCGCCTGATCCGCGAGGTGTGGAACACCGACTGGCAGAGCTTCGCGCGCTCGCTCGAGGTGCACGTGGCCTCGATCCGGCGCAAGATCGGCCGCCCGGCGCTGATCGAGACGGTGCGCGGCGTCGGCTATCGCCTGACGGGGCTGTGACCGGTGCGCCGCCGGCTCTTCATCGTGTTCCTGGTGCCGCTCACCGCGGTGCTGGTGCTGCTCGGCGGCGCCTACGGCTGGGCGGCCTCGCGCAGCGTGCAGCAGGCGTTCTACACGCAGCAGGTCGGCGACCTCGGCACGTTCGTGACGAGCGCCCGGCAGGCGCTGCACTCCGTCGAGCGCCGACGTGCTGGACGGCGAGCTGCGGCGCTACCGCGAGCTGTACGGCACCCGCGTGGTCGTCGTGGACCGTTCGGGCCGCCCGTGGGCTCCGCTCGCGGACGCCGCGCTGGTGCTCGACGAGCCCACCGCGGGGAAGGTGCAGCTGGCGCTGTCCGGTCGCCGCGGCGACCTGCCCGAGCCGGTCGCTGCTGCCGTGGCAGCTCGCCGAGCAGTCGCTCGTCGAGCCGATCGTCGACGACGGCGACGTGATCGGCGCGGTCGTGATGTCGGCGAGCGTGGACGCACCGCGCGCCGAGATCGTGCGGCAGTGGGCCGTGCTCGCGATCGTGTGCGTGCTCGCGATCGCGGTCGGCCTGCTGGTGGTGCTGCGGCTGGCGACGTGGGTGCTGAAACCGGTGCACCGCGTGGATCTCGCGATGGAGGCGATCGAGCGCGGCGACATGGACGCCCGGATCTCCGACGACACCGGGCCCGCCGGAGCTGCGCCGGATGATCCTGCTGTTCAACCGCATGGCGGGCGAGATCGAACGGGTGGTGTCGCGGCAGCAGGAGTTCGCGCTGAACGCCTCGCACGAGCTGCGCAATCCGCTCAGCGCCCTGCTGCTGCGCCTGGAGTCGCTCGCGACGGGGCTCGACCGCAGCTGGGACGGCGAGGTGGAGGCGACCCGCGAGGAGGGCCGGCGGATGACCCGGATCCTGGACACGCTGCTCGGATTCGCGCGCGGAACCGGACCATGCGCCGCTGCACGATCCGATCGATCTCGCGGCGCTCGCCGAGCGCCGGGTGGCGGCCTGGCGGGACGCGGCGGCCGCCAAGGGCGTCGCCGCTCCGGCTGCACGCTCGACGGTCCGGTGCTCGCAGCCGCCGACGAGACGATCGCGGAGAGCGCTCTGGACGCGGTGATCGACAACGCCGTGAAGTTCTCGCCCGCGGGCAGTGCGATCGACGTGTCGGCCGACGCGAGGCGCGGACGGCTGCGTGCTCGCCGTGCGGGACCACGGACCCGGGATCCCCGACGAGGAGCTGGAGCACGCGACCGACCGGTTCTGGCGCAGCGCCCGGACGCGTGCGACGCCCGGATCCGGTCTGGGGCTGGCGATCGCGACCGACCTGCTCGCCACCGTCGGCGGACGGCTCCAGGGTCGAGGCGGCGGACGGCGGGGGGTTGCGCGTGCTCCTGCAGCTGCCGGCGGCGGAGGCGCGATGAGCGTGCTCCTGCGCCGGATCTCGTCGGCTCTGCTGGGCCTGCTGTGCGCGGTCGCGCTCGCCGCCTGCGCACCGGCGGACCGCGGCTGGGCGGACCGTCCGCAGACGATCGCCGGCGGCGGGACGACCGGGGTCTACTACGCGTACGGCACGCATCTGGCCGACCGCGCTCTCGCAGCAGCTCGGCGGCACGATTCTCGGCGCAGTCGACAAACGGATCCGTCGACAACCTCGAGCAGGTCGGATCCGGCCAGGCGGTGCTCGGCTTCGCGCAGGGAGACGCGGTGGCCGACGCCGTCGCCGGGACCGGCGCCTTCGACCGTGCGATCCCGATCGTCGCGGTGGCGCGGCTGTACGACGAGTACGTGCACATCGTCGTGCGGGCCGAGTCGGACGTGCACAGCGTCCAGGATCTCGCCGGACGCGCGGTCTCGCTCGGTGCTCGGGGATCCGGCGTCGAGGTGGTCTCGCAGCGGATCCTCAGCGGCGCAGGCGTGGACGCCGCGTCGATCCGCAATCCGCAGCTCGGTCTCGAGGACTCGATCGCCGCGCTGCAGCACGGCGACATCGACGGATTCTTCTGGGTCGGCGGGCTGCCCACGCCCGGCATCGAGAAGCTCGCGGCGAGTACTCCGATCCGGCTGCTGTCGATCCCGCCCACGGTCGTCGACGCCGTCAACGCCGCGCACGCGGGCGCGTACCGGCAGGCGGATCTGCCGATCGGCGATCTACGGCATCACCGCGTCGACGGTGACGATGACGGTGCCGAACTATCTGGTGAGCCGGGCGGACGCGCCGGAAGGGCTCATCCACGACGTCGCCCGAGTGCTGTTCGACGCGCGCGCGTCGATCGCGCAGCACGTGCCCGCGGCGGCGCTGCTGGACCGGAGGCAGGCGATCTTCACGGATCCGATCGCGCTGCATCCCGGCGCGATCCGCTACTACCGCGAGACGCACGGCTGAGCCCGGCTGCAGGAGAGGAACCGGGCGGGAACCTCCGCGAAACTCACGCAGAAACACCGGTCGCAGAACCCTCAAGGAACGCTCAAGGAACGCCCCAGCGAGGCGCTGCAGGTGAATAACGTCATCGACATCACGGCGCCCGCTCGCCGTCTCGTCGATCCTCACGGAGTCCGCATGCCCGATGCCACCGCCGCGCCCGACGCTTCGCGTGGGCGCCCGCTCGTCGTCGTCGACCACGTCCAGAAGCACTACGGCGACTTCCAGGCCCTGACCGACATCGACCTCACCGTGCACAAGGGCGAGGTGGTCGTGATCATCGGCCCGTCCGGATCCGGCAAGTCGACGCTCTGCCGCACCATCAACCGCCTCGAGACGATCACCAGCGGATCCATCTCGATCGACGGCGAGAAGCTCCCGGCGGAGGGCAAGGGGCTCGCCCAGCTGCGCGCCGACGTCGGCATGGTGTTCCAGTCGTTCAACCTGTTCGCGCACCTGACGATCCTGGAGAACGTCACCCTGGGGCCGATCAAGGTGCGCGGCATGAAGAAGGCCGACGCCGAGCAGGAGGCCATGCAGCTGCTCGAGCGCGTCGGCGTCGCGCAGCAGGCGGCCAAGCTCCCCGCGCAGCTCAGCGGCGGGCAGCAGCAGCGCGTCGCGATCGCACGGGCGCTCGCGATGCACCCCAAGGTGATGCTGTTCGACGAGCCGACCAGCGCGCTCGACCCGGAGATGATCACCGAGGTCCTCGACGTCATGATCGAGCTGGCCGCGAGCGGCATGACCATGATCGTGGTCACCCACGAGATGGGCTTCGCGCGCAAGGCCGCGAACCGGGTCGTGTTCATGGCCGACGGCCGGATCCTCGAGGAGGCCGAGCCCGAGCAGTTCTTCACGCACCCGCAGAGCGACCGCGCCAAGGACTTCCTGTCCAAGCTGCTCACCCACTGACCAGCACCACAGCACCCTGCACCACAGCACCCTGCACCACCGAAGGAGAGACGCACATGCTGAAGACACGCACCCTCGCCGGGGTCGGCCTCGCGGTCGCCGCCCTGCTCGCACTCACCGGCTGCAACAGCGGCAGCCCGACGGCCCCCGGCGCGACGGGGGAGGGCACCACCCCGACGAGCGACAAGCCGCTGTTCGAGGTCGCCAAGAACGTCAAGGTCGACGGCAGCCCGACGTTCGACCGGATCACCAAGAACGGCAAGATCACGATCGGCGTCAAGGAGGACCAGCCCGGTCTCGGCTACAAGGACGCCAAGACCGGCAAGCGCACCGGCTTCGACATCGACATCGCGCGCTGGATCGCCGCCTCCCTCGGCTACAGCGAGGACAAGATCGACTTCAAGCCGATCCCGTCCGCCAACCGCGAGCAGGCGATCGTGAACGGCGACGTGGACTACTACGTCGGCACGTACTCCATCAACGACAAGCGCAAGGCGCTGATCGACTTCGCCGGCCCGTACTTCGTCACCGGTCAGGGCCTGCTGGTGCGCAAGAGCGACGACACGATCAAGAGCGAGAAGGACCTGGCCAGGGCAAGACCGTGTGCTCGGCGACCGGATCCACGCCGCTGCAGAACATCCAGCAGAACTTCCCGGACACCAAGGCGGTCGGTCTCGACCTGTACTCGGCGTGCGTGGAGCAGCTGATCAACAAGCAGGTCGACGCGGTCACCACCGACCAGGCGATCCTGATCGGCTACGCCGCGCAGGACCCGGAGGAGCTGAAGGTCGTCGGCGAGCCGTTCACGACCGAGAAGTACGGCGTGGGCCTGGCCAAGGGCGACACCGCGTTCCAGACGTTCGTCGACACGATGTTCACGGACGGCGGGAGCACCTGGAAGGCGATCTTCGAGAAGAACCTCGGCGCGAGCGGCATGAAGGTCACTCAGCCCGCGGTCGAGAAGTGATCCGGATCCGGTGAAAGCCGCGGCCGGCGGGTGGGGGCCCGCCGGCCGCTTGTCTCGAAGTCCTCTCGTCCTGAAGGAGTAACCGCGTGGACGCACTGCTGGGCAACCTCGATCTGTGGGGCACCGCGATCCTGAACACGATCCTGCTGTTCCTCGGCGGCGGTGTCCTGGCGCTCGTGATCGGCACGATCGTCGGGGCGATGCGGGTATCGCCGGTGCCGATCGCCCGCGGCGTCGGGACCGTGTACGTCAACCTGATCCGCAACACCCCGCTCACCCTGGTGTTCTTCTTCTTCGTGTTCGGCTATCCGAAGCTCGACCTGCCGGACATCCCGTTCATGCTGCTCGGGATCCTCGCCCTCGGCATCTACACCGCGACCTACGTCGCCGAGGTGCTGCGCGCCGGCATCAGCACCGTGCCGGTCGGGCAGGCCGAGGCCGCCCGGGCGATCGGGCTGACGTTCGGTCAGGTGATGACGCTGGTGATCATGCCGCAGGCGTTCCGCTCCGTCGTCCCGCCGATGATGAGCGTGTTCATCGCGCTGCTGAAGAACACCACGATCGCGGCCGGGTTCTCGATCGCCGAGCTCGCCGCCCTCCGCGCCACGGTCGCCGACTCGGCGAACCGGCCGGGCACGGTCATGGAGATCCTGCTCTGGGTCGCCGCGGTGTTCGTCGTCCTGGTCATGCTGCTGAGCCTGCTGCAGCGGTACTTCGAGAAGAAGTGGAGGATCGTCCGATGAGCGGCGCATCCGTTCTCTACGACGTCCCCGGCCCGCGCGCGGTGCTGCGCAACCGGATCCTCGGCGCCGTCACCGTGCTGGTCGTGCTCGCGATCCTCGGGTTCGTCGTCTACCGGTTCGCGGTGACCGGCCAGTTCGACGCGGCGCGCTGGAACCTGTTCACCTACACGCTCGTGTGGCAGGGCATGGCCCAGGCGCTGTGGGCCACGGTCAGCGCGTTCCTCGCCGCCGCGGTCGGCAGCATCGTGCTCGGCTTCGTGCTCGCGCTCGGCCGGCTCTCCGAGCACGCCTGGGTGCGGGTGCCGGTCACCGTCGTGATCGAGCTGCTGCGCGCCGTGCCGGTGCTGGTCATGATGATGATCTTCTACTACGGCATCAACTCGATCCCCGGTAGCACGTTCCGGATGTCGCCGTACGCCGCCGTCGTGATCGGACTCGTGCTCTACAACGGATCCGTGCTCGCCGAGGTGCTGCGCGCCGGGATCGAATCCCTGCCGCGCGGCCAGAAGGAGGCCGGGTACGCGATCGGCCTGCGCAAGTCCGGGGTGATGGCGTTCATCCTGCTGCCGCAGGCGATCAGGGCGATGCTGCCGGTCATCATCGCGCAGCTCGTGGTGACGCTGAAGGACACCGCGCTCGGCTTCATCATCACCTACCCCGAGCTCATCTACTACGCCAAGTACCTCAGCTCGCAGCCCGGCCGGCCGCTGCTGCAGGCGGGACTCATCGTCGCCGTCATCTACATCTCGATGTGCCTGATCCTGTCCGGCGTCGCGAAGTGGGTGGAGATCCGCACCCGGCGCTCGCCGAAGGTGCAGCACGGCCACCATGACGGCAATGCGGCGGCGGACGACGAGTCGACCCTCACCGAGGTCATCGCCATGCAGGGCAGAGCCGGTGAACCGCCCCGGTAGACTCGTCTCTCGTGTCCGACAACGCACCCTCCAACCCTCGCGCTCTTGAACCAGCAGCCATCACCCCCGAGGCGGTGGAGACCGCCGTCGCAGGCCGCGCTCGCCGCGATCGGATCCGCGGCCGACACCGCAGAGCTGAAGGCCGCGCGCGCCGCGCACGTCGCCGACGGTTCGCCGCTCGCGATCCTGAACGCGTCGATGCGTCAGGTCGCCCCCGAGCACAAGGCCGCGTTCGGCAAGCTCATCGGCCAGGGCCGGGGCCGCGTCACGCAGGCGCTCGCCGCGAAGGAGGCCGAGCTCGCCGAGCAGGAGACCGCGGCCCGCCTCGAGGCCGAGCGGGTGGACATCACCGCGGTCGCCTCGCGCAGCCGCGTCGGCGCCCGGCACCCGCTCACCCTGCTGCAGGAGCAGATCAGCGACGTGTTCGTCGGCATGGGCTGGGAGATCGCGGAGGGGCCGGAGCTCGAGCACGAGTGGTTCAACTTCGACGCGCTGAACTTCGACGTCGACCACCCCGCCCGCCAGGAGCAGGACACGTTCTACGTGGATCCGTCCTCCCGGCACCTGGTGATGCGCACGCACACCAGCCCGGTGCAGGTGCGCTCGATGCTCGACCGCGAGGTGCCGATCTACGTGCTCTGCCCGGGCCGGGTGTACCGCACCGACGAGTTCGACGCGACGCATCTGCCGGTGTTCACGCAGTTCGAGGGCCTCGTCGTCGACAAGGGCATCTCGATGGCGCACCTCAAGGGCACGCTCGACCACGTCGCGCGGCAGCTGTTCGGCCCGGAGGCGAAGACCCGCTTCCGCACCAACTTCTTCCCCTTCACCGAGCCCTCCGCCGAGCTCGACCTGTGGCACCCGACCTTCAAGGGCGGCGCGCGCTGGATCGAGTGGGGCGGCTGCGGCATGGTCAACCCGAACGTGCTGCGCGCGGCCGGGATCGACCCCGACGTGTACAGCGGCTTCGCGTTCGGCATGGGCGTCGAGCGCGCGCTCATGTTCCGCAGCGACGTGCAGGACATGCGCGACATGGCCGAGGGCGATGTCCGTTTCAGCGAGCAGTTCGGGATGGTGGTGTGATGCGCGTCCCGCTTTCGTGGCTGCGTGAGTACGTGGATGTGGCCGAGGACGGTCACGCCGGACGACGTCTTCGCGGCGCTGGTCTCGGTGGGCTTCGAGGAGGAGGAGCTGCACGGCTTCGGCATCTCCGGCCCCGTCGTGGTGGGCCAGGTGCTCTCCTTCGAGGACGAGCCGCAGTCCAACGGCAAGACCATCCGCTGGTGCCAGGTCGACGTCGGCCCTTCGGCAGGCGGCGTCCGCGGCATCGTCTGCGGCGCGCACAACTTCGCCGTCGGCGACAAGGTCGTCGTGACCCTGCCCGGCGCCGTGCTGCCGGGACCGTTCCCGATCGCCGCGCGCAAGACCTACGGGCACGTCTCCGACGGCATGATCGCCTCGGCCCGCGAACTGGGCCTCGGCGACGAGCACAACGGGATCCTGATCCTGTCCGAGCTCGGCATCGACGCGCCCGTCGGCACCGACGCGATCGCGCTGCTGGGCCTGGACGACGTCGCGGTCGACGTGAACGTCACCCCCGACCGCGGCTATGCGTTCTCGCTGCGCGGCATCGCCCGCGAGTATGCGCACGCGACCGGTGCGGCGTTCCGCGACCCTGCCGAGCGCGACTTCGCCGAGCTGCAGCCGGGCACCGGCTTCACCGCCGTCGTCGACGACACCGCACCGATCCGCGGCAACGCGGGCGCGACCGAGTTCGTCACCCGTGTGGTGCGCGGCGTGGATCCGTCCCGCCCGACGCCGCCGTGGATGATCGCCCGGCTGACGCTGGCCGGCATGCGCTCGCTCGGCGTGCTCATCGACATCACCAACTACGTGATGCTCGAGCTCGGCAATCCCGTGCACGGCTACGACCTCGACAAGCTCGACGGCGGCATCGTGATCCGCCGGGCCGAGCCGGGGGAGACGATGCTCACCCTGGACGGCCAGGAGCGCACGCTCAGCGGCGAGGACCTGCTCATCACCGACGGATCCGGCCCGATCGGGCTCGCCGGAGTCATGGGCGGCGGCACGACCGAGATGAGCGGGACCACGCGCAACGTGCTCATCGAGGCGGCGACGTTCGACCCGATCACGATCGCGCGCTCCGCCCGCCGGCACAAGCTGCCCAGCGAGGCGTCCAAGCGCTTCGAGCGCGGCGTGGATCCGCTGATCCCGTTCGCCGCCGCGCGCCGGGTCGCCGACCTCATGGTTCAGCTCGCCGGCGGCACGCTCACCGACGAGGGCGGCGCGCTCTTCTCCGAGGTGCTCATCGAGGGGATCGATCTGCCCGCCGGGCTTCGTGCAGGGCCTGATCGGCGTCGACTACACGGACGACGAGGTGATCGGCGCCCTCGAGACGATCGGCGCCGAGGTCGACCTCTTCGGTCCCTGTGCTTCGACAGGCTCAGCAACCGGTCGACCCTTCGACAGGCTCAGGGACCGGCTGGGTTCGTCATTCCGCCGAGCTGGCGTCCCGACCTCACCGACAAGTGGAGCCTGGCCGAGGAGGTCGCGCGCATCCACGGACTGGACCGGATCCCGTCCGTGCTGCCCACGCCGCCGTCCGGGCCGCGGTCTCACCGACCTGCAGCAGGGGCGTCGCCGCGTCTCGAACGCGCTGGCAGCCGCCGGCCTCGTGGAGACCCCCGTCGTTCCCGTTCACCACGCAGCACCAGAACGACCTGCACGGATCCGCATCCGGCGAGGAGCTGCCGGGTGTGCGCCTGGCGAACCCGCTGGACGGCCAGGCGCCGTTCCTGCGCCGCTCGCTGATCCCTGGCCTGCTGCAGATCGCGCACCGCAACATCGCGCGCGGTCTCGTGGACCTGGCGATCTTCGAGACCGGCGTCGTGTTCCTGCCCGAG
Source organism: uncultured Actinomycetota bacterium (assembly GCA_963791605.1). GTDB lineage: Bacteria > Actinomycetota > Actinomycetes > Actinomycetales > Microbacteriaceae > Microbacterium. The sequence continues at coordinate 28,187 of CAWBTB010000009.1, read as the reverse complement.
CCCGGCGTCGTGTACGGCACCGACGAGGTCCCGCCGCTCGGCGTGCGTCCCTCGGACGAGACGCTCGCGGCGCTGAACGCGTCGATCCCGCCGCAGGCGCGCCACGTCGCCGCGCTGTTCACCGGTCATGTCTCGCCCCGCCAGCCGGGGCGCGCCGCCGAGGACTACGGCCTGAGCGAGGCCCTCGACGCCGTGCGCGTGATCGCGGAGGCCGCCGGCGTCGCGATCGACGTCGTGCAGGGCAGCCGCGCGGCGCTGCACCCGGGGCGCACCGGGGTGCTGCAGGTGCGGGACGCGTCGACGGGCTCGGCGTCCGAGGTCGGCTACGTCGGCGAACTGCACCCGCAGGTCGCCGCCGACGCGGACCTGCCCGGCCGTGCGTTCGTGCTCGAGCTCGACCTCGACCGGGTGCTGGCGCTCGCCGGCGATCGCGTCGTCGCGGCATCGCTGTCGACGTATCCCGCCGCCACGCAGGACGTATCGCTCGTGGTCGACGCCGGCGTGCCCGCCGCCGAGGTGAGCGCCGCCCTCGCCGAGGGCGCCGAGCGCGCTGCTCGAGTCGCGTCCGGCTCGTCGACGACTACCGCGGCGAGGGGGTGCCGGCCGGATCCAAGAGCCTGACCTTCGCGTTGCGCTTCCGCGCCGAAGACCGCACCCTGACCGCTGCGGAGGCCACCGAGGCGAAGCTCGCGGGCGTCGCCGTCGCGGCCGAGCGGTTCGGCGCGCAGATCCGGGACTGAGCGGGGATCCGGGCGCGCCGCGGCGTTACACGGCGGAAACCTGATCGACCTCGCGCGGGACGGCCCCGGGGATTAGAGTCGCGATGTTCCCTGACATCGGAGGCGCAGCATGCACGTGAGTCCGGCTGAGACGGAGAAGCTGCTGCTGGCGGTCGCGGGCATGGTGGCGAGGGATCGCCGCGCGCGCGGCGTCCGGCTGAACTACCCGGAGACCGTGGCGCTGCTGAGCACCTGGGTGATCGAGCGGGCCCGCGAGGGCGCGCTCGTCGAGGAGCTCATGCAGCAGGGCGGGAGGTGCTGACCGTCGACGAGGTGATGCCCGGCGTCGACGAGATGCTGCGCCGACGTGCAGGTCGAGGCCACCTTCCCGGACGGCCGCAAGCTCGTCACCCTGCACCATCCGATCCAGGAGCCGCCCGCGACCGCCGGCACGCGAGAACAGGCCGACGGCGTCGCCGAGGCGCCCGGGCGCGATCCGGATCCGCGCCGGGCTCGATCGAGCTCAACGCCGCGGCTCGGACGACGAACGCGGGCAGCCTGGTGTTCCTGAACACCGGCGACCGCCCGATGCAGATCGGCTCGCACGTGCACCTGCCGGACGTCAACACGGCGCTCTGGAATTCGACCGCGCGGCCGCGCACGGCTTCCGGCTGGACATCCCGTCCGGGACCTCGCAGCGGTTCGAGCCGGGCGCCTCCCGCGAGCTCGGCGATCGTCGCGATCGCGGGGCGCCCGCCGGGTGCCGGGACTGCAACCGCGGCAACACGGACCGGCCGGCGCTCGACGCCGAGACGGGCAGAGGTGCCTGATGCGGCTGGACCGTGAACGCTACGCGTCGCTCTACGGCCCCACCGCCGGCGACCAGGTCCGCCTCGGCGACACCGACCTGTGGATCGAGATCGAGCAGCGATCTCACCGCCGGCGGCGAGGAGGCCGTGTTCGGCGGAGGCAAGTCGATCCGCGAGTCCATGGCGCAGTCGCACCGCCACCCGCGCGCGACGGGCGCGCTGGACACCGTGATCACCAACGCGATCGTGCTCGACTGGTGGGGCGTCGTGCGCGCCGACGTCGGCCTGCGCGACGGCCGGATCGTCGCCCTGGGCCGCGCCGGCAACCCCGACATCGCCGACGGCGTGCACCCGGACCTGGTGATCGGCCCGTCGACCGACGTGGTCTCCGGCGAGGGACGGATCCTGACCGCGGGCGGCATCGACTCGCACGTGCACCTGCTCTCGCCGTCGCAGATCCACGAGGCGCTGGCGACCGGGATCACGACGATCGTCGGAGGCGGCACCGGCCCCTCCGAGGGATCCAAGGCGACGACCGTCACCCCCGGCGCCTGGCACCTGGAGACGATGCACCGTGCTCTCGACCGCCTCCCGGTCAACGTCCTGCTGCTCGGCAAGGGCAGCACCGTCTCGCAGCAGGCGCTGCGCGAGCAGGCGCTCGCGGGCGCCGCCGGCTACAAGATCCACGAGGACTGGGGCGCCACTCCGGCCGCGATCGATGCGGCGCTGAGCGGCGGCCGAGGAATGGGGTCTGCAGGTCGCGCTGCACTCCGACTCGCTCAACGAGACCGGCTACGTGCAGTCCACGATCGACGCGATCGGCGGGCGCGGCGATCCATGCCTTCCACGTCGAGGGCGCCGGCGGCGGTCATGCGCCGGACATCCTCTCGATCGCGTCGCTGCCGAACGTCATCCCCGGCTCGACCAATCCGACGCTGCCGCACACCGTGAACACCGTGGCCGAGCACCTCGACATGCTGATGGTCTGCCACCACCTCAATCCCGCCGTGCCGGAGGATCTCGCGTTCGCCGAGTCGCGGATCCGCGCCACCACGATCGCCGCCGAGGACATCCTGCACGACATGGGGGCGCTGTCGATCACCTCCTCCGACGCCCAGGCGATGGGCCGGATCGGCGAGGTCATCACCCGCACCTGGCAGGTCGCGCACGTCATGAAGCACCGCCGCGGCCGGCTCAGCGAGAACCTTCCCGCCGACAACGAGCGCGCCCGCCGCTACGTCGCGAAGTACACGATCAACCCGGCCATCGGACACGGGATCGACCACGAGGTCGGATCCGTCGAGCCCGGCAAGCTCGCCGACCTGGTGCTCTGGGATCCGCGCGTTCTTCGGCGTGCGGCCGGACGTCGTGATCAAGGGCGGCGGCCTGGTCTGGGGTGCGCTCGGCGACCCGAACGCCTCGATCCCGACGCCGCAGCCGGTGCTGATGCGGCCGGCGTTCCTCGACGCGATCGGCGCCGACCTGTCCGTGTCGTTCGTCTCGCCCGCGGCCCTCGAGGACGGCCTCGAAGAGCGGCTCGGCCTGCGCCGCCGGCTCGCCGCGGTGCGCAGCACCCGGGCGGTCACGAAGGCGCGATCTGAAGAACAACGACGCCCTTCCGCGCATCGACATCCGCCCCGACACCTTCGCGATCTCGATCGACGGCGAGACCGTCGTCCCGGCGCCTGCGGACCGGCTGCCGCTCGCGCAGCTGTACTCGATGTTCTGATCATGTCCGTTCCGGTGCTGCCTGCGGCGACGATCCCCGCGTCGCTGACCGTCGCGATGCTGCTCGCCGACGGTCGGCTGCCATCCGGCGGGCACGCGCATTCGGCCGGGCTCGAGCCCGCGCTCCTGGCCGGCATGCCGCCGGCGCGACGTCCCGGCCTACCTCGTCGGGCGGGCCAGGACCACGACCCTCGTCGAGGCCGGGACGGCGGTGGTCGTACGGCACCGGCTGCGGAGCCGGCCGTCGAGGCCCGAGCTCGAGGAGATCGTCGATCACTGGGCCGCCCGCACCCCGAGCGCGGCGCAGCGCGAGGCGTCTCGCCTTCTCGGCCGCGGCGCCCTGCGCCTGGCGACCCGGCTCTGGCCCGAGGCCGACGCCGGTGCGGGCGTGCGCGGCGCAGCCCGCGCCGCCGCGGCCCCTGGTGATCGGCGCGATCGCCGCGGTGACGGACATGGATCCGCGCGACCTGGTCCGGCTGTTCGTCTACGAGGACGCGCAGACGCGCCGCCGCCGCCCTGCTCAAGCTCGCGCCCACCGACCCGGTGCTGCCGGTCGGCTGGGTCCTCGCCGCGTGCGCGGCGGTGGAGCGATCTCGTCGATCCGGTCGCCGCGCTGACCGATCCCGCCGGCATCCCCGCCGGCAGCGCCCCGCACGCCGAGGCGTGGGCGGAAGCCCACGCCCGCATGAACCGGAGGTTGTTCCGTGCCTGAGATCCCCGCTCCCCGTGCTCTCCGCCTCGGCATCGCCGGCCCGGTCGGCGTGGGCAAATCCACGCTCATCGCGACCGCATGCCGTGCGCTCGCCGGCGAGATCGCTCTCGGCGTGATCACGAACGACATCTACACCGACGAGGACGCCCGCTTCCTCCGCTCGGCCGGGGTGCTGGATCCGGAGCGGATCCGCGCGGTGGAGACCGGCGCGTGCCCGCACACCGCCATCCGCGACGACGTCACCGCGAACCTCCTCGCCGTCGAGGACATCGAACGCGACTTCGCGCCGCTCGACGTCGTCATCATCGAATCCGGCGGCGACAACCTGACGGCCACGTTCTCGCCGGCGCTCGTCGACGCCCAGATCTTCGTGCTCGACGTCGCCGGCGGCGGAGACGTCGCGCGCAAGGGCGGCCCGGGGATCGCCCGCGCCGACCTGCTCGTCGTGAACAAGACCGACCTGGCTCCGTACGTCGGCGTCGACGTGGAGCAGATGGTGCGCGACGCATCGGACGCTCGGGACGGCGGCGAGGTCCTCGCCCTGTCCCGCACCGATCCGGACTCCGTGTCACGGCTGAAGGAGTGGGTCCTGGAGATGCTGGCGGCGCACCGCTCCGGCGCACACCGGCCGCAGGACCCGGGTCCGATGGCCCCGCACTTCCACGCGGACGACAGCGAAGCCGGGGGCTACGTGCACAGCCACGCGGACGGCGCTCCCGCGCACGCGCACCCGGAATCGCGGTGACGCCGGCGGGCGCATCGATCACGGTCGTCGAGATCAGCGCGGGGTCGGAACGGGCGCGGGTCGTGCTGCGCTCCGGCGTGATCGCGGCGCGCCTCCTCGAACGCGGCCCGCGCTACGCCCGCGTCGGTCTCGTCGCCGCCGGCGCGCTCCTGCTCGGTGGCGACGTCGTCGAGCTGCACATCTCGGTCGGCGAGGACTGCACGCTGGAACTGGAGGACATCGGCGGCACGGTCGCCTACGACGGCCGCGGGGCGCGTGCCTCCTGGACGTCGCGGATCGAGATCGGCGATCGCGGGATCTGCACCTGGCACGGTCTGCCGTTCGTCGTCTCGGACGGCGCCGATGTGGACCGCCGGACGGTGGCCGCGCTCGGCGACGGCGCGGTGCTCCTGCTCCGCGAGACGCTCGTGCTCGGACGCGCAGGGGAAGCGGGCGGCTCGGTCCTCGCGCGCACCGAGATCGCCGTGCAGGGCCGGCCGGTGCTCGTCGAGAGCCTGGACCTGGCGGGGTACGCTCCCGTTCCCGGGGTGCTGGGACCGGATCGCGTCCTGGACAGCCTGCTCCTCTTCGGGCGCGAGCACCTGCAGGACGAGGCAGCGTGGCGCACGAGCGGAATGGTCGTGCTGCGCCCCGAGCGCGGGGGCGTCATCGTCCGTTCCCTCGCCGGCGCCGCGCATCTCGGCGATCTCAGCGCCGGGTGGGACGCGCTGCGCGCCGGGCTGCTTTCCGGCACGGCGGCGGACTCGGAGAGGGGGCGGGATCATGCGCTTCCCGGCTAGCCCGACCGCATATGTCGTCGGTTCGCTGCACGTGCTCGGGTGGGGCATGCTGCTGCTGTCGTCCGGCGGTGCGGGATCCCTGCTCGGCTTCGGAGTGGGAACGACGGCGTACGCGCTCGGGCTCCGTCACGCCTTCGACGCCGATCACATCGCGGCGATCGACAACACGACGCGGCAGCTGCTGTCGCGAGGGCGCAGCGCACGAGGCGTCGGCCTGTGGTTCTCCCTCGGGCACGCGACCGTCGTCACGATCCTCTGCCTGCTGCTGGCGCTGGGGATCGGCGCGCTCTCCGCTAGCCTGCCGGATCCGGCCTCGCCGTTGCGCGTGTGGACGGGCGTGATCGGACCGGTCGTGTCCGGGGTCTTCCTGCTCATCATCGCGGCCGCCAACATCCTCGCCCTGCGCCATCGCCGCAGGCGCGGGGAGCACGCATCAGCACGGCGGCCCGGCGTGGGCGCTGCTCGGTCGCCTCGACGCCGTGATCGACCGGCCGTCGCGCATGTACGCGGTCGGGCTGCTCTTCGGCTTGGGCTTCGACACCGCGACGGAGATCGGTCTGCTCGCGCTCGCCGGGACCGCCGCCTCGCACTCCGCCGTCTCATCGGGCGCCGTCTCTTCAGTGCCGGTTCCGTGGTGGGTCGTGCTGACCCTCCCTGTGCTGTTCGCGGCGGGCATGTCGCTGCTGGATTCCGCGCAGGGGGCCATGTCCCGGCGGGCGTACTCGTGGCGCTCCACGACGCGGGAGGGCGCGGTCCGGCGGTACGACCTGCTGGTCACGGGAGTCTCGATCGTCGTCGCACTCGTGATCGGCACGGTCGAGCTCTCCGGGGTGGTGCTGCGCATCCTGCCCCATCCGCCCGCCGTCGCCGGAGTCGTGGGGGCCGTCGATCTGAATGCGCTCGGATTCGTCCTGACGGCCTGTCTGGTCGTCCTCTGGGCCGGCGCGGCGCTCTGGTTCGGCCTTGCACGGGTCCGTCGGTCTGCGGAGTGACGGACGGCGTCCGGAGGATGGGGGCAGCGCCTTGTCTCGCTAGACTGACCCGCAGTGACACGGGGTGCCGCATCCGCGGCTGAGAACAGACCCGTCGAACCTGATCTAGGTCGTACTAGCGAAGGGATGTCGCGATGAACGCGCGTCTGGAAATGTCGTCCGGCTCCGTGGTGGAATCCGCCTCGAGCCTCCTGAAAGTGCTGCGGGCGGAGCCCCCGCTCGTGCACTGCATCACGAACTCGGTGGTCACCGGCTTCACGGCCAACGTGCTGCTCGCGCTGGGAGCTGCTCCCGCGATGGTGGACATCACGGGCGAAGCCGGCATGTTCGCCGCGATCTCGTCCGGTCTGCTCGTGAACCTCGGCACTCCTACGCCGGAGCAGCGCACGGCGAGCCTCGAGGCCGTGGGCGGAGCGCGCACGGCCGGGACGCCCTGGGTGCTGGATCCGGTCGCGGTCGGCGCCTTGCCCGTGCGCACCGCTCTCGCGCAGGATCTGCTCGAACGGCGCCCGACCGTGATCCGCGGGAACGCCTCGGAGATCCTCGCCCTCGCAGGCCGCAGTGCGGGCGGCCGCGGCGTGGACGCCGTGGACGGCACGGAGGCGGCGGTCGACGCCGCACGGGACCTCGCCGCCCGCACCGGGGGAGCGGTCGCCGTGTCCGGACCCGTCGACCTCATCATCGACGGGCAGACGGAGATCCGCGTCGCCAACGGAGACGCCCTGCTCACCCGTGTCACCGGCGGCGGCTGCGCCCTCGGCGCCGTGATGGCCGCCTTCCTGGGTGCGGCCCGGCAGACCGGCGAGAACCCGGCCGTCGCGGCCGCGGCCGCCACGCTCGTCTACACGATCGCGGCCGAGGATGCCGCGAGAGGCGCCGCAGGGCCGGGATCCTTCGCGGTCCGCCTGCTCGATGCCCTCGCGGCCGTCGCCCCGTCGGAGCTGGCTGCGCGGGCGCGCGTCAGCGTGGCGACGACGGTCGCGGCATGACCCGGCTGAATCCGGACGATCTCGCGCTCTACCTCGTCACCGATCGGACGCTGTGCGGGGACCGAGGCGTCGCCGCCGTCGTCGACGAGGCCGTCGCGGGCGGGGTGCGGATCGTGCAGCTCCGCGACAAGGACGCCGACGACGCCGCGATCGTCGCGCAGCTCGCGGAGTTGTCCGCGGTGATCGCGGGAAGGGCGCTGCTGCTCGTCGACGACCGGCTCGAGGCGCTGCTCGAGGCGCGCCGCCGGGGCGCGCGGGTGGACGGGATCCATGTCGGCCAGTCCGATGTGTCGGTCGCGGTCGCGCGCTCACTGCTCGGCCCCGACGCGATCATCGGGCTCACTGCGAACACGAGCGCCCATCTGGACGCCGTGCGCGCGCTGCCCGAGGGGACGGTCGACTACCTCGGCGTGGGCGTCATCCATCCCACCACGACCAAGCCGGACCACCCGCCGGCCCTCGGCGTGCGCGGGTTCGCCGACGTCGCCGCAGCCAGTCCGCTGCCCTGCGTCGCGATCGGCGGCGTGGGCCCGGACGACGTCGCCCCGCTGCGGCAGGCCGGCGCAGCGGGCGTCGCCGTCGTCTCCGCGGTCTGCGCCGCCCCGGATCCGCGCATGGCCGCGCGCGAGCTGCTGCGCGCGTGGGGGAGCGGCGGCGTCCCGCGCGTGCTCAGCATCGCCGGCAGCGATCCTTCCGGCGGAGCCGGGATCCAAGCCGATCTCAAGTCCATCGCCGCGAACGGCGGCTACGGCATGGCCGCGATCACAGCGCTCACGGCGCAGAACACCCGTGGCGTGACTGGGGTTCACGTGCCACCCGCGGAGTTCCTGCGTGCGCAGCTCGACGCGCTCTCCCCGGACGTGCGGATCGACGCGGTGAAGATCGGCATGCTGGCAGACACCGCCGTGATCGGGGAGGTCGGATCCTGGCTGCGTGCACATCGGCCGCCGACGGTCGTGCTGGATCCGGTGATGGTCGCCACGAGCGGGGACCGGCTGCTCGATGCGGACGCGGAGCAGGCGCTGCGCGGGCTGCTTCCGCTCGCCGATCTCGTCACGCCGAACCTTCCGGAGCTCGCCGTGCTCGTGCACGAGGAGCGGGCGACGACCTGGCCCGGCGCGCTCGCACAGGCCGGCCGGCTCGCCTCGGCCACGGGCGCGCTCGTGCTGGTCAAGGGCGGGCATCTGTCCGGACCTGAGGCGCCGGATGCGCTGGTCGGCGCGACCGGCACGATCGCGTCCTTCGACGGCGAGCGGATCGTCACCGACAGCACGCACGGCACCGGCTGCTCGCTCTCGTCGGCGCTCGCCACCCGCAGGGCGGGCGGCGCGGACTGGCCGCAGGCGCTCGCCGAGGCACGGGGCTGGCTGCGCGAGTCGATCCGTGCGGGGGCGGACCTGCAGGTGGGGCGCGGCCACGGCCCGATCGATCACTTCGCGGGCCTGCGGCGGCGCGGCGGGTTCGACACCACCCCGACCGCGGCAGAGATCGAATCGGACTGGTGGGCGCACATCGCCCCGATCCGCGCCGAGATCGACGACCTGCCGTTCGTCCGCCGTCTCGCCGACGGGACCCTCCCCGAGGAGGCCTTCCGGTTCTACCTCGCGCAGGATGCGCTGTACCTGAGCGAGTTCGCGCGTCTGCTCGCCGCGGCTGCACGGGGCGCCGCCGACGCCGAGGAGCGGGAGTTCTGGGCGGAGTGCGCGCGACGCACGCTGACCGTCGAACTCGAGCTGCACACCTCCTGGGTCGGAACGCCCGCCGTCTCGCAGGCGCCGGCCACGACGGCCTATCTCGATCACCTCCGCCGCGTCGCGCTCGAGGGCGGCCAGGCCATGCTGACCGCAGCGCTGCTGCCGTGCTACTGGCTGTACGCCGACCTCGGCGCACGGCTCCGCTGCGGCGCGTTCGGAGCCGCGGCGCAGGATCCCGCGCATGCGTACGCGGACTGGCTGCAGACCTACGACGATCCGGTGTTCGCGGCGGCCAGCGGTCGCGCGATCGAACTGGTCACGCGTACCGCCGCGAGCGCGGACCCCGCCACCCGCGCTCGGATGCGGGCGGCGTTCGAGCGCTCCGCCGAGCACGAGCGGGGGTTCTTCGCCGCGGCCGATCTCGGCGGATGATCCGCTCGCTATGGTGTTCCCATGACCGTCGCTCGCGATCGCCGACCCGTCCGCCTCCTCCGTCGCGGCATCGGGGTGCTGGCGCTGGCGGTCTCGACCTCGCTCGTGCTCGCCGCATGCTTCGGCGGAGGCGGAGGCGGAGGCGGCGGGGGCGGAGGCACCGGCGGTGGCGGGTTCGCGGCCGACGGCTGCACGCACATCGCGGTGGCGACCTCGTCCGAGAAGGTCAACATGCTCGACGCCCTGGCGGCGGCGTTCAAGAAGTCCCCGCAGCACGACGGGCTGAAGACCTGTGCGACCGTGCGGCCGGTGAACGTGTCCTCGGGCAACGCCGCCCGTTACCTCGCCGGCGGCGGGGACTGGCCGGCGAAGGACCGCGATCTGTGGCCGACGCTGTGGTCTCCGGCCTCGACCGTGTGGACCGACCGGGTCGCCGCGGCCGCCTCCGCCTCGCTGGTGGGCGAGCCGGAATCGTTCACGCACACGCCGGTCGTGTTCGGCATGCCCGAGCCGATGGCGAAGGCGCTGGGCTGGCCGGACAAGAAGCTCAGCATCACCGACCTCGCGAACCTGTGCAAGGACCCGGCCGGCTGGGGCAGCGTCGGCAAGAGCGTGTGGGGATCCTTCAAGATCTCCAAGACCAACCCGAACACCTCGACGACCGGCCTGTCCACGATCCTGATGCAGTCCTACGAGGCCTCCGGCAAGTCGGACGCGCTCACGGCGGCCGACGTGGACGCCGCGGCCGACTTCTCCCGCGTGTTCGAGGAGTGCGTGATCCACTACGGAGACACCACCGGCAACGTGCTGTCCACGCTCTACAAGGACACCCAGCACGGCGCGGGCGGCTCCGGCTACGTGTCCGCGGTGGCGCTCGAGGAGACCTCGCTGATCAACTACAACCTCGGCAATCCGGACTCGCACACCGTGCAGCCGGGTGAGAAGCTCACGCCGCCTAAGGACAAGCTCGTCGCGATCTACCCCGCGGGCGGGTCGATGTGGTCGGACAACCCCATCACGGTCCTCGGCGCGGACTGGGTCAGCGCGGCGCAGCGCACGGCGGGTGCGGCGTTCATGGCGTTCCTCAAGACTCCCGCCGCGCAGAAGCTGCTGCCCGAGTACGGTTTCCGCCCGCTCGACGCGACGGCCGACCTCGGTGAACTGTTCACGAAGAGCAACGGCATCGATCCGGCCCAGCCGGCGATCACGCTGCCCAAGCCGGGGGTGGACACGATCTCGGCGGCCCTGGATCAGTGGGAGCAGGTGCGCAAGCCGTCGTCCGTGCTGGAGCTCATCGACATCTCCGGATCCATGGACACCTCGATCGGCAACGGCCGCTCCCGGCTGGATGGCGCGATCGACGGCGCGCAGAGCACTCTCTCGCACTTCCGCAGCACCGATCAGGTCGGGGTGTGGGCGTTCACGACGGGCGTGAGCTCGCCGGCCGGTCCCGACATCGTCACCGTGCGCGACGTCGGCCCGCTCGGCACGGATCGCGAGACGCTGAACGGCTCGCTCGGCGACCTGCGCTACGCGCAGCGTGCGGGTACGCCCCTGTACGACGCGGTGCTCGCGGCGTACAAGACGATGAGCGCGCGGGCGGAGCCGGGCCGGATCAACGCGATCGTGCTGCTCTCGGACGGAGAGGACACCGACTCGCGCACCTCCCTGGACTCGCTCGTCGCCAGCCTGAGCAGGAAGTCCGCCGAGAGCGGGGACGCCGCACCCGTGCGCATCTTCGCGATCGCCTACGGCGCGAGCGCAGACACGTCCGCGCTGCGGCGGATCGCCGAGGCCACCGGGGGGCAGGTGTTCGACGCGTCGGATCCGCAGCGGATCGACCTCGTCTTCGCCTCCGTGATCAACAACTTCTGACGCGGGGGACGCCATGTCGGTGCACAATGCGGTCTCCGCGGCAAGCGGGTCCGGCGACAGCTGGCTGGACGACGCCGCGAGCGGGCTGAAACAGAGCCCGGTCTACGTCGACCCGGGCATCGCGGGTGCGAGGCAGCTGCAGGAGTCCCTCGCGCAGCAGGTCCCGAAGGACCACACGATCGCCGTCGTCGTGCTGCCGAAGGAGGCGCTGCTCGAATCGGGCGGTACCTCGACGTATCTGCTGGACACGCTGTTCGCCGGTGCCGACTACAGCACCCTCGTCATCGCCGTCGGCGGAGATCTGCAGGCGGATTCGCACACGATCGGCCGTGACGCGGCGATGAAGATCGCGAACGAGGCGGAGAGCGCGGCGGACGGGGATACGTGCCGGCTGCGCTCGTGGAGACGGTGCAGCACCTCGAGGCGGCGGAGCCGAGCGGCGGGGGACCGGCGCACGCCGGGCCGGATCCGGTCATCGCGTGGCTGCTTCCGGTCGGCATCGTCGTCGCGGTCGCCGCCGCGGGCACGGCCACGGCGCTCACGGTGCTGCGCCGGCGTCGGCGCACGGCGGCGAGTGCCGCCGTGCCGGCGCCGATCGCCGAGCGGCTGACCCGCCTGCGCGCGCTGCAGCAGGACTACGCGCGGCTCGGCGCGGCGGGCAACGCGACCGCGGCGCAGACGGCCGCCGGCATCGACGCCCTGGCGGGCACGGTCGCGCAGCTGTTCCCGCGTCTCGACGCGAAAGCGGCCGCGGATCAGCGTTCGCTCGCCGAGGTCGAGTACGCCGACAAGCTCGGCCGGCTCGTGGCGGCGCTCGACCGCGACTACCTGCTCGACCTGCTGCAGAACCCGCAGCTCTGGGAGGCGCCGGACGAACGCATCCGGGAGGTGCAGGACGCACTGTCCGCCGTGTCGCAGCAGGCGCTCGACAACGTGAAGCAGGTCAACGCGCGCAAGGCTCTGCACTTCCAGGTCTCGCTCGACTCGCTCGTCGGCCGGGACGAGCTGCGCGACTGGGAGCGCGAGTTCAAGCGCAACTCCGGCGAGTGACCCCCCCAAGCCCGTCTATTTCTGTCAAACGGTCGCTTTTGCACCTCTGAAGCGACCATTCGGCAGAAATAGACGGGCTTTGCGCGACGGGATCCTTCGGATTTGCGGACGCTGACGCTCCCGCGCTAGGGTCGCGGCATGCTTCCGGCTCCGCACACGACCACCCGCACGGGTGCGGTCGTCGTGCGTCGACGCCGGTCCCTGAGCCTGTCGAAGGGCGACCGCCGACTCTAGGCGACCCTGCGCTCCCGCGATCTGCGCGGTCGAGCGTCGGCGTCGCCGCCCCGGCACGACCCCTGACCTCCGCCGACACCTGAGCCGTGTCGACGGGCCCGACCGTTAAGGTGGAAGCATGACGTACACCGTCGCCGTCTCCGGCGCATCCGGTTATGCGGGCGGCGAGATCCTGCGCCTGCTCGCGAACCATCCCGACATCGAGATCCGCACCGTCACCGCGCACTCGAACGCCGGGCAGCAGCTCGTCCAGCACCAGCCGCACCTGCGCTCGCTGGCGCACCTCACCCTGCAGGACACGACGCCGGAGATTCTCGCCGGGCACGACATCGTGTTCCTGGCGCTGCCGCACGGGCAGTCCGGTCAGTACACCGACGCGCTCGACGAGGTGCCGCTCGTGATCGACGCGGGCGCCGACCACCGGCTCACGTCGCAGAGCGCCTGGGACGCGTTCTACGGCGGAGCGTTCCACGAGCCGTGGAGCTACGGCGTACCCGAGCTGCTGGTGAACGGCATGAAGCAGCGGGAGAACCTGCGCGGCGCCACGCGGATCGCGGCCCCCGGCTGCAACGCCTCCACCGTGAGCCTCAGCCTCGCGCCCGGCGTCGCCGCCGGAGTCATCGATCCGTCCGACATCGTGAGCGTGCTCGCCGTCGGCCCGTCCGGCGCCGGCAAGAGCCTGAAGCCGCATCTGCTCGGCAGCGAGATCCTCGGATCCGCCAATCCCTACGCGGTCGGCGGCACGCACCGGCACATCCCCGAGATCCGTCAGGCCCTCGCCGCCGCGCGGGGGTCGTTGAGCGAGGACGCCGGAGGCGACCGAGACGAAACGCCGGGAAGCGATATCCGGATCTCGTTCACTCCCGTGATCGTGCCGATGGCGCGCGGGATCCTCGCGACCTCGACCGCGCCGATCGTCCCCGGGGCGACCGACGCGCAGATCCGGGACGCCTGGGAGAGCGCATACGGCGACGAGACGTTCGTGCAGCTGCTGCCGGAGGGATCCGTGCCGCGCACCGCCGACGTGCTCGGCGCGAACACCGCGCTGATCGGCCTCGCGATCGATCGCGCCGCGAACCGCGTCGTCGTGGTCACCGCCGTCGACAACCTCGTCAAGGGCACCGCCGGCGCCGCCATCCAGTCCATGAACATCGCGCTCGGCCTCGAGGAGACCACGGCGCTGACCACGAACGGAGTCGCCCCGTGAGCGTCACCGCCCCCCAGGGCTTCGAGGCGGCCGGAGTCGCCGCGGGCCTCAAGTCCACCGGCAAGGCCGACGTCGCCGTGGTCGTGAACCGCGGCCCACGCAAGGTCGGCGCCGCGGTGTTCACCAGCAACCGCGCCAAGGCCAACCCGATCATCTGGTCGCAGCAGGTCGTCGCCGACCGCACCGTCGAGGCCGTCGTGCTGAATTCGGGCGGCGCGAACTGCTTCACGGGTGCGTTCGGCTTCCAGACCAGCCACCTCACCGCCGAGAAGGCGGCGGAGCTGCTCGGCGTGAGCGCCGGCGACGTCGTGGTCTGCTCCACCGGGCTCATCGGCACGGGCGACGAGGTGTTCCGCGGCAAGGTGCTCGCGGGCGTCGAGGCGGGGATCGCGCAGCTCAGCGCGGACGGCGGCCAGGCCGCCGCCGAGGCCATCATGACGACCGACACGGTCGCCAAGACCGTCGTCGTGCATCGCGACGGCTGGACCATCGGCGGCATGGCGAAGGGCGCCGGCATGCTCGCGCCGGGCCTCGCCACGATGCTCGTCGTCTTCACCACCGACGCCGACCTCGACGCCGCCGACGCCGACACGGCGCTGCGTCGCGCGACGGGGGTCACGTTCGACCGGCTCGATTCGGACGGCTGCATGTCCACGAACGACCAGGTGACGCTGCTCGCCAACGGCGCGAGCGGGATCCGCCCCGATCCCGGCGTCTTCGCCGAGGCGCTGACCCAGGCCGCGGACGAACTGGCCAGGAAGCTGCAGGGCGATGCCGAGGGCGCCAGCCACGACATCACGATCGTCGTGCAGGGCGCTGCCACCGAGCAGGACGCCGTCGAGGTCGGCCGCTCGGTCGCCCGGAACAACCTGTTCAAGGCCGCGATCTTCGGCAACGACCCGAACTGGGGCCGGGTGCTCGCGGCGATCGGCACGACGCGCGCCGTCTTCGACCCGTACGACACCGACGTCTGGATGAACGGGGTCCGCGTGTGCACGGCCGGCGGCCCCGACCGCCCGCGCGAGGAGGTCGATCTCACTCCGCGCGCCACCGAGCTGGTCATCGACCTGAAGTCGGGCGACGCGACGGCGACGATCCGCACCAACGACCTCACGCACGACTACGTCCACGAGAACAGCGCGTACGCCTCATGACCGAGGTTCAGGACACCGCGCCCGAAGAGGCCGCGATCAAGGCGCAGACGCTGATCGAGTCCCTGCCCTGGCTGAAGAGGTACCGCGATCAGATCGTCGTCGTGAAGTACGGCGGCAACGCGATGATCAGCGACGAGCTGCAAGAGGCGTTCGCGCAGGACATCGCCTATCTCCGCTACGTCGGCGTGCAGCCCGTCGTCGTGCACGGCGGCGGACCGCAGATCTCCGACATGCTGCAACGGCTCGAGATCCCCAGCGAGTTCAAGGGCGGCTACCGGGTCACCAACACCGAGGCGATCAGCGTCGTGCGCATGGTGCTCACCGGACAGGTGAACCCGCAGCTCGTCTCGAAGATCAACTCGCACGGACCGATCGCGACCGGCCTGAGCGGTGAGGACGCCGGGCTCTTCGGCGGGCGGCGCCGCGGCATCGTCATCGACGGCGAGGAGGTGGATCTCGGCCGCGTCGGCGATGTCGTCGAGGTGGATCCGACCCCGGTCCACGACCACCTCGCCGCCGGCAGGGTCCCTGTCGTCTCCAGCATCGCGCCCGATCTGGACCACCCCGGCCAGTCCCTGAACGTGAACGCGGACGCGGCGGCGGCCGCCCTCGCGACGGCGCTCGGCGCGGTCAAGCTCGTGATCCTCACCGATGTCGCCGGACTCTACGCGGACTGGCCGAACCGCGACTCGCTCGTGTCGCATCTGACCACGACGGAGCTGAAGACCATGCTCCCGTCCCTCGAATCGGGCATGATCCCGAAGATGACCGCGTGCCTGGAGGCCGTGGAGTCCGGCGTGCACGCGGCGGCCATCATCGACGGACGGGTGCCGCATTCGGTGCTCGTCGAGCTCTTCACCAGCAAGGGAATCGGAACGGAGGTGGTGGCGGGATGACCTGGCAGCAGGACGCAGAACGTGACCTGATCTTGAATGCGGGGCCGCGGTTCGAGTTGCTCGTCCGCGGCGAGGGATCGCACCTGTGGGACGGCGAGGGGCGACGCTACCTCGATTTCCTCGCGGGGATCGCGGTGACCGCGCTGGGTCACGCCCACCCCGTGTTCGTGGAGGCCGTGTCCCGTCAGGCCGCGACCCTGGCGCACGTCTCGAACTACTTCGCGACGCCGCCGCAGCTCGAGCTCGCCGCACGCCTGAAGCGGCTGGCCGGCGCGGGCGAGGACGGCCGGGTGTTCTTCGGCAACTCCGGCACCGAGGCGAATGAGGCCGCGTTCAAGCTCGCCCGCCTGCACGGCGGCGCGCGACCGTCCCCGGATCCTGTCGCTCGACAACGCGTTCCACGGCCGCACGATCGGCGCGCTCGCGCTGACCGCGAAGGCGTCCATGCGGGATCCGTTCCAGCCGCTGCCCGGCGGCGTGGAGCACATCCCGCGCCACGATCGAGGCGCTCGAGGCGGCGATCGACGACCGTGTCGCCGCGCTGTTCGTGGAGCCGATCCAGGGCGAGGCCGGCGTGCTCGAACTGCCGGAGGGCTACCTCCGCGCGGCCCGTGAGCTCACCGAGAAGCATGGCGCGCTGCTCATCGTCGACGAGATCCAGACCGGCGCCGGTCGCACCGGCGACTGGTTCGCCTTCCAGCACGACGGCGTGGTGCCCGACGCGATCACCCTGGCCAAGGGGATCGGCGGCGGCTTCCCGATCGGCGCGCTCGTCGCGTTCGGCCCCGCCGCGGCGCTGCTGCAGCCCGGCTCGCACGGGTCGACGTTCGGGGGCAACCCGCTGGCCACCGCGGTCAGCAACGCCGTGCTCGAGGAGATCGAGCACGCCGGGCTCGTGCAGAACGCCCGGGATCGCGGTGCGCAGCTGCGCGCGGTGATCGAGGGGATCGGATCCCCGCTCGTCAGCGGCGTGCGCGGGCGCGGGCTGCTCATCGGCGTGGCTCTCGCCGCCCCGGTCGCGGGCGACGTCGTGGCCGCTGCCCAGCGCCTCGGCCTCGTCGTCAACGCCGCCAACGCCTCGTCGGTGCGCATCGCACCGGCGCTCACGATCGGCGACGCCGAGATCGCCGAGTTCACCGAGCTCTTCACGGCCGCCCTCGCCGAGGTCGCGGCCACCGCACTCACGGAGACAGAAGACGCATGCGATGCACTGAGCGACCGGAGGGAGTCGAAGTGACCCGCCACCTGCTGCGCGACGACGATCTCAGCACTGCCGAACAGACCGAGATCCTGGATCTCGCGCTCGAGCTGAAGAAGGACCGCTGGGCCGACAAGACCCTCGCCGGCCCGCAGACGGTCGCGGTGATCTTCGACAAGTCGTCCACCCGCACCCGCGTGTCGTTCGCCGTCGGCATCGCCGATCTCGGCGGATCCCCGTTGATCATCTCGACGGCGAACAGCCAGCTCGGCGGCAAGGAGACGCCCTCCGACACCGCCAGGGTGCTGGAGCGCCAGGTCGCCGCGATCGTCTGGCGCACCTATGCGCAGGCGGGTCTGGAGGAGATGGCGGAGGGCACCCGCGTCCCGGTCATCAACGCGCTCTCCGACGACTTCCACCCCTGCCAGCTGCTCGCCGACCTTCTCACGATCCGTGAGCACAAGGGCGAACTGGCCGGCCTCACGCTGTCGTTCTTCGGCGACGGGCGCAGCAACATGGCGCACTCCTACGTGCTCGCCGGCGTCACCGCGGGCATGCACGTGCGCGTCGCCGCACCCGAGGCCTATGCGCCGCGTGCGGACGTCGTCGCCGATGCCCGGCGCCGCGCGGCGGAGACCGGCGGATCGCTCACGCTCCTCACCGACCCCGACGAGGCGGCGGCCGGCGCCGACGTCATCGTCACGGACACCTGGGTGTCGATGGGCAAGGAGGAGGAGAAGGCCGAGCGCCTCCGCGACCTCGGCGGCTACAAGGTCACCACGGCCACGATGGCGCTCGCGGATCCCGAGGCGATCTTCATCCACTGCCTGCCCGCCGACCGGGGCTACGAGGTCGACCCCGAGGTCATCGACGGCCCGCAGAGCGTGGTCTGGGACGAGGCGGAGAATCGCCTGCATGCGCAGAAGGCGCTGCTCGTGTGGCTCATCGGAAAGCAGGACGAGAAGTGAACGCCGCACACGGGACGAACGCCGGCGCCCTCTGGGGCGGTCGCTTCGCCGGAGGCCCCAGCCCGGAACTCGTGGCGCTCAGCCGATCGACGCAGTTCGACTGGCTCCTGGCACCGTACGACATCGCCGGATCGCACGCGCACGCCGCGGCCCTGGAGGCGGCGGGCTACCTGGAGCCGGACGAGGCGGTGCGGATGCACGCCGGCCTCGATGCGCTCGCGGGCCGGATCGCCGACGGCACCCTGCTCCCGCAGCCGGGCGACGAGGACGTGCACGGCGCTCTCGAGGCGGCGCTGATCGCCGAGGTGGGTGCGGATCTGGGCGGGCGGCTGCGCGCCGGCCGCAGCCGCAACGACCAGATCGCGACGCTCGTGCGGATGTACCTGATCGATCATGCGCGCGTCATCGCACGCGAGGTGCTCGGCCTGATCGACGCGCTGGTCGCGCAGGCCCAGGCGCACGCGGGCGCGATCCTGCCCGGACGCACGCACCTGCAGCACGCGCAGCCGGTGCTGCTCGCGCACCACCTGCAGGCGCACGCCTGGCCCCTGGTCCGCGACCTGGAGCGTCTCGTCGACTGGCGCGCCCGCGCCGGCGTCTCGCCGTACGGCGGGGGAGCGCTGGCCGGTTCCACCCTCGGGCTCGACCCGGCGCTCGTCGCACGGGAGCTCGGGCTTGGACCGTCCCGCGGAGAACTCGCTGGACGGCACCGCGTCGCGCGATGTCGTCGCCGAGTTCGCGTTCATCACCGCGATGATCGGCGTGAATCTGTCCCGCTTCGCGGAGGAGATCATCCTCTGGAACACCCGCGAGTTCGGCTTCGTCACGCTCGACGACGGCTACTCGACCGGGTCGAGCATCATGCCGCAGAAGAAGAACCCCGATATCGCCGAGCTCGCGCGCGGCAAATCCGGTCGGCTGATCGGCAACCTGTCCGGACTCCTGGCGACGCTCAAGGGGCTCCCGCTCGCGTACAACCGCGACCTGCAGGAGGACAAGGAGCCGGTCTTCGACTCGGTGCGCACCCTTGAGGTCGTGCTCCCCGCCTTCACCGGCATGGTGGCGACGCTGCGCTTCGACACCGAGCGGATGGCGGAGCTCGCGCCGCAGGGATTCTCGCTCGCGACCGACGTCGCGGAATGGCTGGTGAAGAACCGGGTTCCGTTCCGCGAGGCGCACGAGATCTCCGGATCTCTGGTGCGCGCGTGCGAGCAGCGGGGGATCGGTCTCGAGGACGCCGACGACGCGCTCCTCGCCGAGGTCTCGGCGCATCTGACGCCGGCCGTGCGCGAGGTGCTCACGATCGAGGGATCCGTCGCCAGCCGCGACGGCGTCGGCGGCACCGCCCCGGTCCGCGTGACCGAGCAGCGCGCCGAGCTCATCGCGCGCAGCCAGGCCGCCGCGCATGCGCTCGGGCTCTGAGGCGGCGGCAGGGATGCAGGGTCGCGACACGCCCGGGATGCGGCCCCGATTTGCCGGAACCCCCGGATCCGCGTAAGTTATTACTTGTTCGCCCCAAGCGGTAGAGCGAAGGGCCGGAAGGCCTGACTCCCCAAGCGGCGAACGAAACCCGATCTCGATGAAGAACTTCCCTCGTGGAGGATCTTGGTCTATGATTGGGAACTCCCACCTCAGGTTCGCCGCAAGGCGCAGCGAGGGGGAGTGAGATCAAGCCCCATCTGTGATGCCGCGAGGCGGAGCTGTGGGAGCGTCCGATCCTTGAGAACTCAACAGCGTGCACTTGTCAAATGCCAATTTATTCCTCGTCCAGTCTTCGGGCTGGTTGAGAAATTCCTTTGGATCAAAGACCATTCTTCTTCGGGAGGGTGGCATTCGGATGAAGTCAGTTGATTTTGTCTCTTTGGTCAGTTTCAAACTCGCAGGTCGCCGGTTTTCCCTGGTGGTCCTGTTTTTTTCTTTTACGGAGAGTTTGATCCTGGCTCAGGATGAACGCTGGCGGCGTGCTTAACACATGCAAGTCGAACGATGAAGGGGTGCTTGCACCTCTGGATTAGTGGCGAACGGGTGAGTAACACGTGAGCAACCTGCCCCTCACTCTGGGATAAGCGCTGGAAACGGCGTCTAATACTGGATACGAGTTGGAACCGCATGGTTACGTGACTGGAAAGATTTTTTGGTGGGGGATGGGCTCGCGGCCTATCAGCTTGTTGGTGAGGTAATGGCTCACCAAGGCGACGACGGGTAGCCGGCCTGAGAGGGTGACCGGCCACACTGGGACTGAGACACGGCCCAGACTCCTACGGGAGGCAGCAGTGGGGAATATTGCACAATGGGCGGAAGCCTGATGCAGCAACGCCGCGTGAGGGATGACGGCCTTCGGGTTGTAAACCTCTTTTAGCAGGGAAGAAGCGTGAGTGACGGTACCTGCAGAAAAAGCACCGGCTAACTACGTGCCAGCAGCCGCGGTAATACGTAGGGTGCAAGCGTTATCCGGAATTATTGGGCGTAAAGAGCTCGTAGGCGGTTTGTCGCGTCTGCTGTGAAATCTGCGAGGCTCAACCTCGCGCCTGCAGTGGGTACGGGCAGACTAGAGTGCGGTAGGGGAGATTGGAATTCCTGGTGTAGCGGTGGAATGCGCAGATATCAGGAGGAACACCGATGGCGAAGGCAGATCTCTGGGCCGTAACTGACGCTGAGGAGCGAAAGCGTGGGGAGCGAACAGGATTAGATACCCTGGTAGTCCACGCCGTAAACGTTGGGAACTAGATGTGGGGTCCATTCCACGGATTCCGTGTCGCAGCTAACGCATTAAGTTCCCCGCCTGGGGAGTACGGCCGCAAGGCTAAAACTCAAAGGAATTGACGGGGGCCCGCACAAGCGGCGGAGCATGCGGATTAATTCGATGCAACGCGAAGAACCTTACCAAGGCTTGACATACACCAGAACAGCCGTAGAAATAGGGACTCTTTGGACACTGGTGAACAGGTGGTGCATGGTTGTCGTCAGCTCGTGTCGTGAGATGTTGGGTTAAGTCCCGCAACGAGCGCAACCCTCGTTCTATGTTGCCAGCACGTAATGGTGGGAACTCATAGGAGACTGCCGGGGTCAACTCGGAGGAAGGTGGGGATGACGTCAAATCATCATGCCCCTTATGTCTTGGGCTTCACGCATGCTACAATGGCCGGTACAAAGGGCTGCAATACCGTAAGGTGGAGCGAATCCCAAAAAGCCGGTCTCAGTTCGGATTGAGGTCTGCAACTCGACCTCATGAAGTCGGAGTCGCTAGTAATCGCAGATCAGCAACGCTGCGGTGAATACGTTCCCGGGCCTTGTACACACCGCCCGTCAAGTCATGAAAGTCGGTAACACCCGAAGCCGGTGGCCCAACCCTTGTGGAGGGAGCCGTCGAAGGTGGGATCGGTAATTAGGACTAAGTCGTAACAAGGTAGCCGTACCGGAAGGTGCGGCTGGATCACCTCCTTTCTAAGGAGCATCTGACGCTCTTCGGATGTGGTCCAGAGCCAGTTCGAGGGCATATGTTCTCGCTGGGAGCTCATGGGTGGAACATTTGACATGGTGTCAGCGCAGCCGGATCGTCCGTGTGCTAGTACGGCTCTTCGGGGGTGGGAACGTGGTGGGTCGGGGTGAGCGGTGGTGTGCACGCTGTTGGGTCCTGAGGGACCGGACCTGCCTGGTGATCGCATGGGGTGCTGGTTTCTCTCTGGACCTCTTGTCTGGCTGCCGGTGTCTGTGTCCGGTGGTTGGAGGGGGTACCGACCGTACGTTGAGAACTCCACAGTGGACGCGAGCATCTTCGATCATGAGCCTTCGGGTTCGTGTCGATGTTTGATGATCTTAGAAGATCATTAGTCAATGTTCGACGTTGGATCCTTCGGGGTGTCGAGTCGATTCGTTTCATAACTCATGTGATTGTCAAGTTTTTAAGAGCAAACGGTGGATGCCTTGGCATCTGGAGCCGAAGAAGGACGTAGCAATCTGCGATAAGCCTCGGGGAGCTGATAAGCGAGCTTTGATCCGAGGGTGTCCGAATGGGGAAACCCCGCTGGGCGGCGTGCTGACCTAGTGACTCCCGCCTGAATATATAGGGCGGGTAGAGGGAACGTGGGGAAGTGAAACATCTCAGTACCCACAGGAAGAGAAAACAACAGTGATTCCGTGAGTAGTGGCGAGCGAAACCGGAAGAGGCTAAACCGATCATGTGTGATAGCCGGCAGGCGTTGCATGGTCGGGGTTGTGGGACTCTACGCTGGATTTCTGCCGAGCAGCGACGTTGTATGAGCGCGATATAGACGAACGGTATTGAAAGGCCGATCATAGAGGGTGCGCAATCCCGTAGTCGAAATGTCGCGTCTGCGCGTGGAGAGTATCCCAAGTAGCACGGGGCCCGAGAAATCCCGTGTGAATCTGTCAGGACCACCTGGTAAGCCTAAATACTCCCAGATGACCGATAGCGGACAAGTACCGTGAGGGAAAGGTGAAAAGTACCCCGGGAGGGGAGTGAAATAGTACCTGAAACCGTTTGCTTACAAACCGTTGGAGCCTCCTTAGTAGGGGTGACAGCGTGCCTTTTGAAGAATGAGCCTGCGAGTTAGTGATACGTGGCGAGGTTAACCCGTGAGGGGCAGCCGTAGCGAAAGCGAGTCCGAATAGGGCGATCCAGTCGCGTGTTCTAGACCCGAAGCGAAGTGATCTATCCATGGCCAGGTTGAAGCGACGGTAAGACGTCGTGGAGGACCGAACCCACTTAGGTTGAAAACCGAGGGGATGAGCTGTGGATAGGGGTGAAAGGCCAATCAAACTTCGTGATAGCTGGTTCTCTCCGAAATGCATTTAGGTGCAGCGTTGCGTGTTTCTTGCCGGAGGTAGAGCTACTGGATGGCCGATGGGCCCTACAAGGTTACTGACGTCAGCCAAACTCCGAATGCCGGTAAGTGAGAGCGCAGCAGTGAGACGGTGGGGGATAAGCTTCATCGTCGAGAGGGAAACAACCCAGACCACCAACTAAGGTCCCTAAGCGTGTGCTAAGTGGGAAAGGATGTGGAGTTGCACAGACAACCAGGAGGTTGGCTTAGAAGCAGCCACCCTTGAAAGAGTGCGTAATAGCTCACTGGTCAAGTGATTCCGCGCCGACAATGTAACGGGGCTCAAGCACACCGCCGAAGTCGTGGGATTCGTACATTATACGGTAAGCCTTCGTGGTTCAGCTGTGCGGATCGGTAGGAGAGCGTCGTGTGGCGAGTGAAGCGGCGGTGTGAAACCAGCCGTGGACGCCACACGAGTGAGAATGCAGGCATGAGTAGCGAAAGACGGGTGAGAAACCCGTCCTCCGGAAGACCAAGGGTTCCAGGGCCAGGCTAATCCGCCCTGGGTAAGTCGGGACCTAAGGCGAGGCCGACAGGCGTAGTCGATGGACAACGGGTTGATATTCCCGTACCGGCGAAGAACCGCCCACAGTCTAATCCAGTAATGCTAAGACTCTGAAACCACCGTCGCTGTGCCTTTCGGGTTCCAGGATCGTGGCGTAGCGGTCGACCCGGTCTGGTGCGGCTAGCGTATTAACAGGTGTGACGCAGGAAGGTAGCCGAGCCGGGCGATGGTTGTCCCGGTCTAAGGGTGTAGGGCGAGACAGTAGGCAAATCCGTGTCTCATACAGCCTGAGACCCGATGGGTACCCGCAAGGCGAAATCGGTGATCCTCTGCTGCCAAGAAAAGCATCGACGCGAGGTTCAAGCCGCCCGTACCCCAAACCGACTCAGGTGGTCAGGTAGAGAATACCAAGGAGATCGAGAGAATCGTGGTTAAGGAACTCGGCAAAATGCCCCCGTAACTTCGGGAGAAGGGGGGCCAGAAGCGTGATCCGCACTTGCTCCGGGAGCGTGGACGGCCGCAGAGACCAGTGGGAAGCGACTGTTTACTAAAAACACAGGTCCGTGCGAAGTCGCAAGACGATGTATACGGACTGACGCCTGCCCGGTGCTGGAAGGTTAAGAGGAAGGGTCAGCCGCAAGGCGAAGCTCAGAATTTAAGCCCCAGTAAACGGCGGTGGTAACTATAACCATCCTAAGGTAGCGAAATTCCTTGTCGGGTAAGTTCCGACCTGCACGAATGGCGTAACGACTTCCCAGCTGTCTCAACCGCGAACTCGGCGAAATTGCACTACGAGTAAAGATGCTCGTTACGCGCAGCAGGACGGAAAGACCCCGTGACCTTTACTATAGCTTGGTATTGGTGTTCGGTGCGGCTTGTGTAGGATAGGTGGGAGACTGTGAAGCGGGCACGCCAGTGTTCGTGGAGTCATTGTTGAAATACCACTCTGGTCGCTCTGGATATCTAACTTCGAACCGTGATCCGGTTCAGGGACAGTGCCTGGTGGGTAGTTTAACTGGGGCGGTTGCCTCCCAAAAAGTAACGGAGGCGCCCAAAGGTTCCCTCAACCTGGTTGGCAATCAGGTGTCGAGTGTAAGTGCACAAGGGAGCTTGACTGTGAGACTGACATCTCGAGCAGGGACGAAAGTCGGGACTAGTGATCCGGCAGTGGCTTGTGGAAGCGCTGTCGCTCAACGGATAAAAGGTACCTCGGGGATAACAGGCTGATCTTGCCCAAGAGTCCATATCGACGGCATGGTTTGGCACCTCGATGTCGGCTCGTCGCATCCTGGGGCTGGAGTAGGTCCCAAGGGTTGGGCTGTTCGCCCATTAAAGCGGTACGCGAGCTGGGTTTAGAACGTCGTGAGACAGTTCGGTCCCTATCCGCTGCGCGCGTTGGAAGTTTGAGAAGATCTGATCCCTAGTAGAACCCAGATCGGGCCCGAATGTGGTTCGCTGGGAGCTCATGGGTGGAACATTTGACATGGTGTCAGCGCAGCTGATTTCCGTTAGTACGTCGGGCCTTCGGGTCTGGTGGGAACGTGGGGGTGGGTGAGCGGGGCGTCTGCACGCTGTTGGGTCCTGAGGGACCGGATGTGGGAGCACATCTGTTCCTTCTGGACCTGTTCTGGTTTCCGGTTTTGTCCGGTGGCTGGTTCGGGGACCGCCCGTACTTTGAGAACTACACAGTGGACGCGAGCATCTTCGACATGACCTTCGGGTTGTGTCGTTTTGATGATCTTAAAGATCATTAGTCAATTTCGAGCTGGATCCTTCGGGGTCCACCGATTCTTTGATGAACTCATGTGATTTCAAGTCTTTAAGAGCAAACGGTGGATGCCTTGGCATCTGGAGCCGAAGAAGGACGTAGCAATCTGCGATAAGCCTCGGGGAACTGATAAGCGAGTTTTGATCCGAGGGTGTCCGAATGGGGAAACCCCGCTGGGCGGCGTGCCGACCTAGTGACTCCCGCCTGAATATATAGGGCGGGTAGAGGGAACGTGGGGAAGTGAAACATCTCAGTACCCACAGGAAGAGAAAACAACATGTGATTCCGTGAGTAGTGGCGAGCGAAAGCGGAAGAGGCTAAACCGGGTGTGTGTGATAGCCGGCAGGCGTTGCATGCTCGGGGTTGTGGGACTTTTCGGATCGTTCTGCCGAGTGGTCGAGCGTGACAAGTTGGTATAGACGAACGGTTTTGAATGGCCGGTCATAGAGGGTGCGAACCCCGTAGTCGAAATGCCATGTCTTGGCGTGAAGAGTATCCCAAGTAGCACGGGGCCCGTGAAATCCCGTGTGAATCTGTCAGGACCACCTGATAAGCCTAAATACTCCCAGATGACCGATAGCGGACAAGTACCGTGAGGGAAAGGTGAAAAGTACCCCGGGAGGGGAGTGAAATAGTACCTGAAACCGTTTGCTTACAAACCGTTGGAGCCTCCTTAGTAGGGGTGACAGCGTGCCTTTTGAAGAATGAGCCTGCGAGTTAGTGATACGTGGCGAGGTTAACCCGTGTGGGGTAGCCGTAGCGAAAGCGAGTCTGAATAGGGCGATTCAGTCGCGTGTCCTAGACCCGAAGCGAAGTGATCTATCCATGGCCAGGCTGAAGCGACGGTAAGACGTCGTGGAGGGCCGAACCCACTTAGGTTGAAAACTGAGGGGATGAGCTGTGGATAGGGGTGAAAGGCCAATCAAACTTCGTGATAGCTGGTTCTCTCCGAAATGCATTTAGGTGCAGCGTTGCGTGTTTCTTGCCGGAGGTAGAGCTACTGGATGGCCGATGGGCCCTACAAGGTTACTGACGTCAGCCAAACTCCGAATGCCGGTAAGTGAGAGCGCAGCAGTGAGACTGTGGGGGATAAGCTTCATAGTCGAGAGGGAAACAACCCAGACCACCATCTAAGGTCCCTAAGCGCGTGCTAAGTGGGAAAGGATGTGGAGTTGCTGTGACAACCAGGAGGTTGGCTTAGAAGCAGCCACCCTTGAAAGAGTGCGTAATAGCTCACTGGTCAAGTGATTCCGCGCCGACAATGTAACGGGGCTCAAGCACGCCACCGAAGTTGTGGCATTGACATTAATGGTAGGCCTTCGTGGTCCAGCCGTGTTGATGGGTAGGAGAGCGTCGTGTGGCGAGTGAAGCGGCGGAGTGATCCAGCCGTGGACGCCACACGAGTGAGAATGCAGGCATGAGTAGCGAAAGACGTGTGAGAAACACGTCCTCCGGAAGACCAAGGGTTCCAGGGTCAAGCTAATCTTCCCTGGGTAAGTCGGGACCTAAGGCGAGGCCGACAGGCGTAGTCGATGGACAACGGGTTGATATTCCCGTACCGGCGAAGAACCGCCCACACGAGATCAGGAGTGCTAAGCATCCCGAGACGCGGGGATCCCTTCGGGGACGATCGTGAGGAGGCATGCGACCCCATCTGGTGGAGTGAGCGTATTAACAGGTGTGACGCAGGAAGGTAGCCCAAGCCAGGCGATGGTTGTCCTGGTGCAAGTGCGTAGGCCGAACCGTAGGCAAATCCGCGGTTCTCATGGCTGAGACACGATGCGGATAAAAAGTGGGTGATCCTATGCTGCCAAGAAAAGCATCGACGCGAGGTTCAAGCCGCCCGTACCCCAAACCGACTCAGGTGGTCAGGTAGAGAATACCAAGGAGATCGAGAGAATCGTGGTTAAGGAACTCGGCAAAATGCCCCCGTAACTTCGGGAGAAGGGGGGCCATCCGCTTATACCACCTTGCGTGGAAAAGGGTGTGGTGGCCGCAGAGACTAGTGGGTAGCGACTGTTTACTAAAAACACAGGTCCGTGCCAAGTCGCAAGACGATGTATACGGACTGACGCCTGCCCGGTGCTGGAAGGTTAAGAGGACCGGTTAGCCGTAAGGCGAAGCTGAGAATTTAAGCCCCAGTAAACGGCGGTGGTAACTATAACCATCCTAAGGTAGCGAAATTCCTTGTCGGGTAAGTTCCGACCTGCACGAATGGCGTAACGACTTCCCAACTGTCTCAACCGCGAACTCGGCGAAATTGCATTACGAGTAAAGATGCTCGTTACGCGCAGCAGGACGGAAAGACCCCGTGACCTTTACTACAGCTTGGTATTGGTGTTCGGTGTGGCTTGTGTAGGATAGGTGGGAGACTGTGAAGCATGGACGCCAGTTCATGTGGAGTCATTGTTGAAATACCACTCTGGTCACTCTGGATATCTAACTTCGAACCGTGATCCGGTTCAGGGACAGTGCCTGGTGGGTAGTTTAACTGGGGCGGTTGCCTCCCAAAAAGTAACGGAGGCGCCCAAAGGTTCCCTCAACCTGGTTGGCAATCAGGTGTCGAGTGTAAGTGCACAAGGGAGCTTGACTGTGAGACTGACAGGTCGAGCAGGGACGAAAGTCGGGACTAGTGATCCGGCAGTGGCTTGTGGAAGCGCTGTCGCTCAACGGATAAAAGGTACCTCGGGGATAACAGGCTGATCTTGCCCAAGAGTCCATATCGACGGCATGGTTTGGCACCTCGATGTCGGCTCGTCGCATCCTGGGGCTGGAGTAGGTCCCAAGGGTTGGGCTGTTCGCCCATTAAAGCGGTACGCGAGCTGGGTTTAGAACGTCGTGAGACAGTTCGGTCCCTATCCGCTGCGCGCGTAGGAAGTTTGAGAGGAT
>CAWBTB010000008.1:0-333180 GCA_963791605.1 uncultured Actinomycetota bacterium | reverse complement strand
TACGACATCTCCTTGCCCTGCAGCTGCGTGGCCTGGGCGATGCCGTGACCGCCGGCGCGCGTGTAGATCGCGGCCGCGCTGGTGCGAGTTCTCGCCGTAGCGCAGCGTCGACAGCCGCTCGGCGTTGATCGTCAGATGCGTCCGGCAGGTCGCCCTCGGCGCTCAGGGTGCCCTCCGAGAACCACTGCGACCGCGGTGTCGTAGGCGGCGGTGTGCGCGAAGGCGCGGGCGGCGAGCTCACGGCGCTGCACGAGCGTCGTGCCGCCCGCCGCGATCGCGTCGATGATCGCCGGGTACGAGTCCGGGCGAGACCGACGATCGCGACGTTGGCGTGGTTCTTCGCCGCGGCGCGCACCATGGCGGGCCGCCGATGTCGATCTGCTCGACCACGTCGTCGCCGACCGCGCCCGACGCCACCGTCTCGACGAACGGGTACAGGTTGACCACGACGAGTTCGAACGGCTGATCCCGAGATCGCTCGAGCTGCCCCTCGTGGTCCTCCAGGCGCAGGTCGGCGAGCAGCCCGCCGTGGATGGCCGGGTGCAGCGTCTTGACACGCCCGTCCAGCATCTCGGCGACCCCGGTGACCGCGGCGACGTCGGTGACCTCGATGCCTGCGTCGCGGATGGTCGCGCGGTGGATCCCGTCGAGACGATCTCGATGCCGCTGTCGGCGAGCGCCTGGGCCAGCGGCACCAGGCCGGTCTTGTCGCTGACCGAGACCAGCGCGCGACGGATCCGCACCTCGTCTCGGGGGCGGTAGAGCGACGGATCGTGGGCGGGACCGGCCATCGGGATTCCTTCCGGGAGGGGTTCAGTTCGGGTCGGGGCGCGCAGCGAGGTCGAGGTCGCCCTCGGCGATGCGGCGGACGACGTCGATCAGCAGGCGCCGTTCGACGGGCTTGATGCGCTCGTGCAGCGACGCCTCGGTGTCGCCGGGGAGCACGGCGACGCGCTCCTGCGCGAGGATCGGTCCGCTGTCGACGCCGTCGTCGACCACGATCACGCTGGCCCCGGTCTGGGTCGACGCCCGGCCGCGAGCGCGTCCCGCACGCCGTGCGCGCCGGGGAACTCGGGCAGGTACGCGGGGTGCGTGTTGATGATGTGCGGAGCCCACGCCGCCACGACCTCGCGCGGCAGCAGCCGCATCAGCCCGCTGAGCACGACGAGATCCGGCTGCCACACCTTCAGCTGCGCGTCGAGCTCGGCGCCCCACGCCTCGCGGCTGTCGAAGCCTCCCACGGGACGACGAAGGACGGGATCCCGTACGCCTCGGCGTGGACGAGGCCGTCCGCCTCGCGATCCGCGCCGATCACGATGACGCGGGCCGGGAATCCGGGGTCGGCGGCCGCGTCGAGCAGGGCACGAAGATTCGAGCCGGTGCCCGAGATGAGAACGGCGACCGTCAGCACCCCCACAGTCTAGCCGGGAGCGGCCGGCCGCCCGCCGCCCGACGGCCCGCGCGGCTGCCGATGAGTCGCCGGTCAGAACCTCTCGTCGTCGGTCCCCGCGTCTCCGTGAGCGCCGTCGCGAGCACCGTCGAAAGCACCGTCGCGAGCACCGTCGAAAGCACCTCAGCTCCGTGCCGACGCGGCGAGAGCAGCAGAATCCCCGCCCCCACGAGCACCTCCAGCCCGAGAGCGAGCGCCACCGGGCCCGGCTCCGGCCCCGCCTGCGCGAGCCGGCCCGGGCCGAGCGACCCGCTGGACAGCGCGGCCAGCAGCGCCCCGACAGCGGCGGAGACCACGGCGATGCCGAGCACGACCGCGATCCGCGGCAGCACCCCGGTCTCGACGCCCGCCGAGACCTGGCGGGAGCGGACCATCCATCCGGCGAACGCACCCGCCGCGACCGGCACGAGCACGACGATGAGGAACCACGGCGAGGAGTTGTCGGGCACGAGCCCCAGCATCGGGGCGCCGGGGACCACGCCGAGCACCGTGCCGGCCGGGGAGACGGCCGTCCCGGTGCCGATCGCGAACCCGGGGCCGGCGATCCAGGCGATCGCCCAGGCCAGGAGCGTCGGCAGGTAGGCGAGCTGCGCCAGCCCGATCACGACGACGCCGAGTGCGTCCGCGCGCAGCGACTCGAACAGCGCCACCACCTGGCCCCCGCGGGTGAGCGCGGCGATCGCGACCGCGAGCCCGGCGGCGCCGATCACGCCCGCGAGCGCGGCCGCCGCCCCGCGGACGACGTCGCCCGGGACATGCGCCCAGTCCGGCCAGCGGTCCAGCGCGTCCTGCACCCGGTCGACGATGCCGCCGTCGCCCTCGCTCCACGCGGTGGGGACCGCCCCGGCGAGCGCACCGCACAGGAACACGAGCGGCGGGAAGAGGATCGCGAGCGGCAGCGGGGTGGCGATCACGGAGAAGCGCCCCGTCAGCGCGGCCAGAGCCGAGATCAGCGCGAAGACGACCGCGCCCGAGGCGACCCCGCTGATCCAGGATCCGGCGAGCGCCGCGCGACGCCCGGAGCGGGCTGCGAAGATCGCCGTGAACGCGAGCAGCAGCAGCGGAGGCACCGACAGCGCGAAGGTCGCCGCGCTCGGCGCGATGCCGACCGCGCGCACCAGGGCGTCGGGCAGCGAGACCGCGAGGGGGACGCCGTGTCCGAACTGCCACAGCGTCACGGCGGTCGGCCAGAGAGCACCCCAGTTCGCGCCCGTGCCGAAGGAGATCGCCCAGACCAGGGTGAGCGGGGCGAGCAGCACGACGAGACCGATGGCCGCCGCGACGATCGCATCGACCGCCGCCAGGAGCACGATGAGGAGGCGTTGCATGACGGATCGAGCCTACGTGCTGACCCCGGGTGCGCCCTGCGGGGCGCGCGGCGGAGGACGCTCGCGAGGGGTACCGTTTTCCGCGGAGGTCTGCCCATGTCAACTGTCCCCCCGCCCACGGCCGACAAGGCCCCTGCCGAGCCGAAGAACGCCTTCGATCGCTTCTTCGAGATCACGAAACGCGGCTCCACCGTCGGCGCGCGAGTTCCGCGGCGGCGTCGTCACCTTCGTCACGATGGCGTACATCGTGATCCTCAATCCGCTGATCCTGGCGACGCCCGAAGGACATCGCCGGAACGCATCTCGCCTTCGCGCAGCTGGGCGGCGGTCACCGGCCTGAGGCCGGCGTCATGACGATCCTGTTCGGCCTGATCGCGCGGCTGCCGTTCGCGTTCGCGGCCGGGCTGGGGATCAACTCGTTCCTCGCCGTCACCGTCGTCGAGCGAGGTCACCTGGCCGGAGGCCATGGGCCTGGTCGTCATCAACGGCCTCATCATCGTCCTGCTCGGCGCGACCGGCCTGCGCCGGACTGATCTTCAACGCGGTCCCCATGCAGCTCAAGACCGCCATCACGGTCGGGATCGGCCTGTTCATCGCGTTCATCGGCTTCGTCGACCGCCGGTTTCGTGCGCCCCACGAAGACCGACTCCCCGCCGGTCGGGCTCGGCGATCGGCGGCTCGATCGCGACCGTCCCCACCCTGGTCTTCATGATCGCGCTGCTGGTCATGGGCGATCCTCGTGGCCCGCAGATCAAGGGCGGCCTCCTGATCGGAATCGTCGCGGCGACCGTCCTCGCCGTCATCGTCGAGGCGATCTTGCACCTCGGGCCGAAGGTGGCGGCGCCAAGTCAATCCCGGCGGCTGGAACCTCACCGCCCCGACGCTGCCCGAGCCCCGCTGGTCGCACTCCCCGACCTGTCAGCCTGGTCGGTCACGTCGACCTGTTCGGCTCGTTCGGCCGGATCGGCGCGCTGGCGGCCCTCATGCTGGTGTTCACCCTGGTGTTCACCAACTTCTTCGACGCCATGGGCACGATGACCGGCCTCGCCAAGAGGCGGGCCTGGCCGACGAGGACGGCGACTTCCCGCGGCTGCAGCTCGGCCCTCATCGTCGAGGGCGTCGGCGCGGTGGCGGGCGGCGCCACCTCGGGATCGTCGAACACCGTGTTCATCGAGTCCGCCGCCGGCATCGGCGAGGGCGCGCGCACGGGCCTCGCGAACGTGGTCACCGGCGCTGCTGTTCCTGCGTCGCGATGTTCTTCACCCCGCTTCTCGATCGTGCCGACCGAGGTCGCCGCGGCCGCGCTGGTGATCGTGGGCGCGCTGATGATGGCCAGATCCGGCACATCGACTTCACCGATTCTCCGGCGCTGCTCCCGGTCTTCCTCACGTCGCGTGATGCCGCTGACCTACTCGATCGCGAACGGCATCGGCGTCGGGCTTCATCAGCTGGGTCCTGGTTCGCGCGTTCTCGGGCAGGATCCGCGAGATCAGCCCGCTGCTCTGGATCGTCACGATCGGCTTCGTGATCTACTTCGTCCGCGGGCCGATCCAGGCGCTGCTCCCGCACTGACCCGCGGGCCCTCTGGCTTCGCCGAGACCCCCTCCTGCCACCGGCGCCCCCTCCTGGGAGCGCAGGCTGGAGGGGGTCTCGGTATGCAGAGGGGGTCTCGATGATCGTCAGAGGGCCAGTGGCACCCCGGCCTCGGGGACGCGGAGCCGATCGCCCAGGCCCGCATAGCCGAACTCCCGGACCAGGCGCTCGCGGGTCTCGGAGAAGTGGTGCCAGCCCTCCGCGTGCACGGGCACGATCACGGCGTCGCCGAGCTCGCGCGCCGCCTCGACCGCGGTGCGGGCGTTCAGCGTCAGATCCGAGTCCCCGAAGCGGCCGACGTTCGCGGCCCCCGCGAACAGCACCGCGACGTCGATCCGCCCGATCCGCCCGGCGATCTCCGCGACGAGCCCGACCGAGGCGTTGTCACCCGAGACGTAGACCACCGGTTGCCCCGGAGCCGTCAGCACGAAGCCGGTCACCGTGCCGGACAGCGTCTCGGCGCCCTCGGGCCCGTGCAGCGCGGGCACGGCCGTCACCTCGATCGCCCCGATGCGATGCGTCTGCCACGGCGCGAGCCCGGTCAGCCCGTCGATCCGCTCCGCCGCCTCCGGAGTGGACAGCACAGCGCCCGCCCTGGGCAGGAATGCGCGGCCGGCGTCGTCGAGGTTGTCGGGGTGCTGATCGTGCGAGAGCAAGACGGCGTCGATCGCCCCCACCTCGTCGGCGGCGAGGGCCGGGCCGGTCAGCTTGTGCAGCGGGATCCCGCCCTCGTAGGTGCGCGGCTCGTCGAAGGTCGGATCGGTCAGCAGGCGCGACCCCGCGTAATCGAGGACGATGGTCGGTCCGCCGATGAGGGTCACGGTCACGGTGTTCTCGGTCGCGGTGTTCTCGGTCGCGGTGTTCTCGGTCATGGATCCATCGTGCCGCGCTCCGGCGTTCACCGGGAGCGACCCTGTAGACACTCTTCATTTAAGGGTCGGGCCATGCGCGCCGTCGCCGTCGTCGGACCTGCCGGTCGAACGGTCGCCGCACGCACCGGCTTCGGCAGCGCCGTGAAGCTTCGCCACCACTTCCGCGCGCGCTTCGGCACCACCCGACCGCCCACCGCCGCGCGTTCGCGGACCCCTCATAACAGAGTCGTCCCCGTCAGCGCACGCTCTGGGGTGCGCTGACGGGGACGACTCGGAGGATGCGGTGCTTACAGCGCGGCGAAGACCTCGCGCAGCAGGGCGGCGGTCTCGGACGGCGTCTTGCCGACCTTGACGCCCGGCGGCCTCGAGGGCCTCCTTCTTCGCCTGCGCGGTGCCCGCGGAGCCGGAGACGATGGCGCCGGCGTGGCCCATGGTCTTGCCCTCGGGAGCGGTGAAGCCCGCGACGTAGCCGACGACCGGCTTGGTGACGTTGGCCTTGATGAACTCGGCCGCGCGCTCCTCGGCGTCGCCGCCGATCTCGCCGATCATCACGATCGCCTTGGTCTCGGGGTCGGCCTCGAACGCGGCGAGCGCGTCGATGTGCGTGGTGCCGATGACCGGGTCGCCGCCGATGCCGATCGCGGTGGAGAAGCCCAGGTCGCGCAGCTCGAACATCATCTGGTAGGTCAGGGTGCCCGACTTCGAGACGAGGCCGATCGGGCCCTTGCCGGTGATGTTCGCCGGGGTGATGCCCGCCAGCGCCTCGCCCGGGGTGATGATGCCGGGGCAGTTCGGGCCGATGATGCGGGTCTTGCCGCCCTTCTCCACCGCGTACGCCCACGCCTCGGCGGAGTCGCCGACCGGCACGCCCTCGGTGATGACCACGAGCAGCGGGATCTCGGTGTCGATGGCCTCGACCATCGCGTCCTTCGTGAACGCCGGCGGCACGAAGGCGACCGACACGTTCGCGCCGGTCGGACTCGATGGCCTCGGCGACGGATCCGAACACCGGCAGCTCGACGGCGTTGCCGTCCTTGTCGGTGTGCGAGACGGTGGTGCCGGCCTTGCGCGCGTTCACGCCGCCGACGACGTTCGTGCCCGCCTTCAGCATGAGCGCGGTGTGCTTGGTGCCCTCGCCGCCGGTGATGCCCTGGACGATGACCTTGGAGTCCTTGTTGAGGTAGATCGACATGTTCTCTAGTCCTTTGTCTCGTCGAGGTCAGGCGTTCGCCAGCTCGGCGGCCTTGTCGGCGCCCTCGTCCATGGTGGCGGCGAGCGTGACGAGCGGGTGGTTGGCCGCGGCGAGGATCGCGCGACCCTCCTCGACCTGGTTGCCGTCGAGGCGCACGACGAGCGGCTTGGTGGCCTCGTCGCCGATGATCTCGAGCGCCTTGACGATGCCCTCTGCGACGGCCACGCAGCTGGTGATGCCGCCGAAGACGTTCACGAACACGCTCTTGACCTGCGCGTCGTTCAGGATGACGTCCAGGCCGCTGGCCATGACCTGCGCGTTCGCGCCGCCGCCGATGTCGAGGAAGTTCGCCGGCTTCACGCCGCCGTGGTTCTCGCCGGCGTAGGCGACGACGTCGAGGGTCGACATGACCAGACCCGCGCCGTTGCCGATGATGCCGACCTGGCCGTCGAGCTTGACGTAGTTCAGGCCGGCCTCCTTGGCCTTGGCCTCGAGCGGGTCCTCGGTCGCCTTGTCGGCGAGCTCCTCGTGCTCCGGGTGGCGCACCTCGCTGGCGTTGTCGTCGAGCGTGACCTTGCCGTCGAGGGCGACGATGTCGCCCGTCCTCGGTCTGCACGAGCGGGTTGACCTCGACCAGGGTCGCGTCCTCGCCCTTGTAGACCTCGTAGAGCTTGACGAACACGTCGGCGACCTTCTCGGCGAGGCCCGGCTCGAAGCCGCCGGCCTTCGCGATCTCGAGCGCCTTGTCGAGGGTGATGCCCTCGATCGGGTTGACCTCGACGCGGGCGAGCGCCTCGGGCTTCTCGACGGCGAGCTGCTCGATCTCCATGCCGCCCTCGACCGAGGCGAGGCTCAGGTAGGAGCGGTTCGAGCGGTCCAGCAGCACGGAGAAGTAGAACTCGCGGGCGATGCGGGCACCGGCGGCGACCATCACGCGCTTGACGACGTGGCCCTTGATGTCCAGGCCGAGGATCGCCTTCGCGGCTTCGTACGCCTCGTCGGGGTTCTTGGCGACCTTCACGCCGCCGGCCTTACCGCGGCCGCCGGTCTTGACCTGCGCCTTGACGACGACCACGCCACCGAGCTTCTCCGCCGCTGCCTTCACCTCCTCGGGGGTGTCGGCGACGATGCCGGCGAGAACCGGCACCCCGTACTTCTCGAAAAGGTCTCGTGCCTGGTACT
The DNA here is from genome assembly GCA_963791605.1 of uncultured Actinomycetota bacterium. GTDB lineage: Bacteria > Actinomycetota > Actinomycetes > Actinomycetales > Microbacteriaceae > Microbacterium. Next base: position 325,563 of record CAWBTB010000008.1, on the reverse strand, counting down.
CGTAGAGGTCCACGTGCAGTCCTTCGCTGGTTGCGACGAATGGGACGCGACAGGAAAATGCTGTCGGGCGCCGGCCATGAGCCGACCCGGTCAACCAGCCTACTACCGCGGAATCACGCTTCCTGACCGCAGTCGAAGAAGCGTGACCCCGCATCGTCACACACCGGCGTCGGGGAACTAGGCTCCTGCTATGACCGAGCACGCCGACGTGTCCCCCGCCCGCACCGCCGTGGTGCGGGCGGCGCTCGAGCTGTTCTCCGCCCAGGGGTTCGATGCGACCTCGGTCGAGCAGATCGCGCGGGCCGCGGGCATTTCGCGCTCGACCTTCTTCCGCCAGTTCGGCGGCAAGGACGACGTCGTCTTCGCCGACCACGAGGAGCTGCTGGACGGACTGCGCCGCTATCTGGACCGTCCGCATGCCAACCCGTGGACGGCCGTGTGCGAGGCGTCGGTCATGGTGTTCCGCTCCTTCGCCGCCGACCCCGAGATGGCGCGGCTGCGCTATCAGGTGGTGCGCGGCGTGCCGACGCTGCGCGACCGCGAGATCGTGACCGTATTCCGCTACGAGCGCCTGTTCGACGAGTACCTGCGCCGCTCGATGCCGGATCTGGATCCGCTCGACGCGGTCGGGTTCGCCGCGCTCGTCACCGCCGTGCACAATCACGTGCTGCGCCGCCTGCTGCGGGGCTCCCGCACCTCCGCCGCCGCGCTCCGCCGCGCACTGGACGACGTGCTGCGCCGCTACGGCGTGCACCCGGACGCGGTCGCGGATCCGGGTCCCGACGCGATGGTCGTGGCGGTGTTCCCGCGGTCCATGCCGATGGCCGAGATCACCCGCCGACTCCGCGACGACCTCGCCTGAGCCGTCCGCCCGCCGACCCGTCGCCTCCGCGCGCAGGACGCGTATCAGGCGCATGCGAGCGCCGGTTTGGCGGTACGCTGTCTCATGAATCCTGAGACTGAGTCTCACCTCCCGGATGGAGCATCCATGAGCGACGACGCCCTCTTCCCCGGCGAATCCGTCACGTCGTACGACCTGACCGGCCGAGGAGGCACCGACTACTACGAGGTGTTCTCCGACATCCCGGCCGCGGATCGCGCGCACTGGGAGCGTGCCCAGGCCTATGTCGACGAGGTCGGCCCGCTGATGCTCGAGGCGTGGGATCGCGCCGAGTACCCGCTTGCGGTGGCCCGGCGCATGGGCGAGATGGACCTGGTCGTGGACGGCATCGACCATCCCGCCCTCACCCGGATGAGCCCGCTCGCGGCGGGGCTCGTGAACATGGAGATCTCCCGCGGCGACGGCTCGCTCGGCACCATCCTGGCCGTGCAGGGCGGCCTCGCGCTGCGCACCCTCGCGCTTTTCGGCAGCCCCGCCCAGCAGGAGCGGTGGCTCGTCCCGCTCGCCGACGGATCGGTGCTGGGATCCTTCGCGCTCACCGAACCCGATCACGGATCCGACTCCGTCTCGCTCGAGACCGTGGCACGCCGCGTCCCTTCGACAGGCTCAGGGACCGGGGAGTGGGTGCTCCGCGGCGCGAAGAAGTGGATCGGCAACGGCGCGTCCGGGGGCATCACGTTCGTCTGGGCGCGGGTCGACGACGAGGGTTCGGACGAGCACGGATCCGTGCGCTGCTTCCTCGTCGAGCAGGACCGCCCCGGGTACCAGGGCACCGTCATCACGGGGAAGGTCTCGCTGCGCGGGATCCACCAGGCGCACATCCGCCTCGACGACGTGCGCGTGCCCCTGGACGCCGTGCTGCCCGGGACGAAGAGCTTCAAGGACGCGTCGACGGTGCTGTACGCGACGCGCTCCGGGGTGGCGTGGTCGGCCCTCGGCCACGCGACCGCCTGTTACGAGGCCGCGCTGGCGTACACGAAGACGCGGGTGCAGTTCGGCAAGCCGCTCGCGAAGTTCCAGATGGTGCAGGAGCGCCTCACGCACATGCTCGAAGACCTCACCGCGATGCAGCTGTACTGCCGCAGCATGGCCGACAAGGAGGAGGCGGGAACGCTGCGGCCGACTCAGGCGTCGCTCGCGAAGTACCACAACACCCGTGCCGCCCGCCGGATCGCCTCGACCGCGCGCGACCTGCTCGGCGGCAACGGCATCCTGCTGGAGAACGGCGTCATGCAGCACATGGCCGACATCGAGGCGATCCACACCTACGAGGGCACGGAGAGCGTGCAAGCGCTCCTGATCGGCCGCGACATCACCGGGATGAGCGCGTTCGTCTGAGCGGGGAGGATCCTCCGGTCCCCGGGACTTTCGACGGGCCCGGAGGATCGTCGCGCGTCAGTCGCAGCCGCAGCGGCCGGCCGCGTTGCGCACCATGAAGCACACCTCGCAGACGCCGTAGTCGCGCTCGATCAGGTTCGCCGGCCGGGTCGTACGGGCCTCCGGCTTGGGCTTCGGCGCCCCGGATCCTGGTGCGCGCTTCGCCGCGGTTCCCGGTGCGCGTCGGGCGGCCGACGGCACTCCCGGCAGTTCGCTCGGGTGCGTGACGTAGAAGTAGGGTTCGCGCCCCTCGCTCGGCGTCAGCGGAAGCGCGCGCCCGGCGACGAGCACCTGCTCCTGCTCGGCGAAGCCGTTGATGTAGGTCTTGCCGATGTGCAGCGCGGCGCCGTCACCGCGGCGGATCGCCTCGATGTAGCGGCCTCGGTCGATGTAGGAGCTGATGCCGACGGCCTCGACGACGGCGCCGATGAAGTCGTGGTTCACGGGGTCGATGCGGTGCGCGCGCAGCGCCTCCGCGAGGGACTTGTAGGGACGGGAGTTGCCAGTAGGGGTGGGACCCTGGACTTCATTCATATTGCTTCAAGGATCCCACGTTCTGCTCGGTGCGTCCTGCGTGCGTGCAAGACTGGCGGCATGCCCCGTGCCACCGTCATCGGAAGCGGACCGAACGGGCTCGCCGCTGCGGTCTCGCTGGCTCGCGCGGGCTACGTGGTGGAGGTGCTCGAGGCCGCCCCCACGATCGGCGGCGGGGTGCGCAGCGAGGAGTCCACCCTGCCCGGTTTCGTGCACGACGTCTGCGCGACCGTCCTCCCTGCGGCGTTCTCCTCGCCGTTCTTCCGGGCGTTCGGCCGGGACCGGATCGACTGGATCGTCCCCGAGGCGTCCTACGCCCACCCGCTGGACGGCGGACGGGCGGGCATCGCCTGGCACGACCTGGAGCGCACCGCCGACGGTCTCGGGCCAGGACGGGCGCGCCTGGCGCGCCCTGCTGCGGCCGCTGAGCTCGCACATCGAGGGCGTGCTCGACTTCACCGGAGGATCCCTGCTCCGGATCCCGCGCGATCCGGTCACCGCGGTGCGGTTCGGCCTGCGGGTGCTGGAGCAGGGCTCGACGATGGCCGCTCGCACCTTCCGTACCCCGGAGGCCGCGGGGCTCGTGGCCGGCGTGGTCGCGCACGCCAACACCGCGCTGCCCTCGCTCAGCGCGGCCGCCGCGGGCCTGCTGCTGATGGCGCAGGCGCACGCCGGCGGCTGGGCGTTTCCGCGCGGCGGGGCGCAGCGCGTCGCCGACGCCCTCGCCGACGACCTGCGCGCGCATGGCGGCACGATCCGCACCGGCGAGCGGATCCGCGACCTGTCCGCGTTGGACTGGGGCGACCCGCGCCGGGGCGACCTGCTGCTGCTGAACACGTCGCCGCGCCTGGCTCTGACCCTGCGCGACGTCCCGCCCGGCTATGCGAAGGCGATCCGCTCGTACCGCTACGGCGCGGCCGCCGCCAAGGTCGACTTCGCGCTGGACGGCCCGGTGCCGTGGACGAACCCCGACGTCGCGCTCGCGCCCACCGTGCACGTCGGCGGCACCCGTGCGGAGATCTGGGCGAGCGAGAACGAGGTCGCCCAGGGACGCGTCTCGGACCGACCCTACGTGCTGGCGGTGCAGCCCTCGGTGCTCGATCCGACCAGGGCGCCGGCGGGCAAGCAGGTGCTGTGGACCTACATCCACGCTCCGGCGGACTCCGAGGTCGACGCCACCGAGCTGATCGTCCGCCAGGTGGAGCGCTTCGCCCCCGGCTTCCGCGACCGGATCCTGGCCAGCCACGCCGTCACGCCGCGCGAGCGCGCGCGGATCAACCCGGCCGAGATCGGCGGCGACATCTTCGGCGGCGCGTTCACCCTGCGTCAGGCCGTGGTGCGTCCCGTGCTCTCCCCCGCGCCGTGGCGCACGCCGATGCCGGGTGTGTACCTGGCGTCCGCCGCGACCCCGCCCGGACCGGGCGTGAACGGCATGGCCGGCTGGCACGCCGCCCGCATCGCCGCTCGCCGACGCCGGCGAGCGCGTCGGGCTCGCCGACCTGTTCGGATCCTGAGCCCCAAACCCGTCTATTTCTGCCAGATGGTCGCATACCGAGCGTGAAGGCGACACTTTCGCAGAAACAGATGCAAGAGGGTCCGGGGCGGAGGCTGGATGCGGCCGCGAGACGGGAGCGGCAGGATGGACCCATGCGCTACGAGATCCCCGCACCGATGCTCGCGAAGGCCACCGCCGCCGTGCCCGATCCGGCGAAGTTCCCCGGCGGTCTGCTGTACGAGCCGAAGTGGGACGGGTTCCGCGGGCTCGATCTCCTGGGACGGCGAGAGCGTCGAGATCGGGTCCCGCGGAGCCAAGCCGCTGACCCGGTACTTCCCCGAGCTCGTCGAGGCGATCCCGCGGCTGCTGCCCGAACCGTGCCTGCTCGACGGCGAGATCGTCGTCGCGACGGGACCAGCCGGATCCCAGCGGCTCGACTGGGAGGCGCTCAGCCAGCGGATCCACCCCGCCGCCTCCCGTGTGCAGAAGCTGTCCGCCGAGACGCCCGCGATGTTCATCGCGTTCGACCTGCTCGCGGTCGGCGACGAGGATCTGCAGGCGCTCCCGTTCGGCGAGCGCCGCGCCCGCCTGGAGCGGCTGCTCGCCGACGTCCCGAACCCGCTGCACCTCACCCGCACCACCACGGATCCGGAGACCGCCCGGCGCTGGCTGGCCGAGTTCGAGGGCGCGGGCCTCGACGGCGTCGTCGCGAAGCCGCTGGATCAGCCCTACGCGCCGAACAAGCGCACCCTGTTCAAGATCAAGCACGCCCGCACCGCCGACGTCGTCGCGCTCGGCTACCGGGTGCACAAGAGCGGATCCGGCGTCGGATCACTCCTGGTCGGGCTGTACGGCGACGACGGCGTGCTGCGCCCGGTCGGCGGCGTCGCCGCCTGGACCGACGCCATGCGGCAGCAGCTCGTCGAGGATCTCGCGCCGCTCGTCGAGCGGGACGAGTCGGGTGCCGCCGTCACCGGGGAGGGCGAGCGGTCCCGGTTCAGCGGCAACAAGGACACCTCGTTCGTGCGGCTGCGCCCCGAGCGCGTGCTCGAGGTGCGCTACGACCAGCTGGAGGGATGGCGGTTCCGGCACACGGTGCAGTTCGCGCGCTGGCGGGACGACCGCGAGGCGCGCTCCTGCACCTACGAGCAGCTGGAGACCGTCGCCGGCTACGACCTCGCCGACGTCATCGAGTGAAACGCGCCGCTCGCGGTCCCCCGCGAGTAGCGACCGCCCTCCCGCGGGGTCGTTGAGCGAGCCGCGACGAAGGAGCAGTGAGACGAAACGCAGTGATCCCGCAGGAGACCGCGTTTCGTCTCGGTCGTCGCTGGCGCTCCGTCCTCGCTCAACGACCGGGCTGCTCCCCGGCGCGTCCCGTCCTCGTCCCAGTTCGCGGCGACCTTCTTCGAGGGCTGCACGCGCGGCGGCTCGCCCGGCATCTTCGGGAACTCGGGCGGGAACGGCATCTCGCCGAGCCCGTTCTCGACGTCCCGCTCCCACCAGCCGAGCAGCGTGTCGATGCGCCCGGGGTTCTCCTGCATGCGCGCCCACGGATCCCCGACGTCCGCGAGGCGCTGCGGGATCGTCCGCACGGTGAACCGGGCCGGATCCACGCCGTCCAGCTCGTCCCACGTCGATCGGCGTCGAGACCGTCGCGCCGGGCAGCGCCCGCGGGCTGTACGCGCCCGCCATCGTGCGGTCGCGGTTGGCCTGGTTGAAGTCGACGAAGATCCGCTCGCCGCGCTCCTCCTTCCACCACGCCGTCGTGACGCGATCCGGCATCCGCCGCTCCAGCTCTCGGCCGGCGGCGATCACCGCGTGCCGCACCGTGAGGAACTCCCACTCCGGCACGATCGGGCAGAACACGTGCAGGCCGCGGTTGCCGCTGGTCTTGATGAACGCCTCGAGTCCCGCCTCGCGCAGCACGGCGCGCAGCTCGTGCGCGGCGGGGATCGCCTCCGGCGATGCCCGTGCCCGGCTGCGGGTCGAGGTCGATGCGCAGCTCCACGGGATTGTCGGTGTTCGCCGCGAGCGAGGCCCACGGGTGGAAGACGACCGTGTTCATCTGCACGGCCCAGACGATCGCCGCCGTCTCGGTGAGCACGATCTGCGGGTGCGTGCGACCGCTGTTGTACGTGCACATCACGCTCTGCACGAAGTCGGGGGTGCCCTTCGGCGGGTTCTTCGAGAAGAAGCTCTCGCCGTCGATCCCGTCACGGTAGCGTTCGAGCGAGACCGGACGGTTCCCGTTCGCGGAGAGGAACGGAGTCGACACGGTCTGCACGTACTCGGCGAGCTCGGCCTTCGTGATCGGACCGCCCTCCGCCGCCGGCCAGACCGCGCGATTCGGGCTGGACAGGTCCAGCGATCGATCGCCATCGGGCCCGGGGACGGTCAGCGTGATGCGCTCGGATGCCATGACTCGAGCGTAGGACCCCCCGCCGACGCCCCGCCAGACGCCGGCTGCGCGGCGCGCCATCACGCGCCACGCAGCGCGAGAAACCACATTCTGCATGAGACACCACGGGACGCGTGATGTCTCATGCAGAATGTGGTTTCTCGCGGCGGCGGCCCGGGCCGGGCGGCTGAGTCCGCGCGCGCCCGGGCCGGGGGCACGCCTCAGCGCAGCACGCGAACGGCCTCGGCGCGGATCTCCGCGGCGATCGCGTCCAGCAGCTCGGAGCGCAGGTTCCACTGCTGCCAGTACAGCGGCGTGGTCGTCTCCGCCGCGTCGAGCCGGACCAGGCGCCCGTCCTCAAGCCCGGCCGCCGCGTGCGGGACCGGCAGCAGCGCCCACCCGAGGCCGAGCTCGACCGCGGCCGCGAAGTCCGCCGAGGCGGGGACGTGATGCCGCGGCACCGGCCACGGATCCACCCCGCGCTCGCGCAGCCAGTCCTGCTGCAGGAGGTCGCGGCGGTCGAAGTCGACGAACGGCGCGTGCGTCCAGCGCTGCCGCGGTCGCCCCGTCCGGAAACCATCGGCGCACGAAGCCAGGCGCTGCCACCGCGACGTAGCGCAGCGCGCCGAGCGCCTCCACGCGGCACCCGCCGACCGGCTCCGACTCGCTCGTCACCGCCGCCATCACGGTCCCGGACTCGAGCAGTCGCGCGGTGAAGTTCTGGTCGTCGCGATGCAGGTCGAACTCGACGTCGTGCCGCTCGGACGAGCCGCGCCAGCGGCGGCAGGAACCAGGTCGCCATCGAATCCGCGTTGACCGCGAGCGGGATGCGGATCCGCGCCTCCTCCGCCCTCGCCCGCGAGGCCGAAACCGGCGATCGCGTCCCGTTCCAGGAGCGCGATCTGCCGCCCGAACCGTGCCACGGCCTCGCCCGCCTCGGTCGCACGCACCGGCTTGCTGCGCACGAGCAGGATCCGCCCGAGCTGCTGTTCCAGGGTCTTGATCCGCTGGCTCACCGCCGACGGCGTGAGCAGCAGCCGGCGCGCGGCCGCGTCGAAGCTGCCCTCGTCGAGCACCGCGGCCACGGTCCGCGCCGATTCCGGATCCACCTGCACATCAGCGATCCTAATCTCGACTTAAGGAATCTTCGCTGGCGCTGAAGTAGACGGCCCGCCCGTATCGTCGTTCCGTGCTCACCCTGCTCTCCGGCCTCGGCCTCATGTTCTCGCTCATCATCGCCGTCGGCGCGCAGAACGTGTACGTGCTGCGCCAGGGTCTGCGCCGCGAGCACGTGCTGCCCGTCGTGCTGATCTGCGCCGCGTCGGATGCGGTGCTCGTGCTGGCGGGCACGGCGGGTCTCGGCTATCTCGTGAACTCGCTCCCCTGGCTCATCGTCGTGGCGCGCTGGGCGGGCGCGATCTCGCTCGTGCTCTACGGGGTGCTGGCTGCGCGGCGGGCGTGGAAGGCCGGCGGCGAGGCGCTCCTGGCGGACCCGGCCGCCCCGGACGGATCCGAGCCCCTCGGCGGCGGAGCCGGCCCGCACCACGACGCTCACCCGCACGGCCCCGCTCGCGCCGGTGATCCTGGCCACGCTCGCCTTCACCTGGCTGAACCCGAACGTCTACCTCGACACGGTGCTGCTCATCGGCTCGATCGCGGCCACGCACGGCGACGGCCGCTGGCTGTTCGCGGCGGGGGCGATCGTCGCGAGCGTCACGTGGTTCTTCGCGCTCGGTTTCGGGGCGCGCCACCTCGGCCGCTGGCTGCGCACGCCCGCGCGCCTGGCGGATCCTGGACACCGTCATCGCCGCGCTGCTGGTGGTGATGGGCGTCGCCCTGGTGCTGCCCGTGTTCGCCGGCTGATCGGGCGTCGGGTCGTGCGCCGTCAGCGCCCGTCGATCTCGGCGAGCCGGTAGGCGACGAGATCGCGGATGAGGTCGTCGGGGATCCCGGTTCCCGGGGCGAAACGGATCGCCCCGGTGCTCGAATCCGCGCCCTCGATCGTCGCCACGCGCGCCGCGACCGCCGCCACGGCACCGGCGCTGAACGGATAGACGCCGAGGTGCTTCGCGGCCCGGATCGCCGAGATCAGCACCTTGCCGTCGTGCTTCAGAGCGGGCATGCGGTATCCGGTGCCCTGCTCCGCGTCGGGCGCGAGTTCGCGCGCGATCTCGTAGACCCGAGCCAGCGCCGCCCGGTCGCGCGCATCCTCGATCCCCGTGAGGTAGTCGTCCACTGCTCCCATGCGCTCATCCTGGCACGCGGGGATCGCCCTCGGCTCGGAGTCCGAGAACGACGACGACGGCCCGTTCCGGCGAACCGAACCGGCGCCGTGCGGATCCGATCCGCGCCGCTCCGATCGCAGGACGTAGGCTTGCTCCGTGCTCGAGGAGGAATACCCACCGCGCCGCGTGGTACCACGGCACCTGCGTCGGCAAGAACCGCCGGAGGCGCCCTTCTCGTTTTCGGTGCGCGATGCGAGACCGGAGGACCTCCCCCACCTGCGGGAGCTCTACAACAACTACGTCGCGAACAGCGTGGTGACCTTCGCCGACGATGCGACGACGCTCCGCGAGTGGGCCGACAAGTACGCCTATGCGCAGAAACTGGGCCTGCCCTTCCTGGTCGCCGTCTCCCCCCATGGGCAGATTCTCGGATACGCGACCGTCACCCCGTGGACGCAGAAGGCCGCCTCCCGCAAGATCGTGGAGATCTCGATCTACCTCGGAGCAGCCGCGAGAGGCAAGGGTCTGGGTACGGGGCTGCTCGGCGAACTGATCACGCGCTCGAAACAGGCCGGAATCATCCAGATGCTCGCGATCATCGCGGACAAGGGCGCCGAAGCGTCGATCCGGCTGCATCAGAAGCACGGATTCAAGGAAGTCAGCCGGATGGGCCACGTCGGCTACAAGTACGACCGGTGGCTGGGGACCGTGCTGATGCAGAAGTCCCTCCGGGATCCGTGGCGGCCGTTCGCCCGGCACCGATGAGGCGAGGAGCCTGCTCGGCTCACTCGACCGGATCGGCCGTTTCCACCCGTCCGCCCGCGGCGACCGACCGGTACGAATCGGCGACGAGACGCGTGAGCCGCAGTGCGGCGCGGACATTGTCGGCATCGGGGCGTCCCGCGTTGACGGCGGCGAGAAAGCGCTGCAGCGAGGTCGCACGCTGCGGCCCGTTCTCCTGGGCGACCCATTCGCCCTCGCCGGTGCACACGTGCACGACGTCGTCGCGTGAGTCGATGATCGCGAAGCCGCGCGTTCCGTAGACCTCCCACCAGCGGGCGTACGGGCCGGCCACCAGACTCGTCTCCAAGGTGCTCGTCGCACCGTTCGGATAGCTCAGGACGACGGTCGAGTGGTCCTCGACCTCCTGGCCCGTGAAGGAGTGCGCCGTCGCCGAAAGCGATGCGGGGTACGCTCCGTGCAGCAGCGGGCTGAGGTAGTAGCCGTGCGCGCCGAGGTCGATGATGGATCCGCCGCCGGCCTGCGCCGGCACCAGGAAGCCCTCCGGCAGCCAGCCTTCCACCGCGCCGGCGTGCTGATAGCGCAGTCGGCTCGCCGTGATCTCGCCGAGCGCTCCCGAACGGATCACGTCGAGCATCGTGTACAGCCAGGGTTCGGCGAGCCGCTGCAGCGAGACGAACAGCACCCGCCCGCGGTCTTCGGCCAGCCCTTCCAGCTCCTGCGCGGAGACCGGCTCCGCGGTCAGCACCTTCTCGGTGAACACGTGCTTGTCCGCGCGCAGCGCCGCACCGATGATGCGCTGGTGCGCCGACGTCTCGGTGCAGACCATGATGGCGTCGACGTCGTCGCCCAGCGCGCGCTCGAACGTGTCGATGACCGGCAGCGCGTGACGGGCGGCGAACTGCGCGGCGCGCACGGCGTCGTCATCGAAGACTCCGACGACCTCGAACCCGCTGTCCGCGAGCATCTCTTCGACGTACTCGTCCGCGTGGACGTGCCACACTCCCACTACTGCGATCCGCACCGGCACTCCCACTCTCCTGCGTGATGTTGCTCGGGTCGACGCGTCGTCCCGAGCCGGGCACCGCCCCGAAGCCAGATCCTATGCGGGCACGAGCCTGCGGCGCATGCCCTCCGCATACTGATCGGCGGTGAGACCGACGATGAGATGCCAGACCTGCGGTGCCACCTGGACCGCGGCGGTGACCCCGGCACGCTGCAGCGCCTCGACGTCCACCGGTGCAGAATCCTTCACCTCGACCCGGATCCTGGTCTCCGCGATCGGCTCCACGGCCGCGACGTTGTCCTCGCCGCCGAGCGCCGCGACCCACTGCTTCGCCTGGTTCGTCTCGACGTCGCCGACGACGATGATCTTGGGCTCCGCCACGGGCGCGTCCTCCTCGATGCCGGCCCCGGCGCGGCGCGCTGCGGCCTTCTGTTCCGGCGTGCGGTAGTCGAAGAACACCACAGCAGGAACGAGGTGGCGAACGCCGCTCGAGCAGGAACGAAGTGGCGAACGCCCCTCCGATCGCGAGGGAGTACAGCCCGATGTTCGAGAACGCGGGGATCGTCAGCAGCGAGGTGAACACGAACGCCTTCGTCGTGACGCTCCCGCCGATGCCGAGGATCAGGCCGCCGACGAGGCAGCCCACCAGCATGCGCGGATAGATCTTCTTGTAGCGCAGGTGGATGCCGTACAGCGACGGCTCGGAGATGCCGCCGAGCAGACCTGCGGCGAGCGCCCCCGTCGCGGTCTGCCGCATCGCCGTCTCCCGGTCGCGCCAGGCGTGGAAGAGCACGCCCGCGGTGGCGCCGAAGCAGGCGAAGTTCCACGCTCCCATCGGGCCCTGGATGTAGTCGAAGCCGAGGGTCTGGATGTTCAGCAGCATCACCGCGTTCAGGGGCCAGTGCAGGCCCAGCGGCACCATGAACGGGTAGGCGAGCGGAATCAGGATCGCGAAGATGAACGGCGAGAAGCCGTTCACCGCGCCGAGCACGCCGGCCAGCCACGCCCCGACGTACACGCCGATCGGGCCGATCAGGAACGCGGTGAGCGGCAGCATCACCAGCATCGACAGGAAGGGCACGAAGATCAGCTGCAGGTTCGGCGAGATGATCTTCTTCAGCAGCTTGTACAGCGGCCCGAGCACCGCAGCCATCAGCAGCGGCGGGAACACCTGCGAACTGTACGTGAAGATCGTCAACGGCAGTCCGAACACGTCGATGAGCGTGACGTGGCTGCCCGCGATCGTCGCGGTGTAGGCGGCGGGGTTCTTGCCGAGCGCCGTGAAGCCGGGCAGCATCACGAGCGCCATCACCGCGAATCCGACCCACGGGTCGGCGCCGAGCTTCTTCGTCGCGTTGTACGCGACCATCAGCGGGAGGAACACGAACACCGACTGCCAGAGCAGGTTCACGAACTGCCATCCCGGCGGCAGCTCGGTGCGCGGATCCGCCCAGTTGCCGATCACGCCGAGCGTCGACATCAGCGCCATGAAGGTGATGAACAGCGATGCGCCCAGCAGCGCGCCGAGGATCGGCCGGAACGAGTCGGAGAGGAACTCGAAGAACGAATCGACGATCGCGAACCTGCCGCGTACGCCGCCGGCGCGCGCGGCAGCCTTGAGGTCTGCGTCGCTCAGCTCCTTGCGGTTCGACATCGCCGGCAGAGCGTTGATCTCGTTGAACGCGGTCTGCACGGCGCCGCCCATGATGATCTGGTAGCGCTCGCCCGCCTGCGGCACGGCTCCCATCACGCCCTTGATCGATTCGACGGTGGGGGTGTCGATGCCCGAGGCGTCGACCAGCTGGAACCGCAGCCGGGTCGCGCAGTGCGACAGGCCGACGATGTTGTCCGGCCCGCCGACGGCGGTGACGATGTCTTCCGCAGTGCTCATGACGATCTCCTCGTGCCTCGGGTCATGCCTCGTGCATCGGCACGAGAGCACGCACTTCTTCGGGGGTGGAACAGAGCACCGCCTGCGCGGCAAGCTGCCGGCACTGCTCCAGGGAGTATCCGCGCACCGCCGCCTTGATCTGCGGGATGGCGGGGATCGAGCAGCTCAGCTCGTCCACGCCCAGCCCGACCAGGATGGGCACCGCCTGCGGATCCGAGGCGACACCGCCGCAGATGCCCAGCCATTTGCCCCGCGCATGCAGAGCCTCCGCGGCGCCGCCGATCAGGGTCAGGACGGCCGGGTTGCACGGATCCACCTGAGCCGCGAGTTTCGGATGACCGCGATCCATCGCGAGCGTGTAGCTGGTGAGGTCGTTCGTGCCGACGCTGAAGAAGTCGCAGCCCTCCTCGGCGGCGAACTGCTTCGCCATCACCGCGACCGACGGGACTTCCATCATGATGCCGACGCTCACCGGGGCGGTCACCCCGCTGCGGGCGCGCTCCTCGTCGTAGACGGCCTTCGCGCGGCGCCAGTCATCCATGGTCGCGATCATCGGGAACATCACGTGCAGTGTCGCGCCGGCATCGGCCGCCTGCAGGATCGCGCGGATCTGCGCGCGCAGCACCTCCGGCTTCTCGAAACCGACCCGGACGCCGCGGATGCCGAGGAACGGATTCTCCTCCGCCGGGATGGGCAGGTAGGGCAACGGCTTGTCGCCACCCACGTCGAGGGTGCGGATCACGAGTGGTCGCCCGTCGCCGACGGCCTCGGCGCAGTCCGCGTAGATCTCGGCCTGCTCCGCCTCCGTCGGGGCGTGCTGGCGACCCAGGAACACGAACTCGCTGCGCAGCAGGCCCACGCCCTCCGCGCCCTTGGTCATCGCCAGTTCGGCGTCGTCGACCCCGCCGATGTTGGCGACCACCTGCACCCGGTGCCCGTCCGTGGTGACGGCGGGCTCGTCCTTGTGCGCGTCCTCCTCGGCACGGCGGGTCGCGATCGCGCGCTGCCGGGCGAAGATCGCGTCGACCTCCTGGTCCGTGAGGTTCAGCTGCAGGGATCCGGCTCCGCCGTCCAGCACCACCCGAGTGCCGTCGGGGATGTCGAGCGCGCGGGACTCGATCCCCGCGACGGCCGGGATGTCCAGCGAGCGGGCGATGATCGCGACGTGCGAGGACGCCCCGCCGCCGGTCGTGGCGAAGCCGACCACCTTGCTGCGGTCCAGTTGCGCGGTGTCGGACGGAGTGAGCTCCTCGGCGATGAGGATGCAGCCGTCGGGCAGGTCCGGCTTGGCGCTGCGCTGCCCGGTCAGCTCCTCCAGCACCCGCTGGCCGACGTCGCGCACGTCGGCTGGCCCGGCCGGCCAGCACCTCGTTCGACAGCGCGGCGAGCTGATCGGCGAACGCGTTGTAGGCCGCCCGCCAGGCGAATGGCGCGCTGCGCCCCTTGTCGATCGCGCTCACCGCGATGTCCAGCAGCTCGGGGTCGCTGAGGATCTCCTGGTGCGCGGCGAAGATCGCGGCCTTGTCCGGCGAGGCGTCGCGCTCCAGCTTCGCCTCCAGCGCGGAGAGGTCCAGCAGCGCCCGGTCGATCGCCGAGTTCAGCTTGCGCCGCTCGGTGTGATGGTCGTCGGCGAACTCGGCGACGACGATGTCGTCGTGCCGCAGCTGCACGACGACGCCGACGCCCAAGCCCGGCGAGGCGGAGACTCCGAGGAGCAGGTTCGGGTCGCCGGACCGGGGCCCGGCCGGCTCGCTCACCGGTTCCGGTTCGGGCTCGGGGGCGACCGCGACGACCGCGACGGTGTCGTCGGTGCCGCTCGGCGGGCAGTCCTCGCCGAGTCCGTCCTTGACCGCGTCCGCGATCGCGGCGACGGCGTCCGGCGCATCCGCCCCGTGCGCGGTGATCACGATCTTCTGGCCGTTGCCGACCGCGAGGGCCAGGATCGAGATGATGCTCTTCGCGTTCGCGGTGTCATCGCCGCGACGCAGCTTGATGTCCGATCGGTACTGCTTCGCGAGCGCCACCAGGGTCGCGGCCGGCCGCGCGTGCAGCCCGGTGGGGTTCGGCACGATCAGCGCCTCCGAGCTCGCGGTCACCGCGGTGTCGCTGCTCTCCTCCCCCTCGGCGGCCGGCTCCGCGAGATCGATCTCGGCCGCGACGTCGGACCCCGCCGTGACGAGGCCCGTCACGGGATGGATCGCGGCGACAAGCTCGGTGTTGGTGACCACCACCTGGGTCAGCAGGCTCTTCGCCGCACGCCCGACCGCGTCGAGGTCGAACTCGATCAGCGGATCGCCCACCGCGACCGTCTGCCCCTCCTTGACCCGCGCGGTGAAGCCTTCGCCCAGCAGCGACACGGTGTCCAGCCCGATGTGCATCAGGATCTCGAGACCCTCCGCGGTGCGGATCGTGATCGCGTGCAAGGACGGCTGCAGATCCGCGACCTCGCCCGAGACCGGGGAGACCAGCAGACCGCTCAAGGGATCGATCGAGAACCCGTCGCCGACCATCTTGCGCGCGAACACCGGATCCGGTACTTGCTCCAACGGCACCATGACGCCGGTCATCGGCGCCATCAGGGTCGTGCGTCGGCCTGTGGATGTCTCGGTCATCTTCACGTTCACTTCCTCGTGGACGCACCGCCGCGATGCACGACGCTGGACTGCTTGCTCAGAGCGTAGTGACCCCGGCGGGCTGGGACAATGGCGGGTTCGCACTCGGGTCGGAGACGACGAAGGCCCGCCCCGTAGGGGGCGGGCCTTCGTTATGAGCCCTGCGACGGGCTCGATGACCGATGGGTCAGATGGCGTTGACGTCCAGCGGGATGCCGGGGCCGAACGTGGTCGACACGGCGCCCTTCTGGATGTAACGGCCCTTCGAGCTGGACGGCTTGAGGCGGACGATCTCCTCGAGCGCGGCCTTCATGTTCTCGTCGAGCTGCTCGGCCGAGAACGACGCCTTGCCGACGACGAAGTGCACGTTGGCGTGCTTGTCGACGCGGAACTCGATCTTGCCGCCCTTGATCTCCTCGACGGCCTTGGCCGCGTTCGGGGTCACGGTGCCGGTCTTCGGGTTCGGCATCAGGCCGCGCGGGCCGAGCACCTTGCCGAGACGACCGACCTGGCCCATGAGCTCCGGCGTCGAGACGGCCGCGTCGAAGTTGGTCCAGCCGTCGGCGACCTTCTGGATGAGCTCGGCGCCGCCGACCTCGTCCGCACCCGCGGCGATCGCGGCCTCAGCGGCCGGACCCGTCGCGAACACGATGACGCGGGCGGTCTTGCCGGTGCCGTGCGGGAGGATGACGGTGCCGCGCACCATCTGGTCCGCCTTGCGCGGGTCGACGGAGAGCTTCAGCGCGACCTCGACGGTGGAGTCGAACTTCGCGGAGCCGGTCTCCTTCGCGAGGACCACGGCCTCGGTCGGGGTGTAGAAGCGGTCTGCCTCGATCTTCGCGGCAGCAGCGTTGTAAGCCTTGGACTTGGTAGCCATTGTTATCTCCCTCAGCCCTCGACCGTGATGCCCATGGAACGGGCGGTTCCGGCGATGATCTTCGACGCGGCGTCGATGTCGTTCGCGTTCAGGTCGGCCTGCTTCTGCTCGGCGATCTGACGGACCTGCTCGGCGCGTGATCTTCGCGACCTTGACGGTGTGCGGAGTGGCGGAGCCCTTCTGCACGCCCGCAGCCTTCTTGATCAGCTCGGCGGCCGGCGGGGTCTTCAGGACGAACGTGAAGCTGCGGTCCTCGTAGACGGTGATCTCGACGGGGATGACGTTGCCGCGCTGCGACTCGGTCGCCGCGTTGTACGCCTTGCAGAACTCCATGATGTTGACGCCGTGCTGACCGAGCGCGGGGCCGATCGGCGGAGCCGGGTTGGCGGCGCCGGCGTTGATCTGGAGCTTGATCAGGCCGGTCACCTTCTTCTTCGGTGCCATAGTGATTCCTTTCTTCGAGCGGATGCCAAGGCATCCCTCTCCCGCGGATCCGGCATCTCCGGATCGCGGTGGCGTTCGCGCGCACGCCGCCCTTCGTGCTTCGACAGGCTCAGCAACCGTCAGGGACCGCGCACAAACCATGTAAGTCTACCGGATCCTGAGACCCGGCAGATACCAGTCGCGCGCGGGATTCGAGACCGCCGGCTGCTCGCGCTCGCCTTCCGCGGCGCGGCCCAGCGCGCCGCGTTGGCGAGCACCTGCTGGATCTCGGCCTTCTGGTAGACGGGGTCGCTCCTGGTCGCCGGTCTGAAGTAGAACACCCGTCCGCGGCCCCGGGTGTAGGTCACCCCGGAACGGAACACTCGCCGCCCGCGAACGACGACACGAAGATCAGTTCGTCGGGCTCCGGGATGGCGAAGAACTCGCCGTACATCTCCTGCCGTGGCACGATGAGCGGGCTGCGGCTTGCCTGCAGCGATCGGGTGCCCGGCTTCACGGTCCACACCAGCTCGCGTTCGCCCTCGTTGCGCCAGGCCAGGGCACAGGTCGTCGCCCATCAGCCGCTTGAAGATCTTCGAGAAGTGCCCGGAGTGCAGCACGATGATCCCCATGCCGGCGAGCACCCGCTCGTGCACGCGCGCCACCACGGCGTCGTCCACCTGATCATGGGCGGCGTGCCCCCACCAGAGCAGCACGTCGGTGGCGTCCAGCACCTCGGCGCTCAGACCGTGCTCGGGTTCCTGCAGCGTCGCCGTGCGCACCTCGGCATCCGGGAGCAGCCGCTCCAGTCCGGCCGCGATGCCCCGTGGATGCCCTCGGGTTCGATCGGTCGCCATGACGCCGGCGCGTTGTTCGTCTCGTGCTCGTTCTCGTTCCAGACCGTGATCGCATCGCCGTCAGATCACTACCTCCCGGCCTTCGCGCGCCGATCGGTACAGGCGTCGATGATCGCGTGCCCTACGGAGCGCGAGCGAGCCGTCGTGCTCCGCCCATCTGCGCGGTTCGCGGACGTGCTGACGAAGGAGCCGCGACAGCGCGGTGTCAGAGCGCGGATCGAACACGGTCGATCCGGTGCGATACCGCCGTTCCGGTCGCGGTGTACTCGTGCAGCTGACAAGCTCGTGGTCGGAGTTCTCTACCCGCAGTTCCGCCCCGCCGTCGGTCCGGAGCGCGGAAGTCCACGTGGTCGCCCGCTCGGCCGCCCTTCGTGCCTACGACGGTCTCCAGCGAAGCGTTCAGCGCCCTCCAGCGCAGGAACGCGGGTGATGTCCTCCACCTCGGATGGCGGGCGCCTAACCGACTTAGTAGCCGCCTGCCTCGGAGCCGCCGATCCCCCGCGGCCCGTGCTCGGATACGTGGCCGCCGAGCTCTGGTCACCGGCTCGGCGCGCCGAGCCAGGTGCAGCGCATCTGTCGAGGACGTGCACTCCGATGTCGCTGAGCGGGCCGCGCGCCTGCGCCAATTCGCTGTGGTCATCCAGCTGATCGATCGCCTCGACTCCCGAGCACGCCCAACGCCGCGGACGCCTCCTGCCCGCGGCCCGCGCGAACGGCCGCGACGAGCGATCTCCGCCAAAGTCAGCCGGTGTGCCATCAGACGTTCCGCGAGGGACGATGCAAGAAACTCCTTCGCCCTCCGGAAATGCGGATCCGCGCTGTCCAGCACGGCGATCATCACACTTGCGTCGAGGACGATCATGCGGGCCACTCGGCCCGAAGATCGTCGAGGTAGCCGGGCGGATACAGACCGGCGAACGAGCCCGCGATCACATCGAGCGACGCCCGCCGACGCGCCGCTTCCCCCTCGTTGACCTCGGAGACCAACGCTCCGTTCTCCGTGATCAGACGAACGAGGAGGCGCGATCTCGGCTCTCCCGGCCAGCGTCGTTCCGCGGCATCGAGCGCCCGGGAGATCTCGTCGGTCTCGGTGACTTGATATCGGTGGCGAGCGGTCGGCATGAAAGGAGTGTATCACCGCGCGACACGGTGACTCACTTGACTTGAGCACATCGCCGTCTGCCAGGAGAACCTGTACTACTTCGCGGGAGTCCGCGCACTGCGCAAACGGCCGCCCCTCCGGGACGGCCGTTCGCGTCACTTCGACAGGCTCAGTGACCGAAGTCGTCACATCATCTTGGTGACCTGGTCGAACGACAGCTCGACCGGGGTCTCGCGCTCGAACAGCGAGACGAGCACGGTGAGCTTGCCGCTCTCCGGCTTGATCTCGGAGATCGTCCGGGCAGGCCCGCGAACGAGCCCTCCTTGATCGTGATGGTCTCGCCGATCTCGAAGTCGACCTCGGCCGGGAGCGGACGGGCCACGGCGACGCCGCCCTTGGCCGCGACGGCCTTGGCGGTCGGGACGTCCTTGACCTCGACGAGGGACTTCAGCATGGTGAAGGCCTCTTCGAAGCGGAGCGGGGTCGGGTTGTGCGCGTTGCCCACGAAGCCGGTGACGCCGGGCGTGTGCCGCACGACGGACCAGGTGTCCTCGTTGAGCTCCATGCGCACGAGCACGTAGCCGGGGATCCGGACGCGCGTGACCATCTTGCGCTGACCGTTCTTGATCTCGACGACGTCCTCCATCGGGACCTCGATCTGGTAGATGTCGTCCTCGACCTCGAGCGTCGACTTGCGCTGCTCGATGTTGGCCTTCACCTTGCGCTCGAAGCCGGCGTAGGAGTGGATGACGTACCACTTGCCGGGGAGCATGCGCAGGTCCATGCGGAAGGCCTCGTACGGGTCCTCCTCGGCGTCGGCCTCGTCGACGTCCGTCGGGTCGCTCGCCGCGTCGGCCGCATCGACCTCGGACTCGACCGCGTCCACGACGTCGGCGGCCGCGTCGATCTCCGCGACCTCGTCGGGATCGAGGACGGGAGCGTCCTCGTCGCCGTTCACGTCGGGGCCGTCATAGGGCGCGACCGCGTCGGCGGCCTTGGCCTCGCGGGCGGCGGCCTCCTCGGCCGCAGAATCGTTGAGGACTTCGGCGGCGGCTTCGGACTCCGCAGCCTCGTCCAGGTTGAGAGCGTCGTTCACGATCGCGTCTGCCTCCGGGTCTTCGATGTCGATGTCTTCGTCGTCCGCGTCTTCGTCCTCGTCGCCCTCGATGTGCAGGGCCACGTGCTCGGCGGCCGTGACGGCGCGCTCCTCTGAGGCGAGGATGTCGCCTTCCTGAGCCTCGTCGTCTTCGCTGGACTGCTCAGCGGCGGTCGCCCAGTCGACGTCGTCGCCGAGGTATCGTTCGCGTTCGGACACTTGCTCTTCTCTCCTTCAGGTTCGACCCGGGGTCATTGGACCCTGGGCCGCGGGATCACGCGGTTTTCCCGGGAACCCCGAAGACTTGCGTCGTCAGCCACGAGAAGGCCATGTCGAGCCCGTAGACGAGCGCCATCATGACGATGACGAACCCGAGGACGACCAGGGTGTACTTGACGAGCTCCTTGCGCGTCGGGGTGACCACCTTGCGGAGCTCGGCGATCACCTGACGGAAGAACAGCGCGATGCGACCGAAGAAGCCGAGCTTCTTGTCGCGGCCCGCGCCGCCGTTCGCCGTGGAGACCACAGCGCCCGATGCGTCCTGAACCATCCTTGAAGTACCTTTCGTGTGCCAGCTGCGAGCTGACGCGCAGGGCGGACAGGAATCGAACCTGCAACCTGCGGTTTTGGAGACCGCTGCTCTGCCAATTGAGCTACCGCCCTAGAGGTCCGAGGACCTCTGTCCGCACCCCCTTTCCGCGTTCGGAAGACCCGAGGCACGGCGAAAGAATGCAGACAACAACTGCTCGTCCAGTGTACGACATCCCGGAGCACTGGCCGAACCGGGCCGGGATCCCGGGCGCGCCGGGGGCCGTATGAGGCACCCCTCTACCCGGTCCCTGAGCCTGTCGAAGGGACCGGGTAGCGGGGCGGGCGCTTCGACAGGCTCAGCGACCGGACCTCGGGAACGGGCTCAGCGACCGGACCTCGGGGAGCCCGGGGTCAGGCCACGCGGATGAGCTTCTTGTTCACGAACTCGTCCGCGGCGAGCAGGCCCAGCTCGCGCGAGGTGCCGCTGCGCTTCACGCCGCCGAACGGCAGCTCGGGGCTGTCCGCGAGCACGACGTTGACGTAGACCATGCCCGCATCGATGCCGTTCGCCACGCGCTCCGCCTGCGCGGCATCCGTGGTGAACACGTACGAGCCGAGACCGAACGAGGTGTCGTTCGCGAGCGCGACCGCGGCGTCCTCGTCGGCGACGCGGTAGACGACCGCGGCGGGGCCGAACAGCTCCTCGCGGTAGACGTCCATCGCGGGCGTGACGTCGGCGAGCACCGTCGGCGCGAAGAACGCCCCCTCGCGGCTGCCGCCGGTCAGCAGGGTCGCGCCCTGCGCCACGGCGGTGTCGACCTGCTTCTGCAGCCCCTCGGCCGCACGCAGCGAGACCAGCGGGCCGAGCACGGTGTCCTCCTGCGTGGGGTCGCCCGGCTGGATCGCGGCGAGCGCGGCGACGAACTTCTCGACGAACGCGTCGTACAGGCCGTCGACGACGATGAACCGTTTCGCGCCGTTGCAGGCCTGGCCGTTGTTGTCCATACGCGCGTCGACCGCGGCCTGCACGGTCGCGTCGAGGTCGTCGGTGGAGAGCAGGATGAACGGGTCGGATCCGCCGAGCTCGAGCGCCACCTTCTTCAGGTTGCGACCGGCGTTCTCCGCGACCGCCGCGCCGGCGCGCTCGGATCCTGTCACGGACACGCCCTGCACGCGCGGGTCTGCGACGATCGTCGCGGCCTGCTCGATCGAGGCGTACACGTTGACGTAGCCGCCGTCGGGCAGCCCCGCCTCGCGGTAGATCTTCTCGAGCAGTGCCGACGACTCCGGGCACTGCTCGGAGTGCTTGAGCACGATCGTGTTGCCGACCGCGAGGTTCGGGCCTGCGAAGCGCGCGACCTGGTAGGCCGGGAAGTTCCACGGCATGATGCCGAAGAGCACACCGAGCGGGGCCTTGCGGATGACCGCGGTGCCGTCGCCCAGGATGTCCAGAGGCTGGTCGGCGTTGATCTTCTCCGCGTTGTCGGCGTAGAACTCGATGATGTCGGCGGAGAAGTCGACCTCGCCGACGGCGGCGGCGAGGGGCTTGCCCATCTCGCGCGTGATGATCGCGGCGAGCTCGTCGCGATGGGCGCGGTGGCCCTCGGCGATGCGGCGGATCACCGCGGCGCGCTCGGCGACCGGGGTGGCGGCCCAGACCGAGGCCGCGGCGTGGGCGCGAGCGATCGCATCCTCGATCTGCGCGTCGGTGAAGGTCTCGTAGGTCGCCAGGGTCTCGCCCGTGGCCGGGTTGACGACGGCATAGTCGATCATGTCCGGTTCCTTTCGTTTCGTGCGGTGGGATCGGGCCCTTCAACAGGCTCAGGGACCGATCGTTCGTGCGGTGGGTTCGGGCCCTTCGACAGGCTCAGGGACCGAACAACAGGATCGGGCCCTTCGACAGGCTCGGGGACCGAACAACAGATCAGTCGACCGGGATCAGCGTGTACTTGGTCGACAGGTACTCGTGGATGCCCTCGAAGCCGCCCTCGCGTCCGACACCGGACTGCTTGACGCCGCCGAAGGGGGCGGCCGCGTTGGAGACGACGCCCACGTTCAGACCCATCATGCCGGTTTCCAGCGCGTCGATCATGCGGTGTCCGCGCGCGAGATCCTGGGTGAACACGTACGACACCAGTCCGTACTCGGTGTCGTTGGCAAGGCGCACGGCCTCGGCCTCGTCGGCGAAGGTCGCGATCGCGAGCACCGGGCCGAAGATCTCCTCGCGGAGGATCTCGCTGCCGGCCTGCACGTTCGCGAGCACGGTGGGCTCATAGAAGGATCCGACGCCCTCGATCGCCTTGCCGCCGGCGAGCAGGGTCGCCCCGCGCTCGACCGCGTCGCCGACGAGCTCGGCGGCCTTGGCCACGGCGTCGTCGTCGATGAGCGGGCCGATCGTGACGCCCTCCTCGGTGCCGCGGCCGATGGTCATGGCGTTCACGCGCTCGGTGATGCGGCGCGCGAACTCGTCCGCGACGTCCTGGTGCACGATGAAGCGGTTCGCCGCGGTGCACGCCTGGCCGATGTTGCGGAACTTCGCCGCCATCGCGCCGTCGACGGCCTTGTCCAGATCCGCGTCCTCGAACACGACGAACGGGGCGTTGCCGCCGAGCTCCATCGACACGCGCAGCACGCCCTCCGCCGCCTGAGCGATGAGCTTGCGGCCGACCTCGGTGGAGCCGGTGAACGACAGCTTGCGCAGGCGCGGGTCGGCGATGATCGGGGCGGACAGCGCGGACGAGCGCGAGGTCTGCACGACGTTCACGACGCCGGCCGGAAGACCCGCCTCCTCGAGCAGCTTCACGAAGTACATCGTGGTGAGCGGGGTCAGTGCCGGGGGCTTGATGACCACGGTGCAGCCGGCCGCGAGTGCGGGCGCGATCTTGCGCGTCGCCATCGCGAACGGGAAGTTCCACGGGGTGACGAAGAACGACGGACCCACGGGGCGCTGCGAGACGACCATGTGCCCGGTGCCCTCGGGGTTCAGGCCGTAGCGGCCGGCGATGCGCACGGCCTCCTCGCTGAACCAGCGCAGGAACTCGCCGCCGTAGCCGACCTCGCCACGGGCCTCGGCCAGGGGCTTGCCCATCTCGATGGTCATGAGCAGGGCCAGGTCCTCCTTGTGCGCCTGCACCAGATCGAACGCACGGCGGAGGATGTCGCTGCGCGTGCGCGGCGCGGTGGCGGCCCAGGCATCCTGCGCGGCGACGGCCGCGTCGAGGGCGCGCACGCCGTCGGCCGGGGAGGCATCGGCGATCGTGCGCACGACGTCGTTGGTGGCGGGATCGCGCACATCGAAGGTCTTCTCGCCCTCGGCGGCGACCCATTCGCCCGCGATGTACAGGCCGGTGGGGACGCTGTCGAGCAGCGTCTTCTCCAGATCGGTCATGAGTGATCCTTCTTTCTGATGTCGTGCGATGTGTTCGTGAAGTCAGGGAATGCGGTGCTCACGCGTCCGCATCGGGGACGTCGGATCCGCGGGTGCGCGGAACGACGATCATGGGGACAGGGATGACATCGAGCATCTTCGCCGCGGTGGATCCGAGGAACAGCCGGCGCGGCTGGGCCAGCCGGCTGGAGCCGACCAGGATCAGCTCGCCGGGAAGCCAGGACAGCTTCTCGACCGCCTCCTCCACCGTGTCGCCCGGGGTGCGCTCGAGCTCGGCGCTGACACCGGCCGGCAGTTCCATCTCGGCGCGGGCCAGCACGTCGTCACCATGCGCGACGCTGACCAGGCGGATGGTCTGCAGGTCGAGCCCGCGCGGCACGTCGAACGCCACGAGCGAGATCAGCCGCAGGGGCGCCCCCGTCGAGGCGGACAGCGAGACCGCGGCGTGGAGGAGCAGGTCCGCGCCGGGCCGGCTGCCGATCGCCGCGGTCACCCGGGAGATCGGCGCGTCGACGTCCTCGCGGTGCGCGAAGCCGGCCGGCGCGAGCGCGACCGGGATCGGCGAGGAGTGCAGCAGCGCCTGCGCGACGCTGCCCATCCGGTGCAGCCCGACGGTCGCGCCGTTCGCGGCGCCGACCACGATGAGGTCGGCTCCCAGCTCATCACCGGCGAGGACGAGTGCCTCCGCGAACGAGTCGTGGATCCGCACGTGCTGAGTGTGCGCGACATCCGCGGGGATCCTCTCGGCCGCCGCATCCAGCCATTCCTTCGCCTGGCCGCGGAGCAGGCCCTCATAGCCCGGCTCCGCGGCGACGACGGAGGACGTCGCGCCCTCATCGGGCAGGACGATCAGCACGTGCAGGCGCCGCCGGGTGCTCCGGGCGAGTCGCACGCCCAGAGCGAGGGCGTCGGCCCCGGTCTCCGTCGCCGTGTAGCCGACGACGATCGACGTGGTCATCAGCCGTTGTCGACCGAGGCGCCGGCGCCGACGGGCTCGCCGGTGGCGCGGCGCGCGTCGAGGATCTGTGCGGCGGCGAGGCGGCCCATCCGGATCGCGCCGTCGACGTGCTGGTAGCCGGCGCCGGCGAGGTCGGAGCAGGCGAAGTGGATCGGGCCGACCGGCGTGCGCAGGTCCTTGCCGTACCGGTGCAGGCCGCCCATGTCGAAGCTCGCCGCGTACGCGCCGCGGGTCCACTCCTCGCTGCCCCAGTCGCTCTCGTAGTACACGACCGGGTTCTTCGCCTCGTCGCCGTAGTAGTGCGAGAGGGACTCCAGGATCCGCTCCTTGCGCTCCTCAGGGCTCAGTTCGAACACGCCGTCGGCGGTGTTGTCGCTGACGAACCCGACCAGGGTGCCGCGCTCGTCGCCGTGGTTCGTGTTGTCGTACGCCTCGTGACAGATCTCGTAGGGGCTGAACGCGGTGGCACTCAGGCCCTGCGCGCGCCAGAACGGCGTCTCGTAGACGGCGTGCACCTTGATCACGAAGCCCATCGAGATGTGCTGATGCATCTGGTGCTGACGACGCGGCAGCGGCGGGACGAACGAGATCCGGTTGTACAGCACCGGAGCGTGCGCGAGGATCGCGTAGCGGGCGCTCACGGTGAGCGAATCGGTCGTCGCCGTGACGCCGTTCGGGCCCCACTCCAGGGTGCGCACCGGCTGGTTCAGCAGCACGTCGTCGCCCAGGCGCTCGGCGAGCAGCAGCGGAACCTGCTGCAGACCACCCACGACACGCTTGTCCAGAATGAAGTCCGCGTCCACGAGGTTCGAGTACGAACCGGCCGACGCCGCCATCAGCAGCGACTGCAGCAGCGAGAACGAATGCGTCGGCTTGGTGAGCATCGCGGACCCGGTCGCGAACGCGAGGTTGCGAACCGCCTCGTCATCATCGGTCTGCTGGCGCAGCCAGGCATCCCACGTGATCGTGTCCCACTCCTCGGCCTTCGGATGCGCGTACGGGCGGTCCGGGTCGATCTCCGCGACCATCGCGTCCAGGCGCTCGCCGATCTCGGCGATGACCTTCTCCGTCTCGGGCGAGACCGGGAACATCTCCCCGGTGAAGCGGTGCGTGACGCCGTCCGGGCCGACGTAGACGCTGTCGCCCTCGCGGTAGCGGGAGAAGGTCTCCAGGCCCAGCTCGTCGATCGTCTCGATCAGCGCGTCCTGGTCCGGCGAGACCCACTGGCCGCCGATCTCCAGCATGGCGCCGTCGATGACATCGGTCCACAGGCGTCCGCCGACACGGTCGCGCGCCTCCAGCACGACGACCGAGAGGCCGGCCTTGCGCAGTTCGTTGGCGGCGGTGGTTCCCGCGGCCCCCGCACCGACGATCAGCACGTCACGAGTGATGTCTGCCATTTCCAGCTCCTTCGTCGGGCGAGGCGCCACGCGGTGCCTCAGGAAAAAAGTTGCCGGGCGCGATCCAGCATCCCCCGATCCCGATCGCGCCCGGACATCATCAGGCCCCCGCGGAGGAGGGATGCGCCGCGAGTGCGGCGGCGACGATGTCGAGACCCTCGTTGAGAAGGTCGTCGCCGATCGTCAGCGGCGGGAGGAAGCGGATCACGTTGCCGAACGTGCCGCAGGTGAGGACGATGACGCCCTGCGCGATCGCGGCCTTGGCCACGGCCGCGGTGAGGGCGGCGTCCGGGGCGCCGGTCGCCGGGTCGACGAACTCGGCGGCGATCATCGCGCCGTGGCCGCGGACGTCGCCCACCCGCGGGTCGGCGGCCTGGATCGCGGCGAGGCGACCCTTCAGCTGCGCACCGATCTCGGTCGCGCGCTCGATGAGCCCGTCGTTCTCGTAGGCGTCGATCGCGGCGAGCGCGGCGGCGCACGCGACGGGGTTTCCGCCGTAGGTGCCGCCCAGGCCGCCGGAGTGCGAGGCGTCCATGATCTCGGCGCGGCCGGTGACCGCGGCCAGCGGCATGCCGCCGGCGATGCCCTTGGCCGTGGTGATCAGGTCGGGCTCGATGCCGAAGATCTCGCTCGCGAACATCGCGCCGGTGCGGCCGAAGCCGGTCTGCACCTCGTCGGCGATGAAGACGACGCCGTTCGCGCGGCACCAGTCCACGAGCGCGGGCAGGTAGCCGTCGGCGGGGACGATGAAGCCGCCCTCGCCCTGGATCGGCTCGATGATGACGGCGGCCAGGTTGTCGGCGCCGATCTGCTTCTCGAGCTGCAGGATCGTGCGGGCGGCCGCCTCGGCGCCGGACAGGCCGTCGCGGAACGGGTAGGAGGCCTGCGCGCGGTACACCTCGGGCGCGAACGGGCCGAAGCCGCTCTTGTACGGCATCGACTTGGCGGTGAGCGCCATGGTCAGGTTGGTGCGGCCGTGGTAGCCGTGGTCGAAGGCGACGACGGCCTGGCGGCCGGTGTGCTTGCGGGCGATCTTGATCGCGTTCTCGACGGCCTCGGCGCCCGAGTTGAACAGGGCGCTCTTCTTGGCGAAGTCGCCGGGGGTGAGCCGGTTGAGGGCCTCGGCGACCTCGATGTACGACTCGTACGGCGAGATCATGAAGCAGGTGTGCGTGAACTGCGCGGCCTGCGCGGCGATGGCCGCGGCGACCTTCGGGTTGGCGTTGCCGACCGTGGTCACGGCGATGCCGCTGCCGAGGTCGATGAGCGAGTTGCCGTCCGCGTCCACGACGACGCCACCGCCGGCGGCGACGGCCGCGATCGGAACGGTGTGCCCGACGCCGGCCGGGACGGCGGCGGCCTTGCGGGCGATGATCTCGGCCGAGCGGGGGCCGGGGAGCTCCGTGACGAGGCGTCGCTCCTGCGGGAGCGAGGGTCCGCCGAGGGGAAGCGTTTCGGCCTGCGCATCGATGGTGGTCATGGCGTCGAGATTACGGGGACGGACGCGGCCCGGCATTCGCCGGGGCGTACAATATGGACCGGGATTTCGCCGGATCGGCCATCCTCGAGCCCGGCACGCCGGAAGGACGCCCATGGACCAGCAGCCCACCCTGCGCACCCTGCTCGGCCGCCACGATCTGCACCTGTCGCTGGTCGGCACCGAAGCAGCCCTGCCCGCCGGGGCACTGGATCGTCCGCTGCGCTGGGTGCACAACTCCGACCTCACCGATCCGACGCCGTTCCTCGCCGACGATCTCGCCCTGCTCACCACCGGCACGCAGTTCGCCGACGGAGACGCCGCCGGCACGGCCGCCTACGTGCATCGACTGGTGGACCGCGGCGTGGTCGCGCTCGGCTTCGGCACCGAGGTGCACCGCAGCGGAATCCCCGCCGAACTCGCCGCCATCTGCGCGGACGCCGGGCTGCCGCTGTTCGAGGTCCCGTACGGCACTCCGTTCCTCGCGGTCGCGCGGGCGCACGCGGAGGCGATCGCGGCCCAGGCCTACGCCCGGCGCACCTGGGCGCTGGAGACGCAGCGCGCACTGTCGGTCGCGGCCCTCCGGCCGCGCGGGCTGGAGTCCACGCTCTCCGAGCTGTCCCGGCGTCTGGGCTGCTGGGTGGGGATGTACGACGCGGCAGGGCAGCTCGCGCACGAGCACCCCGCGGGCGGATCCTCCTCCGCGATCGCCGAGGCGGCCGCCGAGCTGCTCGCCCGGGGCGGATCCGCCAACCGCGTCGTGGAAGAGAACGACGCAGCGCACACACTGCTCACCGTGGGACGGGCGGGTCACCTTCGAGGCGTGGTCGCGATCGCGAGCGCGTCGCTGGATCCCGAGACCAGGACGGTGGTCACCTCCGTCATCGCGATGGCCGGGCTGTCGCTCGAGCAGAGCGAACAGCTCGCGCGCAGCCGGGCACGTCTGCACCGCCAGTTGCTCGCCTCGCTGCTCAGCGACGACCCGACGCTGGCGCGCCGCGTGCTGGGCTCCCTGCCCCCGGCACCTGTGGTCGTCGCCGTCGCCGCGGGCGAGCGCGAGGGCGCGGTGGCGAAGTGGTGGGAACGGCGGCGCGGAGAGGGCGCTCCCCCGGCCTTCCTCGCCGACTCGGAGGACGGCCTGGTGATGTGCCTGGCCGCGGAGGACGCCCCCGTGCTGGACGAGCTGTCCGCGCAGGTCGACGTGCGGATCGGAGTGTCCGCCCCCGAGGAGTATGCGGGATTCTCCCGTGCGCATGCGCAGGCCCTCACCGCTCTGCGACGCGCCGGCGCAGGCGTCGCGCGCTACGCGGACAGCGCGGAATCGAGCGTGCTCGCCGCCTTCGCGACCGACGAGGCCCGGCTCATCGCGGAGTCGCGCCTGGCCCCGCTGCGACTCCACGACGAACGCGACGGTGCCGAGCTGGAGCGGTCGCTGCGGGTCTGGCTGGAGCACGACGCCCGCCTGGAGCCGGCCGCCGCCGCGCTCGGCGTGCATCGGCACACCCTGCGCACCCGGATCGCGCAGGCGGCGGCGATCCTGGACGCGGACCTGGGATCCTTCCCCGCCCGCGCCGAGCTCTGGGCGACCCTGCGCACCGCCGGCGACTGAGCCCGGATCCGCCCCGCCCACTCCGCCCCCGCCCCGACCCAACTCATCCCCGCTCGCTGGTCGCGAATTGCGGGCATCAGCCAGCCAAAGCCGCAATCTGCGACAAGTGAGCAGCCCCCCCAGCCCCCCAGCCCCCCCAGCCCCCGCCCGGACTCACCCCGGGTTCAGTGGTCGCGAATTGCGGGTACCAGCCGGCCAACGCCGCAATTCACGACAAGTGAGCGAAACGGATCCGGTGGTCGTCGTTCTCAGCGCTTCAGGGCCGCGAGCATGTCGGCGGCGGTGCCGTGGAAGATCGGGCCGTGCCCGACGACGATCGTCGCCTCCGGCAGGTCGCGCAGCTTCTCGAGGCTCTCCGGCGTCTGCTCCGGGGCGTCGCTGAACGGTCCCGACCTGCACGTCCTCGGACCCGTTCAGCACGTGCCGGGTCGTGATCGCGTCGCCGAGGAACAGGGCGTCGACGGCGGGGATCCGGATCCCGATCGATCCGGGCGAGTGGCCCGGCAGTCCGATGATCTCGGGCGCGCCGGGCAGGTCGAGCACGTCGCCGTCCTGAACCGTGCGCACCTCGCCGAGGTGCTTCGTGCGCATCGCCCCGCGGCGCACCGCGACGCCGAAGAACCGCAGGGCAGGGCCGAGCTTCCAGGCCCCGCCGGATGCGGAGGGCGTCTTCTCGCCGCGCGCACGGCCGGCGTCCGCCTCATGCACGTAGGCCGGGACGCCGTGCTCGGTGCGCAGCCACTCGGCCACCCCGATGTGATCGCTGTCGCCGTGCGTGAGCACGATGCCGCGGATGTCGTCGACCGAGCGCCCGACCGCGGCGAGGGCGTTCTGCAGGACCCGCCGGTCGCCCGGCAGACCCGCATCGATGAGCGTGACGCCCTCGTCGGTGACGACGGCGTGCAGGGCGACGATGTCGTCGCCGATCCGGAGCAGCTGTGCGTTCATGAAGGCTACGCTACATAGCTATCATGGCTACTGTCAATAGCCTTAGTATCGATGTCCGGAGGATCCCATGCCCGCACCGCAACGCGTCACCACCGCATCGCTCGCCGCCGCCGCACGCGCCATCGCCGAGCGCGACGGGATCGACGCGGTGACGATCAGCGCGGTCGCTGCGGCCGTGAGCGTGCGCCCGCCCAGCCTGTACAAGCACGTCGGGCATCGGCACGACCTGCTCCGCCTGATCGCCGACGACGCCGCCCGCGAGCTCGGCGACGATGTCGCGGCACTCATCGGAACGTCTTCGGATCCGTCCGTCGTGCTCGCCGGGATCGCACACGCCGTGCGCGCGTTCAGCGCCCGCTCCCCCCGCTCCGCCGGGCTGCTGTTCTCCGCGCCGTCGCCCGAGGCGCGCCCGACGCCGGAGGGCATGGCCCCGCTCATCGGATCCCTGCTGGCTGCGGTGCGCCGCGCAGCGCCGGGCGATCCTCTTCCCGCCGCGCGGACGCTCACCGCCTGGCTGTACGGCTTCTGCACGATGGAGCAGGCGGGGGCGTTCCAACTCGGCGGCG
Source organism: uncultured Actinomycetota bacterium (assembly GCA_963791605.1). GTDB lineage: Bacteria > Actinomycetota > Actinomycetes > Actinomycetales > Microbacteriaceae > Microbacterium. The sequence goes on along the minus strand of CAWBTB010000008.1, from coordinate 295,151 downwards.
ACCTCGACCAGGCCTTCGAGTTCGGCCTGGTCACGCTGATCCAGGCGCTCTCAGGGCCGTGATGCGTGTGATGCACTACTCTTGCATCATGCGCACCACACTGGCTCTCGACGACCGGATCCTGGCGGAGACGAAGGCGCGCGCACACGAGGCGGGCGTCACCCTCGGCGCCTATGTCGAGGAGGTGCTGAGGCGAGATCTGGCGAGAGCGCGAGAGCGTCGTACCCCCGTGCGCCTCACGGTGTCCTCCGCGACAAGCGGCGGACGGAGCGGGATCGATCTGAGCAGCAACCACGGACTGTACGACGCGTTGGGCACTGACGTCGCGTGATCGTCCTCGACGTCGACGTCCTTCTCGCGGCGTTTCGAGCGGATCATCCGCACCACGCCATCGCGCACCCTTGGCTGTCGGACGTTCTCGGCGGGTACGACGACATCGTCGTACCCGATCCGGTCTGGGTCGGATTCCTGCGCGTCGTCACCCATCCGTCCGCGTTGAACGTACCGTCCACCCTGGACGAGGCGGCCGAATTCGTCCGCGATGTCACGACGGCCCCCGCGTATCTCACCGCGGCGCCATTCGCCGAGGCAGCTTCACGACTGGTCGACCTCTGCCGCGAGTCGCAGGCGACGGGCAACCTCGTCCCCGATGCCTACATCGCGTCGATCGCCCTGGGGTTCGGATGCCCGGTGGCGACGTTCGACCGCGACTTCCGCCGGTTCGACGGACTCTCGATCATCACTCCGGCCTGAGTCGGCCCTGTCGCAGCGTCTTGGCACGCTGTTCGAGGAGTCGCTCCGAGCTCCTCCGCCATCGCCTCCCCCACCGGCCTGGCGGCTTAGGACTCGGGGGGATCCTCAGGACCGCGGGGCGTGCGCCTCCAGGAACTCGTACACGTCGGTCGTGTCGACGCCGGGGAACGCGCCCGTCGGAAGCGTGGCGAGCAGCGTCCGCGGGGTGCGCACGTTCGGCCAGGACTGCTCCCGCCAGCGCTCCTCGAGATCGGCGGGGGCGCGCCGGCAGCACACCTCGACCGAGTGCTTCGAGACCCCGCGGTTCGGGGTGTCCCGCCCGATGAACCACTTCGTGTCGTCGAAGCGCACGCCCACGCTCACCGAGTGCAGCCCCTCGCTGGACGGCTCCACGCGCGCGGTGCACCAGTACGTGCCGTTGCCGGTGTCGGTGTACTGGTAGTACGGGTTGAACCGGTCCTCCTCCTCGAACACGACCCGGCTGGTCCAACGCCGGCAGCACATCTGCCCCTCGATGGATCCGAGCCGGTCGGTCGGGAAGTTCACGTCGTCGTTCTCGTACGCCTTCGTGATCGTGCCCGACTCGTGCACCTTGAGGAAGTGCACCGGGATCCCGAGGTGCCGGGTGGCGAGGTTCGTGAACCGATGCGCCGCGGTCTCGTACGACACCGAGTAGGCGTCGCGGAGGTCCTCGATCGAGATCGCGCGCCGCTCCTTCGCGTCCTTCAGCACGGGCACGAGGTGCTCCTCGGGCATCAGCAGGGCGCCCGGTGAGGTAGTTCGTCTCGACCCGCTGGCGCAGGAACTCGGCGTAGCTGCGCGGCTCGGCGTGCCCGAGGATCCGGCTCGACAGCGCCTGCAGCACCGCCGTGCGCGCGTCGCCCTTGCCCGGCACCCGGCTGGAGAGGTACAGCCGCCCGTGCGCGAGATCGGCGACGCTGCGGGTGGACTGCGGCAGATCGGGCGCGTAGTGCAGCGTGAAGCCGAGGTGCGCGGCGATGTCGCTGGCCGAGCGCTGGGTGAGCGGACCGCCGGGGTGGCGCACCGCGGCGAGGATCTCGGCCGCCTTCGCCTCGAGGTCGGCGAAGTGGTTGTCCTGGCTGCGCATCAGGTGGCGCAGCTCGACGTTCGCGCGGCGTGGCCTCCTCGGGCGTGGCCGCCCGTTCGTCGCGGAGCCTGTCGATCTCGCCGTGCAATGCGAGCAGGGCTTTGAGCGCCTCATCGGGCACGGTCTTCGCGATCCGGAACGGCGCTATCCCGAGCGCCTGGAAGGTCTGTCCCTTCATGGCGCGCTCCACCGCGACCTCCATGCCGCTTCTCTCGTCGAGCGGCCCATCGGCGAGGATCTCCTCGATCGTGGAGCCCAGCGCGCGGGCGATCGCCCGCAGCAGGGTGAGCTTCGGCTCGCGTTTGCCGGTCTCGATCATGGACAGCTGACTCGGCGCCCGGTCGACGGCCGAGGCGAGCTCCTCCAACGTCAGGCCGCGGGCGGTGCGGAGCTGCCGGATCCTGCGGCCGATCGTGAGGGCGTCGACCTCTTCTGCCATGCCCGTCTCCTTCGGGGTCGTTGAGCGAGGACGCCGAAGGCGACCGAGACGAAACGCCGCAGAGGTCTCCTAACCCCGACTAGTGAAGTGTCGCTCAACGACCCCTGCTGCCGCGATTCTGTCACGAAAACAGAATTCTCATCAAACTTCTCCTCTGGTTCCGTCGGATCCAAGTCGGAACTTCACTCAGAGTGGTGTCAAGCCACCCGGCCCGAATCGGTCCCTGAGCCTGTCGAAGGGCGATGGCCGATCCACTCACGGAGGAGACAGATCATGACCATTCCCACCGCGTCGCCGACCGCCCCGATCCGGATCGTCGGCACCGTCGCCGCCACGACCGAGGGCCCGGCGATGCGCATCGCCGGGCCGATGCACGACCGCTTCTCCGAGATCCTCACCCCGGCCGCCGTCGCGTTCCTCACCGAGCTGCACCACCGCTTCGGCGGCCGCCGGCACGACCGTCTCGCCGACCGGATGCGCCGCCGCTTCGAGATCGGCAACGGTCACGACCCGGTCTTCCGCGACGACACCCGGCACATCCGCGAGGACGCCGGCTGGCGCGTGGCGGGCGCCGGTCCCGGCCTCGAGGACCGTCGCGTCGAGATCACCGGCCCGACGGATCCGAAGATGACCATCAACGCGCTGAACTCGGGCGCGAAGGTGTGGCTCGCCGACCAGGAGGACGCCACCAGCCCCACCTGGCAGAACGTGATCGGCGGCCAGTTGTCGCTGCGCGACGCGATCCGCGGACGCCTCGTGCACACGAGCGCCGACGGCATCCAGTACCGAGTCACCGCGGAGCGGACCCCGACGATCGTGATGCGGCCGCGCGGCTGGCATCTGCCCGAGAAGCACCTGGAGTTCACCGACCGCACCGGTCGCGCGATGGACGCCTCGGGTTCGCTCGTCGACTTCGGCCTCTACTTCTTCCACAACGCGCAGTCCCTCATCGACGCGGGCCGCGGCCCCTACTTCTACCTCGCCAAGCTCGAATCCAGCGAGGAGGCGAAGCTCTGGAATGACGTGTTCACGTTCAGCGAGGAGTACTTCGGGATCCCGCCGCGGCACGATCCGCGCGACTGTGCTGATCGAGACGCTCCCGGCGGCGTTCGAGATGGAGGAGATCCTGTTCGAGTTGCGCGAGCACTGCGCAGGCCTCAACGCCGGGCGCTGGGACTACATCTTCTCGATCATCAAGAACTACCGCGGCCGCGGTGCGCGCTTCGTGCTCCCGGACCGCAGCGAGGTCACCATGACCGTTCCGTTCATGCGGGCCTACACCGGGCTGCTCGTGCAGACCTGCCACAAGCGGGGCGCATATGCCATCGGCGGCATGAGCGCCTTCATCCCGAACCGGCGCGACCCCGAGGTGACCGCGCGGGCCATGGAGAAGGTCGCCGCTGACAAGAAGCGCGAGGCAGGCGACGGGTTCGACGGCACCTGGGTGGCGCACCCCGACCTGATCCCGACCGCGCAGGCGGAGTTCGACGCGGTGCTCGGCGAGGCGCCGAACCAGCTCGACCGGCAGCGGGACGACGTGCACGTGCGGGCGGAGGATCTGCTCGACGTGCACATCGGCAGGCCGATCACCGCCGAGGGCGTGCGGGACAACGTGTCGGTCGCGATCCGGTACATCGAGGCGTGGCTGCGCGGGATCGGCGCCGTCGCGATCGACAACCTGATGGAGGACGCGGCGACCGCGGAGATCAGCCGCTCCCAGGTGTGGCAGTGGATCCACCAGGGCCAGACGATCGAGGACGGCACACCGATCACGGCGGAGTACGTCGAGGGTCTGATCGCCGAGGTGCTGGCACAGATCCGGCGCCCTTCGACGGGCTCAGGGACCGCGACAGACTCAGGGACCCTTGCCGGCTCAGGGATCGCCGACCGCTTCGACGACGCCGCCGACCTGTTCCGCGAAGTGGCGCTGCAGCCCGAGTTCCCGGCGTTCCTGACGCTGCCCGCCTACTCCCGCTTCCTCGTCGAGACCGCCTGATCCGCCCGATCCGCGGAACACCGACGCCCTCGAACATCTCGCCCACGAACGAAGGACACGACATGACCCGCTACCAGGACGACATCGACGCCATCCAGGCCCTCAAGGAGGAGCACGGCGCCCCGTGGAGCGCGATCGATCCCGAGGCCGCCGCCCGCATGCGGGCGCAGAACCGGTTCCGCACCGGGCTCGAGATCGCCCAGTACACGGCCGACATCATGCGCCGCGACATGGCCGAGTACGACGCCGACTCGTCGGTGTACACCCAGTCGCTCGGCGTCTGGCACGGCTTCATCGGGCAGCAGAAGCTCATCTCGATCAAGAAGCACCTGAAGACCACGAACAAGCGCTACCTCTACCTGTCCGGGTGGATGGTCGCGGCGCTCCGCTCCGAGTTCGGGCCGCTGCCCGACCAGTCGATGCACGAGAAGACCGCGGTGCCCGCCCTGATCGAGGAGCTCTACACGTTCCTGCGTCAGGCCGACGCCCGCGAACTCGACCTGCTGTTCAGCCGGCTCGACGCGGCGCGCGCGGCGGGCGACGAGACCGCGGCCGAGTTCATCCAGTCCCAGATCGACGGCTACGAGACCCACGTCGTGCCGATCATCGCCGACATCGACGCCGGCTTCGGCAACCCCGAGGCGACCTACCTCCTCGCCAAGAAGATGATCGAGGCGGGCGCGTGCGCCATCCAGATCGAGAACCAGGTCTCGGACGAGAAGCAGTGCGGCCACCAGGACGGCAAGGTCACCGTGCCGCACGAGGACTTCCTCGCGAAGCTCACCGCGGTCCGCTACGCCTTCCTCGAGCTCGGCATCGACAACGGCATCATCGTCGCCCGCACCGATTCGCTCGGCGCCGGGCTCACGCAGAAGCTCGCGGTCACGCACGCGCCGGGCGACCTCGGCGACCAGTACAACTCCTACCTCGACGTCGAGGAGGTCGCCCCGGGCGACCTCGGCAACGGCGATGTGCTCATCACCCGCGACGGCGCACTGCTGCGCCCGAAGCGCCTGGCCAGCAACCTGTACCAGTTCCGCCCCGGGACCGGTGAGGACCGCTGCGTGCTGGACTGCATCACGGCGTTGCAGAACGGCGCGGACCTGCTCTGGATCGAGACCGAGAAGCCGCACGTCGAGCAGATCGCCGGCATGGTCGACAGGATCCGTGAGGTGATCCCGAACGCGAAGCTCGTCTACAACAACAGCCCGTCGTTCAACTGGACGCTGAGCTTCCGTCAGCAGGCGTACGACCTCCTCGCGGAGCAGGGCGACGACGTCTCGGCGTACGACCGCGCGGCCCTCATGAGCGCCGAGTACGACGACACGGAGCTTGCGCGGCTGGCCGACGAGAAGATCCGAACGTTCCAGCGCGATGGATCCGCCCGCGCCGGGATCTTCCACCACCTGATCACCCTCCCGACCTACCACACGGCCGCCCTGTCGACCGATGACCTCGCGAAGGGCTACTTCGGCGACGAGGGGATGCTCGCCTACGTCAAGGGCGTGCAGCGCCGCGAGATCCGCGGCGGGATCGCCACGGTCAAGCACCAGAACATGGCGGGATCCGACATCGGCGACAACCACAAGGAGTACTTCGCCGGCGACGCGGCCCTGAAGGCCGGCGGTCAGCACAACACGATGAACCAGTTCAGCTGACACCCGAAGGGGGTCGTTGAGCGAGGACGCCGAACGGTCGTTGAGCGAGGACGCGCAGCGACCGAGACGAAACGCGGTGACCTGACAGACTCGTCGGTCACCGCGTTTCGTCTCGGTCGTCGCTGACGCTCCGTCCTCGCTCAACGGCCCCGGAGAAGCATGAAAGGATCCACCGCATGACCTCCACCGCAGACCTCTACGACCAGAACGGCGACGCGCTGCAGTCCCTCGCCCTGCAGCTGCGCGACTTCGGCGGCCACGTCTCGTTCGAGGGCCCGATCCGCACGGTGCGCTGCTTCCAGGACAACCAGCTCGTGAAGGACCTGCTGGCGACCCCCGGCGGCGGCGCGGTGCTGGTGATCGACGGATCCGGATCCCTCGGCAGCGCGCTCATGGGTGATCTGATCGCGGCGAGCGCGGTCCAGAACGGCTGGGCGGGCGTCGTGATCCACGGCGCGATCCGGGACAGCGCGGCGATCGGACGGCTTCCGCTCGGCGTCAAGGCGCTCGGCACGAACCCGCGCAAGAGCGGCAAGACGGGGGCCGGCGAGGTCGACGCGGTGCTGCGCTTCGGAGAGGTCGAGTTCCGCCCCGGGGCGCGGCTCTTCGCAGACGAGGACGGCGTGCTCGTCGAGCGCTGACCGCCGCCCGCGCACCTCGCGGAACGCCTCGCGGACGCTCGCCTCACACCTCGCGAAGTCGGGGCGGATGCCTCATGCGGCACCCTCCTGACAGCGCGAGGGTGGATCCATGAACACATCCACTCCCCACGCGGCCGCGGCAGAGGCGACCGAGCGCCCGCGCCTGCCGGAGGGCGACGACGAACGGTTCACCGGGTTCGGCGTGCTCGGGCTGCCCTTCCGCGGCGGCGACTGCCTCGCGCTCCGCGTGATGACGAAGACCAGCATCGGCCCCGGTTACCGCGCCGTCTGGCACCGCACGCCCGCCGGCGCGTGGCACATGTTCGTCAGCACGGATCCGGAGCACAGCTGCCCGCGCTACTTCAGCGCCGCGGCCACGTACGAGCGCGTGCCCGCGATCGACCTGCGCTGGCACGACGGGGCGCGGCTGCAGGTGCGGATCCCCGGCGTGCTGGACTGGGAGATCGCCCTGCGGGCCACGCCGGCGACGCGAGCGATGTCGGCCCTCGGAACCGCATTGCCCGCAGCCGCACGGCGCAGCGACCCGCTCCTGGCCGCGATGGGTCCGATGGCACGGCCGATGCTGCGCGTCGGCCGGATGCGGATGATCGGCGCCGCTCCGAACCGGCAGCGCTTCCAGGTCGTGCCCACCCTGCTCTGGCGGGTCGCCGACAGCGCCGCGACCGTCGGCGGATCCGATCTCGGCCCGATCGGTCCCCTGCCCCGGCAGAGCCGGATCGGCGACTTCTGGATGCCGCAGCGCGGCCTCTTCTACGTCGGCGACGCCCGTTTCAGCGCGTTCGATCCGGCTCAGCACAGCATGGTCGGCGATCTCGCCGAAGCAGGCACGGCGACGCTGATGTCCCTGGCCCTGCAGGAGCGCACCGCCGACAATGGAGGTGTGGGCGCGACAGCAGGTGCTCCGACACGGGGCGAGATGCTCGCGGCGGTCTCCGTCGCGATCGATCTGGGCCTGGGCCAGCCCGCCGAGCACATGATGCGGGCGGCGATCCTCGCCGACCGGATCGCCGCCCGGCTGGGCCTGGACGACGCCCGGCGCGGCGCCGCGTATCAGGCGACGCTGCTCATGTGGATCGGCTGCACCGCCGATTCGCAGGAGTATGCGCGCTGGTTCGGCGACGACATCGCCGTGCGCAGCGCCTCGTATCTCGTGGACTGGTCGGGCCTGCCGTTCCTGCGCTTCCTCGTCGAGCACGTCGCGCAGGGCCGCCCCCTCGGGCAGCGCGCGCTCACCCTCGCCGAGCTGATGCGGGATTCCCGCGGCAGCCTCGGCGCCCTGCTGCACTCGCACTGCCTGTCTGCGGCGCTGCTGGCCGAACGACTGGCCCTTCCCCGCGCGGTGCAGGAGGCCGTGTCCGCGGCCTTCGAGCGATACGACGGCCGCGGGCTTCCGCAGGGCCTGGCGGGGGATGCGATCCCGCTCGCGATGCGGATCGCACAGCTCGCCGATACCGCGGAGGTGCACGAGCGCCTCGGCGGGGCGGAAGCGGCGATCCGCATGGCCCGCGAGCGCCGCGGCGGACAGTTCGATCCCGCGATCGTCGACGCGTTCACCGCCGACGCCGCCGCGCTGCTGGACATCCCGCACGGATCCGCAGCGTGGGCGGCCGCCCTGGACTGCGCCCCGGACCGGGACGAGGTGCTGCGGGACGAAGCGCTGGAGGCGGCGGTCGCCGCGATCGGCGACTTCGCCGATCTGAAGTGCCCGTTCCTGCTCGGGCACTCCCGCGGCGTCGCCGACGTGGCCGGCGCAGCGGCCAGGGCGAGCGGGGTGCCCGCAGCCGACGTGACCGTCCTGCGACGCGCGGCGCACCTGCACGACGTCGGGCGCCTGGGCGTGTCGAACCTGGTCTGGTCGAAGCCGGGCGCGCTGGACGACGACGACTGGGAGCGGGTGCGGATGCATCCGTACCTCGGCGGGCGCGTGCTCTCGCGCATCCCGGGGCTGGCGGGAGAGGCGGCCCTGGTGCGCTCGCATCACGAGCACGTCGACGGCAGCGGCTACCCGGCAGGGGCGCCCGGCTCCAGCCTCACCCGGTCCGACCGCCTGCTCGCCGCCGCCGTCGCCTACCGGGCCGCCCGCGAGCCGCGCCCCTACCGCGCGGCGCTCGACCCGGACGAGGCGATCGACCGGCTGCACCGGCGCGTGGCCGCCGGACACCTCGACGGGCAGGCGGTCGCCGCAATCGAGGCCGTGGCGGCAGCGGAGGCCGGTGACCGCGCCCCGCGGCCGGCACTTCCGGCGGGACTCACGCGGCGCGAGGCCGAGATCCTGACCCTTGTCGCGCAGGGTTTCAGCAATCGCGAGATCGCGACGTCGCTGTTCCTCAGCGAGAAGACCGTGCGCAACCACGTCGAGCACACCTACGCCAAGATCGGCGTCGCGAACCGGGTCGGGGCGAGCCTGTTCGCGATCGATCACGGCTTCGTCGGGCGCTCGGCCTGACGAAGCGGGCCGAGGACCATCATGAAACGCCTGCTCGCGACTGGATTCGCGGCCGTCGCCTATCTCGGCTTCCTGGCCGTGATCGTCTGGACGATCGCGTTCCTCGCCGACCTGGGACCCGCGACCACGGTCGACCGGGGTCCTGTGTCCGCACCGCCCGTTGCCGCGACGATCGACCTGCTGCTGCTGGGAGTCTTCGCACTGCACCATTCGGTCTTCGCGCGCCCCGCCGTGAAGCGGCGGCTCGCCCGGGTGCTCCCGGCCCGGGTCGAACGGGCAGCCTACGTGCTCGCGGCCAGCGCGCTGCTCGCCCTCGTACTCTGGCAGTGGCGCCCCATCCCGGCGGTGATCTGGGAGGTGCGCGCCGAGCCCTGGCGCACGCTGCTGCTGGCCGGCGGCGCGCTCGGCTGGCTGATCGCGATCGGCTCGACGTTCATGATCGACCACCTCGATTTCGTCGGACTGCGCCAGGCCGTGACCGGGCGCGGGCGGGCGGCCGTCTTCCAGGCGCGCTGGCTGTACGCGGTCGTGCGGCACCCGCTGATGCTGGGGCTGCTCCTGGCGTTCTGGATCACTCCGACCCTGACGTGGGGGCACGCGCTGTTCGCGGGGGCGCTCAGCGCGTACATCGCGATCGGGATCCGCTTCGAGGAGCACGACCTGCGGGCGGAGCTGGGCGAGCCCTACCGCAGGTACGCGCGGCGCACCCCCGCGATCCTGCCGGGGCTGCGCCGGTCCTCGCGGTGACCCCCGACCCGGGGCGCCGACTAGGCGATCGCCCGAGGATTCGTCATCATGGTTCCTGGATCCCGTGCCCGGCACCGTGGCCCGGGACCCCGCAGAAGGAGGACTCCGCGATGACGGATGCCGCAGCACTCACGCGCATGCAGTGCGAAGAGGCCGACCGCAACGACCCGCTCGCCGGTCTCCGCGAGCACTTCGCCCTCCCGGACGACGTCATCTACCTGGACGGCAACTCCCTCGGCGCGCTCCCCCGGGCCGCGGTAGAACGCGCCGCCCACGTGGTGACGCAGGAGTGGGGCGCCGACCTCATCGGCAGCTGGAACAAGCACCACTGGTTCGACCTCCCGGTGCGGATCGGCGCGAAGATCGGCCGCCTCATCGGCGGTGGCGCCGGCGAGTGCGTCGCCACCGACACCACGTCGGTGAACGTCTTCAAGGCGGTCTCCGCGGCGCTCCGGCTGCAGCAGCAGGACTCCCCGGAACGCCGGGTGATCGTGTCCGAGCGGGAGAACTTCCCCACCGATCTCTACATCGTCGAGGGCCTGGTCGCGCTGCTCGACCGCGGCTATGCCCTCCGGCTGATCGACGCGCCGGACGAGCTGGACGCCGCCCTCGACGACGACGTCGCCGTCGTGCTGCTCACCCAGGTGAACTACCGCACCGGCCACCTGTGGGACATGGCGGAGGCGACGGGACGGATCCACGAGGCCGGAGCCCTGGTGGTCTGGGACCTCTGCCACTCGGTCGGCGCGGTCCCGGTGCACGTCGACGACGCGGGCGCCGACTTCGCTGTCGGCTGCACGTACAAGTACCTCAACGGCGGCCCCGGATCCCCGGCGTTCCTCTGGGTCGCCGAGCGTCACCTCGATCGCGTCGAGACCCCGCTCACGGGTTGGTGGGGCCACGACCGGCCGTTCGCGATGACCGACTCCTACGCTCCCGCACCGGGTGGGCGCCGCTTCCTCGTCGGCACCCAGCCGATCCTGTCGCTGGCGACCATGGAGGTCGGTCTCGACATGCACCTCGAGGTCGATCAGGCGGCGCTGCGCCGCAAGTCGCTGCAACTGACGACGCTGTTCATCGACCTCGTGGAGACCCGGCTCGCGCACCACCCGCTCACCTTGATCACGCCGCGCGACGAGGCGCAGCGCGGCAGCCACGTGTCCTTCCGGCATCCGGAGGGCTACGCGGTGATGAAGGCGCTCATCGCGCACGGGGTGATCGGCGACTACCGCGAACCCGAGGTGCTCCGGTTCGGGATCACGCCGATGTACCTCGGCTGGACCGACGTGTGGGATGCGGTCGAGACGCTGCGCCGGGTGCTCGACGACGAGCTCTGGCGCGCGCCCGAGTTCCAGGAGCGCGACGCGGTCACCTGAACCCGGGATGGATCCACATCCTCGGCGCATCTACATTGTCTAAATTTGCTAGAATCATCCCATGAAGACGATCTCCGTCGGCGAACTCCGACAGAACCCGACCGCAGCGCTCGACGCCGTCGAGCACGGCGAGACCTTCGTCGTCACGCGGCATCGGCGCGAGATCGCCCGGCTCGTTCCTCCGGCCGGTTCGACCGGCGCGACGCCCGAACAGTACGCCCGCATGCTCCGCTCCGCCCCGCTCGACGGATCCTGGGCGGCGGAGGTCGCCAGAGATCGCAAGGATTTCGATGACCGACCGGATCCCTGGACGCGATGAGGGCACTCCTCGACACGAACATCCTCATCTCTTCATCCGAACCCGATGAGAAGATGCCGTACCTCGACGATTTCAGTGTCTTGCACGTGAGCGCGCTCACCTGGGCAGAACTCTTCAAGGGTTTGCACACGACGTCCCGTCTCGACGAATACAAGGCGCGCAGCGCCCGCCTTTCATCCCTGCAGACGACGTTCGGCGTCGGCATCCCGTTCGACGACGCGTGCGCCGACGCCTACGACAAGATCCTGATGCGGGTCGTCGCAGCAGGGTCTTCTGCACGAGCTCACGTGATCGACCGGATGCTCGCCGCGACCGCCCTCGCGCACGGGCTCGTCCTGATCACGCGCGATCTGGATGCGTTCGCCGGTCTCGATGAGCTGATCCGCATCGAACGTCGCTGACGGTCGATCGGCACCGATCGCGCGACACGCGCCTACTCTGGAGCCATGAGCGATCCGGCCGAACCGCGCGCCGTTCTCGAGGCTCTCGCCGGCGAGTTCCTCCGCGACTATCCCCGGGGAGCGCGCCTTCTCGCGGTGGCGAGCCCGGACCCCCGACGCTCCGTGGAGTTCGCGCAGGCCCTCGCCGGGGTGCTGCGCGAGCGCGGGGCGACCGTGTCGCTCGCCGCGCAGGACGGCCGCGACGAGGAGTTGCTACGCCGGGAGATCGTGGCGTCGTTCCGCGCTTCCGGTCAGGACGCCGTCACGGTCGTCTCGGGCGCCAGGAGCCTGCTCGCCGAGCGCACCCGCGGGCTCTGGCACTTCTCGGTGTGGCTGATCGAGGGCGACGAGGTCCCGCACACCGCGGCCACCGCGCTCGTCGAGGTCACGGATCCGCTCCACCCGCGTCGTCGCCTCGCCGACTACTGCGCGGTGCCGCCGTCGTTCCTGACCTAGCGGCCAGGCCCGCGACCTCGGCGCATCTTCCGCAGGAGGTCATCCGGCCGCGACGACCGCACGCCGTCGAAATCAGCGAAGTCCCTGTCATAGGTCACCACGGTGGCACGGTGCTCGATCGCCAGCGCGGCGAGGTGGGCGTCGTTGACCAGATTCGCCGCCTGCCCGCGCGCGACGAGCAGTCGCTCCAGGATCTCGGCGTGACGCTCGCCCGGGCTCAGCACGTGCGCGCTCGGCGCGGAGAGCCATTCGTGCACTTGGGCCATGGCTTCATCCGCGGAGAGAGCCAGCGGCAGGAGCCGGGGATTGGTCGATATCCGCACGAAGGCCAGGAGCGCGTTCCACGCGAACCCGACGTTGTCCTCACCATCCAGTGCCGTGTCGAGCCACGCGACCGCGCTCTCGTGATGCGGAACCGCGGGATTGACGGCGTACAGCAGCACGTTGGCGTCGACGACCCTCACCGTCCGGCCTGCATCCGCCTGGCGAGTTCTTCGTCCTCGAGATCGGCGGCGAGGCGAAGAGCGTGTGTCAGATCTACCCTGGGCAGGCCGAGATCACGCACCCGCGTGTACGAGCGCCGCTCCGCGTTCGGTTCCACGACGCTCGCTCGCACCGCGTCATTGAGCGCACGCTTGAACGAGATGCCGCGCTGAACCATGGCACCACGGATCACCGCTTCCACATCAGGATCGAGTGTCACCGTCGTCCGCATGCTGACAGCATAGCATCATCGCTTCTGATGCGTTGCTGTCAGTTGGCAGACCTATTCGCCGCGCCGTACAGCTCGGCTCCCGGTTTGTACGTCGCGGCCATTGGGCGCGACGGGCTCCCGGGTACGCTGGAACGCGTGACCGAACGCGCCCCGCTCTCCCGCAAACTCTCCGCCATCGCCGAGTCCGCGACCCTCAAGGTCGACGCCAAGGCCAAGGCCCTCAAGGCCGAGGGAAAGCCGATCATCTCGTACGCCGCGGGCGAGCCCGACTTCGCCACCCCGCAGTTCATCGTCGACGCGGCGGCCGAGGCCCTCAAGAACCCGGCGAACTTCCGCTACACCCCGGCGGCCGGCCTGCCGGAGCTGCGCGAGGCCATCGCGGCGAAGACGCTGCGCGATTCCGGCCTCGAGGTCTCCCCCAGCCAGGTCATCGTCACCAACGGCGGCAAGCAGTCCGTCTACCAGGCGTTCCAGGCCGTCGTGAACCCCGGCGACGAGGTGCTGCTGCCGGCGCCGTACTGGACCACCTACCCCGAGGCGATCCGCCTCGCCGACGGCATCCCGGTCGAGGTCTTCGCCGGCGCCGACCAGGACTACAAGGTCACGGTCGACCAGCTCGAGGCGGCGCGCACCGAGCGCACCACCGTGCTCGTGTTCGTCTCGCCCTCGAACCCGACCGGATCCGTGTACTCCGCGGAGGAGACGAAGGCCATCGCCGTGTGGGCGCTCGAGCACGGCATCTGGATCATCTCGGACGAGATCTACCAGAACCTCACCTACCCTTCGACGGGCTCAGAGACCCGCGTCACGGCGACCTCGGTCGTGCAGGCGCTGCCCGAGGTCGCCGGTCAGACGATCCTCGTCAACGGCGTCGCGAAGACCTACGCGATGACCGGCTGGCGCGTGGGCTGGATGGTGGGCCCCGCCGACGCGATCGCCGTCGCCGCCAACCTGCAGTCGCACCTCACCAGCAACGTGAACAACGTCGCTCAGCGCGCGGCGATCGCCGCTCTCAACGGTCCGCAGACCGAGGCCGAGCAGATGCGCGAGGCGTTCGACCGCCGCCGCCGGCTGATCGTCGCCGAACTGTCGAAGATCGACGGCCTGGTCGTGCCGAACCCGACCGGCGCGTTCTACGTGTATCCGGACGTGCACGGCCTGCTCGGCCGCACCTGGGGCGGCGTGACCCCGACGACCTCGCTCGAGCTCGCCGACCTCATCCTCGAGCAGGCCGAGGTGGCCGTGGTCCCGGGCGAGGCGTTCGGCCCGTCGGGCTACATCCGCATGTCGTACGCGCTCGGCGACGACCAGCTGCTCGAGGGCGTGCAGCGGCTGCAGCGCCTGTTCGCGCCCTGACCCGACGCGCGGTTCAGTCCTCGTAGCCGATGAGCCAGCGCACGCCGAAGCGGTCCACGAGCGTGCCGTCGTGCGCGCCCCACGGTCGCTGCTGCAGAGGGTCGATCACGCGGCCGCCGTCGCCGAGCTGCGCGAACCAGCGGGTCAGCGTCTCGGGATCGGCGGTGCCGAGGAGCGAGAAGAACAGCCCGCTCATGTGGACCGCGTCCTCGTCGGGCGCAGCGTCCGCCGCGCCGAGCGCGACCGGCCCCGTGCCGAGCGTGCCGTGCGCGATCGCGTCAGCGGGGCCGTCCGCGCGGTGGAAGTCGGCGAAGGTGTGCATCGTCACCTCACCACCGAAGATCGACTGGTAGAACGGCAGCGCATCGGCCGTGGTACCGGGGAACAGGATGTAGGGCACGAGTCCGGTCATGCCCGCGATCCTACGCGCGGCCGCCCCCTGCCTGCGCGCACCCCTCGACCTCGTCCGGCGCGCTCGCCCGATCCGGCGTGGTCCGAGAAACGCGGCCGGGCTACAGCTCGACGTCGATGAGCACGGGCTCGGGCTGCAGCAACAGACCGAACTCGGCGTGCACCCGGCTCTGGATGAAACGGGCGAGTTCCGCGATCTCGCCGGCCGTGGCCCCGCCGCGGTTCGTGAGAGCCAGTGCGTGCTTGGTCGATACGGCGGCACGCGAGCGCGGCAGCTTGAACCCCTTGCGGATCCCGGCGTGCTCGATGAGCCAGGCGGCGCTCACCTTCACGTCGGAGGGGGGCGCCGCGGGCTTCGGCGTGAGGCCGTAGTACGACTCCAGCGGGATCACCGTCACGGTGTCGAGGTCGGGCGTGACCGGCCAGCGGGGGCATTCCGGCGGCAGCGTCCGGGCGGCGGACTCCGAGATGATCGCGTTCTGGAAGAAGGATCCGGCGCCGTGCGTGTCGGGATCGGCGGGGTCGAACAGCATGCCCTTGGCCGCCCGCGTCTCGAGGATCCGCTGCCGCAGCCAGGCGAGCGGCACCGGTTCGTCGGTCGTGAGCTGCAGGGCACGGCGCAGCTGCTCGCCGCGCACGATACGGCCCGCGTCGCCGGTGACCGCGAGGTCGAGGGTCACGGACAGGATCACGGCGCGGCGCTGCGGCGCGGATCCGTAGTGGTGCTTGAGCACGGAGGTGCGGAAGTCGAGTCCGAGTTCGGCCGCGGGCACCGTGAGCACGTCGCCGGCGTGCTCGTCCATCAGCTCGACCTCGACCAGCGTCTCCTGGATCTCCTGGCCGTACGCGCCCACGTTCTGCACGGGGGCGGCGCCGGCGGTGCCGGGGATCCCCGACATCGCCTCGATGCCGGCGTAGCCGCGTTCGACCGCGTAGGCGACCAGGGCGTCCCAGTCGTGTCCGGCCTGGACGCGCAGGCGGATCCGACCCGGATGCGGGGACGGAAGCTCCTCGATGCCGCTCGTGCGGATGCGGATCACGGTGCCGTCGAACGGCACGTCCCCGGCGAACAGGTTGGATCCTCCGCCGAGCACGAACCAGTCGTCGCCGGTGGCCCACGCCGCGCGGAGCGCCGTGATGAGCTCCTCCTGGGTCGCCGCGTCGACCATGCGGGCGGGCGCGGCGCCGGTCTGCAGGGTGGTCAGCTCGGCGAGGCGGATCGGCTCGATCTCCGGCATGTCAGAGCGAGTCCGCCGCGACGCGCAGCTGCGCCTTGACGAGCACTGTGGTGTCGGCGTACTTGACGGTCAGGTCGATGCGGACGGCGGTGTCGTCCACCGCGCCGACCTTCGCGGTGATCGCGACGTCGGCCCCGGTCTGCGGGTCGACGACGACCGGACGGGCGAACCGCACGCCGTAGTCGAGGATCCGGGCGGTGCCGGGGAGAGCTGCGACCGCGACCGACGAGGCGATCCCCATCGTGAGCATGCCGTGCGCGAGCACGCCGGGCAGGCCGACCTCGGCGGCGACGTCGTCGCGGTAATGGATGGGGTTGAAGTCGCCGGACGCACCGGCGTAGCGGACCAGCGACTCGCGCGTGAGGTGCACGGTGCGCTCGGCGATGACGTCTCCGACGGCGTAGTTCATGCGCCTGCCTCCGTGCTCTTCTTCACGGCCGCGTCTTCGCCCGGCGCCTCGCTGACCAACAGCACCGAGGTCGCGGTGACGACGTGCTCGCCCGCGGCGTCGCGCACCTCGGCCTCGCTCGTGATCATCGCGGCGGGTCCCATCGCGCGGATCCCGGTGACCCGCAGGCGCGCGACGAGCTCGTCGCCGGCCACGATCGGGCGGGAGTAGGCGAAGCGCTGCTCGGCGTGGATCGTGCGCGACAGCACGATCCCGGAATCCTCGAGGCCGAGGAGCTGCTGCAGCGTGAGGTCCTGGATGACCATCGCGAACGTGGGCGGCGCGACGAGGTCGGCGAACCCGAGGGCCTGGGCTGCGGCGACGTCGGTGTGCTGCGGGGCGTCGGCGAGCACGGCGCGCGCGAACTCGCGCACCTTCTCGCGGCCGACGAGGTAGGCAGCGGTCGGCGCGAACTCGCGGCCGACCAGTTCAGGATTCACGGGCACCCCTCGATCCTACCGACGGCGCGTCGGCTTCAGCCGAGGCGCTTCCGGCCGGATCCGGCGGCGCTTGAGTCACGAGCAATGAGCCGCCGTTCCCTCCCGTCGCGAAATGTGTCAGCACCTCGGCTCCCGTCGCGGAACTTGTCGCCATCCGAGCCGCAGCGCGACGGTTTTCGCGACGGGAGCAAAGCCGCTCAGGCCCCCGTGGACGGACTCGGCGACGGTGCGGGCGTCGAGGAATTCGAGCTGCCGTGCGCGCCGGCCGTGGCTGCGTCGCACCGGTCGAGACGGGTCTTCATCTTCGTCGCGGCGGTCTTCACCCGGTCTCCGTAGCCGCCCGACCCGGCCTTGCTCACGATCGTCTTGAGATCCTGGGTGCGCGCGTCGCCGGTGGCCGCACGCGCGCTCTTCAGATCGGCGCTCAGCGCGGACGGGAGCCGACGCCAGGCGTCGACCGCGCCCTCGAGCGTCTTCCGGTTCTTCGCCGCCGCCGCGACGTCCGCGCCGTAGCCGCCGGACTGCGCCTTGGCCAGGATCTTCTTCTCGGCATCCTTCCGGGCGGTCCTCGAGGATTCCTTGTGGGCCTTCGCGATGTCGTCGTGCAGCGCGGTGGGCAGCGCGTCATAGGCGTGCCGCAGCGCCGTCACATCGTGCACGCAGACGGCGGGTGCCTTCGCAGCGCCGGCGGCGGCGTCTGCGGCGTCGGCGGCGATCGGCACGCCCACGATCCCGCCCGCCACAGCGAGCACGACCGCGCCGGTGGCGAGGAATCCTGCGCATCGTCGGCTCATCGGCCGCCGGACGGTGCTCTTCTCGCCGGTTCGTGGTGTTGCGTCATGCATGGCTGCTCCTCGTCTCTGGACCCACTCGCGGCCTGTCGGTGCGCGATACCCGCCCGGGCTGTCCTGTCCATCCTGAATCGCCGGTGTTCGCCCTGCATCGACGCACTGTTCGGGCAATGTAAGGGTTCGCTGTGGAACGCCGCCGATGCACCGGCCCTGCGGCTTCGCACGGGTTGAATTGTCGCTATGAACGCACGGGCCGACCTGGATTCCCCCGCCGGGCTCGTCCTGGTGGCAGAGGACGAACCCGCGATCGCCGCCGTCGAGCGCCTGTATCTGGTCAAGGCGGGGTTCGGAGTGGAGGTCGCCTCCGACGGTCGCGCGGCCTGGGACGCGATCAGGGCCCGGCGTCCCGTCGCGACCGTGCTCGATGTCGGCCTGCCGCACATCGACGGGATCGAGCTGTGCCGGCGGTTGCGCGCCGAAGACGACTGGACCCCGATCATCTTCGTGACGGCACGGGACGACGAGATCGAACGGCTCGTCGCGCTGGAGCTGGGCGGCGACGATTACCTCACCAAGCCCTTCTCGCCGCGCGAGCTCGTCACGCGGCTCCGGGCGGTGCTGCGACGGACGAACGGCATCGCCTCCCGCAGCCCGATCCGTCTCGGTCCCCTGGAGCTCGACCTCGATCAGCGCTCGGCTGCGCTGCGCGGCGCGCCCCTCGCCCTCACCGCGACCGAGTTCGATCTGCTCGCCTATCTCGCCCGATCACCGAAGCGGGTGTTCAGCCGCCAGCAGCTGCAGTCCGCCGTATGGGGTCACGCCGACCACGCCTCGGGACGGAGCGTGGACGTGCACATCGCGCAACTGCGCGCCAAGCTCGGGCCCGGGTCCGGCATCCGCACGATGCGCGGGGTCGGCTACGCGTTGGACGAGCCGGATGCCGCGGCGGGCCCCGCGGACCCGATCGGCTGAGATGCGCTCCGTGGGCCGCACTCTGGCGGGACGGATGGTGATCACGACGATCGTCGTCGCGACCGTGGCAGTCGTGGTCGCCGGTGCGGTGTCGTTCGGGCTGGTGCGGGCGGCGACTCTGAGCGACGCGCGCACCGTGGCGTCTTCGATCGCCGACGAGTGGGCCGCCTTTCCGCAGGACCAGCTGAGACAACGGGTAGCCGACCGCCTGACCGGCGCGGGCGAGCCGAAGATCGCACTCATCGAACGCGACGGCACCGTCGTGGGGTCGAGCGGAATCGCCCTCTGGCCGAGGGTGAGCGCCCGGATCGCCACGGGCTCGAGACTGTCCGCGACCATCTCCAGCGATGGCGCCTCGTTCATCGTCGAAGCGCGTCCCACCGCCGACGGCGACACGGTCGTGGTGGCCCGATCCGTCCGATCCGTGGACTCTCAAGTGTTCGACCTCGCCGGCAAGCTGCTGCTCGCGCTGTCCATCGGGCTGGCCGTCGCGATCGCCGCCGGGATCCTCCTGGCTCGGGCTGTCGCCGGGCCGCTGATACGCACGGCTGCTGCGGCACGGCGGCTTGCGCGCGGCGAACGCGGAGTCGACCTTCCCGCGTCGGGCACCGTCGAGGTATCCGACCTGGGGGATGCGCTCAACGAACTCGATCGCGCCCTCACCGCCAGCGAGGAGCGGCAGCGCGAATTCCTCTTGTCCATCTCGCACGAGCTGCGCACACCCCTCACCGCCGTCAGCGGATATGCGGAGGCCCTCGCCGACGGCATGATCGGCACCGATGAGCTCGGCGGCGTCGGTGCGACGATGCTGGCAGAGACGCGGCGCCTGGACAGATTCGTCGCCGATCTTCTCGAACTGGCGCGGCTCGAGGCGCACGATTTCCCGGTGCATCCGGGGCCGGTGGATGTCGCCGAGCTGGTCGCGGATGCCGTCTCCGCATGGCAGGCCGTCGCGAACGCCGCCGGCGTCACACTCTCCGCTGTCGCCACCCCAGGGCTCATCGCCAAGACGGACGGGCACCGCGCGCGCCAGATCGTCGACGGCCTGCTCGAGAACGCCCTGCGCGCCACGCCGAGCGGCGGCGCCGTCACCGTCGCGACGCTGCTGGAGGCCGACCCGACGCCGCCCGGCACCGTGCTCATCACGGTCAGCGACACGGGACCCGGACTGTCCCCGTCCGATCGGCGCGTGGCGTTCGAGCGGGGTGCTCTGCACGCGCGTTACCGCGGATCACGATCCGTGGGCACCGGGCTCGGACTGTCGATCGCGCACCGCCTGGCAGCACGGCTCGATGCACAGTTGCGCGTCGTCGACGCCCCGTCGGACGGCACGGCGTTCCAGCTCACACTCCCCGCGGCGCACCGCGATGCACCTCCGACGACGTAGACGCGCACATCGAGGGGGATCACGACCGTCGCGAGCCAGGCTGGATCCGGCATCGGGCGCCTCAGTCGTCGACGCGCACCCCGCTGCGCTTGAGCGCCTGCAGCACGATCGAGGTGTCGACCTCGAGTGCGTCCTCCGTCCAGTCGGCCCGCATCAGGAACTCGGCGAGCGCCGAGTGGTCCACGCACGCGATGTCGACGAACAGCTGGTGCCGCCCGGTCACGAACGCGAGGTAGCGCACCTCCGGCACCTGCGCCAGGCGGGTCGCGACCGCCTCCGTGCGCCCGGGGAACGTGCGTATCCGCAGGATCGCCTCGACCGGGAACCCGAGCGCGGCCGGCTCCACCACCGCTCGGTCGAAGAGGCGCCCGCTGGCCTGCAGATGCGCGAGGCGCCGGCGTGCAGAGGCCGGCGAAAGTGCGGCCGCACGGGCGAGCTCCTCCACGGTCGCCCGGCCGTCGGCGGCGAGCACCCGCGCCATTTCCTGCTCCTCCCGCGCGAGCGGCGCGAGTTCGGCCGAGGCGGTGGGCTCCCACGCCTGCTCGCGGTCGGTGAGAGCGGCGACCTGATCCGCGCGGAGGATCCCCGGCAGCCATTGGTGGGTCCCCTTGTAGAGCCTCAGGACCGTCGCGGTCTCGATCCCCGCCGCACCCGGTAGCCCGGGGAGGTCGTCGATCAGCACCCGCAGCGCGCGGGAGCGCTCGTTCATGAGTTCGAAGACGCAGTCGGACTCGCCCGTGGTGAGGTACGTGAACACGGAGTTGGGACGCACGGCCGCCGATGTCGCCGTCATGCGGTTCATCCCGGAGACGCAGCGCACGCTGGCGATCGTGCTGTCCAGCACGCCCCCCTGCGGCAGCAGGGTGAGGGCCGTCATCCGGACCACGCGTTGACGGAGCAGCTCGGCGCCGCGCGCCGCCACGGTGCGCTCGGGGACGTCGAGGACGGCGGCGATGCGCCGCCAGGCCGCGCGCCCGTTGACCTGCAACGCGGCTACGATGCCGCGATCGAGCGGATCCAGAAGCTCTGTGGCGATCATGGCAACATTCTCTGCCGCTTCCTTCATTCACACAAGATCTCTGGACGATATCTGACGCTGCTATCTAATCTGAATGCTGATTCGACCACCCCCGATCTAAACCCGAAGAGCTGATCGGAAGCGCATCGAATTCCCGACCCGCCGACAGAAAGTTGCATCGATGAAGATTCGCACGCTGGGCCTTCTTGGCCTCGCTGTCACCATTGCCGCCTCCCTCACCGCCTGCTCCTCGAACGCACCGGCCGCAGCAGGCGGCGGCCCGACGCCCTCGACGTCCAAGCCGGTCACGGTGCGCGTCCAGGCGCAGAGCTCGATCTCCGCCGAACCCCTTTACGTCGGCATCGAGAAGGGCTTCTTCAAGGAGGAGGGCCTCAACGTCGAGATGGTGGACATGCCCGACATCTCGGCGGCGACCGCCGCACTCGACTCCGGCAAGCTCGAGCTCGAGTTCGCGCCGATCATCTCCGCGATGACCGCGGTGAAGAACGGTGCACAGCTCACGATCGTCTCGGCCGCGGATGGCATCAACCCGGCCGGAAAGAACGCACCGGAAGCCGAGAAGCGCAACTACACGAGCTCGGGCGTCTACGCCGGCAAAGACAGCGGCATCACGTCCATCAAGGACCTCGAGGGCAAGACCGTCGGTGTCCCCGAGATCAAGGGACTGCCCGACGGCACGATCTCGTCGCTCATGCTGGACGCCGGGAAGGACCCGAGCAAGGTCCAGTTCATCAAGAGCGACTTCGTCTCCTCTCTCGAAGGCCTGAAATCCGGCAAGCTGGATGCCGCGTTCCTCGTGAACCCGTTCAGCATCGCCGCGGATCAGGCCGGCCTGCTGCGGATCCTGAACCCGACGATCGAGTTCTTCCCCGCCGGATTCTCCTCCGCCACGTGGACCGGTTCGACGAAGTGGGTCACCGACAACCCCCAGGTCGTACAGGCGTTCCAGCGCGCGATGGTGAAGTCCGCGACGTACGCGAACAAGAACCTCGACGAGATCAAGGCCCACGTGATCACGCGCGCAGGACTCAAGCTCACCCCGCAGCAGCTGCCGCAGTCCTACTTCCCGACGACGGTGGACGCCAAAGCCCTCGACGGCATCAAGAAGAAGCTCATCAAGAGCGGTTTCTACGACGAGGACTTCGACACCCGCACCATCGTGGCGCCGCAGCCGAAGTAGCCCGGCGCACACCGACCCCCCGACGAGGAAGAGGACGAGCATGTCGATTCCCAGGACAGCACCGCGTGCCCTGCGCCGTACCGCGTCCCCAGCGCTGGTAGGCGCCACCGGGCTCGTCCTCTTCCTCCTTCTCTGGCAGTGGGCATCCACACGGGTCTCGTCGCAGGCGACGCTTCCGTCCGTCTTCGACGTCGCGCAAGCCCTGGCCGGCCTCGCCGCTCAGGCGTCGTTCTGGGAGAACGTCGGCTGGACGCTCGGTCTCGCCCTGATCGGATGGCTGGTCGCCGCAGTCGTGGGCGTCGCGATCGGGGTGCTCGTGGGGCTCTCCCGCACCGCGTACGACGCCACCCGCGTCGTGCTGGAGTTCCTGCGCCCGATCCCCGCGATCGTGATCCTGCCCCTGGCCATGCTCGTCTTCGGCCCGAGCGCGCAGCTCAGCATCTTCCTGGTCGTGTTCGGGGTGTCGCTGCCGATCGCCGCACAAGCCGCGGCCGGCGTCGAGTCCGTGGATCCGGTGATGCGCAACACCGCCCGCTCCTTCGGCCTGTCCGCGCGGGAGATCGTGTGGCGGGTGATCCTGCCCGGAGCATCGCCCTACATCGGCACCGCGATGAGGGTCGCCGCTCCGGTGACCCTCATCATGGTCGTGGTCGCCGGCATGCTCGGCGGCGCCCCGGGAATCGGCAACGACCTGGTCGTCGCCCGCGTCGCCGGTCGATCCGCCGACATCTTCGCGTACGTGCTCGTGCTCGGCCTGCTCGGCCTGCTGGTGCAGGCAGCGGCGGGCCGTACCGAACGAGCCCTGCTGCACTGGCACAGCGCCTACCGGAACGAGGCATGACATGTCGATGAACGCCCCGGCGACGACCGTGATCCGCGCACAGGATCGCCAGAGCCGTGCACGCCGCGGGAGGCCGCTGCGCTGGACCCTCCTGATCGGAGTGCCGGTCGCGCTCGTCCTGCTCTGGTGGTTCGCCTCGGCGGACTCGACGAACCGCTACTTCCCGCCGCTGGGCGACATCCTGCACCGGTTCCAGAAGCTGTGGCTGTTCGACAGGTTCGCGAGCGACGTGCTGCCGAGCGTGGGCAATTTCGCGCTGGGCTACGTCATCGCATGCATCGCCGGCATCGTGCTCGGGATCCTGCTCGGTCTCTGCAAGCCCCTCTTCTGGCTCATGGACCCGATCGTGCAGCTCGTGCGCTCGATCCCGGCCGTGGCACTGCTGCCCATCTTCATCGCCACCCTGGGCTACGGCAACGAGGTGCGCATCTTCGCGATCGCTCTCGCCTCGCTCTTCCCCGTGCTCATCTCCACGATCGACGGCATCCGCGCGACCGACCCTCTGCTGATCGAGACGTCGCGGGTGTTCCGTCTCGGCCGCGCCGAGCGGCTGCGTCGGATCTACCTCCCCGCCGCCTCCCCGCAGATCTTCGCGGGCGCCGTGGTCAGCCTCCAGGTCGCGTTCATCGTGATGATCACGAGCGAGATGCTCGGCGCAGGACGCGGGATCGGCTCGCTCACGATGATCGCCCAGCAGACCGGCGACACGAAGGGGATGTGGGCGGGGATCCTGCTCCTCGGCATCCTCGGATTCCTCGCCAACCTCGTCTTCGTCGCCGTGCGCGCGCGGGCGCTGTCCTGGTATCTCGGCGCCCGCAAGGCCGCCGCATCCGATTGACAACCCCGCCTGCCCCAGACCCGTTTCGAATCAGGAGACCGCAATGACACACGTCCTGCTCGACGTCGAGCACCTCTCCAAGTCCTATTCCGTCAAAGGATCCGACGTCGAGATCATCGGCGATCTCACGTTCGCCGTCACCGTCGGCGAGACGGTCTCGATCGTCGGCCCGTCCGGGATCGGCAAGACCACGCTGCTGAAATGCCTCACCGGCCTGCAGTCGATCTCCTCCGGATCGGCGCGCGTCGACGGCAGGGAGATCGACGGCCCCCCGCAGGAGATGGCCCTCGTCTTCCAGGAGTACACACGGTCGCTGATGCCGTGGCTGACCGTCGAGAAGAACGTGCGGCTGCCCCTCACGCACCTGCGGCTGCCCAAGTCCGAGGCCGACGAGCGCATACGCTCGGCGCTCAGGTCGGTGGGCCTGGACCACGCCCTCGACCGCTACCCGTGGCAGCTCTCCGGCGGCATGCAGCAGCGCGTCGCGATCGCGCGCGCCCTCGCCTACCGCCCCGAGGTGCTCGTCATGGACGAGCCGTTCGCCTCGGTCGACGCGCAGACCCGCTTCGAGCTCGAGGACCTGTGCCTGCGGATCCGCGACGAGTTCGGCATGACGATCCTGCTCGTCACGCACGACATCGACGAGGCCGTGTACCTCTCCGATCGGGTGGTCGTGCTGGGCCACCGGCCCGCCGTGGTGTCCCGCATCATCGACATCGATCTGCCGCAGCAGCGCGACCAGATCTCGACCCGTGCGATGCCGCGTTTCGCCGAGCTGCGCACGGAGATCTTCGAGCTGATCCGGGACGGCCAGATCACCGCCCAGCCGAGCGCGAAGGCGTAGCCGGTGACGCAACGGAGGCCGCTGGGCGACCAGCGGTGGATGTCGGCCGGCGAACTGGCGGGGCTGATCCGCGCGGGCGAGCTGTCCGCGCGCGAGGCGCTGCAGTCGCACTGGGACCGGATCGATGCGCTGAACCCGGCCATCAACGCGGTGATCTTCGAGGACCGGGACAGGGCCTGGGAAGCGGCGGCCGCCGCCGACGCGCAGCAGGCGTCCGGTGCCCCGATCGGCGCGCTGCACGGGGTCCCGATGACCAACAAGGACACGAACGACACCGCGGGGATGCCGAACACCTGGGGATCCCCGCTGCTGCAGCACGTGGTGCCGACACAGGACAGCCTGATCGTCGCCCGGCTGCGCGCGGCCGGCGCGATCATGACCGGCAAGAACAACGTCCCCGAGTTCGCCGCGGGCGCGCACACCTTCAACGAGGTGTTCGGCACCACCGGCAACCCGTACGACCCGACCCGCAGCGCCGGCGGATCCAGCGGCGGCGCGGCCGCGGCCGTCGCCGCCGGCATCCAGGCGATCGGCGACGGCTCGGACATGGGCGGGTCGCTGCGGATCCCGGCCGCGTTCTGCAACGTGCTGGGGCTGCGGCCGTCGCTCGGCCGCGTTCCGGCTCCGGGCGCGAACTCGTGGATGTGGCTCGGCCGCACCGGTCCGATGGCGCGGGAGGTGTCCGACCTCGCGCTGATGATGAACGCGATCTCGGGGCCGGATCCGCGCGTGCCGACCTCGATCCCGGAGAGCGGCCTCGACTTCCGCGTCGGACTGCGCTCCGGCATCGCCGGTCTCCGCATCGGCTGGTCCGCCGACGTCGGGCTGGGCCTGCCCGTGGACCCCGAGGTGGTCGCGGTCGCGGAACGCGCTCTCGCCGTCTTCACCGAGGCCGGCGCGATCGTCGAGGAGGCGTCGCCGGACCTCGCCGAGGCCGACGAGGTGTTCCGGGGGACCCGCGCGTTCGACTTCGAGTTCGCCTGGGGCGAGCTCGTGCGCAGCGACCCCGCCCGGGTGAAGCCCGAGGTGATCGAGAACGTCGAGCGCGGGCGTCGGCAGAGCGCCGCCGACCTGCACCGGCTGACCCGGGCGCGGACCCGGCTCGAGGAGTGCACGCGCGACTACTTCGACCGCTACGACCTGTGGATCACGCCCACCGCGCAGGTGCTGCCGTTTCGGGGATCCGAGCGCTGGCCGCACGAGGTCGCCGGGCACCGCATGGGCGACTACCTCGACTGGATGCGCTCGGTGTGCGTGGTGTCGGCGATGAGCACACCCGCGCTCTCGGTGCCTGCCGGCTTCTCGCACTCGGGACTGCCGGTGGGGATCCAGCTCGTCGCCGGCCAGGGCGCCGACGCGCTGCTCCTGCGGGCCGCGCACGCGTATGAGGAGCGCACGCACTGGGCTCGGGTGCGCCCGCGCCTGGGTGCCGAACTGGGGTGGGCACGATGACGCAGCAATCGATCCGACGTGGTGCACTGGAAGGCCTGCTGGTGGTGGACCTGTCCCGCGCGCTGGCCGGGCCGCATGCCGGGCAGATGCTGGGCGATCTCGGCGCCCGGGTGATCAAGGTCGAATCCCCCGTCACCGGGGACGACACCCGATCCTGGGGGCCGCCGTTCGTCACCGGATCCGATGGCTGGTCGTACTCGACCTACTTCCTGTCGTGCAATCGCAACAAGGAGTCCATCGCGCTGGACTTGAAGTCCGACGACGGGCGCGCCGTGCTGCGCGACCTGCTCGCCCGAGCCGACGTGCTCATCGAGAACTTCCGCACCGGGGTGATGGATCGCCTCGGGTTCGGCACGTCGGCGCTGGCTGCACTGAACCCGCGGCTGGTGCAGCTGTCGATCACGGGTTTCGGGCACGACGGTCCCGAAGGCGGACGCGCCGGGTACGACCAGATCGTGCAGGGCGAGGCCGGGCTCATGGCGATCACGGGATCCGCTCCCGACGACCCGCAGCGCGTGGGGACGCCGATCGCCGATCTGCTCGGCGGGATCCACGGCGTCGTCGGCGCGCTGGCCGCCCTGTACGAGCGCGAACGCACCGGGCGCGGCCGGGTCGTGCGCACCTCGCTGCTGTCCTCGATCGTGGGCGTGCACGCGTTCCAGGGCACCCGGGTGACCGTCGCGGGCCAGTCCCCCGCCGCCCAGGGCAACCATCACCCCTCGATCGCGCCGTACGGGCTGTTCCGCTGCCGCGACGGCGCAGTGCAGATCAGCGTGGGCAGCGAGCGGCTGTGGCAGGCGTTCTGCGCCGAGTTCGGTCTGGATCCGCTGACCCCGGGCCTCTCATCGAACCCGGAGCGGGTCGCGCATCGCGGTGAGACGATCTCGTTCGTCGAGGGCGCGTTCGCGGCGCTGGACGCCGAGCCGCTGCTGGACCGGCTGCGCGCGGCCGGGATCCCCGCGGGCAAGGTGCGCAGCCTCGACGAGGTGTACGCCTGGGATCAGGTGCGCTCGCAGGGTCTGGTCATCGACGTCGACCACGCCGCGCTCGGCAGCATCGCGCTGCCCGGTCCGGCGATCCGGTTCTTCGACGTCGACGGCGACGGCGAGACCGAGCGCGCCCGCACCGCGCATCTGGCGCCGCCCGTGCTCGATCAGCACGGCACCGCGATCCGCGCCTGGCTCGCCGAGGACGGCGCCGGAGACGCCGGGAACGCCGGAGACGCTGCCGGAGTCCTCACCGGGGATGCGGCGTGAGCGCGCCCGCGCCGACCCGGCCGCCGCGGCTGGCGGCCTCGGCCCTGATGGGGCTGATCGCCGATCCCGGCAGCGTCGTCTCGTGGGATGTCCCGCCCGTGCAGCCGGATCGCGGGGACGCGTACCGCGAGGAGCTCGCCGCCGCTGCGGCCAAGAGCGGGGCGGACGAGTCGATCGTCACCGGCGAGGCACGGATCGACGGACGCCGGGTGGTGCTCATCGCGTGCGAGTTCGGCTTCCTCGCGGGGTCCGTCGGCGTCGCCGCGGCGGAGCGGTTCGTCGCCGCGATGGAGCGGGCGACCGCCGAACGATTGCCGGTGCTTGCCTCCCCCGCGTCGGGCGGGACGCGGATGCAGGAGGGCACGCGCGCGTTCGTCGCGATGGTGACGATCGCCGCGGCCATCGCCGCGCACAAGGCCGAGGGCCTCCCCTACCTCGTGTATCTGCGCCACCCCTCCACCGGTGGCGCGCTGGCCTCGTTCGGGTCCCTCGGCCAGGTCACCGTGGCGGAGCCCGGCGCGCTCATCGGCTTCCTCGGGCCCCGCGTCTACGAGGCGCTCTACGGCGAGGCCTTCCCCGAGGGCGTGCAGGTGGCGGAGAACCTCGCGCGGCTCGGCATCGTCGACGGACTGCTGCCCCCGGAGCGGCTGCGCGAGGTCGTGCAGCGCATCCTGCGCGTGCTGGAACCGCCGACGCGCACCGCGCTCGCCGCGCGCGCCGCGGATCCGGGATCCGCCGTCGCCGACCAGGCGGGTTCCCCCGCCGCGTGGGACTCGATCACCCGCACCCGTGACCGCCGGCGTCCCGGACTCCGGGAACTGCTGCGGCATGCCGCGAGCGACATCGTCCCGCTGTCCGGCACCGGCCAGGGCGAGCGCGATCTCGGGCTCTCGCTGTGCCTGGCCCGTTTCGGCGGGATCCCGGCCGTCGTCGTCGGGCAGGATCGCCGCGCCCAGCGCGCGCACGCCCCGCTCGGTCCGGGAGCGCTCCGCGCCGCACGCCGCGCCATGCATCTGGCCGAGGAACTGAGGCTGCCTCTGGTCAGCGTCATCGACACTCCGGGCGCCGCACTGTCGCGCGCCGCGGAGGAGGGCGGGCTGGCGTCGGAGATCGCGCACTGCCTCGCCGACCTGGTCAGCCACCGCGGGCCGACCCTGTCTGTGCTGCTCGGCGAGGGCACGGGCGGGGGTGCACTGGCGCTGCTCCCCGCCGACCGCACGCTCGCCGCCGAGCATGCCTGGCTGTCGCCGTTGCCGCCGGAGGGCGCCTCGGCGATCATCTACCGCGACACCGCGCACGCGGCCGAGCTCGCCGCCCAGCAGGGTGTGGCCTCGGCGGCGCTGCGGGCGAACCGGATCGTGGATCGCGTCGTGGCCGAGGATCCCGACGCCGCCCTCGAACCCGTCGCCTTCTGCACGCGGATGGGCGATGCGATCGCGCAGGAGCTCGCCGGACTGCAGCTGCGATCCGACGACGAGCGCCGCACCGCGCGTCGGGAGCGCTACCGGCGGCTCGGGGCCTGAGCGCAGCCGGTCAACCCTTCCCGCGGCCGCTGATCGCCTTCATCGCCATCTGCACGGCGATCGCCACAAGGTAGACCGCGAACAGGACGTTGCCGAGGAAGGGGTCGACGAGCGTCGCGAGCCACGCGCCGAGCGCGGTCGTCGCGCACGCGGACAGCCCGATGAACGCGGCCGCCCGCAGATCCACGTTGTGGTTGCGCAGGTTGCCGAACGTGCCGGACACACCCGTCGGGATCAGCATCAGCAGGGAGGTCCCCTTCGCGATGAGGTCGCTCGTGCCGAACGCGAGCATCAGCACCGGGACGACGATCACGCCGCCGCCGACGCCGATCAGGCCCGCGAGCACACCGGTGAACAACCCGAGCACGAGCAGCAGCGGCCCGGTCACCCAGGTCAGCTCGAGCCCGGCGCCGCGGGACGGGATGACCAGGAACAGGCTCACGATCACGACCGTGAGGAAGCCGACGAAGCACCAGCGCAGTGCGGTCTGCGAGATCCTCGGCAGCAGGCGCGTGCCGACCTGCGCGCCGATCACGGATCCGAGCGCGAGGATCAGCGCGGGGATCCACGCGACCGAGTCGTGCACGGCGTAGGAGATGACGCCGACCGCGGCCGTGGGGACGATCGCGGCGAGCGACGTGCCGGCGCTGAGCCGCTGGTCGAAGCCGAGCAGCAGCACGAGGAGCGGCACGATGACGGTGCCGCCGCCGACGCCGAACAGGCCCGAGAGGATCCCGGCCGCGAGGCCGATTCCGATGAACGCCGCGTATGCCCGCGGGCCCCGCATCCGCTCGACGACCTTGTCGGCCACATCCGCTCCCGTCCACTGCAAGGCGCGCACATGGCAGTCGCAGTCCACCGTTCAGCTTAGCCAGGCCGTACCCCTCCGCCGCCGTTCCGCCTCCGCTCCGCTGACGGTCGCTGAGCCTGTCGAAGCGCCCGGACCGCGCGTCCGGTCCCGCCGACAAGCTCAGTGAGCGGATATCCCTCCTCATCGGCGCGACCTCTCCCCCACGTCGGGTCTTTCGCGCATCGGGCGTCCGGCGCGTCATCGGGCGTCACCTGCCTGGTGGGCCGAGGGCGGCGGTGAGGGTGCGTCGAGTTCCTGGACGGATGCGGGGTCGGTGCCAGCGGGCGTAGGGGTCCCACCAGGCGGGTCCGCGGATCTCGGGGGTCCCGTGGTGCATGCGGATCTGCCATCCGGAGGTGCCCAGGGTGCGGTGGTGCCACCAGCAGAGGGCGACCCCGTTGGAGGTGTGGGTCGGGCCACCTGCCGCGTGTTCGGTGACGTGATGGATTTCACACCACGTCGCGGGGATGCTGCAGCCGGGGATCACGCACTCCCGATCCCTCAGGATGATCGCCCGCCGTTGCAGGGCGTTGAAGATCCTCGCGGTGGTCCCGATGGACACGATCTGTCCGTGCCCGTCGAACACGACCCGTTGCACCCCGCCCGCACACGCCGTCTGATGGGCGACGCCCAGGGGGACGTCCCACTCGGTGCCCTCGATCATCGCCCGCCCGGCCCCGTTCAGGTAGTCCTCCGCGGTGACCGACACGACCAGGGTCGGGGCGGCACCACCCAGGGTCGGGAAATGTCCGGTCGCGGCGGCGGTGGTGAGGATCGCGGCGAACGCGTCGTGCCGTTTCTGTGCCGGGGTCCGCGGGTCCGGCGGATCCGGCAACCCACCCGAGTCCGACGGATCCGACGGATCGGACAGACCCGTCCGGTCATCGTCATCGGCGGTGAACCTGACACCGCCGCCGGCACCGGTGTCGCCACCGACGTCGCTTTCGGGGCTGGTGGGGGTGTCGACGCGGGGGTTGAGAAGGGCGTCGAGGAGGCGTTGGAGTTGTCCGGCGACATCAGGCAGCAACCCACCCCGGATCGGGACGATCCCGTCCCGTTCCCGCCCGACCGTGAACCTTCGGTTCCGGTTGGCCCGGTCATCGTCGGGTTCCTTCCCATCGGGGTCCAGCGTCAACACGATGTGCTGCGCCAGCGCCGCCAACTCGTCCGTCGTCGGTGCCGGCCCCGGGGTGCCATCCTCGGCGAGGTCGAGGCCGCGGGCGGTGTCCGCGAGGACCCGGTCCGCCGCGACCAGATCCGCCGCCCCGATCCGATTCCCCGCCGCGGCCAGCGGGCGGGTCGCGGCCAGCAGCCCCGTCACGGACACCACCCCGTCCCGCAGCGCTTGGCCGAGGGCGTCGAACCGGGCCGGGAGCACCTCCCCGGTGGACAGACTCCGCCCCCGGTGCACCGCCTCCCCCGCCGTCACGAACCGGCGGGCCGTGCTGGTGTCGACGCGGAGGGTGCGGCGCAGCAGGTCGGTGGCGTCCCGGCACCCGGCCCGTGGGGACACCTGCTCCGCCGACAACCGGCGATCCCGATCCGTCACCTGCCCCGTGACCGTGGTGAGCACCGCGTCCAGGCGGCGTTGCACCTGCCCCGCCGTCAGCAGCACCTGCACGAGTTCCGCCGCCGGCAGGGCATCGAACCCGGCTCCCATCTCGTCCGACGCGCACACCCCCGCGAGCAGGCTCTCCAGCTGCTCCAAGGCCTCCCGCGTCGTCGATGTCATACCCCTATTCAACCCGGGGGCACCGACATTCAAACGACCAGATCAGCCCCCAGATCCGAACTGTGGAGAACTCGGCGAACACGACCCCTGTGGAGGATCAAGGCACCCGTTCACTGGTCGCGAAACGCGCCCAAAATGCCCTCCAAAGGACACTTCGCGACCACCGAACAACGGTCCGGCGCTTCGACAAGCTCAGCAACCGGCAACAGCTTCCGCGACCAGTGAACAACGGTCCGACGCTTCGACAAGCTCAGCGACCGGCGAGCGGTGAGCTCGGCGACCGGCGAGCGGCCGCCTCAGCGAACGGGAAACCGCGACTCCGTCAGCGCCCTTCGAACCGCGGCGGCCGCTTCTCCTGGAAGGCGGCGAAGCCCTCGCGGTAGTCGGCGGTGTCGCAGAGCGCCGCCTGCGCCGCGTTCTCCTGTCGCATCGAATCCCAGAGGCCCAGGCGCTCGTCCCGCAACGCGGCCACGAGGCGCTTGCTCGCGACGAACGCCGCCGTCGCACCGACAGCCGCACGCTTGGCCGCCTCGACCGTGGCCGAGAGAACCTCGTCCGCGGGGAGCACCTGCGAGAACAACCCCGCCGCGACCGCCTCGGATCCGGTCATCAGCCGCCCCGTGTACACGAGGTCGAGCGTGCGATGCGGCCCAAGGCGTTCCACGAACAGCGCGTGCCCGCCGGAGTCGAGCGTGGCGCCGAGAGCCGCGAACGGAGAGCCGATCTTCGCGGTGTTGGCGACGTACACGACGTCGGTCGCGATCAGCAGCCCCAGTCCGACGCCGAGACATGCCCCCTGTGCCGCCGCGAACGTGGGGGCGGGGAACGCCGACATCCGTCGCAGCACGGGCGTGACGAGTCCGTCCAGATAGCCCATCACGTCGTCGTCGAGAGGATCGACGCCCGCGATGTCGCGGCCGGCGCAGAACGCGCGGCCCTCACCGCGCAGCACGAGGGCGCGCACGCCCGCCCGCTCCGCCTCGGCGTAGGCGTCGCCGAGATCGCGCACCGCCTGCTCGTCGAGCGCGTTGAGCTTGGCCGGGTTGTTCAGCACGACGTGCGCGACGGCTCCGTCGATCGCGAGGTCGATCATGGATTCTCTCCCTGGGCGAGGGCTCACACGTCGTAGTCGACCACGACGCGGTCCGAGGTGGGGTGGGACTGGCAGGTGAGGACGTACCCGCGGTCGAGTTCGTCCTTCTCGAGCGCGTAGTTCTCCGTCATCGTGACGGATCCGTCGACGAGGCGCGCCCGGCAGGTGCCGCACACGCCGCCGGCGCAGGCGAACGGCACGTCCGGCCGCACCCGCAGCGCGGCGTTCAGGATCGACTCGTTCGCCGCCACCGGGGTCTGCACCGTGCCCGACTGACCGTCGAGGGTGAACTCGATCGTGCGCACCGGTTCGTCCTCGCGGACCACGACCGGACGCCCCTCATCGGGACGCTCCTGACCGGGCTCGCCGGTGCTGAACAGCTCGTAGCGGATGTGCGCGGGGTCGACGCCGATGTCGGCGAGGGTGTCGCGGCACAGCTGCACGAGGTCGAACGGCCCGCACAGGAACCACTCGTCCACGGTGGCCGGCAGCACGAGGCCGTTCAGGATCCCGCGCAGCCGCTCCTCGTCGATCCGTCCCGACAGCAGTGGCGCCGAGCGCTGCTCGCGGGTGAGCACGTGATGCACCGCGAATCGGGCCGGGTAGCGGTCCTTGAGGTCGGCGAGTTCGTCCAGGAACATCACGTCCGCGGCCCGGCGGTTCGTGTAGACGAGGGTGAACGCGCTCGTCTCGGACCGGGCGAGGACCGTCGCGGCGAGCGCCATGAGCGGGGTGATCCCGCTCCCTGCGGCGATGCCCGCCACGTGCGCGCCGTCGAGCGCCGCGAGCGACGAGGTGAACGTGCCCTGCGGGCTCATCACGTCGATCATCCCGCCGGGGCGCAGTTCGCTCTGCGCCCAGGTGGAGAACCGGCCGCCGTGGTCGCGCTTGATCGCCACGCTGATGACGGTCCCGGTCCCTGAGCCGATCGAGAGGCCCGGCTCAGGCGCGCGGCACAGCGAGTAGGACCGGCGCACCTCCCGTCCGTCGATCTCGGCGCGCAGTGCCACGTGCTGCCCGGCGAGGTAGTCGAAGTCGCCTGCGAGGGCCTCGGGCACCGCGAAGGTGACCTCGATCGCATCCTGCGTGAGCGGGCGCACCTCCTGCACGGCGAGTGCGTGGAAGCGCGCGCGCCTGCGGGCGGGTTCGGGTCCCTCGGCGACGGAACCGCCCGACGGGCCGCCGACGACGCTGCCCAGGAGCGACCCGGCGATCCGCTCCGCGTCCCGGCTGTGCGGCTTCGCACTCAGGTGCCAGAGCGACATCAGATCGCCTTGAAGTGGTCGAAGGGCTCCAGGCACGCGCGGCACTCGTAGAGCGCCTTGCACGACGTCGAGCCGAAGCGGGAGATCTCACGGGTGTCCAGGGAGCCGCAGCGGGGGCAGCGCACCCCGAGCGCGATGCGCACCGGGCCGGTGTGGGCGGCCCGCCCGGTCGGCGGGGCGATGCCGTACTCGGTGAGCTTGCGCCTGCCGTCCTCGCTCATCCAGTCCGTGGTCCAGGCGGGCGAGAGCACGAGACGCACCTCGACGTCGTCGAAGCCGGCACGGGTGAGCGCGAGCACGACGTCGTCGCGGATCGCCTCCATCGCCGGGCAGCCGCTATAGGTCGGTGTGATGTCCACCCGGATCCGGCCGGCGTCGACGGCGACGTCGCGGAGGACTCCGAGGTCCTCGATCGTCAGCACCGGGACCTCCGGATCCTTCACCGCCGCGGCCGCCTGCCAGGCCCGCTCGCGCAGCAGGTCCTCGCCGCTCTCAGGGGTCGTTGAGCGAGCGGAGCGAGACGAAACGCGGCGATCCACAGGAGACCGCGTTTCGTCTCGGTCGCCTCCGGCCGGTCCCTGAGCCTGTCGAAGGGCGCTCAACGACCCCGAGAGCACGAGCCCGGTCACCATGTCGCCCCCGGGTGCTGCCGGGCGAGCACCTGCATCTCGGCCAGGATGTGCCCGAGGCCGGTCGCGTGGGATCCGTGGCGTCCGCCGCCGGAGGACGTCGATCCCGTCGGGATGTCCAGCTCGGCCTCGGCGAACACCGCCGCGACGACGGCGTCGAAACCCGCACGCAGCGACGACGGGCGCACGGCGGCACCGCCCAGACGGTCGATCAGCGGGTCGTCGCGGAACAGCTCGGCCGCGTACGGCCAGACGTCGCCGAACGCGCGGACGATACGGCGGCGGGACTCCTCGGTGCCCCCGGCCAGGCGCAGCACCCACTGCACGGCGTGGTCGCGGTGGTAGTCGACCTCTTTGACGGCCTTCTCGGCGATCGCTGCGAAGGTCGGGTCCGTGCTCGCCCGCAGCGCGGAATACAGCTCGAGCATGTACGTGCTCACCAGGAACTGGCGGGCGATCGTCTGCGCGAAATCGCCGTTCGGCTGCTCGACCAGCCAGCTGCTGCGGAACTCCACCTCGTCGCGGAAATAGGCGAGATCGTCCTCGCTGCGCCCGTCCCAGCTTCCGGCGTAGCGGAGGAAGGAGCGCGCGTGCCCGAGCAGGTCGAGCGCGATGTTGCCGAGGGCGACGTCCTCCTCGAGCTCGGGCGCGTACGTGATCCACGCGCCGAGCTGCTGCGACAGGATCAGCGCGTCATCGCCGAGCCACAGCGCGTATTCGGCGATGTCGGCGGATCCGGCCCGCTCCCCCGATCCGGACAGCTCCGCGGCGAGCGCGAGTTCGTCGACGGAGACATCGCCGTGGAGCGTTTCGTCTCGGTCGTCCGCTGCGCGTCCGTCCTCGCTCAACGACCGCGGGGAGGTGTTCACAGGTGCGGCACCCCCTCCGAGGCCGTGTAGTACACGGCGTGCCGGTAGTTCTTGCCGGCCGGGCTCTCGAAGAACGCGCCCTTGTCGTCCGGGTCGCTCGTGGTGATCGCGTCGGCCTCGACCACCCAGATCGAGGTGCCCTCGTTGCGCCGGGTGTAGAGGTCGCGGGCGTTGCGGATCGCCATCTCGGCATCGGGCGCGTGCAGCGATCCGACGTGCACGTGGCTGAGTCCGCGGTTCGCGCGGACGAAGACCTCGAACATCGGCCAGAGCTCAGCGGTCCCTGAGCCGGTCGAAGGGCCGGGGGTGGTCATCACGCGGCTCCGATTCCGGTGGTTGAGCGAGCGGAGCGAGACGAAACCCGGGCGTACTCGGCGGCCGCCTCGCGCACCCAGGCGCCCTCCTCGTGCGCGTCACGACGGCGCTGCAGCCGCTCGGCGTTGCACGGGCCGTTGCCGCGGACGACCTCGAAGAAGTCCTCCCAGTCGATCTCGCCCATCTCGTACAGCCCGGTCTCCTCGTCGAGGCGCAGCTCCGGATCCGGCAGCGTCACGCCCAGGATCTCGGCCTGCGGCACGAGCATGCTCACGAACCGCTGCCGCAGGTCGTCATTCGAGAAGCGCTTGATCTTCCACGCCATCGACTGCGCCGAGTTCGGCGACTGGTCATCGGGCGGGCCGAACATGGCCAGGGCGGGCCAGTACCAGCGGTCCACGGCGTCCTGCGCCATCGCGCGCTGCGCTTCGGATCCCTGCATCAGCGTCAGCAGGATCTCGAAGCCCTGCCGCTGGTGGAACGACTCCTCCTTGCAGATGCGCACCATCGCGCGCCCGTACGGGCCGTACGAGGCGCGGCACAGCGGCACCTGGTTGCAGATCGCGGCGCCGTCGACGAGCCAGCCGATCGCGCCCATGTCGGCCCAGGTGGGGGTCGGATAGTTGAAGATCGACGAGTACTTCGCCCTGCCGTCGATGAGCTGCTGCATCATCTCCTCGCGGGTGATCCCGAGCGTCTGCGCGGCGGAGTAGAGATACAGTCCGTGCCCGGCCTCGTCCTGCACCTTCGCCATCAGGATCGCCTTGCGCTTCAGGCTCGGCGCGCGGGAGATCCAATTGCCCTCCGGCTGCATGCCGATGATCTCGGAGTGCCCGTGCTGGGAGATCTGCCGGATCAGCGTCTTGCGATACGCGTCCGGCATCCAGTCGCGCGGCTCGATGCGCTGCTCGTTCTCGATGAGGTCATCGAACAGCGCCTGCACATCGACATCGCTGACATCGCTCGCGAGAGAAACCGGTGGGGTGGTCATCCTCGACTCCTCCTCGAATTACCTACCGTTCGTACAGTTATTATGGCACACTCATATCGTTCGCTGAAGAAGGCACTGTTCCGAGGGAGAAGCGATGACCGATCGGGTGGCGCAGCTGCGGCCGATGATGCGACGGGATCGTGCCTCGGCCGCTCTCGGGATGCGCGTCGAGGCGGACGAGCCAGGACGGGCCGTCGTGTCGATGCGCGTCCGTGACGACATGCTGAACGGCTTCGACATCACGCACGGCGGCCTCGTGTTCGCGCTCGCCGACACGACGTTCGCGATCGTCTGCAACGAGGACGAGCAGGTCACCGTCGCCGGCGGCGCCGACATCACGTTCCTGAAGTCCACGCGGGCGGGCCAGACGCTCACCGCGACCGGGATGCGCCGGGCGCGCAACGGCCGCTCCGGCCTCTACGACATCACCGTGACCGACGAGACCGGCGACATCGTCGCCGAGTTCCGCGGACGCTCGATCACCACGAACCGCGCCGTCCCTTCGACGAGTTCAGGGACCGAGGAAACAGGATCAGGGACCGAGGAAACAGGCTCAGGGACCGAGAAAACAGGCTCGGGGACCGAGGAGGCCTCATGAGGGAATCCGACGCTGCCCAGGGCGAGGACGCCACCGCCCTGAGTCCCGACGAGCTGCGCGCGCTGCAGCTCGAGCGCCTGCAGTGGTCTGTGCACCACGCCTACGAGAACGTGCCGTTCTACCGACTCGCGTTCCAGAGCGCAGGGATCCATCCCGACGACATCCGCACGCTTGCCGACGTCGCACGGCTGCCGTTCACGACCAAGAACGACCTGCGCGAGTATTACCCGTTCGGCATGTTCGCGGTGCCGATGGCCGATGTGCGGCGGATCCATGCCTCCTCCGGCACGACGGGGCGCCCGACCGTCGTCGGCTACACGCAGCAGGATCTGGACAACTGGGCGGACCTCGTCGCGCGCTCGCTGCGCGCCGCGGGCGTGCAGGCGGGCTGGAAGGTGCACAACGCCTACGGCTACGGCCTGTTCACGGGCGGCCTCGGCGCGCACGCCGGCATCGAGCGGCTCGGGGCGACCGTGATCCCGATGTCGGGCGGGCAGACCGCGCGGCAGGTGCAGCTCATCCGCGACTTCGAGCCGGACGCGATCATGTGCACGCCCACCTATCTGCTCACGATCGCCGACTCGATGGAGTCCGCGGGGATCGATCCGCGTTCCACGTCTCTCAAGGTCGGGATCCTCGGCGCCGAGCCCTGGACGAACGAGATGCGCCATCAGATCGAACAGCGCCTGAACATCGATGCGGTCGACATCTACGGCCTCAGCGAGGTCATGGGCCCCGGCGTCGCGATGGAGAGCGTGCTCACCAAGGACGGTCCGCACATCTGGGAGGACCAGTTCCTGCCCGAGGTCATCGAGCCGTCCACGGGAGAGCCGGTGCCGGACGGCGAGCCGGGCGAGCTGGTGTTCACCTCGCTGACGAAGCAGGCGTTCCCGGTGATCCGGTACCGCACCAGAGACCTGACCCGGCTGCTGCCCGGATCCGCGTACCCGGCGATGCGCCGGATGGAGAAGATCACCGGCCGCGACGACGACATGATCATCCTGCGCGGCGTGAACCTGTTCCCCACCCAGATCGAGGAGATCGCACTCGGCATCGAGACGCTCACCCCGCATTTCATCCTGGAGCTGACCCGGCAGCGCCACCTCGACGCCCTCACCGTGCGGATCGAGCGGCATCCCGGCGTCGCCGCGGACATCGCGATCGCCGCCGCAGAGGTGCTCAAGCTCCGGATCAAGCAGTCCGTGGGCACCTCGGTCGACGTGCAGATCGAGGAGCCGGGCGCTCTACCCCGCAGCGAGGGCAAGTTCAAGCGCCTCTACGACCTGCGCTGACGGGCCGCCCTCGGGGTCGTTGAGCGAGCACCGAGCGCAGCGAGGAGCGAGACGAAACGCCGCCACCCCGGGGAAACCGCGCTTCGTCTCGGTCGGCTCCGCCGTCCTCGCTCAACGACCCCCGAGCGGAAGCGCGACGCATGCTCACGCTCCACCCGCGAATCGCCTCCAAGCCCCCCTCGATGAACGCCGCCCTCTTCGCGTGACTCCATCCTTGGATCCGCTTCTCCCAGGCGAAGGCCTCGTCGACGCGATCGAACTCGGCGTGCCAGACGAGGACGACAGGCAGCCGCCGACGCGTGTACGCAGCGCCCTCGCCGCACGAGTGCTCCTCCACCCGTCGTTGCAGGTCATTGGTGCTGCCCGCGTAGAACGTGCCGTCATTGCAGCGCAGGATGTACGCGTATCCAGTCATGCAGGAGACGGTAATACGGGCCTCCGACGTCGCCCCCTCCCTCAGGAAACCGCGTTTCGTCTCGGTCGGCTCCGCCGTCCTCGCTCAACGACCACAGGCACCCGCCCTCGGGGTCGTTGAGCGAGCACCGAGCGCAGCGAGGAGCGAGACGAAACGGCGGCGATCCTCAGGAAACCCCGTTTCGTCTCGGTCGGCTCCGCCGTCCTCGCTCAACGACCCCAGGGAGGACGGGCGGCTCCGCCGTCCTCGCTCAACGACCCCGAGGGTGCCGTCAGGCCGACGCGAGCTCCTTCTCGACCAGGGTCAGCACGTCGTAGGTCGCGACGACCTCGTCGCGCTGGTTGTGGATCACCGCGTCCCAGCGCACCTCGCCGTAGGGGTCGGTCTCGCGCGGGGTGATCTGCTTCGCCGTGAGCGTCACGCGGATCGCGTCGCCGGGCTTGACCGGGGTCACGAAGCGCAGGTTCTCCAGCCCGTAGTTCGCCAGCACCGGGCCCGGCTCGGGCGACACGAACAGACCCGCCGCCCACGAGACGAGCAGGTAGCCGTGCGCCACGCGCCCGCCGAAGAACGGATTGGCCGCGGCGGCGGTCTCGTCCATGTGCGCGTAGAACGTGTCGCCCGTCGAGTGCGCGAACGCCTCGATGTCCTCGAGGGACAGTTCTCGCAGGCCCGACGAGACCTGATCGCCGAGCCGCAGCTCGGCGAGCGACTTGCGGAACGGATGCACCGCACGATCCGTGCCGGCGCCGGTGTGCCAGACGCCGGTGATCGCGGTGAGGATCTCCGGGGTGCCCTGGATCGCGGTGCGCTGCATGTAGTGCATGCACCGCGCGCATGCCGCCGAGCTCCTCGCCGCCACCGGCGCTTCCCGGCCCGCCGTGCACGAGGTGCGGCACCGGGGCTCCGTGCCCGGTCGAGGTGCGCGCGTCGTCACGGTTCAGGAACAGCACCCGGCCGTTGTACGCGCCGATGCGGGTGAGCAGCTCGGCCGCGACGTCCGGATCCTTGGTGGCGACGCTGGTGACGAGGGATCCGCCGCCGCGGTTCACGAGGTCGGCCGCCTCTGCGATGCTGGTATACCCGAGCACGCTCGCGACCGGACCGAACGCCTCGACCTCGTGCACCGCCGGCGTGGTGGTGTCGGCGAAGCCGACGAGCAGCGGCGCGATGAACGCACCCTCGGGCGCGGGGCCGGTCGTGCCGTCGGCGTGCACCACGGACGGCGCGTCCACCGATCCCATCAGCAGCTCCCCGCCCGCCGCCACGAGCGCAGCCACCTGCCGCAGCACCTCGTCGCGCTGCGCGAGCGAGACGAGCGGGCCCATCGTGACGCCCTCGGCGTGCGGGTCGCCGATCACGACGCGCTCGGCGATCTTGGCCTGCAGAGCCGCGACAACCGGATCCACCAGCTCCGCAGGCACGATCGCCCGGCGGATCGCCGTGCACTTCTGGCCCGCCTTGGTGGTGAGCTCGATCAGGAGCTGCTTCACGTACGCCTCGAACTCGGGGGTCTCAGGCGTCGCGTCGGGGCCGAGCACCGAGGCGTTGATCGAGTCGGTCTCGCTCGTGAATCGGACCCCGTCCGCGGTCTGCGCGCGCAGCCCTGCGGCGGTGGAGGCGCTGCCGGTGAACGAGACCAGATCGCCGAGCCGGAGGAGGTCGAAGACACCGGGCAGGGATCCGCTCACCAGCTGCAGGGATCCGTCCGGCAGCAGCCCCGAGTCGACGAGGATCCGCACCCACGCCTCGGCGATGTATGCGGTGGGCGTCGCGGGCTTCACGATCGACGGGACTCCGGCGAGGAACGCAGGCGCGAACTTCTCCAGCGCGCCCCACATCGGGAAGTTGAAGGCGTTGATCTGCAGCGCGACACCGGGCAGGCGCGTGTACACGTGCCGGCCGAGGAAGGATCCGTCCTTCGACAGCGGCTCGACCGGGCCGTCCAGGATCACGCGCGCGTTCGGCAGCTCGCGGCGCCCCTTGGACGAGTACGTGAACAGCACGCCGATACCGCCGTCGACGTCGGCGAAGGAGTCGCGCACCGTCGAGCCGGAAGCCTTGGAGAGCTCGTACAGTTCGTCCCGGTGCTCGTTCAGCACGGTCGCCATCTGCTTGAGCAACATCGCGCGCTGGTGGAAGGTGAGCGCGCCGAGGCTCCGCTGCCCCACCGTGCGGGCGTAGTCGAGCGCACCCGCGAGGTCGATGCCGGCGGAGTCGACGCGCACGATCTCGGCGCCCGTCGACGCGTCGCAGCACGATCGTCCCGGCCGGCGAGGGAGACGTCCACCAGGCGCCCTGCAGGTAACTCGGCAGCAGTTCGGTCATCGGCCTTCGCTCCATTCGTAGAATCCGCGGCCGGTCTTGCGGCCCAGGTGTCCGTCCGCGACGAGGTCGCGCAGCAGCTGCGGCGGCGCGAACCGCTCGCCGAGCTTCGCGTGCAGCTCCTCGGCGATGCCGAGCCGCACGTCCAGTCCGACGAGGTCGGTGGTGCGCAGCGGCCCGGTCGGATGCCGGTATCCCAGCTCCATCGCGGCGTCGATGTCGGCGGCGGTCGCGACCCCCTCCTCGAGCATCCGGATCGCCTCGAGGGCGAGCGCGACGCCGAGCCGGCTCGACGCGAACCCCGGCGCATCCGCGACCACGATCGCGGTCTTGCCGAGCGCGCCGATCCAGCCGCGCGCAGCCTCCACCAGACCCTGGCCGGTCGCGGCACCGACCACGATCTCGACGAGCGACGATGCGGGCACCGGGTTGAAGAAGTGCAGGCCCAGGAAGCGCTCCGGGTGGTCCAGGACGGTGGCGAGGTCGTCGATCGAGATCGAGGAGGTGTTCGAGGCGATCGCCGCCGTCACCGACACGGCGGCCTCGATGCGGCGCAGGCTCGCGGTCTTCAGGTCGCGCTCCTCGGGAACCGCCTCGACGACGAGGTCCCGATCCGCGAACAGCGCGGCGTCGGTGCCGGTCTCCAGATCAGCGACGAGATCCTCGAACGAGCGCGCGACGCGGCCACGGTCGACCGAACGGCGCAGGCTCTCGCGGATCCTTTCCTCCGCGGCGATCGCCGACGGTTCGTCACGCTCGACCACGACGACCCGGGATCCGGCGAGCAGGAACGCGTGCGCGATGCCCGCGCCCATGCGTCCTCCGCCGAGCACGCCGACACGCGAGGGTGCGGTGGGATCGATGGCGCTCATCGCCGGTTCCTCCGTTCCAGGAAGGCGGTCATCCGCCGGTGCTTCTCCGGGCTCTCGAACAGCTCGGCCTGCAGCTCGAGGTCGATCTGCGGGTGCTGGTCGGGCCCCGCGAGCAGGGCCGTCTTGGTGTGCCGGGTGGCGAGCGGGTCGTTCGCGGCGATGCGGTCGGCGACCGCGTGTGCGGCGGCGAGCAGGTCGTCGGACTCGTGCAGCGACGACAGCAG
Organism: uncultured Actinomycetota bacterium; assembly: GCA_963791605.1. Lineage (GTDB taxonomy): Bacteria > Actinomycetota > Actinomycetes > Actinomycetales > Microbacteriaceae > Microbacterium. Next base: position 252,550 of record CAWBTB010000008.1, on the reverse strand, counting down.
CCCCCACGACAGCGCCTCCGCGCCGGTCAGCACGCGGCCGGTGAGCAGCAGCTCGGCCGCGCGCGCCTCCCCCACGATCTGCGGCAGCCGCCAGGTCGCCCCGGCGGCGGCGATGATGCCGAGCCCGGTCTCCGGGTTCCCGATCCTCGTGGACGGCGTGCCGATCCGGATGTCGGCGGCGTAGGCGAGTTCGGCGCCGCCGCCGAGCGCGTAGCCGTCGACCGCGGCGATCACCGGCATCGGCAGCCGCCGGATGCGCCGGAACGCCGTCGTGTTGATCCCCGCCCGCGCATCCTGCGCGCGGCGGTCGCGGAGCTGGGCGATGTCGGCGCCGGACGCGAAGATCCCGTCCGCGCCGGTGAGGATCAGGATCCGCGGATCCGCCTCCAGCTCGGCGCACAGCGCGTGCAGGGCGTCGATCATGGCCTGATCGATCGCGTTGCGCACCGTCGGGACGATCCAGCGTCGCGGTGACCCGGTCGGCGCGTGCGCTCGATGCGCAGGACCTCAGCCATGGCTCACACCCGCTCCAGGATCATCGCGGTGCCCTGCCCGACACCCACGCACATCGTGGCCAGGCCGTAGCGGGCGCCCTCGCGCTCCATCCGGCCGAGGAGCGTGACCAGGATCCGGCAGCCGCTGGATCCGAGCGGGTGGCCGAGCGCGATCGCGCCGCCGTCCGCGTTCACGATCTCCGGATCCAGGCCGAGCCGGCGCATCGAGGCGAGGGACTGCGACGCGAAGGCCTCGTTCAGCTCGACGGCGCCGAGATCGGCGACCGTGAGACCGGCCTTCGCGAGGGCCTTCTCGGTCGCGGGCACGGGGCCGAGCCCCATGATCTCCGGCGCGAGCGCGGCCGACGCGGACGCGACGATGCGGGCCCGCGGCGCCAGTCCGTACCGCTCGACCGCCGCGGATCCGGCGACCACGACCGCCGAGGCGCCGTCGTTCAGCGACGAGGCGTTGCCGGCGGTGACGACGCTGCCGCCGGCCACCACAGGGCGCAGCCCCGCGAGCACCTCGAGCGTGGTGTCCCGGCGAGGCCCCTCGTCGGTGTCGACGAGCCCTCCGCGCGGCGTCGGCCGGGACCGGGACGATCTCGGCTGCGAACCGGCCCGCGTCGATCGCCGCGATCGCGCGCTGATGGCTGCGCAGCGCGAAGGCGTCGGCGTCGGCGCGGGTGATGCCGTCGATGCGGGCGACCTCCTCCGCCGTCTCCGGCATGGAGAACGTTGCCTTGTCGCGCGCGGCCAGCCGCGGGTTCACGAAGCGCCAGCCGATCGAGGTGTCGAACGCCTCGCCGGGCTTCGCCCAGGCGCGCTCCGGCTTCGCCTGCACCCAGGGCGCGCGGGTCATCGACTCGACACCGCCCGCCACCAGCGCGTCGGCGTCTCCGGCCCTGATCGCCTGCGCGGCGAGGGCCACGGCCGACATCCCGGAGGCGCACAGCCGGTTGACCGTGATGCCCGGTACGGAGTCGGGCAGTCCCGCGAGCAGGGCCGCCATGCGCGCGACGTTGCGGTTGTCCTCCCCCGCCTGATTCGCGGCACCGAGGATGACCTCCTCGACCGCGTCATCGGGGAGCCCCGCACGGTCGACGGCCGCGCGCACCACGAGCGCGGCGAGATCGTCCGGACGGATGCCGGCAAGCGCGCCCCCGTAGCGGCCGACGGGCGTGCGCACACCGCCGACGAGGTAGGCCTCGGCCATCGTCATCCTCCCGGGTCGTCATCGCACAGGGGCGTCTCGCAGCCGGGATCCGTCCTGCAGTTTCCCGACCGATCGTTCAGTAAAAGGATGTCAGACCGGGCGGGGCCGGGCAAGTCCGCATCGCCCGCCGGTGGCAGAATGAGGCGGATGAGCACCGGATCCGTGGACGACACGACCCCGCGCGCGCGCCGCGGCCGCCCCGGCTACGATCGGGCGCAGGTGCTCGAGATCGCGGTGCGACTGTTCAACGAGCAGGGCTACGACGGCACCAGCGTGGCGGCGCTCGCCGAGAAGCTCGGCCTCAGCAAGGCCGCGCTCTACCACCATTTCGCCTCGAAGGAGCAGATCCTCGAGATCGCGCTCGACGAGGCGCTCGGCGCCCTGGAGGCCGTGCTCGACGAGGCTCTCGCCGAAGACCGGTCGGCCGAGACCCGGCTGGTGACGGTGATCGAGGGCGCGGTGCACGTGCTCGCGAGCCGGCTGCCCGAGGTCACCCTGCTGCTGCGCGTGCACGGCAACAGCGCGATCGAGCGCGCCGCCCTGGTGCGACGACGCGCCTTCGATCAGCGTGTCGCGCGCCTTGTCGAGGCGGCGCAGCAGGAGGGCGCGCTGCGCGCCGACGTGCGACCCTCCGTGGCCACTCGCCTGATCTTCGGCATGATCAACTCGATCATCGAATGGTACCGGCCGGGCCACACGTCGCTCAGCCCGGACGAACTCGCCCGCGACGTCACCCGGGTGGTCTTCGACGGCCTCCGCGCGCACTGACCCCCTGGGGCGACGAAGGAGCAGCGCTCCCCACCAGGTCGTTGAGCGAGCAGCGACGAAGCGAGCGCAGCGAGCAGCGAGACGAAACGCGGCCTCCCGCAGGAAACCGCGTTTCGTCTCGGTCGCCTTCGGCGTCCTCGCTCAACGACCCCGGAGGGGCCTCGCTCAACGACCCCGGGAGGGGCCTCGCTCAACGACCCCGGGAGGGAGCGTCCTCGCTCAACGACCCCGGGAGGCGTCCTCGCTCAACGACCCCGGGAGGGGGCCTCGCTCAACGACCCCGAAGGGGGGGACTCAGGCCTTCTTGAGGTCGTCGCTGTTGAGCACGCGGAACAGGATCGCGGCGATCGCGCCGCCGACGAGCGGGGCCAGGATGTACAGCCACAGGTTCGCGATGTCGAACTGTCCGCTGATCGACAGGCCGAGGGCGACGGCCGGGTTGAAGCCACCGCCGGAGATGCCGCCGACCGCGACGGCGCTGACGAACACGCTGCCGCCGATCGCGAGGCCGTAGAAGGAGTTGTCCGGGTGATCCTTGCTGGTGGCGGTGTTCAGCACGACCCAGACCAGGATGAGCGTACCGAGCGCCTCGACGAGGAACGCCGGACCCACCGCGATCTTCATGGGGGATGCGGCGTGGGGCCACACCACGAAGCTGAGCAGGGCCGCGAGCGCGCCGCCGACGAACTGAGCGATGATGTACACGATGAAGCCGCTGACGCTCAGGGCACCGCGGATCAGCGCGCCGAACGACACGGCGGGGTTGAGGTGTCCCCCGGAGATGTGGCCCGAGGCATAGACGAGAACCGTCAGCGCGAGGCCGATCGCCAGGGGTGTGAGGGGGCTCTTGCTGTTGACGGCGCCGATGATGCTGAACACGAAGAGGAACGTCGAGATCGCCTCAGCGAGCGCGCTCCGAGCAATACCAGTCATTTCGAATGCCTTCTCTTGTCAGGTCGAGGGTGGAGAAGGATTCGCATCCGCTCCGCACGCCGGCCGGCGCACCCTGATAACGCGAGCCAGGATACCGGTTTGCTGTCAATCAGCTGGGAGCCACCGCCGGAAACGGCGATTCCGCGGACCGGACCCTTGACGCTCGTGTCGATCGATCCTACGATTTCAGTATCCAAAACTTCTATTCCACAATTCGGAATATGTGACACCGATCAAGAGATGAGGCGATGATGCCCGACCAGACGAGCACCCCCGGACGGCGCCTCGCCGCGGTCTACCCGCTGATCGATGTGGATCCCGACTTCCACATCCCTGTGCGACGGGAGCGCCCCATCGCGCGGTTCCTCCGCGCGGCCTTCGGCCGACCGCGACCCGCCGCGCACTGAGACGCCCGACGGCACGGGGACATCGTCCGCCGTACCGCCGGGCGCGCGGCCTCAGATCTCGCGATCGGCCGTGACGGGCACCGCGATCGACTCGGTGAGCGCCTGCTCGTACCGGCGCTGACGGCGCTTGAGCCACAGCCCGCCCACGATCAGCAGCGCGAGCAGAGCGTATGCGATCGCCGCGAAAGGGTGCGCCACGAGCGTCGTCAGGTCGCCCTGGCTCAGCTGCAGCGCCCGGCGCAGCTGCGCCTCGCCCATCGGACCGAGGATCATCCCGACCACGAGCGGCGCGACCGGATACCCGTACCGGCGCATGAAGAAGCCGAGCACGCCGATGACGAGCAGGATCAGGATGTCCACCGGCGAGAAGTTCACCGCATAGGCACCGAAGCACGCGAACAGCAGGATCCCCGCGTACAGGTACGGGCGCGGGATCTGCAGCAGCTTCACCCACATGCCCACGAGCGGCAGGTTCAGCACGAGCAGGATCACGTTGCCGATGTACAGGCTCGCCACCAGAGCCCAGACCAGGCCCGGCTGGCTGCTGAACAGCTGCGGTCCGGGCTGGATGCCGTAGGACTGGAACGCGGTGATGATGATCGCCGCGGTCGCCGTGGTCGGCAGGCCCAGGGTCAGCAGCGGCACCAGCACGCCCGCCGCGGCGGCGTTGTTGGCCGCCTCGGGTCCGGCGACGCCCTCGATCGCGCCGCGGCCGAACTCGCCCTTGTGCTTGGAGAGCTTGCGCTCCGCCGCGTAGGAGAGGAACGTCGCGACGTCGGCACCGCCGGCCGGGATAGTCCCGATCGGGAAGCCGATCGCGGTGCCGCGCAGCCACGGCTTCCAGGACCGCTTCCAGTCCGACCGCGACATCCAGCTGCGCCACCCGCCCGTCACCGGGATGACCGAGATCGGGCCGTGCCGCAGCCGCGCCGCGACGTACAGCGTCTCCCCGACCGCGAACAGGCCGACCGCGACGAGCACGACGTCGATCCCGTCGGCCAGGGGCAGCAGGCCCAGCGTGTAGCGCTGCTGGCCGGAGAGCACCTCGGTGCCGATGAGCCCGAGGAACAGCCCGACCCCCAGCGACACCATGCCGCGCGGCACGGAGGATCCGAGCAGAGCGCCGACCGTGACGAACGCGATCACGATGAGCGCGACGTAGTCGGCCGGGCCGAGGTTCACCGCGAACCGGGCGAGCACCGGCGCGAGCAGGGTCAAGCCGATCGTCGCGATCGTGCCGGCGACGAAGGATCCGATCGCGGCGGTTGCGAGTGCGGCGGCGCCCCGGCCGAGCTTGGCCATCTTGTGGCCCTCGATCGCCGTGACGATCGAGGCCGACTCGCCGGGGGTGTTCAGCAGAATGCTCGTCGTGGATCCGCCGTACATCCCGCCGTAGTAGATCCCGGCGAACGTGATCAGCGCGGCGGCGGGCTCGAGCGTGTACGTGAGCGGTAGCAGCAGCGCGACGGTCATCGCCGGGCCGATCCCGGGGAGCACGCCGACGGCGGTGCCGAGCAGCACCCCGAGGAACGCGAAGACGAGGTACTGGGGCTGGATCGCGGTCGCGAAGCCCTCCATGAGCAGAGTCCAGCTGTCCATCAGAACATCCCTCCCAGCCAGCCCAGCAGCGGTCCCCACGGCAGCGAAAGGCCGAGCAGCCCGCCGAACAGGATCTGCACGATGAGCGCGACGATCACGCCGACGAGCAGCGCCTTCCACCACTTCTTCGCCCCGAGCGCCCAGGCCACGCCGCCGAACAGCAGCGCGGCGGCGGGCGCCCAGCCGATGTACTCCAGGAGCACGAGGTGCGCCACGATCAGCGCGACGATCTTCGCGAGCGTCAGCCAGTCGGTGGGCAGGCTCTCATCGATGTCCTCCCCCTCCTCGGCCTGGGCACGCTGACCTCGGAAGATGCCGGCCAGCACGGTTGCCGAGGCGCCGAGCAGGATCGCCGACACCAGCACCGGGAACACGGTCGGCCCGACCTGGGCGCCCGTGGGCACCCGGATGCCGAACACGCCGACCAGGGCGAAGACGCCGAGCGCCAGCATGAGCAGGGCGAACACGAGCTCGCCCGCGGGGAGGGAGGAACGTGCGGGACGGATGACTCCGTCCCGCACGATCGTGGGCTCCGTCCCCGGAGACCCGTCCGGCATGTCAGCCGACCAGGCCGATGTTCTTCAGCGTGGCGGAGACGTCGGTGATGTTCCCGGTGAGGAAGTCATCGAACTTCGACCCGACCAGGAAGGCGTCGTTCCAGCCGCGCTCCTCGAGCACCGCCGACCAGGCCTTCGCGTCGTGCAGTTCGGTCACGATGCGCTCCAGCTCGGCCCTCTTCGCCTTGTCGATCTTGCCGGGAGCGATCACCCCGCGCCAGTTCGTGAGCACGACGTCGTAGCCGGCCTCGGTGATGGTCGGGGTGCCCTTGAGCTGCGGGACCGGCTTCTCGGACGACACCGCGAGGGCGCGCATATCGCCGGACTCGATGTGCTGCACGAATTCGGCGACGCCGGAGATGCCGGCGGAGACCTGGTTGCCGATGATGAGCGAGGTCGCCTCGCCGCCGCCGGAGTTGGGCACGTAGTTCAGCTTCGCGGCGATGTCGGCGCCCTTGAGTCCCGCCGCCTCCAGCAGGAGCCCGGCCAGGATGTGGTCTGCGCCGCCGGCGGACCCGCCGGTGATCGTGACGCCCTGGCCCTTGGCGACGACGTCCTTCACCAGGTCCTTCAGGGTCTTGTAGGGCGAAGCCGCGGGGACCACGACGACGAGCGGCTCCTCCGTGAGGCGCGCGATCGGCGTGGTGTCCTCGATCCGCACGGCCGCCTTGTTCGTCTCGACGGCGCCGACCATGGCCAGGCCGGTCATCATCAGCGTGTCCGGGTTCTTCTCGTTGGCCAGCTGTGCCAGACCCACCGTGCCGCCGGCGCCGCCGACGTTGGTGACCGGGGCCGAACTGACGATCTTCGCGTCGATCAGGGTCTTCGAGATCGCGCGTCCGGTCTGATCCCATCCGCCACCGGGGTCGGCGGGGACGACGACGGAGACCGCCGTGGTCTTGGCGGTCTTGGTGTCGGATCCGCCGGATGTCTGGCCGCCGGTTCCGGAACAGGCGGACAGGGCCAGCGCGCCGGCCGTCAGCAGGGCGGTGAATCCGAGCGAACGCTTCGTCGCAGTTCTCATGCACTCCTCCTCGAGTGTTCGTGGTGCTCTGCCACGGTAGAGAGCCGCCCGCGGCCGGAACGTCTTCTGGAAGCATTGGTCGGACTTTCGCAAGTATTGGTCGCGAACGGTCCCCGGCCGCCTGTGCACGGGCTCGCGCGCGCGTGCACAATGGACGGATGGCCTCGAAGACGACGCCGGCGAAGATGACGCTGCGCGCACAGCTGCTCGCCCTGCAGGCGCTGATCGTGTGTCTCGTGACCGTCGCCGCGGGTCTCGTCGCCGGGACGTTCCAGGAGCGGGCGATCCGCGATTCGTACAAGGACAGGATGCAGGCCGTCGCCCAGTCGATCGCCTCGCTGCCCACGATCATCGACGCGTTCGACGATCCGGATCCCGCTCGCGCGATCCAGCCGGTCGCCGAGGTCATCCGGGAGGCATCGGATCTCGCGTACGTCGTCGTCGCGAACGCCCGCGGGATCCGCTACTCGCATCCGAATCCCGACCTCATCGGTGAGAAGGTGTCCACGGATCCGTCGGTCCCGCTCTCCGGCGAGATCTACGTGGGCACGCAGACCGGGACCCTCGGCACGTCCTGGCGCGTGAAGGTCCCGATCCGCGACCACGACGAGAAGATCATCGGCACGGCGTCGGTGGGGATCCTGGAATCGGATCTCAACGCCGCGTTCGTGGCGAATCTCGCCTGGCTGATCGGCGCGATGATGGCGGCGGCCCTGCTCGGCGTGCTCGGCGCCGCGGGGGTCACATCGGTGATCCGGCGGCGGATCCACCGGCTGGAGCCGGCGGAGATCGACGCGCTCATGAAGAACCGCGAGACGACCATGCACCGCCTCAGCGAAGGGGTGATCGTCGTGGAGCAGGACGGCGTGATCGCGCTCGTCAACGACGCCGCCGCCGAGCTCCTGGAGCACCACGGCGGACGATCTGACCGGCGTCAGCGCTCGGGACGCCCTGCCGCCCGAGCTCGTGCAGATCCTGGAGGAGGGCGAGGCGTCGGGGCGTCCGGTGATCCTCGGCCCGCGGGTGCTCGTCGCGCGCAGCACCGGCTCCGCGATCGACGGCGAGCGCACCGAGGCGACGCTGCTGCTGCGCGATCACACCGAACTGCACGATGTGGTCCGGCGCGTGGACGCCGCGGATGCGATCATCGCGTTCCGCGAGCGCTCCGGCCTTCCCAAGGGCCTCAGTGCAGAGACGCTGGAGCGGATCGTGACAGCCCTGACCGAGCGGCCGGACTCCTCCGCGACCGAGGTCGGCGACGCCCTCGGCATCTCCCGGGTCAGCGCTCGCCGCTACCTCGAGTACCTCGCCAGCACCGGCCGCGCGACCCGCACCCTCGACTACGCGACGAAGGGCCGCCCCGGCAGCCGGTACCGGCTGGTGGGCGCACGCTGACGACGACGCTCAGGCGCGGTCCAGCACCTCCCGCAGGCGCGCGGCGACAGCCGCCGGATCGCCGGGCTGGCCGGGCTGCTCGGTGAACCCGCTGTGGTGGCTGGGGAACTCGGTCGCCCCGATCCCCACCGCGGCAGCGACCGCACGGGCGGCGCGCGCCGGCATCGTCTCACCGGACTCCACGCCCGCGGCGACGATCAGCCGGTCGCCGAGAGCACGGAGTGCGTCGATGTCCGGGGCGTAGGCGATCACGTCCGGCATGTTGCGGAACAGCGGGTCGGTGCGGCTGCCGTCGTCCGCGGTCGGCAGTCCGAACATCGCGGGATCCGGGGCCGGCCCCTCGAGATAACCGTCGGGAACGACGCCGTCGAGCATCACGAACTGGATGAACTTCGCCAGGGCCGGGCCGAATCCCGCTTCCGCGTACGTCCGCTTCAGGTCGTCGACCACGGCGAGCACCCGGTCGCGGTCGGGCAGGAGCGCCGCCGTCGCCGGCTCGTGCACGACGGCGTTGCGCACCTCGTCCGGGTGCGCCGCGAGAAGCGCGAGCAGGCTCACCCCGCCGCCACTGGTGCCGAACGCGTCGACCGGTCCGGCGCCGAGCGCCGCGATGACCCGGTGCAGGTCGTCGGCGTGCTGCTGAGTGCTGATGTCCGACGTCGCCACCGGGTTCCGGCCGGCGCCGCGGGGATCATAGGTGACCACGGGCCGGTCCGTGAAGTGACTCGCCAGGAGCTCGAACCCGCTCGCGCCCATCGGGCCGCCGAACAGGAACAGCGCGGGGCGATCCGGCGTGGCGTCGGCGAGATCACCGCGGACGTCGAACGTGATCGCGTCATCCCCCTCCCCCACCGTGCGAGTCGTGACGGGTCGAACAGCGGTGTCCTCGGTCATGAGCTTCGTCCTCTCCATGCGTACAACCATTTGGTTGTACGTTATCCGCCTCGATCCAGAAGGTCAAGAGATGTGTCGGAACCGCCCTGGCTGCAGCACCCCCGCGCGGTCATAGCCTGGAGACATGGCAGGGCGAGCCGAGACCTTCCTCGAGATCGACGGGCACGAGGTGCGCGTGTCGCACCCGGACAAGGTCGTCTTCCCGGCGCCCGGGCTGACCAAGCTCGACATCGTCGAGTACTACCTGGCGGTCGCCGACGGCGCGCTGCGCGGAGCGGGCGGGCGTCCGATGGTGCTGAAGCGGTTCGTGAAGGGCATCGACGCCGAGCCGTTCTTCCAGAAGCGGGTGCCCGAGCATCCCGGCTACATCGGCACGGCGGTGCTGCGCTACGCGTCGGGCCGCTCCGCCGAGGAGGCGGTGCTGACGGACGCCGCGGGCCTCGCCTGGATCGCGAACCTCGGGTGCATCGACCTCAACCCGCATGCCGTGCGCGCCGACGACCTCGAGCATCCGGATGAGCTGCGCGTCGACCTGGATCCGATGCCCGGCGTCGAGTGGTCGCAGATCGTCGACACCGCCTTCGTCGTGCGCGAGGTCCTCGACGACTGCGGTCTGGTCGGCTGGCCGAAGACCAGCGGATCCCGCGGAATGCACATCCTCGTCCGGATCCGTCCCGAGTGGGACTTCGCCGCCGTGCGCCGCGCCGCCGAGACGCTCGCGCGCGAGGTCGAGAACCGCGCACCCGGGCTCGCGACGGCGCGCTGGTGGAAGGAGGAGCGCGGCGAGAGCGTGTTCGTCGACTTCAATCAGAACGCGAAGGATCGCACCGTCGCGTCCGCGTATTCGATCCGTCCGCTGCCGGACGCCCGCGTGTCGACGCCGCTCGCGTGGGACGAGGTACGGCTGCGCCGCCCGGACGAGTTCACCGTGCCGACCGTGCGGGCGAGGTTCGCTGAGATCGGCGACCCGCACGCCGGGATCGACCGCGAGGCGGGGTCGCTGTCAGCCCTGCTCGCCCTGGCCGACGAGCTGGGCCCCGCCGAGAAGCCGCCGCGCGGATCCGACGGCTCCGGACGTCGGGTCTCGACCATGCCGCTGATCGAGATCGCGCGCACGAAGACGAAGCCCGAGGCACTGGCCGCGCTCGAGCGGTGGCGCGCGACGCACGAGTCCGTCGCCGCGCGGCTGCAGCCCGCCGACGTCCTGGTCGACGGCATGCGCGGCTCGAGTTCGCTCTGGTACCGAGTGCGGGTGAACCTGCAGCACGTGCCGGAAGAGGTGCGTCCCGAACAGGAGTCCCTCCTCGCCGACTACGACCCGTGGGCCGGGAAGGTCTGGCCGGGACGGGAACCGGGCTGACTCCTGCTCGATAGGTCAGACGAGTGTCGCGCGGACCGCCTTCTCCGCGAGGCCGATGATCCTGTCGACGCTCTGCTCGGCGTCCACGGCGAGACCGTTCTCGTCCGCGGACAGCGGCTGGAGGGTGTCGAGCTGCGAATCCAGCAGGCTGAGCGGCATGAAATGCTCCGAGCGCACCACCATCCGCGCGGCGAGCACCTGCTTCGTGACCTGGAGATGGCGGAAGAACACGTCCGCGGCGTGTGCGCGGATGATGTCGCGGTACGCGGCCTTGAGCGCCGAACAGGCGATCACGAGGCCCGTCGAACGACGCCGTGCGAGTTCGGCACCGACGGCGGCCAGCCACGGCGCACGGTCGTCGTCGGTCAGCGGAACGCCCCGGGACATCTTCTCGACGTTCGAAGGCGGATGCAGGTCATCGCCGTCCGTGAACGGGATCCGGAGGCGGTCGGCCAGGGCTGCGCCGACCGTGGACTTCCCGCAGCCGGAGACACCCATCACGATGACCAGTGCACCGGTCGTCGACGCGTTCATCGTGCGGGCCCAAACTGGAGCAGGACCTTGCTCGAAACCGTCGGGTCGGCGGCGACCGCGAAGGCGTCTTCGGCCGAGCGCCAGGGTGTGACGTGACTGACCACCGGCGCGATCCGCAGGGTGCCGTCGGCGAGTGCGCGGATCACCTCGTCGATCTCGTCGTTGAAGCGGAACGAGCCGAGCAGGTCGAGTTCGCGGGCGATGGCGAGGGCGATCTGCACCGGCTGCGGGCCGGAGGGCAGGAGCCCCACCATCGCGACGATGCCGCCGCGGGTGGTTCCGCGGATCGCGGTGTCGAGACCCCGGTGGCTTCCGGAGGATTCGATCACGACATCCGCGTCGATGGCGGCGATGTCCGCGTCGTCCGGCTGTCGGAGCACGGTGTCCGCGCCGAGCTCCTGCGCGATCCGAAGCGGCCGGTCGTGCAGGTCGACGGCGGTGATGTGCCGCGCGCCGCGGGCCTTCAGGACCGCGACCGCGAGCAGGCCGATCGGGCCACATCCCACGACGAGAGCCGACAGGCCGGTGACGTCCCCGATGCGGTTCACGGCGTGCCAGGCGACGCTGGCCGGTTCGATCAGCGCGGCCTCTTTCAGATCGATCCCGTCGGGCAGCACGCGGAGCATCCGCGTCGGCATCGCGACCCGCTGCGCGAACGCGCCGTCGCGGTGAGGGAACCGGGCGGCGGATCCGAGGTAGCCGCCGCCGGAGATGTTCGGCCGATCGGCGGGGTGACGGAAATACTCCTTCGCCGGGGTGGCCGGGTGCACGGCCACGCGGGTGCCCTCGGCCGGTCCGGTGCCGTCCGGCGCGGTCCGGCGGACGATGCCGACGACTTCGTGCCCGAGGACCATGGGCGCCTTGAGGATCGACTCGCCGGCCGCGCCGTGCTGCCAGTAGTGCAGGTCGGAGCCGCAGATACCGCCGTAGACGATGTCGAGGACGGCCTCGTCCGGCGCCGGGACCGGCTCCGGGATCCGGTCGATGCGGAGGTCGCCGGCCTTGTGGATCACGATGGCGTGCAGATCGTTCGTCATCAGACCACCGCCGTCATTCCGCCGTCGACGAAGACGACCTGGCCGGTCACGAAACGGGATGCATCGGAGGCCAGCCATACGACCGCGCCGCCGATGTCCTCCGGCTCCCCCCACCGGCCGATCGGCGTGCGCCCGAGGACCCACGCGTTGAACGTCGGATCGTCGACCAGCGCCTGGGTGAGCTCGGTGCGGATGTACCCGGGCGCGACCCCGTTCACGCGCACGCCGCTGCCCGCCCACTCGGCGGTCATCGCCTTGGTGAGGTTGCGCAGGCCGCCCTTCGCCGCCGTGTAGGCACCGATCGTGGGGCGGGCGAGATCGGTCTGCACCGAGCAGATGTTCACGATCGCCCCGCCACCGCGGCCGATCATCGACCGGGCGACCGTTCGCCCGACGAGGAACGCGCTGGTCAGATTCGTGCGGATGACGCGGTCCCAGTCCTCCAGGCTCACCTCCAGCATCGGCTCCCGGTGCTGCACGCCGGCGTTGTTCACGAGGATGTCGATCGGGCCGTCGTCTTCGACACGACTCACTCCCGTCCACGACCGATTCCTCGTCCGTGACGTCGAACGCGACCGAGCTCACCGCCTCGACCCCGAACTCCGCGGCAAGCGCTGCGGCTGTCGCCTCCGCACCCGCCACCCCGCGCCCGTGTACCACGACGTGGGCGCCGGCGCTGAGCAGCGACCGGGCGATCGCGAGGCCGATGCCCCGGCTGGAACCTGTCACCAGGGCGCGACGCCCGGTGAGATCGAAAGGACTGGCCATTGTCTCTCTCATCTCCGATCAGTAGAACTCGACGGTGTCGACGACGTTGCGCATGGGCAGGCCGTCGAGGAAACGAGTGGCGTTCGCGGCGAACAGTTCCGCGATGCGCCGGTCCTCCCGCGCGTCCAGAGCCGCCGTGTGCGGACTCACGAGCACGCGAGGATGCGCCCACAGCGGGCTCTCCGCCGGGAGCGGCTCGACTTCGAAGACGTCCAGCGCGGCGAAACCCACGATGTCCGCCTCCAGGGCGTCGAGGAGCGCGGCCTCGTCGATCACGGTGCCGCGGCCGACGTTCACGACCGTCGCCCCCGGCTTCAGCGCCCGCAGAAAGTCCCGTCCGACGAGGTGATGAGTGGCATCCGTGCCGGGCAGGGTGGTGACGACCGCATCGACGTGCGGGAGCACCTCGGCGACATCATCCGGGTGGACGGTCCGGGCGACGCCGGGAACGGAGGCACCGCTGCGGGAGGTCCCGATCACGGTCGCGCCGAGCGCGGCCAGCTTCGCCGCCACCGCCGAACCGATCCCGCCGAGCCCGAGCACCAGGACGGTCTGATCCGACACCTGCGACATCATCCAGCGCCCGCTCCACTGGCGGTCCCGCTGCTGCTGCAACAGACGCGGAAGGTGCTTGGCGCCGGCGAACACCCCGAACACCGCGAACTCGGCGAGCGCATCGCCGTGCACGCCGGCCGACGTGGTGAACGCGACCCGTTCGAGTTCGGACGACGTGAGCTGCGCCGCACGCACCTGGCCGCCACCCCCTGCCGCCATCGTGTGCACCCAGCGCAGCAGCGGGTTGCTGCGCACCGTGCGGGCGAGCGCAGCCGGATCCACATCCGGGATACCGTACAGGGCGTCCGCGGTGTCGATCATCTCCTCGTAGGCGGCCTGCTGCTCCGGCGTCCGCCGGAACGACGGATCCCCGGAGAAGTCGGCGGGATGCCGCATCGGCGGCAGCAGTGACTGGTCGGCCACCAGATCGATCCGGGGTTCGAGCGCGGTCAGCAGATCGCACAGCTCCGGTGCCAGCGGAGCCGCCACGACGACCCGCAGCCGGCCGGTCATCGCAGAGCCCCCACCGCAGCGGCGATGGCATCGATCGCGGCCCGGATCGTCGCGAGGTCGGTCGCGAACGAGATCCGGAAGAACGGCGACTGACCGTATGCCGAGCCCTGGATGACCGCCACCCCGGCCTCATCGAGCAGGTGGAGCGTCACGTCCTGATCGGTCCGAAGGGTGCGCCCGTCGGCCGTGCTCCTGCCGATCAGCCCCGCGCAGTCGACATAGAGATAGAACGCGCCGTCGGGCACGAGCGGGGTCAGGCCGTCGATGGCGCGAAGACCCGCCACCGCGACGTCGCGCCGTTCGGCGTACACCGGCACGGAGGCGGCGATGAAATCCTGCGGTCCCTCCAGGGCGGCCGCCGCGGCGGCCTGGCTGATCGAGGACGGGCAGGACGACGTCTGCGACTGCAGCGTGTTGATGGCGCCGACCAGGGCCGGATCCCCCGCCGCGTAGCCGAGCCGCCAGCCGGTCATCGCATACGACTTCGAGACGCCGGAGACCACCAGCACGCGGTTCCGGAGATCCGGGGCGATGGCGGCGAGACTGGGAGCCGGCGAGCCCGTGAACGAGATCTCGCTGTAGATCTCGTCGGAGAGCACCGAGACCGCCGGGTGGCGACGCAGCACGGCGGCGAGGGCCTCGAGCTCCTCCGGTGTGTAGACGGCGCCGCTGGGGTTGCCCGGGCTGTTCAGGATCAGCCACGTGGTGCGGTCGGTGATGGCGGATTCCAGTTCGGCCGCCGTGAGCTTGTAGCCGGCCTCGGGAGAGGTCGGGACGATGACGGGGGTGCCCTCGTTCGCGCGCACCATGTCAGGGTACGAGACCCAGTACGGCGCGGGGATGAGCACCTCGTCCCCGGCATCCACCGTCGCCATCAGGGCGAGGAAGATGACCTGCTTGCCGCCGCCGCCGACCGTGATCTCGGCGTCCGAATACTCGTGACCGTGCGTGCGCAGCAGCGAGCCTCTGATCGCCTGACGCAGGCGCGGCGTGCCGTTCACCGGGGTGTACTTCGTCTCACCGGCCTGGATCGCGGCGATCGCCGCCTGCTTGATGTGCTCGGGGGTGTCGAAGTCCGGCTCGCCGACGGTGAGGTCGAGGATGCGGCGCCCCTCCGCGCGGAGTTCGCGGACCCGCGCGGAGGCCGCGGTGCTCGGCGAGGGCTTGATCCGGCTGAGGCGGCCGGCCGCGCGGAACGACGACGCCAGGACGTCGGTCACGACGCGTCCTCGAGGTCGGTGGTGAGGCCCTTCGCCTTCAGCACCTCGGTGAGGTTGCACAGGTCGATCGTCGTACCACCCGCCCAGTACTTCTGGATGAGCTCGGCCTCGTGGGCGTCGCGGGCGGCCGACAACTCGGCGGCCTCGCGGACCTCTTCCCGGCGCACGACGACCACGCCGTCCGCGTCGCCCTTGACGATGTCGCCCGGGCGGATGTACTCGCCGGCGAAGACCACGGGCTGGTTCAGCGCGCCGAGGGTCTCCTTCACCGTGCCCTTGATGGACACGCTTCCCGAGAACACCGGGAGGCCGAGCTCGCGCAGCTCCCGAGTGTCCCGCACGCCGGAGTCCGTGACGAGGGCGGCGATGCCCTTCGCCTTGCAGGCGTTTCCGAGCACGTCGCCGAACATTCCCGCCTCGGCGTACCCGCCGGCTGCGACGATGAGGACGTCGCCGGGCTGGGCGTAGTGGATGGCGACCTGGAGCATGAGGTTGTCCCGCGGGGCGCAGACGACGGTGAACGCGGATCCGATGAACGAGGCGTCCCGGTCGATGGGCTTGATGTTCGAGGCGAGGGCGCCACGGCGGCCCTGCGCCTCGTGGATGGTGGCGGCGCTGAACTCGCCGAGGCGGGCGATGTCCGACGCGTCGGCGCGCTCGATCCTGGTGGTGACGTGAACCATGACGGTGTCCTTACTCTGCATCCTGCCGGCGGTCGAAAGTGAGACCGCCGGGTACCTGGAACGTGGGCATGAGCTCGATGAGCCCGACGTTGACGTGGACGGGAGCATCCACCGCGTATTCGATCGCCGCGAGGATGTCATCGACCGTGAGCGACTCGAAGCCCTCGTAGAACTCGGCCCAGGTCGCGGCGTCCGTCTCCGGCGTGCCGCCGAGGTTGCGCGAGAAGATCTCGGTCTCGATCCGTCCGGGGCTGAGCTCCGTGACCCGGACCCGCTTGCCGAGCGCGTCGTTGCGGAGCTGACGGGAGAGCTGGTGGATCGCGGCCTTCGTCGCGTGATACGCGGTGTGGCCGAAGAAGTTGTAGTGCCCGGCGATCGAGGAGATGTTGAGCACGTGGCCGCGATCGCGCTGCACCATGCCGGGGAACACGAGCCGGAGGATCTGCATCACCGCGGTGAGGTTCACCTCGATGAGGTCGTCGAGATCCTCGGCCGAGGAGCTCAGGATGTTGCCGGGGCGGCTGACGCCGGCGCTGTTGAGCACGATGTCCGCCTCGACGCCGGCGAGAGCGCCGCCGAGGGCATCCGTGTCGCGGACGTCCAGCGCGTGCGTGATCACGCCCTTCTCGGCGAGACCCGCCAGCCTTGCCTCGTCACGGGCGATCGCATGCACGGTCAGCCCCTTCGCGAGGAAGAGGTCGACGGCACCGCGGCCGACGCCGCTGGTCGCGCCGGTGACGACGGCGACACGATAGTCGGAGAAAGTCATGAAAGGGTCCTTCCGGTGGTGGCGAGTGAGAGGGCGTCCAGCGCCGCGAACACGGACTGGACCCGAAGACGGAGAGCTTCCAGGGCGACACGGTCGGCGCGCGCCTGCGCGGCCGCCGCTGCAGAGGTGACCCGCTGGAAGCGGATCCTCTGCCCGGGGCGCACCTGGGCGAGGACGTCCAGGGAGCCGGAAGTGACGACGGCGAGCACGGGATACCCGGCGGTGACGCCGCGCCCACGGTGCAGGACGAGGAGTTCGTCGCCCGGCGGCACCTCGACCGCACCCACGGGGACGCCGCGGGAGAGCACCTCTCCCTGCGCGTGGCGTTCGGGAAGCGGACCCGTCATCCGCAGCCCGATGTGGTTGCTGTTCGGCGTCACGAGATAGGGCTGCTCGAACAGCCGGTCCGTGGTGTCCGCGAAGTCGGCGATGTCGGGGCCGTCGGTGACATCGACGACGAATCCGGCGGAGAGTCGCGGCGCGTCCAGGCAGTACAGCTCGGCGGTGAAGTGATCGTTGAATATCGGAGCCGTCGAGCGGCGAACCGGGATCGATGCGCCGGCTGCGATGCGCCCGCCGAAACCGAGGACGGAGTCCGGAGCGCAGCTGCCGAGGAGCATCGGCACGTCGAATGAACCCCGGACTGCGAGATACGCCCGCAGCCCGCCCTGGATGTGCCGCAGTGCGACGGTCTCCCCCGCGCGGACGGAGACCGGCTGGTCCGACGGGCGGCCGACGCCGTCCACGGTCAGGTCGGCGTGCGCGCCCGCGACGGCGAGGAGGATGTCGACGTCGGGAACGAACTCGACGTCGAGAGCCGTGACCTCCAGCAGAGGCGCCTCGTCGGGGTTGCCGACGAGGATGTTCGCGACGCGGGCGGACCTCTGGTCGAGCGCCCCGTTCACGGGGACGCCGTAGCGCGGACCCCGCCGGCGGCCGAGGTCGGTGACCTGGGTGGCTCCGGCCTCGATGAATGTGAGCGTTCCGGCGGTCATCGCGCCACCATCCGGGTTCCGCGCAGCGACTCGTATTCGTCGCGGCCGATCGGCCGGAAGCAGATGAGGTCGCCCGGCTCGTACGGCACGAAGGGCTCGGCTTCGATGTCGAGCACGGTGAGGGGCGTCCAGCCGATGAGCGGCCATCCCCCGGGGGCGGCCGCCGGCGTGATCGTCGCCTGCCGTCCGGCGACGGAGACCACGCCCTGCGGGACGTGCGCCCGTGGGCTCGTCAGGCGCCGCACGGGATGCGGGAACGGCGGACCGTCGAGCATCGGAGATCCCCCGGGAGCGCCGAGGCAGCGCACGACATAGGTCGGTTCACTGTGCAGGCGGACGATCTCTTCCGCGCTCAGCCCCTGGGCATCGGCGACGTCCTGGAGGTCGAGCTCTCCGTCGAGGTCGTAGAGCACCGGCACGTCGAACGTGCGCGGCGATTCGGTGAGCGGCCGGTCGAAGTCCAGTCCCTCGATCACGTGCACGAGGTAGTCGCGGAGCCCGTCGAGGGAGACATCCGTGGGGTCGATCTCGATCAGCGCGGCATCATAGGTCGGGATCACGCATTCCACGCCGGGCACATGTGCCGCGTCGATGAACCTGGCGAGGTGGTGCACAAGCCGCCAGCCGGCTTCCCGGTCTTCCAGGCGGCTGGCGACGCGAAGCGCGGCGTTCCCGCTGGACGAGATGACGACGGATGCCAGTGACACGGCAATTACTCCAGCCAGTCCGCGAGGGGGGCGATCTCGACGCCGGCCTCCTCTAGACCCTCGCGGATCTGCCGGGCGAGAGCGACCGCACCCGCGGTGTCTCCGTGCACGAGCACGGTGTCGCAGTCGACCGGGATCAGCACGCCGTTGCGGCTCTCGATGACACCGTCGACGACCATCCGCACCGTGCGACGTCGGATCTCCTCGCCGTCGTGGATGACCGCGCCGGGCTCGCTCCTTCGTACCAGGCTGCCGTCGTCCTCGTAGGCGCGGTCGGCGATCCCGACGATGCCGACCCTGAGGCCGGCCGCACGGGCCGCATCGGCGAGCTTCCCGTCCTGCGCGAGCACGATCAGCTCGGGATCGAGCCGCCGGGCGGCCGAGGCGACCGCATCCGCGTAGTCCTCGCGGACGGCGACCAGGTTGCCGAGCCGACCGTGCGGCGCGATGTGCGTGACCCGCGTGCCGTGGAACGCGGCGATGGCCTGCAGGGCGCCGAACTGGTAGAGCACGTCGGTGCGGACCTCGTCGGCGGTGAGCCCCATGTCCCGACGGCCGAAGCCCTGCAGGTCGGGGAAGGACGGGTGCGCACCGATCCCGACACCGCGCTGCACGCACGCGCGCACCGTCTCGTCCATGATCTGCGGGTCGCCCGCGTGGAAGCCGCAGGCGATGTTGGCCGACGTGAGGACGTCCAGCAGCGCCGCGTCGTCGCCCATGCGCCACGGCCCGAAGCCTTCGCCGAGATCTGCGACCAGATCGACTTTGCGAGTCATCGTGCAGCTCCTCTCCTCATCGTGGATCCGCTGCGATGACCATGCTAGGACGGGTGGCATTCAGAGGCGCAGCGTCGTGCCGCATTTGTGCCGCAACGCTCCGGACATGCTCTGTTTTCAGCGCGAAATGCGCACGCAATGGCACATTATGTGCCACGGGCACGAGCTATCCGACCGGTTGAGCGGAGCCGAGGACAGACCGCAGATACGTCATCGATTCGATGAAGTCCTCGTCCTCATGCGGCTCGCACTTCGCCTCGACCGTGAGCGTGCCCTGATAGCCGTCTTCCTGCAGTGCCGCGATCTGTCCGGCGATGTCCGTCTCCCCGGTACCGAAGCGCTGCCATACCATGCGCCCGTCGATGACACTGCCATCCTTGAGGTGGACGTTGCGGATGTGCGGCTTGAGGAGCTCGTAGCTCTCCCGGAACTGCCGGTGCTCCGCCTCGTACAGGTTGCCGGTGTCCCAGACATACCCGAAGTTGGAGCGGCCGACGCCGTCCAGAAGCCGCAGGCAGTTCTCGCCCGTGTCCGCCCACGAGCCCGGGATGTTCTCGAGCAGCAGCTGGAATCCGCGGGTCGCCGCCACATCGGCGGCTTCGCCGAGCAGATCGACCACACGGGCGAAATCACTTTCGGTGTCGAGCTCGCTGCGCTCGACACCGAAAGTGATGAGCGTGTCCACGCCGATCCGCTCCGCCAGATCCAGGCTCATGGAAAGGATCTCCGTGGAATGAAAGCCGATGAGGTCGCTGTGCAGGTCCGACTTGAAGAGCCCAGGCGAGACCGCCGAGTAGTGGATGCCGTACTCGGCGGCCACCGCCTTCAGCCGTTCCCACGCCGCCGCCTCCACGACCGGGAAGCGTTTGGCCTCGACCATCCTGATCTCGAAGGTGCGCACGTCCTGCGATGTCGCCATCGTGAAGATCTTGTGGAATGCTCCGGGGGAACGATCGGGCGTGACCTCGTCGGTGACGGTGGACAGGATCATGCAGTGTCTCCTTCTCTTCATAAGAGGCTGGTCAGCCTTTGACCGCGCCGGTCGTGATGCCCTTGACGAGCGAGTTCTGCAGCAGCAGGTAGATGATCAGGCTCGGCACGAGCGCGAGGAACGCGGCGGCGAGAAGCACGCCGGTGCCGACCTGCACGTCCGCACGGAAACTCGTCAGCGCGACAGTGATGGTGTAGTTGGTGGTGTTGTTCGCGGCGACCAACGGCAGCAGGTACTGATCCCAGATGCCGATGAAGCCGAAGATGGTCACGACGCCGAGAGCCGGCTTGCACAACGGAAGGATGATCTGGAACAGCAGTCGCAGTTCGCCGGCGCCGTCGATCCGCGCGGCTTCTTCGATCTCATCGGGGATGTCTCTCATGAACGCCGTCATCACCAGGATCGAGAACGCCGAGGCTGCGACGGGCAGGATGACGGCGAAGACCGTGCCGCGGAGGTTCAGGCCGGTCAGCGGTATGTCGCCGAGCACCACCGCGAGCGGCACCGCGACCAGTTCCTCCGGGAGCATCATCGTCGCCAGAAAAAGGCCGAAGACCAGGGTCTGACCGCGGAAGCGATGGCGGGCGAGCGCGTAGCCCGCGGTGACCGCGAGGAGTGTCTGCAGGAGGAGTCCGCCTCCCGCGATCACGATCGAGTTCCAGAAGAACGACCAGATCCCCCGATCGGCCGCCACCTGAAAGTTCTTCAGACTCGGATTCGTCGGGATCAGGGTCAGGCGAGTCGGATCCGAGTTCAGGTCGAATGCGCCGGAGATGATCGTGACGATCGGGCCCGCGAACACGTAGAGGACGATGACGCAGATCGCGATGCGCAGAACGAGCGAGGGGATCCGGCCGGATTGCCAGCCCAGCGCGGTATCGAACCGCTCCGAGGCGTCGCCGCGCCGGCGTCTCGAACGCCGGGTTCCCGCAGTGACAATCGCCTCGGTCGCCGTGCTCGTTTCATCGGTGAGGGTCATCGGGCATCCTTTCCTCGCCGCAGCAGAGCCGCAGTGCCGAGCGTGATGATCACCGTCACGATGAGCAAGATGATGGAGGCGGCGGATGCGACACCCACGTCGTTCCGTTCGAAGCCGAGGGAGTACACGCGCGTCATCCAGACGTCGGTGGCCCCGGAAGGGCCTCCCTTGGTGAGCACCCAGACATCCGTGAAGACCCGCAGGCTGCGGATCGCGGCAAGCACCAGCACGATGCTGAGGGCGGGCTTGAGCGCCGGCAGGACGATGTGCCAGAGCCGCTGGAACACGTTCACCCCGTCGATGGCCGCCGCCTCGTAGAGAGAGCGGTCAACCGCGGCGAGGCCGGCCAGGACGATCACCATGTTGTAGGGGGCGCCTTGCCAGATGCCGACCGCCATGACAGAGAGCAATGCGGTGTTCGGGTCCTCGAGCCACTGCACCGGCGCGGCCCCGAAGAAACCGAGAACCGAGTTGAGGAAGCCGTCCGGGGCGGGGAAGTAGATGATCCGCCACACCTCCGCGATCACGGCGGTGGCCGTCACCACGGGGAGAAAGGCGGCGGTGCGCACGAACCAGAGGTACCTGCTGGCACCCTCGAGGAGCAGCGCGAGGATGATGCCGCCGATGACCGCGCCGGCGGCCGTGCCGAACCCGAGGACGAGAGTGTGCCAGATCGCGGCGTGGAACTTGGGGTCGTTCAGCACCTTGACGTAGTTGTCCAGGCCGACCCACACATCGCCGAGGAACGGGCGCACCTTGTGGAAGCTCATCTGGATCCCGGTGACCATCGGGATGAACTTGAAGTACGCGAAGATGAGCAGAGCGGGGACGAGGAAGCCCCAGACGGTTGCAGCGCGCTTCGCGTGTGCCCGTCGTCGCGTGGGCGTCCCCCGCGTGCGCCCCGCGTCGGAGCGGGGCGCACGAGGAGTCTTCACGATCGTGGTCATTGGGCCGCCAGCTCGTCGTCGATCCGGCCGGCGAGCTCCTTCATGTCGGTCGAGACGTCTTTCGGGCAGCTGGAGAACGTGGAGTTCAGAGTCTCGGCTACATCCTGCCGCGCCGTCGTGAAGTCGATGTCAGACGGGAACAGCTTCGACTTCTTCAGCTGGTCCTGCACAATGCCCCAGCGGTCGTCCCCGTACACCGTGACCGCATCCACTGTCGTGTTGACGGGAAGGCGGACCACCGGCTGGCCGGGTGCCGTCATCGCGAGCTTCTGGCCTTCGGCGGAGATCAGGAACTCCGCGAGCGCCTTCTGCTTGGACGGCTTGGTCGTCGTCGCACCGAAGTAGACGCTGGTCCGCTCCTGCAGGGTGGTGGATCCATCCGGACCTGCGGGTGCCATGATCACCTCGTACTTGTCCTTGCCGGGCGCCTTGTCGAAGTTCGCGAACGCGTAGGGGCCGGTCTGATAGATCCCGGCCTTTCCCTCGGCGAAGAACGGCGTCGCGGACGCGTTGGTGAGCGCACCGGGCTGGATGAGGTTCGGCGTGCAGAAGAACTGCTCCAGCCACTGGACGCCCTTGACGCTCTTGGTGCTGGCGATCTCGGCCTTATACCTGCCATCCTTGCCCGAGACGATCTCGCCGCCGCGCTGCCAGATGTACGGAGCAGCCCACCAGGCGAAGAATCCGCGGTCCGTCGTCCCGGGAACGGCCATGCCGTAGGTGTCTCCATCGACTCCGTTCCCGTCAGGATCCTGGGTTGCGAACGCGGTGGCGAGCTTCAGCAGATCGTCGTGGGTCTTCGGAACCTCGTAGCCGAGCTTCTCCCTCCAGTCCTTCCGGATGAAGGTGACCTGCGCGTGCTGGCTGAAAGGCACACCGTAGTAGCCGCCGTCGGACAGCTTCACCGAATTCCAGGAGTCGTCCGAGAGGTTCTTCGATCCCTTGATCGCCGCGCGATCGACAGGAAGGAGCATCCCGTCGTTGGCGTAGCTCGCCATGCTGGCCTGGTCGTAGATCAGCACGTCGGGGAGGTCCTTCGCCGAGGCGCGGGCGCGGAGCTGGGTCTCGAACTCCACGGTCGCGAGGTAGTTCACCTCGATCCCCGTCTTCTTCGTGAAGGCGTCGAACACGGCCTTGTAGGTCTTCGCCGCCTCCGGACCGCTGCGCGACCACACCTCGAGCGGCTTGCCGTCATCCTTCTCGGGAGCCGACGTCTTCGTCGCAGCCGGTCCCGCCCCCGCGGAGCAGGCTGTCAGGGCGAGGAGCAGCGTCGCTCCTGCCAGTGCTGTGGCCACCCGTGTTCGGGAGGAGCTCTTCATCGGTAGTACCGCCTTCCTTGGCTGTCAC
This sequence comes from uncultured Actinomycetota bacterium, assembly GCA_963791605.1. Lineage (GTDB taxonomy): Bacteria > Actinomycetota > Actinomycetes > Actinomycetales > Microbacteriaceae > Microbacterium. The sequence continues at coordinate 229,082 of CAWBTB010000008.1, read as the reverse complement.
CGTCCGTCATCCCCCGGTCGATCCGAGGTGTCGCTCACACTATGGTTCGAGCGCAGTCGTGCGGAACGGATACGATCGGCTGATCCTCGATACCCCTATCGGAGTTCCGATGATCGTGTTCGTCCCGAACCAGCCGTCGCTATCATCGGGACGGAGTTCACGACGGCGGGAAAGCGGTGATCATGGACGGCAAGAAGCTCGAAGCGTTCGTCAAGGCCGTCGATCTCGGCAGCATCTCGCGGGCGGCGATCGTGCTGCATCTCACGCAGTCCGCACTGAGCCAGCAGATCACGTCGTTGGAGGCGTCTGTGGGGGTGCAGCTGCTTGCGCGCTCGAAGCAGGGCGTCTTCCCCACGCAGGCCGGGCGAGTGCTGTATCGGCATGCCCAGCATCTCCTGAGGGGCATGGACGAGGCGCTGGCCGAGGTCCGTGCGCGCGGTGAAGGTCCCAGCGGTCGCGTCTCGGTCGGGCTCGCCCCGTACAGCCTCGCGCAGGATCTGACGATCCCCCTCCTGCGCGAGGTACGACTCAAATATCCGAACATCGTCCTGCACGTTCGCGAGAACTTCGGCGGTCTGCTGAGCGAGGGGATCGCCACAGGCCAGATCGACATGGGGATCCTCTACTCCCCCGTGTCCCTGCGCGCTGTACAGGTCGAGCCGTTCTTCATCGACGAGCTCTGCGTGCTCGCCCACGAGAGGAGGAGTCTCCGCTCCCCGGTGAGTTTCGCCGAGCTCACGGACGTGCCGATGTTCCTGCCCACACGGCAGCATTCGATCCGGCTCGCCGTCGATGCCGGCTTCCAGCGGCAGGATCTCTTCCCCCGCATCGCCGCCGAGGTCGAATCGGTGACGACCCTGCTCAGCGCGGTCGAGATGGATCTCGGGTGCACGGTGCTCCCCGCGGCGTCCCTACCAGACCTCGCGGAGCATCCCGGGTTGGTCCGGATCTCCTTCGCGGAACCGATGTCGATCCGGCTCGTGTTCTGCACGTCGGCCAGCGAACCCCTCAGCGAACCCGCGGTCGCCGTGGAGCGCGTCCTGCGTCGTCTGGCGGCGAGGGAGCTGGCCGTGCATGCAGACCGCGAGAGCTGATCTCGGCAGGGCGTCGATCCAGCACACCCTGTTGCCAAAACTGCCCAACGTCATGCCAAGCAACTTCGGTAGAGTCAACGGGATCCGCAGTTCCCCGCGAAACCCGTGGCCTCATCCGGCACCCTCGTTGCACCAGAAGGGCTTCTCGCATGGCCGTTCCCGCCCGCCGCGTGCAGCGCCGCGTCACGCTCACGGAGATCGCCGAAGCGTGCGGGGTAGCCCCGTCCACCGTGTCCCGCGCGCTCTCCAACCCGAACCGCGTGAGCCCGGCGATGTACGAACGCATCACCAGCAAGGCGCAGGAGATGGGATACGCCTCCGCGCTCCTGCCCGCCGCCGAGAACCGGCTCGTCCGCGGCACGATCGCGCTCGTGCTCCCGAATCTCACCAACCCGTTCAACCTCGATGTGATCCGGGGTGCGCAGGGGCAGATCCGGGCGGCGAACTACCTGCACCTCCTCGTCAGCACGGAGGAATCGCTGCCGATGGAGGAGCAGTGGCTGCGGGAGCTGGCGAGGACCGTCGACGGCATCGTGGTCTCGTCCCCTCGGATCGATGACGACGCGCTGCGCTCCGTGGCACAGGTCGCTCCCACGGTGCTCATCAATCGCGAGGCGCGAGGGCTCTCCGGCATCGTGATCGACACGCCGGCCGGACTGGGACAGGCGGTGCACTACCTCAATTCACTCGGGCACACGCGGATCGCCTACGTCCGGGGCCCGCACGGATCCTGGACGGATCGCACGCGCTTCGATGCGATCACCGCGGCAGCGGCCGAGCACGACGTCGACATCGTCCCCGTCGGCCGGTATCAGCCGACGCTCGCGAACGGTGCGGCAGCCGCGGACGCGGTCGTGCTCACCCGCGCCACGGCCTGCATCTTCTTCAACGACGTCCTTGCGATCGGAGCGCTGGATCGATTCCGGCAGCTGGGCGTGTCGATCCCGCAGGATCTCAGCGTCGTGGGCTGCGATGACATCTTCGGCTCGTCGTTCTCGCACCCGCCGCTCACCACCGTCACGTCACCGGGCGAGAGCGCGGGGCGTGCAGCGGTCGACATGCTCATCGGACGGTTCACGAGCCGTGATCGCACCGATCGGACCGATCACATCTCCGCGCATCTCACGGTGCGCGATTCGACGGGACCGCTGAGGAACGACTGATCCCCGGGCCCGAATCGCAGGCCCGGGGGTCAGGACGAGAGGATTACGACACCTTCGGGAGAAGGATTGACGCCGTGACCGCCTCCCGCTCGGGCGTCGTCTGCTGCAGATCATCGATCTCGTCGAGGGTGTACCGCCGGGTCTCCTTCGCGGTCAGCGCGGAGACCGTGGCGACCAGCATGAGCCCGATCGCGAGCAGAGCCGGCCCCACCCAGCCTCTGAGGTCCGCGCCGGCGAGTGCGGTCGATGCCACAGGGCCGATGGCGCCCGCGATCGCGAATCCGATCTGGGTGCCGGCGGCGAGTCCGGAAACGCGGACGCGGTTCGGGAACATCTCGGCGAAGAACGCCGGCCAGGCCGCATTCGCCGTCGAGTAGAAGAGTCCGTTGCAGAGGATGCCGAGCACGAAGATCAGCGGCCAGTTGCCCTGCGTGATCGCCCACAGGTAGGGCACGGTCGAGAGGCCCGCGCCGACCGCGCCGATGATGAAGACGGTCCTGCGGCCGATCTTGTCCGCCAGTATGCCCGCGAGGGGCGTGTACAGGATCGCCAGGAAGCTCGCGCAGACGGGAACCCACAGCATGGTCGGCTTGTCCAGTTTGTACCCGACGGTGGCGAACGAGACGGAGAACGAGGCGAACAGATAGCTGACGCCGGCGATCATGGCGCACGCGGCGACGCGGATGATCTTCACCCACTGGTATCGCCAGGTCTGCTTGAGCGGCGACAGCTGGATGTGGATGGCCTGGGTGTCGAGGAAGGCCGGCGACTCCTCCAGCGAGCGCCGGATGATGTAGGCGACGACCACGACGACGGCCGACAACCAGAACGGCACGCGCCAGGCCCAGCCCAGCAGCTGCTCCTGCGGCAGTGCGGCGAACGGGATGAAGACCGCCGTCGCGAGCAGGCCACCCGAGGCGGAGCCGCTCGTCACGAAGCTCGTCGTAAAGGCCCGCCTCTTCTCGGGCGCGTGCTCCAGGCTCAGCGTGATCGCACTCGCCTGCTCACCGGAGACCGACAGCCCCTGGATGATGCGGATGACGATGAGCAGGATCGGCGCGAGGATGCCGACCTCACCGTACGTGGGCAGGCAGCCGATCAGGAAGGTGCAGGCACCGATCCCGAACAGCGTGATCATCATCACGAATTTCCGCCCGAAACGGTCGCCGAGCGGGCCGAGGATCAGAGCGCCGAGCGGACGGACCACGAAGCCGATCGCGAAGGTCGACATGCTCAGCAGCACCTTGACCCCGGCGGGCAGCTCGGGCGGGAAGAAGAGGATGTTCAGGACCAGCGCCGCCGCCGTGCCGTACACGGCGAAGTCGTAGTACTCCAGCGTGGTGCCGATCCAGGACGCGATCGCTGCTTTCGCGGGGGTCTTCTTGTGAGTTGCGGGATTCGTCATTTCGCCTCCGTGCGCGGGTATTGGGGGGCCAGCTGCCGGGGGATCGTGCACCACGGCGTCGTGCGAGTTCCACTGGTGTGTCGGGGGAGACCGCTGCGTCTCGCCTGAGCGAAACCTTATGAACCGCACTGTCCCGCGACAAGCAGCCGTGCCACATCCGTGCCAGCGGAGCACCACCGTGCCACGGGAAACCAGGGCAGGTCCCGCACAGACCCGCAGCGTTATGGCATGATTCTTGCCACGTTGCCAACTTTTCGGGCAAACGGCAGGGCACCCTGCGGGACACACCGACTTCTACGTCGACCACGGGTCGAGCACGACCTCGAGTCCCGGGCCGACGTCGCACATACCTCGAGAGCTTGTTGCAGAATCACCAGTGAATCTGTTGCATACTCGCGGGTGAAACTGTTGCATAAACACGTATGAATCCGTTGCAGATTCATGTATCCTGCTTCGATGGCCTACTTCCCGCGCGCGATCGACGCCACGCTCGAGGAGCAACTCGGAGTCTTCGGCGGGGTGGTCGTAGAGGGCATGCGCGGATGCGGCAAGACCTCCACCGGACTCGAGCATGCACATAGCGCGATCCGCCTTGATCATTCCCCGCAGCTCTTGGCTCTTGCCGAACTCGACCCGACCGAACTGCTGGCGGGGAAATCTCCACGGCTGATCGATGAGTGGCAACTCGCGCCCAGCCTGTGGAACATCATCCGCCACGAGATCGATGACCGCGGCGGCACCGGATACTTCATCCTCAGCGGATCGGCCACGCCGGACGACGACGTCACTCGACACTCCGGCGCCGCACGATTCGGCCGCATCCGCATGCGCACGATGTCACTGTTCGAAAGCCGCCGGGCACCAGGAGGCATCTCTTTGCAGTCGCTCAGGTCGGCGGCCCAGCTGAGCGGTACGAGCCCGCTCAGCTATCGCGATCTCGCCGCCGAGGCCGTGCGAGGAGGATGGCCGGCTCTGCTGACATCCTCCGAACGCCAGGCCACGATCTTCAATCGCGCGTACATCGAGGATCTGTGGTCCAGTGAGATCCCGCTCGCGACCTCGATCCGTCACGACCCCGTCCGGCTCCGCCGGTTGGTGGAATCCCTCGCACGCAATACCGCCAGCGAGGCGACGCTCGCTGCCCTCGCGCAAGACGTCTCCGGCGACGGCGGAACGATCACACCGGCGACGGTGCGGAACTATCTGGATGCTCTGTCAAGAGTCTTCGCCCTGGAGGAGCTGCCGGCCTGGAGCGTGACACTGCGCTCCCGATCCCGTCTTCGCACCGCGCCGAAGCTGATGCTCACCGATCCTGCCCTCGCGTGTGCAGCTCTCGGCATCGGCACCGACCGTCTCGCTGCCGACCCCGCGTTCTTCGGCCAGATCTTCGAGGCGATGGTCGTTCGCGATCTGCGCACCTTCGCGAGCGCGGAGCTCGGCCGGGTCTATCACTATCGTGACAACACCGGCCTGGAGGCGGACGCGATCATTGAGTACCCGGATTCGCACTGGGCGGCGGTCGAGGTGAAGCTCGGTGCTTCTCGCATACCGGATGCGGAGCGGAATCTCCTCCGGCTGCGAGACGAACGCGTCGATATCTCTCGTGTGGGCGGGCCAGACTTCCTGGCCGTCATCACAGCCACGGAGTACGCCTACACCCTGCCGTCAGGGGTACACGTCATCCCGCTTCCGCTGCTCGAGACCTGAACCGCGGGGACGTCGGGGGTCGTCGTCCGGCCACACGCCGGAACCGTCGAGCACGACCGCGGCGAGGATCCGCTCAGCGGAGCATCGCGCGCGTCAGCGCCGCGGGATCACGTTGCGCCTCGCGATGTCGCCGAGCCAGGTCAGGCTCGGTTTCGGTGTGCGGGCGAACGTCTCGTGTTCCACGGCGATGAGACCGAAGGTCGGCCGGAACGAACCCCATTCGTAGTTGTCGAGCAGAGACCAGTGCAGATACCCCCGCACATCGCAACCCTCATCGATGGCCTCGCCCATCGCGGACAGTGCGCCGGTGGTGTAGTCGATACGGCGGCGATCGTCGACGGTCGCGATGCCGTTCTCGGTGACCAGCATCGGGATGCCGCCCGTGACGTCCCGGGTGTGGCGCAGCGCGTGGCCGAGCGCCTCGGGGTAGTACTCCCATCCGGTCAGGGTCCGCTCTGTGCCCTCCGGCCACTCCTGCGGGCCGTACCCGCTCGCATCGGCGGTGGGCCCGATGATGGTGCGCAGGTACGACTGCACGCCGATGAAGTCGTCCTCGCGCGCCTGCTCCAGGAAGAAGTCCTCCCGCCAGTACTGCCATTCGTCCCGCTGTGCTTCCCAGCCCGGGACCGCTTGGAACACCTGATTCGCGACAGACCATCCGGATCGCACGCCGCCGAATCCGCGCAGCACATCGGTCGAGGCATGATGCGCGGCGGCGATGGCGCGGGCGACGTGCGGAGACGGCCCAGGGAAGTTGACTCCGCTCTCCGTGTCGATGCGAGCCTCGGTCCGGTTCACCATCATGTTCGGCTCGTTGATCGTGATCACCCAGTCCACGTCGTCCAGGATCGCGGTGCAGATCTCGGTGTATCGACGGAATCGTTCGGTGCTGCGCTCGGAGTACCAGCCGCCGTCCTGCTCCCACCAGCGCGGGAAGGTGAAGTGATGCAGCGTCACGACGGGCTCGATTCCGCGATCACGACACGTGTCGATCATGCGCCGATAGTGATCGAGCTGTGCGCGGGACACGACCCCCTCTTCGGGTTCGATGCGGGCCCACTCCACCGAGAACCGGTACGCGCCCAGGCCCGCGTCCGCCAGCAGCGCGATGTCCTCCGGATACCGATGGTACGAGTCGCAGGCGTCGCCGGACGGTTCGGGGATGGTCGTCCCCGGGGCGTACTCGTTCTCCCAGTGCCCCGTGTTGACGTTGCCGCCCTCGACCTGGTGCGCCGCGGTCGCGGCTCCCCAGAGGAATCGGTCGGGTGCGGGGGTGAATGCGGTCATGCGATGCGGATCCCTCCTCGTGGTGTTGCGCGGACTCACTTGATCCCCGTCATCGTGATCCCCTGCACGAAATGCTTCTGCACGGCGATGAAGAGCACGAGGACCGGGATCACGATGAGGAAGGATCCGGCCATCTGCAGCCCGAAATCGGAACCATGCCCGCCGGCGTCGGACGAGAACAGCGCCAAGGACACGGGGAGCGTGTACATCGAGTCGTCCTGGGAGATGATCAGCGGCCAGAGGAAGCTGTTCCACGACCCCATGAAGGTGAAGATCGCGAGGGTCGCCAGCGGCGCCTTGCACAGAGGAAGGACGATCTGGAAGAAGGTGCGGAACTCACCGGCTCCGTCGATGCGCGCCGCATCGAGAAGGGAGTCCGGGATCTCGAGCATGAACTGCCGCATCAGGAAGACCCCGAACGCACCGACCATGCCCGGGAGGATGAGCCCCCAGTAGGTGTTCACCATCCCCAGGTTCGCGATCAGGACGAACTGCGGGATCAGGGTGACGATTCCGGGGACGAACATGGTGGAGAGCACCACCACGATGATCACGTTCTTCCCCGGGAACCTCATCTTCGCCAGCGCCCACCCGACCATCGACGAGAACAGCAGCGTCGTCGCGACGGTGGCGCCGGCGAGGATCACCGAGTTGAGGAACGGGCGCACGATGTCGAATTGGAACAGCCACGCCGTGAAGTTGTCCAGGGTCGGATGCGCGGGCCACCACGTCACGGGTCTCGCCATGATCTCCGCGCTCGTCTTGAAGGATCCGAGAACCATCCAGACGAACGGGAGGATCGTGGCGGCGAGGCCGATCGAGAGCACGAGCAGCACCAGGAGGTTGCCCCAGCGGACAGGGGCGCGTTGCGCACGGGTGAGAGTCATCATCAGGTCCTCTGCCGGAAGAAGCGGAACTGGACGAGGGCGAGGATGCCGACGAGCGCGAACAGGATGTAGGCACCGGCTGCTCCCACGGAGTAGTTCCCGTATTTGAACTGGTTGTAGACCTGGAGCGCGATCGACGTGGTCGCATCCAGCGGGCCGCCGTTCGTCATGACGAACGGCTCGTCGAAGAACTGCATGTAGCCCGTCGTGATCAGGATCGTGTTGAGCAGGATCGTCGGCATCATCATCGGGATGGTGACGCGGAAGAACTTCTGGGTCGCGTTGGCACCGTCGATCGCGGCGGCCTCGTTCACCTCCGCGGGAATGCTCTGCAGACCCGCGAGGAAGATGACCATGGATCCGCCGACGTTTCGCCAGACCGCCATGACGGTGATCGCGAGCAGTGCGGTGTTCGGGTCGCTCAGCCAGTTGGGTCCGACGATGCCGAACCACTCCAGGATCGTGTTGATGACCCCCGTGTTCTGGTACATGATGCGCCAGACGACGGCCACGGCGACGATCGTGGTGATGACCGGCGTGTAATAGCCCACCCGGAAGAAGGTGGCGACCTTGCCGCTCAGCGAGTTCAACAGCACGGCGAGCACCAGCGCGATGAAGAGCGTGGCCGGCACGCCGACCACCACGAAGATCAGCGTGTTCAGCAGTGCCCGCAGGAATGACGCGTCGGTGAGGACGGCGACGAAGTTCGCAAAACCGACGAAATCGACGTTGAACGGGGCCCGGATGTCGCGTGCCTTGAGATCGGTGAACGACATCGCCAGCGAGCTGACGAGCGGAATGAGTCCGAAGACGCCGAACGTCAGCACGAACGGCGCGACGAAGACCCAGGCGATGGCGGCTGAGCGACGGCGCTGGGCGGCCAGGGAAGAGGCCTTCCCCGGCCGCCGAAGTGCGAGTGTCACCAGCCGAAACCGATCTTGTCGGCCTGTGCCTGGATCTGCTTCGCGGCTTCCGCGCTCGTGATCTGTCCGCGCGCGACCTGTTCCGAGGTCTTGCTGATGAGGTCGGAGACCTGCGACCAGGCCGGATAGTTCGGCATCGCGACCGTGTGCTTCAGCTGCTGCATCAGAACCTTCGTCACGGGGTTGTCCTGGATCGGCTTGTGGTCACCGGCGGCGATGTTCGCCGGCAACTCCTTCTGCAGGTCGTACCACGCCTGCTGCTGCTTCTTCTGCCCCATCCATGACAGGAGCGACCAGGCCGCCGCCTTGTGCTTCGCCGCGGTGAACACGCCGAGGTTTCCGCCACCGATGTACTGGTTGTTGTTGCCGCCAGGGCCGGACGGGGAAACCGCGTATCCGACGGAGTCCATGGTGAAGCCTTCCGGTGCCGTGCCCTTGTCGATCTCGGCCTTGTAGATGTCGAGCATCCACGGGCCCGAGATGAACATCGGGGTGCCGCCGTTCTCGAAGGTCGCGTCGGTCGTTCCCAGCGGCGCCTCTCCGCGGTTGAAGTACCCCGCGTAGTTGTCCAGCGCAGCGATGAATTCGGGGGTGTCGATCGTCCACTTCTTGCCGTCGGTCAGGCGTCCGCCGGCCTGCGCGGCGAACGGCACGATGACCTGAGCCGGCTGTTCGGAGGGCTTGGGCAGGCTGACGCCGAAGGTCCCGCCGGGGCGCGACTTGAATGCGGCGGCCATGGCCTCCATCTCCTTCCAGTCCTTCGGCGCCGACAGACCCAGCTGCGACGCGAAGTCCTTCCGGTAGAAGAGGAAGCGGGTCTCGACGTACCAGGGCATGGCGTAGTCGCCCTTCTCGCCCGTGACCGAGTCCACCGCGGCCGGATAGAAGTCTTTCGGCTCGTAGACGCCGGACGGCACTTTGTCGAAGGCGCCCATGCCGATGACCGTCGCGGTCTGGTCCGTGCCGGTCATGATGATGTCCGGCCCTGTCCCCGCCGCGGTCGCGGTCTGGACCTTGGTGATGACCTGATCCCACGGAACGTCTGTGACTTTCAGGCTGGCTTTCGGATTCGCCGCCAGCCACGGCTTGGCCAGGAGCTTGAGGTTGTCGGCGTGGCCTCCTGCCGTCCAGATCTCGATCACGCCGTCGGCTTTGCCCTCGGCTGCCGGCGCGACCCCCGACCCCTGGTCTCCGGCGGATCCTTCGGCGCCGCGACCGCACCCCGAGAGGACCAGAACGGCACCCAGTGCCATCGCGGTGAATGTTGTGACTCGCAACCGGCGCATGCGCACTCCTTCGTGTTTTCGCCAAGCCGATTCGAAATTTCGAATCCAGTGCTCGAAACTATAGGCCGCTGAGCACGTTCCGTCCAGTCCCAGATCCGCTCACTCGTAGGTTGAATCCTGAGATAGAGTTTTCGGAAAGGCCGATGAAGGGGAGACATGGCAGTCCACCTGGAACTGATCGCCGCGGAAGCGGGGGTCTCCGTTCCGACAGTCTCGAAGGTTCTGAACTCTCGCCCCGATGTCGCCGTCGCCACGCGCGAACGGGTCACGGCGGTGCTCGAACGGCACGGGTACGCGATCAGAACGCGCCCGCGGACCCTCACCGGCTTCCTCGACGTCCGGGTGGTCGATCTCGACGGAGCCTGGTCCGAAGCGGTCGTGCGAGGCGCGGTCGAGGCCGCTCGGGTGCACGGCAAAGACGTCGTGCTCGCCGTCGACCCCGCCCCCGACGACTGCGACGACTGGGTGCGGCACGCGCTGTCACGGGGATCGGATGGCCTGCTGAGCGTCGTCGCCGTCCCGAGCGAGCAGGCCCGCCGCGAACTCGCCGCGGCAGGCGTCCCCCTCGTGGTGGTGGATCCGCTGCACCGGGTCCCGGAGGGAACCCTGTCGATCAGCGCGACGAACTTCCAGGGCGCATTCGACGCCACCCAGCATCTTCTGGCGCTCGGCCACCGGCGGATCGCGACCATCACGGGACCCCTCGACCAGGACAACGCGATAGCGCGCCTGGCCGGGTTCCAGGCGGCGATGCTGCAGGCCGGCGTCCGCCTCGAGGACGATCTCGTGATCCGTGCGCACTACGGCGTGGACCAGGGCTACGAGGCGACGCGCGGCCTGCTCGCGCGCGCGAAACGTCCGACGGCCATCTTCGCCGCGAGCGACGACACGGCGTTGGGTGCGTTCCACGCGCTCCACGAGCAGGATCTGCGTATTCCCGACGACATGTCCGTGATCGGTTTCGACGACCTGCCCACCGCGGGGTGGACCGATCCGCCCTTGACGACCATCCGCCAGCCTCTGGCGCAGATGGGCAGTGCTGCCGTCGACGCGCTCGTGCACCTGCGAGTGGGCCGCACTCCTGCAGCGCGCACCGAACTGTCCACATCCCTGGTCGTGCGCTCGTCGACGGCGTCACTCCGGGAGGATCAGGGCTGACGCCGGTCCCGGTGCGCAATCGGGACGCGCGTCGGATCGCCTATAGTCCCGGACCGCTCGAACGTCAACCCGGATCCGGTTCGCCTCGTGGGGGGTCTACCGTGGCCGCACACCGACGAGAGGATCCGATCATGACGAACATCCCACCCGCCTTCCCGCTCCCCGAGGACGACGACCCTCGCCCGGATGACGTCATCGACGACGACCTCGTGACGACGGAGATCGACGGAGAGACCGTCCTCGATCCCGACGCCGATGATGACCTGATCGACAGCGCGACCGCGGACAAGCTCGCCGCCGGTGCCGACGTCGACGACGAGGACGAATAGATATCGAGGACGCCCTGACCGTCGCCACCCCGGTCACGATGCCACCTTGCGGATCACCACGATGAGTCCGACCATCCCCAGCGCGTTCGCGGTCAGCGCGGCGATGATCACGACCGCAGTGCCCTGGTCATAGGCGAAGCCGAGCACGGCGCCGGCGATGAGAAGCCCCACGCCGCGGAGGAAGGCCAGCCATCCGAATGCGATCGCGCGCGCGGAGGACGGGACGAGTTCGCTCACGACCGCCTTGACGGTGGAGTCCAGGGTGCCGTTGACGAGCCCCCAGACTGCGACGCCGACCCAGATGAGGGTGACGTCGTGGGTGAAGGCGATGGCGGAGATGGCAGCGGTGATCGGGACCAGGAGCAACGTACGCGGACCGAATCGGTCGTAGGCGCGTCCCATGACGAGACCGCTTGCGCCGTCGACGAGCATCGCCGCCGCGAATAGGAGCGGCACCTGTGCATCGGTGAGGAGCCCGCGGGACTGCGCGTGGAATGCGAGAAGGGGGAAGGACGCGACGCCGGCGGAAAGAATCCCGACGGCGGCGACGTACAGCCAGAACCTCCCGGGCAGCCTGCGCGACGTCGAGGGCGCAGTCGTAGGTGCCGTCTCGGGAGACTCGGGTTGTTGCGCAAGCGGCGGTATGGGCTCTTCGTAGATGAGCGGGTCGGGGACCCTGTGGCGCAGCCAGAGGAGCAGGGCAAGAACGAGGATGCCGGGAATGATCAGGGCACCGAACGCGAGCGCGTAGTCGCCGTCCCGCCAGCCGAGGATGGCGGCGAGCAGTAGAGGGCCGAGGACCGCGCCGGTCTGATCGAGAGCCTGGTGCACGCCGAATGCGCTTCCTCGGCCGGTGCTCGCCGAGGCGTAGGACAGCAGGGTGTCCTTCGCGGGAGACCGCACCGCCTTGCCGAGCCGCTCGGTGCCGTACAGCAGCAGGGCGGGCGCGAGAACGCCCGTGACGCCGATGAGAGGAACGCTGAGCACGGTGAGGGCGTAGCCGACGATCGTCCAGGTCCAGTAGTGGCGGGTGCGGACCACCGCGTAGCCGGTGACGACGCGGAGCCCGTACCCGATGAACTCCCCCGCCCCTGCGACGACTCCGACGACCGTGGCGGACGCGCCGAGAGTGGCGAGATAGGGGCCGATGATGCTTCGCGCGCCCTCGTAGACCATGTCCGCGAGCAGGCTGACGATGCCGAACACGACGATGAAATGCCAGGGACGCAACGGGCCGCGGCGAGCCGGAGCGGGATCCGCCGAGGCTGAAGAAGAGGGCGATGTCATCGTGCCGCGATGCTCAGCTCGCTGGCGCGACGCGGACGGTCATCTCATCGAGGTTCGGCAGGTGACGCTTCACCGCGGCCTCGGCGTCCATCGCCACGCGGTCCGCGTCGGCCAGTGTCATCGATCCCGCCCGGACGATCGCATCGCCGTGAAGGCGGTGACCGACCCAGCGCAGTCTGACCCGTTCCACCGACTGGATCTCGGGAAGATGCTCGAGCGCATGCGCGGCACGGTCGACGAGTTCGGGCTCGATGCCATCCATGAGCCGGCGCCCGACCGACCGGATCGTTCCGACGCGGAGGTACGCCGCCGACTCAGGCCGCATAGAGCTCCTCGGCAGTCGTGAACGCACGCTCGCGGAAATGAGGGTTGCGAACGGCGTCAGACATCACGAGGTCGACCGAGCGACCGAAGAGGCCCTCCAAGTCCTCCTTCAGACCGAAGTACGCATCGAACCGGTCGCCTGCATCCTCACGGAGATCCACGAGCAGGTCGACATCACTCCGATCGAGATCGAACTGGTCCGAGATCGCCGAGCCGAAGACCCGAAGCCGCAGGACACCGTGAGCACGCGCGATGCGCGCGATCTCACCCCTGTCCACGTCGAACCTCAGCGTCATGGTCCGAGTGTACCGACGCCAGGAAGCGGAAACCCCCGCACGAGACGGGGGTTCGAAGTAGCAGGAGCGGGGCTTGAACCCGCGACCTCACGTCAATGACGCAAGCTACTCGTTCCCCTCGATACCAGTGTTTTCAACGCACCAGCGAGCGGTTGCTACTGGTTTCCACGAGTATATACACGGACACAAAACGGATTCCCGGACACAAAGCGGACGAGTTCGAGAACCGTCGGCAGGCCCGGATCGAATCCGGCCCCGACGGGTTCGGCCGGAGCGATCCGAGGTAGACTGTTGTCGGATTCGGTAACACTCGCAGGAGGGAGGAGCGTCGATGAGCATCGCCACGAGTCTCCGTCGCGCACGCTTGAACTCCGGTGTCAGCCTGCGCCGCACCGCCACCGCGGCGGGTGTCGGCGCATCCAGCCTGTCCAACATCGAGAGCGGCCGGCGCGAGCCCACGTCTGGAACCGTGGAGCGGATCGCGGAAACACTAGGTGTCCGGGTTGCGGTTATCCCCCGCGTCGATCGGCTCAACGCCGCAGACGCCGCGGAAACGATCGCGACCTATGCCGACGAGGAACCCGCCACCGCATACCGCGCCTTCCTCCAACTCGCCGATGACCTCGCGGCAGCCACCCCGTACGAACAGTTCCTGCTCACCGTCGAAGAGCCACGCAGACTCGGCAACCGATGGGACGATGCGATCGCCGCCCTCGTCGAACTGCGTCTGCCCGAAGGGTCGGTCCCGCCGTGGGCGACTGGCGATGACACCGCACCCAGCAAGAGCGTGTGGGAGCCGCAGCGCACGCGGTTCGGCCTGACCGATCTCACTGATCTCTCCGACGCACCGGAGCCGTTCTCCCGACGCGGCATCGCGATCGCTGCGGGTGAATTGGAGAGCGCATGAACGGTGCCGACGAGACAGGTCCATCGCGCTCTCGCGGCCAGTTCGAGAAGCTCGTGCGCGGCACCCCAGATGCGAACATGACGCCGTTCCTGGACCGCGATGACATCATCGACGGGATCAAAGAGGTCGCCGACACGCTCCGGGACCGCGGCATCACCGGCACACTGCAACTCGTCGGCGGCGCGGCCATCGTCCTCACCGTCAACGCGCACCGACGCCTCACCCGTGACATCGACGCCACATTCGCGCCGAAGGACGAGATCGAGCATGCCGCGCGGATCGTCGCCGAACGCAGACGCTGGCCGGCCGACTGGCTGAACGACGACGCCGCACAGTTCCTGCCCAGCGGGTTCGGCCGCCCCGCCGAATGGATCACCCTTTACCAGGACGCGACGATAACGATCCAAACGGCCACCCATGAGACCCTTCTGGCGATGAAACTGCACGCCGCCGCACGACGTGGCGCCCGCGAAGCCGACGACATCGCAGACCTTTTCGACAGCGTCGGCGTCACCTCTCTCGATGATGCTGAAGAGCTCTACCAAGAGTTCTACCCCGGCGACGAATTCCCGCCGAAGACCGCCCGAATCGTCGAGGGCATCCTCGCCACAACGCGAGACAGCACCCCAGAACCCCCGCTGCCCGACTTCAACTGAGCGTGGGAAGGGGCGCGTGCGGTCAAGAAGGGCATGACACGCCCGAGGCGCCCAGAGACTGCGTGGTGTGGGAGCTTGCGCGCCTGCGCGCCTCCGATCTATCCGCCCGGTGGCTTCAGCGCCGAACCTCGACCATTCGCTGCGCATCTGCCGCGTCTACAGCGTAGAGATCCGCGCCCTTCGTCTCGCGGGCGAACAGGATCGAGACGAACGTCACGGCAGCCGCGAAAACGAGGTAGATCGCGATGGGGACGAACGTGTGGAACTTCTCGAGCAGCGCGACCGCGATCAGCGGCGCGAATCCGCCGGCGAGGATCGGCGCGAACTGGTAGCAGAGCGACAACGCGGTGTAGCGGATGCGCGTGGGAAACATCTCGGTCATCATGGACGCGTATGGCGAGGTCACCATGGAGTTGATCGCCATCGCCAGGACGACGGCGAGCAGGATCGCCGCATCGTTGCCTGTGTTCATAAGCGGGAATCCGATGAATCCCCATACGGCAGTGAGTACGCACCCCACGAGGAAGACAGGTCGACGGCCGATCTTGTCCGACCAGAGTCCCATGAGTGGGAAGAGGAAGAAGTGCATCACGTGTGCGCCGAGCATGAGCAGAAGGATGCGCGAGGTGTCGACGTGAACAACGACCTTGAGGTACGTGAGCGAGAACGTTATCGCCAGGTAGTACAGGATGTTCTCCGCGAAGCGGGCGCCGATGCCGATGAGGACGAGTCGCCAGTGGTAGCGAAGCACTTCCAGCACACCGAGCTGAGTCTCCTTTTCGGCCGCGGCCTTCGCCTGTGCCTCCAGGAAGATGGGCGCTTCGTCGATCCGGGATCGGATGTAGTAGCCGATGCCGACGACGATCGCGGAAAGCCAGAACGCGACGCGCCAACCCACAGAGAGGAATGCTTCCTCGGAGAGCGCGCTTGACAGCACGAGAAGAACGATCGTCGCGAGGATGTTTCCGAGCGGGACGCCGGACTGGGGCCACGCGGACCAAAACCCGCGCCGGTTCGCGGGTGCATGCTCGCTCACGATCAGCGTGGCTCCGCCCCACTCCCCTCCGAACCCGAACCCCTGCACGAGACGGAGGACCACCAGGAGAACCGGCGCCCAGATTCCGATCAAGGCATAAGTGGGGAGGCATCCCATGAGGAAGGTGGTCACGCCGACAATAGTGAGGCTGAGCTGCAGGAGGCGCTTGCGACCGAGTTTGTCTCCGAAGTGACCGAAGACCAATCCACCGATCGGTCGGGCGAGGAAGCCAACGCCGTAGAGGGCGAAAGCTGCGATCACGCCGTCAAAGACGTTGCCGCTCTGCGCGAAGAACTGAGTGCTGAACACCAAGGCGGTCGCGCTGCCGTACAGGAAGAACTCGTACCACTCGGCGACCGCGCCGACCATCGCAGCGCCAACGATGCGACCCAGTCCGACCGGCTTCTTCCCCGACGCCTCGTTGGGCTTGCCTGCAGACACTGATTCCTCCAAAGGCTTGTAGATCGATCTACATCGCGATGAACGTAGCTTAGGCTGTCAGTTGTGCGCAAATCGTGTGCAGCGAGTGGATGATCCTGGCCGCGCGCGATAAGAGGCGATGGATCGATCCACGACGGGGAGGATCATGGTGTCGAATTCGGTAACGCTCGAGGATGTCGGTCGGCACGCGGGTGTGTCACGTGCGACGGCCTCGCTCGTCCTCCGTGGAAGTACACGGGTGTCTGAGGCGACGTCACAACGCGTTCGCACGGCGATGAACGAGCTTGGCTATGTCTACAACCGGCAGGCGGCCGCCATGCGCGACTCGCGCACGATGCTGCTCGGACTGATCGCGACCGACATCACCAATCCGTTCTTCGCGGCTGTGACGATGTCGATCGAGCGCGTGGTCCGCGAAGCCGGATACACGTTGCTCGCGGGGTACAGCGGCGATGAGATCGCGCAGCAGGCGGATCTGCTTCGGACGATGACCCAGCATCGCGTGGACGGGGTGATGATCCAGCCCGCGGTCGGTACCGATCCGTCTCAGCTCGCGGATTCTGGCGGCACCCAAATCGTCCAGTACGTGCGGCATGCGACGGATGAACTCGACTTCATCGGGTTGGACGATGACGAGGCCGGGCGCCTCGTTGGTCGTCATCTCGCGGAACTCGGCGCCAGGCGCGTCGCCTACCTCGGCGGGGCCGAGGATTCGTCCACCCGCAGGGGACGGCTGGGCGGGGTAATCCGCGGCCTGTCAGATGCCGGGGTGGAGTTGGATCCGCGTGCGACCATCGCCACGCCCAACAATATGGCCGGGGGCACACGCGCCGCCTCAGAACTCCTTGACGGGGGATTTCTTCCTGAGGCCATCGTCGCTCACAGCGATGCGGTGGCCTTCGGCGTCTACGGCGAACTTCGTCGGCGCGGTCTCGCGCCCGGCGCAGATGTTGCGATCGCGGCGTTCGATGACGTGCCGCTGTCCACGGCGCAGTTCCCCGCCCTGACATCCGTCGGAGCAGACAAGAATCTGCTCGGCGAGCGCATTGCACAGGCGCTGCTCGACAGGATCGGTGATCCGGGGGCGCCGACGAGGTCGGAACGAGCGGCACCGGCTCTGCGACTGCGCGAATCAACGACATCTTGGAGGCGCCGTGCCTGACATCCACTGGCATCTGCAACGAGAAAAGTCATGACCTCGACGCCCTGGAGCACGATACGCGGAGGGCGCCCGGACATCCGGCTCGTCGTCACCGACATGGACGGTACGCTGCTCGACGAGTCCGGGCGGATTCCTGACCGGTTCTGGCCGCTCCTGGCACTGATGCGAACGCAAGGGATCACATTCGTCCCGGCCAGCGGACGCCAGTACGCCACGCTGCTCGGGCAATTCAAGGGCGCTCACCGATTCGTCTCCTACATCGCCGAGAACGGAAACCTCGTTGTTCACGAAGGAAACGTGGTTTCCATCACCCACGTCGAGGATGCCACTGTCGATGACGTGATCACCACGACGCGAAATGCTGCGAGCAGGGCCGATCTCGGGGTGGTGGTGTGCGGTATCGATAGTGCGTACATCGAGCGCACCGATCCCGCCTTCGTGGCCGAAGCCGAGACCTACTACACGAAGCTGACGATCGTCGACGACCTCACCTCGGTCTCCGACACGATCCTCAAACTTGCGATCTTCGATTTCGATGAGGCCGCGCACACTGCGAACGAGACGTACGCCCACCTCGCCGACACCCACCAGGTCGTCGTCTCGGGAAAACACTGGATCGACATCATGAGTACGGGAGTCGACAAGGGACGGGGTGTCACGGCGCTGCAAGCGGTGCTCGGCGTCAGTCCCGCGCAGACGGTCGTGTTCGGGGACTACCTCAACGACCTGCAGATGCTCGATTGCGCCGAATGGTCGTTCGCTGTCAGCAACGCGCATCCCGAGATCCGCGACCGGGCGCGCTATCTGGCGCCATCCAACGCGGAACACGGAGTTGTACAGGTCCTCGAACGGCTGCTAGCCGCATCTGAAGGCCTGAACTGACGTCGGAAGCGCGCCAGGCGCCGCCCTTGATCGCGCTACCAGCCGACGCCGCGTTCGCGGTATTCGCGCCAGACGTTCTCGAAGAAGTCGTCGTCTTTTGGGATCGGCCTCCGTGGCCTCCAACGCGCCGTCACCTTGGCGGTATTCGTGACCGGGTCCGTTTCCAAAGCAACTTCCTGAACCTGTTCATCGAGGGCACCCTGATCGAGGGCGAAGCGGAACCTTTCCGGCAGGTTCAGGGGCTTGTTCCGATCTGCGCCGTACCCACGCACGGGCAACGAACCGGATGCATCCGTGTAGAGCACGGATCCCCGGCTGAGCCCCCCGTGTTCGACGTAGTCCATCATTGCCTGCAGGTAGACGTACGCGGTGGTCAGGATATCTCGCACCAGGAATGTGCGATCAACGCTCCGACGCGACGACGGATCCGCCGAGACGGTCTCCGCATAGTCACGATGCAGGACGGAGACCTCCCGCAGCGCAGACTCGATGGAGGCACGTGACCGCACCGGACCGGCACCCGCGCTCATCACCGCCTGCACCCCGCGTAGCAACGCGCCGGTGTTGTCCTCGATCCCGCGCTCGAACCGATCGACCGCGCCGGCCAGGAGCGCGTCGGCCTCCCTGAGCCGCGTTGCGGCGGCGTCCAGGAACGCGGCGTGGTCGCGCCCCCGCCCCGGCCGGTTCGCAATCGCCTGCGCCGCCCGGGTCGCGCCTACCTGGCCGCTGTTGAGTGCGGCACCCCCCGGACGGTACACGCCGTGCGCGCCACCGGCCTCACCGACAGGAAAGAAGCCGGTGACGTTCGACTCCCACCAAGCGTCGACGACGAGACCGCCGTTATTGTGCTGCGCGCAGACATCGACCTCGAGCAGATCACGTTCGAGGTCGAGCGAAGGATTCCGGCCGAGGTAGAACTGGTACGCAGGCTCGTTCATGATCCGGAGTCGCTCGATGGGCGTGCCTGCGACGCAGCCCGCACGTTCCAGGTACTCCCGAGCTTCCGGCGCGAGCAGCGCGATGTCGAACTCTCGGCCCAGCGGATTCGTCCGGAAGTCCAGGAACACTCGGCGCCCCCGCAACACGGTCTCCCGGTACACGAGCAGGTCGATCAGCGACGACCCATCGAGGGCCTTGCGCACATCGAACGGCCACTGATAGCCCTTGAGGAACACGAGCGTGAGCAGCCGCCCCGGATCCGGGATCTCCTCGGAGAGGAACTCCCGCTCATCACCGCCGTCCTGATCGATGGAAACGAATCGGGGAACCACCTGCATGTACGACCCGGAAACGTTCCAGCGAGGTTTGATCGAGGCGAGGCCGAACTGCCACTCGGTGAGGTTCTTGCCATGCACGCCGGCGCGATAGGCCGCCCCGGACGCTCCCCATTGCCCGTTCGGGAAAACCCGCCGCTCGTAGATCCCGGCGGGACCTCCCGTCGCATAGACGACGTTCGGTGTGCGGAAGAGCAGGTACGGACTGTCAATCCCGCCGAGCCTCTGCGAGTTGCGCAGGACGAGCACACCCGTTACCTGCCGGCTACCGTCCTCGCCCTGCGCCGTCAGCACGTCCACGACACGGCATCGGTCGAAGACCGGAGTGCCGTTAGCGTGCACCTTGCGCTCCAGGACTTCGACCATCGTCCGGCTCGTGTACGGGCCGACGGACGTAGCGCGTCGTCGCGGATCGTGGTCCGTCTTATAGCCGATGAACTCGCCGTACCTGTTCTGCGGGAACGGTACGCCGAGATCGCACAACCGGATGAATCCCCGCGCACTGAGCGCCGCCTCGGCGAGAGCATTGTCCCCGTCCATGGCGCCGCCGGAGAACAAGGTCTCCGCCATGGCTCGGACGGAATCACCGTCCCGACCCGCGAGCGTGAGCTTGTAGTAGGTCTGTTTGTCCGATCCGGCGTTGCGCGATGCACCAGCACCGACCATGTCTGCGACGACCGCGATGTTCCGTGTACCGAGCTCCCAGAGCCTGTCGGCGGCGCAATAGCCTGCCGACCCGGTTCCGACGACGAGTGCGTCGACATCGATGACGGGGATCTCGCGGCCGTCTATCGTCAGCGTTTCGACCGGGGCGTCGCCGGAGACGAGTTCGGGCAAGGAGGCGCGTTGCGGTTTCATCGGCGCGACTGCACTCTCATCCGGGCACCAATGCGCAGGGCGTTGGCGGCAATGGTCAAGGCCGGGTTCAGCGCGGCAGACGACGGGAAGTAGGACGCGTCGATCACCCACGTGTTCTCGACCTCATGCATGCGCCCGTCGGGGTCGAGCACGCTGTTGGCCGGGTCAGAGCCGGCGACGACCGTGCCACACTGATGTGAGTTGGTCTCAATGGCCATGCGCTGCGTGAGCACGATCGGGTAGCCCGCACGCCGGACCGCCTGCTTCATCTTCTTCACCAGCAGCCGATGCGGAACCATGTTCGTGGTGTTCCAGTGCACCCGGATGTCACCTTCGTCCAAGAAGGCCCTGTTGTCGGCGAGCGGGAGGTCCTCGGTGGTGAGGTAGAAGTCGACGCTGCGGTCAGCGATCAACGCCAGCAAGAAGGTCGGCACCCAGGGCCTCGCGGCCTTGAGCATGGCGGCGCGAAGCTTCCCCAGCATCTGCACGTTGCCCAACGGGAAGTCCGTGTCACCGCGGCCCTTCCCTGGCTCGTACCAGTCGTTCAGACCGAGGGTCTTCTGCCACTGTGTGGGGTTCTTCCGGAACGGGTTGACGGCCATGAAGAACGTGCTGTTGTGCACCATGTAGTTCCGGCCCACGAGGCCGGTCGAATTGCCGAGGCCATTGGGGTGATGCGGCGAGGTCGACCGCAGCAGCAGTGCGGCGCTGTTCACCGCTCCTGCCGCGACGACGAACCGCTCGGCGACGATGCGCACCGGGTTGCCGTCCTGCTCGCCGATCGCGGCGACCACCCGACGCCCGTCCTCGGACGTCTCCAGGCGTGTGATCCTGGTGTGCGTGATGAGTTCCACGCCCTCATCGAGGGCAGGGTCAAGGAATCGGTTCTGCGCATCGGACTTCGCCCCGCGTTCGCAGGGCGCTCCGTCGCAGGTGGTGCAGGCGGTGCGTTCCTCCATCGTGTTCACATCGAGAGCTGTGGTCATGTGAAACGGGTGAAGCCCCTGCTCGCGGAAGCTGTCGGCCAGCGTCTCGAGCGTCGGCTCGTGTTCCAGTGCCGGCAGAGCGTACTCGGTCGAATGCGGTGGCTCGGTCGGGTCCTCCCCCAGCACGCCATGCGCATGGAGCAGCGTCTCGGCTTGCTGGTAGTACGGCTCGAGCTCCTCGTACGTCACCGGCCATGCCGGGGAGACGCCGTCGTGGTGCCGGGTCGCTTCGAAATCGCTACGACGAAAGCGCGGCAGGCACGCGCCGTATACCTTGGTGTTCCCCCCGACGTAGTAGTAGACGCCGGGCTTGAACCGCTTGCCAGTGCTGTCGTCGATCCACGAGTCGGCATTCTTGTATCTGCCCCGCAGGTACACCTCCTCCGCGGACGAGTTCTCTGCTTCGCGAGGGAGGAACCCGCCGCGTTCGGCGACGAGGACGCGCTCACCGCTGTCCCGCAGCGCCCATGCAAGGCTGGAGCCGGCCATGCCGGATCCGATGATGAGGGTGTCAGTCTCGATGACCCGAGCGACGGCGTCGCTCATGGCCGGCCCTGGGCGTCCGGGACCGGGACCCACCGCGTCGGGTTCGCACCGATCTGCAACTGGATGGTCTTGAGCTCACTGAACTCGGCCAGCGCCTGCTTGCCCAGTTCGCGGCCGATCCCGCTTTCCGCATATCCACCGAAGGGGATCTCTGGGTAGCCGGTCATCCACCGGTTCACCCAGACGGTGCCGGCGCGCAGATCACGCGCCGCGGTCAGCGCCTCCGCGATGTCTCGGCTCCAGATGCCGGCGGAGAGGCCGAAGGAGGTGCTGTTCGCGATCGCGATGGCCTGCTCCAAGGTGTCGTATGGCATCACCGAGAGCACCGGCCCGAAGATCTCCTCGTTGGCGATCGTCATGTCGGTGGTGACGTTGGAGAAGATCGTCGGCTGGAAGAACCGGCCGCTGGCGGATTCGATCTGGTTGCCACCGGTGAGCAGGTCCGCCCCGCCGGCGATGCCCTCGCGCACGTAATGCTGGATCGTCTCGAGCTGCGCCTCGCTGACGATCGCGCCGATCTGGGTCGCGCTGTCGAGCGGATCGCCGAGCTTCACCTGGGCGGCGCGGTCCGCAACGGCCTGGGCGAAGTCATCCGCGATGGAGCGGTGCACGATGATGCGGCTGCCCGAGTTGCAGCACTGGCCGACGTTGAAGTATCCGCCGAAGACGGCCGCATCGACAGCAGCGTGCCAGTCGGCGTTCGCCGTGACGATCTGTGGGTTCTTACCGCCGAGCTCGAGCTCGACCTTCTTCAGATTCTGGCCCGCGGTCGCGGCGAGCGACTTGCCGACGCCGGTCGAGCCGGTGAAACTGAGCATGTCGATGCCCGGATGCTCCACGATCGCCTGTCCGACGCGGCGGTCCCCCGTGATCACATTGACAACGCCGGCAGGGATGCCCGCCTCGAGCACGAGCTCGGCAAGGCGCACGGTGGTAGCCGAGGTCGATTCGCTCGGCTTGATGACCGCCGTGTTGCCCGCGGCGAGCGCGAACGGGAGCTTCTGGCTGACGATGAGCAGCGGAAAGTTCCAGGGTGTGATCATGCCGATGACGCCGAGCGGCTCGTGCAGCACCATGGCGAAGGTGTCCGCACCAAGCCCGTTGTGCGCCTCGCCCTGGTTGTGACGGGCGAGCGTGGCCGAGTACTCCCACAGCGCGGCGGTGTCGGTCACCTCGCCGCGGGCCTGGGTGATGGGTTTGCCG
Organism: uncultured Actinomycetota bacterium; assembly: GCA_963791605.1. Lineage (GTDB taxonomy): Bacteria > Actinomycetota > Actinomycetes > Actinomycetales > Microbacteriaceae > Microbacterium. Next base: position 205,985 of record CAWBTB010000008.1, on the reverse strand, counting down.
GCCTCGAGGCTCTCGAGCAAGGAGAGCTGTTCGTGGTCGCGGCGGATCAGCTCGGCGACGCGGTGCAGCAGGGCGGCACGGTCCGCCCCGGCGAGGGTGCGCCATCCGTCGTCGAGAGCGCGGCGTGCTGCCCGGACCGCGCGATCGACGTCTTCGGCGTCGCCGGCGGGGAGCGTGGTCACGGGCACGCCGTGACCGGGGCTGAGCCGGGTCTTCACCTCGCCGCTGGCGGCGGAGACGAGCTGGCCGTCGACGACCATGCGGAGTTCGGTGATCTCGATGTCCGCGATCTGATAGTTCTTCGGCTGAGTCATGTCAGGTTTCCTTTGTCGGCACCGCGGTCGCGGTGGTCATGAGTCCTGGAACTGCGGGGGGCGCTTCTCGCCGAATGCGCGGGTGCCTTCGGCGAGGTCATCGGATGCAGCGGCGATGCCGGAAGCAAGCGCTTCCAGCAGCGCACTCGAGGCGCCGTCGGCGGCGGCGTCGATGATCTGCTTGGCGAGCTGCACGGCGATCGGCGCGGAGGCGAGCAGCTCCGCGATGATCGCGGCTGTGGCGCCCTCAAGCTCGTCGCCTTCTGCGAGATAGTTCACGACGCCCCACGCGAGGGCCTCGTCGCCCGAGAGTTGCTTCCGGGTGAATACGGCCTCTTTTGCCCGTGATCGCCCGACGAGCTCGGTGAGCCGTTCCGTGCCGCCCCATCCGGGAACGGTCCCGAGGCCCGTCTCCGGAAGCGCGACCCGGGCGTCGGCGGAGATGATCCGCAGGTCGCAGGCGAGCGCAAGTTCGAGGCCGCCACCGAAGGCGAGTCCGTCGATCACGGCGAGGGTCGGCTGACGCAGTGCGGCGAGCCGCGCGAATGCCCGGTGCCCCGTTGCCACCCATTCCCGCCACATCGCGACGGCGCTGATTCCAGTGAAGTGCGTGATGTCCGCGCCGACGCAGAACACGCGGCTGCCCGCGGTGCCGACCACCACGACGCGCGCGGTCGAGCGGTCGATCTCCACGCAGACGGCATCGAGATCGCGCAGCATGCTCAGCGTCAATGCGTTGAGCTTGCGCTCTCGGTCGATCAGGATCGTTGCGACCGTCCCGTCGGCGGAGTAGTCGACTGAGACGGTTCCCGGGTACTCCAAGTCCACCATCTGCATCACACCCGCTCCGCCTCAGGGATGACCGAGGAGGCACCGTGCAGGATGTGGTGCGCGCCCTTCTCCCCGATCATGATCGAAGTCGCCTGGGTGTTCCCGCTGATCAGGGTCGGCATGACCGACGCGTCGATGACGCGGAGCCCACCCATGCCGCGCACCCGCAACTGCTGGTCTACGACGGCCATGTCGTCTTCGCCGAGCTTGCAGGAGCCGACCGGGTGGTAGTCGGTCTTCGCCCACTGCCTGATGTAGTCCCGCAGCTCCTTGTCCGTGCGGACCTGGCTGCCTGGCAGGTGCTCCTTCTTGACGTACGGGGCGTACGCCTTGGTGGCGAGCATCTCGCGACCCCAGCGGAATCCCTCCATCGAGATCTCCCAGTCGTACGGGTCCGTGAGGAATGCCGGGTCGATCGCAGGTGGCACGGTGGGATCCGCGGAACGGAGCGTCAGGGATCCGACGCTCTTCGGTCGCAGGTTGCACGTGTTGATCGTCATCCCATGGCCCGGCACCCGCATCCGGCCGTGGTCGATCACGTAAGCGGGGAGGCAATGCATCTGGATGTCCGGCGCCGGCACGGTGTCGCTGGAGCGGACAAACATGCCCGCCTCGCATACGGACGCGGTGATCGGACCGGTGCGGTTGTGCAGGTACTCCAGCATCGCGAAGGCTGCCGGGATGGGACGGTCGGAGCGGTTATAGCTGACCGGCGTGGTCTCCGCCGTGAGGTAGACGTCCATGTGGTCCTGGAAATTCTTCCCGACGCCGGGGAGGTCGTGTCGCACGGGGATTCCCAGCGCCTGCAACTCGTCGGCCGGCCCGATGCCGGACAGCAGCAGCAACCGCGGAGAATTGACAGCCCCGCCGGAGAGCACGACCTCGCGGTCGGCGCGCGCCGACGCGGACTTGCCCTCATGCAGGTATTCGACGCCCACGGCGCGGCCGTTCTCGACGATGACCTTCGTTGCGAGCGCGTGCGTGTGAATCGTGAGGTTGCGGCGGTTCTTCGCCGGGCGCAGATAGGCAGTGGCCGCGCTCTCACGGCGTGCCTTTTTCTGTGTGACGTCGTAGTAGCCGACGCCATCCTGGGTTGCGCCGTTGAAGTCCGGGATGAACGGGAGTCCCAGCTCCTGAGCGGCACGGACGAAGGCCTTGCTGAGTTCGTTGTGGGAGACCTGTTCCGTGACGTTCATCGCGCCCGCAGTACTGTGGAACTCGTCGTTCAGGCGTTCGTTATGTTCCGCCTTGCGGAAGAACGGCAACACCTGCTCGTAGCCCCACTCGTCGTTGCCGAGCTCGGCCCAGCGGTCGTAGTCGTAGCGATTGCCGCGGATGTAGATCATCGCATTGATCGAGGTGCTGCCGCCGAGCAGACGCCCTTGCGGATACCACATTTCACGGTTGTTCAGCTGGGCCTGCGGCACTGTTTCGTACATCCAGTTGACCTTGGGCCCGGTCAGCTTCGTGAAGCCGACCGGGATGTGCACGAGGAAGTTGTCGTCCTTCCCTCCGGCTTCCAGCAGCAGCACGGAGACCCGGGGGTCCGCGCTGAGCCGATTCGCGACCGCGCAACCGGCCGCTCCCGCGCCGACGACGATGTAGTCGTATGTGTTCTTCGCCATCTTCATCTTCCTTGGTTGTCGCTTCGGGCCCTCAGGCGCTGAGGTCGCGAATTCGTTCGGGCAGGTCGAGCGCGGGCAGCCGCAGACCCAGCGGATCCTGGTGGAACAGGCCGGCGTCCATGGTCCCGAGAATGTCGGAGACTCGGAGCGTGAAGTTCGCACGATCGAGGATGTCCCGCTGCAGGTCCACCCCGGGTGCGATCTCCGTGACGACCAGACCGTGTTCCGTGAGGCGCAGGACGCAGCGCTCGGTGATGTAGGTAACCTTCTGACCCCGCTCGAGTGCCTTGCGTCCGGAGAACGTGATCGCGGAGGCGCGCTGGACGAGCTTGGTGTGCGGGCCGTCTTCGCGGATGCGCAGCGTCCCGTCGCCGAACGAGATGTCGCGGCGCCCCGCGGTGAACGAGCCGACGAAGAGGATCTCCGGCGCGCCCGTTGTGATGTCGGCGAACCCTCCGACCCCTGCCGTCACATGGCGCTTGCCCGGCAGGTGGTGCACGTTGACGTTGCCTTCCTCATCGATCTCGAGGAAGGACAGCAGGGAATGATGGAACCCTCCGCCCTGCAGCAATGTGAACTGATCGATGCTCGGCATGATCGCATCCGGATTCTGCGCACAGCCGAACGCGAAGTCCAGGAGTGGCACTCCGCCGACAGCGCCCTGCTCGATCACCCAGCTGACCTCACGGGCGCTGCCCTCCTCCACAAGCACGTGTGGCACCAGCGCGGAGACGCCGAATCCGAGATTCACGATCTCGCCGCTGCGCAACTCCTGCGCGGCACGCCGAGCGATGATCTTCTCGAGCGTGAAGGGCACGGCAGGCAACTGGTTCAGCGGCTGACGCAGCTGCCCGGAGATCGCCGGGTCGTAGGGCGTGCTCGTGGTCTGCAGCTGATCTGGCGCGAGCACGACCGCGTCGACGAGGATCCCGGGGACTCTCACCTGCTGCGGGTGCAGGCTCTGCTCCTTCGCCAGCCGCTTGACCTGGGCGATCACGATGCCGCCGTTGTTGTGCGCGGCGTACGCCTGGTCGAGTGCGCCCAGCGGCGAGCCTTCCTCCTCATAGGTGAGATTGCCGTACTCGTCCGCGGTCGTCGCACGGATGATCGCGACGTCCGGCACCACCGCCGGGAAAAACAGCCACTCGTCGCCGTCGAACTGCACCGCCCGAACGTGTTCCCGCGGCGTCTGTTCGTTCATGCGTCCGCCCTGGAGCGCCGGATCGATGAACGTGCCCGCGCCGACCTTGGTCAGCACGCCGGGCTGATGCGCGGCGGCGGCCCGGTGCATCTGGAAGATCACTCCTGACGGGAAATTGTAGGCGTGCACGTCGCCGCTCTCGATCAGTTGCCAGATCTTCGGCGGCTCCCAGGACGAGGGTCCAGAAGGATACGACCCGGCGATCACGGTGGACAGCAGTCCCGGTTGGGCGAGGTGGTCGATCCCCTTGATCCCGTACATGTCGCCGGCGGCGATGGGGTGCAGCGTCGTGAGTTGCTTAGGTGAAGCCGTCTCCGCATACCGCTGTCCGATGCCCTCGAGGACGGCGTCGGGGCAACCCAGCCCGCTGGAGGAACTCACGGTGACGACATCGCCGTCACGGATGAGTTCCGCGGCCTCGCGGGCGGTGAGCACGGTGACTTTTTGCATGGCGACTACCTCGTCCTTGAGTCGATGGTGATGGTGCGGCCGGTGTGCGCCGCTTCCTGCGCGGCCAGCGCGACCTGGACCGCGGTGAGTCCTGCCGTGCCTGTTGTGGTGGGCACACCCGTGCCGTCCACGGCGGCGGCGAAGGCCCGCAGCACGATCTCGTAGAGGTCGCCGGAGGTGTCCACAGGCACCTGTTCCGCGCCGTCGTCCGTGGTGAGGATCACGGTGCCGGCCGTGTCCTGGGTCATCGCATCGAGCACCTCGATGGATCCGGCTGTGCCTTGCACGGAGAGCGACGTCCGGCCGAAGCTAACGGTGAACGCGTCGTGCGTCTGGGCGAGGACGGGATGCCCGCCCGGCCCCTCGTACTCGATCACGGTCATGACGGCGTCCTGCGCGCCGCCGTCCCACTCTCCCTGGCTCACGTCGATCGCGGTCACCCGGACCGGAGTGCCGAGGAGAGGATTCAGGACGGAAGCGTCGTGGCAGGTGATGTCCATCGTGACTCCGCCGCCGGGGGCGCCCGCACCGACGCGCCATCCGCGCAGATGCTCCGGAAGCATCACGGCATGGACGATCCGCGCCGACAGCACAGTTCCGATCCGCCCTGCGCGTACGAGGTCGCGGACGGCGACATGCAGCGGACTTCCGGGCAAATGATGATTGGTCGCCAGGACGAGCCCTCGGGATTCGGCCAGGACCACCATCTCCTGGGCGTGGTCGACGCGCAGGGCGAGTGGTTTCTCGCACAGGACGTGCTTGCCTGCCTCGAGGGCGGCGATCGCCTGGGAGTGGTGCAGCTCATTGACCGTGGAGATGTAGACGGCGTCGAGATCGGATCCGAGCAACTCGTCCAGCGAGGTCGTGCCGAGCGGAATGCCGTTGTCCGCCGCGTACTCCACGGCGCGCGATGGCGATGAACTGAGCACTGCGTCGACCGTTCCCCCGCAGGCGCGGATCGCCGGTATCACGCGACTCCTCGCGATGTCGCTGGCCCCGATCAGACCCCAGCGGAGTCTCTGGTTCGTCATCGTGTCATTCCTGTTCCTCGTGGTCGCCATGATGCCGTCGACGCCCGGACCTTCAATGTGGGTTCGACCAGCGTGCGAAGCGGATCCGTGCTGTCCCGAACGGCGATTCGCTGAAGGATCATCTCGGCGGCGATCCGCCCCAGTTCCTCCGGGTGCGTCGCCACCGACGTGAGCGGCGGATACTGCAGCGCAGCCTGCGGCAGGTCGTCGAAGCTGATGATGGACATCGTCACGCCCGGCTCGAGGTTCCGTCGGCGCAATTCCCCATAGACGCCTTGCGCGACGGCGTCGCTGTAGCAGATGACCGTCTCGGGGAAGTGACCACGCTCGAGGTACTCGGCCAGACCCGCCGCGCCGCCGTCGGGCACGTTCTGCGTCGCAACCGCGTCGTCCGCCTGGAAGGCTACCCGGCTTCCCGCGAACCCTGCCGTGAGACCGGCGAGCCGCTCTTGTCGAGCGGAAGAACCTTCCGGACCGCCGATGAGCACGGCCGAGGCGGAACCCAGCGAGACGACGTGATGTGCCACCGTTTCCGCAGCGGTGAGGTTGTCCGGTCCGACGTAGTCGAGACTCTCGGTGAAGTATCGGGCGATCTGCACGATGGGAACACCCGAGGACCACACGAACTTTCCGAAGCTTTCCGCGGTCGAGCCGATCGCGGGCAGCAGAATCAGCCCGTCCACCTGTCGTTGCACCAGAGCCTCGACCTGCTCGCGCTGCTTGGCGGGATCGTCGAGGTTGTAGCCCACGAACAAGGTGTAGCCGGCATCGTGCACGACCTCCTCGATCGCCATCGTCACCTCCGCGAAGTACGGGTTGCGGATGTCCGTGGCGACGAGTCCGAGAGTCATCGTCTGGCTCTGGCGCATGCTCGCGGCCTGCCGGTTGTAGACGTACCCGAGTTCTGCCATCGCATCACGGACGCGGTGCGACGTCTCTGCCGAGATCCGCGAGCTTCCCCGCAGCACCAACGATGCGGTAGATCGTGACACCCCTGCACGCTCACTGACGTCGAGGAGGGTGACTCTGCTCACGACATTCTCCTTCGAATCGAACGTTGACGAGGTGCGGCGCCAGCGTATCAGTAGATCGAGCTACTTGACTAGCTGGCTTGATAATCCCTTGTTATCACGATGAATTTGCCAGCGCTAGCATCTCGGTCGGTTCTACAGTATGGTGATCGAGATCCAAAACGTAAGATCGATCTACAAGCGCTCCGGCATCACATCGGCCGCCAGGGCCACACAACACACTCAAAGGAGAGAACAATGCGCACCAGACGCACGCTCACTGCCGCAGCGGCGCTCGGCACCGCTGCGATACTCATCGCCGGAGTCGCCGGCTGCGCCGCGAACAACCCCAGCGGGTCCAGCGGCGGGGACGCCTCCAAGACTCTGGAGATCACCTCGTGGTGGACGTCGGGTTCGGAGGCCAAGGCACTGCAGGTGCTGATCGACGCCTACCAGAAGAAGACGGACTACAAGGTCAAGAACGCGGCCGTATCCGGCGGCGGCGGCGCCAATGCTCGCCAGGCGCTGGCTGCCCGGCTTCAGGCAGGTAACCCGCCGGACGCGTGGCAGCTGCACCCGGCCGGTCAGGTCAAGGACTACGTCAACGGCGGACAGCTCGGCGACATCTCCGACCTGTGGAAGGAAGGCGGATGGGCCAAGCGCATGCCGGAGAACGTCGTCAAGGCGCAGCAGGTCGACGGAAAGTTCTACACGGTTCCGATCGGCGTGCACCGCGGCAACGTGCTGTGGACCAACCCGACGGTGCTCAAGAACGCCGGCGTGACGCTGGATCCGAAGGGCTCGGTCGACGACCTCCTCGCCAGCCTGCAGAAGGTGAAGGACAGCGGCACCACGGCGGTCTGCCTGGGCGACAAGGATGTGTTCGCCTCCGCCGAACTGCTCGAGTCGATCATGATGTCACGACTCGGCGCTGACAAGTACAACAAGCTGTGGTCGAACTCCTACTCGTTCGACTCACCTGAGGTGAAGCAGGCTCTGGCCGACTACGCGAAGCTTCTCGACCTCGCCAACCCGGACCACTCCGCACTCACGTGGGACGAGGCGGCCAAGAACATGGCAGGCGGCAAGTGTGCCGTCACCCTGATGGGCGACTGGGCGTACGGCGAGCTGGTCAACGCGAGCTTCGAGCCGCAGACCGACTTCGGCTGGGAGGCCTTCCCGGGTAGCGAGGACATCTTCAGCTACGTCGGCGACGGCTTCTCCATCGCCGCCAAGAACGTGCCGAACCCGGCCGCAGCCAAAGAATGGCTGAAGATTCTGGTGGATCCGAAGGTCCAGTCCGACTTCGCGGCGGCGAAGGGGTCGATCCCCGCCGTCACCGATGCCGACACCTCGTCGCTTTCGGCATACCAGCAGGCGGCGTACAAGAGCTTCGGCTCGGCTGCGATCGTCTCGTCGATCGCCCACGGCCAGGCGTCGACCGGTGAGATGGCGCAGGTGTTCGCCGATGCCGTCACCGCATTCAACGGCAACAAGAACGCCAGCGCATTCATCGCCAGCGTCACCGCCACGCAGAAGCAGCTGCGCTAGACCGCAGCGTCGCACGCCGGGGAGCGGGCCTCCCGCGCGCTCCCCGGCCACACGAGAAGACACGGATCATGACTCAGACTTCGTATGCCCCACCGCGACGCAGCACCCGCGGGCGCGGGACGCCCCTCACGCATCAGGTGAAGACGAGCCGCAAGGCCGCCTGGATGTTCGCGCCGACGATGATGCTCAGCGTGATCTTCGTGTACGTCTTCATCGGGATCACCCTGTTCATCTCGCTCTCCAACTGGAAGATCGGCACCAGCCCGAACCTCACGGTGCGGGAGCCCCTCGGCGCAACCTACGGCGCGCTCGCACAGGACTTCCGAGCACAGTCCTCACTGCGCAACATCATCATCTTCACCGTGCTCTTCCTAGTCCTCTCCGTGATCGCGGGGCTCGTCTCTGCCCTCCTGATCCACCACGTCGCCGTGGGCAAGGGCTTCTTCCGCACCGTATTCCTGCTGCCCTACGCGCTCTCGTTCATCGTCACCGGCGTCGTCTGGCGCTGGATCTTCGCGCCTGCGACCGGGGTCAACGAGATCCTTCGCGCTATCGGCATCACGAACCCGCCCGGATGGAGCACGGACCCGACGATCGTCGGTGCGCTCAACAGCCCGGATGGCGCGGGCTTCCTCAAGGTCCAACTCGGCATTCCGGTCGCTTTGATCCCACTCGTGATCGCCGCAGCATGGCAATTGCTCGGCTACACCATGGCGATGTATCTCGCCGCTCTCGCCTCGATCCCCGAGGAGCAGCTCGAGGCCGCCAACGTCGACGGGGCGAATGCCTGGCAGCGGATCCGATACGTCGTGCTCCCCCAGCTGTGGCCGGCCACCGTGACGACCTTGGTGCTGATGCTGCACGTGGCGCTGAAGATCTTCGATCTGGTGGTCGCGATGTCCGGATCCGGCCCAGGCTTCGTCTCCGACGTACCCGGCATCTATATCTACGACTACCTCGGCAGCCGATACGACCAGGCGTCATCGATGGCCATCGTCCTCCTCGTCGTCACCCTCGTCGTCGTCGTCCCGTACCTGGCCCGCTCGTACCGCCGCGAGAAGAAGAGCTGAGAACATGACCGCTCATATCACCTCCATGACCTCCCACATGGACTCCGCCACCCGCGCCATCGTCCTCGGCCGCGGCAGAGGCACCAAGGTGAAGGACTCGCGCCCGCGCCGGCTGCCGCATACCGTGGGCGGGTGGATCATCTTCGCGCTCTGCGTCGTCGGCGCTGCGTACATGCTGGTGCCGATCTACGTGATCATCGCGACGGCGCTTTCAGGCACCAGCGGCGCCCCAGGCTTCTTCCTGATGTTCCCGGACGCCCCGAGTCTGAGCGCCTTCTCCGCAGCGTGGGACAAGTTGCACGGATCCTTGGCCAACTCGCTGCAGATCACGATCCCCGCGGCGTTGCTGTCCACGATGCTCGGCTCGTTCAACGGCTACCTGCTCTCGAAGTTTCGCTTCAAGGGCTCCGATCTGATGTTTACGCTCGTACTCGTCGGCATGTTCATCCCGTTCCAGGCCGTGATCATCCCGCTGTTCCAGTTCCTGAACATGTTGGGACTGCAGGGCACGATTCCCGGTCTGATCATTGTGCACGTGGTCTACGGTTTCCCGATCACGACGCTGATCTTCCGCAACTACTACGTCGGGATCCCGGATGCCCTCGTCGAAGCCGCCTCGTTGGATGGAGCAGGCATCTGGCGGACATTCACACGCATCATGCTGCCTTTGTCCGGTCCCGGCATCGTCGTCGCGATCATCTTCCAGTGCACCAACATCTGGAATGACTTCCTGTTCGGCTTCATCATCGCGTCCCCGGCCTCGTGGCCGGCGACCGTGACGCTGAACAACATGATCGGCACGACGACGGTGAACTACGCCGAGCTGATGGCGGGTGCAGTGTTCGTCGCGGCCCCGACTGTGATCCTGTACATGTTCCTCGGCAAGTTCTTCGTCCGAGGGCTCACTGCCGGGGCCGTCAAGTGACCATTCCCCCACACGACGAGCCGGGCAGTGACCAACGAACATCGGTCCTGTGTGTCGGTGAGACGATGGCCATGGTCACCCCGTCGGAACGCGCATCGCTGTCCGCGGGTGGCATCTTCACGATCACGTCGGGAGGCGCCGAGTCGAATGTCGCGGGGCACCTCGCCGCGCGAGGACTTCACGTCTATTGGGCCAGTCGGCTCGGAGACGATGCACTCGGAGATCGCATCCTCGACGAACTCGAGCGCCGCGAGATCGATCTCCGTCACGTGACCAGGGACCCCGCGGCCCGCACCGGCGTCTACTTCAAGGATCCGGTGCCGGGCGCACGCGGCCCGGTTTCGTACTACCGTTCCGCGTCGGCGGCCTCGCGCCTGTCGCCCGAGGATGCGACGACCTGGCCGCTGGATCAGATCGACTGGCTGCACACGACGGGGATCACCGCAGCGCTCTCGGGATCCTGCCGGGATCTGGTGGAAAATCTGCTGCATGACGCCCGGCGGTTCGGGTACCGCACCTCCTTCGATGTCAACTACCGTCCCGCCCTCATCGATCGCTCCGATGCGGCCCACATGTCGCTCCGGCTTGGGCGCCTCAGCACGGTGCTGCTCGTCGGTCTTGATGAGGCGGCGGCGCTGTGGGACGTTGGGAGGGCCGAAGACGTCGCCGAGCTGTTCCCCGAGGTTCCGCTCGTGGTGGTCAAAGACGGTGCCGTCGAGGCCGTGGAGTTCCATCATGACGGCACCCGAGCGACCGTCACGCGGGTCCCCGCTCGGCCCACGACGGTGGTCGAAGCGGTCGGTGCCGGCGATGCGTTCGCCGGCGGCTACCTCGCGAGTCTGCTCGGCGGCGGCGATGCTGTGGAGCGCCTCGCTGCGGGCCACGAGCTCGCCGCGTGGACGCTCGGTTCCCTCGATGACTTCCGACCTCTGCCCGCCGCCAACGCTCAGGAGCAGTACCCATGAACTCGCACTCCTCATCGCCCATCGACCGTCTCGAGTCCGGATTGGCGAGCAGTCCGGTGATGGCCGTGCTCCGCGGCTTGTCCCCTGCGGAGACCGTCCGGCTCGCGGGGCTCGCCTGGAGCATCGGCGTCGCCGAGGTCGAAGTCCCGATTGAGTCGCCGGAGGCCGTCGCGTCACTCGACGCGGCGATCGCCGCCGGCCGCGAACGCGGCATGCCGGTCGGAGCCGGGACGATCGTCACCGCAGCGCAGCTCGAAGTCGCGATCGATCATGGCGCAGCCTACGGAGTCTCCCCCGGTCTGGATCCGGAGATCGTCCGGGCCGCCACTTCCGCAGGCTGGCCCTTCCTGCCCGGTGTCTCCACTGCCTCGGAGATCCTGCAGGCTCGTCGGCTCGGCTTCACTTGGATCAAGGCGTTTCCCGCCACGGTCCTTGGGGCGGGGTGGTTCTCCGCGATGCGCGGGCCGTTCCCGGATGTCCGTCTCATCGCAACCGGTGGGGTCAATGGGAACAACGCCGCCGAGATTCTCGGTGCAGGCGCTGATGTCGTCGGAGTCGGCAAGGCGTTCGACAATGCCGGGCAGCGCGAGGTCCTCGCCGAGGTCATCGCCGCGCACGGCCCCATGTGAGGCTGTGCGGCTCCGCTACTGGGAATCCCGCGCGACGGTGAGCTCCCATCCCTCAGAGGAACGTGACGAGCCGACGACCGTGATCTGCGTCACGCCCTCTGCGTCGGCGAGGACGCGAGCGAGGGGATTGACCAGAGCAGCCTCGATGACGCTGGCGACTCCGCGCCCGCCGAATTCGAGCCGCTCCAGTGCCGCGGCGATGAGATCCTCTCGCATCTGCGGCGCCAGGTTCAGCGTCACTCCTCGTCGTAGGCGCACAGTCTCGGTCACGGCCTCCAGGTAACGGTTCGCGAGGCGTGCGCCGATCCCGGGACTGATCGGATCGAACACCATGATGTTGTCACCGATCCGGCTGAGCAGTTCAGGCCGCTCCAGTTCCACGGTGAAATGCCGATGGATCTCGTCCAGGATCACGCGACGACGCGATGGCTGGTCCGCGTCGGACTCCACGACGCCGGCGCCCAGGTTCGATGTGAAAATGATCAACGATTCGCTGAAGTACACCGTGCTGCCGCTGCCGTCGGTGAGCCGACCATCGTCGAGGATCTGCAGGAACTTGTCGAGGATGCGGGGGTGCGCCTTCTCGATCTCGTCGAACAGCAGCACCGAGAACGGTCGTTCCCGTACCGCGTTCGTCAGCTCGCCGCCGGCGGCGTGTCCGATGTATCCGGGAGGAGCGCCGATGAGACGAGCCTCGCTGTGTTCCGCCGAGAACTCGCTCATGTCGAACCGGATGTACGCGTCCTCGGCGCCGAACAACACCTCGGCGAGCGCCTTCGCCAACTCGGTCTTGCCCACGCCGGTCGGTCCAGCGAAGAAGAGAATGCCCTGCGGACCCCCGCTCCGGCGGCTGCCCTGGTGGGCGCCGGTCAGGCCAAGCGCTGAGCGCAGCAGGATGTTCACCGCACGCCCGACCGCGTGCTCCTGGCCGAGCACTCGCTGTTCGATCGAGTTCGCCGCGCCCCGAACCCTGGTCAGCAGGAGAGGGTCGTGCCAGGGGCTGTCGACCACGCCCAGCAGGTGACTGCGCACGGCCTCGTCGATGTTCGCTGGTGGGATGCCCTGATCGAGCGAGAGCGCGATGATGCTGCGGATGCCGCGGATCGTCACCCCCTGTGTCGTCGAGGCGAGGAGGTCCACAGCGGCGGGGCGGCTCTCCTCGTCCAGCTCAGCCCACCCTGGAAGGCGACCCAGGAGCTGACGCGCGACCTGCCTGCGGACGCCGAGTGTGGGCAGCGGCACTCGCAGCGGGCGCGTACTGTCGGATTTCCGCAGCCATTCGGGGGCCTCGTTCTCGGCGTCGCCGATCCAGATGATCGGATTGTTCGGGGCGACTCCCCGGTGGAGCCCCTCGATTCGCGCGCCCTCCCCGATTCCGGACCGGGCTGTCGAGCCGTCGACGCTGACGACATCGCGCACGGCGAGACGGCGGGCGACGAGCATCAGCCGGGACACCTCCACGCTCATGTCATCCGCCCACAGTCCGGAAGCACCTTCGATGATCAAGGCGACCCGTAGCCGGGATGCAGCGGATGCCTGGAGCATGAGGTCCGCGACCTTCGCGACAGAACCGACGGTCGCACGCCCCAGGTGGGCATCGGGGAAGAAGTGGTTACTGACAACCTCGGGGCCGACATGGTCGAGCACGATTCCCTCGAGCGGATCGTATCGGTACACCAGATCGAAATCGTTCTCGACGAGGCAGCGAAGGAGGCAGTCGACCGTTGTGAGGAAGTCGCCCCCGTCTCCGTCGAGATGCACGTCGTGCACATTTCCGGTGACGAGGTACTGCGCGGTGATCGGCAGGGACAGGTCGAACTCGCGCAGCCAGGCCGGGCGGAGGGTGTTCATGCGAAGACCCCTTCTGTCGTGTGGGGAAGTTCCGGCATCGAATCGAGCACGTCGGCGGGAACCCCGATCGCCAGCAGCGCCAGGCGATGGGCTTCCAAGGCGGCGCCGAGCAGCGGGGTTGCCGAGCCCCGGACGAATCGCGGCGGATCGATGCTGAGCTTGCCGACGGCCTTATCGAGTCCCTCGGCGAATCCTGGAGCCCCGCTCAGCGGACCTCCCAGCGCGACGGCTTCGGGGTTGACCACCATGACGGCATTCGCGACGACGACGGCCAGCGCCTCGATCGCCGTCTTCTTCGCCCCCGCCGAAAGCGCACTGTACTTCGCTGGGTCCAGACCGTAACGACCCGAGGTTCCCAGCCCGAGACCCGCGAGGAGCTGTGTGATGTCGAGTGTGCCGTCTACCCGGAGGTAGCCGATCTCGCCGGCGAGGCCACGACTTCCGCGGAAGAGCCGACCGTCGAGGATGAGGCCGGCACCGATGCCCTCCCCGACGTGAACATAGAGGAAGTTCTTGCAACCGCGCAGATTCCCCTGACGGAACTCGCCGAGTGCCGCCCAGTTCACGTCGTTATCGATCACCAGAGCAACACCCGCAGGCAGGGCGAGGTCCTTTCCGGGATCGATGAGAGCTCCCGGGAATACGGATCGATCAAGTCGCGCGGGGACTCTCGTGTGGGCATCGACGGGGTCTGCGATCGAGATCGTGGCGGCGAGCACCGGAGCTGTGTGCTCCCGTGACGCGGACCGGATCAGTTCATTGGTCTGTTGGACGATGCGGGTAGGGTCGCTGTCCCGCTCGACACGCGAGCGCCGCTCTGCTTGAACCGCACCGTCAAGGTCTCGTGACTGGACAACGACCTCGTCGTTCTGGATCACGACCGCGAACGATCTGCCGTGCTCCGGGTCGATGCGGTACAAGGTAGCGACTCCGCCCCGTCTCCCCTCACGGATGCCTACTTCCTTCAAGACGCCGCGCGCGCCGAGGCGCGCGACCGCCGCCGATACCGCAGGTTTCGACAAGCTTGCGGCATGGGCGATCTCGGCACGTGACGCCGGTCGCCCGAAACGGCGCAGCTCTGCGAGCACATTCGCCTCTGTCAGCGACGCCAGCAGCTCGGGGCGCGGCGCTATCGGGAGCGCTGTCCGCGGCTCTCTTGACGTCGACATCCGAATCTCCTATTCTGTGATCAACACCATTCAGTAAGCGTACATTACTGGATCCCCAATCGTAAGGAGATCATCCCATGTCAGAGCAGACGAGCTGGGTCTCGCCACCGGAGGACTTCCCCGCCGCGGTGCGCGCGGTGAAGCGGATGTTGCGTGAGCAGATCGGCGACGTCGACGCCTACATCGCGCGGATCGAAGCGCTCATCGAGCCGAAGGTGCGGGAGATCGAAGAGATCCACGCACAGGGCGGGAACGTCTGGCCGATCGTGCAGTACGCGGACATCGAGGCCGGCACCGTTCCGCAGGAGACCATCGATCTCATCCACCGCCGGGGCTGCGCGATCATCCGCGGACAGGTCTCCAACGAGCAAGCGACGGAATGGGACCAGTCACTCGTCGAGTACGTCGACAGCAACGACTTCATGGCGCAGTACCGCGGCCCGGGCGATGACTTCTTCGGCACGCTCGACGCCTCGAAGCCCGAGATCTATCCCATCTACTGGTCGCCCGCGCAGATGGAGGCTCGCCAGCACGAGCACACCGCGAAGGTCCAGAGCTTCCTGAACCGGCTGTGGAAGAGCGAGTCGCAGGGCGTCACCTGGTTCGACCCCGACCAGGACTCGATGTACCCGGACCGCATCCGCCGCCGCCCGCCGGGGACGACCTCGAAGGGCCTCGGCGCCCACACCGACTCCGGATCGATCGAGCGCTGGTTCCTGCCCGCCTACCAGCAGGTGTTCGAGTCGATTTTCCACGGCAAGGTCGAAGAGTACGACCCTTGGGATGGAGCCTTCCGCACCGAGGTTGACGAGTACCCGTCCTCGACGATGTGCAGCGTGTTCCGCAGTTTCCAGGGGTGGCTCGCCATGAGTGAGATGAAGGAGGACCAGGGTGTGCTCTGGGTCGTTCCGATTCCGGAGGCGATGGCGTACATCCTGATGCGGCCGCTGCTGGACGACGTACCCGAGGACTCGCTCTGCGGCGCGGCGAACGGCATGGCACTCGGCATCAACGACGAATACCACCCGCTGCTCATGCGCGCGCGCGCCGGCATCCCCACTGTGCAGGCGGGTGATTCGGTCTGGTGGCACTCCGACGTGATCCACGGCGTCGCGGCCGTGGAGAACCAGGAGGGCTGGGGCAACGTGATCTACATCCCTGCCGCCCCCATGTGCGCGAAGAACGCCGCGTACGCCAAGGATGTCGCCGACCGCTTCCGCCGCGGTGAGAGCCCCGCGGATTTCCCGAAGGAGGACTACGAGGTGACCTGGGAGAATCGCTTCCGCGAAGAGCAGCTCAATCAGATCGGGGCCCGAGGCCTGGGCATCAGCCGCAAGGGCCGCGTCGCAGCTCGCGAGGCGTCCGCACCGCGTCCGTGATCCACCCTCGTTGGTGCTGAGAAGGCGCCCCGTCCCTTGTTGCGAGAGGGATGGGGCGCCTTCTGCCAGGTCTTGTGCTCGACTTGAACGCAGACCCAACTCGTACTAACCAGTAGCTCCTGCGCAGACGGATTCCAGACGCCCCGTTTGGACGAATAAACGGACACAGCCCATTCCACGAACTTCTCCGCGTTCGACACAAAAGCCCCCGAGATCCGCGTGATTCCGCGGTTCTACGGGGGTTTGAAGTAGCAGGAGCGGGGCTTGAACCCGCGACCTCACGATTATGAGTCGTGCGCTCTGACCAGCTGAGCTACCCTGCCGCACGGCATCCGCTTGGATACTGTGAGCCCCGAGTCAGGATTGAACTGACGACCCCTTCCTTACCATGGAAGTGCTCTGCCACTGAGCTATCGGGGCGCGCCGCCCTCAGACGGGCAACCAGACGAGAATACCAAAGAATCGGCCCGCGGCTAAATCGGTGACCGGCTCCGTACCGCCGGGCGCGCCCGATCCGCGCGGCCCTGACACCGCAGACGTTCAGCGCTCGTGCAGGATCCTGCGCTCCAGCTCGGCGACGAGGTCGGCACTGCCGGCGAGGTTCAGACGCCGGGCCACCTCCGCCCCCTCCGGACGGACGAATCGGCCGCCCGCCTCCTCGACGAGCAGCGCGCCCGCGGCGAAGTCCCACGGCTGCAGCCCGCGCTCGAAGTAGCCGTCCAGACGCCCCGCGGCGACATAGGCGAGGTCGGTCGCGGCGCTGCCTCCGCGGCGCAGATCCCGCGCAATCGGCATCACCCGCCCGACCGCGGCGAGATCCCCCGCGTGCGTGCTCGGGTCGTACCCGAAACCCGTCGCCAGCAGCGCGCCCGCCGGTCCGGGCTCGGTGATCCGCAACCGCACCCCGTCCACCTGCGCGCCCTTGCCGCGCGCGGCGGAGAACATCTCCCCCACGACCGGCGAACACACCGCCCCCGCAAGCGGGGTCCAGCGATCCGGGTCCACGCCCTCGACCACGGCGATGCTGACCGCGTAGAGCGGGATCCCGGCGGCGTAGTTCACGGTGCCGTCGATCGGGTCGACCACCCAGGTGAGGCCGCTCGTGCCGGTGCCCGAGCCGGACTCCTCGCCGAGGAACCCGTCTTCCGGGCGCTCCGCAGCCAGTCGCGCACGGATCAGCGCCTCGACCTCGCGGTCCGCCTCGGTGACGATGTCGGCGAGCGAGCTCTTGGTTGCCGCGAGGGATACGCCCTCGGCGCGGCGGCGCCGGGCCAGCTCGCCGGCCTCGCGGGCGATCTCGATCGCGAGATCGCGCAGTTCGGCGGGCGACGTCACTGCGCCGGCGGAACGGGCGGCGCGGGCGGGAAGGACTGCGGAGCCGCCGGCGCGGTGCCCGGCGCGGGGTCGACCGGCGCTCTGTCTGCCGGATCCGGCGCAACGGGCGGCGTCGGTGCGGCCGACGGTTCCGGACGGGGCGGCCCGGCCTGATCGAGCTGCGGCGCGACCGGCTGCGGCGCCGGGAACGTCATCGCCCCCGGGGTGGGGACGCCCGTGTAGTACGCGTTCCAGTCGGGGTTGCCGTCCGGCAGCATCGGCAGCGGTGTGCGTGCGTCAGCGTAGGTCGGCCAGGGCAGCGCCGCCGCGGGCGCTGCGACCGACCCCGCCACCGGGTACGGGGCAGCTGCGGCGACCGGTCGTTTCGGCGCGAACAGCGCGTTCACCAGCGGGATCAGCATCGTGCCGACCGCGGCCAGGATCGTGAGCGCGACCACGATCCGCCAGTACAGGTCTTCGTAGTCGAACGTGTGCGGGAAGGTGAGGAAGAAGATCAGCATCCCGGCGAGGAGCCCGAGGAAGACGAACGTGGCGTACAGGATCACGCGGGTCAGCGCCGTGACGTGGCGCGCGGCCGCCCGGCGGAACAACCGCACGTGCAGCAGGGCGAGCTGGAGCACGCCGACCACGAGCAGCAGCTGGAAGAACCGCTCCATCCCGCTGAAGTAGCCCGTGTCATCCGGCAGCCAGATCTTCACCGCGCCGACCAGCAGCGCGATGATCCACGAGATCATGCTGAGCAGCGACACCCAGTCCTCGCGGTTCGGTGCGAGGCTCGCCTCGAGGATCGCGATCCCGGCGAACCCCGCCAGCAGCACGATCGTGAGGAACGCGCGGCCGATCAGACCCTGCTGGTCGCCGATCAGCACCCACACGACGCACACCAGCGCGGCGGCGACGAGAGCGCCGATCGCGATCCATAGTGCCCCGCGGATCAGCAGAGACGTGTTCGGCTTCGATTTCTCGGACACCTGCGTGGTCGTCATGGGATACCGCCCTCCTCGGTCGTGTTCTCATCCTCGCATGCGCGGCATCGCCGCTCCGGGCTGAAGCGCGAACAGTGGAGAACTCGGGCGGCGGCCGTCGTGTGCGGGATCGGACCGCGCCGTCAGCGCGCGGCGGACCGCGCGGCGAACGCGGCGATCAGCGCCTGCGCCTCGGCTCCTCCGAACGCCGCGGCGATCGTGCGGGCTTCCTCGTCCAGCTGGCCCTGGAACGTGCGGTCCTGGCGGGAGCGGATCAGCCGCTTCGCCTGCCCGTAGGCGCCGTACGCGCCGGACAGCCAGAACCGCGCGAGCTCCTCGGCGCGGGCGCGCACCGCCGCTGCGATCGCCTTCGCGTCCCCCTCTCCGACGGCCTCAGCGGCGATGCCCCAGTCCACGGCCTCCTCGGCCGAGAGCAGCCGATCCGTGAGCAGCAGCTGCAGGGCGCGCCGCTCACCCACGGTGCGGGCGAGCTGCGCGCTGACCGACAGATCCGGGGTGAGCCCCACGTTGGCGTACCGGCTGCCGATCTTCGAGTCGGAGCCGATGACGGCGTAATCGCTGGAGAGCAGGATCCCGAGTCCGCCCCCCGCGGTGGTGCCGTGCGCGGCGGCGACCACCGGCTTGGAGGAGGTGGTGAGCGCACTGATCCCGGAATGGATGACCTTCGCGAGGCGCTCGATGTCGCCGCCGCCGGCCAGGGACGTGGCCATGTCGATGACGTCGCCGCCCGCGCAGAACGCGCGCCCCTCGCCCTCGATGAGGATCACCCCGACCGTGCTGTCGCCGGCCGCCCGGGCGGTGACGTCGGCCCAGGCTTCGGCGAGTTCGGCGTTGAACGCGTTGAGCCGGTGCGGGCGGTTCAGCGTGATCCGGGCGAGGCCATCCTCGACCCGGTAGTGCAGCGGCTCGGTCATGGGGCTCCTTCGGGATCAGCGGCGATCGCACGGCGACCTGGCCGCTCGATTCAGCCTACTCGCGACTCCACGTCGAATGACACCGAGTCTCAGATCCGGTGAACCTCAGGATCAGGCATCGCCGAGCACGGACGCGACGAAGGAGTGCACCCGGCGATGCGTGCCGTCCAGGCGCCGGTCGACGTGCCGCTCCTCACGGATCTCGTTCGGCGCGAGCGGCGGCGCCACCCGCACGCTCTCGTGGCAGGACAGATCTACGCAGATGTACGTCCCGACCGTGGATCCGCGACGCCCCGCCTCTCCCCCGCGCCGGGCCGCGAACAGGGCGACCTGGTTGCCGGGCTGCATCGTGTGGCAGAGATTGCACATCCCGGAGCGCGCTCTGGTCGGATCAGCGGCGCGCAGCACGATGCCGACCGGCTCGCCGTCGCGCTCTATGACGATGTACCCCTGCTTCGACAGGATCGGATCCCGCCAGGCGAAGAAGTCGAGGTAGTCCCACTCGGCGAGCGGCAGATCGTGCGGCATCGTGATCCGCGCCACCTCGTCGGCCTCGGCGTTGCGAAACGACGCCCGGATCTGATGTTCGGTGAGCGCACGCATGAGGACCAGTCTAAGAAACCGGTCGGGTCTCCAGGTCCGGGAAGCCGCTCGACGCACGCGCCTGAGATGAGCGGCGGCAACGGCGCGCGGTGGGGGCACGTCCTCAGCGCGCCCGGAACGGGTTGACGATCTGCAACCCCGCGCAGCGTACAGCTTCCGCGTGAGCACCGCGTGCGGCTCGATCAGCACCTGCGTGCTGATGATCGCATCGGCCGCGTGGTCGACGAACACTTCGCGCGCCCGACGTTGCCTGACGGGATCCGCATCGTCGAACTGGTACGCGAGGACGTCGGTGTCGAGGAAGATCATCGGACCCCGGCGCTCGTGGACGCCCCGCCGATGCGCTCGTCGTACAGGTCCTCACGGTGCCAGGCACGCCCTCCGCTGGTGCCGCTCAGCTCTTCGGACAACGCCACGAACGCCTCGGCTGCGCGGACGCGCCGCTCCCGTTCACCGTCCGCCGCGGCGTAGTCGCGCAGCCGCGCGGCAAGATACTGATTCACGGATTCGCCGCGTTCGACCGCACGAATCCGCGCGCGGCGGAGCGTCTCCGCGTCGACCGTGATCGTGAGATTGGCCATACGATCAGTGCCGCACTGAACCCGTGCTGCACGGGATGGCGGACGGCGAGCTGCGCTCGTGACCGAGTCGGAGGCGCGCCGGAGATACCTCGCCGAGGCCCACACGGGTGCCCGCTCGAAACGGAGCTGTGATGTCGGCGGCTCGGCGCAGAATGGACCCGTCGCGCCGACCGGCCCGACGGGAGGGAACACCATGGACTTCGCATCGATCCGGATCATCACCCACGATGTCGAACGCCTCACGCGCTTCTATGAGCTGATCACGGGCGCGACCGCCGCACGTCCCGTACCCGTGTTCGCCGAGCTGCGAACCGCGGCGGCCGTGCTCGGGATCGGAAGCACGGCGACCGTCGCCATGCTCGGCGACCGCGCCCCGAAGCCGGGCAGCAACGACACGGTGATCATCGAATTCCTCGTCACCGACGTCGATGCGGAGTTCGCGCGACTCCGGGAAGCGCTCGACGACATCGTGCTCGAGCCGACCACGATGCCCTGGGGCAATCGGTCGGCCCTGTTCCGCGACCCGGACGGGAACCTCGTCAACCTCTTCTCGCGGCCCGCCGGCTGAGGCGCCGACGAGTCCGCGGGATCCGGGGACTTGGGACCGGGCTCTGGCAGATCAGGCGAAGCACGGCACCACCGAGCATCGCGGAGTGGATCCTGTCGGGCTACTCGGCGAGTGCGGCCCGGTACGCAGCGGCGACCGCGACGACGGAACGGGCGCGATCGCGGACCATCTCCGCCGAAAGCCGGGGGCCCTCGACGTCCTCCGGTTCCGGGATCGCGCGACAGGATGCGGCGATCCTCTTCTCTTCCTGCGGACTCAGACGCCAGTCCTTTGCGACCGTCCGCAACACATCGGCGAGATCGATGCGACCGTACTCGTCGGCGTCGCCCAGTACGATGATCGCCTCGTCGAGCCAGCGCTCGTCGTCGGCCTCAGCATCTTCTGCCGCGTCGGTGACGTCCATGAAGAGCGCCATGTGCGCCGCCCACAGCGCAGGAAAGGTCTGCTCATCGTGGTCGTAAGGGAACTGCCCGGCCCTCGTGATGTAACCGACTGCCCGGTCGCGATCCACGTCCCACGCACGCAGCGCCTTGGCAATCAGGTTGTCCGCCGCATCGATGAACGGAGTTCTTCGCATCTGCGGGCCGGCGCCGAAGGTGCGCAACGAGTTCTGGCGCCCCCACACATCGTCGAGGTCGTCTGGCACACATCGATTTTAGATCACACGGTTCCCGAATGGTCTCGGTGAGTGGAGCCGGCCTGACGGTAGACGATCGATGGCGGCAGGTCAGCGTCGCGGACGGATGCCGAGGGAACGACTACACATCGGCCAGCAGCAGGACGCCGCCCTTGTGCGCCGCGATGTGGTCGGTCTTGTCGCTCTTGATCTCGTACTGAGGGTCGTCCTCCGACGCACGATGGGTGTGGCCCTTGTAGTCGAAGTCCTCGGTGTGCACTCTCGTCACGGTGCCCGAGACGCGTCCTGCCTCCGAATTCCAGGTCACGTGATCCCCGACGTCGAACCGGTCAGTCATGCGGGCCCCGATCGTGATGACGGCGTGCCCGGCATTCGGGTTGAGAGGAGTCGGAGGCGCATCGGGAACGACGGCTACTCATCGTGGCGGGTGTATTTGCCACGCCGGTCGTGCGACGAGTGCGGCGATGGAGCATCTCCGTGCTCGTGCACCGAATCCGTGTACGCACCCATGTGATCCGGATCCGGTCCGCCACGCTCGGTCCGCGTGTACTCGCCGCGCACGCTGCGCTCACGCTCCGGCTCGCCCTCGACTTCGGTGTAGTAGCCTTCCAGGTGGTCCCGCGGGTCCTTGTCCTCCGCGGGTCGTTCGGCGCTGTTGTCGCTCATGGTTGATCCTCTCGCCCAAGACAGCGATCCATGCCCTCACGATACGTCCGCGCCGCGCGGACCGCTACGACCCGTGGGTGAATTCTGGCCGATCCCGCGCGGATCGCAGCATGCGCCGCCGACCTTCATCGGATCAGCGCTCGCAGATAGGGGGAGGGACAGGACCCGGACGCCGGAGGGGCTGGCACCAGATCTGGTGCCAGCCCCTCCGTTTCCGCGCTGTTCCGCGAACGTGGCGAGTGAGGGATTCGAACCCCCGTAGCATTACACGGCTGATTTACAGTCAGCTCCCTTTGGCCGCTCGGGCAACTCGCCATCGCACGCCCGTCCCGCTTTTCCAGCCGACCGGGGGCGCGATCAACAAGCATACCCGGCCGGACGGGCGACCGGAAATCGAGGGCCGACCGCCCGTTCAGGTGGCGATGCGGGCGATCCTGGGCTCGAGACCGTGCCAGTCCGGGGCGGGCTCGTGGGCGTCCGGAGCGGGCGGCAACAGGCGCACCGGGCCGTGGCGGAACGTGCCCGCCACGATCGGCGCCGGCAGCAGCCCGGCCCGTTCCGCGGACGCGGATCGGTCGGCTGCGGACGCCTCCGGTATCTCCGCCGACAGCGGATCCTCGGCGGCGGCGGCCTCGTCCTCGGAGGCGTTCGCCGGCACCAGCACGCCCAGCGTGCGCAGCACGTCGTCGCGGTCCTGCTCGACAGTGCCGAGGCGCTCGCCCCGAAGATCCACGATCACGTCGGCCTCGGCCTGCACGGCGAGCGAGCGCCGGGTATCGGCGAACACCGCCTCTCCGGTTCGCCGCTCGATCTGCGTACCGCTCCGGTCGCGCACGACGGAGCGTCGCACCGTGCCGGTCGCGGGGATCGCCACGAGGTGCACCCCGTCGCTCTGCAAGACGGCGCGGATCCGGTCGCCGTCGGGATCCTCCCCGACCGGGGCGATGATCGTCACGACGAGTCCGTGGCCGCGCAGCGCCAGGGCCAGTTCGACCGCCTCGCCCGCGACGATCTCGCGGACGCCGGCCGGATCCCGCACCTCGTCGATGCGCACCTCGCCCAGGATCGCCACATGGCGCTCGGTCATATCGTCCCTCTTTCCGCGAATCCCCCCAGGCTACTCCGCGGTCCTCCGCACGAGGCGGCGGACAGGCCCTATCCTGACGCCATGAAGACACGCAGCGCCGCGGTCGCCCTCGTCGCCCTCGCTCTCGCCGGCGCGCTCAGCGCCTGCGCGCCGCTCAGCGGTCCGTCCTCCGGGCCGCCGTCGTCGAAGGCGGGTGCGTCGGCGTCGTCCAGCGCCTCGCCCCGGCCGTCGACGAGTTCGACGCCGGATCCGACGCCCTCGCCGGCAGCGACCTCCGCCGCGCTGCCGTCCGATTGCAAGGCCATCCTGTCGGCCGACGTGCTCGCGCAGCTCGGCTCGACGCCCCTGAACGCGCCCGCGTTCGGTGCGAGCGGGGTGCAGGCCGACGGCACCCTGATCTGCATCTGGGCGAATCCCCAGGCGGATACCACCAGCATCACGACGACGATCTCCCGCAAGTACCGGGGTGAGGCGCTGGACATGCTGAACGGTCTCGTGAAGACCGACGGCTTCAGCTGCTACACGCCCGACAAGGGCACCCGCTGCGAGAAGGAGTGGCCGGATCCCAAGTATCCGGTCACCGACGGACGCACGCTGTTCTGGCGCGACGACGTGCTGATCGACACCCGCTACTCCAACCTCGCCCCCACCGGCTACACCTCGAGCATCGTCGCCAGCATCTTCCACTGAGACCTGCCTGTCGCGACACGCATTCGGGAGGAGATCTCTCGGACGGGCGGATGTTCGCGCGCGGATCCTCCGCCCCAGAGCGAGTTCTCCTCCCGAGTGTGTGCGCAAGCCGGTCTCCGGGTACGCGGAAGGGCCCCGGATCCGAGGATCCGAGGCCCTTCCGTCAGACAGCTAGTCCGTCACTCAGTTGTAGGTGCCGGGGGTGATGTCGTCGGTCGAGAACGCGTCGAAGTCGACGTAGCCGAAGTCGCCCTCGGCGTACGCGCCGTCGGATGCGAAGATCCGGTTCGGGTAGCGCTCGCTCTTGGCCTCCTCGGTCGCCTCCACCGTGATGTCGCGGTAGCGGCGCAGGCCGGTCCCCGCGGGGATCAGCTTTCCGATGATGACGTTCTCCTTGAGGCCGACCAGCGGGTCGCTCTTGCCCTCCATGGCGGCCTGCGTGAGCACGCGGGTCGTCTCCTGGAAGGACGCGGCCGACAGCCACGACTCGGTCGCGAGCGACGCCTTCGTGATACCCATCAGCTCCGGACGACCCGACGCGGGGCGCTTGCCCTCGGCCACGGTCGCACGGTTGACGTCCTGGTAGCGGCGCGCGTCGAGCATCTCGCCGGGCAGCAGCGTGGTGTCGCCGTGGTCGACCACGGTGACCTTGCGCAGCATCTGACGGACGATGACCTCGATGTGCTTGTCGTGGATCGGCACACCCTGGGAGCGGTACACGCCCTGCACGCCGTTGACGAGGTAACGCTGCACCTCGCGGGCGCCCATGACGCGCATGACCTCCTTCGGGTCGAGCGTGCCGACCTGGAGGGGCTCGCCGACGACGACGTGCTGGCCGTCCTCGACGAGGAGCGTCGCACGCTTCAGCACCGGGTAGACCACTTCCTCGTCGCCGTTGTCGGGCGTGAGGATGACCTTCTTGCTCTTGTCGGTCTCCTCGATCGTGATGCGGCCGTCGGCCTCGGCGATCGGGGAGGCGCCCTTCGGGGTACGCGCCTCGAACAGCTCCTGCACACGCGGCAGACCCTGGGTGATGTCGTCCGCCGACGCCGACCCACCGGTGTGGAAGGTACGCATCGTCAGCTGGGTTCCGGGCTCACCGATCGACTGGGCCGCGATGATGCCGACGGCCTCGCCGATGTCCACGGTCTTGCCGGTCGCGAGCGAACGGCCGTAGCACTGCGCGCAGACGCCGACGGCCGAATCGCAGGTCAGCACGGAGCGGACCTTGATGCTCTCGACACCGAGCCCGACGAGCTTGTCGATGAGCACGTCGCCGACGTCCTCACCGGCGCTCGCGAGCACCTCGCCGGCCTCGTTCACGACGTCGGAGGCGAGCGTACGGGCGAACACGGAGTTCTCCACGTTCGCGTCGCGGACCAGCTCGCCGGCCGAGTTCGGCGCGGCGATCGGCAGCTCCAGGCCCTTCGACGTGCCGCAGTCGTCCTCACGGATGATGACGTCCTGCGAGACGTCCACCAGACGACGGGTCAGGTAACCCGAGTCGGCGGTGCGCAGAGCGGTGTCGGCGAGACCCTTGCGGGTACCGTGCGTGGCGATGAAGTACTCCGCCACCGACAGCCCCTCGCGGTACGAGGAGATGATCGGACGCGGGATGATCTCACCCTTGGGGTTGTTCACCAGGCCGCGCATACCCGCGATGTTGCGGATCTGCAGCCAGTTACCACGAGCACCCGACGACACCATGCGGTTGATGGTGTTGTCGACCGGGAAGTTGGCGCGCATCGCGGCCTGGACCTCGTCGGTCGCCTCGGTCCAGATCTTGATGAGCTCCTGACGACGCTCGGCGTCGGTGGTGAGACCCTTCTCGTACTGGGCCTGGACCTTCTCGGCCTGCTTCTCGTAGCCGGCGACGATCTCGGCCTTGTTCGGCGGGGTGAGGATGTCGCTGAGCGCGACGGTCACACCGGAACGCGTGGCCCAGTAGAAGCCGGCGTCCTTGATGCGGTCCAGCGACGCGGCGGTCTCGACCTTGGGGTACTCCTCGGCGAGCTTGTTGACGATCTGCGACAGCTTGCCCTTGTCGGCGACCTCGCGCACGAACGGGTAGCCCTTGGGCAGCGCGTCGTTGAAGATCGCCTGGCCGAGCGATGCGTCCAGAAGGCCGTGACGCTCGTAGCCCTCGGGAGCCTCGCCCTCGAGGAAGGTGAGGCCGGGAACCCGGATCCGCACCTTCGCCTGCAGGTCGAGGGTGCCCTCGTCCTTGGCCAGGATCGCCTCGCCGACGGAACCGAACGCGCGGCCCTCGCCGATCGCACCCTCCTTGACCGTGGTCAGGTGGTGCAGGCCGATGATCATGTCCTGCGAGGGCAGGGTCACCGGACGGCCGTCCGACGGCTTCAGGATGTTGTTCGAGGCGAGCATCAGCACGCGGGCCTCGGCCTGGGCCTCGACCGACAGCGGCAGGTGCACGGCCATCTGGTCACCGTCGAAGTCGGCGTTGAACGCCGCGCAGACGAGCGGGTGCAGCTGGATCGCCTTGCCCTCGACGAGCTGAGGCTCGAAGGCCTGGATGCCCAGGCGGTGCAGGGTGGGTGCACGGTTCAGCAGCACGGGGCGCTCGCGGATGATCTCCTCGAGCACGTCCCAGACCTCGGGACGGGTGCGCTCGACGGCGCGCTTGGCGGCCTTGATGTTCTGCGAGTGACCGAGGTCGATCAGGCGCTTGATCACGAACGGCTTGAACAGCTCCAGCGCCATCTGCTTGGGCAGACCGCACTGGTGCAGCTTGAGCTGCGGACCGACGATGATGACCGAACGGCCCGAGTAGTCCACGCGCTTGCCGAGCAGGTTCTGGCGGAACCGACCCTGCTTTCCCTTCAGCATGTCGCTGAGGGACTTCAGGGCGCGGTTGCCGGTACCGGTGACGGGACGGCCGCGGCGGCCGTTGTCGAACAGCGCGTCGACGGCCTCCTGCAGCATGCGCTTCTCGTTGTTGACGATGATCTCGGGGGCGCCGAGATCGATCAGGCGACGGAGGCGGTTGTTGCGGTTGATCACGCGGCGGTACAGGTCGTTCAGGTCGCTGGTCGCGAAGCGGCCACCGTCCAGCTGCACCATCGGACGCAGCTCCGGCGGGATCACCGGGACGACGTCGAGGACCATGGCGGCCGGGCTCATGCCGGTCTCCAGGAACGAGTTCACGACCTTGAGGCGCTTGATCGCACGGATCTTGCGCTGGCCCTTGCCCTCCGAGATCTGCAGGTGCAGCTTCTCGGACTCGCCGGCCAGGTCGAACGCGGCAAGGCGCTTCTGGATCGCCTCGGCGCCCATGTGGGCCTCGAAGTACTGTCCGAAGCGGTCCTGCAGCTCGTGGAAGACGTCGTCCTCGGGGCGGAGGGCGCCGACCTCGAGCGTGCGGAAGTCCTCCCACACGCGCTCGAGCTTGACGATCGCCTCGTCGGCACCCTTGCGGATGAGCGACATCTCCTTCTCGGCGGCGTCCTTGACCTTCTTCTTGGCGTCGGCCTTGGCGCCCTCGGCCTCGAGGGCCGCGAGCTCGGACTCCAGCTTGGCCAGGCGCTCCGCGATCTTGGCGTCGCGGCGGTCGCCGAGCGTCTTCAGCTCGAGCCGGATGTTGTTCTCCTGGGTGGCGAGGTCGCGGTGACGCGCGTCCTCGTCGACCGAGATGACCATGTACGCGGCGAAGTAGATGACCTTCTCGAGGTCCTTCGGCGCCATGTCCAGCAGGTAGCCGAGGCGCGAGGGCACGCCCTTGAAGTACCAGATGTGGGTGACGGGCGCGGCGAGCTCGATGTGGCCCATGCGCTCGCGGCGGACGGAGCTCTTGGTGACCTCCACGCCGCAGCGCTCGCACACGATGCCCTTGAAGCGCACGCGCTTGTACTTGCCGCAGGCGCACTCCCAGTCGCGGCTCGGGCCGAAGATCTGCTCGCCGAAGAGGCCGTCCTTCTCCGGCTTCAGCGTGCGGTAGTTGATGGTCTCGGGCTTCTTGACCTCACCGTAGGACCACTTGCGGATGTCGTCGGCGGTGGCCAGGCCGATGCGAAGCTCATCGAACGTTGTTGCGTCGAGCACTAGTTCTCCTGTGTCGAAATTCTTCTAAGAAAAGTCTGGTGCTTCGCGGGCTCGCAGCCGGGCCCGGTTCCTGAGCCTGTCGAAGGCTCAGATCTCGTCGATCGAGGCGGACTCGAAGCGGCTGGAGATGTTGATCCCCAGCTCCTCGGCGGCGCGGAAGGCTTCGTCGTCGGTGTCGCGGAGGTTGACCGCCGTGCCGTCGGCCGAGAGGACCTCGACGTTCAGGCAGAGCGACTGCATCTCCTTCATGAGCACCTTGAACGACTCCGGGATACCGGGCTCCTGGATGTTCTCGCCCTTGACGATCGCCTCGTACACCTTGACGCGGCCGAGGATGTCGTCGGACTTGATCGTGAGGAGCTCCTGCAGCGCGTACGCGGCGCCGTAGGCCTCGAGCGCCCACACCTCCATCTCACCGAAGCGCTGGCCGCCGAACTGGGCCTTACCGCCGAGCGGCTGCTGGGTGATCATCGAGTAGGGGCCCGTCGAACGCGCGTGGATCTTGTCGTCGACGAGGTGGTGGAGCTTCAGGATGTACATGTAGCCCACGGAGATCTGCCCCGGGAACGGCTCGCCGGAGCGGCCGTCGAACAGGGTGGTCTTGCCGGACGAGTCGATCAGGCGCACGCCGTCACGGGTCGGCAGCGTCGAGTCGAGGAGACCCTGAGATCTCCTCCTCGCTGGCACCGTCGAACACCGGGGTGGCGACCTTGGTGCCGGGAGCGACCTCGAACGCCTCCTCGGGCAGGCGCGCGGCCCACTCCGGGTTGCCCTCGATCTTCCAGCCCTGGTTGGCGATCCACCCGAGGTGGGTCTCCAGCACCTGGCCGAAGTTCATCCGGCCGGGGATGCCGAGCGGGTTCAGGATCACGTCGACGGGGGTTCCGTCGGAGAGGAACGGCATGTCCTCGACCGGCAGGATCTTCGCGATGACGCCCTTGTTGCCGTGGCGGCCGGCGAGCTTGTCGCCCTCGGTGATCTTGCGCTTCTGGGCGATGAAGACCACGACACGGCGGTTCACGCCGCTGCCGAGCTCGTCGTCGCCGTCCTCGGCGTTGAACTCCTTGACCGCGATGACGGTGCCCTGCTCGCCGTGCGGCACCTTCAGGGAGGTGTCGCGGACCTCGCGGCTCTTCTCGTTGAAGATCGCGCGGAGCAGGCGCTCCTCGGCGCGAAAGCTCGGTCTCGCCCTTCGGCGTGACCTTGCCGACGAGGATGTCGCCGGGGCGGACCTCGGCGCCGATGCGGATGATGCCGCGCTCGTCCAGGTCCTTCAGCAGCTCGGGGCTGACGTTGGGGAGGTCACGGGTGATCTCCTCCTTGCCGAGCTTCGTGTCGCGCGAGTCGACCTCGTACTCCTCGATGTGGATCGAGGAGAGGGTGTCGTCCTTCACCAGGTCCTGGCTGAGGATGATCGCGTCCTCGAAGTTGTGACCCTCCCACGTCATGAACGCGACGAGGAGGTTCTTGCCGAGCGCGAGCTCGCCGTTCTCGGTGGCGGGGCCATCGGCGATGACCTCGCCGACCTCGACGCGCTCGCCGGCCGAGACGACGACCTTCTGGTTGTAGCTGGTGCCGTGGTTCGAGCGGTCGAACTTGCGCAGGTAGTACTCCTGCGTGCCGCCCTCGTCGAGCATGACGACCACGCGGTCCGCGGAGACCTCGGTGACCACACCGGCCTTCGTCGGCGGTGAGCACGTCACCGGCGTCGATCGCGGCGTAGCCCTCCATACCGGTGCCGACGTACGGCGACTCGGAACGGAGCAGCGGAACGGCCTGACGCTGCATGTTGGCACCCATGAGAGCGCGCTGAGCGTCGTCGTGCTCGAGGAACGGCACGAGCGAGGTCGCCACCGACACCATCTGGCGCGGCGAGACGTCGATGTAGCCGATCTCCTCAGGGACGAACATGTCGACCTCGCCGGATCCGCCCTTGGGGCGCGCCAGGACGTGCGCCTCGGTGAAGCGGCCCTCCGCGTCGAGCGGGGCGTTCGCCTGGGCGATGTTGTAGTCGACCTCCTCGGCGGCGGTCAGGTAGTCGATGTGCTCGGTGACCTTGCCGCCGGTGACCTTGCGGTACGGGGTCTCGATGAAGCCGAACGAGTTGATCCGCGCGAACGTGGCGAGCGAGCCGATCAGGCCGATGTTCGGGCCTTCCGGGGTCTCGATCGGGCACATGCGGCCGTAGTGCGAGGGGTGCACGTCACGGACCTCGACGCCGGCGCGGTCGCGGCTGAGGCCACCGGGGCCGAGGGCCGAGAGGCGGCGCTTGTGGGTCAGACCCGCGAGCGGGTTGTTCTGGTCCATGAACTGCGACAGCTGCGACGTGCCGAAGAACTCCTTGATCGCCGCCACGACGGGGCGCACGTTGATCAGGGTCTGCGGGGTGATCGCCTCGATGTCCTGCGTGGTCATGCGCTCGCGGACGACGCGCTCCATGCGGCTGAGGCCGGTGCGGACCTGGTTCTGGATGAGCTCGCCGACGGCGCGGATCCGGCGGTTGCCGAAGTTGTCGATGTCGTCGGTCGCCAGGCGGATCTCCGCCTTCTTGCCGCCGCGGATCCCCTCGAAGGTCTCCACGCCCGCGTGCAGGCGCACCAGGTACTTGATCGTCTCGACGATGTCCTTGACCGTGAGGACGGACTCGTCCAGCGGCAGGTCGAGGCCGAGCTTCTGGTTGATCTTGTAGCGACCCACCTTGGCCAGGTCGTAGCGCTTGGCGTTGAAGTAGAAGTTGTCCAGCAGTGCGCGGGCGGCCTCGGCGGCGACCTGCTCGCCCGGACGGAGCTTGCGGTAGATGTCGCGGAGGGCGTCCTCCTTGGTGAGGATCGTGTCCTTCGCCAGGGTCTCCTCGATGGAGGCGAAGCCGGCGAACTCGGCGAGGATCTCCTCGCTGGTCATGCCCAGCGCCTTGAGGAAGACGGTGACCGACTGCTTGCGCTTGCGGTCGATGCGCACGCCGACCTGGTCGCGCTTGTCGATCTCGAACTCGAGCCAGGCGCCGCGGGACGGGATGACGCGGGCGGAGACGATGTCCTTGTCGCTGGTCTTGTCGGGGGTCTTGTCGAAGTAGACGCCCGGGGAGCGGACCAGCTGCGAGACGACGACGCGCTCGGTGCCGTTGATGATGAACGTTCCCTTGGCGGTCTGCAGCGGGAAGTCG
Organism: uncultured Actinomycetota bacterium; assembly: GCA_963791605.1. Taxonomy (GTDB): domain Bacteria; phylum Actinomycetota; class Actinomycetes; order Actinomycetales; family Microbacteriaceae; genus Microbacterium. Next base: position 174,695 of record CAWBTB010000008.1, on the reverse strand, counting down.
CCCATGAAGACCGTCTGGGTCTTGATCTCACCGGTCTGGTGGTTCATGAACTCGGCCTCGACGTAGAGCGGGGCGGCGTACGTCTTGCCGCGCTCCTTGCACTCCTCGATGGAGTACTTCTCGGGCTCGAGGTACGGGTTCGTGAACGAGAGCTGCATGGTCTCGCTCAGGTCCTCGATCGGGGAGATCTCCTCGAAGATCTCCTCGAGGCCGCTGGCCTGGGCGAGGTCCTTGCGGCCGGCCTTCTTGGCCTCCGCGACGCGCGCCTTCCAGGCCTCGTTGCCCACGAGCCAGTCGAAGGACTCGGTCTGCAGGGCGAGCAGGTCGGGGACCGTCAGCGTGTCGGAGATCTTGGCGAACGAGAGGCGGGAGTAGCCGCGCCCGTTCTTGATGGTGGTGGGGGTGGATGCGTTGCGAGCAGCAGCCAAGGGAATAACCTCCGTGAGCCCCGTAGGGCGTCTCGATTCCTCGTCGTCAGGTGGAGTGCGCCGCGTCACGACCGCACGCGGAAAGCGCTCTGTCGAGGAGCGAGGACGTACGGAGTCTGCCGACCACCATATGAGGGCAGGGAGGAGCGAGGCGCAAATATCTACTATAGGCCGGATTCCCCGACATGGCAAGCGCGAATCTTGACCTTCTCCGCAACTCGCGGTATAACCGCGCGATGCGACGCCCGCCGCGAGGCCGGAATCACTCGATCTGCGGATCGAGTTCGCGTTCGGGCTGTTCCTGCGATCGCATCTCCCAGCCCACCGGATCCGTCATCACCGCCGTACCCACCCCGGAGATGCGGAGGATGCGGGCGTCCGCCCGTGTCGGGTACACCCGCGTCGTGAGCGCGATCCCGTCGATGAACAGCTCGATGCTCGAGCGATCGACGAATCCGCGGATCCGCACGGTGTCGGCGGGTGCACTTCCCGGGATCGTCCCCTGGTGAGCCGAGCCGTCCACATCGCGGTCGAGCGAGGACAGCGATCGGCTGAGGTCGACGCACAGGGCTCCCGCCGCGGTGCGACTCACCCGCACCGTCGTGCACTCCTCCCCGTCGGGGGTCGCCAGGATCTCCAGGACGACTCCAGCGCCGCACGGCACCACGGCATCGACCGCGAACTCGAACTGAGCGCCGGACGAACGATGGGCCCGACCTTCCGGGATCCAGACGAGAGCGGCGCCGCGTCCGGCGATGAGTTCACGGACGGGGTCCTGGCGGATCACCCCGTCCGCATCCAGACGCAGCGTCCGCGGCAGCGCCATCGCGCCGGACCAGCCGGCGGCCGCCTGCGCGGCCTTCCCGCGGCCCTCCTGCATCCAGCTCCAGAGGATCCGCCGCCCGCGCTCGTCGACGAAGGTCTGCGGAGCGTAGGCATGCCGCCCGCCGAGATCGAGCCGTCGGTAACTGTCGATCTCGAACCTGTCGCGGACATAGCGCCCGGTCGCGGCCAGCGGGTGCAGCGTGCGCTCCTCGTCCCACACGGAGAAGATCAGCACATGGGGGTCGGTGCTGCTGAGGTCGGGCGCCGCTGTGGTCCCGTCCTGGCCGAGCCGGAAGAAGTCGACGCACTCCCACATGGTCCCGGTCCAGAGCGGATCAGTGTCGGGCAGGGCGCTCGCATCGCCCACCACGAGCGGCCCGATCAGGCGCCAGGCCACCAGATCCTCGGATTCGTACAGATACGCGGTGCCGCCCATGTGCCGGATCCCGCTGCCGATCAGCTGCCGCCAGCGGCCGTCCTCCCGCCACACGCAGTGATCGCGGAACTCGGTCAGATCGGCACCGGCGGGCCGCTCGATCACAGGGTTTCCCGGCTCCTTCGTCCAGTGGGTCAGCGAATCGTCGCCATAGGCGAGACACGCGGTCTGGACGTGGTTCCGCTCTCCGGAATACATCATCACCGGCGTGCCCGCGTCGTTCACGAGAACGCCCGACCAGCATCCGTCCTGATCCGGTCCCTCCGACGGTCGCAGCGCGATCGGCCGATCCTGCCAGCGGATCAGGTCGGTGCTCACCGCGTGTCCCCAATGGATCCATCGGTGCTTCGCCGCGCGCGGGTTGTATTGGTAGAAGAGGTGATACTCCCCGTTCCACTGACACGCCCCGTTCGGATCGTTCATCCACCCTGCAGGCGCGGTGAAGTGGTACGCGGGACGGAGCGGGTCCGCAAGCGCGCGCGCACGCAGACCCGACCCGTCCCGCCCGGGCAGCGCGTCCCGATCCCGCCACACGCCGGATACCTCATGCATGCTGCTGAACGTCCTCCGTCGGCATCCACACCCAGTGGTCCTTCGCGGCGTCGACGATGACGACGTCCGAGGGCGCCGACGACCACCGGGCGATCTCGGCGCGGTACTCCGCACGCTCGACCGGGTCGAAGTCCGCAGTGCGGTCCGGATCCGGCACCGCACCCACCAGCATCCGGGTGTATGGATGCCTCGGGTTGTCCAGCAGCGCCAGCGACTCTCCGCCCTCGACCAGGGTGCCCTGGTGCATGACGACGATGCGGTCAGCGAGGTAACGCGCGGAGGCGAGGTCGTGCGTGACGTACAGGATCGCAATCCCCCGTTCGTCACGCAGCCGGGCCAGCAGGTTCAGCACGCCGATCCGCACCGAAACGTCCAGCATCGAGGTCGGCTCATCGGCGAGGATCACCTCGGGTTCGACCGCGAGCACTCGCGCGATCGCGATGCGCTGGCGCTGCCCGCCGCTCATCTCGTGCGGGAAGGACCCCAGCACCTCCGGTGGCAGGCCGACCGAGGTCACCAGCTCCGCGAGTTGCGTGTGCAGATCGGGGCGCGCCTTGCCGTGCAGCTGCAGCGGGCGGGCCAGCACGTGCTCGATCCGCTGAGTCGGGTTGAGCGAGCCGAACGGGTCCTGGAACACCATCTGCACCGTGCTGCGGTACTGCTTGGTGGCGTGCCGGCGCTGCGTGCGCAGCACGTCTTCGCCGAGCACCTCCATCACGCCGTCATCCGGCTGCTCCAGGCGCGCGAGGCAGCGGGCCAGCGTGGACTTGCCCGAGCCGGATTCGCCGACCAGGGCGACGATCTCACCCCGCCCGATCTCCAGGTTGATGTCGTTCAGGGCCTTCACGAGGCGCTTCGAGCGGAAGCCGCCCTGCACGAACGTCTTGTTCAGTCCGCGGATCCGAATCGCCGGCTGGTCCTGTGTGAGCTGAGTGGTCATCATGCCTCCTCCGTCCGGAGCGTGGCGTCGCCGGGTGCGACGAAGTGACCCGGGGCGACCTCGACGAGGTCACCGATATCGGTGAAACGGGTGCCCTCGGCGAGACCGGTCAGCTTGACGCGCGGACCGGTGATCGACGGGAACGCTCCCAGAAGCGCCTTCGTGTACGGGTGTCTGGCCCCGTGGCGCAGCTCCGCCGCGGGCGCGAGCTCGACGATCCGGCCGGCGTACATCACGCCGATCCGGTCGGAGAGCTCCAGCATGAGCGACATGTCGTGCGTGATGAACAGCACCGAGAAGCCGAGTTCCGCCTGCAGATCCTTGATCTGCGCGAGGATCTCCTGCTGCACCACCACATCGAGCGCGGTGGTCGGCTCGTCCAGGATCAGCAGCTGCGGGCGCAGCGCGCACGCCATCGCGATGACGACGCGCTGTCGCTGCCCGCCGGAGAGCTGATGCGGATACGCCTTCATCCGCGCCGGATCGATGCGCACCAGCTCCATGAGCTTGCGTGCCTCGGCGAGCGCCTGGCTTTTCGACATCTTCTCGTGCGTGGTGAACACGTCGGCGAGCTGGTCGCCGATGCGCATCACGGGGTTCAGCGAGTTCATCGCCGACTGGAACACCATCGCCGCCTCGCGCCAGCGCCAGTCGCGCAGCCGCTCCGTGCTCATGTGCAGCACGTCCTGCCCGTCGAAGCGGATGGATCCGCCGCTGATCCGCGCGGGATCTTTGAGCAGTCGCATCACGGCGTTCGCCACGGTGGACTTGCCGCAGCCGGACTCACCCGCGAGCCCGAGGATCTCCCCCGGCGCGATGGCGAAGCTCACCCGGTCGGCGCCGCGCACCGCACGCTCGTCGCTGACGTACTCGACGACCAGTTCCTTGACATCCAGCAGCGCGGTCATGCCGCACCGTCCTTTCCGGTGACGCCGACCGTGACCACGGTGGGCGCGTTGGCGCTCGCGGCTCGGCGCGGCTTGCGCAGACGCGGGTTCGTGATCTCGTCGACGGCGTAGTTGCACAGCGCGAGCGCGAAGGCGATCACGGCGATCGACAGACCGGAGGGGATGAAGATCCACCACTGACCGAGCATCAGCGCACCGTCGCTGGTCGCCCAGAACAGGTTGGTGCCCCACGAGATGGTGTTGGAATCGCCCAGGCCCAGGAATTCCAGGCCGGCCTGCGCGCCGATGGATCCGATGATGCAGCCGAGCAGCGTCATCATCACGATGGACGCCATGTTCGGCAGGATGTCGCGCAGCATGATCCGCAGCGCCCGCTCACCGGTCACGATCGAGGCGGCCACGTAGTCCTTGCCGCGGATGGACAGCGCCTGCGCCCGCATGACACGAGCACCCCCCGCCCATCCGGTGATGGCGAGAACGATGATGACGGTCCCGACGCCCGGCGGCAGGAAGGCTGCGAGGATCACCAGCAGCGGGAGCCCCGGGATCAGCAGGAACACGTTCGTCACCAGGCTCAGCAGATCATCGACGCCGCGGCCGAAGTACGCACCGGCCAGGCCGATGAGAACGGCCAGCAGCGTGGACAGCACACCGGCGATCAGCCCCACCAGGAGCGAGGTGCGCGAGCCCCAGAGCGTGAGGGCGAGCACATCCTGCCCCTTCGCCGTGGTGCCGAGCAGGTGCGCGATGCTGGGCGGGGTCGCCCCGCCGTCCAGGATCCGGGAGGGGTTGCCGGGGAACAGGACGGGTGCCAGCAGAGCCCCGATGATGAAGATCGCGATGATCACGAGACCCACGACCGCCTTGTTGTTGCGGCCGAAGCCGCGCAGCACCCGCCCGAGAGCACGTGCACGCTGGGAGGCAGGCCCGGTGGCGAGGGCCTCCGTTTGTGAGATTGCCATGTTCTTCTCCTCAGGAGACCCGCACGCGCGGGTCGAGGCGGACATAGATGATGTCGATCAGGAAGTTGGCGATCAGCACCGCTCCCGTGATCGTGAGGAACATGCCCTGCATCAGCGGGTAGTCCAGGCCCTGCACCGCGGCCATGAGCTGATAGCCGACGCCCGGGTAGGCGAAGACGACCTCGGTGAGCAGAGCGCCGCCGACGATGAAGCCGATGCTCATGCCGATGTTGGTGACGGCGGGCAGCATCGCGTTGCGGGCGGCGTAGCGGAACATGATGCGCGACGAACGAAGCCCTTTGGCCTCGGCCATCAGGATGTAGTCCTCACTGTTGGTGCCGATCATGGTGTTGCGCATCGCGAGCATCCAGCCGCCGATCGAGACCAGCACGATCGACAACGCCGGCAGGATCAGGTGCGCAGCGACGTCGCTGATGAACACCGGATCCCAGCCGGGTTCCAGGCCGACCGAGAACGCGTGGTTCAGCGGCGCCCAGCCCAGCACCACGCCGAACACGTACAGCAGCCCCATCGCGAGCCAGAAGTACGGGAACGAACCCAGGAAGATCAGGAACGGCGGCACGAACGAGTCCAGGAAGCTCCCGCGGCGCCAGGCCGCGAGGATCCCGAGCACGTTGCCGATGATGACGGCGATGATCAGCGAGGTCAGGCCGAGCAGGATCGTCCACGGCAGCTGACTGCCGATGACCTCGGTGACCGGGGTGGGAAAGCGGGAGATCGAGATGCCGAGGTTTCCCGTCAGCACCCGACCCAGGTAGTCGGGGTACTGCACCCACCACGGGCGGGCGTCGACGCCGAGCAGCTGGCGCAGCGAATCGATCTGGGAGGGATCCAGGCGGCCCTGCGAACGCGACAGCATCCGGGAGACCGGGTCGCCGGGCATCAGGCGCGGGAGCAGGAAGTTGAGGGTGATGGACAGCCAGAAGGCGACGAGATAGAAGCCCAACCGGCGAAGAATGAATCTCATGACAGGTCCTCTGCATTGAGGGAAAGGGCGCGTCGATACGCGCAGGCGCGTGTGCCGCGGGGGTGGGACGAATCCGGCCCCCGCGGCACCGCGATCAGGAGACGAGCGTGCGGCCCGTCACTTCGCCGGCTGCAGCGAGGTCAGCAGGAGAACCGTGGTGGAGCTCTTGGTGTTGAGCGTCGCGTACGGGTCCTTCTCGCTCGGCCAGCCCGTGAAGCGCTTGTCGGTGTAGGCGCCCCACTCCGGGCCAGGGAACAGCGGCGCGACGGGCGCGTCGGCGTTGTACTGGGCCTGCAGCTGGTTCACGATGTCGTGCTGCGCCTTCTCATCCGCGGTGGCGGCGAACTGCTTCAGCAGCTCGTCGGCCTTCGGGTCCGCGAAGCGGTGGTAGTTCGAGAACGACTGCGTCCCGACCGGCTTGACCGTGTCAGACCCCATCAGCGAGCGGAAGTACTGATACGGCGTGGGCGCGTTGTCGCTCCACACGATGCCCGAATCGAACGTGCCCTGCTCGTAGCCGGAAACCACGGCCGCCCAGTCGGGCGAGTCCACGGTGACCTTGACGCCGATGTCGGCGAGGTTCTGCGAGATCACGTTCGCCACCGACAACCAGTCCGTGGAGGTGGAGCCGACCGAGATCTTGAACGCGAACGGCTGGCCGTCCGGGGTCGTGCGCTGCCCGTCGGCGCCGGCCTTGTAGCCGGCAGCGTCGAGCATCTCGGCGGCCTTCTTCACATCGCGCTTCGTCCAGGTGCACGAGTCGACGATCGACTGGTCCTTCCAGGTGCTGTACGAGCCGGAGAGGCCGGTGCAGTCCGCAGGCTTGGTGTAGCTCGACATGCCGACCTTGACGACCTGCTCGCGGTCCACCGCCATGCTCAGCGCCTTGCGCACGTCCGCGCTCTGGAACATGGGCTTGGTGGTGTTGAACTGCCAGTTGATCTCGGCGCCGGTCGGCGGGAACCAGTAGTGCCGGTGCTGCGGATCCTTGTCGACGAACGTCTTCTGGATGTCCGGGATGTAGGTGATCGCCCAGTCGGCGTCGCCATTGATCATCGCGAGGTTGGCGCCATCGTTGCCCGAGAAGGCGAGCATGCGCACGCCGGCGATCTTCTGCTTGTCCTTCTGCCAGTAGTTCGGGTTGGGCAGCAGGTCGAACGACTGCGCCTGGAACTTCGACACCTCGGTGTACGGGCCCGTACCGACCGGCTTCTTGTTCTCGTACTTGTCCGGGTTCGACTGGGTCGCCCAGATGTGGTCGGGCACGATCACCTGCTGGCCGATCTCGAACAGCCCGGGCGAGAACGGCGCGGCGAGGTCGAAGACGACGGTGGAGTCGTCCTTCGCCTCGACCTTCGTCACGTACGGGAAGCTGCCCTTCACGATCTTCTGCTGCAAGGCGAACGTGGTGGCCACGTCCTTGGCAGTGAACGGCTTGCCGTCCGACCACTTCACGCCCCCACGCAGATGGAACGTGATGCTGAGCCCGTCCGCCGCGGTGTCCCACGACTTCGCGAGCCACGGCACGGTCTTGCCGTCGGCCGGGTTGTAGACGAGCAGGGCCTCATAGATCGCCTGCTGCGTCATCGGCGCAGCGTTGGGCGAGAAGGGGTTGAAATTCTGGGTGAACGTACCCATGTCCTCACGAGGGATCGTGAGCATGGGGCCGCTCGAGCCGGAGCCTGCGCTCGAGCCCGCCGTACAGCCGGTCAACAGCAACGATGTTGCCGCCACGGCCGCCACGAGGGTGCCCAGGACACGGCGGCGTCGCCGAATCCGTCCAGTTATCATGTGGATATCCTTCCGATTGCTTCAGTGGTGCGGGAGGTGCGCTCGTCCGGGAGTACCAGTCCAACGGACGAACGGATGTGCAGCGGGCAGTCGATCGCAACCCTGGGGTTGTCGAGCTGACTGCCCGCTGTCATTGCGGTGAGCATGCTCACCCCTGCTGCGCCCATTTCCGCGAACGGCAGGGCGACAGTGGTCAGGTCTGGGCGGAGGTATGCGGCGAGAACCTCCTGGTCGTCGAATCCGACAACCGAGATGTCTTCGGGAATGCGCAGCCCCCGAGACTTGATGGCGTCGTAGGCGCCCATCGCGATGCGGTCGTTGCCGCAGAAGATCGCTGTGGGCGGTTCCGCGGCGTCGAGAAGGATGCTCGTTCCGGCGAAGCCGCTGTTCGCGGTGCCGTCCCCGGGGACGATCATGTCGATGTCGAGAACGACGCCGTCGACCGCGAGCTCGGCACGGAACCCCTCCAGGCGCCCGATCTGGGCAGGAATGTCCGGGGTCAGCGTGATGTGCCCGATGCGCGTGTGCCCGGCGTCGAGCAGCACCCGCGCCGCACGACGACCGCCGGCCACCTCGTCCGGCACGACGCTCGGAAGATCTCCCGCGTTGTCGAAGCAGTTCACCAGCACGCACGGCACAGCACGAGCGTTGTCCGGGACATCGATCCCCCGATGCCAGGTCGCCGCGATGATGATGCCCTCCACGCGCTGTTCGAGCAGCTTCTCGATCGCCTGCGACTCCATGTCCGGCTCGGCATCGCTCGGCGCAATCAGCAGGAAGCGCTCGTCGATCCAGGCGCGTTGCTGAGCGCCGCGGATCACATCCACCGCGAACGGGGATGTGACGATCTCCGTGACAAGACCGAACCAGCCGGTGGACTGCTTGGCCAGCGCCTGGGCTGCCGCGTTGCGGCGATAGCCGAGCGAGACAGCAGCTTCGTGAATCCTCTCGCGTGTCTCCTCGGAGATCAACACGTCGGTGCGGTCGTTCAGCACGAAGGAGACAGCCGTTCGGCTGACTCCGGCCGCGCGCGCAACGTCGGCCATGGTGGCCGGCCGGGTGCGGGATGTCATCGCGACTCCTTCGTCACTAACGCGCGTAAACGTGCTTTGAAGCTACGGTATCCAATTCACTAACGCGCGTCAATAGGGCGACGCCGCCACCACGGCTGTCGCACCGGGACCGTGGTTCAGTCGCGGCCGTGGTTCAGTCGCGGCCGCGCGTCAGCATGTCCCGTGCGGCCTCGGCCCCGACCCGGCTGCTCGCGCGCACGTCGATGACCGCAAGCGCAGCCGATCCGGCGCTCAGCCCCGCGTTCACCACGACGGCCCCTGGATCGGCGGCGGCGACGGCCGCCGTGAACGCACGCTGCGTCTCGTCGGTGTCGAGGCGGTCGACGAGCACGACGAGCCGAGACCCCGACGCCGTCGCCGCCGCCAGAGCCGCGGCGATCGCAGCCGCCGCCTCGGCGGCGGAGGCCCGGACGGTGTCGATCCGTCGGGACCACCCCTCGCCGGCGAGCGCCTCGACGACGTAGCCGGCCGCACTGTCCACGGCGAGGGTGGCTCCCCTGCGCGCGTCGAGCACGACGAGACCGCACGCCGGGGTGCCGAGATCTCCGTGCACGCTCAGGGACCGGCGCACGATCGCGGCGGCGGCCGCGCGGTCGCCGGACACGGGAACCGGATCCTGCACAGGCGCCGCGTCGCGCGCCGCCGCGAGGATCCCGGCCAGCCGCGCCACGCGCGCTGCCGCCTCGGCGACGCGCTCGACGCCCAGCTCACCGTTCCGCAGCGCCTGCACGATCGCATCGCGCGCGGCGAGGAAGTCGCGCTCGTCCTGATCCGCCGCCGCAGCCGCACCCGGATTCGTCGGATTGCCGATGCAGAGCAGATCCGCGCCCGCCGCAAGCGCGCGCACCGCGCCGCCGCCGATGCCCACCGATTCGCGGATCGCCGCCATGTCCAGGGCGTCGGTCACGATGACCCCGTCGAAGCCTGCGCCCCGCAGCATGCCGAGCACGCGCGGGTTGAGCGTGGCCGGCTCCTCGCCCCATGCCGGGACGACGATGTGCGCGGTCATCACGGAGAGCACGCCGGCCGCGATCGCCGCGCGGAACGGCGCGAGGTGGACCCGCTCGATCTCGGCCGGATCCAACGCGATCCGCGGCAGATCGTGATGCGAGTCGACGTGGGTGTCACCGTGTCCGGGAAAGTGCTTCACGCAGGCGGCGACCCCGGCGGATTGGATCCCCTCGACCTCGGCGGCGGTGTGCCGCGACACGAGATCCGCGTCGGCGCCGAACGCGCGCACTCCGATCACCGGGTTGCGCGGATCCGTGTTGACGTCCGCGACCGGGCCGAGCAATACGTCCGCGCCGGCCGCACGGACCCGCCGCCCCAGCGCGGCGCCGGTCGCACGGGTCGCCGTCGAGATCGTCGAGCGCGCCGAGCTGCGCCGCTCCCGGCAGAGTCGATCCGGTGGCCGCCTCGAGCCGGGTGACGCTGCCGCCCTCCTCGTCGACGCCGATCAGCGCGTGCGGGTTCGCGGCGCGGATCGCGGCGCTCAGCGCCAGCAGGTCGGGGCCGACGTTCTGCGCGAAGTAGACGACGCCGGCGAGACCGCCACGCAGTTCTCGGTCGAGCCAGGCGGGCAGTTCGGTGCCGAGGAAGCCGGGCCAGAGCACGCCGTTCGCGAGCCGCTCGAACTCGGCGCTCATCGCCGCTCAGCCCGTGGGTCAGGCATCTCGACTCGCGGACGGATCGATCAGGCGCAGACCGGGAAACCGCGCGAGCCCCCGGTCGAAGGACGCGAGCGTCGCGCCGTGCTCGATCGCCAGGGCCGCGTGGTAGGCGTCCGGCACGTCGTTCCCGCGGGCCGCACCCTCGCGGACCAAGCGATCGAAGATCCGCCAGTGCCGGGCGCCCGGGCGGACGATCTGCGTACCAGGAGCGCCCATCAACATTCGCGCAGGCGCTCATCGCGGTGTCCGGATCGGAGGGCGGATCGAACACGCGCGGATGCGTCATCAGCCGGACCGCGCCGGAAAGAGCGAGCTCGGACACGCCGATCACCTCCCCCTCGGACCGGATCCCTGTCATCCAGTCGGTGACGAACTCGTGCTGGGCGTGATCGGGGCGGAGCGCGGGAATCCAGAGATTCACGTCGAGGAGGATCACAGATCCTCCATCAGATCGAGCATCGCCGAGTTGCTGCGCCAGTTCACCCCGGGACGAAGACCCTTCCCCCCCGGAACCTCGATCGCCACATCCGCCCAGCTGAAGTCGACAGGCGCGGCCACGGACTCGGCGAGATAGCCGCGCAGCGCCTCGTCCACCACCGCACCGAGTGGTCGGTGCCGCTTCGCCGCGATCACTTTGATCTCCGCCAGCAGCTCATCATCGATGTTCACCGTCGTGCGCATGGTCGCATCATAACATCACCATGGTCGCATCATGATGCGCTAGGCTCCTCGCATGGGCAGAGCGCGCGCGAAGGACACCGAGCACCCGGCAGCGCGGCTGGGGTCGGGCGGCATCGCCCGGGTCGTGCCCGCCGAATTCGGCGGCGGATTCGAGCTGCTCATCGACGACACTCCGCAATCCCACGTCGATCTCGGCGATCCGACGCACCTGCACTTCGAGTACGTACTGCGGATGGGAGCGGTGATCGACGAGCTGCGCTCCCCCGGCGAGCCGATCACGGCCGTGCACCTCGGCGCCGGAGCCCTGACCATCCCGCGCTACATCGCCACCACCCGGCCCGGTTCCCGGCAGCAGGTGATCGAGCTCGAGGCGCCCCTGGTCGAGCTCGTGCGGGAGCACCTCCCGCTGCCCCGGGGAGCTGCGATCCGGATCAGGATCGGCGACGCGCGCGAGGGCGTGCGGCGGCTGCCGCCCGCGCTGTCCGGCAGCGTCGACCTCGTCGTCGCAGACGTCTATTCCGGCGCGCAGACCCCCGCGCACCTCACCAGCGTGGAGTTCTACCGCGAGCTCGCAGAACTGCTCGCCCCCGCCGGCGTGCTGCTCGTGAACGTGGCCGACGGCCCCGGCCTCGCGTTCGCCCGACGTCAGGTCGCGACGATCGCCGCCGTGCTCCCCGAGGTCGCGATCCTCGCCGACGCGCAGATCCTGAAGGGGCGCCGCTTCGGCAACCTCGTGCTCGCCGCGTCGCGGACGCCGCTGCCCGCCGACACGCTGCCGCGGATCCTCGCCGCCGGCCCGCACCCCGCCAAGCTCGCGCACGGCGCCGAGGTGGCCGCGTTCGCGAAGGACGCCGCGATCGTCACCGACGCGACCGCGGTCGCCTCGCCGCGCCCCGACGCGGGCGTGTTCCTGCGCTGAACGATCGGAACCCTCGCCATTTCGGCGGCACGCCCGCTGCCCTTCGCGGATGCTCGCGTTCGCCAGGCAGACTGGACCTCGACGGAATGCGGAACAGGAGGACGGTCGCGTGGGCTTCATCAAGGGATACGACCCGAATTCTCTGCGCGAGCTGGTCGATCCGGCCGAGTGCGAAGGGCGCCTCGCCGAGATCTCCGAGCAACGCAGCCTGCCGTCGCTGCTCGAGCGGGTGTGGCTGCTGAAGGTGCTCGGCCGCCTCGACGAGGCGCTGGTGCTCGCCGACGAGGCCGTACGGCAGGCGCGCATGGGCGGCACCCGCAAGGATCTGATCCGCGCGAGGGTGCTGCACGCCACGGTGCTGCAGTACCGCCGCGCGTACGGGGCCGCCGACCACGAGCTCGCCACCTGCGTCGCCGAGGCCGAGGGGCAGGGCTGGGTGCCGATCGCCGCATTCGCGCACCAGCACCAGGGCCGCAACGCCTTCGAGGCCGGCGACTACGACCAGGCCAGGGAGAGCTTCAAGCGCACCGTGTTCCTGCGTCGCGAGGCGGGCGCCGACGATGCCGCGCTCGAGGCGGCGCTGCTCGCGATCGAGACTGGTCGAGCGCCACCGCGATCCCGTCGCCGTCAACGCCTGACCCGGATCCTGCGCCGCCGCGGCCGCGGCCCGGCGTGATCCCCCCGTTCCGGCGGGAGATGAACCCCTCGTTCCGCCAGGAGATGGAAACTGCTCCTCCCAGGCGCGTGGGAGCCGCGATTTCCAGCTCCGACGCCATAATGCCTGACCTGTCGGGCCCGAGCTCCGCGTCGGGGCGCGCGATTGTCGGCGGTGTCGCCTAGCGTTGAGTCATGGCCGAGTTGGAACGGGTCCGCCGCTGGGGCGAGGCGCTCATCGGCATGCACCTGGATCGCTCCTGGTCGTTCGGGTTCGACAACGCCAAGCGGCGGGCGGGCGCCTGCAACTACCGCGACAAGCGGATCACCGTGTCGCGCTACCTCGCGGCGCGTTTCGAGGACGACGAGATCCATCAGGTGCTGCTGCACGAGGTCGCGCACGCGCTGGCCGGGCACGACGCCGCCCACGGGGCGTCCTGGAGGCGCGTCGCCCGGGAGCTCGGGTACGTCGGCGGCACGACGCATCACGGCGAGACGGCGACCGAGCTCGCCCCCTGGGTCGGGCGCTGCCCGTCCGGGCACGTGACCTACCGGCATCGGCGGCCCGCACGCGCATCATCGTGCGCGCGCTGCTCGCGCCGCTACGACGAGCGCTACGCCCTGGTCTGGACTCGCCGCGAGATCACGGCGGCGGACCGGCGCGCGGCGGTGCTGCCGCGATGAGCGCGCGGGGCCCGCGACTGCGGCACGTGCAGCTGAAGTTCCGGATCGTGGCCTCCTCCGACGCCGCCTGGGCCGCCCTGCACTCGCCGGAGGTGCTCGCGGCGCTGTACGGCCCGATCCTCGTCGTCGAGCCGTTGGTGCGCGCCGAGGAGGAGGGTTCCCTTCTCCACACCGCGGTGCGGCTGCGCCTGTTCGGCGTGGTCACGGTCGGCACCCAGCTGATCGGCGCGTACGACGAGATCCGCGAGCACGACGGCGAGACGGTCCGGATCCTGCGCGACAGCGGCATCCCGCTCACCGGCCCGCTCTCCGCCCTCGACGTCTGGGATCACCGGATGGCCGTCTCCGCGCTGCCGGACGGCCGCACGCTGTGGCGCGACCGGCTGGTCTTCGCGGGCCCGTCCTCCGCCCTGCTCTGGCCGGTGTTGTGGGCCGCGTGGCAGTGGCGCGGGTGGCGGATCCGCCGGCTCGCACACGGCTGGGAGTAGAGCCGCGGGAACCGTCCCGCGGCCCGCTCCGCTCGGACAGCTCCGCTCAGCTCAGCTCAGTCCCACTCCGCTCAATCCGCGGCGAGGGCCTCGACCGGGGCGACGCGCGTTGCGAGCCGGGTCGGGGCGACCGCGGCGAGCAGCGTGAGCACCGCTGTGCCCGCTGCGATCGCCGCGATCGGCGCCCACGGCACCACCGGCGCGACGAGGCCCGCGGGGCGGAAGTCGGGCAGCGCGGGCACCGAGCCCAGCAGCGACTGCGCCGCGACCCAGCCGTACACGATGCCCAGCACGAGTCCGGTCGCGGTGGCCGCGATCGTGACGTGGGCGGCCTCGAGCAGCACCATGCGGCGCACCTGCCGACTGCTCAATCCGATCGCCCGGAGCAGGCCCAGCTCGCGACGGCGCTGCACGACCCCGATCGTGAGCAGGTTCACGAGACCGACGGCGGCGATCACCGCCGACACCCCCACCAGCACCATCATGACCGTCGCGAATGCGTCGATCGGGGCGAAGAAGCCCGCCGGCAGCTCCTCCGTGCTCGTACGGACGAACAGGGCTTTGGCGGATTCCAGCGCGACCGCGAACATCGTCACGAGCGTCACGCCCATCACGACGCCGACCGCCATCCGGCTGGAGCGCTCCGGGTGGCGCAGCGCGTTCTCCGCCGCGAGCCGGGCGGGGGCGCTGCGCCCGAACAGACGGCCCACCATCCGCAGTACCGGAGGCATGACCAGCACGGATCCGATCGCGAGAGCGGTGAACGAGAACACTCCCCCGAAGAACGCCACGACGACCCCGAGCGGCGAGGTCAGCCCGTACACGACGCCGGCCACGAGCAGCGCGCCGCCGATCGCGAACAGCACGATCGCCCCGAGATGGCGCGACGAGACGGATCCGATGTCGGAAGCGCTGCGCTCGGCCGACCCCGCCAGCGCCTGCAGCGGCGTGACCGTCAGCACGCGGCGCGATCCCGCCCAGGAGGCGATCCAGGTCGTCAGCGCCACGCCCGCCGCAGGGATCAGCACTCCCGGGTGCGCGGGCGAGAAGCCGTCTGGCGCGTTCGGGAGCACGGCGGATCCGATGGCGACTCCCGCCCAGGACAGCAGCACGCCCGCCGCAAGGCCGAGCAGGGCGCCGAGGATCCCGACCGACAGTCCCTGGCGCGCCACCTCGGCGCGCTGCGCGCGGGAGGACGCACCGATGAGCCGCATCAGCGCGATCCGCCGGGTGCGGCCGGCCACGATCGTGGCGAACGTGTTCGCGGTGACGATCGCCGCGACGTACATCGCGACCGCCGTGAGCAGCACCGAGAGGATCTGCACGACGTAGGCGAGCGTGCGACTGTCGCTGATGGTCGGATCGTTCTGCAGCAGGGCACCGAGATACACCGTGGTGTCGACCAGGATCACTCCGAACGCCGAGGTGAGCGCGGCGACGAACACGCTGGCGCCCATGCCGCGCTCGCGCAGGAACGCGAGACGAGACGGGCTCAGCGGCGTCTCCAGGAGCGTGGGGGGCGCCGCGGTCATGCCGCCGCCTCCGCCGAGAGCATGAACGAGGCGATCTCCTCGGGGCTGCGACGCGGGTGGTCGGCGACGATCCGGCCGTCGCCGAGGAACAGCACGCGATCGGCGTGGCTCGCGGCAACCGCATCGTGCGTGACCATCGCGATCGACTGGCCGTGCTCCCGGCTGGCCGCGGAGAGCAGCAGGAGGACCTCGCGCCCGGAGGCCGAGTCGAGGTTGCCCGTGGGCTCGTCGGCGAAGACCAGGTCGGGCGCCGTGGCCAGCGCCCGGGCGATCGCGACGCGCTGCTGCTGCCCTCCGGACAGCTGGTGCGGGCGGTGCCGCAACCGTGGCCCGATCCCGAGGGTCTCGACGAGCGAGTCGATCCTGGCCCGCTCGATCGCGGAGGGCCGGCGCCCGTCGAGTTCGAACGGCAGCAGGATGTTGCCGAGGGCGTCGAGCGTGGGCACCAGGTTGAAGGCCTGGAAGACGAACCCGATGCGACGACGGCGCAGGATCGTGAGGTCGAGGTCGCCGAGGCCGGTGATCTCGGTGTCGCCGATCCAGGCACGGCCGCGTGTGGCGGTGTCGAGCCCGGCCATGATGTGCATGAGCGTGGACTTGCCCGAGCCGGACGGGCCCATGATGGCGGTGAACTGGCCGCGCCGGATGCCGACGCTGATGCCGTCGAGCGCCTGCACCGAACTCGGACCGGATCCGTAGGTCTTGGTCAGGTGCTGGACCCGGGCCGCAAGTCCCAGGTCGGTCGTCGTGATCTCCATGCTTCGACGCTACGGACGGCCCAGGGTCCGTCGCGTCGCCCTTCGGTCGCATCCGCATACATCCCGAGGATGATCCGCGCCGATGATCCGCGAGACTTCATCTGGGCGACGAGACTGCACACCTGACGTGCAGTCTCGCCGCCCAGTTGGAGTCTCACGGTCAGGAGGGGGATCGCTGGTGCTCGCGGTCAGGAGGGCGTCGCGGGCGCGGCCGGTCAGGCGGGGGTCGCGGGCGCGGCGCCCGGGGTCGCGATCCCGCGGCGGACGAAGCGCACCAGCAGGATCACCGCGACCACACCGGCGAGCAGTGCGATCGCCCCGTCGCTGAGGCGGACGCCGACACCGGCGACGTCCAGACCGCGGACGACGTCGAGGAGCACCCCGAGCGCGCCCCAGCCGAAGCCGACCAGACCGACGCCGAGATAGGCGACCGCGCTCGCGACGAGCAGCATCCTGCGGTCCTCGCGGGCGATCGGCACCGCTCCGCGGATCCGCCGGACGAGCAGCCAGGCGAGCAGCAGGAGCAGGCCGAGGATCCCGGCCGCGAGCCGCTCGGAGACGATCTCGTCGGAGTGGTGCATCGCCGCGGCGGCCGCACAGCTGCCTGCCTGCGGGAAGAAGCCGAGGAAGTCCGCGCAGCGCGCGGTCGTGTAGGTCACGCCGTTCACGTCGCCGGCCAGGAAGCCGGGCCCGGCGACCGCCACGATCGCCCAGGACACGAGGCCGCTCACACCGATCACGACGAGGCCCAGCGCGACCACGAGCCAGCCGCCGCTCAGCAGGCCGAGTGCTCTGCGGCGCGGGGAGCGTGCCCGGGCGACGGTCGCGGGATCCCCGAAGCGCCGCACCGCGGTCTCCGCCGCCTCGACGTCGGCCATGCCCTGCGCCTGCAGCGCGGCCTGCGCCTCGCGCAGATGCCCGTCGGTCTCGGCGAGCAGGCGCCAGGCGTCGCGCCCCGCGCCGATCCGATCCGCGAGCTGCTCGAGATAGCGATCGATCGCATCGGACATGTCACACCCCCTGCGCCGTCGGCCGGACCGACGTGGCGGCGAGCGTGCTCGCGACCCCGTCCGCGAACCGCTGCCATGCGCTCCGCTCCTGCTGCAGACGCGTCGCCCCGGCGGCGGTGATCGCGTAGACCCGTCGGCGGCGCCCATCGTGCACCCATTCGCTGGCGATCGCCCCGCCTCGCTCCAGGCGGTGCAGCGCGGGGTACAGCGACCCCTCGGGCACATCGAACTCGCCGCCGCTCGTTGCGCGCAGCGCCTCGGCGAGCGCATAGCCGTGGGCGGATCCGCGCGCCAGGGTCGCCAGGATCAGCATCTCGAGATTCCCTCGGAGTCGGTCGTCTGCCATGCCGACGATGTTACCCAGACTGTCGATGCAAAGACAGCCTTTGTTGCTGAGAGTTCGCCGTGCCTGCTCGTGGATCGAGTCGTCCGGGTCAGTGCAGGCTATGGCGTGCGTTCACGGGGACGACTCGCTCCCGGCCCGGTCACAGCGACCCCGTCCAGGCGTGCGTCGAGACGCCGACCGCATTCCAGGCGTTGATCACGACGATGAGCGAGACGAGTGCGCCGAGTTCCTCCGGGGAGAACCGGGTGGCGGCGGCAGCCCAGTCCGCGTCCGGCACGTGCGTCTCGGACACGCGCGTGATGCTCTCGGTGAGCCGGAGCGCCGCCCGCTCCCGGGCGGTGAAGAACGGCGACTCCTGCCACACGGCGACGGCGGCGATCCGGGCGGCGGTGTCGCCGGCCTTGAGCGCGTCGCCCGCGTGCAGGTCGACGCAGTAGCTGCAGCCGTTCAGCTGCGAGGCGCGCAGCCGGACCAGTTCGCGCAACCGGTCATCGATGCCGGCGGCGTCGAGCTCTCGGATCATCGCGGCGTCCAGCCCGGCGAGCGCGCGCGCGAAGTGCGGGGCGACGGTGTCGATGTCGAGGCGGACCGGGATCGGCACGGTCGGTTCGGGCGCGAGGTTCTCGATGGCGGTCATGGTGTTCCCTTCTTCTTCCGCTCCAGGCTGGTCCACTCCCATCGATCCGTCCAACAGCTGATCGACATCGCTATCATCTGTCTCAGAGATGGAACTTCACCAGTTGCGCTACGTGCTCGCGGTCGTCGAGACGGGATCCTTCACCGCGGCCGCCGCACGCGTGCGGGTCAGCCAGTCCGGGGTGAGCACACAGGTACAGAAGCTGGAGCGCGAGCTCGGCGTGGTCCTGTTCGACCGCAGCTCCCGGCGGGTGGCGCTCACCGAGGACGGCGAGCGCCTGATGCCACCGATCCGTGCCGCTCTCGAGGCGGTCGGCGAAATCGGCGCCACGGCGGCCGATCTGCGTGGACTGATCCTCGGGTCGCTCCGCGTGGGCACCGTGTTCGGTCTGACCTGGCCGACGTTCTACGATGCGCTCGCCGACATCGGCACCGCACATCCGGGGCTCGAACTGCGACTGCGCGAAGACACCTCGATGCGCCTCGTCTCCGCGGTCCGCCGCGGCGAGATCGACGTCGCGCTCGTCGCCTGGGCCGAGCATCCGCCGGAGGAACTGGGGTCCGCGGTGATCTTCGACGACCCGATGGTCGCCGTCGTCGCCCCGTCGCACCCCTGGGCCGCGCGCCGCACGATCCGCCCGGAGGAGCTGATCGGCATGGATCTGATCACCCTGCCGGACGGGACCGGCGATCGCGCAGCCCTCGACGCCCTGCTCGCCGGCCGTCCCGGTGCGCGGGCGCCGCGCTGGGAGGTGTCCACGCCCTCCGTCGTCGAGAAGCTCGCCATGCGCGGCCTCGGTGTCGGCGTCGTCAGCGCCGCGACCTGTCGCCGCTGGGAGAGCACCCGGGCGATTCCGATCGACGCACCGGAGATCCGCTCCCGGCTCGGCGTGGTGTGGCGGGCCGCGCCCACCCGCGCGGCCCGAGCCCTGCTGGGGCGACTCCGACCCGCAGGCTGACAGGTCCGGTCCCGGTCACGCCAGGCCGTGCTCGAACGCGAACACCACGAGCTGCACCCGGTCGCGGAGCGCGAGCTTCATCAGGATCCGGCTGATGTGCGTCTTCACGGTCGCCTCGGAGAGGAACTCCCGCGCGGCGATCTCGGCGTTCGACAGCCCGCGCGCGGCGAGCGCGAAGATCTCCCGTTCGCGCTCGGTGAGGGCGTGGTAGCTCGGCGGCACCGGGGTCTGCTCGGGCGACGCGAAGTGCGCGAACAGCTCCCGCGTCGCCGACGCGGCGATCACGTTCGAACCGGAGTGCACGGTCCGGATCGCCGCGAGCAGGAACTCCGGATCCGCATCCTTGAGCAGGAATCCGCTCGCTCCCTGCCGGATGGCGCGCGCCGCCGCCTCGTCGAGATCGAACGTCGTGAGCATGACGATGCGGGGCGGATCCGGCTGCCCGTCGGTCTCCTCCAGGATCCGGGCGGTCGCGGTGAGCCCGTCCATGACCGGCATCCGGATGTCCATCATCACCACGTCGGGACGCGTGGAGCGCACGACGTCGATGGCCTCCTGGCCGTCCCCGGCCTCGCCGACGACCTCCAGGTCGGGCTGGGACGCGACGAGCATGCGGATCCCGGCGCGGAACAGCGCCTGATCGTCCACGAGCACGACCCGGACCGTCATCGCCCGGCCCCCGACCCCATCGCAGAGCCGATCGGAAGCGTCCCGCGCACCGCGAACCGCCGGCCTTCGCGCGCGGCGGCGAGCGTGCCGCCGACGAGCTGGGCGCGTTCGCGCATGCCGATCAGTCCGTGCCCTCCCGGCGCGGACGCGTGCCCGGGGTCGACGCCGTTGCGCACGTCGATCTCCACCCGGTCGGCGAGCCAGCTCAGCCGGACGTCGACATCGCCGTCGCCGTGCCGGATCGCGTTCGTGAGCGCCTCCTGCAGGATCCGGTACACGGCGAGCTGGATCGCGGCCGGCGGCTCCCCCGGCGGCATCGGATCGACCGTCACCCGGGGTTCGATCCCCGCCGCGCGCACTTGGGCGTACAGCGCCTCGAGATCGGCGAGTGTGGGCTGCGGCCCCTGCCCTTCGCGGTGGCGCAGCTGGGCGAGCAGCAGTCGCACGTCCGAGAGTGCGGCGCGCGCGGTCTGCCCGATCGTCGCGAGCGCCGCCGTGGCCTGGGCCGGATCCGCCGCCGCCGCGTACCGGGCGCCGTCGGCCTGCGCGATCACGACCGCGAGCGAGTGCGCCACCACATCGTGCATGTCGCGCGCGATCCGCACCCGTTCCTGCTCGGCGGCCGCGACCGCCTCCGCGCGCACCTGCGCCTCTCGCGTCTGCCGCCCGCGCAGCACGAGTCGCCAGAGCAGCCCGGCACCCCACGCCATCACCAGGGCGAGCACCGAGACCGCCCCCAGCAGCGCGGCCACCAGGGCGAGGCGCAGGCCCGTGCCCGGATCGACGATGAGGCCGGGCTCGTTGGTCAGCGACATGTAGACGCCGGCGATCAGCCCGCCGCCCAGCGCCGATGCCCCGCCGATCCACATCAGGCGGGTCGACCCCCACGCGGCGGTCGCGAACAGCACGGCGAAGATGGCGAGGTCGTAGGCGCCGGGAGCGAAGCCGCACGCCATCTGCAACAGCGCCGCGATCCATGCGACCGTCAACGCGAGTGCTGGCGACAGCCGGCTGATCGCCGCCCCGCCCCACAGCGCGGTCGCGATCACGGCCAGCATCACCGCGGGCAGGATCCCGTCACCCAGCCACAGACTCAGCGTCGAGGCGGAGATCACATAGGTCAGCGGCAGCGTGATGAGCAGCCCC
The DNA here is from genome assembly GCA_963791605.1 of uncultured Actinomycetota bacterium. Lineage (GTDB taxonomy): Bacteria > Actinomycetota > Actinomycetes > Actinomycetales > Microbacteriaceae > Microbacterium. The sequence goes on along the minus strand of CAWBTB010000008.1, from coordinate 153,640 downwards.
ACGGCGGCCCCGACGATGTCGAGCACGAGCCAGAGGCGGGGGACGGAGCGGATCACCCTTTCACGCTACGCGAGCGGATCCGGCCCGGCGTCCGTCTGTGGATGTATCCCGCCGGCCCACCGCTCGCGGCCCCCGCCGCCCTCGCGCGTCGGACGCCGCTCCCCTTCGCGCGTCGGAAAACGGAGGAGCTTCCGGCGTGCCGCCCCGCACCCGCGCGCGACGCGCCGCGAGCTCCTCCGTTTTCCCGCAGCGGCCGGGCCGATCCACCGCGACTGGTCAGCCCGGCGTGCCGGGAGCGTGTGCGGCGAGCTCGGCGATCGCGCGGCGGTCGGGCTTGCCCGAGGCGAGCATCGGCAGTGCGGCGACGAGCAGGATCCGCGCGGGCCGGGCCGGGAGGCCGACCTCGGAGGCCACCCGGTCCCGGGCCGCGGCGAGCAGCTCGCCCTCCCCGGCGCCGGAGCGAGCGGGGGCGACGATCGCGGATCCCTGTCCCCAGCGCTCGTCCGGGATCGGCACGACGACGGCGCCCTCGAGCAGCGTCACCGCACGCACGGCGCGCTCCACACGGTCCAGCGAGACGTTGACGCCGCCCGAGACGATGACGTTGTCGGCGCGACCGGTGATCCGCAGGACGCCGCTCTCGACGGCGCCCAGGTCGCCCGTGCGGTACCAGCGGATCCCCGCCGCGTCCGTCACGAAGGTGCGCTCGGTCAGCTCCGGGTCGCCGAGGTAGCCGTCCGCGAGAGTGGGCCCGGCGATATGCAGCTCGCCGTCGACGGGCGCGATCCGGATGCCGTCGAGCGGCACGCCGTCGTAGACGCAGCCGCCCGCGGTCTCGCTGGATCCGTAGGTGCGCACGATCCGCGCCCCGAGCGCGCTCGCCCGCTCCCGCAGCGCGACGGGCAGCGCCTGCCCGCCGATCAGGATCGCGTCGTACGCGGCGAGCGCGGCGCGGATCTCCGGATCGTCGGCAGCGTCGATGAGCGTCGCGAGCTGCGCGGGCACGAGCGACGTGAACCGCTCGCCCTCCGGTCGCATCGCTCCGGTCGCCCGTGCGAACGCGGCGGGCGTGAACCGGTCCTCGAGCAGCACCGGGACCGTGCCGGCGAGATGCGAGCGCACCAGCACCTGGAGTCCGGCGACGTATCCGGCGGACAGCGCGAGCATCCACTGTCCCGATCCGATCCGCCGCGCCGTCGCCTCCGCGGATGCGCGCAGGGCGTCGCCGGAGAGCACGACCCGCTTCGGCACGCCGGTCGATCCCGATGTCGCGATGACGACGGCGGTCCCGTCGCGCACCAGGTCGTCGGGGGTGGGCGCGAAGCCGAGCGCGAGCGGTCGAGTGCCGTCGAGCGCCGCCGGGACCGCTGCCGCGACCGCCCGCGGATCCGGCGCATCGAGCCCCGCGAGCCTCATGCCGGCACCCGTGACCGGGCCCGGTCGTCGCGTCGGCCGCGCGAGAAACCACATTCTGCATGAGACACCACGGCGTGCATGGTGTCTCGTGCAGGAAATGGTTTCTCGGCGCGCGGGCCGCGCAGAGCGTCCACGCGGCACGAGCGATGGAGAGAACTCATGGCCGTCAGTAGTGCCAGGGGTACGGCGACCAGTCCGGATCGCGCTTCTCGAGGAACGAGTCGCGGCCCTCGACGGCCTCGTCGGTGCCGTAGGCGAGCCGGGTGGCCTCGCCGGCGAACACCTGCTGGCCGACCAGGCCGTCGTCGACGGCGTTGAAGGCGAACTTCAGCATGCGGATCGCGGTGGGCGACTTGGTCAGGATCGTGCGGGCCATCGCGATCGCCTCGCGCTCGAGGTCGGCGTGCGGCACGACCCGGTTCACGGCTCCGGCCTGCATCGCGCGCTCGGCGGAGTACTCCTCGGCGAGGAAGAACACCTCGCGCGCGAACTTCTGACCGGTCTGCCGCGCCATGTACGCGGATCCGTAGCCGGCGTCGAAGGATCCGACATCCGCGTCGGTCTGCTTGAACCGGCCGTGCTCGGCGCTGGCGATGGTCAGGTCGCAGACCACGTGCAGCGAGTGCCCGCCGCCGGCCGCCCAGCCCGGCACGACCGCGATGACGACCTTCGGCATGAACCGGATGAGCCGCTGCACCTCGAGGATGTGCAGCCGGCCGGCCCGGGCCTGCGCCGCCGCGGGCACCGCCGTCTCGTCCTCCGAGTACTTGTACCCGTCGCGCCCGCGGATCCGCTGGTCTCCGCCCGAGCAGAACGCCCATCCGCCGTCCTTCGGGCTCGGTCCGTTGCCGGTGAGCAGCACCACGCCGATGCGCGGATCCTGCCGGGCGATGTCGAGCGCGCGGTACAGCTCGTCGACCGTGTGCGGCCGGAAGGCGTTGCGCACCTCGGGCCGGTCGAACGCGATCCGCGCGATCCGCCCATCGGTCGAGACATGCGCGGTGATGTCGGTGTACTCCTCGGCGCCGGGCGCGAGCGCCCATTCCGCGGGGTCGAACAGCTCGGAGACGGATGCGTCGGTCACGGGATCCAGCCTATTCCGCGCGGCCTCACGGCCGGGTCCGTTCACACCTCCCGGGCGAGACCGAACTTGCGGTAGGCATCGAACAGGATGCCGATCAGGATCCCGCCGATCACGACCGTGAGCACGATGTTCACGATCTGCACGATGTCGGTGGTCGGCGTGCTCGCCTGCTGCATCCGGTGCATCAGCTGCGGATCCAGCACCGCCCCTTGCCAGACCAGGACAACCGCCCCGATCAGTGCGATCAGAGTGGCGGTGATGTTCACCGCCGCGAGCGGCACGGTCCATCGTCCGCGCCGCACCACGATCACCTCGACCACCAGGCCGATCACGAGCAGTGCGATCCAGGCGATCATCACCCCGGGCCACAGGCCGGGCGACAACAGGTGCACATGATCCTGCCCCCAGCCGACCGTGCGGTCCCACACGACGGATCCGATCAGGGCGACGAAGACGACGGCCGCGCCGATCAGGTCGGCGATCCGAGCGGCCGGGATCACGGAGCGCGGCAGTTTGTCCGGCGTCCACTCCAGCACCGTGTCACCCGTGGATCCCGTGCGTTCGAGAACGGCGAATACGAGCGTTGTCCAGAACGCGACGTGCACTCCCGAGGTGATGATCGCCGGGATCATCGCGCCGATCACGGCGCCGATGTCCCCTCCGCCGATCGCCCGGACGAATCCGGCGATGACCGCGGCGGCGGGCAGCACGATGACGAGCAGGAGCCGCAGCAGCCGCCACCACGCGGCGTAGTAGCGCGGGCCGATCAGCACGAGCGGACGCCCGGCGAGAGAGGCCGCGTACGCGATCGGATCGCCGAACTCGGCGATGACGGCATACTCGGCCGCGTCCTGCGGCTCGCCTGCGGCCAGACGCGCGTCCAGCTCGTCGGCGATCGAGGCGCGCAGTTCGGCGCTGATCTCCGCACGGTCGGTTGCGGGTACGGAGCGGGCGACCGCGGTGACGTAGCGCTCGGTCAGGGAGGTGTCGGTGTCCATGATGTTCTCCTCCGGAGGTCAGGGAAGCTTCTTCGCGGCGGCGGCGATCGCCTCGACGTCGCGGATGAGGGTGTCGGCCAGGCGGATCCCGGCATCGGAGGTGCGGTAGAACTTGCGGGGCCGCGCCTCGTCGGTGTTCCACTCGCTCGCCAGATACCCCTGCTTCTCGAGGCGACGGAGCAGCGGGTAGAGCGTGTTGGCGTCGGTGGGGAACCCGGCGGCGCTCAGCTGTTCGAGCAGGCCGTAGCCGTACCCGGGCTCACGCAGCAGGCGCAGGCTGGCGAGCACGATCGTGCCGCGCCGCATCTCCTGCAGGTGGCCCTCGAACTCCTCGTCGCTCATGGTCAACACCATATTGTGTGTCACACACTATTGTCAATGACGCAGTTCCGTCCGACGTACTCGCGTAGCGTGGACGCATGGCGATCGAGATCCGGCCCGTTGACCCCTTCGACGATGCCGCCGTGGACGCCTGGTGGGACATCTACTCGGCCGCACGTCGCGCGGACCGCGGCGACGACGCGATCCTGTGGTCGCTCGAGGAGACCCGGACCGAGCTGCAGCAGGATTCCGCGGTCACTGAGCGGCGGGCGTTCCTGGCGCATCGCGCCGGTGCGGTCGTCGGTGCTGCAGCGCTGGCACTCCCCCTCAAGGACAACCTGCACCTGGCGGACATCGCCGTGTACGTCGCCGCACCGGATCGCCGCCAGGGGGTCGGATCCGCCCTCCTCGCCGCACTCGAGGAACGCGCCGCGGGCCGGGCGCGGCGCACCATCACCGGGGCGACGATGTGGCCGGCCACGGCCCCTGCGGACGGTGCCAGCCAGCCCGGGGCGGAGTTCGCCCGACGGCACGGCTACGACATCGCGCTCGGCGATCTGGAGAGCGTGCTCGACCTGCCCGTCGCTGAGGAGCTGCTGAGCCGACTGGCGGCCGAGACGCCCGAGGACGGCTACGCCGTGCGCAGTTGGGTGGGCCCCGTCCCGAACGACCTCGTCATGGGATGGGCGACGCTCGACAGCGCACTCGACACCGAGGCCCCGATGGGCGACCTCGACCTGGAGGTCGCGACGCCCGACGTCGCCGCCGTCCGTGAGCAGGAGGCGCTCATCGCAGCACAGGGTCGAACCTCGCTCTGCGCGGTCGCCCTGACCCCGGACGGCCAGGTGGCCGCGTACACGCAACTCGTCGTCTCCCGCGACGACGCCTCCGCCTACCAGTGGGGCACGCTCGTGCGCCGCGAGGACCGCGGCCACCGGCTGGGCATGCGCGTCAAGCTCGAGAACCTGCGCCGGCTGCAGCGCGAGCTTCCCCGCACCCCGCGCGTGGTCACATTCAACGCCGAGTCGAATGCGCACATGCTGGCCGTGAACACCGCCCTCGGCTTCCGCCCGTCCGGACGGCTCGCCGAACTGCAGAAGCGGATCGGCTGAGCGGCCGGATCCGACGGCCCATCACCTCTGCGCCGAGCTCAGCACGTGCGACGATCTGCAAACGTCGCGACGATCAGCACACGAATCGAGCGAATCTGCGTGCGGAGCGTCGCATGCTGTGCAGACCGTTGCGCGGCCGAGCCCGCGCGACGGATCGGCTGAGCGGATCCGGGGGTGCATGATGGGGGCATGACCGACCTCCCCGCGCTCGCCGAGATCCTCGAAACCGCGCGGGTGGTCGCGCTGCCGATGCACACCCGGTTCCGCGGGGTGGACGTGCGGGAGGCGCTGCTGTTCGAAGGCCCGGAGGGCTGGGCCGAGTTCTCGCCGTTCACCGAGTACGCCGACGCCGAGGCCGCGACCTGGCTGTCCGCCGCTATCGCCGACGCCTGGCACCCCCGCCCGCCGGCGGTGCGCGACGGGATCCGCGTGAACGCGACGATCCCCGCCGTGGCGCCTGAGCGCGTGGCCGAGGTGCTCGCGCGCTTCGACGGCTGCCGCACCGCGAAGGTGAAGGTCGCCGAGGCCGGTCAGATGCTCGCCGACGACATCGCCCGGGTGCGCGCGGTGCGGGCCGAGATGGGGCCGGAGGGCCGGATCCGGATCGACGCGAACGCGGGCTGGAACGTCGACGAGGCCGAACGTGCGATTCACGCCCTCGCCCCGTTCGACCTGGAGTACGCCGAGCAGCCGTGCGAGACGATCGACGAGCTCGCCGAGCTGCGCGAGCGCATCGCCTACCTCGACATCCCGATCGCCGCCGACGAGAGCGTGCGCCGGGCCGAAGACCCGCTCGCCGTCGCCCGCGCGGGCGCCGCGGACCTGCTGGTGATCAAGGCGCAGCCCCTGGGCGGCATCGAACGCGCCCTGCGGATCGTCGCCGAGGCGGGGCTCCCGGTCGTCGTGTCCAGCGCGCTCGACACCGCGGTCGGGCTGTCGCTCGGCGCGGCGCTGGCGGCGGCGCTCCCCACGCTCGAGCACGACTGCGGCCTCGGCACGGCTTCACTGTTCGCCGACGACGTCGCCGATGCCCGGCCGCGAGACGGGATGATCTCCGCCGCCAGGGTGACGCCGGATCCGGCCGCCCTCGTCCGCCTGGAGGCCTCCGCGGATCGCCGGGACTGGTGGCTCGAGCGGCTCAGCCGCTGCCACGCGCTGCTCGCGGCGGATCGGCAACGTCGCTGAGACACCCCCTCCTGGGGACGTTGAGCGAGGACGGAGCGTCAGCGACGACCGAGACGAAACGCGGCCTGCCCGCGGATCGCCGCGTTTCGTCTCGCTCCGACTTCGTCGGTGCTCGCTCAACGACCCCATGAGCGGCACGCCCGACGGCCCCGGAAGGCGCTCGCTCGACGAGCCCTGGCTCGGGCGTCGTCAGCCGAGCAGCAGCGACACCAGCCGGCCGAGCTCCACGCTGCCGGCGCGACGCAGCTGGGCGTCGTCCTTCCCCGCCATCGCGCCGCGCACGGTCATGCCCTCCCAGATGATCAGGAGCATGCGCGCCGCGTCGTCTGACCCCATGCGCAGAGACATCGTCCCCGCCGCGACGATGTCTTCGATGATCCGCGCGATGCCGGTGACCATCTCCTGCTCCTGGCGCAGGTAGGCCGTGCCGAAGGCGTGGTCGCGCAGCGCGCGGATCCGGATCTCGCTGAGCAGCATGACGCCGAGCCGGTCGTCGCTGCCGGTGTCCATCACCTGCTGCACGAGCGTGGTGGCGTCGCAGTCCTGCGCGAGCGCGCCGGACTCGCTCAGTTCGGCCACGCGCGCCCGCACCGCGGCGAGGCGCTCCGCCGACACCGTGCCCGCGAGCTCCAGGAAGAGCTCGTCCTTGGACTCGAAGTTCGAGTAGAACGCGCCGCGGGTGAATCCGGCCCGCTCGCACACGGCCTCCACGGTCGCACCGTCCAGGCCGACCTCGGCGAACACCAGCGCGGCCGCCTCGAGCAGACGTGCGCGTGTGTTCTCCCGACTCCTGGTCGCATTGCTGGTCATCCATACCTCCTGCGGGCCACTGGGCCTGCGATTCACATCCCGCGCACAGATTATCCCCCCGTTCTCGCCCTACGATACATAGACGTATCGAATACACCGGTGTATCGAGTCTCGCGATCGCCTGTCGGAGGAACCCTCGTGTCGACCCTTCTCTCCTCACTCGGACGCTGGTCGTTCCGGCACCCCTGGCGCGTCCTCGTGGCCTGGCTGCTCGTGCTCGGCATCGCCGGCGGCGCCGCACTCGCCCTGGGCAAGGGCACCGACAACGCATTCTCGATCCCCGGCACCGAATCCCAGGCCGGCCTGGAGCAGCTCGAGCGCACCTTCCCTCAGGTGAGCGGAACGAGCGCGCAGTTCATCGTCGTCGCCGCACCGGGCGACAGCGTCTCCAGCTCCGCCTACAAGGACCCGATCGAGAGCACCGTCACGGAACTCGGCCATCTGAAGGGCGTGCTCGCGGCGACCTCCCCGTTCGACGCGCACGTGACCGGGATGGTGAGCAACCCGTCAACCGGCTCGGGGACCGGCTCCGCCGCGATCGTGCGGCTGCAGTTCCAGGGGCAGGCGTCGGAGGTGACCGCGGCGACCAAGGCCGATCTGCGCACGGCGGTCTCCGCTCTGCAGAACACGCTGCCGCACGGCTCCCGTGCCGTGCTCGGCGGCGACCTGTTCGCGACCTCGATCCCCGCGCTCTCCCTCACTGAGGCGGTCGGCCTCATCATCGCGCTGCTGGTGCTGATCGTGACGTTCCGCTCGTTCGTCGTCGCGGGGATGCCCCTGCTCACGGCAGTCCTCGGCGTCGGCATCTCGATGGCCGCGATCTTCGCCGCCACGGCCTTCGCCTCGGTCTCCTCGACCACCCCGCTGCTCGCGCTCATGCTCGGGCTCGCCGTCGGCATCGACTACGCGCTGTTCATCGTCGCGCGCCATCAGGATCAGGTGCGCGCGGGGGTGGATCCCGAGGAGTCCGCGGCGCGCTCGACCGGCACTGCCGGATCCGCGGTCGTGTTCGCCGGGGTCACCGTGCTCATCGCGCTGATCGGCCTCGGCTTCGCCGGGATCCCGTTCCTCACCACGATGGGCGTCGCCGCCGCGGTCGCGGTCGCGATCGCCGTGCTCATCGCGGTCACGCTCACCCCGGCCGTACTGGGGTTCCTGAAGGGCCGGGTCGCGGGTCGATCCAAGAAGGCACGGATCCTTTCGGGGTCGTTGAGCGAGGACGGCGAAGCCGGCCGAGACGAAACGCGGTCGCCCGTGGGAAACGGCATCCCGAAGCCGACCTTCTCGCAGCGCTGGGTCGGCGGCGTCACGAAGCACCCCGTGCTGGTCGCCCTCGCCGTCGTGATCGGTCTCGGCGTGGTCGCCGTGCCCGCGACCAGCCTCGCCCTGGCCCTGCCGAACGCCGGAGTGCTGCCGAAGGGATCCGAGGCCCGCGAGAACTACGACCTCACTGCGGAGCACTTCGGGCCCGGCTTCAACGGACCGCTGATCCTCACCGGAACGATCGTCACCTCGACGGATCCGGTCGGACTGATGAAGGACTTGGGCGACGCGGTCGGGAAGCTTCCCGGCGTGGCCGAGGTCGCGCTGGCGACCCCGAACCAGACCGCCGACACCGGCATCGTGCAGGTCGTCCCGACGACCGCGCCGGACGCTCCCGCGACCGCCGATCTCGTCCGCGAGCTGCGCGCGCATCACGACGCAGTGGCTGAAGGAGTTCGGCATCGACCTCAAGGTCACCGGCTTCACCGCCGTCGGGATCGACATCTCCGACCGGCTCGGCGCCGCTCTGCTGCCGTTCGGCATCTTCGTGATCGGGCTCTCGCTCGTGCTGCTCACGATCGTGTTCCGCTCGATCTGGGTGCCGATCACCGCCGCGCTCGGGTATCTGCTCTCGATCGTCGCGGCGTTCGGCGTGGTGTCCGCGGTGTTCGAGTGGGGCTGGTTCGCCGACGCGCTGCACGTCGCCCGGGTCGGGCCGATCATCAGCTTCATGCCGATCATCCTGATGGGCGTGCTGTTCGGCCTGGCGATGGACTACCAGGTGTTCCTGGTCTCCCGCATGCGCGAGGACTACGTGCACGATCCGGGCCTCGGCGGTCCAAGGCCACCGCACGTGCCGCCGCGATCCGCGCGGTGCGCAGCGGCTTCGCCGGATCCGCCCGCGTGGTGACCGCCGCCGCCGTGATCATGTTCGCGGTGTTCGTGGCGTTCGTGCCGGAGGGCGACTCCTCGCTCAAGCCGATCGCGCTGGGCCTCGCGGCCGGCATCGCGATCGACGCGTTCCTCGTGCGCATGACGCTGATCCCCGCGCTCATGGCGATCCTCGGCGATCGCGCCTGGCGGATCCCGGGGTGGCTGGCGAAGATCCTGCCGCACGTCGACATCGAGGGCGAGGCCGTCGAACGCGAGCGCCACCTGGCCGCCTGGCCCGGCGACGACTCCGTGGTCGCCGCGGACGGCCTGACCATCGCCGGCGCGGTCGACGGCCTCGACCTGCGTCTCGCCGCGGGATCCGCACTCGTGCTCACCGGGCGCGACGACGCAGTGCGCCGCGCCGTGGCCCTCGCCGTCGCCGCGCGGATGCCCTCCGAGGGACGGCTGCGCGTCGCCGGTCACCTCATGCCCGGACGCGCGGCCTGGGTGCGCGCACACGTCGGCTGCGTGATCGTGGACGGCGGATCCTCCCGGGCGACGGATCCGCTCCGCGAGCTGCGCGACGCCCTGCGCGGCCGCACCACGCTCGTCGTGATCGACGGCGTCGACCGGCTCACCCTCGCGCAGGCCGAGCAGGCGACCGCGATGCTCCGCGACGCCTGCTAGCGCGGCCCGCTCGCCGTGCTCGCCACCGCCGGGGACCCCGCAGCCGCGACGGCGCTGCTCTCCGACGCCGGCTGGACGGATCCGGCCGTGCGGTCGTTGAGCGAGACCGCACCCGGGTCGTTGAGCGAGACCGCACCACCCGGGGTCGTTGAGCGAGGACGAGCGCAGCGAGACCGACCCTGGGGTCGTTGAGCGAGGACGAGCGCAGCGAGACCGAGACGAAACGCGGTCTTCCTCAGGATCACCGCGTTTCGTCTCTGCGTTTCGACTCGCCTGCGGCTCGCTCAACGACCGCCGGGACGGGCGCCAATCGCTCACGGGCGCTCGACCCCGGATATGAACACCGATCTCGACGAGGTGACCGCATGAACTCCCGCCTGTCCGCGCTGATCGAGCGCGCCCGTTCGCACCGCCCGATCACGGCGCTCACCCTGATCGGCGTGCTGCTGCTGCCCGCGATCCTCGGCGGCGTGCTCGTCGCGGCGCTGCAGGATCCCACCCAGCGGCTCGACACGATGACCGCCGCGATCGTGAACGACGACAAGCCGGTGACCGTGAACGGACAGCTGGCCCCGCTCGGACGCCAGCTGTCCGCGGGCCTCGTGGACGGAACCGGCAAGAAGGACCGAGAACCTCACCTGGGTCATCTCGAACGAGAAGGACGCGGCGCAGGGGCTGAAGGACGGCACCTACCAGGCCGTGGTGCGCATCCCGAAGGAGTTCTCCGCCGCCGCGGTCTCCGGGCGGCACCGCGATCCAGGATCCCGCGGCCGCCGCCGAGAAGGCGACGATCGCGGTGACCACCGCCCCGCAGGCGCGCGCCGCGGACGGCCTGATCGCGAACCAGATCGCCGCCACCGCGGCCTCGACCATGGGCTCGACGATCTCGAAGAGCACCCTGCAGAACATGCTGCTGAGCTTCGGCACGCTCGGCGACAAGATCGGCGAGGCCGCCGACGGCGCGGACAAGCTCGCGACCGGCGCAGCGTCCGCGGCGACCGGGGCCGCCGCGATACCCGGGCGGCGCGACCGCAGCTCGCCGATGGCGCCGGGCAGCTCTCGGACGGCGCGTCTCAGCTGTCCTCCGGCCTCGACACGATCTCGTCCGGCATCACCTCGGCGCAGACCGGGGCGAACCAGGCCGGCGCCGGACTCGCGCAGGGCGCGGACACGCTGCAGGCGCACGGGATCGTGCCGCAGAAGCTGTTCGACGCGGCGCAACGGCACGCAGCAGGCCGACGGCGGCCGATCAGCGCCGGCGTCGACGCAGCTCTCGGACGCGCTCGCCGAGGCCAGCGCGAGCGTGCGATCCCGCGCAGCAGCCGCAGCTCTGCGCCACGCTCCAGGCGCTCGCCGCGAAGACGCACGGATCGAGCTCACGCCCGCAGCGAGCACCGCAGCGGCGGCGCCGCCGGCAGCCGCAGGAGGCCTCACCGCGTTCAACACCGCCGCGTCGCCGAGTCTCGCAGCAGTTCCGCACCGCCGCCGACGGCATCGATCAGCTCTCCTCCGGCCTCGGCCAGCTCGCCACCGGCACGTCGCAGAGCGCGACCGGCGCGCAGAACCTCGCCACCGGCGCGACCGGGCTGCAGTCCGGAGCCGCGCAGCTCGCCGACGGCGCGACCACCCTGAGCACCGGGATCGGATCCCTCGCGACCGGCACGAGCGGCCTCGCCGTCCGGCCTGCACCAGGCGGCGGCGCGCTGCCGAAGCGCACGGACTCCCAGGCGTCGTCACTGGCATCGATCGTCGCCGACCCGGTGAAGGCCGACACGTCCGGAGGCATGTTCGGGCCGACGGCGGTCCCGCTGCTCGCGGCCGTGGTGCTGTGGTTCGGCGGTCTCGCCTCGTTCATCGTGATGCGCGCGTTCACGGCGCGGGCGCTGACCTCACGCCGCTCCTCGGCGACGCTGGCGCTGCGCGGATTCCTCCCCGCCGCGGCGATCGGCGCGGCGCAGGGGCTGCTCGTCGCGACCGTGGTGCAGATCGTCGCCTCCTACGACCCCGCGCGCTGGTGGGGCTTCGCGGGCGTCGCGATGCTCGCCGGCGTCGCCTTCGCCGCCGTGAACCAGGCGCTCGTCGCGCTGCTCGGTGGCATCGGCCGCTGGATCGGAGCGATCGTGGGAGTCGCGGCCCTCGCGGCCGGGATCATCTCGACGCTGCCGGGCTGGCTGGCGGGCATCGCCGGGTTCCTGCCCACCTCTCCCGTCGCGACCGCCCTCCTCGGCGACGACGGCGTGGGGCCGGCCCTCGCGGCGATCCTGGTCTGGACGGTGCTGTCGCTCCTCGCGACCACGCTCGCCGTGGCCGCGCGCCGCACCACGTCGGTCAGAGCGGTCCTGGCCCCGGCCGTCTGACACGATGGCCTCACCGGGCCCACCGGATCTCCCGGCGCAGAAGGAGCACACACCGATGAGCGACACGCACGTGGGCATCGTCTGGAACCCCTCGAAGACCACACGGGAAGACCTCGAGGCCGCGCTGAGCGACATCGATCGTGCGCGGGTCTCGTGGTTCGAGACCAGCCGGGAGGATCCGGGACAGGACGCGACCCGACGCGCCCTCGACGCGGGAGCCGAGCTGATCCTGGCCGCAGGCGGGGACGGCACGATCCGCGCCGTCGCCGAGCACCTCGCGGAGATGAAGAGCGCGACCGAGCTCGGGATCATCCCGCTCGGCACCGGCAACCTGCTCGCCCGGAACCTCGGCGTCCCCCTGAACGACCTTCCCGCGGCCGTCACCCGCGCACTCCACGGCGCCGCCCGCCCGATCGACATCGGATGGGCCGACGTCACCCTCGCCGAGGGATCCGAGCGGCATGCGTTCGCCGTCATGGCCGGTTTCGGGATCGACGCCCACATGATCACGGAGACCGACGAGAACCTCAAGGACAAGGCGGGCTGGCTCGCCTACGTCGAATCCCTCGGCCGCGCCGTGTCCGCCAGCGAGGTCATCGACCTCCGTCTCGCCGTCGACGGAGCGGATCCGGTCGACGAGCGCGCGCACACGCTCATCATCGGCAACTGCGGCACCCTCCAGGGCGGGATCAACCTCCTTCCGGACGCGGACCCCGGTGACGGTGAACTCGACCTGCTCGCCCTGCACGCGGACGGCATGACCGGGTGGGTGGACACCCTGCGCACCATGGTCTGGGACAACGGCCTCCGCCGGATCCTCCGCGGAAGCGGCGACCACGAACGTGCGCAGAGCAGCGACAGCACCACCTATCGCCGGCTCACCACCCTCACCATCGAACTGGGCGAGCCGCGGTCGTTCGAGGTCGACGGCGACGACCTCGGCGAGGCGACGCGCATCGAGATCAGCGTCCAGCCCGCCGCGATCCGCGTCCGATAGACCGTCGGCGCGGCGCGCTCACACGGCGCGGGCGTCCTCCGGCGGGGTGAGCTTCGCGTCCTGCGCGGGAAAGACCACTTTCTGGATGATGATGATCGCGCTCGCGGCGACGGGGATCGCGACGAGCGCGCCGAGGATGCCGCCGAGCGCACCGCCACCCACGGCCGCGATCACGACGAGCGCCCCGGGGACGGCGACGGCCTTGTTCATGATGCGCGGGCTGATGACGTATGCCTCGATCTGCATGTAGACGAGGTAGTACGCCGAAGGCGATCAACGCGGTCACGGGCGAGACGAACAGGCAGATGAGCGAGTTGATGATGGATCCGGACAGCGTGCCCACGAGCGGGATCAGCGAGCCGATGAACGCGATGAGCGCGAGCAGCGCCGGCAGCGGCGCACCGATGATGCTGAGGAAGATCAGGCTCAGCACGCCGTTGATGAGCGCGAGGCTCGCCTGCCCGATCACGTAGCGCCCGACGGCCCCCGAGACATCCTCGACGATCTCGCTGAACCGCGGACGGCGGTACGCGGGCACGAACCGCGCGGCGACCCGCTTCATACCCCGCAGCGACGCCATGAAGTACAGCGTCAGGATGAGCACGATCGTGACTCCGGTGAAGCCGCCGGCGATGCCCGCACCGACGACGAGCAGGCCGCCGCCGATCTTGGTCAGGTTGCCCGGGTCCTTGAAGAAGGTCGCGACGCCGTTCACCGCCTGGCTGAAGGAGTCGCCGTATTGGGCGGCGAGCTGCTTGTACCAGGAGCTGTGCAGCATGTCGTCGATCATCTTCGGGCCGGTCTCGACGAGATGGGCGATCTGCCCCACCACGATCGGCACGATCGCGAGCAGGATCCCGGCGAACGCGAGCACCACCACGACCACGACGATCGCGACAGCGGCGCCGCGGGGCAGCTTCCGCTCGATCAGCCGCACGACGGGGTCGAGCCCGAGCGCCAGGAACAGGGCGATCCCGATGTACACGAGCACCGTCGAGAGCTGCCCGATGATCGTGCCGATGAGCAGCGCGACCAGCACGCCCAGCGCGCCGACGAGGCCGAAGGTGAAGGGATCGATCCGCAAACCGCCGGTCGTCGGTCCCGGATCTCCCGTGATGATCGTCACTCGCCTCGTGCGCATGGCCCACCCTCCGTCGGAACGCATTTCGGATCCAGTCGACAGCATGCCGGCCCGCCCGTCAACCACGGCTCGCCGGCCGCAGGCTCAGCTCAGGCCGGAGTAGACGTGCAGGCCCTTGAAGAACATGTTCACGATCGTGAAGTTGAACAGCACCGCGCTGAAGCCGACGATCGCGAGCCAGGCGGAGCGGGATCCGCGCCAGCCGCGCGTCGCCCTGGCGTGGATGTAGCCGGCGTAGAGCACCCAGATGATGAACGTCCAGGTCTCCTTGGTGTCGAAGCCCCAGTATCGGCCCCAGGCGTCGTTGGCCCAGATCGCGCCGGCGATGAGCGTGAACGTCCAGAAGATGAAGCCGATCGTCGCGAACCGGTAGGCGAGGCCCTCCAGCCGCTCGGAGGACGGCAGCGTCGTGAGGAACCGCGGGCCCGGCTTCTCGGCGCCGGCGATGGCCCTCGCCTCCCGGCGGGCCTGCAGCAGCTGGAACGCGCTGAGCGCGAAGGCGAGCGCGAAGAACGCGGTGCCGAGCGACGCGACGAACACGTGGATGACCAGCCACACGCTCTTCAGCGGGTCGGACAGCGGTACGACCTGCACGTAGAAGCCGGTCGCGGCGGCGCCCAGCAGGACGACGACCAGACCCAGGATGAACGTGCCGAGGAACTTCAGGTCGAACCAGATGTTGACCGCGAGGTAGACGGCGACGATCAGCATCGTGCCGGTCATCGCGAACTCGTACATGTTCGACCAGGGCACGCGCCCGGCGGCGACGCCGCGCAGGATCTCTCCGGCCAGGTGGAACAGGAAGCCGAGGGTTGCGAGCGCGGTCCCGATCCGGGCCATCACGAAGCGCGGCGGCGTGGGATCGGAGAGGTTCGCGGCCGCGGTGCGGCTCGCGCGCGCGACCCCGCCGGAGGATCCGCCCACAGCCGCGCCGACGAGCTCGCGGACGTCGGCGGTGCCGGACTCCGCGCCCGAGAAGCGGGCGTCGGAGGCGACCTGTGAGCGCTTCCCGAGGTCGAGCGCGTACGCGATGAACGCGGCGGCGTAGATCGCGATCGCCGTCCAGATCATCAGGATCGACATGGAGTCGAAATTCATGGTGTCAGCCTACTTCCGCTATCGGTCGCCGAGTGGGGCGGAGCGTCCGCTGTCAGCGGGCTCGTCATTTCCGGTCGCTGAGCTTGTCGAAGCGCCCTCCGCCGCAGTCCCTTCGACAGGCTCAGGGACCGGGGAAGAGACCGGGGCCGGGGCCGGCTCAGGGACCGGCGAAGCGTCCGGGGCGGCGGCGGTGGATCCGTCGGCGTCGAGCAGCCGCGCGTGGCCGGCCACCAGGTCGTCCACGGCTGCGGCCAGGGTCGGATCCTCGCCGCGGGCGAGACCGGCGTACTCCAGGCGCACCGCGCCGTCGACCACTGTCGCCTTGACCCACAGGCGCCGGCGCGGGACGAACAGCGCGAGCACGAGTCCGAGCACCGCGAGGGCCGCGAACGCGAGCACCCACTGCTCGGACGGATCGTGGTGGATCTGCAGCGAGACGTACCGTTTGACCGACTGCGAGTAGTCCTTCGCGGTCTTCGGCGCCATCGTTGTCGAACGTGACGGATCCCATCCCGTTCGGCAGCGCCGCGGTGTCGCCCGGGCTGCAGCTCGAGCGACTTCACGCCCGTCTTCCCGCCCGTGAGCTGCGTCATCTTGCGTGGGATCGAGCACGTACACCGAGCGCGGTGTGCCGTCGTCGATGCCGAGATCGCCGGAATACACGTTCAGCGTGAGCAGCGGGTTGACGAGCGCCGGGTACACCGAGGTGAACGCGCCCGTGGTCAGGGGCGCGGCGGTCGGGTAGAAGAACCCGACCATGCCGAGCTGCTGCGGGCAGGCCGTCCGGAACCTTCACCACGCCGAGCGAGGTCATCGTGCTGTTGTTCTGCGGCAGGAACGGCACCGAGTCGTGGAAGACGACCTCGCCCGCCGCGTTGCGCACGGTGATCGTGGGCGCGTAGCCGTTTCCGAGCAGGTAGACCCGGTCGCCGGCGATGCCGAGCGGGTGGTTCACCTGCACCGAAGCCTTGTGCGTGGCGGCGCCCGGTTGGGACACGGTGACGTGCGCGTCGAAGTTCCCGGCCTGACCCGATGACGGCTTGTTCTGATCGTACGGCTGGTAGGTGACGTCGAAGGAGTCCAGTGTCATCCGGTACGGCTGCAGTGCGTCGTCGGACACGAACCGGCCGCGGTTCATCGACGAGTAGTCCAGCAGCGTGTTCACGAACGTCGTGCCCTCGACGACCACGCGCTGTCCGGTGTAGGCGAAGCTGCCGCCGAGGCCCACCGAGACCAGCACGCCGACGAGCGCGAGGTGGAAGATCAGGTTGCCGGTCTCGCGGGCGTAGCCGCGCTCGGCCGACACCGAGAATCCGCGGGCGTCGTCGTAGCGCTCGACCCGATAGCGCAGCGCGCGCAGCTGCTTCTGCGCGATGTCCACGGTCCGCTCCGCCGCGGCGCGCGGGTCTCCGTCCGCGACCGCGCGCGTGACCGCGCGATGGTCGTCGAGCCGCTGCAGCCGCGCGGGGGTGCGCGGCGGCAGCGATCGCAGCGCCTTCGCGTGGTGCTTGATGCGCGGGATCACGCAGCCGACCAGGGAGAGGAACAGCAGCAGGTAGATGGCCGAGAACCACGCCGACAGGTAGACGTCGAACAGCTGCATCGAGTCCATGATCGGGAACAGGTCCGGGTGATCGACCTTGTACTGCGTGACGCCGTTCGGATCCGCCATCCGCTGCGGGAAGATCGACCCGGGGATCGCGGCGATCGCGAGGATCAGCAGCAGCACCAGGGCGGTGCGCATCGACGTCAGCTGACGCCAGCCCCAGCGCAGCCAGCCGACGACGTTCAGCTTCGGGGACTCGATGCCGGAGTCGCCGGATCCGTCGACGTGGTCGCTGGGGCGCAGCGGATCCGCGGATCGGTCCGTCACGGACGTCCTCAGAGCGGGAGTTCGACACTGCCGATCACCGCCCCGATGCTCGACATGATCATCTTCCAGACCCCGGTCACCATGAGCACGCCGAGCACGATCAGCAGAGCACCTCCGACGATGTTGACGATCCGCACGTGCCGGCGCAGGAACGCGACGGACCGCGTCGCCCAGCCGAAGCCGAGCGCGACGAGCAGGAACGGGATCCCGAGGCCGAGCGAGTAGGCGACGCCGAGCAGCGCCGCCCGGCCCACGTCGCCCACGTTCAGCGAGAGCGAGACGATGGCCGAGAGCGTGGGGCCCATGCACGGGCTCCAGCCGAAGCCGAGCGCGATGCCGAGCAGCGGAGCGCCGATCAGGCCCGCGCGCCCGGAGACGTTCATCCGCACGGTGCGCTGCGCGAAGCCGAACAGCCCGATGAAGACCAGGCCCATCGCGATGATGACGCCCGCCGAGGATCCGGGTGATCAGGTCGCCCCAGCGCAGCAGGAACACGCCCGCCGTTCCGCCGATGACCGCGAACAGCACGAACACGAGCGTGAAGCCGAGGATGAACAGCAGCACGCCGAGCACCATCTGGCGCCGGGAGGGTGCGGCGGTGGTGCCGTCCTGCCGGGCCGGCGCGCCGCTCACCGCGCCGCCGACGAAGCCGAGATAGCCCGGCACCAGCGGCAGCACGCACGGCGACAGGAACGACAGCAGCCCCGCGAGCATGGCGACCGGCAGCGCCACCCAGAGCGCGCCGGATCCGACGATCGCGTCGACGTTCATCCGCCGACGCCCTCGGTCCCTGGCCGCTCACGTGCCGCCCCAGCGGCGCGCAGGTCACGCCTTCTCCGCCAGCGCGTCCTGGATCAGCGTCTCGAGGATCGACGCGGATCCGATCGGGCCGATCACGCGGGCGGCGACCCGGCCCTGCTTGTCCAGCACGAGCGTCGTCGGTGTCGCCTGGATCGACGTGGCCTCGGCGAACGCGAGCTTCGCGGCTCCGGTGTTCACGTCGATGATGCTCGGGTAGGTGACCCCGTACTTCTGGTTGAAGGACTGCGCGGTCCCGGCCTGGTCGTAGGTGTTCACGCCCACGAACGAGACGCCCTTGCCCTGGTACTTCTTCCAGACGGACTCGAGGTCCTTCGCCTCGACCCGGCACGGCCCGCACGCGGCGTACCAGAAGTTCACGACCACGACGTCGCCCGCGACGCTCTTGCTGTAGAAGCCTTGCCGGTCTCCAGCTTTCCCCCGAACGAGACCGGCTTGGTGCGATCCGCTGCCTTGATCTCGTCGACGCGGAGGCCGTCGGATCCGATGTACCCCTTGTTGTCGCCGTTGCGGTACTGGTCGGCCACCGGGTCGCTCGAGCAGGCGGCGAGGCCCGTCGCGAGCGCGACGCCGAGCACGGCGGCGACCAGCCGGGCCGCCCGGTGCGCCCCCGGGCCCGGTCGGAGAGGCCGCGATCGGGGCGCGACGAACGGGAGAACATGCTTCGAATCCTACGGAATGTCTCTATGCATGGGGTGGGCAGGGGGCTCACACGGTCGGCGAGATGAACGCCCAGAACAGCGCGCCGGCGTAGGCGAGCGTGCCCAGCGAGGTGAGCGCCAGGGCGATCACGAGCTCTCTCGGCTCGCGGTACATCCACACGATCAGCACGGCGGGCAGCAGCGCCAGCAGTGCGAGCAGGCCGATCCAGGCGACCGGATAGAACAGCGCGAGCAGGACGAGCCCGACGAACGGCAGGATCACGAACGCCGTGTAGAGGACCTGCGTGGCGCGCTTGCCGATCAGCACGGTCAGCGTGCGCTTGCCGACCAGACGGTCCTGGTCGATGTCGCGCAGGTTGTTCGCGAGCAGCACGGCGCAGGCGAACAGCCCCGCCGCGATCGCGCCGATCCATGCCTCCTGCGGCAGCGCCTTCGCCTGCACCCAGGTCGTGCCGAGCGTCGCGACGAGGCCGAAGAACACGAACACGAACACCTCGCCGAGCGCGTTGTACCCGTACGGGCGCTTGCCGCCGGTGTAGAACCAGGCCGCGACGATGCACACCGCGCCGACCGCGATCATCCACCACTGCTGCGTGCGGATCACGATGCCGAGTCCGACGACCGCCGCGAGCGCGAAGAACGCCAGGCCCGTGACGAGCACGCTCTTCGCCGACACCCGGCCCGAAGCGGTCAGCCGCGCCGGCCCGACCCGGTGCGCATCCGTACCGCGCACGCCGTCGCTGTAGTCGTTGGTGAAGTTCACGCCGATCTGCAGGCAGACCGCGACGGCCAGGCAGGCGAGCGCGATCACCCAGTGGAACTGCGGATCGCCGAGCCGGGCCGCGCCGGTGCCGATCAGCACCGGGGCGATCGCGAGCGGCAGCGTGCGGGGGCGCGCTGCCCCGATCCAGTCGCCGACGCGTGACCGGCGGCAGCTGTTCGACCGGGCGCCTGGCCGGGTTGCCGGAGCGCGCCACCGGGCGCGGGGTCGCTGCGTGCGGTCTTCTTGGTCGTGCGGTTCGCCACCCCGGAATCCTAGCGGCGGAGGTTGTGGCCGCCCATGCCCGGGCCGTCCCGTCCGGCGGGCGGATGCGACGCCGCTCGGATCCGTGACACATGTCACGCGCGCGCCGAGGCTGCGCGGAGAAGAATGACGCACGGAGGTGCGTCATGTCCACATCGAACTCTCCCCGCGACGGCCGGAGCCTGGCGACCACGATCGGGCTCGCCCTGAGTCTGCTCGTCGCGATCATCTGGGTGGTCTACGGCCTGACCGGGGCGCCGCACTGGCTGCTCGTGGTCGCCGTCGTCTTCTCGATGCTGGTCGGCGGGTGGTGGGCGTTCGGGCACCGCGTGCTCGGCGGGGGCCGGGAGCGCGATCGGGATCGGCCGCGCGACCGCGCCTGATTCGGGGCTCGGCACCGTCACCCGCCGGGGCGCCATACCGTCGCCAGCGCCGCACGCTCCGCGATCGGTCAGCGCCGGCGGGCGTCGGCGATCGCGGCGCGCAGGTCGTCGGCGAGCAGGTGCAGCTCGGCGTCGTCGAGGGTGTGCGCGGTGAGCCGGATCTGCGGCGCCGCCTCGTCCGCCTCGAGCAGGAACCCGCCGCCGGTGCGGACCAGCCAGCCGCGGCGCATCATCGCCTACGACACCGCGCGCCCGTCCACGCCGCACTCCACCCACACGTTGAGGCCGTCGTCGCCGCGCACGGTGATGCCGCGCTCGCGCAGCAGCGCGCGCAGGGCGTCGTTGCGCTCCGCGTAGTGCGCTCCGGCCCGCTCCAGCGCGGCAGCGGTGTCGGGGTGATCGAGCATGCCCACCGCGACCCGCTGCAGGATCCGGCTCACCCAGGTCTTGCCGGGCGAGAGCCGGGTGCGCAGCTGGGCGGCGGTGTCCGGATCCGAGGCGAGCAGGGCGAGGCGCAGGTCGGGGCCGAGGAACTTCGACATCGACCGCACCAGCGCCCAGCGCGGATGCCCGTCCGGGATCACCGAGTGGTACGGCCGCCGGGACAGCAGCGAGTAGTGGTCGTCCTCGATCACGAGCACGTGCGGCGCCTCGGCGAGCACCGCGCGCAGCTCGGCGGCCCGGCGCTCGCTCAGGCTGATCCCGGTCGGATTGTGCGCGCGCGGCGTGCACACGACCGTGCGGGCGCCCGCGTCGATCGCGGCCCGCAGCCCCTCGGGGGTCATCCCCTCGTCGTCCAGCGGGATCCCGACCGGCCGGTAGCCGCCGAGCCTGACGACGTTGATGCTGGACAGGAAGCACGGATCCTCGAGCCCGACCACGTCGCCGTGCGCGAGGGAGGCGACGAGCAGGCGCTCCAGCGCGTCCACGGCGCCGGAGGTCACGGACAGCTCGAACGGCCGCGGCTGGGCCTCCGCCAGCCACGCGGTCGCCCAGGTGCGCAGCCCCTCGTCGATCAGGGCGTCGCCGTACAGCGCCGGGGTGCGCAGGTCGACCTCGGCGAGCACCGGCAGCGGCAGCAGGTCGGGGTCGGGGTTGCCGCTGCCGAGGTCGCGCAGCACGGTCTCGGCCGCGAACCCCTCCTCCTCGGTGCGCAGCGGGCTCGGCCACCACGCGTGCCGCCCCGGCCGCGGCTGCCGACGGCGCCCGCGCGGGCGAGCGCGCGATAGGCCGCGGCGACGGTGTTGCGGTTCACGCCGAGTTGGTCGGCGAGCCCCCGCACGGTCGGCAGGCCCTCCCCCGCGGCGAGCGCGCCGGATCCGATCAGCGCGCGGATCGAGTCGGCGATCTCGTGCGCCGTGCTGCCCTGGATCATCCGCTCCGCCACGGCGTCCAGACTATGCGGCCCCGTCAGAGGTCGTTGAGCGCACGAGCACCGCACAACTCCCCCCGGGGTCGTTGAGCGGACGGAGCACCACGACACTCCCCCCAGGGGTCGTTGAGCGAGGACGGAGCGCCAGCGACGACCGAGACGAAACGCGGTGATCCTGCGGGAAACCGCGTTTCGTCTCGCTCCGACTCCGTCGGTGCTCGCTCAACGACCCCGATGGGACGGGGCGCGAATTCAGGCCCCGCTCCGCTGGCCGGGACGACAGGGCGGTGCTCATAGAACGTCTGCAGCACGACGGTGAGCGAGGACGCAGCGCCAGCGACCGACTCCGTCGGTGCTCGCTCAACGACCCCGGAGGAAGGCGACCCCGTTGGTGCTCGCTCAGCGAACCCGGAGGAAGCGCTCCGACTCCGTCGGTGCTCGCTCAGCGACCCCGATGGAGCACCCGCTCAACGACCCCGATGAGACGGGGCGCGAATTCAGCCCTCCCCCGCGGCCGGCACGACCGGACGGTGCTCGTAGAAGGTCTGCAGCACGACGGTCGTGCGGGTGCTCACATTCGCGGCGAGGCGGATGTCGCGGACCAGCTGCTCGAGCGCCTCGGGGCGAGGCGACGCGCACGAACAGCATGTAGCTCGCGTCCCCCGCGATCGAGTGGCACGCCTCGATCGCGTCGAGATGCTCCAGCAGCTCCGGCGCATTGTCCGGCTGGGCCGGATCCAGCGGCGTGATCTCGATGAACGCCGCGAGCGGCTTGCCGACGGCCTCCGCGTCGATCACCGCCCGGTAGCCGGCGATCACTCCGCGCGATTCCAGGCGGCGCAGGCGCGACTGCACGGCCGAGACCGAGAGCCCGGCCGCCTCGGAGAGCTGGGCCAGCGTGGCCCGCCCGTCCCGCGAGACGGCGGCGAGGATCGCCAGGTCGACAGAATCATCCATACATGGAAGAATATCTGAGTCAGCTCACTTTCGCAGGAATTTTTCCTGTCATTCCTTCCGATCGGAGGTTCCGATGTCCCTCACCACCACCCACAGCAACGCTCTCATCGGCGAACCCGAGGTCGTCGAGGACGCCCGGTCCCTGAGCCTGTCGAAGGGCGTCGAGAACAGCGCCGCCTGGCGGATCCTCAAGGACGCCGCGATCGCGCTGCGCCAACTGCAGATCAAGGACGGATCCGTCCCGTTCGACGGACTCAGGGACCGATGCGCACGACGCCGCCCGTGCCCACGTCGCCGCGATCGTCGCCTCGATCCGCGCCCTCGCCCCCGCCTTCCCGCACGACGCCGACTACCTCGCCGCGTCGGTCGCGCGACTTCGAACGCTGGGCCGACGAGGGCTTCGGCGTGCCCGACTTCCTCGACTCGCTCGTCGCGTTCCAGCCGCAGCAGCACCGCATCGACGGCATCCGCCACCTCGTCGTGTTCCCGATGTACACGCAGAACGGATCCAGCGACCGGCTCGTCGAGGCGCTGATCGTCGAGACCATCTGGCCCGAGTTCATCGCCGACCTGGAGGCCGGCGACTACGGCAACAAGCTGT
Source organism: uncultured Actinomycetota bacterium (assembly GCA_963791605.1). Lineage (GTDB taxonomy): Bacteria > Actinomycetota > Actinomycetes > Actinomycetales > Microbacteriaceae > Microbacterium. The sequence goes on along the minus strand of CAWBTB010000008.1, from coordinate 130,607 downwards.
TCGTCTCGCTGCGCCTGATCGACTTCACCCCCGGCTACGACACGAACTCCGCCGTGCTGTTCCCGGAGACCGTCGCGATGCGCGAGATCCCCTCCTTCACCTGGGGCGCGATCTTCCAGGACCGCGAGGCCGCCCGCTACCGCCGTGTCGTCCGCGCCGCAGCCGAGATCACCAACCTCGAGCTGCCCGAGCGCGCGGCCGCGATGCTCGACGACCAGGAGCTCACGGAGAAGACCTTCGTGATGTGGGACATCATCCACGACCGCACCCACATGCGCGGCGACCTGCCGTTCGATCCGTTCATGATCAAGCAGCGCATGCCGTTCTTCCTGTACTCGCTCGAGGAGATGCGCTGCGACATGACGGCGTTCCGCGAGTCGGTGAAGATCGAGCGCGCGTTCGACGCCCGCGTCGCCGCCGGCGAGCAGCTCACCGAGACCGAGCAGCAGATGCACGACTACGCGCACCTCGTGCAGTACGCGGTGATCTTCGACCGGATCTTCCGGTTCGCGATCACCGGCAACCGCACGCGCAACTACGACGCGGTCGGCGGGCAGCTGCTGTTCGCCTGGCTGCACCAGCGCGGCGTGCTGCACTGGACCGACACGGCCCTCGCGTTCGACTGGGAGAACGTGCCGGACGCGGTCGTGGCGCTGGGCGACGCGATCGACGACCTGTACTGGCACTCGATCGACCGCCCGAAGATCGCGCACTGGCTGGCCGCGTACGAACTGGTCCGCGGAACCCTCACGCCGCACCCGGCGTCGCAGTGGGCGCGCGGGCTGAGCGACGAGATCCTCGCCGGAGCCCCCAAGGGCTACACCGACGCGGTGCTGGACGACGAGTTCCCGCTGTCGATGTTCTTCGAGACGCTGGACAAGAAGATGAAGCCGGTCATCGAGTCGACCGTGGGGATCCGCGGCACCGACGACTGAGCGCGCTTCCGCTCTCGCGAGTCGTCCTCCCTGAGCGCACCCCAGGGCCTCCGCTCAGGGAGACGACTCGCTTGTCCAGCGCGGGGGCGTGGTCTCTCGCGACGCTCACGGGCATACCTGAAAGGCTGTATCCATGACGGCACGCGGCAGAACGGTCCTTCTCGCCGGGGCGACCAGCCCCGCAGGCCTCGCGATCGCGCGGGCGCTCGTGGCCGCGGGCGCCCGGGTCATCGCGGTCGGGCGGGATCGGGCCAAGCTCGACGCGCTCGCTGCTGCGGCCGGGCCCGCGGCAGCCGGGGCGGGATCCGTCCGCACCGAGATCTGCTCGCTCACGGACGAGGCCGAGGTCGCCGCGCTCGCGACGCGGCTCGCCGACGACGGCGAGCACGTCGACGGGCTGATCCCGCTGGTCGGCGGATGGCGCGGCGGAGGCGGCCTCGCCGGGCAGACCGAAGAGGACTACCGCGCGCTCGAGCAGGCGTTCACTGCCGTACGCGTCACCAGCCGTGCGTTCGACGCAGACCTGCGCGCCTCCGAGGCTGGCCGGTTCGCGATCGTCTCGTCGACCGCGGTCGCGCGCCCCCTCGCCGGAGGCGCGAACTACGCCTCGGTCAAAGCCGCGAGCGAGGCGTGGACCCGCGCCGTCGCGCAGGGCTTCGCCAAGGCCGCCCGAGACGCCGGGCAGCCGCTGCGCGCGGCGGCGACCGTGCTGCGCGTGCGCAGCCTGGACGACGTCGTCGACGCCGTGGCCGCGCAGATCGCCGGCCTGTGGGACGTCGATGCGGCGGAGCTCAACGACCGCATCGTCGACGTGGTCTGAGGAGCCTCAGCGCGCCGTCGACGCGGCCTTGGCGCTGCGGTGGGCGATGATCGCCTGGGCCGGTCCGGACAGCAGCATGAGGAACATCGCCGAATAGCCGATGACCGGCACCAGCACGGCGACGAGCAGGGCGACCGCGTAGAGGGCGCTCAGCACGATCTCGACGAGAATGCCCAGCCGCAGCTGGGCGTCGCCGATCGTATGCAGCTCGCGGTGCGCGCGCAGGTACAGCCGGGTCACGAGCAGCAGCAGCGAGGTGAGCAGCAGGGATCCGATGTAGAGCACCTTCTGCACGGTGTCGGTCTTCATCGCGCCGAGCATCGCCGTCGGCACTGGCAGCCACACGATCGTGAACATCCACGCGACCTGGATCCAGATCAGCGCGTTGGTGGTGCGCTCGACGCGATCGAAGACCCGGTGGTGCGTCATCCAGAACGTCGCGATCATCACGAAGCTCAGCGTGAAGCTGATCAGCTGTGCACCGTCCTCGGCGAGGTACTCGGGCACGCCCTTGCCTTCGTGGCCGAGCGCGATCACGCTCTCCATCAAGGGCAGGATCAGCAGGGTCATGGCGATCGCGACGACGGCGTCGATGAACGCCTTGAGCCGTTCTGCGGAGAGGAACGGACGGGCCGGCTCCTGCGGGGTCGGGGGCTGCGGATCCTCTGCTGCTCGGCTCACTCCCGAATGCTCCCGTATCCGGGCGGATCCGGTCAACCCGCCTGCTTCGGCCCGCCGCTCCGCAGGGTGGCGGCCGGTAAGCTCTCCTGGTGAGCGTTCTGCACGATACGGCCCTGCGCGGCTTCGCATCCGACAACTATTCCGGCATCCACCCCGAGGTGCTCGCGGCGATCGCCCGGGCGAACGACGGGCACCAGATCGCGTACGGCGAGGACGCCTACACGGAGCGGCTGCAGGAGGTGTTCCGACACCACTTCGGCGAGGGCGTCGAGGCGTACCCGGTGTTCAACGGCACCGGCGCGAACGTCACCGGCCTGCAGGCGATGCTCCCCCGCTGGGGCGCCGTGATCGCGGCGTCGACCGCGCACATCAACGTCGACGAGGGCGGCGCGCCGGAGCGCATCGGCGGCTTCAAGATCCTGTCCGTGCCCACCGAGGACGGCAAGCTCACGCCCGAGCTCGTCGACCGCGAGGCCTGGGGCTGGGGCGACGAGCACCGCGCGCAGCCGCTGGTCGTCTCGATCACCCAGTCCACCGAGGTCGGCACCCTGTACACGGCCGACGAGATCCGCGCCCTCGCCGACCACGCGCACTCCCGCGGCATGAAGCTGCACCTCGACGGCGCCCGCATCTCCAACGCTGCGGCCGCGCTCGACCTGCCGCTGCGTGCGTTCACGCGCGACGCCGGCGTCGACGTGCTGAGCTTCGGCGGCACGAAGAACGGCGCCATGCTCGGCGAGGCGATCGTCGTGCTGACCCCGGGCGCCGCCGACGGCCTGACGTTCTCGCGCAAGTTCAACATGCAGCTCTCCTCGAAGATGCGCTTCGTCTCGGCACAGCTCATCGCGCTGCTCGAGGGCGACCTGTGGCTGCGCAACGCCCAGCACTCGAACGCGATGGCGCAGCGCCTGCGCACCTCGCTCGAGGCGGGCATCGCGGACGGCTCGATCCAGGGCGTCGGCTTCACCCAGCCGACGCAGTCGAACGGCGTGTTCGCGACGCTGCCCGCGGGCGTGGCAGACCGGCTGCGCGAGACGTTCCGGTTCTACGACTGGGACGCCGCCCGCAACGAGGTGCGCCTGATGTGCAGCTTCGACACCACCGAGGACGACATCGACGCGCTCGTCGCGCTCGTCGCGCAGGAGACGACCCGGTAGGGATCCTCCCGCCGCCCCTGGGGCGTTGAGCGAGCACCGAGCGCAGCGAGGAGCGAGACGAAACGGCGATGATCCGCGGGCACCGCGTTTCGTCTCGGTCGCCTTCGGCGTCCTCGCTCAACGACCCCGATGCCACAGCACCCCGCGCCTCAGCGCAGCAGGCCGAGGTGCGCGAGCGCCAGGCGGATGAGCGTGCCGCGGCCGCCCTCCATCTCGGCGGAGAGCGCATCGCTCGCCGCCTCCTCCGGGCTGAACCAGGTCACCTCGAGCGCGTCCTGACGCGGCTCGCAGGTGCCGGTCACCGGCACCACGAACGCCAGCGACACGGCGTGCTGGCGGTCGTCGTGATAGGCGCTGACCCCCGGGATCGGGAAGTACTCGGCGACCGTGAACGGTGCGGGCGAGGGCGGCAGCATCGGGAACGCCATCGGACCGAGATCGTTCTCGAGATGTCGGAACAGGGCGTCGCGCACGGTCTCGCCGTAGCGCACCCGGCCCGAGACGATCGTGCGCGTCATCTCGCCCAGCGGCGTCGCACGCAGCAGGATCCCGATGTCGGTGACCTGACCGGATCCGTCTGTGCGCACGGGTACGGCCTCGACGTACAGCATCGGCAGTCGGCGGCGCGCCTGAGCGAGCTCGAAGTCGGTCAGCCACCCCGGATTCGCCCCGCCGGACGCCCCGAGGCTGGAGAGGCTGTCGCCCAGTCCCCCGGTCAGCGCGTCGGAGAGACCGTCGTCGTCGGCCGGATCGGGGTCGGGTGTGCGTACCGCCATGGTCCTTTTCTACCAGCGTCTCCTCTGCGCGTCGTGACGCCGCGGTTCCTGCTCGTGAGAAACCACTTCCTGCGCGAGACACCACGTCTGCCGTGATGTCTCATGCAGGATCTGGTTTATCGGGCCCGGGGCCAGGCGACGACCCCGTCGTGTCGTCCGCCTGAGGCAGGATGGAGGCATGGCCGAACCCGTGGAGATCGATCGCAGCGCGGTGCACTGGGCGCGACAGGGCGAGGGGCTGCCGCTTCTCCTGCTGCTGCACGGCTACGGATCCGATGAGCGCGACCTGTTCTCGCTCGTGCCGTTCCTGCCCGAAGGTGCGACCGTGGCGTCACTGCCCGCGCCGCTGCCCGCGCCGTGGCCGATGCCCGGACGATCCTGGTATCCGATCGACGAACTGGAGCGGCGCGACCCGGAGCCCGTGACCGCCGCGGCCGACGCGGTGCTGCGCTGGCTCGACGCCGAGGCCGGCGCTGCGTCATCGATCGCCCTGCTCGGCTTCTCACAGGGCGCCTCGGTGGCGCTGCAGGCGGCCCGTCTGGATCCGGCCCGGATCGCCACGGTGGTGAACCTCAGCGGCTACGCCGCGCCAGGGGACCTGCCCGGCGACGCGGCGCTGCGCGAGCGGCGCACCCGTGTGTTCTGGGGGCGCGGCTCCCGCGACGACGTCATCCCGCCCGAGCTCGTCGCGCACACCGCGCAGTGGCTCCCCGAGCACACCGACCTCACCGGACGGGTGTACGCCGGCCTCACGCACAGCGTGTCCGAGGAGGAGCTGGCCGACGTGCGCCGGTTCCTCGACGGCTGGCTGGAGCGTCTTCAGGATCCGGTCGAGGATTCTCCGGCAGAGGACTGATCCGAGTCGGGATCGCCCCCGTCGTCTGGCGGTGCCGCGCGGCGCTCGCGATGTGCGCTCACGACGCTGAAGGCGACGGAGACCGCGGCACCGATGAGCACGCCGAACACGATGCCGAGCACCATGTTGTTCAACGCGGCGCCGATCGAGACGCCGATCACGATGCCCAGCGCGAGGCCGAGCCCCATGCTCAACCGCTGCCGCGCCTCGTGTCCGCTCATCCGATCATCGCCCATGCGTCGAGCGTACGGGCTGAGCGGTGGACGAATCGCGTTCGCGACACGCCCGGGTTGCAGGACTCCGCTCGGACGGGTAACGTCTTCCGGGTCCTGTCCGCTGTGCAAGGAAGTCCCTTGATCTGAGTCGTCGTCTCCGCGTTCCATCCACGCGCTGATCCGACGCTCCTTCCTGCCCGCAGGCCCTCCGCTCTCTCGCGGTCGCCCTTCGACAGGCTCAGGGACCACCCCTCGACAGGCTCAGGGACCACCCCTCGACAGGCTCAGGGACCACCCTTCGACAGGGACCACCCTTCGACGCCCAGGATCGATCCGGCATCAGCGCACCCGAACAACTCCGGGAGTCGCCCATGTCATTCCTCACCCCCTCTTCCGCGGTCGTGCTCGATCGCGTCACGTTCGTCTGGCCCGACGGATCCGTCGCACTCGACGCCGTCTCCGGAGCGTTCGGCGCCGGCCGCACCGGTCTTGTCGGACGCAACGGATCCGGCAAGTCCACCCTGCTCCGGCTGATCGCCGGCGAACTCGGCCCGACCTCCGGGCACCTCACCGCGACCGGTGAGGTCGCCTACCTGCCGCAGCAGCTGACCCTCGACACGCACGCTCGGGTCGCCGCGCTGCTCGGCGTCGCGGAGGCGCTCGACGCCGTCCGCGCGATCGCGGCCGGCGACGTCGACCCCGCCCGATTCGACGAGGTCGGCGACGACTGGGATGTCGAGGCCCGCGCCGAGGCCGCCCTGGCCGAGGCGGGGCTGGATCCGTCGTTCCTCGACCGCACCGTCGGCGAGCTCTCCGGCGGCGAGGCGGTGCTCGTCGCGATCGCCGGGATCCGCGCCCGCCGTGCGCCGATCACGCTGCTCGACGAGCCCACCAACAACCTCGACCGAGAGGCCCGGATGCGTCTGGCTGAGATGGTCCGGTCCTGGCGCGGCACGCTCATCGTGGTCAGTCACGACCTGGCTCTGCTCGAGCTCATGGACGACACCGCCGAGCTGTACGGGCGCGAGCTGAGCGTGTTCGGCGGACCGTACTCCGAATGGCGCGCCTGGCTGGATGCCGAGCAGGGCGCGGCGAAGCAGGCCGAGCGGGACGCGGCACAGGCGTTCAAGAAGGAGAAGCGGCAGCGGATCGAGGCCGAGACGAAGCTCGCGCACCGGGCGAGCTTCGCCAGGAAGGCGTACGAGAACAAACGCGACCCGAAGATCATCATGAACGGGAAGAAGACGGCGGCACAGGTCTCGGCGGGCAAGCTCCGCACCGAGGTCGCGGAGAAGGAGGGTGCGGCCCGCGCCGCGCTCGAGGAGGCGGGACGACGGATCCGCGACGACGCGACGATGAGGATCCAGCTGCCCGATCCCGGGGTCTCCCGGAGCCGGCGGATCGTGACGATCGGCGACGGCGAGAGGTCCTGGACGATCCAGGGCCCGGAGCGCGTCGCGCTGATCGGCCGGAACGGCGTCGGCAAGACGACGCTGCTGCGGCGGCTGGTCGGCGCGGACGCGGATGCCGGCCCGGGCGCCGGAGCGGATCCTGGAACCGCACCCGCGGATCGACTGACTTCGGCATCGCACACCGACCGCATCGGCTATCTGCCGCAGCGGATCGACGGCCTCGACGAGGGTGGAACCGTCGTCGAGAACATCGCGCTGCGCGCGCCGGAGATCCCGGAGAAGGAGCTGCGCAATCGGCTCGCACGGTTCCTGATCCGCGGCGCGGCGATGGATCGGGAAGCGGGATCTCTCTCCGGCGGCGAGCGCTTCCGGGTCGCCCTGGCGGCCCTGCTGCTCGCCGATCCCGCACCGCACCTGGTGGTGCTGGACGAGCCGACGAACAACCTCGACCTCGACACGGTCGACCAGGTCGTGCAGGCGCTGCGGGCCTATCGCGGCGCCGTGCTGGTCGTCAGCCACGACGACGCGTTCCTGCAGCGGCTGGACCTGGATCTGACGCTGAAGCTCGACGCCGAGGGAACGCTCACCGAGACCGTGCTCGGATCCTGAGCACGGATCCAGCGGCCGTCCAGATCGCGGGGGCAGGATGAGGGCATGAGCACCCTCGTCCGCCCTCGCAAGGGCCGCATCTTCGCCGGCGTCTGCGCCGCGCTCGCGAACCGGTTCGGATGGCCCGTCTTCCTCATGCGCCTGCTCGCCGTCGTCTTGATGGTCTTCGCCGGGCTGCCGCTGTGGGTCTACCTCGTGCTCTGGGTCCTCATTCCGAAGGAGAAGTGAGCCCTTTCGCCGCGGTCAGGCACGCCTGGAGCGCATCGCCCTGGTGTGACCGAGTTCGGGATCCGCGGCGAGACGGGCGTACTCCGCCGATTCCCGCGGCACCAGCGTCACGTGCGCGTCGGAGTCGTGCAGGATCCCCCAGCCGTAGCGCTTGCCGAGCGGCGAGGAGCGCAGGCAGGCCTGACCTTTGGAGAAGTACTCGGCTCGGGCCGCGGCATCGGCCGGGTCGACGCCGTGACGCAGCGCCCAGGTGGCGAAGATGACATCGTCGGAGGTGCGTGGAAGGGCTGCTCCGCGATCAGCCGGTAGTGCAGAGCGGCGATCGTCGGGACGGCCCCTGAGCTCGTCGAAGGGCCCGACGGCGGCTCCTGCGCGTGATCGACCGGGCAGTCCTCGGCCACCTCGATGAACGTGCTCGTGTAGTTCGTGGTGTGCGCGGCCATGGATCCATGGTGTCACCGGCCGCCGACATCGGGCTTGGAGATCCGCGCCAGACCGCTCACCGATTCCGCCCGCGGCGGATCCGCGCCGAATGTCCGCGGGTACCGGGAAGATGGACGGATGGGCGATGCTTCGGCCGGCTCGGCACATGACGTGCTCGACCGTTTCACCCCCGCGACCCAGGATTGGTTCCGCGGGGCGTTCCGCGCGCCCACTCCAGCGCAGGCCGGGGCGTGGGAGGCGATCTCGGGTGGGAAGAACGCGCTCGTGGTCGCCCCGACCGGATCCGGCAAGACTCTCTCGGCGTTCCTGTGGGCGATCGACCGGGTGTTCCGCGAGCGCACCGCCGAAGCCGCGGAACCGGAGGCGCTGTTCCCCGCGCCCTCAGGGAAGGGGCGGAAGAAGAAGGACGCCGAGCGGCCCGGCCGCACCCGGATCCTCTACATCTCACCGTTGAAGGCGCTCGGCGTCGACGTGGAGCGGAACCTGCGCTCACCGCTGATCGGCATCGGCCAGTCCGCCCGACGGCTCGGGATCCCGGCCCCGTCGGTGACGGTGGGCGTGCGCTCGGGAGACACGACCTCGTCCGACCGGCGCAAGCTCGTCGCCGATCCGCCCGACATCCTCATCACCACCCCCGAGTCGCTCTACCTCATGCTCACGAGCCGGGCCGGTGAGACGCTGCGCGACGTGCACACCGTGATCATCGACGAGGTGCACGCGGTCGCCGCGACCAAGCGCGGCGCCCATCTCGCCGTCAGCCTGGAGCGGCTGGATCAGCTGCGCAAAGCTGCGGCGCCGGATCCCGCCGCGTTCCGGCCCGTGCAGCGGATCGGTCTGTCCGCCACCGTCCGACCGATCGACGAGGTCGCCCGGTTCCTCGGCGGTGCGCAGCCGGTCGAGATCGTGGCGCCGAAGGCGTCGAAGACGTTCGATCTGCAGGTCGTGGTGCCGATCGATGACATGCTCAATCCGCCGCCCCCGCCTGGAGCGGCGGAGACTCCGCGACCGCCGGGCGCGGAGAAAGCCGATGACTTCGGGGCAGACGCGTTCGGCCCTTCGATCCCCACGCCCCCCTCCGGCCAGCGCTTCGCGCCGCCCGGAGCCTCCGGGGCGGGTGGGCCCGGCTCAGGGACCAACACCGAGATGACCGGATCCGTCTGGCCGCACGTCGAAGAGGCGATCGTCGACCGGATCCTGCAGAACCGCTCGACGATCGTGTTCGCGAACTCCCGGCGCCTGGCGGAACGGCTGACCGGGCGGCTGAACGAGATCTACAGCGAGCGGATCGGGCTTGACCTCCCCGCGGCCACCCTTCGACGGGCTCAGGGACCGCCGGCTGCCATGATGGCGCAGGCCGGATCCACGGCCGGGGCCGACCCCGTGCTCGCCAAGGCGCACCACGGCTCGGTCTCCAAGGAACAGCGGGCGATCGTCGAGGAGGAGCTGAAGTCGGGCGTGCTGCGCTGCGTCGTCGCCACCAGCAGCCTCGAACTCGGCATCGACATGGGCGCGGTCGACCTGGTGATCCAGGTCGAAGCGCCACCCTCCGCCGCCTCCGGCCTGCAGCGCGTGGGCCGCGCCGGGCACCAGGTCGGCGAGATCAGCCGGGCCTCGCTGTTCCCGAAGCACCGCGGCGACGTGCTGCACACCGCGATCGTCACCGAGCGGATGCTGGCCGGCCAGATCGAGGCCATCAGCGTGCCGCGCAACCCCCTCGACATCCTCGCGCAGCAGACCGTCGCGGCCTGCGCGCTCGATCCGCTCGACGTCGAGCAGTGGTTCGACACCGTGCGCCGCAGCGCGCCGTTCGCCGCGCTGCCCCGCTCGGCGTACGAGGCGACACTCGATCTGCTCGCGGGCCGCTTCCCCTCCGACGAGTTCGCCGAGCTGCGCCCCCGGCTGGTCTGGGACCGCGACGCCGGCACCCTCACCGGCCGACCGGGGGCGCAGCGGATCGCGGTCACGAGCGGCGGCACGATCCCGGATCGCGGGCTGTTCGGCGTGTTCGTCGCCGGCGAGTCCACCGGCGCCCGGGTCGGCGAGCTCGACGAGGAGATGGTCTACGAGTCACGGGTCGGAGACGTGTTCACGCTCGGCACGACGAGCTGGCGGATCGCCGAGATCACGCACGACCGGGTGAATGTGATCCCCGCGTACGGGCAGCCCGGCAAGGTGCCGTTCTGGCACGGCGACGGGCTCGGGCGGCCGTTCGAGCTCGGCGAGGCGCTCGGTGTGTTCAACCGCGAGGTGCAGGGCGCCCCGGAGGCGAAGGCCCGGGAACGGCTCGCCGCCGCAGGGCTCGACGTGCGCGCGCAGGACAACCTCCTCGCGCACCTGAACGAGCAGAAGGAATCGACGGGGACGCTGCCCACCGATCGCTCTCTCACCGTGGAGCGCTCCCGCGACGAGATCGGCGACTGGCGGGTGATCCTGCACTCCCCTTACGGGCAGACCGTGCACGCGCCGTGGGCGCTGGCCGTGAACGCGCGGATCCGCGAGCGCCTCGGCGTCGAGGGATCCGCTGTCGCGAGCGACGACGGCATCATCGTGCGCGTCCCCGACGCCGATGCCGAGCCGCCCGGCGCCGAGCTGTTCGTGTTCGATCCGGACGAGCTGGAGCGGATCGTCACCGACGAGGTGGGCGGATCCGCTCTGTTCGCCGCGCGCTTCCGCGAGTGCGCAGCCCGGGCGCTGCTGATGCCGCGGATGAACCCGCAGCGTCGCACCCCGCTGTGGCAGCAGCGGCAGCGCTCGGCACAGCTGCTCGAGGTCGCCCGCAAGCACCCCACGTTCCCGATCATCCTGGAGACGCTGCGCGAGGTCCTGCAGGACGTCTACGACCTGCCCTCGCTGCGCCGGCTCGCGACCGGGATCGCGGAGCGTCGGATCCGGCTCGTCGAGGTGCAGACCCCGCAGCCCTCGCCGTTCGCGCGCGACCTGCTGTTCGGCTACGTCGGCGCGTTCATGTACGAGGGCGACTCGCCGCTCGCCGAGCGCCGCGCGGCCGCTCTGTCGGTCGATCCCGCGCTGCTGGGCGAACTGCTCGGCACGGTCGAGCTGCGCGAGCTGCTGGATCCGGACGTCATCGTGCAGTTCGAGCGCGAGGCGCAGCGCCTCGACCCCTCCCGGCGGGCGCGCGGCGTGGAGGGCGTCGCGGATCTGCTGCGCATCCTCGGCCCGCTGGATGCCGCCGAGGTGGCGGCACGGCTGGAGCCTTCCCTCCACCCGGGGTCGTTGAGCGAGGACGGCGGAGCCACACCCCACTCGGGGTCGTTGAGCGAGGACGGCGAAGCCACACCCCACTCGGGGTCGTTGAGCGAGGACGGCGAAGCCCCACCCCACTCGGGGTCGTTGAGCGAGGACGGCGAAGCCGACCGAGACGAAACGCGGTCCCCCGCGGGGCCGTTGAGCAAGGACGGCGAAGCCCCACCCCACCCGGGGTCGTTGAGCGAGGACGGCGAAGCCGACCGAGACGAAACGCGGTCCCCCGCGGGAAACGGCGTTTCGTCTCGCTCCTCCTTCGTCGGTGCTCGCTCAACGACCCCAGAGGAAGACCAGACCACCTCCGTCGGTGCTCGCTCAACGACCCCAGAGGAGGACCAGACCTCCTCCGTCGGTGCTCGCTCAACGACCCCGGAAATCGCCGAGGCCGCCGCGCACCTTGCGGCGCTGGTCGACACCCGGCGCGCGATCGAGGTGACGATCGGCGGCGTGCGCCGGATCGCCGCGATCGAAGACGCCGGGCGGCTCCGCGACGCCCTCGGCGTCCCGCTCCCCGTCGGGATCCCGGTGGCGTTCCTGGAGCCGGTCGCCGATCCGCTCGGGGACCTCGTCGCCCGGCACGCGCGCACGCACGGGCCGTTCCTCGGGTCGACCATCGCGTCGCGCCTGGGGCTGGGACCGGCGATCGTGCGGCAGACGCTGCAGCGGCTCGAGGCCGACGGACGGGTGACCAGCGGGTACTTCCTGCCCGACCCCGGACCGCGCGCCTCGGCGACCTCGGCGGGCCCCGACGAGACCGAGTGGTGCGACAGCGAAGTGCTGCGGCGGCTGCGGATGCGCTCGCTCGCGGCGATCCGCGGCAGCGTCGAGCCCGTGCCGCCGTCCGCGTTCGCACGCTTCCTGCCCGAGTGGCAGCACCTGGCGCGTCCGCTCGAGGGCATCGACGGCGTCGCCACCGTGATCGAGCAGCTCGCCGGCGTGCCGATCCCGGCGAGCGCCTGGGAATCGCTCGTGCTGCCGCAACGCGTGCGCGACTACAGCCCCGCGATGCTCGACGAGCTCACCAGCTCGGGCGAGGTCGTCTGGGCGGGCCACGGCGCCCTGCCCGGTCGCGACGGCTGGGTGTCGCTGCACCCCGCCGACCTCGCTCCGTTCACGGTGCCGTTCGCCGACGAGATGCCGGAAGAAGGATCCCTCGAGGCGCAGCTCCTCGCCGCGCTCGGTTCGGGCGGCGCCTACTTCGCCGCCCAGCTGCGCGAGACGACCGGGGCAGAGAACGAGGCGTCGGTGGTCGAAGCGCTCTGGAACCTGGCCTGGGACGGGCACGTCACGAACGACACGTTCGCCCCGATCCGCTCGCTGCTCAGCGGCGGCAACCAAGCGCACAAGGTCGCCCGCCGCGCCCCGCGGGCCCGCACGTTCCGCGGGATGTCGCTGGCCCGGCCCGCCTCGGCGCCGCGGCCGCTCTCGGTCGGCGGACGCTGGTCGTCCCTGCCGGAGGCCGAGACGGATCCGGCCCGCCGGGCGACCGTCTCGGCCGGGCTGCTGCTGGACCGCTACGGCGTCGTCACACGCGGATCCGTGCAGTCCGAGGGCATTCCCGGCGGGTTCGCGCAGGCCTACCGGGTTCTCGCCGGGTTCGAACAGGCCGGGCACTGCCGCCGCGGCTACGTGATCGAGAGGCTGGGGGCCGCGCAGTTCGCCGCGTCGGCCACGATCGACCGCCTGCGCACCTTCGCCGGTCTCTCCGATCCACCGCCGCGCACGGCGCGCACGCTCGCGGCCACCGATCCGGCGAACCCGTACGGTGCCGCACTCGGCTGGCCGCGGCTGGACGAGGTCTCGCACCGGCCGGGCCGCAAGGCGGGTGCCCTCGTGGTGCTCGTGGACGGTGCCCTCGTGCTGTACCTCGAGCGCGGAGGCAAGACGGTGCTCGCCTTCTCCGACGATGACGAGGAGCTGCGCGCGGCCACCGCCGACCTCGCCACGACGGCGAAGGCCCGGCGACTGCAGACCCTCACGGTCGAGAAGGTGAACGGTGACGGAATGTACGGCACCGAACGAGGCACCCGGCTGGGCCGGTTGCTCCAGGAGGCAGGGTTCGTCGCCACCCCACGCGGGTACACGCTGCGCAAGAGCATCTGATCCGTGACCCGAAGCCCCGTTGTCACGGTGGTCGCACGGAGGCACGACCCGAGGTCAGTGCGCGCTGGGATTCCCACGCGTGGAGCAGCGCGTCACGGATCCGGTCCGCGTCCCCGGTCAGCATCGCCTGCACCTTCACATGCCCGGCACAAGCAGGAGGAATGCCGAACATGTCGGGGGAGGCGGCGACGAGCTCGTCGCGATACGCGACCGTGCAGCGGATCATCAGCTCGTCCGCGGCAACGAGCCGCGCCACGATCCGGTCATCGACGTACCACGCGGGGACGGCCTGCGTACCCTTCTTCTTGCATCCGGGCAGAGTGGCGAGGAACTCCTCCACGTCGTCGGGCGTCATCCGACCACGGTACGCCGACCCTCCGATCCCAGGAGCGTCCGACGAACCGTGCCCGGCACCTACTCTGGTGAGATGATCCGTGAGTTCGCCGCCAGACTCGGGACGCTGGTGCGCGGCGGCATGTGGCACACGCATCCGCGGCTGCTCGTACTCGGGCCCATCCCGGCGGCGATCGCCTTCGTGCTGCTGGCCGGGGTGTTCGTGCCGCTCGGCCTCTCGCTCGGCGGTATCACGGAAGCGATGACCGCATTCGCCGACGAGAGCTCGCGGACGCTCGCCGATCGCGCCGCCGGATCCGCCTCCGTCTCGGTTCCAGACCCGCCCCCGAACGGCACCGCCCATGCCTGAGGGCGACACCGTCTATCGCGTCGCGCAGCGCCTCGACCGGGCACTGCACGGCGGCATCGTCACCCGCTTCGACCTGCGGGTACCGGAGCTCGCGACGATCGACCTGACCGGATCCGTCGTGCACGAGGTGGTGCCGCGCGGCAAGCACATCCTGATGCGGATCGGGGAGAGCACGTTCCGTTCGCATCTGCGGATGGACGGCGCCTGGCACCTTTATCGTCCCGGCGAGCGCTGGCGGGCACCCGCGCACACGGCGAGGGCGGTCGTGGCGACGGACGCTGCGGAGGCCGTGGGCTTCGACGTGTCGATGCTGGCGGTGGTCCCGACCACGGCGGAGATCGAACTCGTCGGTCATCTGGGTCCGGATCCGCTCGGGCCGGACTGGGACCTCGCCGAGGCGGCCCGGCGGGTCGGATCCGATCCTCGCCCGATCCACGTCGCCCTGCTGGATCAGCGCAACGTCGCCGGCTTCGGCAACGAGTACGCGGCCGAGCTGCTGTTCCTGCGCGGCGTGCTGCCCACCCGCCCCGCGACTGAGGTGGACGCGACCGCACTGCTGGAGCTGGGAGCACGCACCATCCGCGCCAACCGCGACCGCCCGGAGCGCACCTTCACCGGCGTCGCGCTGCGCGGGCGCACCACCTGGGTGTACGGGCGGGCTCGCCGCACCTGCCGCCGCTGCGGCGCTCTCATCGAGACGGGCGAGCTCGGCGCGGATCCCACCGAGGAGCGCCGCACGTTCTGGTGCCCCCGCTGTCAGCGTTGAGCTGCACGGCCCGCACCACGGACGCGCACAGACGTCCCGATCCGCTCCCCGCCCCGCGGAGAGTCGGATAACGACGCTACATATCCATCTTCCAGGCTGCCCACCGTCCGCCGCGGGATGGATAACGCTCCTTCGGCGCTCCTGCGGGATGCGAAATCCATCTTCACGCCCACCGCGAGGCTGCCGCAGCGCCGCGACACGCGCGAAGTCCGTGCGCGGGAATAGATCCGGCCCCTTCACGGTTGCAGATGTATCCGGGAAAAGTCCCGGGCACGGGAGGTTTTCGTGGGCAAGAACTACGTCGACATCGAGGACGGCCAGGGAGGCACGCTGCGCTATCGCAAGCACGCCAACGGCCGGGGCCTCATCGCGCACGGTGCCAAGGTGCACCCGCAGGCCATCGTGGAAGCGGGCGCCTACGTCGAACCGCGTGCGAAGGTCGGGGCTGGGGCGCGCGTCGCGCGCGGCGCGTGGATCGAGCCGGACGCGATCGTGGGTGTGAACGCCCGGGTCGAGGCGCACGCGCACATCGGCCAGGGTGCCGTGGTGGGCGACGGCGCGAGCATCGGCGTGCGCACCGAGGTCGGCCCGGGAGCCCGCATCGCGCGCGGCGCCCGCATCGGCGACGACGAGACCATCGCCGCCGGCATGATGGTGGACACCGATCGCAAGGGTCTGTGGCTGGCGGCCTGAGCGCCGGGCGCGCACGCCCGCGCAGCCGGCTGATGACGCCGCAGGCGACGAAGGTGCGTTGGCGCGCCCACCGGTACGCTGAGGGCATGAGCAGGCGAGGCGCATCCGGCGGACGCAAGCCCGCGGTGCGCTCCGCCAAGGGCGGCGCCCGCAGCACGGCCGGTGGCCCGGCCGCGGCCGGCAAGAAGGGCAAGGACGCCACAAAGGGCGCCTCGCCGCGGCGTGCGAAGAAGCCGCAGAAGATCGTCTTCGACGCCCCTCCCGCCGCGGCCGAGGAACCCCGCACTCTGCGCGTCGGCGCGGTGCCCGGTGCGACCCCGGGCCGGTGGATCGACACCTGGAAAGACCGGATGCCGAACGTGACGCTCGATCTGGTACCGATCGCGTTCGCGGACGCAGCGCACGGCGCTCACGGAGCGGACAGTCGACCTCGCGCTCGTGCGCGCCCCGTTCGATCCGCGACGGCATGCACGCGATCCCGCTCTACGAGGAGCTGCCGGTCGTGATCGCCTCGTCAGAGTCGCATCTGCTCGCCGCCGACGAGCTGTTCCCCGCCGATCTCGAGGGCGAGACCCTGCTCACCTCGCGCGAGGACGTGCTGGGGCGAGCTGGAGCTGCCGACGGATCCGTCCCGGATCCCGCCCCTGGACACCGTCGAGGACGCGATCGCGACCGTCGCCGCCGGAGTCGGGATCGTCGTCGCCCCGATGTCGCTGGCGCGTCTGCACCACCGCAAGGACGTCGATTACCGGATCCTGCGCGACGCGCCGGTCTCGCAGGTCCTGCTGGCCTGGCCGCGCACGTCGACGAACCCGGATGTCGACGCATTCGTCGGGATCGTGCGCGGACGCACCGCGAACTCCTCCCGCTGACGTCAGTCCCGGTCTCACGGGAGCGCGCCTGCGGCTCCCCTAGAATCCAGGGATGGCCTCGCTCCTCTACCTCGGCGTGCGCCCTGAGCTGGATGCGGCGACGGCGGAGCGCGCGTCCTTCCGCGTCGCCCTCGGCGTCGACGCCGACGCCCTCGACCGCATCGATCTCACCACCACCGCCCTGCCCGACGACGTCTTCGACCGCTATGCGGGCTTCGTGATCGGCGGATCGCCGTTCAACGTCACCGATGCACGCAAGTCCGAGACGCAGCAGCGGGTCGAGGCGGATCTGGAACGCATCGCCGCGCGCGCGATCGACGGTGCGACGACCGCGTTCTTCACCTGCTTCGGGATCGGCGTGGTCACCCGTCTGCTCGGCGGCGTCGTCGGCACGGCCACTCCCGAGGAGGCCACGGCCGCGGAGATCCGCACGACCCTCGACGCGGTGGCGGATCCCCTGTTCGGCCCGGCCGGCCCGGTGTTCCACGCCTTCACCGCTCATAAGGAGGGCTCGGCCGAGGTGCCGCCAGGCGCCGTGCTGCTCGCCGGCAACGACACCTGCCCGGTGCAGGCGTACCGCGTGGGAGCGGACCTGTACGCGACCCAGTTCCATCCGGAGCCGTCGCCGCGCGACTTCGCCGATCGGATGGTGTTCTACCGCACGACGGGCTATTTCGACCCCGACGCCTTCCACACCGTGCAGGAGGCCGTGCTCAGCGCCATCGTGACCGAGCCCGCGCGGATCCTGCACCGCTTCGGCGCGCGCGCCCTCGCCCGCTGACCCGCAGCCCCCTGACCCCTGACCCGCCGGCCCGCTGACCCGCGCCCCCTGACCCGCAGCCCTACGGTCACCGGGGGAAGGCCGCGGGGCGCGGGTCAGGGGCGGCGGGCACGCAGCAGTCCGATCCGCTCGCGCAGATATGCCTCCAGCGGCATGAAGCCGGCTGCCGCCGACCATCGCACCGAAGGCACACCGTCGATGAGCGCGAGCGGGCCGGAGGACCCACCCGCCGACGACCGCATCGAGGTCGATCGGGATCCAGCCCACGTGCACCGCCTCGCCGTCGGCGAACCCGCCGCGCGAGGCCTCCGCGCGTCGCTCGGCTCGCGCTCGCGCCGACTCGGACGCGTATCCCCGGCGCACCGGCGCCGCCGCGCGCAGCACCTCGGCCGTGGCGAAGACCGCGTCGTCGGCGATCAGCAGCACCCCGACATGCCAGGCGGAGCCCACCCGGACGATCCGCGGCGCCCGCCAGCGCGAGATCTTCTCTCGGCCCAGCGCCTCCCGCGGGGCACCGGCCAGGGCCGCACGCGCGGCGTCGAGGAGTACTCCGACGGCCGCCGGATCCGAAGCGCTCATCTCTCAAGGCTAGATCCGTCTCGTGGCATTCCCTCCACCGAGGATCCCCGCCCCACCCACTCCACACCCCAACCCCTCTGCTCACTGGTCGCGCTATGCGGGATTCAGGCCCCGAGAGCCGCATTTTGCGACCAGTGAACCGGGAGGGGATCGCTCGGTGCGGGAGAGGGAGTGCGTCGTTCGATTCGCCTCGGTTCTCCGGGCAGGGCAGAATCGACGCACACCCCACTGCCCCCGAGGAGACGCCATGGCGCAGCCCGACACCGCCCGACTGCTGATCGCCTGCGACGACCAGCCCGGCATCGTCGCAGCCGTCGCAGGCGTGCTCGCCGCGCACGAGGTGAACATCATCTCGCTGGACCAGCACTCCACGGACGCCGAGGGCGGACGCTTCTTCCAGCGAACCGTGATCCACCGCGAGGGCCTGGCCGCGGCGCGACCCGCACTGGAGGCCGATCTCGCCGCGGTCGCCGAGCGGTTCGGGATGGAGTGGTCGCTGCACGACGTCGCGAAGCGCAAACGCGTCGCGATCTTCGTCTCGAAGTACGACCACTGCCTGATGGAGCTGCTCTGGCGCGCGCAGCGCGGGCAGCTCGACGTCGACGTCACGATGGTGGTCTCGAACCACCCCGACCTCGCCGACGCGGTGCGGACGTTCGGCGTGCCGTTCGTGCACATCCCGTCCGGATCCGGCCCCGACGCCAAGGCCGAGATGGAGCGCCGTCAGCTCGAGCTGCTGCAGGGCAACGTCGATCTCGTCGTGCTGGCGCGGTACATGCAGATCCTCACCGACGACTTCATCCGCGACATCGGCGCCCCGATCATCAACATCCACCACTCGTTCCTGCCCGCGTTCATCGGCGCCAACCCGTACGCCAGGGCGAAGGAGCGCGGGGTGAAGCTCATCGGCGCGACCGCGCACTACGCGACGGCCGACCTCGACGAGGGTCCGATCATCGAGCAGGACGTCACCCGGGTGACGCACGCCGAGTCGGCCGCCGAGCTGCAGCGTCGCGGCGCCGACGTCGAGCGGCTCGTGCTGGCGCGCGCGGTGCAGTGGCACGCCGAGGACCGCGTGATCGTGCACGGCCGCTCGACCGTCATCCTCTGACGGGCCGAGGTCAGCCGGCTCGGCCGATCACGTCGATCGCCAGGCCGTGCGACGCCACCGCCAGACGCTTGTCGTTCGTCCAGAGCTCGGTGCACCCGGCGAGCTGCGCCGCGGCGAGATGCAGGGCATCCGGTGTCCTGAGGCCGAATTCGGCCCGGATCTCGGCGGCACGAAGAAACGCCTCCGATCCGAGATCTATCCTCACCAACCGCTCGTAGAGCGACAAGTGACGATCTCGCAGTTCAAGATCATGGGAACGCAAAGGCCCGACCAGACACTCCGTGAGCGCCAGCGGGCTCGTGGCGAGGGGCTGCTCCGCGCGCTCAAGCGCCCGGCGTGCCGCAGCTCCTCGCCCGCCAGTCTCTTCCAGTGCGTAGATCAGAATGCACGCATCGACGTAGATCAATCCCACGCGTCCCTGGCCTCGGCGATCTGAGCTTCGATCTCCTCGGAGGTGCGCCTGAGGCGTTCGGGCAGCGGATTCGCCTCGATCCACTCGACAAGCGCCCGTCCGTTCCCGATGACCTCCGTCGGAGCGATGGGCGTGATCTGGGCCACGGGAACCCCCCTGTTCGTGATGACGACCTCCAGGCCGGAGCGCGCGTCGGCGATCAGGCGGGACAGGTTGTTCCGCGCATCCAGCACACTGTAGCTCGTCATGACGCCATCTTAGCCAGGTTGCTGGCTAAGAACAATGATCAGACGTCCCGGAGCGGGCCCGGCTCAGCGCGCGGGCACTCCCGCCGCCAGCTCGGCGAACGCCTCTGCCGCGGTCTCGTAGCGGGCCAGCGGCGCCGACTGTCCCATCCACAGCGACTGCAGCTCTCCCCTGCCCTGCGCTCCCGCAGCGGTGCGGAAGCGACCGGTGATCCAGTTCTGCGCGGGGAACGGCGCGACGGATCCGGCCGCCTCGATCTCGGTCACCGCGCGGTTGCGGGCTCCACGGGCCAGCCGGCCGCTCATCGCCCGGGTCAGCACGGTCTGCTCGGCTGCGGTGGACCGGATCGCGGCGCGGTGCGCGTCGTTCGCCGCCGATTCGGATGTGCCGAGGAACGCGGTCCCCACCTGCACGCCCTGAGCGCCGAGCGCGAAGGCAGCGGCCACCCCGCGCCGATCCGAGATTCCTCCCGCGGCGACCACGGGGACCGGGACCGCGTCCACGACCTGCGGCAGCAGCGAGAACAGCCCGACCAGGGAGTCCTCGGCGGGCTCGAGGAACGACACCCGGTGCCCTGCCGCCTCGGATCCGGTCGCGACGATCGCATCGATGCCGCCATCCGCCAGCGCGACGGCCTCCGCGACGGTCGTCGCCGCACCCACCACGCGGATCCCCCGGACGTGAGCCTCGGCCACGACATCCGGCGACGGCACCCCGAACACGACGCTGAGCACGGCCGGTGCGGCCTCCCAGATCGCCTCGAGCTGCTCCTCGAGCGGCGGCAGGTACCGCTCCGGGCGCGTGGGGATCTCGGCCCCGACCTCTGCGAAGAACGGCTCCAGCGCCGCCGCGTACCCGTCGTGCTCCGGTCCCGGCACGACCTCATCGCCGGTGGGCAGCCAGATGTTCAGCGCGAACCGTTTGTCGGTGGCGGCCCGGATCCCCGCCGCCGTCTCCAGGATCCGATCCCCGTCGTAGCCGTAGAGCCCGTAGGAGCCGAGCCCGCCGGCCTCGCTCACCGCGGCGACGAGCGGGATGGAGGACAGACCGCCGAACGGGGCCAGGACGATCGGGACACGGGTGCCGAGGAGCTCGCTCATGCCTCGACGCTACGCCCGCGATGGCGCACACCGACCCGTGTGACGCAGGGCCTCCCCGCTCGGCGCGGTGATAGCCTCGCCACGAAGGGGGCACACGTGAACGAGTTGTTCGGCCAGCTGCTGAGCGTCGTTGCGGCCGCCCTCGGGCTGGTGTCCGCCCCGGACGCCGCAGCGTTCGGCGTCGCGATCGCACTCGTGGCCGTCGCCGTCCTCACGATCGCCGTCATGCCGGCTCCGATGCCGGCCGGAGAGCGCGGTGCCCCCCATCCCCTGCGCGCGATCGATGCCTCGATCCTGCTGTCGCAGAGCGATCCGGATGCCGCGGGGCATCCCCGCCCCCGTGCGCCGGGAGTCGCCGTCCCCGCGTAGTCCTCGTACGGGACTGCGCGGTCTTCGCCGACCCCTCTCCCGACACACGAACGGACGACACCGTGGACCTCTTCGCCTTCCCTCCTCTCACCGCGCTCCTGGACGCCGCCTACGGCGCCCTCGCCGGGCTCGCATCCCTGCTCACCCCTCTCGCCGGACCCTCTGCCGGCGCTCTCGCCGTCGTGCTGGTCACCCTGCTGGCGCGTGCCCTCCTGATCCCCGTCGGACTCTCGCAGGCCAGAGCCGAGCAGGCCAGGGCCCGCCTCGCTCCGCGGCTGCGCGAACTGCAGCGCCGGCATCGGAAAGACCCGGAACGACTGCAGCGCGAGATGCTCGAGCTGTACCGCGCCGAGAACACGTCCCCGTTCGCGGGGATCCTGCCGGTGCTCGCGCAGGCGCCGGTCGTGGGCGTGCTCTACACGCTGTTCCTCCGCCCCGAGATCGCCGGGCACGCCAACGCCCTGCTCGCGCATCACCTGCTCGGCGCACCTCTGGGCACCAGTCTCTGGCACGCGGTGGCCATCGGGCCGTTCTCCTGGCCGAGCCTGCTCGTGGCCCTGGGACTCATCGCGATCATGCTGGCCGTCGCGGAGGTCACGCGGCGGGCATTCCGCCCGGTCCCCGTGGACCGCGCGCCGTCGCCCGCGGTCGTGCGGCTGACGGGGGCTCTGCACTATCTGACCGCGGTGTTCGCCGTGTTCGTGCCGCTTGCCGCCGCGCTGTACCTGACGGTCACGGTGGGCTGGACGCTGGCTCAGCGCCTCGTACTGCGCCGCCGCTACCCGCTCCCGGGGCCTGCAGGTGCCTGAGCCGGAGTCGCGGCCGACGTGGAGCTCAGTCGGGGATCGCGGGGAAGGATCCGGTCGTCGCCGGAGGTGCGGAACGGCGCGATCCGATCGTCGTTCCGACACTCGCGGCGATCACGAGCGCGACGGCCGCCAGCCGCAGCGGGCTGACGTGCTGGCCGAGCAGCAGGAACCCTGCCAGGGTCGCGAACGCGGGCTCGAGCGAGAGCAGCACTCCGAATACGCGCTGCGGGATGCGCCGCAGCGCCGCGAGCTCGAACGTGTAGGGGATCACCGACGACAGCACCGCGGTCAGCACGGCGGGCAGCAGCCACTGCGGTTGGTGCGCGACCGTGGCGACGGCGGGCACGCCGAACGGCAGCAGGGCGAGCGCGCCGACGACCAGCGCCATGGACAGCCCCTCGTGGCCCGGAGTGGCCTCGCCCACCTTGGCGCTCAGCCGGATGTAGAGCACCCAGAAGGCCGCGGCGACCAGCACGAACCCGACCCCGAGCGGGTTCAGCGGGTCGGCGCCGATCATCCCGTCCACGCCGAGCAGCGCGACGCCCAGCACCGCGACACCGACCCAGACCCCGTCCGCGGCGCGGCGGGTGAGCGCGGCGGCCAGCACGAGCGGCCCCAGGAACTCGATCGCGACGGCCGGGCCGAGCGGGATCAGCGCGATGGCCGCATAGAAGAAGCCGTTCATGCCCGCCAGCGCCAGCCCGAACAGCGCCGACACGATCCACTGGCGGCGGGTCCAGCGGTACAGCTTGGGGCGGACCGCGACGAGCACGACGAGGGCGGCGATCGTCACGCGCAGCGAGGTGACGCCCCACGACCCGAGCGCGGGGAACAGCTGCGCCGCGACCGCCGCACCGAACGGCAGCGAGAGGCAGGATCCGATCACCAGCGCGATGCCGAGCGCGTGCCGCCGGCGCGGGGAGGTCTGGTTCACCTCACAAGCCTGGCATGGAAGAGGCTGAGCCGGGGTCGCTCCACGAGCGGTCCCCGTGGGGGTCGTTGAGCGAGCACCGAGCGCAGCGAGGAGCGAGACGAAACGCGGTCTCCCGCAGGAAACCGCGTTTCGTCTCGGTCGACTCCGCCGTCCTCGCTCAACGACCCCGGAAGGGGCGGTCGGCTCCGCCGTCCTCGCTCAACGACCCCGGAAGGGGCGGTCGGCTCCGCCGTCCCGGCCCGCAGAAAGGCACGGATGGGATACTGGACGGATCCATGACGAGGAGGTCGCCCGGTGGCGGAGAACGAACGCGCGCTCGAAGACGGCATCGTCACAGACCTCTCCGACCGGATGACCTACGGCTCGTACCTCGACCTGGACCGCCTGCTCGGCGCGCAGCACCCGGTGAGCGTGCCGGAGCACCACGACGAGATGCTGTTCATCATCCAGCACCAGACCACCGAGCTGTGGCTGAAGCTGGTGCTGCACGAGCTGGGCACCGCGCGCGACCGGCTCGCCGAGGACGACCTGCGCTCGGCGCTCAAGCACATCGCGCGGGTGAAGCACATCCAGGAGGTGCTCACCCAGCAGTGGTCCGTGCTGGCGACGCTGACGCCGACCGAGTACGCACAGTTCCGCGGCGACCTCGGCAACTCGTCCGGCTTCCAGTCCGTGCAGTACCGGGCGGTCGAGTTCGCCCTCGGCAACAAGAACGAGCGCATGCTGGGCGTGTTCCGGGATCACCCGGAGAACCTCGCGATGCTCACGGCGGAGTGGGAGCGGCCGACCCTGTACGACGAGTTCCTGCGCCTCGCGGCCCGGCGCGGGCTGCCGATCCCGGCCGAGATCCTGGACCGAGACGTGCGTCAGCCGTACCGGATGCACGACTCCCTCGTGCCGGTGCTCACCGACATCTACGAGAACCCGCACCAGCACTGGGACCTGTACGAGGCGTGCGAGGAGCTCGTCGACGTGGAGGACAACTTCCAGTTCTGGCGGTTCCGGCATCTGCGCACGGTGACCCGCACGATCGGCCGCAAGATCGGCACCGGCGGATCCAGCGGCGTCGACTTCCTGCAGCGCGCGCTGGATCTCACGTTCTTCCCGGAGCTGTACGCCGTGCGCACCGAGATCGGCCGGTAGGCCCGTGGCAGAAGCGTCGTACATCGGGGGCTTCACCGACCACCATGTCCACCTGCAGCTGGTCGACCCGCTGCTGCTGGAGAACAGCCTGCTCGGGCGGGTGCTGGATCTCGGATCCGCCCCCGCGGAGATCTCCCGGTTCGCGCGGGTGGTCGCAGATCGGTTCGGAGCCGAACCCGGCGGCGTCGCGATCTCCTACGCCGGCGCGTTCCTGACCCCGCCGGGCGGTTACCCGTCCGACCGGGGCTGGGCGCCGGAGGGATCCGTCCGCGAGGTCGCCACACCGGCCGACGCCGTCGCGGCGGTCACCGAGATGAAGGCCGCCGGCGCGTCGGTGATCAAGATCGCCAGCAACAGCACCGCAGGTCCGGTGTTCGGCGACGAGATGATCCAGACCATAGCGGCCACCGCGGATCGGCTCGGATTGCCGGTGGTCGCGCACGCCGAGGGGCCGGGCGAGGCGCAGCGCATGCCGGGCCTCGGGGTCAGGGCCCTCGCGCACGCGCCGTTCAGCGAACCGCTCAGCGACGCGGAGGTGTCCCGGCAGGCGGGCCGGATCGCGTGGATCTCGACCCTGGCGATCCACGAGGGCGCCGCGCGCGAGATCGCGATCGACAACCTGCGTCGCTTCCACGCGCACGGCGGAACCGTCCGCTACGGCACCGACATGGGCAACGGCGATCTGCCCGTCGATCTGAACCGGGCCGAGATCGCGGCGCTGCGCGAGGCCGGGGTCCGGGGCGCCGCGCTCATCCGGGCGCTCGTCCCGGTCGCGGCCGCAGGCGAGCGCCGTTTCCTGCTGCCCGCCCGCGATGCGGATCCGTTCGAGATCGTCCCTGCCGGGTCCTGACATCTCCTGGGGTCGTTGAGCGAGGCCGGAGCGCCAGCGACGCCCGAGACGAAACGCGGGTCCGCTCGGGAACGGCGTTTCGTCTCGCGGCTCATTCGTCGTGGTCCCTGAGCCTGTCGAAGGGCGCTCAACGACCCCGAAGGCGCGGCTCCTTCGTCGGTGCTTGCGGTGCGGTTCCCCCTCCCGAAACCCCGTTTCGTCTCGCTCCTCGCTGCGCTCGGTGCTCGCTCAACGACCCCGAAGGCGCGGCTCCCGCGTCGGTGCTCGCTCAACGACCCCTGGGTCGAGTCAGACCGCGCCGAGGTCGATGCCGGCCGCAGCGGGCTCGGCGTACGCCACCTCACGCCAGACGTCGCCGACGCGCTCGAACGACGTCACGCTCGACAGCGCGCACCGGCGTGTGCGCGGGTCGTGCCGCAGCGGCAGCCCCGCGACCGAGAGGTGCGTGATCCAGATCGGCGCCTGATGCGAGACGAAGACCACGTCTCCCCCCTCGGCGGTGTGCCAGGCGTCGTCCATCGCCGCGCGCATCCGCGCCGCGATCGACACGTACGGCTCGCCCCAGCTCGGCACGGACGGCCGGCGCAGGTGCCGCCAGTTCCACGGGTTCATCAGGGCGCGGCGCATGCGCGTGCCCTCGAACACGTTCCACGGCTCGATGATGCGCGGCTCGATGCCCGGCTCGAGCCCGAACGCGGCGGTGAACGGCTCCGCCGACTCGCGGGTGCGCTCCAGCGGCGAGCAGCGCAGCGCCGACACGGGCCGGCCGAGGCCCGCCACATGGTCGGCGGCGGCCTGCGCCATCCGGCGTCCGGCGTCACTCAGGTGATAGCCCGGCAGCCGTCCGTACAGCACGTGGTCGGGGTTGAAGACCTCGCCGTGCCGGACGAGGTGCAGCCGTTCCGCAGGCATCCGGGTCAGGCGCGGCGGTACTGGGACGAGCCGAACCCGATGATGAAGTACCCGATGAACGAGAACAACCAGAGCAGGAAGAACGAGAAGAGCCCGCCCTTGCCGAAGTTCTTGCCGAGCTTGATCGCCGACGACGATCGCGAAGATGATGTTCACGATCGGGATCAGGTAGAGCAGCACCAGCCAGCCGCTCATGCCCGGCGATCTTGATCAGGAAGATCAGGTTCACGATCGGGATGATCGCGAGGATCCCCGGGTACCCGGCCTTCGTGAACACCTTCCACAGCGCGATCGCGACGATGACGTAGAAGATCAGCCCGACGACGCTCGTGGTGCCGTTGAAGAGGGCCGCGTAGATGTTGCTCGCGGCATCGGTCGGATCTTCGGCGGGGAGGATGTGCATGGGACGCGCCTTCCAGGATTTTGTCGATGGGTGCTGCCTGCCGTGAGTCTAGTGAGGTCGCCCCGCCCCACGAGGGACCCCGGCGCGCGCCCGCGTAGACTGGACCGGTTCCCCTTCCCTCGTAAATAGGAGACATTTCCGTGCTTCGCACCCACACGGCAGGCTCGCTGCGAGCCGAGCACATCGGCCAGACCGTCACCCTCGCGGGGTGGGTCGATCGCCGTCGTGATCACGGAGGAGTCGCGTTCATCGATCTGCGGGATGCGTCCGGGATCGCCCAGGTGGTGATCCGCGACGAGGAGACCGCCCGCCCGCTGCGCAGCGAGTTCGTGCTGCAGGTCACCGGCGTCATCTCGCGCCGCCCGGCCGGGAACGAGAACCCGAACCTGCCCTCGGGCGAGGTCGAGATCGTCGTGCAGGACGTCGTCGTGCTGAACGAGTCGGCGCCGCTGCCGTTCCAGGTGTCCTCGGGGCTCGCCGAGGCGGATCCGGTCGGCGAGGACGTGCGCTTCAAGCACCGCTATCTGGACCTGCGCCGGCCCACGTCCGTCGCGCCGCTGCAGCTGCGCTCGAAGGTCTACAAGGCGCTGCGCGACGTGCTGCACGAGCGCGAGTTCGTCGAGGTGGAGACCCCGACGCTCACCCGCTCCACCCCCGAGGGCGCCCGCGACTTCGTCGTGCCCGCGCGCCTGCACCCGGGCAGCTGGTACGCCCTGCCGCAGAGCCCGCAGCTGTTCAAGCAGCTGCTCATGGTCGGCGGTGTGGAGAAGTACTTCCAGATCGCGCGCTGCTACCGCGACGAGGACTTCCGCGCCGACCGCCAGCCCGAGTTCACGCAGCTCGACATCGAGATGGCCTTCGTCGACCAGGAGGACGTCATCGAGATGATGGAGGCCGTGATCCGCGCGATGTGGGCGACCATCGGCGTCGAGGTGCAGACCCCGCTGCCGCGGATGACGTACGCCGACGCGATGGCGAAGTACGGTTCCGACAAGCCCGACCTGCGCTTCGGCCTCGAGCTCGTCGAGGCGACCGACTACTTCTCCGAGACCACGTTCCGCGTGTTCCAGGCCGACTACGTCGGCGCCGTCGTGATGCCCGGCGGCGCCTCGCAGCCGCGCAAGGCGCTGGACGCCTGGCAGGACTGGGCCAAGCAGCGCGGCGCCCGCGGTCTCGCGTACGTGCTGTTCAACGAGGACGGCACGCTCGGCGGTCCCGTCGCGAAGAACCTCAGCGAGTCCGAGCAGGCGGGCCTCGCCGCCCTCGTCGGCGCCGCACCCGGCGACTGCGCGTTCTTCGCCGCCGGATCCGCGAAGGACTCCCGCGCCCTGCTCGGCGCCGCGCGCGTCGAGATCGGCCGCCGCCTGGGCCTGCTCGATCCCGACGTGTTCGCGTTCACCTGGGTCGTCGACGCGCCCATGTTCGAGCCGGCCGCCGATGCGGTCGCCGTCAGGCGACGTCGCCGTCGGCGCCGGCGCCTGGACCGCGGTGCACCACGCGTTCACCGGCCCGAAGCCCGAGTTCGAGGACACCTTCGACACGGATCCCGGATCCGCCCTCGCCTACGCGTACGACATCGTCTGCAACGGCTCGGAGCTCGGCGGCGGATCCATCCGCATCCACCGCGAGGACGTGCAGAAGCGCGTCTTCGAGGTCATGGGGATCAGCGAGGAGCAGGCGGACGAGCAGTTCGGCTTCCTGCTGGACGCGTTCAAGTTCGGCGCCCCGCCGCACGGCGGGATCGCGCTCGGCATGGACCGCGTGCTGCAGCACCTGAGCCGGACCGACTCGATCCGCGAGGTCATCGCCTTCCCGAAGACCGGCAACGGCTTCGACCCGCTCACCTCGGCGCCCGCTCCGATCACCCCGGAGCAGCGCAAGGAGGCCGGCGTCGACGTGGTCGCGGAGCCTGTCGAAGCGGTCGCTGAGCCTGTCGAAGCGGTCGCTGAGCCTGTCGAAGCGCCCGCTCCCGTCCAGGCCTGAGCGCATGCTCGCCGATCTGACGCTGCCCGTGCCGCTCGAGACCAGGGTCGGCGCGCTGACATTGCGCCGGGCCGGCACCGACGACGCCGCCGCGATCGTCGCGCTGCTCGCGGATGATGCGATCAGCGCGTCTCGCGGCGACGTCGCGGCGGTCGAGGATCTGCCCGCGTACACGGCTGGTCTCGAGTCGGTGCTCGCAGATCCGTCCAACGACCTCCTCGTCGCCGAGCACGACGGCGCCGTCGTCGGGACGTTCCAGCTCACCCGGATCCCCGGCATGTCCCGGCGCGGCGCGACGAGGCTGCTCGTCGAGGCGGTGCGGGTGCGAGCCGACCTGCGCTCCGGCGGCGTCGGATCCGCGCTGATGCGCTGGATCACCGAGGTCGCGGTACCCGCGCTGGGCACGCCGATGGTGCAGCTCACCTCCGACGCGCGACGCGTCGACGCGCACAGGTTCTACGAGCGGCTCGGCTTCGTCGGATCGCACCGCGGCTTCAAGTTCACCGCGCTTCCGGTGTGACACCGGCTCCGCCTCCGTCTATTTCTGCCGAAGTGTCGGTTTCACGACCGGGAGGCGACACTCTGGCAGAAATAGACGGAGGCGGGAGGGCGGGGATCAGGCCTCGTCCGGATCCGAGAGATCTTCCAGGGCGACCGGGCGGGAACCTGCGAACATCACGCCGACGCCGTACTCCTCGCCGAGTTCGAGGCCGCACTCGGCGAAGCGCATCATCCAGGTGCCGTCCTGCCACACCACGGCCTCCGGCGCGCCGAACGGCGGCTCCTCCGTGGCCAGCAGCGCACGATCCGAGTCCGAGAGATCGCGCGCGGGGTCTGCCAGCTCCTCGACCAGGTACCGGATCGCGGCGTCGCTCAGGGCCGCGAAATCGGCGACCACGCCCTGCGCCGCCTCGCGCGCCTCGGCGCTAGGCTCCTCGGCGGGGTCCGCGATGATGCTGACCGTCCAGCCGCCGTCGCCGCCTTCGATCCCCGCGGTCCAGCAGGCGACGTCCTCGGGCGCCTCGACCCGGATCAGGGTGGTGCCGTCGAGGTCGATCGAATCGGGAAGAATGCTCATGCCCGATCGGCCGCCGCGGATACGACGCGCATCAGTCGCCGCACGCCCTCCTCGATGTCGTCCGGAGCCGCGAGCGAGAACGACAGCCGCAGATTGCTGTCGCCGGTGCCGTCGCCGAAGAACGCCGTCCCCGGGACGAACACGACGCCCTCCTCGATGGCCTGCGGCAGGAGCGCCTCGGCGGAGACTCCGTCGGGAAGGGTGACCCACACGAAGAATCCGCCGTGCGGCTTCGTCCAGTGCACGGCCTCGGGGGCGTGCGCGGCGAGCGCATCATCGAGGCGCTGCGCCCGCTCGTGATAGCGGTCGATCGCGAGATTCATGTAGCGGCGCCAGTCGAAGGTCCGCAGGTACTGATCCGCCAGGTGCTGGCTCAGCACGGACGGGCAGATCGTCGTGGCCTCGGCGACCAGCTGCAGGCGGTCGCGCACCTCGCGGGGTGCGAGCACCCAGCCGATGCGGATCCCGGGCGAGAAGATCTTGCTCATCGATCCGAGGTAGATGACCGAGTCGTCATTCGACCGGATCGCCTGCAGCGGCGAGTCCCAGAAGTCCAGCAGTCCGTACGGGTCGTCCTCGACCACGGCGATCCCGGCACGCGCGCAGATCTCCGCGACGACCGGGCGCCGGTCGGGGTGCAGCGTGATGCCGGACGGATTGTTGAAGTTGGGGATCGTGTAGAGCATCTTGATCGTGCGGCCGCCGGCGGCGACCTCGGCGATCGTCCGCTCCAGCTCCTCGGGGATCAGTCCGTCGTCATCGCACGCGACGTGGACGATGTCGACCTCGAGTCCCTGGAAGGTGCCGATCGCGCCGACGTACGTCGGTGCCTCGGCGAGCACCACATCACCCGGATCGCACAGCAGCGACGTGACCAGCTCCAGACCCATCTGCGAGCCCGTCGTGATGAGCACATCCTCCGGGTCTGCGGCGATGCCGGCCGTGCTCATGACCGTGCAGACGGCTTCGCGCAAGGCGTCCACGCCGGCGCCCGCACCGTACTGCAGCACCTCGAGCCCGTGCTCCGCGATGAGCGACGCCGCGACATCGCCCAGCTCGCGCAGCGGCAGGATGCTCAGGTCCGGGTTTCCGCCGGCCAGCGAGATCATCCCGTCCTTCATGGAGATGTCGAACACCGCCCGCACCGGCGAGGGGCGGAAATGCTCGGCCCGCGCGGCGAAGGCCACCGGGCCGGGACGGGACGACGGATCACGCAACGGACTCGGCATCGAGTCTCCCTTCGAATCGGCGTACGCGCGTAGCGCTGACCCCGCTCACGGCGGCTCCCCACTATGACGCAGAACCATCATCGAACGCGAGAGGACGAGAGTCAACCGGCGTGTCCTGCGGTGACACCCCGGTTGCTCTGGAGGATCGGATCCTCGGCGACGCGGAAGGACCCGCGGAAGATGCCGCGAGAGCGGGAACGGCGGAATGCTTGACAACAACTGTGTCCTAGCGGGACACTCAGGGCACGATTGCAAAGGGGACTCGCCCATGGTCGACCAACGCCTCGGACTCGGCAGCCAGCTGCTGCGCCGGAAGCCCATCCTGTTCCAGCACAAGTTCCATGCCGGCGAGGAGCTGCCGCGCAAGCTCGGTACCTTCCAGCTCATGATGTTCGGCGTCGGCGCCACGATCGGCACGGGCATCTTCTTCGTGCTCAGCGAGGCGATCCCGAAAGCCGGGCCGGCGGTGATCATCTCGTTCATCGTGGCCGCGATCGCCGCCGGTCTCTCGGCGCTGTGCTACGCCGAGCTCGCCTCGTCGATCCCGGTGAGCGGATCGACGTACTCGTTCGCCTATCACGCTCTCGGCGAAGGCGTCGCCGTGCTCGTCGGCGGCTGCGTGCTGCTCGAGTACGGCGTGGCCGTGTCGGCCGTCGCGGTCGGGTGGAGCGGCTACTTCAACGAGCTGCTGCATCAGCTGTTCGGCTTCCAGCTGCCGACGGCGCTGTCGGTCTCGTTCGTCCCGGGCAGCGACGGCGCTGCCACCGGCGGCATCATCAACCTTCCCGCCGTCGTCCTCATCGGGCTCTGCGCACTGCTGCTCATCCGCGGCGCCTCCGAGTCGGCGACCATCAACGCGATCATGGTCTGCATCAAGCTGGGCGTGCTCGCGATGTTCGTCATCATCGGCTTCTCGGCCTTCAACGCCGACCACTTCGCGAACTTCTTCCACCAGGCCGCCGGGATCGGCGGCGCGGCCGGCACGATCTTCTTCTCCTTCATCGGTCTCGACGCGGTCGCGACCGCGGGCGAGGAGGTGAAGAACCCGCAGAAGGCGATCCCTCGCGCCATCATCGGCGCGCTGCTCATCGTCACCGTCGCCTACGTCCTGGTCTGCCTCGCCGGTCTCTCCGCCGAGCCGCCGAGCTGGTTCGCCACGAAGGAGGCCGGAGAGGCGGGGCTGTCCAAGGTGATGCAGAACGTCACCGGCACGCCGATCTGGGCCACGATCCTCGCCGCGGGCGCCGTCATCTCGGTCTTCTCGGTGACCCTGGTGACGCTGTACGGCCAGACCCGCATCCTGTTCTCGATCTCCCGAGACGGCATGGTGTCCAAGAAGTTCCTCGCGGTCAGCCCGAAGCACGGCACGCCCGTCTACAACACGATCGTCGTCTCCGGGCTCGTGGCGATCGTCGCCGGGTTCGTGCCCTCGGACTATCTCTGGGACAGCGTGTCGTTCGGCACCCTCGTGGCCTTCAGCGTCGTCGCGATCTCGCTGATGGTGCTGCGACGCGAGCGCCCCGACCTGGAACGCCCGTTCAAGGTGCCGCTGTACCCGGTGGTGCCGATCCTCACCGTCCTCGTCTGCCTCTACGTGCTCACCAGCCTGCAGCCGATAACCTGGATCATCTGCGTGTCCTGGCTCGCGATCGTGTTCCTCTTCTACCTGATCTACGGGCGCAGGCACGCCACGCTGAGCCACTACACCTCGGATGAGGAGATCTCGGAGCCGATCCACCCGGAGCTGGAGGAACGATGACGTACCTCGTCGGCTACGGCCCGCACAACAACGATCGCAGCGCCATCGAGCTGGCGTGCCAGCTCGCCCGTTCGGAGCCGCAACCGGTGCGCGCGGTCTCGGTCGTCCCCCAGGGCTGGGGGACTCCGGTCGCCGCAGGAACGGACCGCGAGTTCGAGGACTGGGCGGCCACCGAAGGCGAGTCCAGTGCGGCGGAGGCCCAGGCGGACCTCGCCGATCATCCCGGAATCGACGGATCCGCGGTGTGGGTGAGCGGACGCTCGGTGCCCCAGGCGCTGCTGGATCAGGCCGCACAGGAACAGGCGGCGATGCTCGTCGTGGGTTCGAGCGGGGACGCGGATCCCGGTCGCATCCGGCTCAGCTCGAAGACGGACCGGCTCGTGCACTCCTCGCCCATCCCGGTGGCGATCGCTCCGCGCGGGTACCAGACCGACAAGGGCGTGACCCGCGTCACCATCGCCTTCCGCGATGACGACGCGAGCTGGTCGCTGCTCTCCCGGGTGGCGAGAATCTGCCGCCAGGCGGGGGCTCGGATGCGGGTGGTCACCTTCGTCGTCGCTCCCCCGCGCCGGCCCGTCACGTCCCGCGTCCGCCACACGGAGACGCAGGTGATCGACCTGTGGAAGATGCAGGCGAACCGCGCCCAGGTGGAGGCGGAGGAGTACCTGCGTTCCCAGGGGTTCGATGACGATTCGCTCACCTTCGCGATCGCGGAAGGGCACGACTGGGCGCGCGCGATCCGGACGCTCGAGTGGGAGGACGGCGACATCCTCGCGATCGGCTCCTCCTCGACGCATCCGATCGCTCGCGTGTTCCTCGGGTCCAGCGCGACCAAGATCATCCGGTACGCACCGGTTCCCGTCGTCGCCGTGCCCGGTGTCGCCACAGAGGAGTAGTCCGCAGAGGAGTAGTAATGCCCGAGAACACGCTGGTCGACCAGCTCGACCGAGCGCTTCCCGACGATGGCTTCGACGACCGCGATCCCCGCGATGTCACGGGCGCGCTCTCCGCGCTGGTGACGTTGGCGGATGGCAGGCGACCCGGCGAGGACCGCGTGCACGTGTACACGCCGACCCTCGCCGAGAACGGGTGGACATCGCGCCGGACGATCGTGCAGATCAGCACCGATGACGCCCCGTTCCTCGTCGACTCGGTCACCGCGGCGATCGCCGATGCCGGCCTCACCGTGCAGCTGCTGCTGCACCCGGTGCTGTCGGTCACCCGGGACGGCGAGGGAAATCTCCTCCGGATCGGTTCCCCGGACGGCCGGGCCGAGTCGTGGATGCACGTCGAGACCACCCGCATCGCGACCGAGGAGCAGCGCGCGGCGCTGCAGGCCGGTATCGGCGGGGTCATCGCCGACGTCCACGCGGCGGTCGCGGACTGGTCCGCGATGCAGCGCATCTGCCTCGACATCGTCACGGGCCTGCGTACTGCCCCGCCGCCGAGCGCGCGCCGCGATGCCGTCGCCGGAGCGGTCGAGTTCCTGAGCTGGCTCGCCGACGATCACTTCACGTTCCTCGGCTACCGCGAATACACGCTCGACACGATCGACGGCGAGGACGTGCTGCGTCCCGTTCCCGGCACCGGCCTCGGCGTGCTCCGCGACGCGCCCAGCCGCGTGGTCCACCTGCGTCCGGAGGCCAGGACGACGGCACGGGAGCCGCGGATCCTCACCCTCACGAAGGCGAACTCCCGTTCCACCGTGCATCGCCCGGTGTACCTCGACTATGTCGGGGTACGCACGTTCGACGCCTCCGGGAACGTCACCGGCGAGCACCGGATCCTCGGGCTGTTCACCTCGACCACCTACGCGGCATCGGTCACCACGCTCCCGATCGTCGCCGCGAAGGTCGAGCAGGTGCTGGAAGCCTCCGGGTACGCTCCCGGCTCGCACTCGGCGAAGAACCTGCTGCAGATCCTGGAGGACTACCCGCGCGACGAGCTGTTCCAGGACTCGCCGGAGCACCTCCGGGAGGTCGTGGCCCAGATCAGACGGCTGCGCGAGCGGCGCGGATCCCGGGTCTTCCTGCGCAGCGACGAGTTCGGCCGGTTCGTGTCGGCGCTCGTACTGCTGCCGCGCGATCGCTACA
The DNA here is from genome assembly GCA_963791605.1 of uncultured Actinomycetota bacterium. Taxonomy (GTDB): domain Bacteria; phylum Actinomycetota; class Actinomycetes; order Actinomycetales; family Microbacteriaceae; genus Microbacterium. Next base: position 96,282 of record CAWBTB010000008.1, on the reverse strand, counting down.
ACACGCCCGTCCGGCTGCGCATCGAGGCTCTGCTCAAGGACGTGTACGGCGTCGATTCGCTCGAGTACACCGCCAAGGTCGGCGAGTCTCCGCTCGCCCAGCTGCACTGCGTGCTGCGGATGCCGCGAGACGTCGACATCCCCGCGGTGGACGAGACCGAGCTCAACGCCCGCCTCGACGCCGCGCTGAGGACGTGGGACTCGGAGTTCGTCGATGCCCTGCACCACGCGCACGATGAGGAGACCGCCGCGGCCCTGCTCTCGCGGTACGGCTCCGCGTTCCCCGAGTCGTACAAGGAGTTCTCGACGCCCGACGAGGCGGTGCGCGACGTGGAGCGCCTGGAGCGGCTGGACGAGACCGGCGGCGTCGCCGTGCATCTCTACGCCGGGGGCGATGATCCGCGCCTGCGGTTCCTGACGGTGGTGAGCGCGACCCTCCGGCCGCTCACCGAGGTGCTGCCGATGTTCACCGCGCTCGGTGTCGAGGTGATCGACGACAGCCCGCACGTCGTGACACTGCCGGACGGGACGAAACGGCACGTCTCCGACTTCGGGCTCAGGGCGCCCGACGCCGCGCTGTGGGGCGGCGACGCGCGCGCCGCGGCCTTCGAGGAGGCCTTCCTCGCGATCTGGTCCGGCGCCGCCGAGGGCGACAGCCTGAACGGACTCGTGCTGCACGGCGGACTCGAGTGGCGCGACATCGTCATCCTGCGTGCGATCGGCGGCTACCTGCGCCAGATCGGCTCCGCGTTCTCGATGGAGTACATCGACCAGGCGCTTATCGCCAACCCCGCTCTGGCCGCAGGTCTGGTGCGCCTCTTCGAGGCGAGCCTCGATCCGGATCACGCCGACGGCGACGCCCAGGCCGCGGCACGCGACGCGCTGCTGCACGGTCTCGACACCGTCGCGAGCCTCGATCACGATCGCATCCTGCGCGCGTTCATCGGCGTGATCGACGCCACGCTGCGCACGAACTTCTACCAGCGCGACGCGGAGGGCCGGCCGAAGTCGTGGGTGTCGATGAAGCTCGACTGCCAGCGCGTCCCGAACCTGCCGAAGCCCCGGCCGATGGCCGAGATCTGGGTGTACTCCCCCGAGGTCGAGGGCGTGCACCTGCGTTTCGGGAAGGTCGCGCGGGGCGGTCTGCGCTGGAGCGACCGGCGGGAGGACTTCCGCACCGAGGTGCTGGGCCTGGTCAAGGCGCAGATGGTGAAGAACGCCGTGATCGTTCCGACGGGCTCCAAGGGCGGTTTCGTGGGGAAGCGACTGCCCGACCCGGCGGCCGACCGCGCCGCCTGGCTCGACGCGGGCAAGGCCGCCTATCGCACGTTCATCCGCGGGCTCCTCGACCTCACGGACAACCGCACCGCGGCGGGGATCGAGCCGCCCGCACGCGTGGTCCGGCGCGACGGCGACGATCCCTATCTCGTCGTCGCGGCCGACAAGGGCACCGCCACGTTCTCGGACATCGCGAACGGCATCTCTCAGGAGTACGGCTTCTGGCTCGACGACGCGTTCGCGTCGGGCGGGTCGGTGGGTTACGACCACAAGGCGATGGGGATCACGGCCCGCGGCGCGTGGGAGTCTGTGAAGCGGCACTTCCGCGAACTCGGGCTCGACACCCAGACCGAGGACTTCACGGTGGTCGGGGTCGGCGACATGTCGGGCGACGTGTTCGGCAACGGGATGCTGCTGTCCGAGCACATCCGGCTGATCGCGGCGTTCGACCACCGGCACGTGTTCGTCGACCCGGACCCCGATCCGGCCGTCTCGTTCGCAGAACGCACCCGCCTCTTCCAGCTGCCGGGCTCGTCCTGGGCGGACTACGATCCCGCGCTCCTCTCGGCCGGCGGCGGTGTGTTCCCGCTCAGCGCGAAGTCGATTCCGGTGTCCGAAGAGATGCGCGCGGCGCTCGGCCTCGAGGACGGCGTCACGGCGCTCACCCCGAACGAGCTGAAGCGCGCCGTGCTGCTCGCCCCGGTCGATCTGCTGTGGAACGGCGGGATCGGCACGTATGTGAAGGCGTCGACCGAGACGCATGCCGAGATCGGCGACCGCGCGAACGACGCCATCCGCGTCGACGGCCGCCAACTCCGGGTGCGCGTGGTCGGCGAAGGCGGCAACCTCGGCGTCAGCCAGCGCGGACGTGTCGAGGCGGCGGACGCCGAGGTGCAGATCAACACCGACGCCATCGACAACTCGGCCGGCGTCGGCACCTCGGACCGCGAGGTCAACATCAAGATCCTGCTGGGCACGCTCGTCCGCGAGGGATCCCTCAGCATCGAGGATCGCAACGCGCTGCTCGCGTCGATGACCGACGAGGTGGCGGTGCAGGTGCTGCGCGACAACTACGAGCAGAACGCGCTGCTGGGCAACTCGCGCGCCAACGCGGCGATCATGCTCCCCGTGCACGAACGGCTGATGGAGACGCTGGAGGCGCGCGACGAACTGGATCGGGACCTCGAGTTCCTGCCGGACCGCTCCGCGGTCGAGGAGCGCATCGGCGCCGGCGAGGGCCTCACCAGACCCGAGTTCGCCGTTCTCGTCGCCTACGCCAAGCTCGCGCTCAAGTCGGACCTCGCCGCAACCGACCTCGCCGACGATCCGTGGTTCGCGGGCACGCTCGCCGAATACTTCCCGACCGCACTGCGGGAACGGTTCTCCGAGCGGCTGAGCGAGCATCCGCTGCGCCGGGAGATCATCGTCAACGCCGTCGCCAACTCCATGGTCAACCGCGGCGGGATCACCTTCGCCGACCGCGCCGCCGCCGAGACGGGAGCGTCCAGCGAGCAGATCGCACGGGCATACGTCGCGGCGCGCGAGATCTTCGATCTGCGCGGGTTCGTCGTCGCCGTGGAGGCGACGGACAACGTGGTCGACACCCGCACCCAGACCAGGCTGTATCTCGACTTCCGGCGGCTGCTGGACCGTGCCGCCCGCTGGTTCGTGCAGCACCGGTCCGAACGTGTCGACATCGGCGCCGAGATCGAGGCGTTCGCCGAACCGGTGCGTCGTCTCTCCGAGCGCCTCGCCGAGTTCTTCCGCGGCGACGAGGCCGATCAGTTCGCCGAACGGAAGACGGCGCTCATCCAGGCCGGGGTGCCCGCCGAACTCGCCTCCCGGGGAGCGGGGCTGCTCGAGGCACTGCGCCTGCTCGACGTCATCGAGCTCGCCCGGGCCAGAGGATGGGACCTCGAGGACGTCGCGCGCACCTACTTCCTGCTCTCCGGCGAGATCCATTTCGACGATCTGCTGACCAGCGTCTCCGAGCTCCCGCAGGACGACAGCTGGCAGTCGATGGCACGCGCGTCGCTGCGCGACGACCTGTACGCGGTGCTGGTGGACCTCACGGCATCGGTGCAGACGCACGCGGGCGCCATCGATCCTGAGCGGAGATACGGCCACTGGCTCGGGGGCGGCGGCAGCACCGCGGAGCGCGCCGTCGGCGCCCTGTCCGCGGCGAGCGCCGTGCCGCACCCGAGCATCGCGGTGCTGTCGGTCGCCCTGCGGCAGCTGCGCTCCCTGGTGCGATGACGACGCGATGGATCCGCGGGCGTGATGGTCGCGGCCCGCGGCGTCAGCCCGCGAGCGAGCGCGCGAGCGCGACGTATTCGGCCGCCGACGCGTCCGGCAGGTAGGCGCGGCCGATCGCGAGGCCGATCGCCGGCAGCTGTCCGTTGTCCCCGTAGAACAGGTACATCGGCCGGTACTCCGGGTTGAACTTGCCCTTGTAGCGCAGCAGCGAGGCGAAGCCGTAGGCGGGCTCCAGCACCCGGCTCAGCCAGCCGAGGAGGCGCTTGATCGAGCCGGGCTCCGCGTCGTCGTCCTCGCTGCTCTCGGCGGTCTGCGCGAGCGGGGCGCCGGACAGGCTCATGACCTCGAGCCCCAGCTCCTTCATGTGCAGCGCCGCGGAGGCGATCGCGAACTCCATGACCCCCGGCATCGCGCCGTCGGCGCGCCGCATGAAGTCGAGCGTGCGCCCGATCAGCTCTCCCTCGCGCCACACCGGCATCCAGCTGGTGACCGCCTGCAGTTCACCCGCCGGGCCGATCGCGAGCAGGATCGCCACGTCGGGATCGCGCAGCTCGTCCATCCCGCCGAGCGTGAAGCGCATCTCGGGCAGCGCCTTCTCGGCGATCCACTGCTCGCTGAGCGCGTCCAGCTGCGTGACGAGGCCCGCGGGCAGCTGCTCCCATGTCGTCCAGAGCGTGGTCAGCCCGTCCCGCTGGCCGCGGTTGTACGGCTGGCGCACCTTGGTCCACACCTTCCCGGTGAGCTCGAACCTCTCCAGCGGCACCACCGTCTCCTCGGCGACCGAGATCCGCTTCCAGCCGAGGCCGCGGAACGCGGGCACGAACTCCTCGTGCGTGCTGTAGAACACCGGGATCCAGGCGTTGGAATCGCAGAAGTCGAGGAACCCGCGGATCGTGGCTGCCGCGTCGCCCGGCGTGCACACGGGGTCGCCGACCGCGATCGCGATGCCGGACACCACCCGGTAGGCGACGGCGCCGCGGCCGTCCCGCGTGAACCAGTGCTCGTTGCCCTCCCACGTGCCCATGAAGCCGAGCGTTCCGCCGTCCGTCTCGCGCAGCTGCGCGCGGAAGCGCTCCGTCTCGTCCGCCGTCTTCACCGACCGGCCGCGCAACAGCCCGAGCATCGCGACCGCGAAGACCAGCCAGAACAGCCCGCCCACATCGCGATGCAGGGCGCGGGGCAGCCCGACCAGCGTGGTCCGCGTGCCCGGGTGCCCGATGCCGGTCGGCAGGAAGCGGCGCAGCGTGCTGCCGAGCGTCGACCAGAACGAGGCGGTGTGCGCCGCGTTCATCACCAGCAGGATGTCGGCGGCGGCCAGCACCACGAACGCGATCCCGACCACCGTCAGGAACCGGAGCACGGCCCGCCGCGACGCGCGCACGGCGAAGCGCCGGTGCGTGATGGCGAGCAGCACGCACATCGCAACCGGGATCAGGATCGCGAGCACCGAGAACCCGGGGAACTGCCGGTCGATCGTGATGACGTCGGCGGGGTTGGTGAGCTCGCGCACGACCACGCTGATGCCGGTGAGCAGCGCCATCATCGCGTTCACGCCCATGGCGAGGAACCAGGCGGCGCGCCGCCCGGAGCGCAGCCCCCAGGCCGCGACGAGGCTGAGCAGCAGCGGCACCAGGCTCATCAGCACCACGCCGGTGCCGGTCGCGACGGCGGTGCTGAAGCTCGTCACGCAGCGATCCGACACGGTGTCCGCGCAGCTGTCGACGATGCCGGAGATGTCCACGCCGCGCAGCCCCGCGATCACCGGGGCGAGGGGGCCGGTGCCGACGCCCGTGATCAGGACGACCAGCGGGCCCAGGCCGGTGACCGCCACCATGGCCGCGACCAGGGTCCTGGACTCGCGATAGGAGCTGCGATACCAGGCCGGCCGCGCGTGACCGCTGGTGAGGATGACGCCCGCGACCAGGCCGATCAGCGCGGCGAAGAGGCGGTACACGCTGTCCGAGTCGCCGCCGTACAACGCGAACGTGAGCAGCAGCGAGAAGCCGATGAGGCGGATCCGGCGGCGGTACAGCGTCGGCGCGTACGCGCTGCCCGCCATCACCGCGCCGATGATGCCGATGGCGGGGTCGAACACCTGACCGCGCGCGTCCACGCGGGCCCAGATCTGGCCCCACGACCACGCCAGCGACTGCGTGCCGATGCCGAGCACCACGCCCAGCACGCCGGTGACGACGAACGCGAGCACGGTGCGCAGGGTCCCCATCAGCCGTTCGACATAGGCGAGCAGGGTCAGCGCGAGGGCGAGCGCGATGATCAGCTCGACCCAGGAGTCCGGCACCAGCAGCGCGGTGAGCGGAGTCCACCACTGACGCTCGCGCCCGAGCGTGAGCGGGCTGGCGCCGAGCCAGTCCGGGTGCTCGCCCGACAGCGTGCCGAATGCGAGCCCCGTGACGACCAGCAGCGTGCTCAGGCCCACCGCGAACGGGTTCCGGCGTACGAAGCGGCCGGCACGGGTCGCGAGCGAGACCGTCGTCGCCCGTACCGAGAAGGTCATCCCGCCGCCAATCCCCATCGAGGAAAGAGTACCGAGAACGCCTTCTCGAGACCCCCGCGAAGACCGGGTCCGGTGTGCGTCGCGTTCGGCACGAGATAGAACGTGGTCTGGAATCCCGCCGCCTCCGCGAGCTCCGAGGAGGTGCGGTTCGCGGGGCCGTACTTGTGGTCCAGCGCCCCCGCGGCGAAGATCGCGTAGTGCCCGGCGTATTCGCCCGGGTGCTCCTGCAGGATCGCCTGCGGCTTGTTCGCGTCGAACGCCGCCACGTCACCCTTGTAGACGGGACCGAGGACGGTGCGCTGGTCGCCGAACCCGGCCCACGGCTCGCCCGAGGACATCGCGATGTTGCCCCAGATGTCCGGGTGGCGCGCGCCCCACATGAACGCGCAGGCGCCCCCGTTCGAGTAGCCGGCGATGGTCCAGTACTTCGGGTCCTGCAGCACGCGCAGATGGGTGCGGATGTAGTCCGGGATGTCCTTGTTGAAGTACGTCTCGACACCGCCGTACGTGCTCGAGTTCACGCAGCCCGGGTTCTGCGTCTGCGACCCGAGCTGGTCGGCGATGATCACGATCGGGGCGAGGCCGCGGTTCCTGGCCGCGAACTGGTCGAGCACGTCGACGATGGGGTGCGGGCTGGGCCAGCCCGGCAAGCCCATCATGAACACCACGACGGGCAGCGCAGGCGGATCCTTCACGAGCGCCGCCGGCGGCATGTAGATGGTGGCGGAGCGCGGCTTGAAGCCGGCGGACGACGTGATCGCGTGCGAGCCGTTCAGCGCGCCGAACCTGCCATGCGCGGGGATGTCCGCCGGTGGCGTCCACGTCTCGTACAACGGCTTAGCGTTGCCGACCGGGTCGGTCAGAGGAGGTGCGAAATGGTCGAACGATCCCAGGGTGTTGATCCCGAGGATGTCGCCGAGGCTGCGATCCAGTCCGAACGCCTGGTTGATGCCGAGGAACACCGACAGCAGCGAGGTGATCACGGTCAGGATCGCCACGGCCTTGTGCCACCGGCGCGACGCCCACAGGCTGACCACCGACAGTCCGACGGCCGCGAAACCGGAGGTCGTCCACCACTTGACCGTGGCGGGCATCGGCACGCCGAACGCGTCCGTCGCATCCGCCCACACCACCAGGAACCAGCCGATCAGGGCGCCCGCGACGAGGCCGATGAGCAGCCGGACGACCCAGCGCCGTCGCAGCGGACGGATCAGCAGCGCGATCACGCCGGCGACCGCCAGGCCCCAGACGATCCACGGCACCGGGCCGTCGACCAGGTCCAGATCCAGCAACCAGCTCAGCATCAGGGCTCCTCGCTCTTCCGCCACCGAGGAGGAGGCGACCACTCATCGTAATCGGTGCGCGCTTCACGGATTCGATGCGCCGGCTCTGCCGGAGCTTGGAGATGCCTATGACATGCGCCGGTGCGCGGTGAGAGGCGCGGATCGGGACAGGAGTCCCGATGCGCGCCTTCCGGATCGTGTCAGAGCACCTTTGAGAGGAACGCCTTCGTGCGCTCGTGCTGCGGGTTCGCGAGCACCTCTCGAGGATCGCCCTCCTCCACGACGACGCCGCCGTCCATGAAGACGAGCTTGTCGGCGACCTCGCGGGCGAAGCCCATCTCGTGGGTCACGACCACCATCGTCATGCCGCTCTTCGCGAGCTCCTTCATGACCTCGAGGACCTCGCCCACGAGCTCGGGATCGAGCGCGGAGGTCGGCTCGTCGAACAGCATGAGCTTCGGATCCATGGCGAGGGCGCGGGCGATCGCGACCCGCTGCTGCTGTCCTCCGGACAGCTGCGACGGGTAGAAGTCGGCGCGCTCGGCGAGCCCGACGCGGCGCAGCAGCTCCTTGGCACGCGCCTTAGCCTTCTCTTTCGGCAGGCGCTTGACCTGCACCGGCGCTTCCATGACGTTCTCGAGCGCTGTCATGTGCGGGAACAGGTTGAACCGCTGGAACACCATGCCGATGTCGCGGCGCTGGCGGGACGCGATCTTGGGGTGCATCTCGTAGAGGCGGCCGTTGCGCTCGTGGTAGCCCACGAGGGTCCCGTCCACGGAGAGCCGGCCCGCGTTGACCCGTTCGAGGTGGTTGATGCACCGCAGGAAGGTTGATTTGCCGGATCCCGAGGGACCGACCAGGCAGAGCACCTCGCCGGGCATCACCGTCAACGAGATGCTCTTGAGCACTTCGTTGTGTCCGTAGCTCTTCGAGACGCCCTCGGCGAGCACCATGGGCGCTCCCGCTCCCGACGCGCTCATGCCGCACCTCCTTCACGGCTGCGCATCGTGGCGACCGCCTCGGTGATCGGTCCCGGATTTCCCGGGCCCTTCTTCTGCTTCGCCTGGATCCCCGACACTCCCCGCGAGAAGTAGCGCTCCAGGTAGTACTGCCCGACCATCAGCACGGAGGTGACCGCCAGATACCACAGCGATGCGACGATCAGCAGCGGGATCGGCGTGTACGTCACCGCCGAGATGTCGCGGGAGACGCCGTAGAGATCGGTCGTGAGCGGGATCGCGGCGACGAGCGAGGTCGTCTTCAGCATCGAGATGACGTCGTTGCCCGTCGGCGGGATGATCACCCGCATCGACTGGGGGATCACGATCCGCCACATCGTCTGCCCCCAGCTCATGCCCAACGCCGTCGCGGCTTCCTCCTGGCCATTGTCGACGGACAGGAGCCCGGCGCGCACGATCTCGGCCATGTAGGCCGACTCGTTGAGCCCGAGCCCGATCACGGCGAGGAAGAACACGTTCTGCAGAAACGAGAGGCTCCCGAGCTGCACGCCGATGTGTGCCCACTCGACGCCCAGGTAGACGTGCGTGTAGATGAGTGTCAGCAGACCCCAGAACACGAGTTGCACGTAGACGGGCGTCCCCCGGAAGATCCAGAGGTACAGCCACGCGATGTACTTCACGACCGGGTTCGGCGAGAGCCGCATCACGGCGAGGACGAGCCCCAGCACGATGCCGATGATCATCGACAGCACGGTCAGCTCGAGCGTGACAAGGGCCGCGGCCGAGATGCGCTTGTCGAAGACGTACTTCGCGACGTACTCCCACCCGTACGCCTTGCGTCCCGCCGCGTCCACCGCGAACACGACCAGCACGATGATGAGGATCACCGAGAAGACGATGCGCCAGGGGTGACGCAGCTTCACGGCCTGGATCGACGCCGAGGCACCGACCGGCGCGGGAATGGATCCCGTCGCCGGTCGGCCTGGCTCGGAGGAGGACATCCGGGTCAGCTCTTCGAAGCGGCGTTGATGTCGGCCTTGGTCACGGCGCCGTCCTCGACGCCCCACTTCTTGAGGATCGACATGTAAGTGCCGTCATCGATGAGGGCCTGGACGGCGTCCTTCAGGACCGGCCCCAGCGCGGAGCCCTTCGGAACCGGCATGCCGTAGGGCGCCACGCCGAAGGTCTTGCCGGCCGCCTGGAGCTTGTCGGGCGCCTTCTTGATCGCCGCTCCGGTGACCGGCGAGTCGGCGCTGAACGCGTCGACCTGGCCGAGCGCCACCGCGTTGGTCGCGGCGTCCTGGGTGTCGTACTGCAGCTTCTGGATTGCCGGCTTGCCCGCGTCGGTGCACGCCTTGGACTTGGCGGGAACCTCGTCGGTGTCCTCGTACGTGGTCGACTGGACGCCGACCTTCAGGCCGCACGCGTTGTCGGGGTCGACCGTCTTGCCCTTTGCGGACGCCCAGGCGATGCCGGCCGAGTAGTAGTTCACGAAGTCGACCTGCTGCTCGCGCTCCTTCGTGTCGGTGAAGGCCGAGAGGCCGGCGTCGTCCTTGCCGCCGGTGATGCTCGGGATGATGTTGTCGAACTTCGCGATGGCGAACTTCGCCTTGATGCCCAGCTTCGCGGCGATCGCGTTGCCGAGATCGACCTCGACGCCGATCGGGTTGCCGTTGTCGTCTTTGTACTCGATCGGCGGGTAGGTGTTGTCCATGCCGAAGACGATCTCACCGGCGGACTTGATCTTGTCCGGCAGCTTGGCGGCGAGTGCGGCATCCTTGGTGACGGCGCTCCCGCTCTGGGTCGGGCTGCCCGCTGGTGTCGAATTGTCGACGCAGCCGGCGAGAGCGAGGGAGGCGACTGCCGCGAGGGCGAGTCCGTAGGCGATCTTCGAGCGACGTTCCATGAGTCCGACTCCTGTGCCGTGGACGCTGTTGTCCGTGTTCGGGTCGCGGACGATCGTCCGCGGGCGGGTGTGGACAATCTTGACACGGCACCGTTACTAGCGTGTAACGCTGCCGGGCCTGAAGGGGTCTCGGTTCGGTATCGGGATCTCAGACCTCGAAGTCGACGGCGGAGCGTCCGCCGACGACAGAACGCACGTAGGCGACGACCTCCTGGTGCGCGGGGTGCACCTGGTAGGCCTCGAGCCCGGCGAGATCGTCGAAGTCCGCGACGAGAACGACATCCCAGTTGGCGTCCGGATAAGCCACGTTGACACCCGCGGACAGGGTGCGGATCTGGGGCACCACACCCACGAGAGCCTGCAGCCGGGAGGCGATCCCCGCGGCGTGCTCCGCGCGCTCGGCCGGATCCTCCGCCGCCATCTTCCAGCTCACCACGTGCCGCAGGGTCATTCCGTCACTCCTTCCGCCGCCGCCTTCGCGGCGAGCGCCTCGCGCAGCCGGTCCGGCGAGATCCGCCAGTGGCCGTGCAGTTCGTCATCGATGAGCAGCACCGGGATCTTCTCCCAGTACTTCTCGTACAGCGCGGGATCGTCGAGGATCGACAGCTCGGTGATCTCGATGTCCTCGGCGAGCGCGTCCGGCAGGCCTGCGATCACCGCGTCGACCACGTCGGATGCCACCTGGCACAGGTGGCAGTCGGGCTTGCCGATCAGGGTCAGCGCGATCACGGCGCGGGAGTCTCGACCGTGCGCCCCTCGGCGATCCACTCGGCCGTGCCGCCGTCGATGTTGGTCGCGTCGTAGCCGCGCGCCTCGAGCGCTTGGACCACGCGTGCCGAGCGGCCGCCGACCTGGCAGATCACGTCGAATGCGCCGTCGGGAAGCTCGTGCAGCAGATCGCCGAGCTCGGACATCGGCAGGTTCACGGCACCCGGCACGTGACCGGTGGCGAACTCGTCGCGCTCGCGCACATCGATGAGCGGGGTCCCGGAGCGGTCGGCGAGCTGGGCGACGGTGATCGACTTCATGGATCCGATTCTTCCAGAGCCTGAGGGCACCGGTCGCTGAGGCTCTCGAAGCGCCGGGCGCACGATTCGCGCCAGATGCACGAAGCGCCCCGGCGATCGGAACGATCGGGGGCGCTCGGTGACTGGTGCGCTGGGCGCGGCCGCTTACTTCTTGTTGCGGCGCTGGTGGCGAGTCTTGCGAAGCAGCTTGCGGTGCTTCTTCTTCGCCATGCGCTTGCGACGCTTCTTGATGACAGAACCCACGGAAACCTCACTAAGTCAGGGGCTGGGCGTCGTGCACGGACGACGCCCGGGATCGGGGCATGGAAAAATGCCTCGGATCAGTCTAGCGCACCGGGCAGGCCGGCCCGACGCCGAGCCTGCTCAGCTCGTCCGACGGGACTCAACCGACGTCCGCGATCGGCTTCTGCAGCGCCGCGGTCACGGCGGTCTCCGGCACGCGGTAGCTGCGGCCGAACCGGATCGCCGGGAGTTCCCCGGCGTGGACGAGCCGGTAGACGGTCATCTTGGACACGCGCATGATCGCGGCCACCTCGGCCACGGTCAGGAACCGCACGTCCGGAAGCTGGTCGGGCATCCCCATTACCCCCTTTTTCCGCGGTGCACCCTGCGCGGCGGAATGCGACCACTGTAGAGCGTGCCTGGGACGCGTGTAAACCCTTGTGATCACTGTGACGAGAGGACTCTCAGGCCGGTGCCGACTTCGCGATGCGCTCGGCCGCATCGCGACGCGCCTGCCGCTCGTTCTTCTGCGCCGCGCGCAGCGCCTTCTCCGCCTCGCGCACGCTCTTCGCCGCGGCGCGCACGCGCTTGTCCGCGGCGAGCGCGGGAACATCGGGCACCATCGCTGGGGGAATCGGATCCGCGTGCGCCGCGCCGGCGGCGGCGCGGTCGATGTAGGCGCCGATCCCGTCGAGCATCCGCACGATGCCGAAGAGCATCGGATCCCGGTCGCCGCCCATCGCTCCCGCGTCGAGCGCAGCACGGGTATGCGGATAGACGTCGCCGTCGATGAGCGCGGAGAACAGCTCGGCTTCGCGCTCGCCGACCTGAGCGACGGTGAGCCCCTCCGCACGCGCCGCGTCAGCATACCCGGCCGCGACCGTGCCGAACCAGCGCGCCTGCCCCATGATCGCGAGCATCGCCGCCATCTGGTCGTCGGATCCGAGAGCGGTGCCCGCGAAAGCCGCGAGGTAGGCGTCCATCCACGCGGCGGTGCTCGGCGTCGCCGGCGTGCCGTTGACAGGAAGACTGAGCAGCCAGGGATGGCGCAAGTAGACGTCGACGTGCGCACGATAGAGGCGCTCGGCCTCGCTCCGCCACTCTCCGGTGGGATCCTCCGCGATCGGCGGCAGTCCGGTCGCCTCCTCCTGCATGAGCAGCAGCAGGTCATCCTTGGCTGTGACGTAGCGGTACAGCGACATGGGCGTGAAGCCGAGCGACTTCGCGACGGCGGCCATCGAGACGGCGCCGAGCCCCTCGCGGTCGGCGAGTTCGACCGCCGCCTCGACGATGCGCTCCACGCTCATCTCGCGCTTCGGTCCGCGCTGCGGACTGGCCGCCATGCCCCAGGCCAGCGCGATCCCGCGCGGCAGATCGGGCAGGTCGACGGGATCCGGCTCTTCGGTCATGATTCAAGAATAGGACTGTTTATGTTGTAAACAGTGTGTTATGGTCATAAACAGTTTCATCCATACACAGAAAGGAACGACGATGACCACGGCCATCGAGGTCAGGAACCTGACCAAGCACTACCGCGGAACCCCCGTGCTCCGCGGCGTCGATCTCACCGCCGAGCAGGGCGAGATCGTCGCCCTGCTCGGCTCCAACGGAGCCGGCAAGACCACCACGATCTCGATCCTCACCACCCTCGCCCGAGCCGACGGCGGCTCCGCGGTCGTCGGCGGCTGCGACGTGCAGCGCGACCCGCAGGGCGTGCGGCAGCGGATCTCGCTGACCGGGCAGTCCGCCGCCGTCGACGACGCGCTCACCGGCGTCGAGAACCTGGTCATGCTGGGCCGGCTCTCCGGGATCTCCCAGCGCGCGGCCCGCCGTCGCGCGGAGGAGCTGCTGGATCGATTCGACCTCGTCGATGCGGCCGCCCGCACCGTGAAGACCTACTCCGGGGGCATGCGGCGCCGCCTCGACCTGGCGCTGAGCTTCGTCGTCACGCCGCAGGTGCTGTTCCTCGACGAGCCGACCACGGGAGTGGATCCGCGCAGCCGGCTCGGGCTCTGGGATGTCATCCGGGGGCTCGCCGACGCCGGCACCACCATCTTCCTCACCACGCAGTACCTCGAGGAGGCCGACCACCTCGCCGATCGCATCGCCGTGCTGCATGAGGGCCGGATAGTCCGCACCGGTACCGCGGCGGAGCTGAAGGCGCAGGTCGGCTCCGACGTGCTCGTCGCAGAAGGGCCGGACGGATCGACGCTGCACGAGATCGTCACCGACGGCACGATCGACGGGATCCGCCACGCGCTCGACGAGCTCGAACGGGTGCACCCCGAAGCCCTGCGGGACGGCACGGTGCAGCTGCGCCGACCGACACTCGACGACGTCTTCCTCACCCTCACCGCGCCCGGCGACGCCGGGCACCGCGCCGCCGAGCGCTCGACCGCCAAGGAGTTCGCATGACCTCGCTGACCGCCGCCGCCGTGCAGCCGCCGACCCCCGTGACATCCCCCGCGATGGGGATCCGCCCGCGCCTGCGCGGCCTCGCCGCAGAGCGCGTCTTCGTGCGCCGCAGCCTGATCCTGTCGCTGCGCGACGGCGAGACCCTGTCCATGTCCATCATGCTTCCGGTGACGCTGATGCTGCTGTTCACCTACGTGTTCGGCGGTGCGATCGAGAAGGACGGCTCGTACGTCGACTACGTCGTGCCGGGGATCATCCTGCTGTGCGCCGGCTTCGGAGCCGCCTCGACCGCCACCTACGTGTCACGGGACATGTCCACGGGCATCTTCGACCGGATCCGGACCATGCCGCTGCGCCCCGGATCCGTGCTCACCGGGCACGTCGTCGCGAGCCTCGCGCGCAACCTGGTCTCCACCGCCGTGGTGTTCGGCGTCGCACTCCTGGTCGGGTTCCGGCCGACCGCCGGTCCCGTGCAGTGGCTCGCCGCCTTCGGCGTGATCGCGGTCTACATCCTGGTGATCACGTACCTGTACGCCGCGATCGGGCTGGCCTCCGGCAGCCCGGAGGCGGCGGCGGGGTACGGGTTCATCCTGATGTTCATCCCCTACTTGTCCAGCGCGTTCGTGCCCGTGCACACGATGCCGAGCTGGCTGCAGTGGGTGGCGCAGAACCAGCCGATCACCCCGATCATCGAGACGATCCGGGGCCTGCTCATGGGCACGCCGCTCGGCGCGCAGCCGTACTGGGCGCTCGGCTGGTGCGTCCTGATCCTCGCGATCTCCGTGCTCTGGGGACGTTGGCTGTTCGGCCGGGCCCGACGCTGACCGACCGCGCGGGACCTCTTCATGAACCGTCGCAGGCGGCGCTCAGGCCCCGAGCCGCTTGAGCGCCGTCTGCACGACGTGCTTGGCGGATGCGGCGGCGCGGCCCACGACCTCGGCGGCGTGGGCCGCGCCGTCGGGCAGCGGCGGGACGACACCGAGACCGGTTATGTCGGGGGCGGAGTCCCCGTAGGCATCGGCGAGGAACGGGACGAGCCAGTCGTCCACCTGCTCCAGCGGAGCGGCCTCGATGCTGTAGAACCGGCGCTGGCCGTCCTCGCGGACCGTGACCAGCTCGGCCTCGCGCAGCACCTTGAGGTGTTTCGACACCGTGGGCTGGCTGATCCCGAGCTCGCTGACGATCTGCGTCACGCTCGTGCCGGCATCTCCTTCTTCGGACCGCTGACGCAGGAGCTGAAGGATGTCCCGTCTCGTGCCGTCGGCGATCACGTCGAAGATGTCGGTCATGCCTTCACAGTAGCGGCGCCGCGGGCGGAGTACCATGACGAACGCCTTGCGAGCGGAGGATCGGAGGACCAGGCAAATGCCGCGTACCCACGCCGCGCGATCCTTCTCCGATCTCGTGCGCCGGACGATCCGTCTCGGCAAGACCATCACGACCTCCTCGCCCTCACGGTTCGCGATCATCGTGTTCTCGACGCTGATCCTCGTCACCACCGCGCTGCTGTCGCTGCCGATCGCGAGCACCGATCGCACGGTCACGCCGCTCGCGGACGCGCTGTTCACCGCGGTCTCCACGATCTGCGTCACCGGACTCGCCACGGTCGACACGGCCACGCACTGGTCCGGCTTCGGACTCACGGTGATCTTCGTCGGCGTGAACATCGGCGGTCTCGGCGTGCTCACCCTCGCCAGCGTGATGGGCCTGGCGATCTCGAAGCGCCTGGGCCTGCGCGCCAAGCTCATCGCGGCCGGCGACACGAACCCGATGCGGGCGCACGGCGGTCCGGTCAACGAGGGCCAGACCGTGCGTCTCGGCGAGGTCGGCGCGCTGCTGCGCACGGTAGCGATCTCGGCGTTCGCGATCGAGGCCACGCTCATCGTGCTGCTCTACCCGGCGCTCGTGCTGAACGGGACGGATCCGCTGACCGCCCTGTGGGAGGCGCCGTTCTACTCCGCGATGGCGTTCACCAACACCGGCTTCACCCCGAACCCCGGCGGGCTGACCCCGTTCGCCGGCGACTACTACGTGCTCACCGTGCTCATGCTGGGCGTTTTCCTGGGCAGCCTCGGCTTCCCCGTCATCTACACGCTCGCCCGGCAGCGCTGGCACGTGCGGCACTGGTCGCTGCACGCCAAGCTCACGGTGATCACGACGATCCTGCTCTTCGTCGCGGGCGCGGCGGTATTCCTGCTGCTCGAGTTCGACAACCCGAAGACCTTCGGATCCATGGACGCCGGCGACACCACGTTCCAGGCGTTCTTCATGTCCGCCATGACGCGCTCGGGCGGTTTCAGCGTCGTCAGCATCGGCGACATGAACGGCTCCTCCCTGCTCGCCGGGGCGATGCTCATGTTCGTGGGCGGCGGATCCGCGTCCACCGCGGGCGGCATCAAGGTCACCACGCTCGCCGTGCTCGCCCTCGCCGTGGTCAGCGAGGCGAAGGGCCGGCCGTCTGTGCAGGCGTTCGGCCGGCGGATCCCCTCCGACGTGCAGCGCGTCGCCCTCAGCGTCGTCGCCTGGGGCGCGACGACCGTCGCCGTCGCGACCATCGCGATCTGCCAGATCACGAAGTACCCCGTGGTCGACGTGCTGTTCGACGTGGTGTCCGCGTTCGGCACGGTCGGCCTGTCCACCGGCGTCACCGAGCGGCTGCCGGACGCCGCGACCTACATCATGGCGGCGGCGATCTTCATGGGGCGCGTTGGTACAGTGACACTGGCCGCGGCCGTGGCCGCGACGTCCCGCACGCAGCTGTACGCGCTGCCCGTGGAAAGGCCGATCGTTGGTTGAAGTGCTGCGCAACGACGCTCCGGTGCTGGTGATCGGGCTGGGCCGGTTCGGCGCCGCGTGCGCCGGCGAGCTGGACCGCCTGGATCGCGAGGTGCTGGCGATCGACACCAACCTCGAGCTCGTGCAGAAGTGGTCGGAGCGGGTCACGCACGCGGTGCAGGCCGACACCCGCAACATCGACGCGCTGCGCCAGGTGGGCGCACAGGACTTCCAGGTGGCCGTGGTCGCGGTGGGCTCGTCGATCGAGGCCTCGGTGCTCATCACCGCCAACCTCGTCGACCTGAAGGTGCCGCAGATCTGGGCGAAGGCGGTGTCGCAGTCGCACGGCAAGATCCTCGCCCGCGTCGGCGCGAACCACGTGGTCTACCCCGAGCGCGAGGCCGGCGAGCGGGTCGCGCACCTCGTCTCGGGCCGCATGCTCGACTTCATCCGCTTCGACGACGACTTCGCCCTGGCCAAGATGTACCCGCCCAAGTTCATCCGCGGTGTCCCCCTGAACCAGTCCGGAGTGCGCAGCAAGTACAACGTCACCGTGGTCGGCGTGAAGAGCCCGGGCAAGCCGTTCCGCTACGCCGAGGCCGGCACGGTCGTGACCAACCACGACCTCATCATCGTGTCCGGCACGAACAGCGACATCGAGCGGTTCGCGACACTGGATCGCTGAGCGCGCGCCTCTCTGAGGCCGTTGAGCGAGGACGCCGCAGGCGACCGAGACGAAACGGGGTCTCCCGCGGACGTGTTCTGCACGGACGGCGTTTCGTCTCGCTCCGGCTGCGCCGGTGCTCGCTCAACGACCCCGGGAAAAATCCGGCTGCGCCGGTGCTCGCTCAACGACCCCGGGAAAAATCCAGGCTGCGCCGGTGCTCGCTCAACGACCCCGGGATTAGTCCCGGCTGCGCCGGTGCTTGCTCAACGACCCCGGGATTAGTCCCGACTGCGCCGGTGCTTGCTCAACGAGCGCGACGGGCCCGGTCAGGCTCCGGCGGCGAGTTCGCGGGCCCGGGCGAGGGCCGCGTCGGTGGCGCGGGCGAACAGGTCGTCGAGGTGCGCGTCCTGCAGCACCGCGACCGCGCGCTCGGTGGTGCCCTTGGGGCTGGTCACGCGGCGGCGCAGCTCGGCCGGATCCTCTCCCGACGCCTCCAGCAGCGCGGTGGCGCCGATGAACGTCTGCTCGGCCATCAGGCGCGCCTCGGGCTCGGCGAACCCCTTGCCGATCGCGGCCTTCGTGAACTCCTCGATGAGCAGATACACGTAGGCGGGACCGGATCCGGAGATCGTGGAGAGCGGATCGATCTGCTCCTCCGGGACCTCGATGACGCTTCCGACGGTCTCGAACAGCGCTCGCACGAGCGCCCGCTCCTCGTCGGTGACGCCGTCCGCCGCGGCGAGCCCCGTGACCGCGCGGCCGACCGTGGCCGGGGTGTTCGGCATCGCGCGCAGCACGCTCACCCCTGCTCCGAGCACCCGGGCGAACGTCGCCAGGGTGACACCGGCGGCGACGCTCACGACGATCGCGTCGTCGCGGAGGTGCGGGGCGATCTCGGCGAGCAGATCCGGCACCATGCCCGGCTTCACGCCGACGACGACGATGCGCGATCGAGCGGCCTGGGCGTTGCCGTCCGGATCCTGTTCCAGCGCGATCGAGCGCACGCCCTCGAGATCGGCGAGCTCGGCAGCCCGCGCGGCGGTGCGATTGGTGGCGGTGATGCCGCCCTCGACCGGAATCCCGCTGGCGACGAGGCCGCGCAGGATCGCCCCTCCCATGGAACCGGCACCGAGGAACGCGACAGAGGGGAGAGCATCGACCATGCCGCCATACTACGGAGTCGGTCCGGCATAAACTCGTGGCATGAGTGCATCCGGTGGCAATAGGGCGATCCTGGCGGCGTTGCTGGCGAACCTGGGGATCGCGCTCGCGAAGATCGTCGCGTGGCTGCTCTCCGGATCCGCATCGATGCTCGCCGAGGCGATCCACTCGGTCGCCGACTCCGGCAACCAGCTGCTGCTCATGCGCGGCGGGCGCAAGGCGCGGCGGCGCGCGGACCGCGCACATCCCTTCGGCTACGGCCGCGAACGGTTCGTGTACGCGTTCGTCGTCTCGATCATCCTGTTCTCCGTCGGCGGCATGTTCGCGGTGTACGAGGGCGTGCAGAAGCTGATCCACCCGCACGAGCTGGATAAGACCTGGTGGTGGCTGCCGATCGCGGTGCTGGTCGTCTCGATCGCGCTCGAGTCGTTCTCGCTGCGCACCGCCGTCATGGAGAGCAACCACGTCCGCCCGCAGGGACAGTCCTGGGTGTCGTTCATCCGGCATGCGAAGGCGCCCGAGCTTCCCATCGTGCTGCTGGAGGACACCGGGGCGCTTACCGGTCTCGTCTTCGCCCTGTTCGGCGTCGGTCTCACGGTGATCACCGGGAACCCGGTGTTCGACGCTCTCGGCACGCTCATGATCGGCCTGCTGCTGGTGCTCATCGCGATCGTGCTCGGGATCGAGACCAAGAGCCTGCTCGTCGGCGAGGGCGCGAGCGAGGCCGACTACGACCGGATCGTGGACGCGATCCTGGAGGGCCCGGAAGTCGAGAAGCTCATCCACATCAAGACTCTCTACCTGGGCCCGGACGAGCTCCTGGTCGCCGCGAAGATCGCTCTCCCTGCGGACAAGCCGGTGCGCGCCGCCGCCGACGACATCGACTCGATCGAGGTCAGGATCCGCGCCGCGGTGCCGGCCGCTCGGGTGATCTACCTCGAGCCCGACATCTACCGTCCGGCGCAGGATCCGTCGCCATCGACGGACACGTTCGTGCTGCGTTCGGCGGACTGACCGCGCCGCACCCGGCGACCATGGTCGATCCGCTCGCACAGGCGCTCGCCGACCCCGCTCTGTCGAGCGAGGCGCGGCAGAAGCTGCAGAACGTGCAGGACGTGCTGCGCGCGGATCCGCAGGCGCGCCTGCTGTCGCTGTTCTTCGAGGGTGAGGAGCCTCGTGCTTCCGTGGCCTTCGGCGACGTCGATGCGGCGGAGACGATCATCGTGGTGCTGCACGGGATCGACACGGACCTCGCCGACTTCCCGGGCTGGGCGGCGCTCACCTGGCGGCTGTGCGCGGACACGATCCGCGCGTCCGCACTGCGCGGGGGTGCGGGACGGGTCGCCGCCGTGGCCTGGTTCGGTTACGAATCCGGCACGCACCTCACGGCGCTGTCGACCCGGCACGCAACGATCGGCGCGGCCCGGCTGGCGGGCGATCTGGTGCGCCTCCGGCACGGGCACCCGAACGCCCGGATCGCGGTGATCGGGTACTCGTACTCGTCCACGCTCTTCGGCGAGCTGGTGCTGATGGACGGCGCGGGCCCGGTCTCCGAGGCGTTCTCGATCGCGTCCGCGGGGATGACGCGCATGGCCGGGGACGCCGTCGCCGAGGCGATCGCCGCCCGATCCTTCTCGTTCTACGCGACCGAGGCGAGCAGCGACGTCACGGCTCCCCTTGGCCGGTTCGCCGCGCATCCGGTCGACCCGCGCGACATCGAGGGCGCGATCGTGTACGGCTCGGACGGCGGCCCGGTGCCGGGCGTCCCCGGAGTGCACGGAGAGGCCACCGACGGGCATGCGTCGCGGAGCGAGATCGACGAGCAGGGCGTGCTGCACCGGGGTTACTACGACCCGGACGCGCAGTCGTACCTGTTCCTGGTGGATCGCCTCGCCCGTCTGGACGCGCGGCCGCGGCGCAGCCCCTGATACGGCGGTGCGTCGGCCTCGGCTCGCGCGCGTTCAGCGCCGGGCGGTGAAGAACGCGCGCAGCTGTGCGGCCGCCTCGGCCTCGCGGATCCCCCCGACGACCTCGGCCCGATACGGCAGCCGGCGATCCCGCAGCACGTCGTAGCGGGATCCGGCTGCTCCCGCCTTGTCGTCCCACGCACCGAACACCACGCGGCCGATGCGGGACTGCAGGATCGCGCCCGCGCACATCACGCACGGCTCCATCGTCACGACCAGCGTGCAGCCCTCGAGGTTCCAGGATCCGTGCGCCGCAGCGGCCGCGCGCAGCGCCACGATCTCGGCGTGGCCGGTGGGATCCGTCGTCTCCTCGCGGTTGTTGCGCCCCTCCGCGAGGATCCGGCCGGCGACGTCCAGGACGACCGCGCCCACTGGGATCTCGTGCGCGGCGGCGGCGTCGGCGGCGAGCTCCAGCGCGCGGGTCATCGCCGCGTCGTCCGTGACGGATCCTGCTGCGCTCACCGGTGCTCCTCCCGACGCTCGAGCCTAACCGCAGGCGGGCCTGCGTCGCGGGGTGCCCGGTCGGATGCGTCCACGGCTCCCCCGCCGTCCGTGCCGGGCCGACCCCAGGTGGGTAGCATGCGAGTGAGGCTGCGATGGACTCTCGAGGCAATGCGGATGCGGCGGGCGCACGCCGACGGGCCGTGCGCTGGCCGGTGCTGTGCTGGGTCGCCGTGCTGCTGCTGACCGGGATCGTGCAGGTCGTGCGCGTGCAGTGGTTCGATGCGGCGGTCTTCGGGGCCGCCGCGGTCGTCGTCATGGCGAGCCCGTGGATCCCGTCAGGCGGCGCACCTCGGGCGCCGCTGCGGGCGGTCGCCGCGGGCGCGGTGACGGCCGGCCTCGTGCTCTGTCTGCTGCCGCGGCACAGCGCCCCGATGGTCGTCGTGGTCATCGCGATCGGCGCCGCCGCCGTCGCGTTCGCGTGGGGCGGGACGTCCACCCCGCCGCGGCCCTGGCCCCGGTCTCTGCGCCGGCTGGGCTGGGCGTGGACCGGACTCGTCGTCGCCGGGTGCCTGTGGGAACTCGCCCAGTTCATCCTCGGCGAGCTCGATCCCGGGGCACCGTCGTATGCGTTCAGCAATCTGACGGATCCGCTGCTCGATGGCGTACCGGGCAGGATCGCGTTCGTGGCGGCGTGGCTGGCCGGCGGAGCGTTCCTGCTGCGTCGCGGAGGCCGGCGATGACGCTCCTCAGCACCGGATACTTCGGCCTGTGCGCGGCCGCGCTCGTGCTGGCGACCTGGTGGATCCGGATCGGCGATCCGGACGCGACCGTGAGCGCGCTGTTCGACCGGCTGCTCGACGATCGCGCGGTGCGGATCGCGGTGATCGTGATCTGGTGGTGGCTGGGCTGGCATTTCCTGGCCGGCCAGACGCTGTGACGGCCCGGATTCTGCGCAGCGCGCGGAAGCCTGGGACAAGTAGCCTGTAGGCATGCGCGTTCACGTGGCCGATCACCCCCTCATCACCCACAAGCTGACGGTGCTGCGCGATGAGCGCACCCCGTCGCCGGTGTTCCGCCAGCTCACCGAGGAGCTCGTGACGCTGCTCGCCTACGAGGCCACGCGCAACGTGCGCGTGTCGCCGATCGAGATCACCACCCCGGTCACGACCACGATGGGCGTGAAGATCTCCGAGCCGCGGCCGATCGTGGTGCCGATCCTGCGCGCCGGCCTGGGCATGCTCGAGGGGCTCGTGAAACTGCTGCCGACCGCGGAGGTCGGATTCCTCGGCATGGTCCGCGACGAGGAGACCTTCGAGCCGACGACCTACGCCGAGCGTCTGCCCGAAGACCTCAGCGGGCGGCAGTGCTTCGCGATCGACCCGATGCTCGCCACCGGTGGATCCCTCGCCGTCGCGATCCAGTTCCTCTTCGACCGCGGCGCCGACGACGTCACCGCGATCTGCCTGCTCGGCACGCCCGAGGGCGTCGCGGCGATCGAGAACCTCGTGGGCGACCGCAATGTCACGCTCGTACTCGGCGCCCTCGACGAGCGGCTGAACGAGAAGGGCTACATCGTGCCCGGTCTCGGCGACGCCGGCGACCGCCTCTACGGCACGGTCTGAGAGGGCCTGCTCGCTCCGCCCTGCGGTGTCCCCGAGCGACCTGACCGCGAGACGCCCTCTGACCGCGAGACCCATCTGACCGCGAGACTCCATCTGGGCGACGAGACTGCAGTCCAGGAGTGCACTCTCGTCGCGGGCTTGGAGTGTCGCGGTCAAGAAGGCCGCCATGGGCCCTCGCCCAAAGGACTCCACGTCATCGGCTCCGGCGGCGACCGCCGGGCAGGAGCATCTCCAGCTCGGGAACGCGGCGTGCGGCGCGCGTGACGTACACGCCGGTGCAGATCGTGAGGACGAGCATCGCTGCGATCATCATGGCGGTGGACAGGCCGACCATCACGTCGACGGGCAGCGTGTACACCAGGGGGATGCGCAGCAGGGACTCGCCGAGCAGACCGGCGCCCCACAGCAACGTCGTCGCGCGGAAAACGCGGCGCACGCGCCGATCACCGCGATACAACCGGGCGGCGTGCGCGGCCTGGTCTGGACGCCACGTCTCGGTGGCCGCCAGGGTGAACGGCGCGGGCCCGATCAGGCTGATCAGGAACACGACCCCGATGAGTCCGGTCCCGGCCGAATCCTTCAACAGGATGGTGCGCGGATCCCCTCCGGTCAGGGTGAGGACGGCGCCCACACCGAACGTCACGAGCATGATCGAGGCGAACCAGGTCACACGGCGGCGCAGCAGCGCCTCTGCGATGAGCCGGACTCCTGCCGCCGCGGCCGCCGCCGTGAGCGCGATCCGGTCGGATACACCGATGGCGCGCAGTGCGTAGTACGCGACCAGAGGCAGTGCGATGTCGAGGAGCAGTCCGAAGCGGGTGCCGTGGTGATCCGCAGACCGCCTCCCTTCGGGATCGCGCGGTGTGTCCGCGACCTGCTGGGCCGTCGCGTCGTCACACTCTTGTGCTGTCCTCATCCCGGCAGTGTATAACAGTGTTATGGCGATGTCGAGAGGTGCGGGTGGGGGTTCGCGGGGCGCGACGGTGCATCGGCGCGGCCCAGAACAAGGGATGCGCGCGGCGCTGATCGACGCGGCGGCGCACCTGCTCGCCGCCGAGGGCCCCGGCGCGCTCAGCGCGCGCCGTCTCGCGGCCGAGGTCGGAACATCGACGATGGCGATCTACACGCATTTCGGCGGCATGACGGCCCTGCACGCCGCCGTCCGGCGCGAGGGGTTCTCCCGGCTCACGGCGGCCTTCGACGGCGCCGCCACCTCCGTAGACCCCGTGACCGCACTCGCCGCCGGCTGCCTGGCCTGCCTCGACGCGGCCGCACGCGAGCCGGAGCTCACCTGGGCGCTGTTCAACCATCGTCCGCCGGAGGGCGATGACGCGGGTGCCGAGCTGTTCCGAATACTCCTTCGGCGCGTCGAAGACGGCGTCCGGTCGGGCCGCTTCCCCGATGCCGAGCAGTCGCGGGTGGGTGCGTGGGCCGGCCAGGTGTGGGCGGCGATGCACGGGATCACGGTGCTCGCCTTGTCCGAAACGCTCGACCTCGCCGCGGCACGGTCCACGCTGGCGGATATGCTGTGCCGCCTCGCGATCGGCTACGGAGACGATCCGGTGCGTGCCCGGCGATCGGTAAGTGCGGCAACATGACGGATCTTTGCACCTGACCGGTGCTCGGGCACTCGACGGAGCACGCGATTCACCCGCCCCGGGGCGATGCACGCACCGTCAGACCGCGAGCACGTAGGAGCGGTCCTCGCCGTGGGGCGCGAAGCCGCAGCGCGCGAGGATCGGTGCGGAGGTCTCGACCCTGCCCTTGACGAGCGCGGTGGTCGCGCCGAGCTCTGCGCCGACGCGCAGCCGCTCGGCGAGCACGGCACGGTACGCCCCGCATCCGCGGAACTCGGGCAGCGTCCCCGCGCCCCAGAGCCGGAGGAAGCCGTCGACGATCGTGCATCCGCCCGTGCTGGCGGGGCGATCGTCGATCGCGGCCACGACCCGGAATCCCGTCCCCGCCTCGCCGTCGGCGGTGATCTCCGCCAGTTCGCTCTCGAGGCCCGCCTCGTTGAGCGGCGCCTGGTCCCACACCGGGACGTTGACGGCATCGACGTCGCGCACGTCCGCGAGCGTCCTTACGATCCGGGCCGCGATGTCCTGGGGCACCGGAATCGGATTCCCGGGGATCGGACGTGCGAAGACGGTCACGGTGTCGTCGTGCACCGCACCGCGCCGTCGCAGCTCGTCTTCGAGGTCTGGGCTGTCGGCGGCGTTCGTCCAGAAGACGAGCCGGTCCTCGCCCCAGGCCCGGGTGCGCGCGATCGCATGATCCAGCACCGCCGAGGCATCCAGGCCGGAATCGACCTGCGAGGCGCGCACTCCCCCGCCGAAGCGCGCCGGATAACGCACCAACTGAAGCTCGGTCTTCTCCTGCTCGCTGTCGCGGGGGAACCAGACCCAGGCGGCGGAGGCGCGGGCGATCTCGTCTTCGCTGTGCATGCTCATCTCCTGCGGAATCACCGCGTTTCGTCTCGCTCCGGCTCCGCCGGTGCTCGCTCAACGACCCCAGAATAAGCCCCGCCGTCGCGGTCCCGCTCAGCCGGATCAGTCGTCGTCCCGGTCGGCACCCACGAGGTGCGCGAACGCGCTGAGGCGCGCGACGCCCTCGGGGGTCCACGGCAGATCGTCCAGCAGGGCCGGGGAGTGGATCAGGTAGGCCGCGACCTTCGCCCGGGAGATCGCCACGTTCAGCCGGTTCTGCAGCAGCAGGAACTCCGGGCCGCGCGGGGCGTCCCGTCCGCTCGACGCGGCCAGCGACGTGATCGAGACGACGGCCTCCTTGCCCTGGAAGTTGTCGACCGTTCCGACCGCGACGTCGCCGAGACCGGCCGCCGCGAGCGTGTCATGGATGAGCTGCTTCTGCGCGTTGTACGGCGCGACCACGATGACGTCCGTCGGCTCCAGCGGGCGCGGCGGTGCGTCCTCCATGCCGTCCGTGTACATCCGCCCGACGAGGTCGCGGACGATGCGCACGACCTCGGCCGCCTCCTCCGGCGACTGCGTCGCGTTGCCGCGGTGCCGGATCGGACGCACGTGCAGACCGGGCTCGACCCGGTCGATCGTGCGCTGCTCGGTCCCCTCCGCCGAGGCGAGGGCGCCCGCATAGGCGAGTTGCGACACCGGGCCGGCCACGGCGGGGTGCATCCGCCAGGAGCGCGCCAGGAAGGATCCGTGCGCGGGGTCGATGACGGCGCGCTCGTGCATGACCCAGCCGAGCGCCGAGGTGTCCACCGGCTCGGGGTGCGTGCCCTGGCTCACCTGCGGCAACTGCTGCGGATCCCCGAGCAGCAGCAGGCGCTGCGCGGACACCGCCACCGCGATCGTGGAGGCGAGCGAGAACTGGCCCGCCTCGTCGATCACGAGCAGGTCGAGTTCGCCGCGCTGCACGCGCCGGGTGTTCGAGAAGTCCCAGGCCGTGCCGCCGACGACGCAGCCGTCGCCGGCGGGACCGTGCTCGGCGAGATAGGCCGCCATGCCGTCCTTGCGGATCACGGTGTAGCCCGGCTCCGCTCCGTGCGGATCCTTCGGGGCCTTCGCGACCTGCGCCGCCGGGACGCCGGCCGCCACGACGCGCTCGAGCAGGTTCTCGACGATCGCGTGCGACTGCGCGACCACGCCGATGCGGTAGCCGTGGTCGTTCACGAGGCGGGCGATCACGTGGGACGCCGTGTGCGTCTTGCCGGTGCCGGGAGGCCCCTGCACGGAGAGGTAGCTGCGGTCGAGGTCGAGGACGCCCTGCACGATCGCCTCGGCGGCCTCGGGCCGACGCGGATCCGGCAACGTGGCCGTGCCCGCGCTGTCGCCGATCTCCGCAACGGGGATCGGGCCGCCGGACAACGTGCGCGGGACGGCCCGGCGCAGCACATCGGTGGCGGGATCCTCCGGGAACGCGGGCGCGGCCGCCAGCACGGCACCCGCCCACTCCTCGATCGCGCTCTGCAGCGACGACACCCGCGGCGGCGCTGCGGGGGTCAGCGCGAGCGGCAGTTCGTCCCAGGTCTCGCCGCCCACGGAGCGCTCCCGGATCCGATAGCCGTCGTCGAGCACCTCGACGATCTCGACCTCGTGCGGCACGTGGATCACGCGCGACGGGAACTCTCCGGGAAAGGGCGGCGGCGCGGCGTACAGCGTGAACGGGCTGCCGCCGACGCCCAGGGTGCTTCCTGGCGCGAGCTCGCCGTGCAGGTCGATCAGGCGCGTCGTGGTGCGGGCGCCCTCCTCCATTGCCCACTCCATCGCGAGCGAGGACCGATCCGGATCCACGCGCAGCACGTCCCTGGTCGACTCCCACAGCGACACCGGTTCGCGCAGCCGCTGGAAGTGCGAGATCCAGAAGCTCTTCGCCTCGCGGGGGAAGTAGTCGATCGCGGCGGCGGCGACCCGATAGGTCTGGCCGTCCCCGCCCTCGGACTGCACCCGCTGCCCTTCGGACTGCAGCGCGAGCGAGAGCGGCGCCGGCTCGTAGGCGCGCGTCTCGGGCTCGTCCGGCGGGGCGGGCAGCACCCCGGACTCGCGTGCCAGGGAGATCAGCCAGTTGCGCAGGCGGCGGGTCGAGACGCAGTCGTAGCGGTTGTAGTCGGCGAGGTCGGCGAGGATCTCCTCCGCCTCCGCCGCGCGTCCCGCGGCGTCGAGCCCGCGCGCCAGCACGTAGCGGACGATCGAGTCGTCGCCCTTCTGCACGTCGCTGGTGCGCACCTCGGCGCCCATGTAGAGCGGCTCGAGCTTCTTGATCGAGTACGACCGTGACCCGACACGCACCGTGCGCAGCACCAGCGGGTACAGGTCGACGAACACGCCGTCGCGCAACAGCCGGTCCACCTCCGCCTCGCCGACGCCGTACCGCTCCGCCATGTTCTGCAGATGCGAGGTCTCGTACGGCGCGTAATGGTAGATGTGCATGTCGGGATGTGCAGCCCGCCGCGCGCTCACGAAGTCGAGGAAGTCCAGCAGCGCCTGCTTCTCGGCCGCGAAGTCGTGCGCCCAGAGCGCGGTGTACTGCTCGGCCTCGTCGACCCAGCCGAACAGGTAGTCGAGGCCCCAGGGCTTTCCCTCCCCCGGCTCGGTGTAGAGCGGATCCCCCTCGAAGTCGAAGAACAGGTCACCCCGGCTGGGACGCGGCATCATGCCGATCGCGGCGGCCGAGACGACCTCGAACGGCGGCGCGACGGGCTCGTCCTCGCCCTCGGGTCCGGCCGCGGCCGCCATCGCAGCGAGCTGCAACCGCGCCTGGGCACGCAGGGCCTGGAACGTGTCCGCGTTCATACCCTCCGGCGTCTCGGGCGCGATGGCGAGGTCGTCGATCGTGCGGATGCCGGAGGCGCGCAGCCGGGCGCGCTGCACCGGCCGCATGCGGGCGACGAGCAGCAGATCGCGGTGCGCGATGACCTCGACCTCGCAGGTCGCGCAGCGTCCGCAGGCGACGATCTGGAGATCTCCGCGGTCGTCGCCCCAGGCGAGCGGTGCCCCTGCAGCGCCCTCGTCGATCCGCCGGTCCGCGATGATCGCACGCAGTCGCGCCCGGCGCACGTGGAACAGCGGCAGCAGGTCGCTCACGGCGTGCGTCGAGATGCTGCGGTCGCCGAGGATCAGGTCGACCTCATCGGATCGCGGGATGCCGAGACGATCGAGCTGATCGACATATGCCGCCAGCTGCATGAGTGCGGTGACCCGGGCGGTGCGGGCGAGCTTGGAGTCCTGCACGCGCCAGCGCCCGTCCGGATCGCGGAGCAGGAAGTCGGCGAACCCGACGAACTCCGGAGTGCGGAACGCAGCCTGATAGATCACCGTGGCGTCCGAGCGCAGGGCGCGTTCGGTCTCGGCGACGATCGCCGCGAGCGCCTCGGCGTCGGTCGACGACACCTTCGGCAGCTCGACCACGCCAGGACCGCCGCCGGCCGAGCGGCCGTACTTCTCGATGTCGTCCGCGAGCACCACCAGCTCGTGCGCGTCGCCCATCGCCGCGGCGCGCGCAAGAGTCGCGTCCTCCGGATCCTCGACCGCCTCGACCCGCCCGAGCTTGGCGTCCAGCGCCCGCGCCCAGGCGAACTCGCACTCCGCGGCGAGCTTCAGGTCGGTCGCGCTCCAGATCACGCGCGCCCCGACCCGATCGTCGGAAGGGGTGATCACGCGCACGGGGGCTCCTGTCGTTCGAGGGACGACCGATCAGGCCGTCGGTTCCGAGCGTAGACGGGGCCCCCGACATCCCCTCGCCCCCTGGGGTCGTTGAGCGAGGACGGCGAAGCCGACCGAGACCTGGGGGGTCGTTGAGCGAGGACGGCGAAGCCGACCGAGACCTGGGGGTCGTTGAGCGAGGACGGCGAAGCCGACCGAGACCTGGGGGTCGTTGAGCGAGGACGGCGAAGCCGACCGAGACGAAACGCGGTCCCCCGAAGGATCACCGCGTTTCGTCTCGCTCCGACTCCGTCGGTGCTCGCTCAACGACCCCGAAAAAGGCGACTCCGTCGGTGCTCGCTCAACGACCCCGAAAAAGGCGACTCCGTCGGTGCTCGCTCAACGACCCCGAAAAGGCGACTCCGTCGGTGCTCGCTCAACCACCCCGAAGTTCGAGAGTTCTCAGCGCCACCAGGTGTCGTCGGGCGCGACCGGCTGACGGCGCTTGTGCGACGTCGCGAGATACCGGGCCTCGATCCGTCCGGCCACATCGGCGGCAACGGGGCGCCCCTCCAGGTAGTCGTCGATCTGCTCATAGGTGAGGCCGAGCTCGTCCTCGTCGGCGCGACCGGGCGTCCCGTCCAGCAGGTCGGCCGTGGGCTTCTTGAACGCGAGGCGATCCGGTGCGCCGAGCTCGAGCAGCAATGCGCGCCCCTGCCGCTTGCTGAGCCCGGCCAGCGGAGTCAGGTCGCAGGCGCCGTCGCCGAACTTCGTGAAGAACCCAGTCACCGCCTCGGCCGCGTGGTCGGTGCCGATCACGAGCAGCCCGCGCTGTCCGGCGATCGCGTACTGGGCGACCATGCGCAGCCGCGCCTTGATGTTGCCGCGGTGGAAGTCGGCGACGTCCTCGAGCCCCGCGTCCTCGAGATCCGTCTCCAGTCCGTCCACGCCGTGCTCGATGTTGACCTCGATGCCCTCGTCGGGGGCGATGAAGGCCATCGCGGCCGCGGCGTCCTCGGCGTCGTGCTGCACCCGGTACGGCAGGCGCACGGCGATGAAGGTCGCATCCTCGCCCTCCGCCCGCACGCGCTCCACGGCGAGCTGGGCGAGCCGCCCAGCGAGCGTCGAGTCCTGCCCGCCGGAGATGCCGAGCACGTATCCGCGCGCACCCGTGTGCCGCAGGTAATCGACGAGGAACGCCACCCGGCGTTCGATCTCCGCGGTCGGCTCGATCTCGGCGCGCACGCCCAGATCCTGGATGATCTCCTGCTGCAGGGTCACGACAACTCCGTTCGTCGCCTCCAGTATCCCGCCCGCTTCGTTACACGCGTGTGAACGCGCGGCGGGCACGGCGGACGGACGGGATCCCGGCGCCGGCACGGTGCGAGAGGATGGCGGGATGAGACTTCTCGTCGCCGCCCTCGCGTCCGAACTGCAGGCCTTTCCCGAGACCCTTGAGGGCTTCGACCGGCTCGTGACCGGGCCCGGCAAGCTCAAGGCCGCGTACGGCCTGACCCGCGCCCTCGACGCGACCGCCTACGAGGAGATCGTCGTCGTCGGCACCGCGGGCGGAGTGGATCCGGATCTGCCCGGCGGCGTCTACGAGGTCACCGCCGCGATCCAGCACGACGTGCAGGATCTGGACGGCGTGATCGGCCAGCACGTGTCGCTCCCGCCGCGAGTCGAGACCGGCCGCGACGGCCTGGTGATCGCGACCGGCGACATCTTCGTGGACGACGTGCTGGCGGTCGCTCGGATCCGCGGCCTCGGCGGCGTGCTCGTCGACATGGAGACCTACGCCTACGTCTGGGTGGCCGACCAGTTCGGCGTGCCGATCCGCGTGCTGCGCGCGATCTCCGACACCGCCCAGGACGGCGCGACCACCGTGTGGGACGAGACCGTCGCCGCCTGCAGCGTGCAGCTGCGCGAGCGGATCCGGGACGAGTACGGGGTCTGAGCCCCCTCGCCGCATCGCTCGTCCGCTCATTGGTCACGGGAAGCGCGTTTCGTCTCGGTCGCCTCCGGCGTCCTCGCTCAACGACCCCGAGAAGTCTCGGTCGCCTCGGCGTCCTCGCTCAACGACCCCGAGAAGTCTCGGTCGCCTTCGGCGTCCTCGCTCAACGACCCCGAGAAGACGGTTCGGCGTGGACATTTCAGTTAACGGTCGCTAATCTAAACGGGAAGCCGTCATTCGCCCGATGGAGGGTCCCGTGCCGATGTCATCCGCGCCGAGCGTGCCCGTGCCGACCTATCGCGAACTGGTCGACGAGCTGCGCGAGCGTCGCGCCGAGGCCGCGCTGGGCGGGCCCGAGAAGGCCCGGATCCGGCACACCGAGCGCGGCAAGCTGCTCGCCCGCGACCGCGTCGATCGGCTGCTCGACACCGGCAGCCCGTTCCTCGAGATCGCCCCGCTCGCCGGCTACGGCCTCTACGGCGGCGACGCCCCGTCCGCCGGTGTCGTCGCGGGGATCGGGCTGATCCACGGCCGGCAGGTCATGGTCGTCGCGAACGACGCCACCGTCAAGGGCGGCACCTACTACCCGATCACGGTGAAGAAGCACCTGCGCGCACAGGAGATCGCGGCGGAGAACCGGCTCCCCTGCGTCTACCTCGTCGACTCCGGCGGCGCGTTCCTGCCGATGCAGGACGAGGTCTTCCCGGATCGCGACCACTTCGGTCGCATCTTCTACAACCAGGCCCGGATGTCCCGCGACGGGATCCCGCAGATCGCCGCGGTGATGGGATCGTCGACCGCGGGCGGCGCGTACGTCCCGGCGATGAGCGACGAGACCGTGATCGTGCGCAATCAGGGCACGATCTTCCTGGGCGGGCCTCCCCTGGTGAAGGCCGCGACCGGCGAGGTCGTCACCGCGGAGGAGCTCGGCGGCGGCGAGGTGCACACCCGCGTCTCGGGCGTGGCCGACCATCTCGCCGAGAACGACGAGCACGCGCTGCAGATCGTCCGAGACATCGTGGCGACCCTGCCGCCCTCGCCCGAGCTCCCGGTCCCTGAGGCTCTCGAAGGGCCTCCCGCGACGGTCGCGGATCCACCCGCCGTCGACCTGCTCGACGTCGTCCCGGTGGAGCTCACCGTCCCGTACGACGCACGCGACATCATCCGCGCGCTCGTCGACGGCGGCGCGTTCACCGAGTTCAAGCCCGAGTACGGCACGACCCTGGTGACCGCGTTCGCGCGGATCCACGGGCACCGAGTGGGCATCATCGCGAACAACGGCGTGCTGTTCGGGGAGTCCGCGCTCAAGGGCGCGCACTTCATCCAGCTCTGCGAGCAGCGCCGCACGCCCCTGCTGTTCCTGCAGAACATCACCGGGTTCATGGTGGGCCGGGAATACGAGGCGTCCGGCATCGCGAAGCACGGCGCCAAGATGGTGAACGCGGTCGCCACCGCCACGGTGCCGAAACTCACGGTCGTCGTGGGTGGATCCTTCGGCGCCGGCACCTACTCGATGTGCGGGCGGGCGTACTCGCCGCGGTTCCTCTGGCTCTGGCCCGGTGCGCGCGTCTCGGTCATGGGCGGGCCGCAGGCAGCGTCCGTGCTGTCGACCGTGCGCCGCGACCAGATCGAGGCGGCGGGCGGATCCTGGTCCGCCGACGAGGAGGCCGACTTCCAGGCCCCGATCCGCGCCGCCTACGACGAGCAGGGCAGCCCCTACTACTCCACCGCGCGACTCTGGGACGACGGCATCATCGAGCCCGGCGAGACCCGCGACGTGCTCGGGCTCGCGCTCGATGTCGTGATGCGCGCGCCCTCGACAGACAGCGCCGGCTACGGCGTCTTCCGGATGTGATGCGACGCTGTTCCAGACCGTCCTCATCGCCAACCGCGGCGAGATCGCCTGCCGCATCATCGCGACTCTCCGCCGACTCGGGATCCGCTCCGTCGCCGTCTACAGCGACGCCGACGCGGGTGCCCGGCACGTCGCGCTGGCCGACGTCGCGGTGCGGATCGGGCCCGCCCCCGCCGCGCGCAGCTACCTCTCGATCGACGCCGTGATCGCTGCCGCACGCGAGACCGGCGCGCAGGCGATCCATCCCGGCTACGGGTTCCTGGCC
The DNA here is from genome assembly GCA_963791605.1 of uncultured Actinomycetota bacterium. Taxonomy (GTDB): domain Bacteria; phylum Actinomycetota; class Actinomycetes; order Actinomycetales; family Microbacteriaceae; genus Microbacterium. Next base: position 63,595 of record CAWBTB010000008.1, on the reverse strand, counting down.
GAGAACGCCGCGTTCGCCGAGGCGTGCGCCGACGCCGGGATCGTGTTCATCGGTCCGGCGCCCGCGGCGATCCGCACCATGGGCGACAAGATCACGGCCAAGCTCGCGGTCGCCGAGCGCGCCGTGCCGACGGTGCCGGGCATCGCCCGCCCTGGGCTCACCGACGCGGATCTCATCGCCGCGGCGCCGTCGATCGGCTATCCGCTGCTGATCAAGCCGTCTGCCGGCGGCGGCGGCAAGGGCATGCATGTCGTCGAGGATCCCGCGCACCTCGCGGACGCGATCGCCGCCGCCCGGCGCGAGGCGTCCGCCAGCTTCGGCGACGACGCCCTGTTCCTCGAGCGCTACCTCACCACGCCCCGGCACATCGAGGTGCAGATCCTCGCCGACGCGCACGGGACCGTGGTGCACCTCGGCGAGCGCGAGTGCTCGCTGCAGCGCCGGCATCAGAAGGTCATCGAGGAGGCCCCCTCGCCGCTGCTCGATGCCGCCACGCGCGCGGCGATCGGCGCCGCGGCCTGCGAGACCGCCCGCAGCGTCGACTACCGGGGCGCGGGAACGGTCGAGTTCATCGTCGAGGCGGCGCGACCGGACGAGTTCTTCTTCATGGAGATGAACACGCGCCTGCAGGTCGAGCATCCGGTCACCGAGCAGATCACCGGGCTCGACCTCGTGGAGCAGCAGCTGCGCATCGCCGCGGGCGTGCCGCTGGACTTCGCCCAGGACGACGTGGTGCTGCGCGGGCACAGCATCGAGGCGCGCGTGTACGCCGAGGATCCGGCCGCCGGCTTCCTGCCGACGGGCGGGCACGTGCAGCGGGTCGTCCACCCCGCCGGGGCCGGGATCCGCGTCGACACGGCGATCTCGGACGGCCTGGACGTCTCGATCGACTACGACCCCATGCTCGCGAAGGTCATCGCGCACGGCACCGACCGCGACGAGGCCCGGCGGCGGCTGGTGCAAGCCCTCGGCGAGACCGCGGTGTTCGGATTCCCGACGAACGTCGAGTTCGTGCGGGCGCTGCTCGAGCTGCCGGAGGTGGCGGCGGGAGACCTGGACACCGACCTCATCGCCCGCCGGTTCGGCGACCTCGTGTTCGCCTCCGCCGACGATCGGATCTTCGGCGAGGCCGCGCTGCTGCTGGATCGCTCGGGCGACGCGCACGTCCCTTCGACAGGCTCAGGGACCGGGGCCCGCGGCGGCTCAGGGACAGGGGCCGGGGTCTGGGCCCGTCGCGACGGCTGGCGCCTCGGACCGCCCGCGCCCCGGCGGTACCGGCTGGTCTGCGGCGAGCGCCGCGCCGAGGTCCTCGTCTCCGGGACCGGATCCGACCTGACGGTTGCGATCGCGGGATCCGATTCCGGTGAGAGATGGATTTCGTCGCCCGGATCCCAGTCGCAGCCGCGAAATCCATCTCCACGCAGCACCGAACTGGACCCGGACGCCATGCAAGATGGAAAACGCCGCTCCGAGCCGCTCGGCGGCAGCGTTTTCCATCCCGCGGCCGTCCGCGACGCCGAGGGCCTCCGCCACACGATCACGATCGACGGCGTCACGCGTACGGTGGCCGCGCTGATGTCCGGATCCGACCGGGTCGCGATCGCGCACGCCGGCGCGGTCTTCGACGTCTGGATCGAGCGGGCCGTGCACGGGGCCGCCGACGCGGCGGCGGCCGAACCGCACCTGGACTCCCCCATGCCCGGGACCGTCGTGCTCGTGCACGTGGCCGACGGCGCCCGCGTCGCGGAGGGCGATCCGATCCTGGTCGTCGAGGCCATGAAGATGGAGCATGTGCTGCGCGCGGGCGTCGGGGGGACGGTCAGCCTGCGCACTGCGCAGGGCGACTCCGTGGCACGCGGGCAGACGCTGGCGGTGATCACGCCGGCGGACGGCGACGTCCCTTCGACAGGCTCAGGGACCGGGACGGGCTCAGGGACCGGGACGGACTCAGGGACCAGAGAGGCGGAGGAGCGATGACCGAGAAGCGCATCGAGCAGCGCGGGCTGTACTTCGAGGAGTTCGACGAGGGTGCGGTCTATCTGCACCGCCCCGGCCGCACGGTCACCGAGGCCGACAACGTGCTGTTCACCACCCTCACCATGAACACCCAGGCACTGCACCTGGACGCGGCGTGGAGCGCGGGCACCGAGTTCGGCGAGCGGCTCGTGAACAGCATGTTCACGCTGTCCACGCTGGTCGGGCTCTCGGTCGCGCAGCTCACGATGGGCACGATCGTCGCGAACCTCGGCTTCTCCGACGTCTCGTTCCCCGCGCCCGTGCGGATCGGCGACACGCTGTACGCGGAGACGCGGATCCTGTCGAAGCGGCCGTCGTCGTCCCGGCCGGGGCAGGGGATCGTGCAGTTCGCGCACACCGGGCGCAACCAGGACGGCGTCGTCGTGGCACTCGCGACCCGGTCGACGCTCATGCAGCGCCTGCCCGCAGGGGACGCGCGATGAGCGCCGCCGTGCACGGCCCGGCGCTGCTGTTCTGCCCGGCGGATCGCGAGGACCGGTACGCGAAGGCCCTCGCCGCCGCCGACACCGTGATCCTCGACCTGGAGGACGCGGTCGCCCCGTCCGACAAGCCGGCCGCCCGCGAGCACGTCGCGGCCTCCGCGCTGGATCCGGAGCGCGTGATCGTGCGGGTGAATCCGGCCGGCACCCCGGATCACGCGCTCGACCTCGCCGCGCTGGCGGGCACCGCCTATCGCACCGTGATGCTGGCCAAGACCGAGAGCGCCGCCGACCTCGACGCCCTGCACCGTCGGTCACCGCGTGCTGGCCCTGTGCGAGACGGCACGCGGCGTCGTACGCGCCGAGGAGATCGCCGCACACCCCGCCGTGATCGGACTGATGTGGGGCGCGGAGGATCTCGTCGCGAGCATGGGCGGCCGCTCGAGCCGGTTCGAGGACGGCCGCTACCGCGACGCCGCCCGGTACGCACGCTCCCGGGTGCTGCTGGCCGCGAAGGCGTTCGACCGGATCGCGATCGACGCGGTGCACCTCGACATCGCCGATCTCGACGGCCAGCGGGACGAGGCGCTCGATGCCGCCGCCAGCGGGTTCGACGCCACCGCGTGCATCCACCCGAGCCAGGTCGCCGTGATCCGGACGGGCTATGCCGCGACCCCTGCAGAGCGGGACTGGGCCGAGCGCGTGCTCGCCGAGGCGACGCGGCAGCCGGGGGTGTTCCGGTTCGAGGGCCGCATGGTCGACGAGCCTGTGCTGCGGCAGGCCAGAGCGATCCTGGGCGGCTGACCGCGCCGCGACCGTTCCCGGACGCGTCGCGCCGCGCCGCCGCCGCGAGAAACCAGATCCTGCACGAGAAACCACTCCCTACGTGGTTTTTCATGCAGAATCTGGTTTCTCGCCGCCAAGAGTGCGCAACGCGCGACGACGCGCCGGAACTATCCGACCGTCCGCCCCGCGAGCAGCTCCCGCACGCGGTCGACGGGCAGACCCCGCACCGACTGCTTGTGCCCGACCGTGTCCTCCCCCGCGACCAGGACGTTCAGCACCGCCTCCTCCGTCGCCTCGACGACGGCGGTGTAGAGCGGATCCATCCGCCCCCAGGGCACGGCACGCAGTTCGTCCAGCACGACCGGATCCTCCTCGGACGGGAACAGGCTCGCAAGCGCTCCGCGATTCGCCGTGGAGAACGCCAGGAAGATGTCGCCCGAGAAATGGGACCCCGCGGTCCCCGTGCGCGCGAGTCCGAGCGACACGCGCCGGGCCATCGCCGTGCACTGGCCCGGGAGCAGCGGCGCATCGGTCGCGACCACGACGATCACGCTGCCCGCCCCGGGGGGCGGTGTCGAGACCCCCGCGCCGGGCGCCGCCGCACCGTCCGCGCCGAGGGCCGCCGCAACCGCCGCCTCCGCCTCCGCCTTCAGCGTCGGCCCCACGGGAACGCCCCGCACCGTCAGCTCCGACATTTCCCCGAAGTTCGCCTGCAGGAACACGCCGACCGTGTACTCGGCGTCCCCCAGTGCGACGACCCGGGATGCCGTGCCCGATCCGCCCTTGAATCCGTAGCAGATCATGCCCGTTCCGCCGCCGACGGCCCCCTCGGCGACCGCCCCCGGCCTCGCACCGTCAAGGGCGGCGACCGCGTGCTCGGGCCGCACGTGCAGCCCGTTGATGTCGTTGAGCCGGCCGTCCCACGTCTCGGCGACGACCGGCAGCAGCCACTGGTCGGCGGCACCGGGAACGGCGTCCAGCATCCAGCGGATCGCCCCCTCGTGCACGGCGCCGACCGAGTGCGTGCTGGTGATGAGCACCGGGGTCCCCAAGCTGCCGGACTCCGCGATCCACACCGATCCGGTCATCTCGCCGTTCCCGTTCAGGGAGTGCACGCCGGCGGCGACCGGATCCGCGGCGCCGCTGCGCCCCCGCGGCAGGATGGCCGTCACGCCGGTGCGGACGATGACATCGTCCCGCTGCTCGATGAGGGTCGTGTAGCCGACCTCGACCCCCGGCACGTCGGTGATCGCGTTCTCCGGCCCCGGCACCCCCGTGGCGACCAGGCCCAGCGCCCGCGCCCGTGCGCGGCTCATGCGATCCTCTCGTCTTCGAGCTCTTCATCCGCCGGCGCCGGGAGGGTCCAGCGGTCGGTCTTGCCGCGCAGATACACGGCGTAGTAGATCAGGCCGATCGCGAAGATCCCGCACGCGACGGCGACCGGCACCCAGTCCGCGATGAGGCTCATCACCAGGATCACGAGCGTGGCGAGCGTCATCAGGATCGGCGCGGCCGGCCACCACGGCATCCGGTACTCGGCGGCGTCGGTCGTGTGGTTGATCCGGCCGACGAACGCGGCCAGACCGACGAGGGCGTACAGGATGACGATGCCCGCGCTCGTCGCGACCAGCAGCACCTGGAACGGCACGAGCCACAGGCAGAGCGCCGCGATCACGCCCACGAGGATGGTCGCGATGACGGGGGTGCGCAGCCGGGGGTGGATCCGCCCCAGCGGACGGTTGATCGCATCGGGCCAGGAGCGATCGCGCGCCGAGGAGAACAGCGTGCGGCCGAACTGCAGGATGATCGCGAGCACGGCGTTGATCACGGCGATGGCGATCCCGACGCTGACGAGCGTGTTGACGACGGGACCCGCCCGCTCGGTGAGGAACAGCGACATGGGGGCCGGCGAACCGACCAGCGCGCCGAGGTCCTTGCTGCCCAGCAGCACGGCGATCAGCGGCACGAGCTCCGCCACCACGGCGATGACGAGCGACCACAGGATCGCCCGGCCGATCGTGGAGCGGGCGTTCTTGGTCTCCTCCGCGTAGTACACCGCGGCGCCGTAGCCGTTGAACGCGAACAGGGCGGTCGCCGTGTAGGACACCACCAGCCCCGCCGACGCGCTGACGAGCGCGCCGCCGGGACCGCTCGTGGTCACCGTCCACAGCGTCGAGATCGGCTGGCTCACGTGCAGGAACCCCACGACCGTGAGCACCACCAGGGCGCCGATCTCCAGCACGAGGAAGATGCCGGTGACCCACGCGTTCGTCTTGATGCCGAGGCAGGCGATCGCCGTCGTCACGAGGATCACGACGATGCCGACCCACTCCCCGCCGAGCGCCTTCGACAGCACGCCCAGGTACTGCCCGGCGCCCGAGGCGATGACGCCGATGATGAGCACCCCGCTGACCAGGTTCAGCAGGAACAGCCCGAAGCCCCACGGCTTGCCGAGCGTGCGGGCGACAAACGCGTACTCGCCGCCCGTGATCGGGAAGGCGCTGGACAGCTCGGCGTAGCAGAGCGCCACGAAGACGCCGATGAGTCCTCCGATCACGAAGGCGAGCGCCGACGCACCGCCGATGCCGTTGATCACCGCCGGCACGATGATGAACACGCTGGACGCCGGCGTCACCGCCGACAGCGTGATCAGGATGTTCTCCTTGAACGTCAGGCCGCGTGAGAGCTGCTGCTCGTACTTGGCCGCGTCCGGCACCACCCCCGGCGCTTTCGCACCCCGGGCCGCGGCGGCTTCGTCGAGCTCGCCCTGCAATCCATCGCTCATCGTCGAGCCTTTCCGTGAAGGGGATCCAGCATCTGATCGGTCAGTCAAATCGAGATCGCGATGCAAGTCAATAGATTGAACGAAACATATCCCAGCTTTGACTGAGTAATCAGTTCGAAAACGGCGCGGGGATGGCACGCCGATGTGCGCCCCGAGCGTCGAGCCCTGCAAGGATGGGCGCATGGCAAGCGCGAAGAAGACGCCGGAGCGTCGCGACCAGCTGATCCTCGCGACGCTCGACGCGATCCGCGACCGCGGCATCGCGAACCTGCGCGTCCAGGACGTCGCCGAGCGCGCCGGCGTGTCGACCGGCACCGTGCACTATCACTTCAACGATCTCGATCAGCTCATCAACGACGTCTACACGTGGGCGTGCGACCGGTTCTACACGACGCGCCTGCAGGCGATCGCCGAGATCGCGGACGCGCGGGAGCAGCTCGTCGTCATGATCGACGCCGGAGTCCCGCAGAGCGAGAACGACGCGCTGGTCATCGCGATGCACGACATCGACCTGTTCCGCCGCGGCAGCCCGACGATGGGCCCGCTGCTTCAGGCGCTGTACGAACGGCAGGTCGCGCTGTACTTCGCCGCGCTCCAGCTCGGGGTCGCGCAGGGACATTTCCACCTCGACGGGCCCATCATCGATCTCGCCCAGAACCTGGTCGCCCTCGAGGACGCCTACGAGCTGCACATCATCAGCGGCAACCGCTCGACGAGTCCCGAACGCTCGCGCGAGCTCATCCTCGGCTACGCCCGCACCGTGACCGGCTGCGCGGAGCTGTCGCTGCGGCGCTGAGCCCACCCGTTTCCGCGGTGAACCCGTCTCAGCCCATCAGCACCCGCCGCGCGGCCGCGGAGAGGATGCCGCGCTCATCGGCGGAGCCGTGCTTCTCGGTGCTGTGCGCGGTCGAGTTCAGCAGCCCGAACACGGCGTGCATCGCGACCTGCCGGTCGGCCGCGGCGAGGTCGGGACGGATCCGGGCGACCACGTCGGCCCACAGGTCCAGGTACTGCCGCTGCAGCTTGCGCACCTGCCGGTTGGCGGCCGTCGGCAGAGTGCCGAGCTCGCGATCCTGCACCCGGATCACATCGCGATGCGCGAGCGCGAAGGTCAGGTGGAAGTCGATGAGATCGTCGAGCAGCTCCCGATCCGAGGCATGCGGCGCCGCGACGATCTCGGAGCCGCCCTGCAGCAGGAACTCGCTGGTGCCGATGAGGATCTCCTCGAGCATCGCGTCCTTGCTGGGGAAATGACGGTAGAGCGCGGGCCCGCTGACCCCGACCGCGGTGCCGAGTTCGCCGATCGAGACCGCGTGGAACCCGCGGTCGGCGAAGAGCTGCGCCGCGGCGTCGAGGAAGCGCTGTCGGGTTCGCGCCTTCCCCTGCGCCCTTGCGGTGGTCATCCGGCAAGGATAGCGATCCTGGACAGCCGAGTGAATGCTCGCTAACCTTTATTTCAGTTACCGATCGTTCACTGAGGAGCCGATCATGCCCGAGTCGATTCCGTCCGAACTCCCCGAGGAGTACCGCGAGCTCGCGGCGACCGTCCGCGACTTCGCGGAGCAGGTGGTCGCCCCGGTCTCGGCGCGGCACGACCGCGAGCACAGCTTCCCGTACGAGGTTGTCGCCGGCATGGCCGAGATGGGCCTGTTCGGGCTGCCCTTCCCCGAGGAGTACGGCGGCATGGGCGGCGACTACTTCGCCCTCTGCCTCGCACTGGAGGAGCTCGCGAAGGTCGATCAGAGCGTCGCGATCACCCTCGAGGCCGGCGTCTCGCTCGGCGCCATGCCGATCTTCCGGTTCGGCACGGAGGAGCAGAAGCAGCGCTGGCTGCCGTCGCTCGCGGCGGGTACGACGCTCGGCGCGTTCGGCCTCACCGAACCCGACGCCGGCAGCGACGCGGGCCGCACCCGCACCACCGCGCGGCTCGATGGCGACGACGTGGGTGATCAACGGATCCAAGCAGTTCATCACGAACTCCGGCACCGACATCACCGCCTTCGTCACGGTCACCGCGGTCACGGGCGAGACCGCGCAGGGCAAGGAGATCTCCACGATCATCGTCCCCTCCGGCACTCCGGGCTTCGACGTCGCTCCCCCGTACGACAAGGTCGGCTGGAACTCCTCCGACACCCACGGGCTGTCGTTCGACGACGTGCGCGTGCCGGCGGAGAACCTCCTGGGCGAGCGCGGGCGCGGGTACGCGAACTTCCTGCGGATCCTGGACGAGGGCAGGATCGCGATCGCGGCGCTCGCTGTCGGCGCCGCGCAGGGCTGCGTGGACGAGGCGGTGCGCTACGCGAAGGAGCGCCAGGCGTTCGGCACGCACATCGGCGGGCACCAGGCCATCGCGTTCAAGATCGCCCGGATGGAGGCGCGCGCGCAGGTCGCCCGCCGGGCCTACTACCACGCGGCCGCGCTCATGCTCGCGGGCAAGCCGTTCAAGCAGGAGGCCGCGATCGCCAAGCTCACCGCGAGCGACGCGGCCATGGACAACGCCCGCGACGCGACCCAGGTGTTCGGCGGCAACGGCTTCATGAACGAGTACCGGGTCGCCCGGCACTACCGCGACTCGAAGATCCTCGAGGTCGGCGAGGGCACCACCGAGGTGCAGCTCATGCTGATCGCCCGCAGTCTCGGGCTGTAGCGCGGCATCCTCCCCGGGGTCGTTGAGCGAGCAGCGACGAAGGAGCAGCGAGACGAAACGCGGGTTCCCGCGGGAAACCGCGTTTCGTCTCGGTCGTCGCTGCGCTCCGTCCTCGCTCAACGACCCCCGCGTGGCGAACCCTAGGCGCTCCGTCCTCGCTCAACGACCCCCGCGTGGCGAACCCCTAGGCGCTGCGTCCTCGCTCAACCACCACGAATGGGGAGGAGAATGGCACCATGAGCAGCAGTGACGCGGTCATCGTCGCGGCCCGGCGCACCGCCGTCGGGGTGGGCAAGCCCGAGAAGGGCGTGTTCCGCGGGATCCACCCCGTCGACCTCTCCACGCACGCGATCCGCGCCGTGCTCGCCGACACCGGCATCGACCCCGCGCTCGTCGACGACGTGATGTGGGGCTGCGTGTCCCAGGTCGGCGAGCAGTCGTTCAACATCGCGCGCAACGCCGCGCTGGCGGCGGGGCTGCCCGAGCACGTGCCGGGGATGACGATCGACCGGCAGTGCGGATCCTCGCAGCAGGCGATCCAGAGCGCTGCCGCGGCGATCATCGCCGGCTACGCGGACGTCGTCGTCGCCGGCGGTGTCGAGGTCATGTCGCGCGTGCCGATGTTCTCCAGCGTCGCGGGCCAGGATCCGTACGGGCCGCTCATGCACGAACGCTTCCCCGATCTCGGCAACCAGGGCGTGGGCGCGGAGCTGATCGCGCAGCGGTGGGGGCTCAGCCGCACCGAGCTCGACGAGTTCGCGGTGCGCTCGCATCAGCGGGCCGCCGTCGCCACGGCGGAGGGTCTCTTCGACGACGAGATCATCCCGGTCGAGACCGCGGCGGGCGTCGTGGACACCGACCAGGGCATCCGGGCCGATTCGACCGTCGAGCGGCTCGCGACGCTGCCGACGCCGTTCCTGGACGGCGGCGTGGTCACGGCGGGCAACGCCTCGCAGATCTCCGACGGCGCCGCCGCCGTCCTGATGATGACGAGCGCCCGCGCCGCGGAACTCGGGCTGACGCCGCTCGCGCGCGTGCACAGCGTCGCCGTCGTGGGGTCGGATCCGATCCTCATGCTCACCGGCCCGATCCCGGCCACGGCGAAGGTGCTCGCCCGCGCCGGGCTCGCCATCGGCGACATCGGCGCCTTCGAGGTGAACGAGGCGTTCGCACCCGTCGTGCTCGCCTGGCTGCGCGAGACGGGGGCGGATCCGGCCCTCGTCAACCCGCGCGGCGGTGCGATCGCGCTCGGCCACCCGCTGGGCGGATCCGGGGCCCGCCTGACCACGACGCTGCTGCACCACATGCGGCAGAACGGGATCCGCTACGGCCTGCAGACGATGTGCGAGGGCGGCGGCATGGCCAACGCCACGGTGTACGAGCTGGTCTGAGGAAGCCGCGTTTCGTCTCGCTCCGGCTCCGCCGGTGCTCGCTCAACGACCCCGAAATGGCCGCCCCCGGAGTCGCCGGTGCTCGCTCAACGACCCCGAATGGCCACGCTCTGGGGTCGTTGAGCGAGGACGGAGCGCCAGCGACGACCGAGACGAAACGCGGTCCCGCACGAGCCGACCCTCAGGCCTCGATCGCGCTCGGGCCCTCTGCGGTCGTGCGCACGGTGAGCTGCGCGGGGATCTGCTCCTGCATCGCCTCGACGTGGCTGATCACCCCGACCGTGCGCCCGCCTGCGCGCAGTTCGTCGAGGGTGCGCATGGCGACCTCGAGCGTCTCCGCGTCGAGGGATCCGAATCCCTCGTCGATGAACAGCGTGTCCAGCCGGATGCCGCCCGCCCGCGCGGTGACGACCTCGGCGAGGCCGAGCGCGAGCGCGAGCGAGCCGAGGAAGGTCTCGCCGCCGGACAGCGATTGCGCAGGACGCGTCTGCCCGGTGAAGGCGTCGAAGACGACGATGCCCAGGCCGCTGGCCGCGCCGCGCGCGGCCAGGGCGTCGGAGTGGCGGAGCCGGTAGCGGCCGGCCGACATGTCGTTCAGGCGGAGGTTGGCCGCGGTCACGATCTCCTCAAGCTCGGCGGCGAGCACGAACGTCTCCAGGTTCATCTTGTGCGTGTTCGCCCCGCGGCCGGCCAGGGTGTCGGCCAGCCCGCGCAGCACCTCGTACTCGGCCTGTTCCTCGGCGGTCGCCGCGTGCTCGGCCTCGGCCGCGGAGATCAGCCCGCGAAAGGCCCTTGCTCGTCTGCTCCGCGCGGTTCGCCTGATCGACCGCGCCCATCCACACGGTGCGCGCTTCCGCCGCGGCCTGCTCGCCCGGGCCGAGCAGGATCGGATCCTCCGGCAGGGTGCGCAGCTCGAGATCGAGCAGGATCGCGCGTTCCTTCTCGCGCTGCACGGCGTGCTCGGTGACACGCTCCTCGAGGGCTGCGAGGGCCGCGGGGGCGAGCAGAGCGGACTCCGCATCGGCGCTGTCGTCGAAGACGGATCCGCGCAGCTCCTCCTCGCGTTCGGCGGCCGCGACGAGGGCGGCTGCGGAGCGGGCGGAGAGCTCGTCCTCGGCATCCGCGGCGGCACCCGCCGCGGAGATCTGCGCGCCGACCCGGGCCAGCCGATCCGCGACCGTGGCGTCGTCGCCCCGGGCGCGGGCGATGACGGCGTCGGCCTCCGCGATGCGCTGCTCGACGCGGACGAGGTCCTCCCGTGCCGTGGAGAGGCGTTCGGCGGCGGCGGTGCGCTGGGCCTCGCCGGCGGTCGCGCGCTGCATGGCCTCAGCGAGCGCGATGTCGTGCTCCCCGGCCCGGAGCTCCGCGGCGCGCGCGGCCGCGTGCGCGGCGCGGGTCGTCGCGAACTCGGCCTCGGCCTGTTCGGCCGTGCGCCCGTCTGCCCGCGCGGTCGCCGCCGCGAGTCCGGTCCGCACCGTCGTCTCCTCGGCCGCGACGGAGCGCTCGCGAGCCGCCGCCTCGTCGCGGATCCGCTCGGCGGCGGCGACGTCATCGGCGGACACCGGGTCGGCGTGCGCGGCCGGGCGCGGATGGGCGACCGCTCCGCATACCGCGCAGGGTTCGCCGGCGACGAGAGCCTCGGCCAGTTCGCCCGCGTACCCCTCCAGGCGGCGCTGCCGCAGCGCCGCCACGTCGGTCTGCGCCTGCGCGTGCGCGGCTGCCGCGGCGGCCGTGCGGCGTTCGGCACCCGCGAGCGCTTCGCTCAGCCGCGCCACCTCCGCCGCAGCGGCCCGGCGGGCGTCGGCTTCCGTCTCGGCCCGGCCCAGATCCTGCACGCGGTCGCCTTCGCGCCGGGCGGCATCGCGCAGTGCGGTCAGTTCGGCGATCAGCGACGGAAGCTCCGCGCGCTCCCGGTCGGCCTCGGCGAGCGCGATCGCCGCTCGTTCGACCGCATCCCGCGCGTCGGCGAGCTCCTGCGCGCGTTCCTGAGCGGTGCGCTCGAGGGCCGCCGCGTGCCGCCACGCCCCGGTCGCGGCGGTCTGCTCGGCGATCCACTCCCGCAGCGGACCGGCGTCGATCCCGTGCTCCGCCCAGGCGGCCCGCGCGCCGGTCGCCGCCGCTGCGGCGGCCTCTCTGGCGGTCTCCGCGCGGCGGGCGGCGGCGATGACCGTCCGCAGCGCCTCGGCGGCTCGAGCACGGGTGAGCCCCGACCTGGCCGCCGCGATCTCCGCGGCCTGCGCGTCCAGCGCGGCCAGAGCCGTCCGCGCCCGGTCCCGCTCCGTCTGCGCCTGGCGCTGCTCGCGCAGTTCGGCGAGGCGCGCATCCGCCGCGGTCAGCGCCTGCTCCGCGGTGTCCCGCTCCACGCCGAGCCGCTCGGCGCGGTACTCGCCGCGGGCGAGTGCACGGCGCAGCGCCTCGATGCGTTCCGCGGTCTCCTCGGGTCGCTGCTCCCCGGCGGGACCGTCTCCGCGCAGCCCTGCATCGTCGACGATCCGCTCGGCCTCCGCCAGGGTCGCGTCGACCGCAGCCCGCCGGCCGCCCAGCGACTGCTCGGCGGCGCGCCGGCGCTCGTCGAAGCGGGCCTGATAGTCCTCGAATCGCTCGGTCCCGAAGAGCCGGCGCAGCAGCTTCTGCCGATCCCGGCTGTCCGAGAGCAGGAACTCGGAGAACCGGTTCTGCGCGAGCAGGATCACCTGCAGGAACTGCTCCTGGCTGAGCTGCAGGATGTCCGCGAGCTCGTTCCCGACGTCGACGGCGCGGGCGGCACGCCCGATCCAGCCGGCGTCGGTGTGCTCTTCGAGGGCGACGACCGCGGCCTGTTTCGTGAGCCCGCCGCCGCGTTTCGCCGGGCGGAGGTATTCCGGCGACCGCGTCACCCGGAAGCGTCCGGCGACCGTGCTGAACTCGACGACGACTTCGGTCCTGTCCTCCGGCTCGCAGTAGTCGCTGCGCAGCCGTTTCTCCCCGCCGCTGTACCGGGGCACGCCGCCGTAGAGGCCGAAGCAGACGGCGTCGAGGATGCTGGACTTGCCGGCGCCGGTGCGCCCCCCGATCAGGAAGATCCCGTCTTCCGCGAAGGCGTCGAAGTCGACGACCTGGCGCGCGCGGAACGGCCCGAAGCCCTCGATCTCGAGCCGGTGCAGCCGCACTAGACGAGCGCCTCGGCGAGCGTGCGGTCGTCGAGCACCGTGCGGATGAGGTCCCGCTCCCGCTCGGAGGGACCGGCACCGGCGCGCACATGGGCCAGGAACGCCTCGATCCGGTCGGCGTCGGTGACCGCCGTGCGCAGCCGTGCGGCGTACGAGTGCTCCTGCGCCTCGGCGACGTGGGCTGGCTCGTGCTGCACCAGGGCGCAGTACGGGTACTTCTCGCGGAGCCGGCGCATCGGCTCGGTCTGCGGCAGATCGTCGGTGTAGACCGCGCACACCCAGTCCCCGGCGTGCGCGGACACGTTCGAGGCGGAGAGGATCTCGTCGAAGGATCCGGTGAGCGTCACCAGCCGGCGCGGCACCGGCAGCGCGAGCCACTCCGCCGAGACGGAGCCGTCGGCCGCGAGGTCGATCAGCCAGGATCCGCGTTCCTTGTGCTGCTCGCCGAAGCTGTAGTGCAGCGGCGCGCCGGCGTACCGGACGCGGTCGGAGAGCGCCTGACGCCCGTGGATGTGCCCGAGCGCGACGTAGTCGACGCCGTCGAACACCGACACCGGGACCATGTCGATCCCGCCCTGGCGGATCTCGCGCTCGAGCCCGGTGGTCGCGTCGACGCCGGCCGCGAAGCAGTGCGCGATCACGACCGACCGCCCGGGGTGCTCGGTCATCCCGGCGCGCACCAGGGCCATGGCGCGGGAGAGGGTCTGCGCCTGGGTGCGCAGCGGATGACCCGTCCGCGCCGTCCTGGAAGGAGGCGTGCTGCCGCACGATCGCGGGCTCGAGATACGGGATCCCGAAGAACCGCACGGGGCCGTCCGCATCTTCGATCGTGATCGGCGTGCCGATGACGCGCGGATCCGTCACGACGTGGATCCCCTCGCGCAGCAGTCGTGCCTGGAAGCCGAGCCGTGCCGCGGAGTCGTGATTGCCGCTGGTCACGATCACGCGGGCGCCGGTGTCGTGCAGCGCGACGAGCACGTCGGTGAGCAGCGTGTACGCCGGTGCGGCGGGGGTCGCCGAGTCGAATACGTCGCCGGCGACGACGACCACGTCGACGTCGTTCTCCTGCACCTGCGCGACGAGCGCGTCGAGCACCTCGGCGAGCGCGTCGAGCGTCGAATGCCCGTGGAACGCGCGACCGATGTGCCAGTCGGAGGTGTGCAGGATCTTCATGACCTCCACGCTACGGAGGGGGTCCGACATCGCCGCCGAGGCGTGCCGCGCGGACCCGGACCGTTCCCGATCCGACATCTGCACCCGGTCCAGCAATTGCGCGCGCCCGTCGTAACAGAGCGTCACACGGCGCCCGCTCAGCGCTCGCGCAGCAGAGCCGCCCGTTCGGGGTGCGCATCGAACCAGTCCGCGACGTACCAGCAGACCGCGTCGATCCGACGATCCCCCCGGTCGGCGATGTCGGCCACGGCCCGTTCCACGAGCACGCCGGCGTACCCGGATCCGCGGAATGCCGGGATCGTGAAGGCTCTCGTGAGCGCGATGGTGCGCCCGTCGTCGCGGTAGTCGAGCACGCTGAGCAGCACCCCGTCGCGCATGAGCGTGTAGCGCGAGGCGTCATCCTCACGGGCGAACGCGAAGAGGTCCGAGTCGGTCTGGAACACCACTCCGATACGTTACGCCCGCGGCGCGCCGGAGGGACGCGTTTTGACACACCCCGTCACCGTCAGTAATAATCGGCCCCATGACCACCAACGCACGCCCCTTGTCCGCCCAGGAGGCGAACGGGACTACCGGGATGATGATGCCCGGTCGCGTTGGCATGTGTTGCCGAATGTGTCGCTGAACGAACAGCGCCCCGCTTGACCCGCTCGTCGTGATCTTCGCGAGCTGAGTCTCCGAGCACTCACCCCTGTGCTCGTCTGTCCGGCTCCGCCGGTCGCCTTCGCAACACTCTCCGAGTCGCCGACCGACTCCCCTTCCAAGGACTCCATCATCATGTCGAACACCGCTCTCCTCGAACGTCCGGCCGTCTTCACCGCTCCCGCTCGCCTGCACGCCGTTCCGCGCACTCAGATCGACGCTCCCGCCCCGGCCGTCGACGCCGCCGCGCCGGCCGTCGACGCACCGCCCGCTCGCTCGCCCCGCGGATTCGCCCTCTACGTCGGCATCGACGAGCTGAAGGCCGCCACGAACGGCGTGAGCCTGCCGCTGCTGGTCGACGCCCTGCGCCGCACTCTCGCCGAGCTCGCCCCCGACGCCGAGACCCACGCCACCGTCGCCCTCGCCCCGCACGGCACCGGCGGCCGCGACCTCGACGTCGTGCGCCTCGCCCTGCACGAGCCCGGCGCGATCGCCCGCTCCAAGGCCGAGGCCGAGGAGCGCGAGCCCGCGGACGGCGGTGGCGTCGTCGTCGACATCTCCCGCAAGCGCGTGCTGATCGACGGCGAGTCCGCCGCGTTCACCTACAAGGAGTTCGAGCTGCTGCAGTACCTCGTGCTGCGCGAGGGCGCGACGATCGAGCGCAGCGAGCTGGTCTCCGCGCTGTGGCAGACCTCCGACGAGGAGGCCCCGGGCGAGCGCACGATCGACGTGCACGTGCGCCGGCTGCGCGCCAAGCTCGGCCGCTACGAGGACATCGTCCGCACCGTCCGCGGCGTCGGCTACCGGTTCGACCGGCACGCCGACGTCGTGATCCGCTACGGCGTGGGCACGCCCTCCCCCGACCGGTTCTGAACGCGCACGGCGCCGCCCGCCCGGGTTCCCGTCCGGATTCGTCGTCGAGTGCACCGGATCCTGTCCAGTGCACGGCTTCTCGACGCGGGTTTCCGGTGCACTCGACAGCATCCGGTGCACTCACGTGACCGACGACGACTCCCGTCCGGTGCCGACGTCGGCGGCGCGATCTAGGGTGTTCCCATGACCCTCGCCGCGGATCCGACGCCCCGCGCGTCACCCGTGCTCGAGAGCGCGTACCGTCCGTCGCGGCCGCTCGATCTGGTGTCCACGGTCGGGATCCTGCAGCGCGGCCGACGGGATCCGACCATGACGGTCGAGGGATCCGTCGTCTGGCGCGCGCTGCGCACCGCCGCCGGCATCGCGACCCTGGCGCTGCGCCCCGGACGGACCGAGGTCCGTGCCACGGCCTGGGGTCCCGGAGCCGGCGAGGCCCTCGCCCTGGTGCCCCGTCTGTGCGGGGCGGACGACGATGACGACGGTTTCGATCCGTCCTCGCACCCGCTGCTCGCCGCCACCGCACATCGCCATCCCGGCCTGCGCCTGACCCGCACCGACGCCGTGTTCGAGGCGCTCGCGGGCGCGATCATCGAGCAGAAGGTCACGGGACTGCAGGCCTTCGGCGCCTGGCGCATGCTCGTCTCCCGCTTCGGAGATCCAGCCCCCGGCCCTGTGCCCCGCCCGCTGTTCGCGGCGCCCGCTGCCGAGACCTGGCGGCGGATCCCGTCGTGGACCTGGCACCGCGCCGGTGTGGAACCGCCGCAGTCGCGCGCCGTCGTCCGCGCCGCCGAACGCGCGCCGAGCATCGCCCGCGCGGTCCGGGCAGCCGCCGACGGAGCCGCCCGCGATGCCGCCCTCACGAGCCTGCCCGGGGTCGGCCCGTGGACCTCGGCCGAGACCCGGATCCGCGCCCTCGGCGACCCGGATGCCGTGAGCGTCGGCGACTACCACCTCGCGCACGAGGTCGGCTTCGCACTGACCGGCAGCCGCACCGACGACGACGGCATGCTCGCCCTGCTCGCGCCGTGGGCCGGGCACCGGCAGCGCGTGGTCCGGCTGATCCGGGTCAGCGGCGCCGCCGAACCGCGCCGCGGACCGCGTCTGGCCCCCGAGGATCATCGGAGCCGGTGACCGCGCCCGAACAGGCTCGCGTGACGGGTAGCCTCGCCTCATGACGTCTGCACCCTTCGGTTTCGCCCTCGTGCGCCGGCCCCTTGAGCCGCGCTTCCGCACGCTCGCCCTCGCCTCGCGCGAGTGGATCGCGCCCGACTACGTGCGGGTTCGCCTGACCGGATCCGACCTCGAGGGATTCGACTCCCTCGGCGCGGACGACCACATGCGGCTGTTCTTCGTCGACGGTCCGGCCGATTCGGTCGAGGAGATCCGCGCCTCGCCGAGCCGCGAGTACACCCCGCTCGCGTGGGGTGCGGACTGGCTCGACGTCGAGTTCGTCGTGCACGGCGACGAGGGCGTCGGCGCGCCCTGGGCGGCGAAGGCCCCGATCGGCGCGACCGTCGGCGTGGGCGGTCCGCGCGGATCGCTCGTGCTGGAGGGCGAACCCGATGGCTGGCTGCTCGCGGGCGACGAGACCGCGATCCCGGCCATCCGCCGCTTCGCGGCGCGAATCCCGGAAGACTCCCCCGCACGGATCGCGATCGAGGTGCGCAGCGTCGAACACGAGCTCCCGATCGACGCCCCGGTCGCGGTCGAGTGGATCCATCGCGGTGACGCGCCCGCCGGTTCCGCACTGACGGGGTTCCTGGGAGGTCTTGGCGCTGCGGACCGGCCCGGCCACGATCCGTTCGTGTTCGTCGCCGCCGAGCAGTCGATCGTGAAGCCCGGCCGCGCACTGCTCGAGCGCTGGGGCGTCGACTCCTCGCGCGCGATCGTGAAGGGGTACTGGAAGCGCGGCGAGGCCGAATACCACGCCCCGCACTGAGCCGGGTAACGCGTCCGAACGGTCCGCACAATCGGTCACCGGGAGCGGATCCGCACCGGTTGCGTCCCACGCACCCCATCCGCCTGGAGTACCTGGCACCCTCGAGGGATCAGTGCGACGATGAGGGAGTGGGATTCATGAACGACGCGCAGATCTGGACGATGATCGGGGCCTTCACCGCCCTGATGTTCGGCATGCTCACTGTGGTCTCCACACTGTTCGTCCGCGTCGTGCGCGCCGAGATCGGCGGGCTGCGCTCGGAGATGAACGGCCGGTTCGACGTGATGAGTACCCGCATGGACGGCCTCGACCGCGATGTTCAGGCACTGGTCAAGCGCACCTTCGGCCTCGATCGGGAATAGCCACCCCAGCGTTCAGAGGGCCGGCGCGTCCACGACCGCCGCGACGGCCTCGATCTCGACGAGCTGATCGTCGTAACCGAGCACCGTCACACCCATCAGCGTGCTGGGCACGTCGTGCTCTCCGAACGCGTCACGGACGACGCTCCACGCATTCCCCAGGTCGGCCTGTCGGCTCGAGGCCACCAGAATTCGGGTGCTGATCACGTCGGTCAGGGTCGCGCCCGCCGCGGCGAGGGCGCCCGTCAGCGTCTCGATGCACTTCGCCGCCTGCCCGGCATAGTCCCCGACCGCCGCCGTCGAACCGTCGAGATTCAGCGGGCAGGCTCCGGCCAGGAAGATCAGTCGCGCGTCCTTCGGCGCGGTCGCGGCGTAGGCGTACTGCGCGGCATCGGAGAGCCGGGGTGCACGGATCAGAGTCACGGCCGTCATGCCCTCAGTCTGTCGTACCCGCCGCACCAGGCCGATCCGGCAGACTGGCCTCATGCCTCTCCTCGATCACCTCGGCCTCACCGTCGAAGACCTGGACCGCGCCTTCGCCCAGTGGAACCCGGTCCTCACCGCTCTCGGCTGCACCCCCGTGGACGGCGAGATGGAGGGCGGCATCGCCTGGTTCCGCGAGGGCGAGACCGAGCTGATCCTGTACCGCGCCCCCGTCGCCCGGCACCGAGCCGCACCGGTACGGCCGGATCGGCTGGCAGCACCTCGCGTTCGCGGTGGATTCGCGCGCCGAGGTGGATCGGCTGCACCGGGTCGCTCTCGACGCCGGGTGGACGGCGGTGCGGGATCCGAAGGTCTTCGCGCGCTTCTCGGAGCGCTACTACGCGTCGTTCGTCGAGGACGACAACGGCATCCGGATCGAGTTCGTGCACAACCCGCCGCGGGAGGCGCCCACGCCGAAACTGACCGGGCGGTACTGCCGAGTGCACGGCATCGCAGCGAATGCACGGGTTCTTCACGTCGACAAGCCGTCCGCTCGACAGCGACCCGTGCACTCGGCATCGGCGACGAGCCGCGGCCGGATTGCCCGCGAATGTCGACTGCATCCGCCAAGCTGTCGGCATGGCCTCCTTCGACCACCTCGGCATCACCGTCGACGACGTTGCCCGCGCCTCCGCGCAGTTCGACCCCGTGCTCTCGGCGCTGGGCTACACCCGCGCCCACAACGCGCCCGATCTCGCCTACTGGCGGCGGGACGGCGAGCCCGAGATCCTGTTCTATCCCGCGCGCGACAACGCCGTCGGCCCGCACGAGCACGGCCGGATCGGCTGGCAGCACCTCGCGTTCGCGGTCGACTCCCGCGACGAGGTCGACCGCCTGCATCGGATCGCGCTCGATGCCGGCTGGACCGCCGTGCGCGCACCGAAGACCTACCCGCGCTTCACGGATCGCTACTACGCGACCTTCGTGGAAGACGACAACGGGATCCGGATCGAGGTCATGCACAACCCGCCGCGGGACGCCGAAGCGCACTGATCCGCGACACACCGTTGCCGATGTCGGTGGCCGGATCCAGACTGATCCTGCGCACATCCCGCGCACCCATCCGACTTCCGACGGAGGACCCGCATGACCACGCTCAACCCCTACATCTCCTTCCGCGACAACGCCCGCGAGGCGATGGAGTTCTACCAGAAGGCGCTCGGCGGCGACCTCCAGGTGATGACCTTCGGCGACATGCCGGGCATGGTCGAGGACGAGGCCGAGAAGGGCCTCGTCATGCACTCGATGCTCACCACGCCCGACGGGCTCGTGCTGATGGGATCCGACACCCCCGCGCACATGGAGTACCAGGCTCCGCAGGGCGTCTCGGTCTCGCTGAGCGGCACCGACGAGGCCGCGCTCCGCGGCATCTGGGACAAGCTCGTCGACGGCGCCACCGTCACGCAGTCGTTCGACCCCGCACCTTGGGGCGGCCTGTTCGGCATGCTGAACGACCGCTTCGGCGTGTCCTGGATGTTCTCGATCGGAGACGACCAGTAACCGGCCTCAGGCGACTCGCCGGCGGTCGGCTCGCTGCGGGCTCGTCGGCCGCATGGCCGCCCCGGTCGGTGAACGCCTGCTTCGGCACGAAGAGCAGCAGCACGGCCGCGGCGAGCGCGGTGATGCCGCACACGACCCACACGGTCACGTAGCCGGAGAAGGATCCGGCTGTGCCGCTGGCGGCACCCGGCTCGTCGGCCGCGTGGATCATCCGGGCCAGACGCTCGGCGCGAGGGGTGATGACACTGCGAGGGGGTGGGGAGGGTTCGATGGCCGCAGCTCGCCGGACCGGAACTGCCGGATCGGAGCGGCGGGGACCAGGCCCGCCGCTCCGATCCAGATACCGCCGCTCAGTTCCCCGCGGAGCGCTGCTGCGCGCGCTGCACCTTCGCGCCCATCTCGGCGACGGCGGCATCGCCGAGCTCGCCGGTGCCGACCGGCTGCGCGTCGGCCGTGGTCGTTCCGCCCTCGACGGTCTGTCCGTGGCCGATGCCGTCGAGCGACGGCCTCGTCGAACGGCAGGGCGCCGCAGAGCACGGCGCGCACGCGCTGATGATCGACCTGCTTCGTCCAGGTGCCGATCAGCAGCGTCGCGACGGCGTTGCCGGTGAAGTTGGTGACCGCGCGGCCCTCGGACATGAAACGGTCGATGCCGACGATCACGCCGACGCCGTGCACCAGGTCGGGCCGGTACGCCTGCAGGCCGCCGGCGAGCGTCGCCAGCCCGGCACCGGTCACGCCCGCCGCGCCCTTGCTCGCGATGATCATGAACACGAGCAGCCCGATCTGCTCGCCGATCGACATCGGCTGACCCATGCTCGTCGCGATGAACAGCGACGCCATCGTGAGGTAGATCGCGGTGCCGTCCAGGTTGAACGAGTAGCCGGTCGGCACCGTGATGCCGACGACCGGCTTGGACACCCCGAGGTGCTCCATCTTCGCGATCAGCCGCGGCAGGGCCGACTCGGAGGACGACGTGCCGACGATGAGCAGGTACTCGCGGCCGAGGTACGCCATCAGCCGGAAGATGTTCACCCGGGCGACGAGGCACAGCACCGTGCCGAGCACGACGGCGATGAACAGGATGCAGGTGATGTAGAACGCGACCAGCAGCAGGCCCAGCCCCCAGATCGCGGAGACCCCGGTCTTGCCGACCACGGCGGCGATCGCGCCGAACGCGCCGAGCGGGGCGAGCCAGAGGATCATGCCCAGGATCCGGAACACGAGCGCCTGCAGGTGCCGGACGAAGCCCAGGATCGGTGCGCCCTTCTCGCCCAGCCCCTGCAGCGCGAAGCCCACGAGCAGGGCGATGAACAGCACCTGCAGCACGCTCACCCCGGTGAACGCACCGAAGAACGTGGTCGGGATGATCCCCAGGACGAAGTCGGTGGTGCTCTTCGCCTCGGTCTTCGGCGCGCTGTAGGTGACCCCGTTCAAGTGCAGGCCCTCGCCGGGGTGCAGCAGGTTGCCGACGACGAGGCCGATCGCGAGGGCGACCGTCGACATCGCCAGGAAGTAGACGAGGGCGAGGCCGCCGATCTTGCCGACGGTCGCCGCCTTGGCGATGGATCCGACGCCGATCACGATCGTGCAGAAGATGATCGGGGCGATCATCATCTTGATCAGCGCGACGAACGCCTTGCCGAGCGGCTCGAGCGCCTGCCCGACCTCGGGCCAGACCAGGCCGATCGGGGCTCCCAGCACGACGGCGACCAGCACCGACAGATAGAGCCAGGTGTGCCGGTCCCAGGACCGCTTCCCTCGTCGCCAATCGTGGCGCGGGAGTGTGAAACCTTCGGTGAGAGTCATCGTCGCCTCCGCTGAGCAGTGGTCGTTCCGGCCGCTCATCGGTGAGCGGCCGCGGATCCATGCTTCCGACCGGGGCGGCAGCGGCACGAGTTCTGGTCGTATTGATCACGGATCCCACGCCGCCGCCGCGACGGCGCCAGCCGCGCTCCCACATACTGGAAGACGGATGGGAGCGGCGATGAGCTCGAACGCGAAGGAGCGCCCGCACAGCGCGGCGTCGCGCGTCTTCCTCGTGCTGCTCGCCGCCGTCCTCGTGATCGGCGGTGTGACCGCGGCGTTCCTGGCCTGGGAGACCCAGCTCACCGTGCGCCAGGAGTCGGAGCGCATCACCCGGTCGATCGCACGCAGCCTCGCGGAGGCGCCGGTGGTCGTCGACGCGCTGGAGTCCGGCCGCCCCGGTTCCGCCGCCAGCCCGCTGCAGCACTACGTCGAGGAGGTCCGCACCGGCGCCGGGCTCGACTTCATCACCGTCCTGGACGTCGACCGGATCCGCCTCACCCACCCGGATCCGTCGCGCATCGGCCAGCCGTACATCGGCACGGTACCTGCCGGCGGGAAGGAGCTCACCGAGGAGTTCGCGGGCACGCTCGGCCCTTCGATCCGCACGATCGTCCCGGTGCGGGACGCCGCCGGGACCCTGCGCGGTTGGGTGTCGGCCGGGGTCACGATCGAGTCCATCTCGACGACGATCGCGCGGCGCCTCCCGTTCGCGCTCGGGTTCGCCGTCGTGCTCGTCGCGCTGGGCGGGGCGGGCGCGTTGTTCGCGCGCCGGCTCACCCGGAGGATCGCGGGGGACCTTCCCGCCGGCTCGGTCCGCGACGCCGTCTCGGCCTACGAATCGGTCCGCACGCTCGGGGAGGCGCTGCGCGCGCAGACCCACGAGCACGGCAACCGGCTGCACACGGCGATCTCGCTGCTCGAACTCGACCGCAAGGACGAGGCGATCGCGCTGCTGGCCGAGTCGTCCGCGCAGAGCCAGTCCGTGATCGACCAGATGACGCTGCGCGACGGGGATCCGGTGCTCGGCGCGCTCCTGCTCGGCAAGTCGTCGCAGGCGAAGGAGCGCGGGATCCGCTGGCGCGTGCACATCGCGCAGGACGCCCCCGCGCTGCCGCTCGCCCCGGTCGACGCCGTGGCGGTCGTGGGCAACCTCATCGACAACGCGCTGGATGCGGCCGCGCAGAGCGACGACCGCTGGGTCGCGGTGGACCTCGCGGCCGGTGCGGGGGATCCGCCGTGCTCACGGTCTCGGACAGCGGACCGGGCGTGCCCCCGCACCTGGTCGCGCAGATCTTCGAGCACGGCTTCTCGACCAAACCCGCCGAGGCGACCGGGCGCGGCGTCGGACTCGCCCTGGTCCGCTCGATCGTGCTCGCGGCCGGCGGCGAGGTCACCGTCTCGTCGGAGCCCAGCGCGTTCCGGGTCGTCCTTCCCGCGGGCGCGGCGGGAGGAGCTTCGGATGATCCGGGTGCTGCTCGTGGACGACGATCCGCTCACCCTCGAGCTGCACGAGGCGTACGTCGCGCGGCTCGACGGCTTCGAGACCGTCGGATCCTGCACCGGCGCGCGCGCCGCGCTGACCGCGCTCACCACCCCCGATCGCGCATCGACCTGGTGCTGCTCGACGTCACCATGCCGGATGGATCCGGGCTGGACGTGCTGCGCCGGGCGCGCTCGCTCGACGTGCCCGTCGACGTGATCGCCGTCACGAGCGTGCGCGACGTCGACACCGTGCGCCGGATGGCGACGCTCGGCGTGACCCAGTACCTCGTGAAGCCGTTCACGTTCGCGGTCTTCCGGGAGCGCATGGAGCAGTACCGGATCCGGCACGAGCAGTCCCAGGCCATCGCGGGGGCGGCGAGCCAGGCGGAGATCGACACGCTGATCGGCGGGTCCCGTTCGACCGGCGCGATCGGGCTGCCGAAGGGTCTGAGCTCGACGACGCTGAACGAGATCACGCAGGCGCTGAGCCGGCATGCCGAGCTGTCCGCGACCGAGACGGCGGACGCGGTGGGCGTGTCCCGTGTGACCGCCCGGCGCTATCTCGAGCACCTCACCGAGCTCGGCGTCGCCGTGCGGGCGGCGCGCTACGGCAAGCCGGGCCGCCCCGAAACGGTCTACCGCCGGGGCGGCGGCTGATCCCGTCTCGCCCTCTCGGGCGATCGGATGCACCTTCAGTCGGTCAGAGCCTGCGTGCCCAGCACGATGGCGAGCCGGAGCCTCTCGGCGTCATCGGTTCCCGGAGCGGCGGTGTAGACCATGATCCGGAGGTCGTCCTGTGCGACGACCAGAGTGTCGCAGTCGAGGGCGATCGCTCCGACCGCGGGATGATCGATGATCTTGTGCCGGGACTGCTCTGCCGGCATCGTGTCGGAGGCCGTGTCCCACAGCCCCGCGAAGCGTGCTGATGCGTCGCGGAGCTCGGAGACCAGCCGCCGCAGCCGCCGATCCGTCGGATAGCGGCCCACGGTGGCGCGGAGGTCGGCGACCAGCCCCGTCACGAGCTCGGCGTGCTCCTGCGGCGCTCTGCCGCGCGCGAGAACCCCCGCCGACGACGTTCCGCCAGACGGCGTTGCGCTCGTTCCCGCGGAGCAACGCGGTCGGACCCATCAGCGCGTCGTACGGGGCATTGGCGACGATGAGATTCCAGGCCGCGTCGTACACCACGACAGGGATCCCGTCGAAGCGGTCGAGCAGGCGCTGCACGCTGGGAGGGATCCGCGCCGACACGAGCCCCGTTCCCGGGGCGCTCCGCCCGGCCAGACGGAAGAGCAGGTCGCGCTCGGCGTCGTCGAGCCGGAGCGCCCTGGCGAGCGCTTCCACAACCTGCTCCGACGGCGCCGTCGCCCTGCCCTGCTCGAGCCGGGTGATGTAGTCGACAGAGATGCCGGCCAGAGCGGCGAGTTCCTCTCGGCGCAGGCCCGCGGCGCGCCGCCGTGCTCCGCGCGGGATGCCGACGTCGTCGGGCACGACGCGATCGCGCCAACGCCGCACCGTGCTGCCGAACTCCCACGCCTCCATGTCCTCCAGTCTGCCCGTGACGGCGGATCCTGTCCTGGTATCCGCAGTCCCAGGAAGAACCGACGACTGGCTGCGCCGGCCGCGGCGCAGGATCGTGGTGTGCATGACAACGACACTCATCACCGGGGCGAACAAGGGCCTCGGCAAGGAAACCGCTCGGGCACTCGTCGCCGAAGGACACACCGTGTGGCTCGGCGCCCGCGACGAGGCCAGGGGACGCGCCGCCGCCGCGGAGATCGGTGCGCGCTTCGTCCGACTGGACGTGACGGATGACGAGTCCGTGGCCGCCGCGCTCGCGACCATCGGCGCCTCGGGCACCGGCCTGGACGTGCTCGTCAACAACGCGGGGATCGCGAAGCGCGGTGAGGGGATGGCGGAGGCGATGGATGGGCCGAGCGTGCTCGACGTGTTCGACACCAACGTGGTCGGCATCGTCCGGGTCACCGAGGCGGCGCTGCCGTTGCTCGAGGCGTCGCCCCGTCCGGTGATCGTCAACGTGTCGAGTGCGCTCGGCTCGTTCTGGGCCACGCACGAGCCGACCCGCCCGGCGGCGCACTTCGTCTCCCTGGTCTATGGATCCAGCAAGGCGGCGGTCTCGATGCTCACCGTGCAGTACGCGAAGGCGCATCCGGGTATCAGGATCAACGCGATCGAACCGGGCATCACGGCGACCGAGCTGGGCGGAGGGGATCCGGGAAGCCACCCGGGGCGCCCGGCCTCTGAGAGCGCGCGGGTCGTGGTGCGGTGGGCGACGATCGGGGCCGATGGCCCGACAGGGACGTTCCAGGAGGACGAGGGCGAGCTCGGCTGGTAGTCCGGGTGGCGACGTCGGTCCAGCCCCCGTCTCGGCTTCAGGACCGCAGAGTGTAGAGGTGCTCCGGGCGACCCGCGACACCGTGCGCGCGTCGCGCGTCGACCCAGGCTGGGCGTCATGAGCACCCCGCACTCCGCCCGCTGCCGCGCCCTCAGAACAGCGCCGCCGGCAGCGCCCCCTCGTGCTCGAGCAGCCAGCGCTTCGTGACGAGCCCCTCGCCCGGCGCACCGCCGGAATAGCCGCCCAGCCCGTCGCTCGCGACGACCCGATGGCACGGCACGATGATCGGGATCGGGTTCGCGCCCATGATGGATCCGATCGCCGCGGGCCGGCACGGAGGTACCGCTGCGCTCGGCGAGCTCGCCATAGGTCACCGTCTCGCCGTGCCCGACCGTGTCGTACAGCGCCCCGAGCACCGCACGGGTGACCTCGGACTGCGGCCCGAGATCCAACGGCAGGTCGAACGCCGTCCTCTCCCCCGCGAAGTAGGCGCGCAGCTGCGTCAGCGCCTCGGCGAGCAGCGGATCCGCCCCGTCGCCGCCCGAGCGCGGGATCGACCGGCCCGCGGCCAGTGCACCCGCCGGATCGCCGCGCCGTCGCTCTCGACCGCGAGCACCCCGACGGGAGTACGCAGCGAGGCGGAGAAGACCATGCGGCGATCGTACGCCGGGGTTCCGACACGACGGTTCCGTCCAGGAGGCGCTCGTTCGTGACGATCAGCACAGCAGCGACGACGCGATCGGACACTCACCGATCCGACATCAGAGATCGCCGACACGGGATTTACCGGCGATGGTGACACGAAAGCGACGAGGACGCCCGGTCAGGCGCGCGCGTCGAAGGCGGCGAGCGCCTCCCGCAGCGCGTCCGCGTCCGCAGGAGTCCCGGTCCCGGATCCGTCACCGAAGCGAAGTACGGGAGGCAGTATGCCGGGGTATCGCGCTGGAACCGCCGGCTCTCGGCCAGCGCTCCCGTATCCAGGGCGTCGTAGCCGATCGAGTCGAGAAAGGCGATGACCTGCGCCTTCGCCTCGGGATCGTCGCCCGCGATGAGCAGGGTCGATCGGTCCTCGGCCCCGGCCGGGCGGGCGAGAGCTCCGAGATGGCGAGCGATGATGTTGTTGAACGCCTTCACGACCCGGGATCCGACCAGGTGCCGCTGCACGAACTCGCTCGTCGTGAGGGTGTCGTCGTCGAGTCCGGGGATGCGGCCGTCGCGGTCCGGGTAGTAGTTGTTCGTGTCGATCACGATCTTCCCGGCGAGCGGCTCGGCCGGGACCGTGGGCACCGCGTGCAGTGGGATCGTGACGACCACGATGTCGCCAGCCGCCGCCGCGCCCTCGACGGTGTCGGCCCGTGCGCCCTCGCCGAGTTCGGCGACCAGCGGCGCCAGGCTGTCCGGCCCTCGCCGATTGCTCAGGACGACCTCGTGGCCGCCCGCGAGGGCGAGACGCGCGAGGGTCGAACCGATGTTTCCGCTGCCGATGAGTCCGATCGTTGCCATGCCCGACGCAACCGCCCGCGTGCAGAATTGATTCCCCTCGGCTCGCGTTGCGAAAGCAGTCGGCAGCCGGCAGCGGCACGGCCCCCTCATTGCGTTCCCCGCTACGCTCGAGAGCATGCATGCGGATCGGATCCGGCTCCGGCGCGCGGGGATCGCGCTCGAGGTCGTCACCCTCGGCTGGAATGTGGTCGGCGTCGTGCTGCTGGCCGTGCTCGCGTACCGGTCGGGTTCGGTCGCACTGCTCGGCTTCGGCCTGGACAGCCTGATCGAGATCGGCGCGTCCACAGTCGTGATCTGGGAGCTGACCGGCGCGGACGAGCGGCGCCAGCGCCTCGGGATGCGCCTGATCGGGATCGCGTTCGTGCTGCTGGCCGTCTACCTGCTCGCACAGGCGGCGATCGCGCTGGCCACCGGGCATCGCGCAGTCCCGCTCACCGGCGGGATCGTCTGGACGGGGCTGACCGCCGTCGCCATGGTCGCGCTTGCGGCCGGCAAGCGCCGGGTCGGGCGGCTTCTGGCGGATCCGGTCCTGCTCACCGAGGGCGAAGGTGACCCTGGTCGACGGGATCCTCGCCGCGTCCGTGCTGCTCGGGATCGTGCTGGACGGCTGGCTCGGCTGGTGGTGGGCCGACCCGCTCGCGGGGCTCGTGATCGTGTTCTACGCGATCCGGGAGGCCGTCCACGCGCTGCGCCATTGAGCGCCTACCGGGGTGAGCCCCGCATCGCTTTGCACGGAAAGATGCAGTTCTTCGGAGCTCTTCGGTGAATTCCTCCGAAGAAGGGCAGATCTCCGTGCGGAGAGCCGTCCGCAGAACGATCGGCGAGCCCGCCTCAGCCCACCAGCATGAGCACTCTGGCGTCCTCCGCCTCGGCCACGAGCTCGGCCGCGGCGGCAGCACCAGCGCATCCATGGCGCGGGCGGTCTCGCCGTCCACGCGTCACGCGGCCCGAGCGCACCACGATCGCGCGCACACCGCCCTCGCGCGAGCGACACGCTGCCGTGCAGCTCGGCGAACACCAGCGACGGGCGTCGTGCTGGCACCGGCGACCGACAGCACGGCGATGCGGCTGACCTCCGCCGCCCGCAGCCTCGGGCGGCGGAACTCGATGTGGGATCCGGAGTAGGCGAGCACGCGCTCCTTGCGCAGTCCGGTCGACAGCCCCGGGCCCGACCTCGACCTGCGGTCCGCCGATCCCGGCGATCGCGTGGGCGGAGTCCGGGGCGAGCGTCAGCAGCCCGCTCGGACCTCTCAGCTCGACGATCTGGAAGACCCACTCCAGCTGATTGCGCGACCCCCAGGAGCCGCAGATCTCGCGGACGTGCCCGCCTCCCGCGGCGAGTGCTCGCCGCGGGAGGTCGCGCACGCTGCGAGATCCGGGGCACCGGGGGTGCCGGCCGCATCCGGATCAGACCCTCGCGCCGATGAGGACATAGCCCTCTTCGCCGTGCACCACGGTGTCGAGGCCGGCGATCTCGTCCGCGTCCTTGACGCGGAAGCCGATGAGCTTCTCGATCGCGAAGCCGATCACGAACGCGAGCACGAACGAGTACACCAGCACCGCGGCCGCCGCGATCGCCTGCGCCGCGAGCTGCGCGAAGCTGCCGCTGAAGATCAGGCCGGTGCCGTTGGCGAAGAAGCCGAGGTAGAGCGTGCCGAGGATGCCGCCGATGAGGTGGATGCCGACCACGTCGAGCGAGTCGTCGAAGCCGAGCTTGAACTTCAGGTCGATCGCGAGCTGGCAGACGGCGCCGGCGAGGAGGCCGAGCACGACCGCCCAGATCGGGGTCAGCGCGGCGCAGGCCGGGGTGATCGCGACGAGACCGGCGACGGCACCGGACGCGGCTCCGACCGAGGTGGGCTTGCCGTTGCGGATCTTCTCCATCACCAGCCAGCTGAGCAGCGCCGCCGCGGGAGCGGCCAGGGTGTTCACGAACGCGATCGCGGCGGTGCCGTCGGCGCCGAGCTCGGATCCGGCGTTGAAGCCGAACCAGCCGAACCACAGCAGGCCCGCGCCGAGGAGCACGAACGGCGGGTTGTGCGGCACGTCCGCGCCCTTCTGGAAGCCGATGCGGCGGCCGAGCACGAGCGCGAGCGCGAGTCCGGCCGCTCCGGCGTTGATGTGCACGGCCGTGCCGCCGGCGAAGTCGATCGCGCCGACGCCGAGCCAGTCCTGCAGGCCCTTGGTGACCCAGCCGCCGTAGGCGAAGCTGCCGTCCTTGTTCAGGCCGAAGTTGAACACCCAGCTCGCGACCGGGAAGTAGACGACCGTCGCCCAGATGCCGGCGAAGATCATCCAGGATCCGAACTTCGCCCGGTCGGCGATGGCGCCGGAGACCAGCGCGACGGTGATGATCGCGAACGTGGCCTGGAAGGCGACGAACGCGAGCGGCGGGTAGGCGGCGCCCTTCGGCACCTCGAGCAGGCTGTTCAGCCCGATCGCCGACCAGTCGATGGTCCAGGGGGCGATCAGGCCCTTGCCGCTGGGGAACGCGATCGCGTAGCCGTAGACGACCCACAGCACGCCGATCAGGCCGATCGCGCCGAAGCTCATCATCATCATGCTGATCACGCTCTTGGCCTTCACGAGGCCGCCGTAGAAGAAGGCCAGACCGGGCGTCATCAGCAGCACGAGGGCTGCCGAGATCAGCACGAAGGCCGTGTTTCCTTGATCCATGATCGAACCGTTCTCTCGGGTGAGGGACGCTCAGGGGCGTCACGTGGCGCCAGCTTGTCACCCTCGCGTTGCGCGTTCCGTCGTGGATTGTTTCCGTGCTCGTTTCGCAGGTGCCGATTGCCGTGAACAGACTGTTACAAGCGTGCGGATCCGCCGTGGCTGAGATGATGGTGCGATGCGCGCAGTCGTGATCGACGCGGTCCGGGCCCGCCCCGAGGTGCGCTCGGTCCCGGAACCGGACGTCCCCGCCGACGGGGTGGTCGTGCAGGTGTCGGCCACGGGGCTGTGCCGGAGCGACTGGCACGCCTGGGCCGGGCACGACGACATCGCGTTCCCGCACGTGCCGGGCCACGAGCTGGCCGGGATCGTCGTCGCGGCGGGGCCCCGGGTGACCCGCTGGCAGCCGGGCGACCGCGTGACGGTGCCGTTCGTCTGCGGCTGCGGAACCTGCGAGTGGTGCCGATCCGGCAACGCGCAGGTCTGCCCCGACCAGCAGCAGCCGGGTTTCACGCACTGGGGATCCTTCGCCGAGTTCGTCGCGCTGCACGCCGCCGATGTGAACCTCGTCGCGATCCCGGACGACGTGGACTTCGCGACCGCGGCCAGTCTCGGATGCCGCTTCGCCACGGCCTTTCGCGCACTCGACGGGCGCGCGAAGGTGCGCGCGGACGAGTGGGTGACGGTCGTCGGCGCCGGCGGCGTCGGCCTCAGCGCGGTGATGATCGCGCGTGCCCGCGGAGCCAGGGTGATCGCGGTGGACCGCACCCCGGAAGCCCTCGACGTCGCGCGGCGGCTCGGGGCCGAGCACACCCTCCTCGCCGACGGCACCGACATCCCGCGCGCGGTGGCCGAGCTGACCGGCGGCGGCAGCCACGTCTCCGTCGACGCCGTGGGCAGCGAACAGACCAGCGCCGACGCGATCCTGAGCCTGCGCCGCAGGGGCCGTCACGTGCAGATCGGCCTCCTCCCGCCGGTCGACGGGCACCCCCGCATCCCGATGGATCGCGTGATCGGCTGGGAGCTCGATCTGCTCGGCAGCCACGGCATGGCGGCGGCCGACTACCCCGCGATGATGGCGCTGATCGAGCAGGGACTGCTCGCGCCGCAGCAGCTCATCGAGCGCACCATCGGCCTCGAGGAGGCGGCGGCGCTCCTGCCGGAGTTCGACCGGGCGACGGTCGCCGGGATGACCATGATCGATCCGCGCCGGACGGCGTGACCGCTCAGGGCTCGAGCAGTCGGCGGATCGCCGTCTCGGGTGCGACCGTGCCGTCGAGCAGCCGGCCCTGCGCGTACCGGCGGAACACCCGCGGGATCGATGTAGCTCGCTCGCGCCACCGCGGGCGTGTTGCCGAGCGCCGCGGCCGCGGCGTCGACCGCGGCGCGCTCGGCCCGTCGCCGGTCCGCGACGCTGTCCGGTGTCCCCGCGGCGGCGAGCGCGCTCGCCGCGACGAGGGTGCCGCGCAGCGTCCGGAAGTCCTTCGCGGTGAAGGCGCTGCCGGTGACCGCGTGCACGTACTCGTTCACGTCCCGGGCCGTGATCGGCACTCTCCGGCGCCCGCGCCGGTACGCGAGCAGAGGAGCGCCGGGCGGCCCTTCGGCGAGCTCGGCGAGCACGCGCGGCCAGCGTCGGATCCTCGATCTCGAGGCGCATCCGGCGTCCGCTCTTGGCCGGGAACGACAGCGTGGTGGTGGCGCCGTCCACGCTCACGTCGCGGCGCCGCAGCGTGGTGAGCCCTCGGCTGCCGTAGCGCACCAGATAGCGGCGGGAGCCGATCCGCGGCGCCGCGTCGTCGAGCAGCCGGAACGCCGCCGCCAGCACGCGCTCCCTGCTCGGCCCGTCGTCGTGCCGCAGCGCCCTCGTCACCCGCGCCCTGGCGCTCGGCAGTGCCTCGGCGAGCGCCAGCGCTCGGCGGAACTTCCGCCTGTCCCGGCGCGCGCGCCATTCCGGGTGGTACAGGTACTGGCGGCGCCCCGCCGCGTCGGTCCCCACCGCCTGCACGTGCGCCCGCGGATCCGCCGCGATCCACACGTCCCGCCAGGCCGGCGGGATCGCCAGCGCGCGGATCCGCGCGCGCTCGCCCTCGGGCGCCGCGGCACCGCGCGCGTCGAGGTAGCGGAAGCCCGAGCCGGAGCGCACCCGGCGGTATCCCGGGTCGCTCTCCGGCCGGGTCCGGACGAGTCGCGCCATCGCCGGGCGGCGTTCAGCCGGCCGACCCGTCGTGCTCGTCGATCGCGGCGAGGAGGTCCTTCAGCGCGTTCTCGATGCTGCGGTGGTGGTACTGCCCCGCACGGCTCTCCCCGGAGATCACCGCGCACCGGTGCACCGACCGGAAGTCCCCGTACGGGAACAGGTGGCGCCCCTTGGTGCCCTTCGTCTCCGCCGTGTCCTCCCCGAGGAACCAGAGCGCGTACTCGTCCATCCCGTGCGCATCGATGAAGCGGTTGCCCTCCTGGGCGCTCGGGGCGTGCTCGCTCCAGTCGTCGCGCTCGTCCCGCACCACGCGCCCCTTCCGGAGCAGCTTCTCGGCGTGCGCCAGCGCCTCTTTGTTCAGCCTCACGGTCATCCGCGTCTCCTCTCTCTCTGCCTTCCTCGACCCGCGCGATGCCAGCGGCGCACACGGGTCGGATTCGTCGAGTCTCGCGGACGGATCCGGATCCTCGAAGGGGCTGGATCCGCGGCGCGCGTCGTGGTAGCCGGCCGTCCCGATTCTCGTGCGCGTCGCCCGTGATCAGCGCAGCGGGAGGAACCCCCGCGAGAAGAAGACGGCGACGCCCCTCTACCCGCGGTCGCGCGGCGCGTTGATGAGCGCTTCGATCGGCATGAGGGCCGCGCCGAGGGCGACCGTGTCTCCGCCGAAAGAGGCCACCGCGAGATCGAACTGCTCGGCCGCGCGATGGAGGCTGTTACCTCGGATCGCCGCTGCGATGCGGTCGGCGTGCGCCTCCATGAGCCTCATGCCCACCCAGCCCCCGATGACGATCCGCTGCGGGTTGGTGAGGTTGACGATGTTGCCGAGCGCGGCGCCGAGCGCCTCGATCCCGAGATCGAGCACCGAGGCGGCGGCGGGGTCCGTCACGGCGGCCTGGAGGAGCGCCCCGATCGCGTGCCAGCCGGTGCCCTCGAACTGGGCCCCCGCCTCGCGCCACGCCTCGAGCAGGGCATCCGCGCCGACATACGCCTCAACGCAGCCGCGATCACCGCACCGGCACAGGGCGCCCCCGAAACGGATCTTCGTGTGTCCCCATTCGGTGGCGCTGCTGAATGCGCCGTGAAAGACCTCGCCGTCCGTGACGACGCCGAGCCCGACACCGCGCCCGAGCAGCGCCACGGCCGCATGCTCGACGCCGCGCGCCGCGCCGTACCAGAGCTCGGCGTTCGCCAGCGTCTTCGCCCCGTTCTCGGCGAACACGGGAACACCCTCGAGGTAGGTCGAAGGGATCGCCCGCGGCACCCAGCCGAGGCTCTGCGCGTAGAGCATCTGTCTTCCGTCGGCGTCGGTCTCGACCACTCCCGGAAGGCCCAGGCCCACGCCGATCAGCCGCGGCCAGCGCTCCTCGTTGCGTTCCCGCAATGCCGCGATCGCTGCGACCAGGTCCGACTCGATCCCCTCCGGGGTCTCCTCCTGGCGGCCGCCGCGGAACTCCCGGTCGATCATGTTCAGCCCGAAGTCGAACAGCTCGACCGCCACCCCGCGTTCGCCGACGTCGGCGCCGATGGCGTACGCGCCGTCGTTGCGGGGCGCGATCACCGCGATCGGACGTCCGCCGCGAGACGAGACCGATCCGACCTCCTCGATGAGGCCGTCGGCGATGAGGTCCGAGACGATGGTCGCCGCGGAGGCGAGCGACAGGCCGCAGGCGCGGGCGAGATCCGCCCGAGTCGTCTCCCCGGTGCGGAGGATGAATCGCAGCGCCGCCGCCCGATTGCGCTGGCGCAGGGACACCACGGTGAGCGACTCGTGTGCGTTCGCCTGCACGTCGTGGAGCGTCATGGTTCGACGGTACCGGTCTGAGCTAGCGCGAGTCCCCGGATTCCGACGTCCGCGGCGGCCTCGAGCACGATCTCCCGGCCGTTCCACTGCGCCGAGACCGCCGCGGGGGTCGTCGTCTCGACCGTCCAGCTCGCGGGGCGTTCGGACAGTGCGAATGCCAGCCGATCCCCTTCCTCGAGTTCCACGACCGGATGCTCGTCGGCGGCATAGGGCTCGCCGAAGGTGTGCTCCCAGAGCGTCGGATGCAGCGCGGCCAGCGGTCCGCCCCGCCCACGGCCGTCGCGCGACCGCCTTGCGTGCCGGCCCAGGCGGGGATCCGCAGCGAAGGCCGCGCGAAGAGGGCCGCGATGATCGCCGGACGGGGCTCGCAGCGCTCCGCGGCGATGCCGTCGAGGTACTGCTCGAGGATCGCCCAGGCGTGCTCCGGATCGGGATGCTGTGTGGGATCGGCGATCTGCTCCCACCCTTCCGGGCGGCGGATCGAGAGGGGCGAGGTCACCGTGTCCAGCTTCTTCCAGGTCCAGAAGTTCCAGCCGATCCCGTGCCGTTCGTACAGGCGGGTCATCGCGTAGATCCACTCGGGCGTGTTCTCGCCGCCCTCGCCCATGTAGATCGGGGTATTCAGGGCGTCTCGGGCGGCGAGGTACTCCGCGATGCTGGACTCGTCCGGGGCGCACCAGTAGCGGTGGAACTGCAGCACCTGGTTGTCGTCGAACCGCTCCCGCAGCGGAGACCAGTTCGTCGCCCAGTGGCTGCCCTCGTACATGATGAGGTGGCGGTCGTCGATCTCCCGGATCGCCGCAGTGAGGTCGCGGTAGAGCGCGACGAGCTCGCCCTCGTAGCGGTGCTGCCACTCGTTGGGCAGCGGCTCGTTGAGCAGGTCGTAGCCGAGCACCGATTCGCGGTCGCGGTAGCGGCGGGCGAGCTCGCGCCACAGTGCGATCGTCTGCGTCCGGTGGGACGGGTCCATGAACAGTTCCGGCTTGCCGTGCGGCGAGTCGTCGATGTTCGTGCCGGTCTGGCCGCCCGGGGCGCCGTGCAGGTCGAGCAGGATGCGCAGGCCGTGCGTATCGGACATCGTGACGGCGCGCTCGATGAGCGCGAACCCGTCCTCGAGGAACTCCCCACCGTCCGTCATGACGCCGCGGGCGTTGATGGGCAGGCGCACGTGATCGAAGCCGGCGCGGGCGATCATCGAGAAGTCGGCGTCCGCGAGGAAGTCGTCCCGGAACCGGCGCCAGAATTCCGTCGCCCGCGTCGAGCCGACGAGATCCAGCATGCGGGCCTCGATCTGGCGGGGGGACGCGAAGTCGTCGCCGAACCGCCACATGTACCCCTCGGGCAGCAGCCAGGTGCCGAGCCCGATCCCGCGCAGCGGGAGCGGGCCGTCGTCGTCGATGAGGTCGGTGCCGGAAGCGCGGACGAAGCCGTGCCGGAAGAGGCGGGACATGGAGAAGGTCTCTTTCACTTGAGGCCGGACAGGGAGAATCCCTGCACGATGTAGCGCTGGAAGACGATGAACACGATGAGGATCGGCACGACCATGAGGGCGGATGCCGCCATCTGCAGGGACGGGTTGGTCGCGATCTGCTGGTTCAGCAGGGACAGCCCGACGGAGAGGGTGTACAGCCGCTGGTCGTTCGCGATGATCAACGGCCAGAGGAACGCGTTCCACCCGGCGATGAAGGTGAGCACGACCTGGACGGCGAGGATCGGACCCGACATCGGCAGCACGATCCGCAGGAAGATCCGCAGCTCTCCCGCCCCGTCGATGCGTGCCGCCTCCAGGACCTCGGTGGGGATCGTGGTCATGAACTGCCGGAACAGGAACACGCTGAACCCGGAGACCAGCATGGGCAGGGCGATGCCGACCAGCGTGTTGGTCAGCTTCATCCCGTTCAGGATCAGGAAGCTCGGGATCATGGTGACCTGACCGGGGATCATCATCGTCACGAGCACGAGGAAGAACAGCGCGTCCCGCCCGGGGAAGCGGAACTTCGCGAACCCGTAGCCCGCGGCGGCCATGAGCAGCAGCCCGACCATGCAGATGGCCACGATCGCGAGGGTGTTCAGCAGGTAGGGACCGAAATCGAGCTCCGTGAACAGCTGCACGAAGAACTCGAAGGTCGGCCGTTGCGGCAGCAGCTGCGGCGGGTACGCGACCGACTCGCTGCGCGGCTTCACCGACGCCAGCAGCATCCACAGGAACGGGAACGCCGTCGCGAGC
The DNA here is from genome assembly GCA_963791605.1 of uncultured Actinomycetota bacterium. Lineage (GTDB taxonomy): Bacteria > Actinomycetota > Actinomycetes > Actinomycetales > Microbacteriaceae > Microbacterium. The sequence goes on along the minus strand of CAWBTB010000008.1, from coordinate 27,367 downwards.
GCGCCGATCCCGAGCAGCGCCCCGATGACGACGGTCGCCGGGCGCACGCGTCGCGGCGCACGGCGGCGAGGCGGGACGGCGGTCACGGGCACGATGGCGGGCGCGATCGGGGTCAGGGTCTCAGTCCTCGTCATCTTTCCTCCTCAGGCGCAGCTGGACGATGGTGACGATCGCGATGACCGCGAACAGGACGACGGATCCGGCACTCGCGTACCCGAACCGGCTCGCGGAGAAGCCCGTCTGGTACAGGAACAGGGAGATCGACGTGGACGCGCCGAGCGGACCGCCCTTGGTGAGCACGAACGGCTCATCGAAGAACTGCAGCCAGGCGATCATCGTCGTGATCGCGACGAAGACGATCGCGAAGCGCAGCAGCGGGATCACGATCGAGACCGTGCGACGCAGCTCGGAGGCGCCGTCGATCGCCGCGGCCTCGAGATACTCCTTCGGCACGCCCTGAAGGGCCGCCAGGAAGATGATGACATTCAGCCCGAGCCCTCGCCAGACGGCGACCCAGACGACCGAGAACTTGACGATCACGGGGTCGGACAGCCAGCGCACCGGCGGCAGGCCCACCGTCGACAGGACGTGGTTGAACAGTCCGAACTGGGTGTTGAACAGATATCCCCAGACGAGCGCGATCGCCACGATCGCCGTGATCGCCGGCACGAAGTAGAACGACCGCAATGCGCGGAAGAACGGGCTCTGCGAGCGGTTCAGCGCCAGCGCGATCACCAGCGAGAGGACGATGACCGCGGGCACTCCGAGCAGGACGAAGATGCCGGTGTTGACCATCGCCTGCCAGAACTGGGTGTCGGAGAGCAGGTGCGCGTAGTTGTCGAAGCCGATGAACGTGATGCGCGACCAATCGCCCAGGCCCGCCAGGTTCATGTCGGTCAGGCTCACCACGAAGGCGACGAGGATCGGCAGCACGCCGAAGGCGATGAGCAGCAGCATCGCGGGGGCGATGAAGCCGTAGGGGGCGATTCGTGTCTTCATGGACTCATTCGTGTGGTCACGGACTCGTGGTGCGGGGGCGGGGAGTGCCCATGCACTCCCCGCCCCCGAGTCTGTCAGCGGGCCGGCGTGCCCTTGGTGGCGGTGTATAGCGTGCTCAGCGTGGACGCGCGATCCGCTCCGGTCAGCGCGATCGCGTTCAGCCCGTCGAGCAGGGCCTTGCCGGTCGCACCGTCCCAGTTCGGCACGAGGGGCAGGAGCTTCGCGTCGGTCAGCTGCTTCGCGTACACCTCGGCAAGGGGGTCACTCGTGAACGTCTTGTCCTCGAGCGCGGCCTTCGCGGTCGGGAGCTGGCCGTCCAGCTTGTACCAGGACAGCTGGGTGTCGGGCTGCGCCAGGAAGTCGGCGAGCTTCAGCGCTCCGGCCTTGTTCTTGGTCTTGCCCCAGATGCCGAGGTTCGATCCCGCGAGCAGGGACGTGCCCGACTTCCGCCTTGGGCAGCGGAACTGCACTCCACTTTCCCTTCAGGTCGGGAGCGGCCTGGTCGATCGCGGCGCCGAGGTACGGGCCGCTGACCAGCATCGGCGCAGCACCCGAGACGAAGCCCTGCGTCTGGTCGAAGTCCGCGTTGGTCGGCACGCTCTTGTCGGCGTACAGGCCCGTGTACAGGTCAGCCGCCTTGTGGAACGCGGGCGTGTCGAAGTCGATCTTGCCGTTCGCGTCGACGATGTCGCCGCCCTGGTCCCAGGTCATCTCCACCGGCAGCGCGCTGTCCCACTGCGGAATGTAATAGCCGTACTGGCCGGCGCCCCGCCCGGCCAGCGTCTTCGCGTCTGCACGCAGCTCGTCCCACGTCGCCGGCGGCTTCTGGATCCCGGCTGCCGTGAGGATGTCGGACCGATAGAACAGCACGCGGGTGTCTGATACCCACGGCAGCGACTGGACCTTCCCGCCGACGGCCGTGGCTTTACCCGCGATGCCGTCGATGAATTTCGAAGACGCGAGGTTCGGGTAGTCCTTGAGCGTGGCGTCGTCGAGCGTCATCAGCGCGCCGCTGTCGGCGAACGTGCGCAGCTTCGAGAGGCCGATCTGCACGACGTCTGGTCCGTTGCCCGAGGCGACTGCCGCGGTGAACTTCTGGTCCACCGCGTCCCACGGGATCGCGACCGTCTTCACGTCGATGCCGGATTCCTTCTCGAACGGCTTGACGAGCGTGTCGAAGTGCGCGGAGCTGTCGCCCATCACCCACACGGTGACGGGGCCGGACGAGGACGCGGCGGACTCCGGTGCCGCCGACGCACAGGCCGCGAGGGGTGCCGCCACCGCGGCGATGGCCGCGATCGCGATCCAACGGGACTTCTTCATGGGCTTTCCTTTCGGGTGCTGCTGATTGCTGTGTCGGGTGAGTGAGGTGTCAGTACGAGGAGTAGACGGTGACGTCGTCGACGGTCCACCACTGCGGGGCGGTGCCGGTCTGGGTGATGCGGATGTAGCGGGCGGTGGTCGGCGTGATCGAGATCGGGCGTTTCCACCCGTACGCCATCCCGGTCGCCGCGGTCGTCCACGTGTTGCCGTTCGTGGACGTCTCGAGCGTGAACCCTCGCGGGTAGTCCCAGGTCGAATCGGCCGCTGTCTGCAACGTCACCATCGCGACCGTGTGGGTCGAGCCCATGTCGATGCGGTACCACTCGCCCCCGGCCATCGGTTGACCGCTCTGCCAGGAGGAGCCGTTCGCGCCGTCTATGCCGTTCGCTGGCGTCGACCAGGACGAGCTCGACGATGCCGTCGCAGTCCAGCCGGTGTGGCTGATCTCCGCCGGAGCGAAGCTCGATAGCCCGCCCGCATACTTCGAGATCGTGGCGACGAATCGATCGTTCTTCGTGAACTTGTCCGTGCCGAACTGCGCGACTTTGGCCTGGAACGTGCCTGCATCGTCGCTGTTGATGACGGGCACCGGCGCAGTGTCGTTGTAGTACATGCCCCAGTACGCGAAGCCGTCGTCCGCCGTCCCGCGTACCTTGTAGGACCAGTTCGACCAGGACACGTTGGCGGCGTTGAGACCGGCCATGAATCGAGCCCAGACGTCGTCGTTGTAATACAGGGAGTATTCGCCGTACAGGATCGGCACGCCCGGGTTCGAGAGTTTCGCCGGGAGCCCGTTCAGCTCGTCTGTGACGAGCTTGTCCTGCGCAGTCCAGTCCTTCGAGTTCGGCATGTCGTACGGGTGGTACTCGTAGGCGACGTTCGTCCAGCCGTAGGTCGACGGCGCTGCGATCGAGTTCAGTCCGAAGAAGGCACCGAGGAAGATCGTGTGATCGGGATCGATGGCGCGCACCGCCTGGTAGAGCCTGTTGTAGACGTCGCTCTTCTGCGCCACGTCCTGCGCGTCCTCGCCGTAGTCGATCAGTGGCTCATTGATCAGGTCGTAGCCGGCCACTCCGGGGTTGCCCTTGTAGCGTGCGGCGATCGCCTTCCAGATGTCCTCGGTCCAGTTCTGGTAGGTGGCGCTGCCCCAGAATCCGTTCGGGTTGGGGCCGATCCGGCCGCAGCTGCCCCACGGGCATCCACCGCCGGGAACCGTGTGCAGATCGACGAGCACGTAGATGCCGCGGGCGCTCGCCTGCTGGATGGCCCAGTCGATCCGCGCCCAGGGGTTCGACTTCCACGTGCCGTCGAGGTTGAGGAACGTGGTCCATCCGATGGGAAGGCGGATGAAGTTCATCCCCGCCGCCTGGATCTTGTCGAGGTCGCTCGCGGTGAACCACGTGTCCTGGTGCGTCGCGATGACCGATTGCGTCGTCGCGGCGCCGAAGCGCGAGGTCATCGTGTTGTTGAGCGAGTAGTCGTCGTTGTAGAGGCCCGCGGTCAGCTCCCCGATCGACCACCAGTTGCCGGTGGTTCCGGTCTGGGTCAGACGGAAATACCGTGCGGACTGTGCCACGAAGCCGATCGTGGTCGCCTTGCGGGTCCCGGCTCCGGAAGCGACGGTCGCCCAGGTCGACCCGTCGCGCGACAGGTCGAGTGTGTAGCCGCGCATCCAATCGTCTTCGTCCACGGTGTTCTTAGCGGTGTCGGTCGCGACGTTGTTGATCGTCACGAGGGCGCCCATGTCGACGGTCACGCTCTGTCCGGGCACCTGTGGCGTTCCCGTCGTCCAGCGCGTGCTCGTCGTGCCGTCGAGCACGGCGCCGGGCGAGGCGCCGACGGAGGCCGAGGCGGTCCATCCGCCCCGGTCGACGCTGTTGCCGCTATAGATCGCGACCTCGGCCACCGACCACCACTGTGCGGAGGATCCGTTCGATTGGATGCGCAGGTACCGGCCGTTCTTGGCGCCCTGGAAGTCGGCCACGACGGTGCGGCTCGTGCCGTACCCGCTCGCAACCTTGGTCCAGTTCGTCGCGTCGTATGAGGTGGAGACGTCCCAGATCCGCGGGTAGTCGTTCGCGGTGGCGGCGCCAGCGTCGAGCAGGACCTTGTCCATGTCGGTGTTCTGCCCGAGGTCGATGGTGACAGCCTGACCCGGTGTCTGCGGCGCGCCGCTCTGCCACGCCGTCGCGGTGTCGCCGTCCAGCACCATCGCGGGCGTCGTGCCCGGCGCGCTCGCGGTTGCGGTGGCGGTGTGCGTCCGGTTGTCGAGTACCGGATCACTGAACAGGTTGATCTCGTCGACCGACCACCAGGAGCCGGATGTACCCGTCTGCGTCAGCCGCACGTACTGTGACACCTGCGGCGCGAACCGCACGCTCGTCACACCGTCCACACCCGGCTGCGCGGCGACGTTCGTCCACGAGGACCCGTTGTTCGACACCTCGACCGTGAGCTGGCGGGGATAGTCGCCCGTGAACGCCGTGTTGTCGATCGCCAGGCGGTCGAAGAGCGTGGGCGCCCCGAGGTCGAGCTGCAGCCGCTCACCACCGGACTGAGCGGCCCCGCTCGTCCAGCGCGAGGTCCCGGATCCGTCCAGCGCATTGGCCGCCGTCCCCGAAGACGCAGTCGCGGTCCATCCCGCGCGGTCGTCGGCGAACTCCCCGAGCGGCGACATCCAGTCCTCCTGGGTGAGCCAGCCGCCGACGTTGGTGCCCCGGAGGTTGATGGTCGACCCCGCGCCCGAATTCGTCTTCAAGACATTCCCGGCCGCCTTGATGAAGTCGGCCGAGCCGAGCGATGTCGCATGCGCTGATGCCGGCGCGAGAAGCAGACCGGCGATCACCGCAAGCATGGTCGCTGTTGCGGTGGCGATGAATGACCTTTTCACGATCCTCCTCGATCGACTGAGCGGGTGAGCTGAGCTCAGCCTGAAGCACGATTCACACCTTGTCAAGAGCTTATTCTAAGTCCCATTGTAAGTGAGCGGGCCCCCTCGACATCGAGTTCAAACACGACCGGCGCCGGGGCTAACGTCATCGTTGAGCACAGCACGATGCAGAGTTCCTGGGAGTTTCTGCTGAAGGAAGTACTCGGAGGGACTCCCTCGCTCGCCCTCCCGACTTAGCGTCATGGCATGGATAATCGGCTGGAGGTACGCGAGTTCCTCACCTCACGACGCGCCCGTCTCACTCCCGAGGCCGTGGGACTGCCGAGCGGCTCGAACCGCCGGGTCGACGGCCTGCGCCGCAGCGAGATCGCGACCCTCGCCGGCGTCAGCGTCGAGTACTACACGAAGCTCGAACGCGGCTGGATCGGCGGCGCTTCGCCCGAGGTTCTGGACAGCATCTCAAATGCGCTCCGCCTTGACGATGCGGAGCGGGCGCACCTCTTCGACCTCGCCCAGGCCGCCGGGCCCGTTGCCCGCCCGCCGAGGAAACGAGTTCCGAAGGCGTGGACCCGCACGCCTGCCTGCAATGGGCTCTGGATGCTGTGACCTCGGGGCCGGCGTTCGTGCGAAACGGACGAATGGATCTGCTGGCTGCGAACGCACTCGCGGCGGCGTTCTATCGGGACGTGTACAGTATGCCGGCGCCGACCCCGAACATCGCCCGGTTCACCTTTCTGGACGAACGCGCCTACAGCTTTCATCCGAACTGGAAGGAGTTCGCGGAGATCACGACGTCGATTCGTGCATACTGGGGCACGGGACCCCCGTATACAAGGATCTCCACGATCTGATCGGCGAACTCGGGACCGTAGCCCGGATTTCCGACGCATGTGGGCCGCCCACCACGTCCGTCACCACGATGCCGGGTTCAAGACGTTCAACCATCCGGTCGTGGGCGAGTTGACGCTCGCGTATGAGGGGCCGGACATGGCATCGGAGCCCGGGCTCACCCTCACCTCGCTTTCCGTCTCGCGGGCGACCGATAGCGAGGGGCTCGCCGCGGGAGCGGGGCACGGCGCCACCTCTCATCCCCTCCTCGACGGGCCCGACCTCTACTCCGTCAATCTGGTCGCCCCGTATCTGCTCAGCGCCCTCGCCCCGCGCGCGACGGTGGATCACACTCAGCAGCTCGATGCACCTCTCCGGATCGGTCGACCTGGCCGGTCTCGACCTGTCGGCGCCCTCCGCGCGGATGCGGCCGTACGACTCGAAGCTCTGCGTGACAGCTCTCGCGATGGCGCTGGCGGCTCGCTATCCGGACCTGATGGCGCACGCGGTGGACCCCGGATGGGTGCCCACCCGGATGAGCGGCCCGTCGGCTCCCGACGATCTCACGGAAGGGGGCGGCACGCAGGCGTGGCTCGCCACGGCTCCCGAGGCGGAGATCTCGCCCCGTTCCGGCGCGTATTGGCACCACCGGACCGTCCGCCGCCCGCACCCGGCGACGGCCGATCAACGGTTCCAGCAGGAGCTCCTCGATCTTCTGACCCGCCGGACGGGTGTCGCTCTGCCGCCAGCGTGATCTGGACGGCGGCTCCGCAGGGAACCGCGGCTCAGCGCCCGTCGACCACCTTCACGACGGCACCGCCCCGACGGATCCGGCGAGGGCCCGCACGTCGCGGAATCCCCGCGCCGTGAGCAGGGCGGCAGCCCTCGCCGCGCGCACGCCGGACGCGCACACGGTGACGATCGGGGCCGACCGGTCGATGCCGTCGATCTCGGGCGCGTCGGGCAGGAGCGCCAGGGGCACGCGCCGCGATCCCCGGAGGATCCCGTCGGTCTCCTCCGGCTCCCGCACGTCGATGACGATGATCCCCTCCCTCTGCGCAAGCTCGCGGCCGAGCGCCTGCGGGGTGAGGATCGCCGCCGGCGCGTCCGGCGCCGTTCCGCACCGGACGGATCCGCCCGACTCCGCGGCCGGCTCCGCGGCCTGATCCGCGACCGCTCCCGGATCGCCGAGCGCGCCGGGATCACGGGTGAGGGCGATCGTGCGCCACGTCATGTCGAGAGCGTCGCACAGCAGCAGCCGGCCGAGCAGGGTCGTTCCCGCTCCCGTGATGAGCTTGACCGCCTCGGCCGCCATGACCGCGCCGACCGCATGGCAAACCATGCCGAGCACGCCGCCGGTCGCACAGGTCGCGGCGCCGCGCGGCACATCCGGATGCAGGTCCCGGTACGACGGCCCGTGCGGCGGCCAGAACACGCTCACCTGTCCGGTGAAGCCCAGGACCGCGCCCCACACAGTCGGAATGCCGAGCCGTTCGGCCGTGTCGCAGACGAGATAGCGGGTGGCGAAGTTGTCCGAGCCGTCCACGACGAGGTCATAGCCGCCGAGCAGCCGTAGGGCGTTGCCCGCGGTGAGGCGCTCCGGTGCTCCCGCACGTGCGCCGCCGGGTTGATCGCCCGCATCGCCGTGCTCGCCGAGCTGGTCTTGGGCCGGCCGACGTCGATCGTGCGATGCAGGAGCTGCCGGTGCAGGTTGCTCGTCTCGACGACGTCGTCGTCCAGCACGCCGATCGTGCCGCCGTCGGCCGCGCCGACTCCGGCGGCCGGAGCGCCGCGAGCACGGGGGTGCCGAGGCCGCCCGCACCGATCACGAGCACGCGGGCGCCTCGAGCCGCCGCTGCGCCTGCTCGCCGAAGCCCGGCAGCGCAAGTGGCGGGATAGCGGGAGCGATCCTCGTCTGTCAGCGGCCCCGAGGCCCGACGAGCGGATCCCCCGGGGTCGCCGCGTCGGGCTCACAGGTCGGGCCTGTCCGCCGTCGGCGACGAGGCGCGCGACCGCCCCCGCTTCGGGATGCGGCCGGACCGGGCGGCGAGCGGCCGGCGATCACGGCATGCCGGAAGGCGGTCGCCATCCCGCACGGGGTCGACGGCCCGCGTGACCGCCGACGCGAGCAGCACCGCGTCGCAACCGAGCTCCATCGCGAGCGCCGCATCCGACGCCGTGCCGATGCCGGCGTCGAGCACGACCGGGATCGTGGCGCGCTCGACGATCAGCTCGATGTTGTGCGGGTTGAGGATCCCGAGCCCCGTGCCGATCGGCGCGCCGAGGGGCATCACGGCCGCCGCGCCGAGCTCCTCGAGGCGCCGCGCGAGTGCCGGGTCGTCGTTCGTGTACGCGAACACCGAGAAGCCCGCGCGCGACGAGCTGCTCGGTCGCGCCGCGAGTTCCAGCGCCGTCGGGCAGCAGCGTGTCCTCGTCGGCGATCACCTCGAGCTTCACCCAGTCGGTCCCGAACGCCTCCCGGCCCAGCTCCGCGGTGCAGCACCGCGTCTCGGGCGGTGAAGCATCCGGCCGTGTTGGGCAGGAGCCGGATGCCCCGCTCGCGCGAGCACCGGGTACAGCGCCGCGCCCGATCCCGGCGTCGTACCGGCGCACGGCGACCGTGGTGAGCTCGGTGCCCGACGCGAGCAGGGCGTCCTCGAGGTCGGCCAGGCTCTCGGCTCCCCCGGTGCCCATGATGAGGCGGGACGCGAAGGATGCACCGGCAACGACGAACGGATCCACCGGCTCAGCCACCCTGCACCGCCGTGAGGATCTCGATCGCGGTCGCCGTCGCGGAGGGGCGCCGCGCTCCAGCGACTGCGCGGCACCACGGCGGCGTTGACCGCGACGGCGATGCCGAGCGGTGCGCCGTCGGCGGCGGTGCCGTCGGGGCGGATGCCGCGGCCGGTGAGGTCCGCGACGACATCCGTCACCCGCGGCTTCGTCCTCGAGGCGCGCGGGCGCGCCGTTGAGCTGCACATCGATCATGGGACCTCCATCGGGACGGGACGATCGGCGAAGCGATCGGGGCGGAACGGGGCGAGGTGGGCGGCGCACCGGCCCTCGATGAGGAGCCGCACGGCATCGGCGGCCGCGGGGGCGAGCAGCACGCCGTGCCGTCCGAAGCCGGTCGCGACGATGAGGCCGGGGCCGGCTCGGCCGAGCATCGGCGCGTTGTCGGGAGTCGTCGGCCTGGCACGCGTGGTCGCTTCGAGCAGCGCGAGCTCGGCGACCGCCGGCACGACCGTCATCGCGTCGCGGAGCAGCTCGTACACGCCCCCGGCGGATACATCGCCGCCGCCGTGCTCGCGCTGCGTCGCGCCGATCACGAGCGTGCCGTCCCGGCGAGGGAGGAGGTAGACGGACGCTCCGCGGACGAACGCCCGCACCGTGCTCGTCAGGAAGGGGCGGAGGTGGGCCGGAACCCTCAGCCGGAGGATGTCGCCGTGCACGGGCCGGAGCGCCGGGACGAACGGCACCCCGTCGAGGTCGCGGGCGCCGAGCGCGTTCGCGACCACGACCTGATCCGCGGCGATCACGCGTGCCGTCCGCGAGGCGCACGCCGGTGACCGGCGACGTCGGGTCCCGGCGATCCTCATGCAGGATCCCCTGTGCACGCCGACGCTCGATGCGGTCGCCGAGCGCGGCCCGCAGCCGGCCGGCGAGAGCGCGCGGGTCGACGCGATGCTCCGTCACGCGGCGCACCGCGGTCGCTCTCGGGCCGAGCAGCGGCTCGATCCGGCGCGCCTCGCGCAGCGTGACCGCCTCCACCGGCTCCGACGCGAGGGCGGCGAGCACGTCGAGAGCGCCGCGGTCGCCGTCGTCGACGGCGACGAGGAGCGTCTCCGCCTGCTCGAACCCGCAGTCTTCGCCGCCCGGAACGCCGGCCAGGAAGCCGGGGTACCGGGCCGTCGACGCGAGGGAGAGCGCATGCAGGGCCGGCTCGGTGGGCCGATGCTCGCTGATCGGTGTGATCATGCCGGCCGCCGCATGCGTCGCACCCGAGGCCGGCGCGGGATCGATCAGTCGGACGTCGCGGCCCGCCCGCACCAGCTCCCACGCGATCGCGAGCCCGAGGATGCCCCCGCCGACGACGATCACGTCGAGTCGCGCCGATACACTCACCGGGTGCTCCTCTCCAACGCGCAGCTCTACGTCTGCACCGACGCCCGTCGCGACCGTGGCGATTTCGCCGACTTCGTGGACGCCGCCTTCGACGGCGGCGTGGACATCGTCCAGCTGCGCGACAAGTCGCTCGAGGCCGCCGAGGAGCTCGAGTTCCTCGACATCCTCCGCGGGGTGGCCGAACGGCACGGCCGGCTGTGGGCCGTCAACGACCGCGCCGACATCGCGGCCGCCGCCGGCGCACCCGTCCTGCACCTCGGCCAGGGCGACCTGCCCCGTGCGCACGCCCGGAGGATCCTCGGCGACCACGTCGTGCTCGGACTCTCCACGCACGACACCGCCCAGCTCGTCGCCGCGCGCACCGAGGACGATCTCGGCTACTTCTGCGTCGGGCCGGTGTGGGCGACGCCCACCAAGCCGGGCCGGCCCGGCGTCGGCCTCGACCTCGTGCGCGCCGCCGCCGACGCCGACCGCACCGCCGGCGTCGTCCGTCCCTGGTTCGCGATCGGCGGGATCGATCACGACACGGTGGACGACGTGGTCGCCGCCGGCGCCACGCGCATCGTCGTGGTGCGCGCGGTCACCGACGCCGAGGATCCCGCCGGGGCCGCGCGACGGCTCAGGGAGCGGCTCCCCTCGCTGCGGTGACATCGGCTCAGCCGCGCAGCGCCGGCGCCGGCAGGTACACCTGTCCCCCGGCCTGGCGGAACTCGGCGGCCTTCTGCGCCATGCCTGCGATCCCGCTCCTGCTCCGCGCCGTCGCCGAAGCGATCCCTGATGTCCTGCGAGATCCGCATCGAGCAGAACTTCGGCCCGCACATCGAGCAGAAGTGCGCGGTCTTGGCCGGCTCGCGCCGGCAGCGTCTCGTCGTGGAACGCCTCGGCGGTGTCCGGATCGAGCGACAGGCGGAACTGGTCCTGCCAGCGGAACTCGAAGCGCGCCTTCGACTGAGCGCGTCGTCGCGGTCCCGCGCACCCGGGGTGGCCCTTCGCGATGTCGGCGGCGTGCGCGGCGATCTTGTAGGCGATCACGCCCGTCTTCACGTCGTCGCGGTCCGGCAGGCCGAGGTGCTCCTTGGGCGTGACGTAGCAGAGCATCGCCGTGCCGTAGCGCGCCGACCATCGGTCGCGCCGATCGCCGACGTGATGTGGTCGTAGCCGGGGGCGATGTCGGTGACGAGCGGGCCGAGCGTGTAGAACGGCGCCTCGTGGCACAGCTCCATCTGCCGCTCCACGTTCTCCTCGATCTGTCGAACGGCACGTGGCCGGGGCCCTCGATCATGACCTGCACGTCCTTCTCCCACGCCCGCTTCGTGAGCTCGCCGAGCGTCGTCGAGCTCGGCGAACTGCGCGGCGTCGTTCGCGTCCGCGAGGCAGCCGGGACGCAGGCCGTCGCCGAGCGAGAACGCGACGTCGTACTTCTGCGAAGATCTCGCAGAGCTTGTCGAAGTGCGTGTAGAGGAAGTTCTCCTTGTGGTGCGCGAGGCACCACTGCGCCATGATCGAGCCGCCGCGCGACACGATCCCGGTGATGCGGTTCGGCGGTCGAGCGGCACGTATCGAAGCAGCACGCCGGCGTGGATCGTGAAGTAGTCGACGCCCTGCTCGCCTGCTCGCTCGAGCGTGTCGGAACATCTCCCAGGTGAGCTTCGTCGGCGTCGCCGTCGACCTTCTCGAGCGCCTGGTAGATCGGCACCGTGCCGATCGGCACCGGCGAGTTGCGCATGATCCACTCGCGGGTGCTCGTCGATGTCGCTCGCCGGTCGACAGGTCCATCACGGTGTCGGCGCCGCACTTGATCGCCCAGCGGCAGCTTGTCGACCTCCTCGGCGATCGAGCTCGTGACCGCCGAGTTGCCGATGTTCGCGTTGATCTTCACCAGGAAAGCGCGATGCCGATGACCATCGGCTCGGGCTCGGGGTGGTTGACGTTCGCCGGGATGATCGCGCGGCCGCGCGCGACCTCGTCGCGCACGAGCTCGGCGTCGCAGCCTCTCGCGCACGGCGACGAACCGCATCTCCGGCGTGACCACGCCGTCGCCGGGCGTAGTGCATCTGCGTGACGGTGCGCCTCGAGGCCGCGCGCGGGGCCCGGCCGCTTGCCCGCGCCACTCGTCGGAGGCGGCGCCGCGGCGGTCGCGCAGCGGCCGTCGTCGTGCAGATTGCGCGCGCGGCCCTGGTACTGCTCGGTGTCTGTCGCGGTCAGTGATCCAGCGCTCGCGCAGTGCGGGCAGTCCTACGACTCGGGTCGCATGCCGGGCCTCTCGGTGCGGTACATCGTCGAGGGGCGGGTTCGCCGTCGCCGCCGGGCGGACCATCCAGGGCGATCCGGGTGACGGGCACGTGCATGTCGTGTTCTCCGTCGTGCATGATGCGCGAGAGCGCGCACGCAGAATCGCGAGATGCCCATAGGGCTCCTACTTCCTTCGCCGGCATTACCCGGACAGGTTCGACGGTACGCAGGCCGCGTCAGCCCGATCTCAGCCCTGCTCGGACACCCGTGTGGTCGGCATGATGCTAGCACGGCGTCGGACGTCGTTCTCGACGTGGGTCGCTACCCGTTCCCCAGCTCCTCGGCGAGCATCACGATGATGCCGCTGGGCCCGCGAAGGTAGGTGAGCTTGTAGATGTCCTCGTAGGTGGCCACGCCGCGCAGCGGGTGGCAGCCGTGCCTCGCGGCGATCGCGAGGGCCTCGTCGATGTCGTCGACCGAGAACGCGACGCGGTGCATGCCGATCTCGTTGGGCCGGGTGGGCTCCGTCTCGATCGCGTCGGGGTGGATGTACTCGAAGAGCTCGAGGCGACCGTTGCCGTCCGGCGTCTGGAGCATGGCGATCTTGGCGTGGTTGCCGTCGAGGCCGACGGCGGTGTCGGTCCACTCGCCGCTGACCGTGTCCCGGCCCACGACGGTCAGCCCGAGGTCGGTGAAGAAGGCGATCGTCGCTTCCAGGTCGCGGACGGCGATGCCGACGTTCTCGAGCTTGATGGGCATGGTCTGGATGCTACGCGGAGGGGCATCGCGGGCGCCAGGGCGGCCTGCGATCCAGGCCGGAAACCGACCGAGCGGACCGAGTTGTTCCAGCCTTACTCAGCTTTCCGTTGACGAAACACGAGCATCTGGTCGGGCCATGAAGAGCCCGATCATCGAGAGCACGATGCAGCCGATCATCAGCGCCGCCATCGGCACGGCGGTGCGATCGCCGCCGAGACCGGCGAGCGGGGCGATGACTCCGGCGAAGAGCCACTGGATGAAGCCGAGGATGGCGGATCCGGTCCCCGGGTGCTCGGGAACCTCGGCCGAGGCCAGGGCTCCGCCGTTGGGTCCCGTCAGCCCGACCGTGGTCATCAGAACGAGGAATCCGACCAGTGCCACGGCCAGCGGCATGGCGAACCAGATCGCGCCGATCAGCATGGCGACGCTGGCGGCGAGCGCCGCGATCTGCCCGACGAGGATGACGCGGCGGGTGGGGACGCGACCGGCGAGGCGGGCCGCGACGAACGAGGCGATCGTCATCGCGCCGGCGTTGGCGGCGAAGACGATGGAGTAGACGATCGGGGAGAGCCCGTTCATCGACTGCAGCACGAACGCGGAGGTCGCGACGTAGCAGAAGATCGCGCCCATGGTGGATCCGGTGACCAGGACGTAGCCGACGTAGCGGCGATTGCGGAGCACTTCGCGTCCGGCGGTCGCGAAGGAGCGCATCCCGCCGCCGTGCCGCTTGTCCCGCGGCAGCGTCTCGGGAACCACGACCACGACGGAGACCGTCATGGCCACGCCGAGGGCGGCGATGGTCCAGAAGGTGACGTGCCAGCTCGACAGCTGCAGGATGACCGCACCGAGCAGGGGCCCGACCATCGGGCGCGAGGCCGCCGACCGCGGCGATCACGTTGAGGACCCGGATCAGCTGCGCGCCGGTCGCGAGATCGACGATGACGGCCCGGCCGATGACCATGGCCCAGCCTCCGGCGAACCCCTGCACGAACCGGGCGATCATCATCACGACGATGTTCGGCGCGACCGCGCACACGATCGACGCGGCCGTCATCACCAGCACGGAGACGATGAGCGGGATCCGGCGGCCGCGCTGATCCGACACGGGTCCGCCCACCAGCTGGCCGATCGCCATCCCCACGAAGAACGTCGTCAGGGTCAGCTGCACCTGCGTCGCCGACGCGGACAGGTCGTGCGACACCGCGGGGAAGGCCGGCACATACATGTCGGTCGCCAGCGGCGCGATCGCCGTGAGGAACACGACCGTCGCCACCAGCGCGACGGTGACCCGCGCCTGCACGGCCGTGGGCCCGGTCGGCAGGTCACTGAGATACTCGGCATCCGGCAGAAGACCCTCCACCGGCGCCCTGCGCCCGGCCGGCTCGCCGACTGCATCCATCCGCAACTCCTCAGCCTTGTCATTCCGGCCACGGTGTGGTCGGCGATGGCTATCCAACCAGTTCTCCGGGGCGCGAGGGAGTCCCTGCCGGTACCCCCCTCTCGACGGATGAGCAGTCACCCAGACAACATCGAAGTGCTTCGAGTTGGTTCGATAGACTCTCATGACAGCGTCGGTGCCGTCGTGATGAGGAGACCAGATGGCAATCAATACAGCTCCGTTGCCCTACGACCACGAGCTTGCGGCGGTGATGGTGTCCCTTTTGGCTCAGAACCCCGCCCGCGTCTCCATCGAACAGTTGCCCCAGCTCCGTATCGAATCCGCCGAGACGGCGATACGAGAAGACGCGGCACGTCGCGGTCTCCGGGTGCGCGACTTCGTGGCCGCTGGATCTGCCGGCGGTGAAATCGGCCTATCCGTCATAGACCGCGGCCGAACGGAAGCTGCTTCTCCCTGCGTCTACTACGTGCATGGCGGTGGAATGGTCATGGGAGACCGATGGGATGGCCTCGTCAGTGTTCTCCCATGGATCCAGCGCTTCGGCCTGACGGTCGTGACCGTCGACTATCGCCTGGCTCCGGAGTTCCCGCACCCGGTGCCGATTGAAGACTGCTACGCCGGGCTCACTTGGCTCGTTCACGAGGCGGAGATCCTCGGCATCGACGATTCGCGCCTGATCATCGTCGGCACAAGCGCGGGCGGGGGCCTCGCCGCGGGCACGGCCCTGCTCGCTCGGGATCGTCAGGGCCCTGTCCTTGTCGCTCAGATACTGCTCTGCCCGATGCTGGATGACCGCGACAGCACCCATTCGACCATCCAGTTCTCCGGTACGGGCGGCTGGGATCGCGAGTCCAATCGCGTCGGCTGGTCGGCGCTCCTCGGGGATCGTCACGCTTCGGAAGACGTCTCGATCTATGCCTCCCCTGCACGAAGCGACGACCTGTCGGGCCTGCCGCAGGCGTTCCTCGACTGCGGCAGTTCCGAGGTGTTCCGCGACGAGAACGTCGCGTACGCGTCCGCTCTCTGGCGCGACGGGGTACAGGCCGAGCTGCACGTGTGGGCGGGGGGCTTTCATTGCTTCGATCTCGCAGCCCCTGATGCGACAGATCTCTTTGGCGGCGATCGCCGCGCGCGAAAACTGGGTTGCACGCGTTTTGGGCGTCGACCTGTCGGTGGGGAGTGGGACATGATCGAGCCCGATGCCACGATCTACGATGTCGCCCGCGAGGCGGGCGTGAGCATCTCGACGGTGTCGCTGTGCGATCAATCACCCTGAGCGGGTGAAAGCCGCGACACGAGAGAAGGTGCTGTCCGCCGCAGACAGGATCGGGTTCGTGCCGAAGGAGCGTGCGGTCGCGCGAGCGAAGGCGGGGGTTGGCCGTATCGCGGTCGTCGCGCCGTTCTCGTCGTACCCGAGTTATGGCCGCCGTCTGGTGGGCGCTCTCAAAGAAGTCGACAGCGAGGAGACCCAGCTCCTTGTCGTGGATCACGAAGACATCGCGATGTCACGCTCCCCATTCTTGGAGTCCTTCCCCGTCCGAGGACACGTCGACGGGCTCATCGTGATGGGTGTGCCGGTCGACGAGCAGACGATCGACCGCATCATCGCGCGCGTGCCGACAGTACTGGTGGACACCCGGAACGCACGGCTTCCCAGCGTCTGGGTGGACGACTTCGCGGGAGGGCAGATGGTCGGCGCGAGGTTCCGAGGGTGGGGGCACGAACGGGTGGCTTTCGTCCGCGAAACCGAGATCTCCTTCTTGAAGGACTCCCCGAGCCAGCGCCGAGTGGACGGCCTCCGTTCCGTCATGGGCCTGGACAACGTGGTCGAAGTGACGGTCAGCCGCTCCGAGCGGGCGGGGATCGAGGCGGTGGAGGCCTTGTGGGCCGCCGACCGCCCCTGGCATCCGACCGCGGTGTTCGCTAATCGCGACCTGGTCGCACTCCGTGTCATAGCGGCGCTGAACGCCACCGGAAGACGCGTGCCGGACGATGTCTCGGTCGTCGGCTTCGATGACGATCCTGACGCGGCTGCGGTGGGGCTGTCGACGGTGGCCAACCCCCTTGAGGAGAGCGGGGCACGTGCCATCCGGATCATTCGTGATCTGATGACGAGCACCTCCACGGCCCCGAACGGATTGGACGTCGAATTGCCGACGATGTTCCGTGACCGCGACACGCGCTGGCCCCGGCCGCTGATCAGAGCGCGAAGTCGCGGAGGACGGCCGCGACCTCTGCATGCCACAGGCGGGCCGCGCGCAGGCCCTGGAGCAGCCCGTGGGAACCGTGCAGCTGCCCGAGGTGCCTCGTCGCCGAGACGTTGTTGCCTGCCGCCCGAAGACGTTCGACGAATTCCTCGCCGCCCGCTCGGAGCGGATCGTATTCCGCGGTCATGACGTGCACGGGAGGAAGGCCCCGAAGATCGGCGAGCAACGGGGAGACTGCGGGGTCACGCCGCGTCCGCCGTCGGCGCAGTAGGCGCCCCGAAGTTCCGCGAGCGTCGTGAAGCCGTTGAGCGCGGCGTACTCCGGCAGCCAGATGCCGTCGTCTCTCACGTCGACGACGGGCACCTCGAGCAGGAGGGCGGCGATGTCGTCGCGTCCCCGATCACGGCAATCGATGGTCAGCGATGCGGCGATGCTCCCGCCTGCAGAAACTCCCCCGACCACGACCCGCTCCGCATCGACGAGGAGCTCACCCGAGTGCGCGAGGATCCATTCGAGTGCGGAGCGTGCGTCGTCGAGCGCCGCGGGGAACGGGTGCTCGGGGGCGAGCCGGTACTCGAGCGAGTAGACGGCGTAACCGGAGTCGATGGCGCGTTGCGCGCAGAACGCGACGTTGATCTTCTCGTCGATGGCCCCGAGCCGGAAAGCGCCGCCGTGCAGCAGGAGCTGCGCCGGAAGGACCTCGCCTGCCCGCTCACGAGGTCGATACTCGTCGATGCGCAGCGAGCCGTGGGGCGCGTCTACGGAGAGCGTCCGCCGATCGCTGTCCGTCGGAGCCGGCTTCCCGAACTCCCCGAACAGGGTGTCGCTCAGTGTGCGAGCCCGGCGCCGCTCCGCCTCCGCAGCCAGTGTCTGCGTCGGTGAGCCCCGGTACGGAGGCGCTGACGAGTCCGCGGATCCGCTCCAGCCAGGACGCGATCGCCCGGTCGAGAGCGACGATCCTCTCGGTCACGGTGCGGTCCTCTCGCGTCGCCGACGACGTTGCACGGTCGGGTCCGGTGAGGGGACGGCTTCGAGCAGTGCGCGCGTGTAATCCTCCTTCGGGGAGCCGATGACGTCTTTGGCGTCGCCGACCTCGACGACACGGCCGCGATTCATCACCGCGATGCGCTGGGCGATGTGCTCGACGACCGCCAGATCGTGCGTGATGAACAGGTAGCTCACTCCGAGTCGCTCCTGCAGATCCATCAGGAGGTTGAGGACCTGCGCCTGGATCGAGACGTCGAGGGCGCTCACCGCCTCATCGCAGACCACCAGTTGCGGGTTGACGAGCAGCGCCCGCGCGATGGCCACGCGCTGCCTCTGCCCGCCGGAGAAGTCCCCCGGGTAGCGCTGCGCCGCCGAAGCGGGCAGCCCCACCAGATCGAGCCACTCCTGGATCTTCTTCCGGCGCGCGTCGGCATCGCTCTCCAGTCGATGCGCGATCAGTGGTTCCGCAAGGATCTGACCGATCGTCCGAGAGGGATTCAGCGACCCGAAGGGGTTCTGGAAGATGACTTGGATGTTGCGGGTCAGTTCCCTGCGCCGCTGAGGAGGCGCGGCGGCGATGTTCTCGCCCTGGAACACGATCCTGCCCTGGGCCACAGGCGCGAAGCCGAGAATCGCGTCGCCCAGTGTCGACTTGCCCGATCCGCTCTCCCCCACGATGCCGAGGGTCTCGCCCGCTTCGAGATGGAGGGAGATGTCATCGTTGGCACGCACGGCCTTCCGGCCACCCCGCCCGTGCGTGACGTATTCGACGGTGAGATTCTCGACGCTCAGGAGACGACCCCGTTCGCTGTTCATGCCGCCGTCTCCTTCATCGCGTCGATTCGTATGCAACGGCTCTCGCGCCCCGCAGCCGGGCGTTCGATCTCGATCGGGGCCTGCCTGCACTCTGCCGTGGCCAGCGGACACCGGTCGGCGAAGTGACATCCCTGCGGCCACCGCACAGGCTCGGGCACCTGCCCTGGAATGCTCGGCAGCGGCTCGCCGGGCGCGGCGAGGTGCGGGTTCGCGGCGATCAGCGCGCGAGTGTACGGGTGCAGCGGGTTGTCGAAGAGCTCGACGACCGTCGCCTGCTCCACGACCTCGCCGGCGTACATCACGACAGCTCTGTCGCAGAGATCCGCGAGGACGCCCCAATCGTGAGTGACCACGATGAGTGCGGTGTTGAAGCGCGCGCGGAGCTCGGTCAGCAGATCCAGGATCTGGCGCTGCACCGTCACGTCCAACGCGGTGGTGGCCTCGTCCGCGATCAGCAGCTTGGGCCTGCCCGCGAGAGCGAGGGCGATGCCGACGCGCTGCGCCATGCCACCGGAGAGCTCGTGCGGATAGCGCTTCGCAACGGCTTCAGGGTCACGGAGCCCGACGACCTCGAGAAGCTCGATGGCGCGCTCCTGCGTACGCCGAGCCGAGCCGCCGTCGTGTCTGCGGATGACCTCGCGCAGCTGGGCCCCGATCGTGAACACCGGATCGAGGGTGTTCATCGGCTCCTGCGGGATCAGGCCGATCTCGCTTCCGCGAAGCGTCTGCACCGCGACGCCGTCCGGCGCCCCGACCAGCTGCCCTCGATAGTGGATCGATCCGCGCACGATGCGCCCGCCCTTCGCGAGCAGACCCAGAATCGCCCGCGCGGTCACCGTCTTGCCGCTCCCGGACTCCCCGACGATTCCCACCGCCTCGCCGGCGGCGATGTCGAAGTTTACGTTGCGCACGACCACGACCGGGGCCTGAAGCGGCCCGAAGGCGACGGCGAGGTCGCGAACGCTGAGCAGCGCCTGCGCGTCAGGCGCCTCGACGTTCCGCTCGGGCAGCTGGATGGACGCTTTCGCCCGCGCCATCGCGTGGCCTTCTCGTGCGACCGCGTCGCGCACGCCGTCACCGACGAGCCCGAAGGCGAGCACGACGAGAGCGATCAGGAGGCCCGGCGGAACCAGTTCCCACGGGTAGCTGCTGAGGTTCTGCGACCCCTCGCTGACCATCGAACCCCAGCTCGGGTTCGGCGGTGCGACGGAGAAGCCGAGGAAGGCGAGGCCGCTCTCGACGAGCACGGCGGCGGCCGCGAACAGGGTGACCTGCACGATGACGGGCCCCAGCAGGTTCGGCAGGATGTGCTTCACGACCACGGCCATCGGACGCAGCCCGGAGGCCCGCGCCGCCTTCACGTACAGCTCGTTCGCGGCCGACATGGTCGTCGCTCGCACGACACGGAATACGCTTCCGAAGCTGAGGATTCCCAGCGTGATCATCGCGGCCACGATGTTGGCGCTGAAGACGGACAGGACGACGAGCAGGATCACGATCACGGGGACCGCGAACAGGACCTCCACGATCCGGGTGAGGACCGCATCGATCCACCCGCGCCGGTAACCGGCCACGAGCCCGAGCGGGATGCCGAGGACGACGAACACGACGACGGCGATCAGGGAGCCGAGGAGCGTGACCTGTCCGCCGTACAGAAGCCGGCTGAGGATGTCACGGCCCAGAGTGTCTGTTCCGAGAAGGTGCGCGACGGAGGGCAACGCGTGGGGAGATGACAGATCCTGCGCCAGCGGGTCGTACGGCGCGATGACGCGCGCGAGCAGGCAGGCGAGCACCACGAGGAGCAGGAATACCATCGCGCTCGTGGCGAGGGGCCTTTTGAGGAAACGACGGAAAGTGTTCATGAGACTCTGGTCTTCGGGTTGAGCCAGCCGTAGAGCAGATCGACGACCAGGTTGGTGAATACGACGAAGAGAGCGAAGACGAGCGCCACGCCCTGAACCACGGGGATGTCGTGCTTAGAGGTCGCATCGACGACCAGTCCGCCGAGGCCGGGAAGCGCGAAGACGTTCTCGACGAGGACCGTGCCGCTGAACAGGCCGACGAACATCAGGCCGAGGACCGTGGTCACGGGGATGGCTGCGTTGCGCAGGACATGGCGGTAGACGATCGCCCTCTCGCTGAGCCCCTGCGCGCGCATCGCCGTCACGTATTCGCGGTCGAGCTGCGTGCGCATGGCATCGCGGGTCTGCTTCGCGATGATCGCCACGCCACCGACGCCGAGCGTGACCACCGGCAGTACGAGGCTGAGGAACCATCCGAAGGGCCAGTACCCGAACTCGACATACCCGGTGGCGGGGAAGATCGGGATGGTGACGGCGAAGAGCGAGACGAGCACGAAGCCGAGCCAGAACGTCGGGATGGACACGCCGACCAGAGAGATCACGTCGACGACCTTGCCGAGTGCGCCCGCGCGGCGCGCACTGGCGATGCCGAGGACGATGCCGACGATGCCGGCGAAGAGAAGGCTGCCGATCACGAGCGAGAGGGTGACGCTCATGCGCGAGCCGATGAGGCTGGCCACGCTCTGGTTGCTGAAGATCGACTGACCGAGATTTCCATGGAGGAGGTTCGACAACCAGGTGAGGTAACGGACCGGCAACGGGTCGTTGAGTCCCAGCTGCTGACGAAGCTCTTCGTACTGCGCCTGCGTGCCGTTCTGGCCGAGGATCGTCCGCGCCGCATCGCCGGGAGCCAGCGAGACGAGCACGAACGTGAGCGCGGAGACCACGAAGAGAAGAAGGACAGAGGTGAGAAGCCACCTCGCCAGCCGGCGGATCATGAGATCCGCCGGCTGGTTGTTGCGAAGGGGAACGACATGAGGGTCAGTTTCCTGCCGGCTTCAGGTCCACGATCGTGACGATCGGGTGCTCACCCGTGGTCGTCATCACGGCCTTCGAGTCGATCTTCTTCGAGGCGTACTGGCCGAGTGGTGCCCACCCGACCGGGGCGTACCAGGCGAGATCGACGAGACGGGTCTCGATCTTCTCGCTGAGCGCGGCAGCCTGACTCTGCGGCGCGACCGCAAGCTGGTCGGTCAGATCGGTGAGCTCCGGATCGGTGCTCTTGAAGGCGTTGAACAGCGCAGAGGGGCCGTACAGGTTCTGGGAGGCGACGAACATCGGAAGCGTTCCGAATCCGATCCACGCCGCCGGGTACTCGCTGGAGGCCATCTTCGAGATGAACTCGTTGACGTCGGACTTGCTGTCCACCTGGAGCGTGATCCCGACCTTCTTCAGCTGCCCCGCGATCGCCTGGACCATAGTGTCGCCGTTGAAGAAGGGCGTCGAGACGACCGAGAGGGTGAACCCGTCCGGGTATCCGGCTTCGGCGAGGAGCGCCTTGGCCTTGGCCGGGTCGTAGCGGTACTTGTCGTCGAGTGCCTTCACGAAGCCCACACCGTGCGTGGTCTGCGTGGTCGTAGAGCCGTACTTGCCATAGATCGCGTCGACGATCGCCTTGCGGTCGATGGCGTAGTTGATGGCCTGTCGAACGCGCTGATCCGCGAGCTGCGGGGCGAGCTTGCCTCCGCGGTCGAGGAGGTTCAGGCCGGAGAACACGTTGGGCGTGAAGTGCACCTGCAGGCCCGCCTTCTCGGCATCGGCAGCGGTGGTGTAGTCGCCGGTGCTGAAGTCGATCTGACCGGATTTCAGCGCGTTCAGAAGGGAGTTCAGGTTGGGGATCACCTTGATGGTCACCTTGTCCCAGTGGATGTTCTTCTTGTCCCAGTAGTTCGGGTTCGGCTTGTAGACGTAGGTGTCGTTGGCGACCGTCTTCGAGGCGTCCAGCACGTAGGGACCGGCACCGGCTGTCGCCGTGCCGAGAGCCTTCGTGTCGTCCAAGCCCTTGGGGCTGATCACGTCCGCGATCCCCACGCCGCTCTGGGCGAAGTAGAACGGCAGGTCGGGGTTCGCAGCGCTGAACGTCAGGACCAGCTTGAGCGGGTCGGTCACCTCGATCTTCTCGAGCGTGGCGAGCGTGCCCGACATCTGACCGCCGGCGCCCTTGACGTACTCGAGGTGCTTCTTCACGCCCTCCGCAGTGAGCTCACTGCCGTCCGAGAACTTGACGCCCGAACGCAGAGTCAGCTCGAACCGGGTGTTCCCCTCTCCGACGTAACCCCACTTGGTCGCGAGGCCCGGGCGGTAGGTGCCGTCGGAAGCCGCGTTGATGAGTGAGCTGTATGCGAGATCGACGAACCACTGGGAGTTCTGGTTGATCGTCGCGGGGTCGAGCGTGCCCGGTCCCGACTGCATGCCGATGCGCAGTTCATGGGGAGCTGTTCCACCCGACGGAGGAGCACAAGCGGTGAGCGTCGCTCCGAGGGCGACAGCTGCCAGGGCCGCGGCGACGCCGCGGCGCCACCAAGAGTCCGAACGTGACGACATTGTCTTGACCTTCCTCAGCGCAGGATGCGCTCTCAAGGGGCTGTGTGAGAGTCCGAGCGGGCCGGACGCGATCCTCATTTCAGCGCAGCTTGGTCAATCTTGTCAAGTGCTTTATCGAAGCACTTCTATGTGGCAGACTTCCGTTGTTCCCGCGAGTGCCCGCTCGCTGCCGCCCCATTCAGACCTCGAAGGTGAGAGACGCCATGGCGCTTCATCCGAGCGATCGCCCGAGCCAACGAGCAGAATGCACACATCACCCAGCCGCGTGCCACCTCTCCTGCGGCGTGGCGCGCACAGGCCTTCCGCGCCGATCGCGAGGTGACCGCGCCTCGCATGCGCCCGGCGCCGGAGTGCATCGTCGAAGACGTCATGGTGCCCGTGCCGGAGCAGGCACCCGTGCGCGTGCGCCTGTACTCCCCTGCCGACCAGAAGCCCCATGGCGCGCTCCTGCACTTCTTCGGCGGCGCCTTCCGTCAGGGCGGAGTGCACTTTCCGAGCACCGACATCACGAACCGATCTCGTGCCGCTCGGGCGGGCATCGTCGTCGCCGCCGTCGACTACTCCCTGGCGCCGGAGAGCCGGTTTCCCGTTCCGATCGAACAGGGAGTCGCCGCCCTGTCCTGGCTCGGAGACCACGCGGAGAGGCTGGGCATTCCCGCCCGCAGCATCGCGATCGGGGGACTTTCCGCCGGGGGCGGCATCGCCGCGGGCGTGGCTCTCGCGAACCGTGACGCGGACGGCCCGGATCTGCGGTTCCAGTTGCTCGAAGTCCCGGTGCTCGACTTGACGGGAGCACACTTCGATCGAGAGGTCTGCCCTGAGCTCGGGCTGTCCTGGACGGCGCTCGAGCCCGACCTGCTGTCGATGGGGCGGCTCTACCTCGACGCGGCCGACCCGGCCAACCCGCTGGCTTCCCCGCTGCTGTCCCCGAGGCTCGACGGTCTTCCTCCCGCGCATGTCTTCACTGCGGAGCTGGATGTCTTCCGCGGGGACGGCAGTGCGTTCGTCGATGCCCTCATCGCGGCCGGAACGCCCGCGCTTGAGCACCGCTACGCAGGCATGACCCACGACAGCCACTTCTTCAACGACGAACTGCCTGCGGCGGTCCGATGGCAGGAGCACGTCATTCGTCTGCTCCGCTCGATCGGCGCAGAATCCGCATCCCACCGCTTGGCGCCTTCCGCTGCCGACAACCCCGAGGTCCCGCGATGAATCCTTCGAACTCTCGGAAGTACCCCACCTCCGGCGACGCCACGTTGTCGTCTCTGTCGGCTGTTCAGGCCTGGCTGTTCGATCTCGACGGCGTACTCACCCCGACCGCGGACGTGCACATGCGCGCCTGGGCCCGGCTCTTCGAACCGCTCCTCGATGCGTACCGCGCGCTGCCCTACACCGACGCCGACTACTTCGCGCACATCGACGGGAAGCCGCGATACGACGGCGTGCGCAGCCTCCTGGCCAGCCGCGGTATCGAGCTGCCCGACGGCTCTCCCGACGACTCCCCTGACACCGATTCCGTGTGCGGCCTCGGCAATCGCAAGAACATCGCGTTCACCTCGACGCTCGCGGAGGAGGGCGTCGCTCCCTACCCGGCCAGCGCCGCCTTCCTCGACGCCATCGAGCACGCGGGCCTCCTCGCTCGCGGTCGTCTCGAGCTCGAAGAACGCTCCCGCGGTGCTCGCCGCTGCCGGGCTCGCCGATCGGTTCGACGTCGTCGTCGACGGCGCATACGCCGCGGCCGCATGGCCTTCCCGGCAAGCCCGCCCCCGACACCTACGAGCGCGCCGCCGAGCTGCTCGGCGTGCCGACGACCTCGATGCGCGGTCGTCGAAGACGCCGAATCGGGTGTGCAGGCCGGCGCCGCCGGCGCCTTCGCGTCTCGTCATCGGCATCGACCGCGGCGTCGGCCACGCTGCCCTGACGCGGCTCGGCGCCGACGTCGTGGTCGACGAGCTCGACGAACTGATCCCCCACATCAGCAGAGAGGTCAACGCATGAGGTTCGTCGACACCGACCCCCTGAACCGCACCCGGTTCCCGATCGACGAGTGGGCACTCGTCGAGACGGAGTTCGATGCGGCCGACCAGGGACGCACCGAGACCCTGTTCGCGGTCGGAAACGGCTACCTGGGGCTGCGCGGCAACGTCGAAGAGGGCCGTGACGGTCACGCGCACGGCACGTTCGTGAACGGCTTCCACGAGACCTGGCCGATCCGTCACGCCGAAGACGCCTTCGGTTTCGCCCGCGTCGGCCAGACGATCGTGAATGCGCCCGACGCCAAGACGATCCGCCTCTACGTCGATGACGAACCTCTCGTCCTCACCGAGGCCGAGATCCTCGCCTACGAGCGACGCCTGGACTTCCGCGCCGGAGTACTCCGCCGGTCCATCGAGTGGCGCACTCCGGCGGGCAAGCACGTGCGCATCAGCAGCCGCCGCATGACCAGCTTCATCGACCGGCACCTGGCCGTCATCGACTACGAGGTCGAGCTGCTCGACGCCGACGCGGCCGTCACGATCACGAGCCACATCCTCAACCGGCAGGACGGCCGCGACGAGTACCGCGCGAAGTCTGCGGCGAGGGCAAGGCGTTCGACCCGCGCAAGGCGGAGACGTTCACCGAGCGCGTGCTCCAGCCGCGCGTCAGAAGGAGGACGGCGCGCGCTACATGCTCGGCTACCAGACGACGAACTCGGGCATGACGCTCGCAGTCGCCGCCGAGCACGACATCGTGACCGACAACCCCTACACCGAGACCGGCACGATCGGCGACGACCTGGCGAAGCACGTCGTCCGTGTCCGGGCGAAGCGGCGGCACGCCCATCCGGATCACGAAGCTCGTGAGCTACCACACCGCGCAGCACCGTGCCCGTCGCGCGAGCTCGCCGACCGCGCCGACCGCACGCTCGATCGGGCGCTTCGAGCTCGGGGCGGCCGAGCTGTTCGGCGCAGCAGCGCGCCTGGCTCGACGACTTCTGGGCCCGCTCGGACGTCGAGGTCGGAGGGCAGCCGGCGCTACAGCAGGCGATCCGCTGGAACCTCTTCGAGCTCGCCCAGGCGACGCGCACGCACCGACGGCGGCGGCATCGCCGCCAAGGGCGTCACCGGGTCGGGATACGGCGGCCACTACTTCTGGGACTCCGAGATCTACGTCATGCCGTTCCTGACCTACACGGCGCCGACCGTCGCCCGCAATGCGCTCCGATTCCGCCAGAAGATGCTGCCCGCCGCGCGCGCTCGCGCGACCGAGATGAACCAGGGGGCGCGCTCTTCCCGTGGCGCACGATCAACGGCCTGGAGTCGAGCGCGTACTACGCCGCCGGCACCGCGCAGTACCACATCGACGCCGACATCGCCCATGCCCTGTGCAGTACGTGGCCGCCACCGGCGACCACGACTTCCTCGCCCGCGGGGCCATCGACATCCTCGTCGAGACCGCCCGCATGTGGGAGGACCTCGGCTTCTGGCGCCGCAACGGCGACGACGTCTTCCACATCCACGGCGTCACCGGCCCCGACGAGTACACGACCGTCGTGAACGACAACCTGTACACCAACGTCATGGCGCGTGCGAACCTCGAAGGCCGCGCGACGCGGTCGACCGCATCTGGCGCAGACCCGCCCGCTGACTACGAGAAGCTCGTCGAGCGCCTCGGCGTCACCGCGGCGGAGGTCGACGGCTGGCGACGCGCAGCGGCAGAACATGCATGTCCCCTTCGACGCAGAACTCGGCATCCACCCGCAGGACGCCGCATTCCTCGACAAAGAGCTGTGGGATCTGGAGAACACGCCCGCCAGACCGACGGCCGCTGCTGCTGCACTACCACCCGCTCGTCATCTACCGCTTCCAGGTGCTGAAGCAGGCCGACGTCGTGCTCGCGCTCTTCCTCCAGGGCGCACCGGTTCCTCCGGCAATCAGAAGCTCGCCGACTTCGAGTACTACGACCCGCTCACCACCGGCGACTCGACCCTCTCCGCCGTCGTGCAGTCGATCATCGCGGCCGAGGTCGGCTACCACGAACTCGCGCGCCGGTACTTCCGCTCGGCACTGTTCGTCGACCTCGCCGACCTGCACCACAACACCGCCGACGGCGTCCACGTCGCCTCGACCGGCGGGGTCTGGAGCGCGCTGGTCTTCGGGTTCGGCGGATTCCGCGACCACGAAGGCCGGTACACCTTCGACCCCCGCTTCCCGACGGGTGGGACAGGCTCACCTTCCGGCTCACCCTCCGCGCCGCACGGCTGCGCGTCACGATCGAGCCCGATGCGATCCGGCTGCGCCGGGAATCCGGAGACGATCCCGTCGAGCTGAGCGTCCGCGGCCAGCTCGTCACGCTGGACACCGACGACGAGATCCGCATGCCCCTCGACGGCCAAGGACCGCGCATCCTGGGCGCA
>CAWBTB010000007.1:0-542508 GCA_963791605.1 uncultured Actinomycetota bacterium | reverse complement strand
GGCGCCGCGCCCGGGTCAGAGCTTCGTTCGCGCTGCCCTTTCCTGAGTGCGCTGCGGAATCCTGGCTTCAGCTCGGCTCGCGCGGTCGTTCCCTGAAGAAGCAGCGCGATCGTTCAGCCATGCGCGGCCCGTGCGCCGGTAGACTCGTCGGCACCATGGACGACCCTCCCAGTAGTATCTCGCCCCGCTGCCCGTCCTCCGCCTCGGCGGAGGTGACGCCGTGATGGATCTCATCTGGCTGGGAGTGGGGCTCCTGCTCATCGTGGGGACGGGACTGTTCGTCGCCAGCGAGTTCGCGCTCGTCAACCTTGACCGCGCGGATCTGGAAGCGCGGCGGGATCGCGGCGAGACACGCCTGGTCATGACGATCGCGGCGCTGAAGATCACCGCAACGCACCTCTCGTCGGCACAGCTCGGGATCACCCTGACCACGCTGCTGACCGGCTTCACCATGGAGCCGGCGCTGTCGAACCTGCTCCGTCCGGTGCTGTCGGCATGGGGGATCCCCGAGCCCGTCACCATCACGATCGCGGCGATCGTCGCGATGCTCGTCGCCACGACGCTGTCGATGATCCTCGGAGAGCTGGTCCCGAAGAACTTCGCGATGGCGTTGCCGGTGGCGACGGCGAGGCTGGTCATCCCGTTCCAGACCGTGTTCACGACCGTGTTCAAGCCGATCGTCGCGCTGCTCAACGGCAGCGCCAACGCCGTGCTCCGGGCGATGGGGATCGAGCCGAAGGAGGAGCTCTCCGGCGCGCGCTCCGCCGAGGAGCTGCAGCTCGCTCGTGCGTCGCTCGGCGAGCGCCGGGGTCCTGGAGAAGGACACCGCCACCCTGCTCGACCGCAGCCTCGGATTCGCCCGGCTGAGCGCCGCCGACGTCATGACGCCGCGGCCCAGCATGCACGCGATCTCGGCCGACGACTCCGCCGACGACGTGATCGGCCTCGCCCGGCGGACCGGGCACAGCCGCTTCCCGGTGTACGACGAGGACTTCGACGACATCACCGGGGTCGTGCACCTGAAGGCCGCGGTCTCGGTGCCCCGGGAGCGGCGCACCGAGGTGCCCGCAGGGGCGCTCGCGTCCGAGCCGCTCCGCGTTCCCGAGACCGTGCACCTCGACGCCCTCGTCGCCCAGCTGCGCGGCGGGGGCTATCAGCTCGCGATCGTCGTCGACGAGTACGGCGGCACCGCCGGCGTCGTGACGCTCGAGGATCTCGTCGAGGAGATCGTCGGAGAGGTCTCCGATGAGCACGACCGGAGCCGCACGGGCGTCGTGCGCAGCCGGGACTCCATCACCTTCCCGGCCGAGCTGCGGCCGGACGAGCTGCGCGCGAGCACCGGCATCGAGGTGCCGGAGGGCGATGTCTACGACACCGTCGGCGGATACGTGATGAGCGTGCTCGAGCGCGTCCCGGTGAGCGGCGACGAGGTTCCCGTGCCCGGCGGCATGCTGCACGTGGTGCGCATGCAGGGGCGCAGGGTGGATCGGATCCGGTTCACGCCGACACCGGGACCCGCCTCCGCGACAGCTGGGGGGGCGACCCGATGAACGACTGGGCCGGCCTCTTCTGGCTGATCGCACTGCTCGCTGCGAACGCGTTCTTCGTCGGGGCGGAGTTCGCCGTGATCTCGGCGCGCCGCTCGCAGATCGAACCGCTCGCAGAGCGCGGATCGCGCTCGGCGCGCACGGCGCTGTACGCGATGGAGCACGCCACGCTGATGCTGGCGACCTCTCAGCTCGGCGTCACCGTGTGCTCGCTGCTGATCCTGAACGTGTCGGAGCCCGCGATGCACCACCTGCTCGCGGTGCCGCTCGGCGCCCTCGGGCTCGCGGAGGCGGCGGTGGACGCGATCGCGTTCATCATCACCCTGATCATCGTGTCGTTCCTGCACGTTGTCTTCGGCGAGATGGTGCCCAAGAACCTCGCGTTCTCGCTGCCGGATCGTGCCGTGCTGCTCCTCGGTACGCCCCTGGTGTGGCTGTCGAAGGTGCTGTACCCGGTGATCCGCTCCCTGAACGCCGCCGCGAACGGCGTGGTCCGGCTGTTCGGGGTCGAGCCCAAGGCGGAGGCCGCATCCACGTTCACGCTCGAAGAGGTCGCCACGATCGTCGACCAGTCCCGGCGCGAGGGCGTGCTCGCGGACGCCGCCGGCGCGGTGCGCGCCGTGGTGGAGTTCACGGACAAGGACGCCCGCGACGTGGCCGTCCCGCTCGCCGGGCTCGTCACGCTGCCGCTCGATGCCACCCCGGACGACGTGGAGCGGGCGGTGGCCCGGTACGGCTTCTCCCGGTACGTGATGGTGGATGACGAGGGCGCGCCGATCGGTTACGTGCATCTGAAGGACGTGATCCGCTCGGCCGAGGGGCCGGACGCCGCCGCCAGGGCGGCGGAGCCGATCCCCGCCAAGCGGATCCACCAGATGGTGCCGATGCAGGAGGACACCGACCTCGAGGACGCACTCGCGATCATGCGTCGCGCCGGCCGCCACCTCGCGCAGGTGCGCGACGAGACCGGCCGGACCACCGCGATCCTGTTCCTGGAGGACATCATCGAGGAGCTCGTCGGCGAGGTGCGCGACATCACGCGACGCGGGCACGGGCGCTGATCTCCCGGGGGTCGTCGAACGAGCCGAAGGCGAGACGGAACGCGGTCTCCTCGAGATGCTTCGTTTCGTCTCGGTCGCCTGCGGCGTCCTCGCTCAACGACCAAGCGCGGGAGGTCAGCGCCAGCGCGCCCGCAGGTACTGATCCGGCCAGGCGACCTCTTCGCCGAGCTCGTGTGCGGCACGCAGGCCGAAGTGCGGATCGCGCAGCCACTCCCGGCCGGCGAAGATCGCATCGGCGTCCCCGGCGGCGAGCACTGCCTCGGCCTGCGCGCCGCTGGTGAGCAGGCCCACCGCGGCGGACGGGATCCGGCCGCCCTGCCGCACGGCCGCGGCGAGCGGTACCTGGTAGCCGGGATGCGCGTCGATGCGCTGGTGGGCGACGAGGCCGCCGCTGGAGACGTCGATCAGGTCGGCACCGTGCTCGACCGCCCACTGGCCGACGAGCGCGGCCTCCTCGGGGGTGAACCCGCCCGGAGCGTGATCGGTCGCGGACAACCGCACGAACACCGGCGTGTCGGGGCCGGCCGCGGCGCGCACCGCGTCGACGACCTCGAGCAGCAGCCGCGCACGGTTCTCGAGGGATCCGCCGTAGGAGTCGTCGCGGCGGTTGCTCAGCGGCGACAGGAACTCGTGCAGCAGGTAGCCGTGTGCGCCGTGGATCTCGAGCACGTCGAATCCGGCGTCGATCGCACGCCGCGCCGCCGACGCGAAGCCGTCCACGATGCGAGCGATCCCGGCCGCGTCCAGCGCGTCGGGCGCCGCGAAGCCTTCGAACGCGATCGCCGACGGCGCGGACGTCGTCCAGCCGCCGTCCGCCACGGGAACGGATCCGCGCTCCGCAGCCCAGGGCCACCAGGTGGACGCCTTGCGGCCGGCGTGCGCGAGCTGCACGCCGATCCGCGCCCCGCGCTCGTGCACGGCACGCACGATCGGGGCCCAGGCGTTGCGCTGGGCATCGTTCCAGAGGCCGGTGTCGCGCGGGCTGATCCGGCCGTCCGGGACGACGGCGGTGGCCTCGGCGACGATGAGGCCGGCCCCTCCCGACGCGAACTGCGCGAGGTGGGTGTGATGCCACTCCTGCGGCACGCCGTCCACGGCGCTGTACATGCACATGGGGGAGACCCAGAGGCGGTTGCGGAGCGAGACGGCGCGGATGGTCAACGGGGAGAACAGAAGGCTCACGCTATGACGCTACCCGGCGCGGACGGCTCGCGGCGCGGATGCGGATCCCGGAGCAACGACTGCCCGCGGTGCGCACAGGCTCGGCCCAGTAGCGTTGTCCCCATGCCCTTCTTCGCCGGTTCCGTTCGCCTGTGGTCCGGCGATGACACGCGCCGGGTGCTGCGCGTGCCCGGCCCCGACTCCGACAAGCGCAGCCGCGGCGTCGTCGCACTGTGCACGGGCTCCGACGCGTTTCCGGGCGCGGCCGTGCTCGGTGTGGAGGGCGCCTGGCGTGCGGGCGCCGGGTACGTCTGGTACGTCGGATCCCGTCGCGCCGCCGACCTGGTGATCGCGCGCCGTCCGGAGACGGTCGCGATCGAAGCGGGGGAGCGCACGGTCCGCGCCGACGCCTGGGTGATCGGGTCGGGCGTGGACCCCGCGTTGCGTCACGGTGACGAGAAGGCGGCGCTGGTGCGGCCGCTGGACGGATCCGCTCCCGTGGTCGTCGACGCCGGTGCACTGGATCTGCTGCCCGCAGCGACCGCCCCCGTCATCGCCACCCCGCACGAGCGCGAATTCGCGCGCCTGCGCACGTCCCTGGGACTTCCCGAGCTCGGCACGGATGCGCTGAAGGATCCGAACGCCCGCGCGACGGCCGTGCGCGAGACCGCCGCCGCGCTCGGCGGCACGGTGCTTCTCAAGGGCGCGACGACGCTCGTCGCCGACGCCGGTTGCGTCATCGCGGTGTCCGCGGGAACGCCCTGGCTCGCCACAGCCGGGACGGGCGACGTGCTGGCCGGCGCGATCGGCGCGCTCGTCGCCGCCGACCGTGCGGCGGGCGCACAGACGCCGTTCGCGGAGCTGGCGGCAGCGGGGGCGTGGGTGCACGGCCTGGCGGGGCGGATCGCATCGGACACCCGGGGGAGCCGGCCCGGGCATCCCATCGTCGCCCTGGACGTGGCGGCCGCACTGCCGGCGGCGATCGCCGCGGTCCTCGCCGACGGGGACGATGCGTGCGCGGGCGACGAGGGGAGCCGGCGGTGAGCAGCGCGGAGCAGAGCCGTGCCGCGGCCGACCCGACGATGAACGCCCGGGCGGCGACCGGTGCGCTCCGCCGCGTCGGCGTGCCGCTCGGCGTGCTGTGGCTCGCGTTCCTGATCGCGCACCTGTACGCCGCGTCGATCGGCTGGTTCCTGCCGGCGCTGCCGATGGGCGACACCGTCTTCGTGTACGAGCCGTGGGCGAGGGCGGCGCTCGGCGGCGGTCCGATCGTCGGGATCACCGAGAGCTGGGTCTATCCGCAGGTGGCGCTGCTGCCGATGCTGCTCGCTCAGGGCCTCTCGCAGCTCCTGCACCCGCTGATCCCCGGAACCTACGCGGTCGGATCCGCCAGCTACGTGGTGGCCTGGTCGATCCTGGTCACCGCACTCGACGCCGTCGGCTTCGCCTTCCTGCTGCGTGGCGCCCGCGCGCGCCGCAGCCGGATCCGCCAGCATGCCGCCTGGCTCTGGATGGCCGCACTGGTGGCGCTCGGACCGATCGCCATGTTCCGGATCGACGCGGTCACCGTCCCGCTCGCGATCATCGGCGGACTCTGGCTGCTCGCCCGGCCTGCCGTCGCGAGCGCGCTGTTCACGATCGGCGGGTGGATCAAGATCTGGCCGGGGGCGCTGCTCGTCGCCGCGGTCGTGCTGCTGCGCGGACGGATCCGGATGATCGTGAGCGCCGCGATCGTGACGGCGGTCGTGGTGCTGAGCCTGATGGCGCTGGGCGGTGGCAGGTACCTGCTCGGCTTCCTCAGCCAGATGTCCGGCCGGGGGCTGCAGATCGAGGCGGTCGGAGCCACGCCGCTGCTCTGGCTCACCCAGATCGGCGTGACGAGGATCCAGTACTCGCGCGAGATCCTCACGTTCGAGGTCGCGGGTCCCGGCGTCGCGGCCGTCGGAGCCGTGCTCACCCCGCTGATGGCGCTCGGCGTGATCGCCGTCGCCGTGATCGCATTGCTCAAGCTGCGCGCCGGCGCGTCCGCGCGGCGGCTGCTGCCGGCGACGATGCTCGCGATGGTCGCCGTGCTGATCGCGTGCAACAAGGTCGGCTCTCCGCAGTTCCAGGTGTGGCTGCTCACCCCGCTGATCCTGTGGTGGCTGTTCGACCGTCCGCGCGCGACCGTGCCGACCGTCGTCGTGCTGATCGAGTACCTGCTCACCCAGGCCGTCTACCCGGTCGTCTACGACCTCCTGCTGCGCGCGGATCCGCTGGCCATCGCGCTGCTGAGCGCCCGCAACATCCTGCTCGTCGTCACCTGTGTGCTCGCGATCCGTGCGATCGTGAAGACACCCGTCTCCCGCCACCCAGAACCCCGGAGGTCCTGATGCTCGTCGCCTTCTCCGTCGCCCCGTCCGGTTCGCCGCAGGGCGGATCCGCCCCTGACCGTGCCGAGAGCGCCGACGCCTCGGTGCACGACGCGGTCGCCGCCGCGGTCGCCGTGGTGCGCGCCTCCGGGCTCGCGCATCGCACCACGAGCATGTTCACCGAGATCGAGGGTCCGGACTGGGACACGGTCATGGACGTCGTCAAGCGCGCCACCGAGGCCGTGATGCCGTTCGGATCCCGCGTGTCGCTCGTGCTCAAGGCCGACATCCGGCCCGGATACTCCGGTGAGATCGACGGCAAGATCGAGCGACTGGAGCGCGCGATCGACGGGTCCGATTCCCTCTAAGCTGGAGGGATGAAACCCTCGAGCCTCTCGAGGGGTGCGGCGATGCGGGCGCTCCTCTCGCTCGCCATCGGCAGCTTCGGCATCGGCATGACCGAGTTCGTCGCCATGGGCCTGCTCCCGAACATCGCCCAGGACCTGCTGCCCGACCTCTGGGCGCAGAACCCGGACGAGGCGATCGGTCGTGCCGGAATCCTGGTGTCGCTGTATGCTCTCGGCGTCGTCGTCGGCGCGCCGACCATCGCGGGCCTCGTGGCGCGGTTCCCGCGGCACCGGGTGATGGTCGGACTCGCGATCGCGCTCACCCTCGGCAACGGGCTGGCCGTCGTGCTGCCGACCTTCGAGACCGTGGGGCTTGCGCGGTTCATCGCCGGACTGCCGCACGGCGCCTACTTCGGGATCGGCGCGCTCGTCGCCGCCGATGTGCTCGGCCCGGGCAAGCGGGCCAAGGGCGTCGCCTTCATCCTCACCGGTCTCACGATCGCGAACGTCGTCGGCGTGCCCGCGGGGACGTTCCTCGGCCAGCATCTGGGCTGGCGCAGCGCGTTCCTCGTGGTCACGATCGTGTTCGCGATCGCCACCGTCTGCATCGCGCTGTTCGTGCCCCAGCACGAGGGCGACCCCGGCCGCACCTTCCGCGCGGAACTCCGCGTCTTCCGTCGTCCGCAGGTGTGGTTCGCCCTGGCGACCGGCGCGATCGGCTTCGGCGGCTTCTTCGCCGTATACAGCTACATCGCGCCCGTCGTCACGGAGCGCGCCGGGGCGCCCCAGTGGATGGTGCCGATCACGCTCGTCGTGTTCGGTCTCGGCATGACCGTGGGAAACCTGCTCGGCGGACACTTCGCAGACCGCAACCTGCGCCGCACCCTGCTGATCGGCCTCGGCGCGATGGCCGGCGTACTCGTGCTGCTCGCGATCTTCTCGTTCTCGATCTGGCTGCTGGTGCCGCTCGCCTTCGTCATGGCATTGCTGTCGTCGATCCTGGGCCCGGCGATCCAGACCCGGCTCATGGAGGTCGCGGGTGACAACCAGTCGATCGCCGCGGCGCTGAACCACTCCGCCCTGAACATCGGCAACAGCCTCGGCGCGCTCCTCGGCGGCCTCGTGATCGCCTGGGGGTGGGGCTTCGCCGCACCTACCTGGGTCGGGGCGGTGCTGGCCCTCCTCGGCCTCGGGATCGCCCTCGCCTCGTACGCGGTGCAGCGCCGGTTCCACACCGAGACCGGTTCGGTCCGGGTGCGCGAGCGGGCCTGAGCAGGGCACGGCGGTTGCGGGTGCCGGCTTAACATGGGCGGATGAACTCCGTCGATGACGATCTGCCCGTCGCCGGCACCGCGGTGATCCTGCGCGACGCGCCCGGCGGGCCCGAGGTGCTGCTGCTGCGCCGGCCCGATCGCGGCTCGTTCGCGGGGGCGTGGGTGTTCCCCGGAGGCATGGTCGAGCAGCGCGATCGGCGCGACGGAGCGGACGAGGCCGAGAACGCCTGCCGGGCGGCGATCCGCGAGACCGCCGAAGAGGCCGGGCTCGAACTCGACGTGCTCGTGCCGCTGTCGTGCTGGGTGCCCCCGGCGGGGATCCCGAAGCGGGTCCGCACCTGGTTCTTCCTGGCGGCCGACCCCGGTGGTGAGATCGTCCTCGCGGAGGCCGAGGTGGCCGAGGCGCGCTGGTTCGCGCCCGCGGCGGCCCTCGCTGCGAACGATGCCGGGCAGATCTCGCTGGTGCCGCCCACCTGGCGCACCCTGCACGGGCTCAACGACACGAGCAGCACCGAGGCGGCGTTCGCCCGTGCGCGCAGCGCCGATCCCGTGCTGTTCCGCACCCGGTTCCAGCCCACCGAAACGGGAGCGCTGTTCTTCTGGGACGCGGACGAGCTCGCCGGGGGCCGCGCTGGCGCGCGCGACCGCCTCGTCGCCGAGCCACCGGCCTGGCGGTACCTGCGCAGCGCCGGGGACCGCGTCGATCCCTGAGTCCGGCCCCGGCGTCGGACGAGTGGCCGGCGGCGCTCAGCTCGCGAGCAGCCGCCGCAGGTGCCGGCCGACCTCATCGGTCTCGATGAGGAATCCGTCGTGCCCGAAGTCGCTCGTGAGCACCACGGCCTCGTTCCCGTCCAGCGTGTGCGGGATGCCGCGCGCGATCCGGTGCTGGCCGTCCACGGGGAACAGCCGGTCGCTGTCGATCCCGACCACCAGGGTCGTCGCTGTCACCCGTTTGAGCGCGTCCTCGACACCGCCGCGCTCGCGTCCGATGTCGTGCGAGTTCATGGCCTCCACGAGGGTGAGATAGCTGTTCGCGTCGAAGCGGCGCGTGAACTTGTTGCCGTGGAAGTCGAGGTAGCTCTCCACCGCGAACCGTCCGCCCTCGCCGAGCGGCGACACGTCCGACTGCCAGGAGCGCTGGAAGCGCTGATTCAACTCGATCGGACTGCGGTAGTTCAGCAGCGCCATGCGCCGCGCCAGCGCGAGACCGCGATGCGGGCCTTCGCCGATGGCCGCGTCGTAATACTCGCCGCCCGCGAAGCGCGGATCCATCCGCACCGTCTCCAGCTGGACGAAGTTCAGCGCGAGCTGGTCGGCGGTGGTGACCGGGGGAGAGGACAGGATCGCGAGGCGCTCGACGCGCTCGGGGTGGGCCACGCCCCACTCCAGCGCGTGCATGCCCCCCATGGATCCGCCGACCACGGCGGCCCAGCGCTGGATCCCCAGCGCGTCGGCGAGCAGCACCTGGGCGGCGACCTGGTCGCGGATGGTCAGGTAGGGGAAGCGGGAGGCCCACTCGTAACCGTCCGGCGCGATGCTCGCCGGACCGGTCGAGCCCTGACAGCCGCCGAGCATGTTCGGCGCGACGACGAACCACTCGTCCGTGTCGATCGCGCCACCGGATCCGACGATCTCGCCCCACCATCCGCTGGTGGGGTGTCCGCGGCCCGCTTCGCCGACGACGTGCGAGTCACCGGTGAGGGCGTGCAGGATCAGGATCGCGTTGTCGCGCGCCTCGTTCAGCGTTCCCCAGGTCTCGTAGGCGACGCGGATCAGCGGGAGTTCGGCGCCCCCCTCGGTGCGGAACGGCCCGTACGCTTCGAACCGCCGCTCGCCGGCCGGATCCCCGTCGCGCCAGGCGCCGGTCGCGGGCGGGCGGGCTCGGAGCAGGCGGGCGTCTGCCTCGGAGACGCGCGCCGAGGGCACCGTGTCCTCCGAGGTCGTCTGCCAGTCCATGCAGCCATTCTCCCGGGTACCGCCTCGGGGTGCGCGCAGGTTACGGACATCGGGACTCCCCGCGGTGCCTCGGCCCGGTTCTCGCGAGTACCTCGCTCGGCGAGCGTGTTCACCCCCTCACATCGTCTTCACCCCCTCGGGCTGCTGTCGCTCCGAGGGGGTATTGCCGCTCCGAGGGGGTGAATCGGAGAGGCGAAGCGGGCACCGGGGCACACGCCGCACGTCAGCGGGCCGGACGCACGCCGAAGGCGGTCAGCCGTTGCCCGAGGGTCTCGGCCGTACGGATGTGGCGGTCCTCCCAGCGCGCGAATCGCCACCCGGTGACGCCGCGGACGTCGTCCTCGCGTCGCTTCTCGTCGAGCACGACCTGTTCCACCGTGCGGTCACCGCGCAATTCTTCGTCCGTGTACTTGCCCTGGCCGTCGAACTCGCCGAAGGTCTGGGATCCGGGGAAGCCGAAGTCGAGCCAGTACTGATCTCCTCGTGCGCCGATGACGGGCACCTGCAGCAGCACATCGCGAAAGCCGAGTCGGTGCAGCAGGAGACGACTGACGCTCTCGCCGGGCAGTTGAGCACGACCGTCCGCGAACTCGATCAGAGTTCTCGCCCGGCGGATGCCGTGTGAACGGCTCTCCTGAGCACGCGAGGACATCCGGACATGCCAGCGATCAGCGCGTTCCTGGTCATGGCGCTGCCCGGCGACGCATTCCCGGCGCAACGCCGCATCCGCCGCTGCGATGGCCGCCTCCTCGGTCGCCGTGCAGGCGAGGTCAAGGACCGTGCGGTCCAGCGACGTGCACCGGATCCCGTCGATCTCCACGATGTCGTCTTCGGAAATCTCCACATCGTGCTGCGCGATCCCCGCGCGCGTCCGTGTGTGGCGGGAACCGAGAATCACCGTGTGCACTCGTTTCGGCCGCACTCGGTACAGCGGAAGGCGGTGCAGCACGGCGGCGGAAGGGCCCCAGAAGACCGGGCCCGGCGCGCTCGCATTCAGGTGCGCCGCTACCACCGCGACCAGGTGGCGCCCTTCGGGCCAGAG
The DNA here is from genome assembly GCA_963791605.1 of uncultured Actinomycetota bacterium. Lineage (GTDB taxonomy): Bacteria > Actinomycetota > Actinomycetes > Actinomycetales > Microbacteriaceae > Microbacterium. The sequence goes on along the minus strand of CAWBTB010000007.1, from coordinate 531,769 downwards.
CTTTGCGAGTTCTCCGGCGTCCGCGTAGCGATCGCGTCGAATGCGCACGAGCGCTCCATCCGCCACGTCGGCGCGGATCTCGCGTTCGCCCCGTCCTGCGAGCAGAAGCCCCTCGCGCGTGGTGAGGAGTTCGCGCGCGAGGTGCGGGGTAAGTGCTGGGCTCATGCGGACAGCGTGAACGGTCTGCGCGGCGTCAGGGGAGAGCATCGCGCAATCCGTGGAAGTTCGCGCCGAACGGTGCTCGGTGGAGGACGGTCGGGCCCGCGGCACCTCCCCGGCCGTTCACCCCCTCACGGCGTCAATACCCCCCGCCACGGCGTCCGCCTGAGGGGGGTGCAGGCGGCGAAGGGGGGTGAACACGGGATCCGCGGCGTGGGGACGACGAGACCGCGATGTCCGGCGCGGGAACACGAGAGTGCCCCGGATCCGAGGATCCGGGGCACTCGCGTCTCACGGACCGCTCAGGCCCGGGCGGCCTCCGACACGCGGCGGGCGGCGGCGAGAGCCTGGTCCAGGTCGGCCTTGAGGTCGTCGATGTTCTCGAGGCCGACGGACAGGCGCACGAGGCCCGGAGTCACGCCCGCGGTGAGCTGCTGCTCGGGGGTGAGCTGGGCGTGCGTGGTGGACGCCGGGTGGATGACCAGGGAGCGCACGTCGCCGATGTTGGCGAGGTGGCTGAACAGGGTGAGGCTGTTCACGAACTCGCGGCCGGCCTCGACGCCGCCCTTCAGCTCGAACGAGAGCACGGCGCCGACGCCCTTGGGTGCGTACGTGTTCGCGGCGGCGTACCAGGGCGAGGTGGGCAGGCCCGAGTAGTTGACCGTGGCGACGTCGTCGCGGGCGTCCAGCCACTCCGCGATCTCCTGCGCGTTCTGCACATGGCGTTCGATCCGCAGCGACAGCGTCTCGATGCCCTGGATCAGGTTCCACGCGCTCTGCGGGGCGATCGCGGAGCCCAGGTCGCGGAGCAGCTGCACGCGCGCCTTGATGATGTAGGCGAGACCGTCGCCGACCGCGGCGGTGTAGCTGGCGCCGTGGTACGACGGATCCGGCTCGGTGAGGCCCGGGAACTTCTCCACGTTCTGCGACCAGGCGAAGGATCCGCCGTCGATGATCGCGCCTCCGATCGTGGTGCCGTGGCCGCCGAGGAACTTGGTGACCGAATGCACGACGATGTCGGCGCCGTGCTCGAACGGACGGATCAGGTACGGAGTCGCGATCGTGTTGTCGACGATGAGGGGCACGCCGGCCTCGTGCGCGATGTCCGCGACCGACCGGATGTCGAGCACGTTGATCTGCGGGTTGCCGATCGTCTCCGCGAAGAAGAGCTTCGTGTTCGGGCGGACCGCGCGACGCCACTGCTCGGGGTCGTCCTGGTTCTCGACGAACGTGACCTCGATGCCGAGCTTGGCGAGCGTGTACTTGAACAGGTTGTACGTGCCGCCGTAGATCGAGGACGATGACACGAAGTGGTCGCCCGCCTGGGCGATGTTCAGGATCGCGAAGGTCGACGCGGCCTGGCCGCTGGAGAGCACCAGAGCGCCGGTGCCGCCCTCGAGCGCGGCGAGGCGCTGCTCGAGCACGTCCTGCGTCGGGTTCTGGATGCGCGTGTAGATGTTGCCGAACTCGGCGAGCGCGAACAGGTTCGCGGCGTGGTCGGCGTTGTCGAACACGTACGACGTGGTCTGGTAGATCGGCGTGGCGCGGGCCTTGGTGACAGGATCCGGGGCCGCGCCCGAGTGGATCTGCTTGGTCTCGAAGCGCCAGTTCTCCGCAGCGGTCATGAGTGTCTCCTTGAAGATGCGCGGTGCCGGACCGCGTCGCAGGGTAGGGGTGAGCCGGCCCTTCGACAGACTCAGGGACGGGCGGCGTTGCATCGAGAGTACGAAGGAGCATCGCCTGTCAACAAGGATCCGGAAATGTGACGTAACACCGCCGCTCCGCGCCTGCTGCGGCGGATCCCGTAGCGTTGTTGCATGGCGAACACCTCCGGACCAGGTAGACGAGCAGTGGTGACCGGTGCGAGCACCGGGATCGGCGAGGCCGCGGTGCGGGCCCTCCGGGCGAGCGGATGGGACGTCGTCGGCGTCGCGCGGCGCGCGGACCGGCTGGACGCGCTCGCGGCGGAGACCGGCGCGACGGTGTATGCGGCCGATCTGACGGATCCCGAGCAGGTCGCCGGGCTGGCCGAGCACCTCGCGGAGACCGGCCCCGTGCACGCCCTGGTGAACGTCGCGGGTGGGGCACGCGGCACGGACCGGGTCGAGGACGGCTCGGCGGACCAGTGGCGCTGGATGTTCGAGGCGAACGTCATCGCCGTGCAGCAGCTGACCGCGGCGCTGCTGCCGCAGCTGAGGGCGGCGGCGGCCGGCGGCGGACACGCCGACCTGCTGTTCCTCACCTCCGTGGCGGCCCGCAACGCGTATCCAGGCGGAGCCGGCTACAACGCGGCGAAGGCGGCCGAGGCGATGATCCCGCAGGCGCTGCGCCTGGAGCTGAACGGCGAGCCGATCCGGATCACCGAGGTCGCCCCCGGCCTGGTGCACACCGAGGAGTTCACCCTCCGGCGCCTCGGCGGCGACGCCGTCGCGGCGCAGGCGGTGTACTCCGGTGTGGCGGCGCCGCTCGTCGCCGAAGACGTGGCCGACGTCATCGCGTACGCGCTGAACGCACCCGCGCACGTCAACCTCGACCTCGTCGTGATCCGGCCCGTGGCGCAGGCCGCAGCTCACCTGCTCGCGCGAGGGCCGCTGCGCCCCCGCGGGGAGGACTGAACCGTGGGGGTGCACCTCGTCGGCGGGGGCTTCGGCCGCTCCGCATTCGCCCCGTTCACGGCGGAGGCGACCGCGCGGGCCGCCAGGGACGGCCGGGATCGCGCGTCGATCGTAGTCGTGACGGTTCGTGAGGACGCGTCCGCCACGCACGCCGGCGATCTCGTCGACGCGCTCACCCCCGACGGCGCCGCGCCGCTCGATGCCAGGGTCGTGGCCGTGGGAGAGGCCGATCACGTGGATCCCGCCGCGTTCGACGGCGCCGATGCCATCGTGATCGGCGGCGGCCTGACGCCCGCCTACCACGCGGCGCTCGAGGGGTGTTATGACGTCATCCGCGCCGCGGTGCAGGACGGCGCGCCCTACCTCGGGTTCTCCGCGGGCGCGATGATCGCCGCCGAGCGAGCGATCCTCGGCGGCTGGCGGATCGGCGGCGTCGTGGTCGCCCCCGAGGAGACCGCGGAGGACCTCGACGAGGTGACCGTCGTGGCAGGCATGGGCCTGATCGACGTGTCGGTCGACGTGCACGTCGCGCAGTGGGGCACCCTGTCGCGGCTGATCGCGGCCACGGACTCCGGCGCGGTCGACGGCGGTGTCGGCATCGACGAGAGCACGGTGCTCATCGCCGGATCTGACGGCCTGCGCGTGGCAGGGGAGGGCAGCGTCTGGCGCGTGTTCCCGAGCTCCGAAGGCGGCGTGACCGTATCCAGCGATCGGGCAGCGTCCTGATGCCGAGGTCGCTGGCCGAGCTGGCCGCGGACGGGCGGATCGACGCGGGCTGGGCGGAGGCGCTCGAGCCGGTATCGCCGCTCATCGCGGAGCTCGGCGATCGCCTGCGTGCCGAGAACGCTTCCGGCCGCGGGTACCTGCCTGCCGGGGCGGACGTGCTGCGCGCCTTCGCCCACCCGCTCGCCGATGTGAAGGTGCTCATCGTCGGGCAGGACCCGTATCCGACGCCGGGACACCCGATCGGATTGTCCTTCGCGGTGGACCGGGCAGTGCGGCCGCTGCCGCGCAGCCTCGGCAACATCTACCGCGAGCTGGAGAGCGACCTCGGCATCGCGCCCGCAGGGCACGGCGATCTGTCGGCGTGGAGCGACCAGGGCGTGATGCTGCTGAACCGGGTGCTCACGGTGCGCCCCGGCATGCCGGCCTCGCATCGCGGGTGGGGGTGGGAGAGCGTGACCGAACGCGCGATCCGCGCCCTCGTCGCCCGTGACGCACCGCTGGTCGCCGTGCTCTGGGGGCGCGACGCGGAGGGGCTGCGCCCGATGCTCGGCGAGACCCCGGTGATCGCGTCCGCGCATCCGTCGCCGCTGTCCGCCAGCCGTGGGTTCTTCGGATCCCGGCCGTTCTCGCGCGTCAACGCGCTGCTGCAGGAGCAGGGCGCAGAACCCGTCGACTGGACGATCACGTGAGCACCGGCGGGGCGTACCGGATCCGTCCGGTCCGGGACGAGGACCTGCCCGCGATCCGCGACATCTACAACCACTATGTGCGCGAGACCACGATCACCTTCGACGAGGAGGAGACGGACCTGTCGTTCTGGGAGCACAAGCGCGCGCTGCTGGCGGCGACGGGGCTGCCGTTCATCGTGGCCGAGGACCACGCGCACACCGTGCTCGGCTATGCGCTGATGCAGCCGTGGAACCCGAAATCCGCCTATCGGTTCAGCGCCGAGGACTCCATCTACCTCGCCCCCGACGCCACCGGACGCGGGCTCGGCACGGCCCTGCTGGAGGCGCTCCTTCCCGCATCGGCCGAGGCAGGGCTGCGCACGATCGTCGCGCTCATCGAGCCGACCGCCGCGGGCGCGTCGATCGCCCTGCACCGCCGGTACGGCTTCACCGACGCCGGCCTGCTGCGCGACGTCGGCGTGAAGTTCGGCCGTTCGCTGGACGTGGTGTTCCTGCAGAAGTCGCTGCCGTAGCGCGCCGCTGCGGGGGCCGGGCCGGTACCGGTCGTCTACGCGCGGGTCGTCACCGACGCCGCCACCTTCGCGTGGTTGTGCGACGTGTTCGTCGATCCGGATCACCGCGGCCGAGGCGTCGGCAAGATCCTCGTCGCGGGCGTCGTCGCCGATCTCGAGCCGCTGCGACTGAAGCGCACCGTGCTGGCCACCGGCGACGCGCACGGCCTGTACGAGCAGTTCGGTTTCACGGCGCTCGAGCGGCCCGGCATGTGGATGGCGCGCCTCGCCTGAGCGGTGCCTGCTCAGCGCCCGGGGATGACCGGGATCGCCGCGAGGAGCCGCTTCGTGTAGTCGTTCTCCGGGTGGTGCAGCACGCGCGCGGTGGGGCCGTGCTCCACGATCCGGCCGTCCGTCATCACGGCGACCTCGTCGCACAGGTTCTGCACGACGCCGATGTCGTGCGAGACGAGCACGAGCGTCATCCCGTCCGCATGGAGCTCGTGCAGCAGCTCGAGGATCTGCGCCCGCACGGTCACGTCGAGGGCGGACAGCGGCTCGTCGCCGATCAGGATCCGCGGGCGGTGCGCGATCGCGCGCGCGAGGGCGATCCGCTGCCGCTGGCCGCCGGAGAACTCGTGCGGGTACCGGTCCGCCATCTCCGGCTCCAGGCCGACGCGCGCGAGCACCTCGTCCACCCGCGCACGGTGGTCTTCGCCGATCCGAAGCGCCCGCAGCGGCTCCGACACGACACGCCGGACGGACTGGCGCGGATCCAGGGACGCGTACGGATCCTGGAACACCAGCCCGGTCTCCCGGCGCAGCCAGTGCAGCTCTCGCGCGGAGGCGGAGGCCTCGACCGGCCGCCCGTCGATCCGCACCGTGCCGGCGGACGGTCGGTCGAGTGCGAGAAGCAGCCGGACGAGCGTGGACTTGCCGGATCCGGATTCGCCGATGACGCCGAGCGCCGAACCCGCGGCGACGTCGAGATCGACGCCGTCCAGGGCGACCGTGCGGGCCCGGCGGCCGAACGGCTCCCGTCGGGGCGCGAGATATTCGCGGCGCAGCCCGCGGGCACGGATCAGCGGCTCGGCGGCCTGCTCCGAATCGGTCACGCGCTCATCGTGTCACACGCGCCGCGGGCGGAATGAAACGTCGCGACATGTCGATCACGCGGATCCCTCGACGTCGTTCGCGGCATCGGACTCGGATGTCGCGTCCTGGCGTCGCGGACGTCCCCGGGGGCGGGGCAGCCGCGCATCCTGCGGCAGTCTGCCCGCCCGGCGCAGCGCATCGCGCAGGATCATCTCGATCTGGGCGTTCACGCTGCGCACCTCGTCGGCGGCCCACCGCGCGAGCGCGTCGTGGACGGCCGGATCGAGTCGGAGCGGGAGCTGTTTGCGGTCTGCCATCAGAGGGGGAGCGTGTGCGGCGGCGGAAGGCGGTTCAGGAGTACAGCGAACCGGTGTTGACGATGGGCGACGCCGGCTGGTCGCTGCACAGCACGACCATGAGGTTGGACACCATCGCCGCCGTCCGTTCGTCGTCGAGTTCGATGAGCGAGGTCTCGTTGATCCGGCGGAGGGCGGTGTCGACCATCCCGACGGCTCCTTCCACGATCAGCGTGCGGGCCGCGACGACGGCCTCGGCCTGCTGCTTGCGCAGCATGGCCTGGGCGATCTCGGGTGCGTAGGCGAGGTGACTGATGCGGACCTCCACGATCTGCACTCCCGCGACCCTGGCCCGCTGGGCGACTTCGTCCGCCAGCTCGGCGGCGACGACGTCCGTGGAGCCCCGCAGGGACGTCTCCGCCCGCCCCGTGTCGTAGGGGTGCGAGGTCGCGATGTGCCGCAGCGCCGCCTCGGACTGGATCGACAGGAACTTCTCGTAGTCGTCCACGGCGTATACCGCTTTCGCCGGGTCGACCACCTGCCAGACGACGATGGCGGCGACTTCGATGGGGTTGCCGGAGGCGTCGTTCACCTTCAGCGCCGATGTCTCGAAGTTGCGCACGCGCAGGCTGACCCGGCGCCGGACCGCGAACGGCACGACCGCGGAGAGTCCGGAGAACCGCACCGTGCCGACGTACCGGCCGAAGAACTCGATCACACGGGCTTCGTTCGGCGCGACGATCACGATCATGGCGAGCAAGATCGCGGCGGCGGCGAGGGGCAGGAACGCCCAGGCGGTCAGTTCGGGCTGAGTCGACCACCCGAACAGGACGAAGAGGACCCCGCTTCCCAGGATCAGCAGGATGGCGACGATCGCCGGGGCGAACCCGCCGATGCGCCACGCCGGACGTTCGGTCACGTCCGCGACCACCCCGCTCGGTGATGCCCCGCTGTTACTGCTGCTCATTGCCGACCCCCTCGATTAAATTGATATCACTTTAATCCGGGCGGTCGGGGAGCGCAAGCATCAGTCCCGGCGGGCCTCATCTTCCTCCCCGCGCCAGAGCGTCGCCGTGGCATCACGGAGCAGCCCCTGCGTGATCGGCGACGTCGGCGCCGTCAGCAGCACGTCCAGCGGCCCGCTCTCCACGACCCGGCCGTCCGCGAGCACGACGGCGTGCGTGGCGACCTGCGCGAGCACCGCGAGATCGTGCGTGATGAACAGGAGCGACATGCCGCCCGTGGAGACCAGCGACAGCAGCAGCCGCAGCACCCCGGCCTGGATCGTGACGTCCAGCGCGGTGGTCGGCTCGTCCGCGATGAGCAGCCGGGGCCGCGCGGCGAGCGCGATCGCGATCGCGGCGCGCTGGCGCTGCCCGCCGCTCAGCTGGTGGGGGTAGCGATCCACGATCCGCTCGGGATCCGGGAGCGCGACCCGCTCCGCCTCCGCCACGGCGCGGTTCCTGGCCGTGCGACGGTCGATCCGCTCGTGGATGCGCACGGTCTCCGCGATCTGACGGCCGATCGTGCGGATCGGGTTGAGCGCGGTGCGCGGCTCCTGGAACACCATGCCGATCTCGTCGCCGCGGATCCCGGCGAGGTCGCGGTCGGGCAGGCCGAGGATCTCGCGGCCGTTCCAGCGCACGCTGCCGGAGGCCAGGGCGCCATCGGGCAGCAGTCCCATGATCGCGAGCGCGGTGAGCGACTTGCCGGATCCTGATTCGCCGATCAGCCCGACGCGGGCTCCGTCCGGCACCGTGAACGAGATCCCGTCGACCACTCGCTGCCCGTCGATCTCGATGACGAGATCCGTCACCTCGAGCGTCATGCGGTCACCTCCGGCACGTGCGGCACCGCGCGGGCTCCGCGCGCGGAGCGACGTCCGGCGCGGAGCGTCGGATCGGTGGCGTCGCGCAGCGCATCGCCGAGCAGGTTGAACGCGAGAACGGTGATCGTGATCGCGAGCCCGGGCCAGATCACGGAGAGCGGGTGGATCTGGATGTAGCGCTGCAGATCCGCCAGCAGGATCCCCCAGGACGGATCCACGACCGACGCCCCGAAGCCGAGGTAGGACAGTCCGGCCTCGGCCAGTACGGCGGTCGCACACGCCCAGGACAGCTGCACGATGAACACCGGCGCGATGTTCGGCAGCAGGTGCTGCACGAGGTTCTGTGCGGGCCCGAGGCCGGACGCGCGGCCGGCGAGCACGAAGTCGCTCTGCTGCACGCGGCGCAGCTCCGGACGGGTGACCCGGGCGACGTTCACCCCGAAGCCGATGCCGACGGCCCACACGACCACCCAGAGCGACCCGCCGCGCACGGTGGAGATCAGCATGGCGATGATCAGCACCGGGAACGCGATGAGGATGTCGACCAGCACCGCCACGGTCTCGCGCATCCAACGCGCGGTGAGTGCCCCCAGCGCACCGAGGGCGAGGCCGATCAGAGTCGCGACCACGCCCGCACCGACGGCGACGAGCACCGTGGTGCGCGAGCCGGCCATGATCAGGCTGAGGATGTCGCGGCCGGTGAGATCGGTGCCGAGCAGGTGCGGCCAGCCGGGCGGCAGCCAGCGCGCCGTGACGTCGGTGGCGCGGGGATCGAAGGGCGTCCAGAACAGGGACGCGAGCGCGGTGAGCAGGATCACGGCGATCACGATCACGCCGAACAGGCCGGCGGCGGAGGAGAGGAGGCGGCGTGCGGCGGTCATTCCGCCTCCCGCTGCCGGGGATCGATCGCGCGGTGCACGAGGTCGACCACGAAGCCGATGATCAGCACCATTCCGGTCAGTACGAGCAGCTCGCCCTGCACCTTCACCAGGTCGCGGGTGCCGACGTCGGCGACGAGCATCCGGCCGATGCCGGGCAAGGTGAACAACTGCTCGACGACGACCGATCCGACGATGATCCCGGCGACCTGGATCCCCAGGACGGTGATCACCGAAAGCCCCACCGCGGGCAGGCCGTGCTGGATCAGCGCGCGGTTGCGGGTCAGGCCCTTGGCCGCGGCAGTGCGCACGAAGTCCTGCCCCGCCGCCTGCAGGGTCGCGCTGCGCACGAACCTCAGCAGCAGGGCGCCCTCCACGACGCCGATCGTGAGCGCGGGCAGGATCAGCGCCTGCAGTGCCGCGCCCGGATCCGCCCAGCCGTCGCGCGGAAAGCCCTGCGCCGGCAGCCAGCCGAGCCACACCGCGAACACGACCACGAGCATCATGCCCGCCCACACCACGGGCACTGCGGCGAGAGCCTGCGCGGCGACGTTCAGGGCGGTGCCGGCGGCGCGTCCGCGCAGCATCGCGGATCCGATCCCCAGCGGCACTGCGATCAGCAGCGCGATCAGCAGCGACAGCGTCGCCAGCGGCACGGTCACCTGCGCCTTCTGCGCGAGCTCCGCCGCGACCGAGGCGCCGTTCAGCTGCGAGGTGCCGAGATCGCCGCGCAGCACGCCGCCGATCCAGGAGAGATACTGCACGACGACGGGCTGGTCGAGTCCGAGGCCCTTTCGGATCGCGTCGACCTGCGCGGGCGTGGCCTTGTCGCCGGCGAGCAGCTGGGCCACATCGCCGGGAAGGACCCGCAGCGCGAGGAAGATGAGCGCGCTCGCCACGAGGAGCCCTGCGACCAGCAGGGCCCCCCGGATGAGCGCGTAGCGGAGCAAGGACGACTACTTCGAGACGGTCACACCGCGGAGGTCCAGCCGGGAGTTGATCGAATCCTTCGGGAACCCGGTCACGCCGGGGCGCACGGCGGTCAGTGTCTGATCCTCGTAGAGCCAGTCGGCGGCGGCGTCCTTCGCGACGATCTCGGCGGCCTGGGACAGCAGCGCCGCCGACTTCTTCGGGTCGAGCTCGGTCTGCGACTGGGCGTACAGCTTCTGCACCTCGGGGTTGTCGTAGCCGAAGTAGTACTTCGGGTTCGCGAAGTTGCCGAAGTCGCGCGGCTCGACGTGCAGCACGAAGCTGAGGTCGTAGTCGTGCTTGGTGAAGACGGAATCCAGCCAGGCGGGGAACTCGACCGAATTCACCTTCAGGGTGACGCCGACCTTCTTGAAGTCGCTGGTGAGCAGCTGCGGCACGGTGCTGCCGTAGAACGACGGGATCGTCAGCGTCAGCGTCAGGTTCTGCTGCCCCGCTTCCTTGAGCAGCGTCTTGGCCTTCTCCGGGTCGTACGGGGCGGTCGCGGAGAGGTCCTGGTAGCCGGGATCGAGTTGCGGGATCGGGCCGTACAGCGTGGTGCCCGCCCCGCGTGCCGCGGTGATCGCCTTGTGATCGATCGCGAGCCGCAGGGCTTCGCGCACGCGCTGGTCGTTCAGCGGAGCCTTGGTGTTGTTGAAGGCGAGCGTGCCCTTGTCGGTGGTCTTGCCGGTGGTGATCGTGAACTTGCCCGGCTTGTCCAGCTGCGGGGCGAGGTTCGGGTCGACCGCGGTGAGCACGTCCAGGCTGCCGCTCTGCGCCGCGTTGACGCCTGCGGTGAAGTCGGGGATGTAGTCGAACACGACGGTCTGCACACCCGCCTTCTTGCCCCAGTACGCGTCGTTGCGGGAGAACGAGAGCGAGCTGCCCTTGTTCCACTTCTGCAGCGTGAACGGACCCGTGCCGTTCTCCGCGGACTGCAGATCGGTCTTGTCGTCCTTCTGGAAGACCAATCCGGCCGTGCCGGTGAGGCCGAACAGGAAGTTCTGGCTGGGGGCTGCGAGCGTGACGACGACGGTCTTGTCGTCGGGCGCCGCGATCGAGGACACGTCGGCGAGGTCGGCATGGCCCTGCACCGTGGCGTCGTCCTTCGCCGTCTGCAGCGACGACACGACATCGGCCGACGTCAGCTTCGCGCCGTCGTGGAACGTGACGCCGTCGTTCAGCACGAACGTGTACGTCAGACCGTCGGCGGAGATCTTGTGGCTCTTCGCGAGCCGGTCGACGATGGTGTCGTCCTGGGTGCGGCTGACCAGGCCCTCGTAGATGTTGTCGACGAGGACCTGCTCGAGAGCGGCGCCGCTGGTGTGCCGGAGGTCGAGGCTGGTGGGCTCGAGCACGAGGCCCACGGTCAGGGTGGCGTTCGCGTCGGCGGCGCCGGTCGAGCCCGTCGAGGATCCGGACGGCGAACCGGAGCACGCGGCGAGCAGCAAGGACGCGGCGGCGAGGCCGGTGATCAGGACGAGGCCGGAGCGGCGGATCGCCGAGCGGGCGGCGCGCGTGCGGTGCATGAGGGATCCTCTCGGGGCGATGCGGAATCGGGGTGCTGTGCGGGTCGAGCCTAGGGCGGCGGGGTCAGGGCGACGGGCGGGGGCGGGAACGCGGCGTCACAATCCCGGGGATCCGGCGTCCGCGATCGCGCGGATCACCTCCGCGAGCCCGGCCGGCGAGGTCTCCTGCAGGTTGTGGCTGCCGTCCATCCGCAGCACGGTCGCGTCGGGGACCCGGGCGGCGAACTCGCGCTCCGCATCGTCCGACACGAAGCCGTGCGTGGCGCGGATCATCGTGATCGGACACGTGACCGCCGCGAGATCGGTCCACCCCGCCTCGCCCAGGATCGTGCGCGCCGGTGCGGACGGCGCCCCGAGGTCCGGCGGGCTCTCCAGCAACGAGGCGGCGATGTGCGCGAAGTGATGCTTCCACTCCACCCGGCCGTCGGGCCGCACCCGCGTGTTCAGGAACACGCCGCGGACGGTGTCGTCGCGGGATCCGCCGAAGCCGAAGCTCATCGCGCGGTCGACGAGCTCGTCGCGATCCGCGGCGTCGACGACGCGGTAGAACTCGCGCAGCGCGGCGGGACCGACGCTCTGGTCGACGCCCGGCGTGATGTCGACGATCACCAGGCTGCGCACCAGCTCGGGAACGCGGGCGGCGAGCGCCGCGGCCGTGAGGCCGCCGAGCGACTGCCCGACGACGACCTGCGGACGGTCCGTCCACACCGGCAGTGCCTCGGCGACGTCGGCCGCGAGCGTCCCTCCGGTGTAGTCGGCGTCGTCGCGCCAGGACGAGTCGCCGTGCCCGGCGAGATCGATCGCGAGCGCCGGACGTCCGAGCGAGAGGACCGTGGTGTCCCAGGTGTGCGCGTTCAGCCCTGCCCCGTGCAGGAACGTGACCTCGGGCGATCCGCCGCCGTAGCGCAGCGCGCTGAGCGTCCGGCCATCCGGAAGGGGGAGCGAGATCCGTTCGACCGCGGGCACCGGCACGTCGAGCGCACGCGCCTGGCCGGCGAGGAAGGAGAACTCGGTGATCGGGGACACGACCTCATTGTGCTCCTGTCCGGTACTCGAGCGCGAACTCGGGGATCAGAATGACAGAGGGATGCCACGGCAATCGAGGATTCTGTTCGGAAACAGCCGAGACGCACGCACATCATGATCCCGCGGCGGCATATGCGGTGTCATGCATGGACGCGCGCGGATCCGCCCCGCATGCGCTCGCCTAGGCTGATCCCATGGGCGAGCGCGTGTTTCCGGGGGAGCCGGGATGACCGTGCTCGCCATCCCCGGAATCACCAATCTGCGCGACGTCGGCGGGATCCCCGTCGGTTCCTCCCGCATCCGCGAAGGGGTGCTGTTCCGCTCGGGTCATCTGTCGCACGCCGGCGCCGAGGCGCGGGCGTTCCTGACCGAGCGGGTCGCGCAGGTCGTGGATCTGCGCGACGACAGCGAGGTGCTTGCAGAGCCGTGCGCGGTCGAGGGGCTGCGCATCGCACGGATCCCGCTGTTCGCAGGATCCGTCGCGTCCTTCCTGCTCGGCGACGTCAGCCTCGCCGGTCTGTACCGCCGGATCGTGGACGACGGATCGGAGCGCATCGTCCAGGTCGCGCGGATACTGTCCGCCGGGGAACCCACGCTCGTGCACTGCACGCTGGGCAAGGACCGCACCGGCGTGAGTGTGGCGCTCGCGCTCGCCGCGGTCGGCGCCGACCGGGAGGCGATCGTCGAGGACTACGCCCTCACCGCGTCGCAGCTGCCGGAATCCCGCAATCGGGCGATCGCGAAATGGCTGGAGGAGCGGTTGCCGGTCGCGCAGAATGCGATCGCCCTCGCCACGGAGTCGCCGGCTCCGGTCATGCGCGAGCTGCTCGCCGACCTCGACGCCCGGCACGGCTCGGTCGCCGACTATCTGATCGGGGCGGGGCTCACCCGTGCCGAACTGGACGCGCTGGGTGAGTCGCTCGTCGAGTAGCTCGCGTCGAGCCGGTCCCTGAGGCCCTCGAAGGTCCCTGAGGCTCTCGGAGGGTAGGTTAGGCAACCCTACATTCGGTGATATCGTTGTCTCATCATGAGCACCGCGACCCAGCCCACTGCGCGCGCCGCGCGCCGTGCCTCGCGCCGCTCCGCGAAGGCCCAGCACCTGATCGTCGCCGACGAGCATTCGCTGGCCGAGCTGGAGGCGGCGCTGGTGGCGCTGCCGCTGTGCGCGACCGGCCGCGTGTTCATCGAGGTGCCGGACGCCGACGCGATCTCGACGGTCGCCGTCCCGCCGAGGATGACTGTGACGTGGCTGCCCCGCGCGAAGCGCTCCGGCGCGCCGGGAACGAGCCGTCGCTGCACCACCGGCACCGCCGTGGCCCGCGCCGCGATCGCCTGGGCCGACGAGATGCTGTGCGACGGTGCACAGGAGCACACCGCGGTCACACTGCTGGGCGGCTTCCTCGGCACGGCCGACATCGCCGAGCACCTGTCCGAACGGCTGGGCGTGGATCCCGCCCGGATCACCGCGCCGGAGCGCTTCGGCCTGTTCTGATCCGCGGATCCGGGTCCCTCGATGCGTGCGGGGACCGGATCCGGATCCGCTCGCTGGTCGCAGATTGCGGTCATCCGCGACAGAAGCCCGCAATTCGCGACCAGTGAACGGGTGGGGCGGCGGGCTCAGCGGGGCAGGTAGTTGCCGTCCTCGAGGCCCGCTTCGATCTCGAACCGGTTGCGCAGCGGATCCCGTCCGGCGAACAGGTACAGGAACGGCATCAGGAATCCGTAGCGCAGCCACTGCTGCTTGTGCACGGCCTCGTGCCGCAGCACGCGGTCGTCCGGCACGTGCTCGCCCGTGAGGTAGCACCCGCCGACGCACACGCCGCCGCGCGCGAAGGTCCAGGCGGGCATGCCGCGGAAGATCCAGAGACCCTCGCGGCGCTCGACCGGACCCGTGCTCCAGAGCCCGCCCCAGATCCACCCCAGTCCGGTGCCCCACGCGTAGCCGATCAGGCTGACGGGGGAACGCAGCAGCACCGCGGGCAGGCGCAGATCGCGTCGCCGGCCCCGCTCCAGGATCGCCGCGGCCTCGGCTCGGACGGCATCGTTCCCGGCCGGGCGGGCCTGCGTCACGCGAGGGCGCCGATCAGGCGCAGGATCGCGCCCAGGTCTCCGACGGCGTCGCCGGGGGAGCGCGGGGCGAAGCCCGCGATGGTCGCGCCGGCCAGCGGCAGGCGTTCGCGCAGGACCCGCACCGCGTCCACGATCTCGGCCGCGCGCAGGCCGAACGGCACCGCGGAGGAGACTCCGGCGAGCTCGGAGGGATCCAGCACGTCGACGTCGATGTGCACGTACACGCGGCGGGCGCCCGTCGCGGCGACCGCGTCCGCGAGCGCCTCGATCTCATCGAGGGCATCGATCCGCGCGATGCCGGACTCCGCGAGGAACGCGCTCTCGGCGTCGTCCTCCGCCCTGGCCCCGACGAGCACGATGCGCTCGGCGCTCAGGCCCTGCGGCCCGTCGATCGGGAACGAGGGGTGTCCGAGCAGTGCGCGCAGCGCCATGCCCGCGTACGCACCCGACACGGACGACTCGGGCGTGTGCAGGTCGGGGTGGGCGTCGAACCAGACGATCGCGACGTCGTCCAGGGGGCCGGGGAGGGCGGTGACCGCGGCGACGCTGACGCCGCAGTCACCGCCCACCACGAGCGTGGGCTCGGCGTGCGCCGTGACCGCTTCCCCGATCAGCTCCCCGGTGCGCCGCAGGCTGCTCAGCCGGTGCACGCCCGTGCCCTCGGCGTCGCCGGCCTCCAGCGGAACCTCCAGCACCGTGGTGCGGGCGCGCGGCAGATCGCCGGCGATCGCGGCGGCGCCGTCGGTGAGCAGCATCGCCCGCGGGGCAGGGGATCCCTGCCACTGCGGGACGACGAGGAAGCGGGTCATGATCAGCCCTCGAGTGCTTCCTGGGGCTTCGCGGCGCCGGCCTTCAGCTCGGCCAGGCGCGCCTCGACCTCCGTCAGTTCGCCGAGATCCTCGAGGCTCTCGAACTGCGCGTCGATCGACGAGGCGGCGAGCTCGGCCTTGCCCTGGGCGATGGCCTCCTGGCGGCGGATCTTGTCCTCGAAGCGGCCCAGCTCGCTGGTCGGGTCGAGCACGTTGAGCGAACCCACGGCGTCCTGCACCTTGGTCTGCGCCTCGGCGACCTTGGCGCGCGCGAGCAGCTCGCTGCGCTTGGCCTTGAGCTGGCCCAGCTTGTCCTTCATCGTGTTCAGGCCGCTCTTGAGCTTGTCGACGATCTCGGTCTGCGCCGCGATCTGCGGCTCGGCGGTCTTCGCCTCGCTCTCCGCGCTGATCTGGCGCTGCAGGGCGACCTTGGCCAGGTTGTCGAACTTGTCGGCGTCGGCGGTGCTCCCGCTCGCGCGCAGGTCGTCGGCCTTGCGGCTCGCGGCGAGGGCCTTGTTGCCCCACTCCGCGGCGGACTGCACGTCCTCCTGGTGGTCGCGCTCGAGCAGACGCAGGTTGCCGATGGTCTCGGCGATCGCCGACTCGGCGTCCGCGATGTTGTTCGTGTAGTCGCGCACGAGCTGGTCGATCATCTTCTGCGGATCCTCGGCGGAGTCGAGGATCGAGTTGATGTTGGCCTTCACCAGGGTGGAGATGCGGCCGAAGATGGACTGCTTGGTCATGGGATGTCCTTTCCAGGGTTCCGGTCGTTGTAGCGGTCGTGTCAGTGAGGTCGGTGTGCGGCGTGCGTCAGAAACGGCCTCCTGCTCCGGAGCGACCGCCGCCGCTCCCGCCGCCGCCGAAGCTGGAGGCGCCGAATCCGCCGCCGCTGGAGCGCCAGCCGCCGCCTCCTCCGGAACTCCATCCGGATGAGCGCCTGCTCCCGCCGCCGGAGAGGATCCCGCCGATCAGTCCGCCGAGGATCGCGTCGCCGAGGCCGCTGCTGCTCCATGCGCCGTCGTCCTGCGGGCTGGTGTCGACGCCGTACTCGTCCAGGGCGCCGCTGGCGAGTGAGGACGCCTCCCGCGCGAGCGAGATGGCACGCTGCGCGTGCCGCAGTGCGGCGCGCGGATCGGCCGTCTGCGCGGCGACGGCCTGGTCGTACTCGGCCGAGGCCTGCGCCACCCGGGTGCGCGGATCCGCGCCCATCGCGCCGCGGCGAGTGGTGATGTAGGTGTTCGCGGTGTCGATCTCCGCACGCGCCTGGGACATCGTCTGATCCAGGACCTGCTGCGCGCGCTCGGCCTGCTGCTGTGCGCTGCGGATCGCGGCGACCGCGCCGTCGATCCGCGTGTTGGCCGCGGTGAGCGACTCGAGGACCGCCTGCGGCCGCCGCCCGGTGCCGGTGAGATCCGTGCGGGCCTGTTCGAGCGCAGCCCGGGTCGCAGCCAGGATCCCGTCCAGCTCGGGGGAGGAGGGCAGCGCGGCGGCTCCGGCCAGATCCTGCTCCAGATCGGCCATCAGCGCACGCGCCTGGTCCTCCACCCCGCCGAGGTCGTCGCGCAGGGTGGTGATCGCGCCGGCCAGCTGGCCAGCCTGCAGCACGGCCTCCTCCGCGGTGCGGATCGCGAACGCCGCCTCGCCGCGCCGGGACTCCGAGATCAGCCGGGCGGCGTCGGCGATGCGCGCATCGGCGAGCGCGAGCCGGCTCACGGCCTGCGCGGGGTTGTCGGCGACGGTGCGCAGCGCGGAGGCGTCGTAGCCGGCCTGGAGCGCCTGCAGCGCGCCCGGTGCGCCCGTGACGGCGGTCGTCACTGCGCTGCGGTGCTCCTCGAGCCGCTGCAGCGCCTGCTCCGCGTTCTGCTCGAGGCCGCGCAGCTCGTCGAATGCGGCGACGTTGGCGTTCAGCGCCGCGTCCGCCTCCTCGCAGAGCTGGATGATCCGCAGATGCGACTGCCTGATCTGCTGCGGGGTGTCGGGGATCTCGTCGTCGAGCCGCTGCTTGAGGCCGAACGCCTCGTCGAGTTTGGCCTTGGCCTTGGTCACGACGTCGGCGAACACGGCCGTGGACTCGTCGCCGAACTGCGCCGTCGCGAAGCCGAGATCCTCGGTCGAGGAGGTGACGGCGTCGTCCGTGCGCACCAGCGCCGTCCCGGCCCGCTTCTCCAGCTCCTCGTCGCTCACCGCGTCCAGCGGGTCTCCCACCGGATCCGTCTTGGCCGGCGTGATGCGTGCCGCGGCCCGCCGGCGCATCATCACGAGGATCACGATCGTGACGATGATCGCGATCACGCACACGATGGCCAGCACGATCCCGACGATGTCGATGCTGTTCGTCGCCCCCGGACCCTCGAAGCCGTTCGCCGCAGTGCGGACGGCGCCGGCCCAGTTCGAGTCGTGCAGGTCGTTCACCAGCGACTGCGAGATCTCCGAGACCCGTGTCATCGGGACGGGGCCGTCGGTGTCGGCCGACAGCCAGTACTGCCGCCCCTGCACCGCGATGGCGAGCAGGTACTGGTTCGCGCCGAGCCCGTTGTCGCGCGCGACCTGCTCGGTCCATTGCTGTCGGTTGTCCGGGTCCGTGAACGCGTCGACGAACACGACGTACAGCTGCAGGTTCTTGGTCTTACTGAGGGCGGCGAGCCGCTCGTCGAGCTGGGTCGTCTCGGACGAGCTGAGCGCACCGGCGGTGTCGGTGATGTAGTCGGAGCCCAGCGTGACAGGGGCGGTCGCGGGCACGGAGACTGCACCGCTCGGCGCGCTCTGCGGCGCAGACGCGAGAGCGGGGGATGCGAGCGACATGCCGAGCGCGCCCAGGATCACCCCGATGACGACCACCCAGCGTGCGCGCATCCTCGCTCCTCCCGTGGGTCTCGCAGACACCCCTTCCGAAGTCTATTCCGACCGATTCCGAGCGGGGTAGACGAGAGCGGCGCTCAGAGCGAACACCGATCCGCGTGGCACTGTCGTGCCGCTGCGGGTGCTGGGGCCGGTCCGCTCCTAGGCTGGATCCGATGGACGACAGGTACGGATCGGATGTTCTGGCCACGGGCTGGCGGGATCGCGGCGCGAAGAAGGCGGTCGACGTCGCCGCGGCGAAGGACCTCGTCGTGGAGGTCGCCGTGGACGGATTCTGCGGCGCGGTGACCCGGATCGAGGGCGGCCAGGTCGAGCTCGAGGACTATCGCGGACGGCGCCGGCTGTTCCCGATGGGCGCCGGTTTCATGATCGACGGCGAGCCGGTGCGGCTGGTGCACCCGGCCAGGGTCCAGGGCGGTCCGGGGCAGGCACCGGCGCGTCGCACGGCGTCCGGATCCTTCGCGGTCGCCGACTCCCGCGCCCGCACGGCGCTGCCCAGCCGGATCCTGGTCGAGGGCCGCCACGACGCCGAGCTCGTGGAGAAGGTGTGGGGCCACGACCTGCGCGTGGAGGGCGTCGTGGTGGAGTATCTGCAGGGCGTCGACCTGCTCGAGGAGCTCCTGGCCGCCGAGCCGCCCAGCCGCACCCGCCGGTACGGGGTGCTGGTGGACCACCTCGTGACCGGATCCAAGGAGTCCCGGATCGCGGAGCAGATCCTGCGCGGCCCGCACGGCGCGCACCTGCGCATC
The DNA here is from genome assembly GCA_963791605.1 of uncultured Actinomycetota bacterium. Classification (GTDB taxonomy): domain Bacteria; phylum Actinomycetota; class Actinomycetes; order Actinomycetales; family Microbacteriaceae; genus Microbacterium. The sequence goes on along the minus strand of CAWBTB010000007.1, from coordinate 512,984 downwards.
GTCGGGCACCCCTTCATCGACGTGTGGCAGTGCGTGACCCCCGCCGCGATGGGGATCCGCGCGTGGCCGCAGATCCCGCGCGGCACCGACTGGAAGACCGGGATCTGCCGTGCGTTCGGCTGGCCCGCCGAGTCGCAGGCCGACTTCGCGCACGCCTGGAAACGGATCCTGTCGCGCGTGCACACCTACCGCGACCTGGAGCCGACGCTGCTCGGCCGCGTCGAGGAGCTCATCGACTTCGTCACCGAGCCGGTCGAGCAGCGGCGATGAGCGGCCGCTCCGCGCGCGGTGCAGGGCGGGCGCGCCGGTCGTCCCGGTCCCTGAGCCGGTCGTCCCGGTCCCTGAGCCTGTCGAAGGGACGCGCGGCGGATACCCTGGAGGGATGCCCGAACAGCGCACCTTCCGTGATGAGCCGGTCTCCTTCGTGCGCCGCAGCGGCCGCATGTCCGAGGCGCAGGAGCGCGCCTTCGACGAGCTCGCTCCGCACTACGTGCTGGACGTCCCGCGTCACGTCGCCTGGACCTCCGTGCACCCGGAAGCGCGGCTGGATCCGGCCGCCGAGTACGGACGCGAGGCGCCGCTGATCGTGGAGGTCGGATCCGGGCAGGGACACGCGATCGTCGCGGCCGCCTCGTCGCGCCCTGCCGAGGACTTCCTCGCGGTCGAGGTGTTCCGCGCGGGCCTGGCCCGCACCATGCTGGACGCGGATCGCGCCGGCGCCCGCAACCTGCGCCTCGTCGAGGCGAACGCCCCCGAGGTGCTCTCCACCTATCTGCCCGCAGGGGCCGCGAGCGAGGTCTGGATCTTCTTCCCCGATCCGTGGCACAAGAAGCGGCACACCAAGCGCCGGCTGGTGCGCCCCGGCTTCGGCGCGACCGCCGGGGCCGCGATCCGCGACGGCGGCCTGCTGCGCCTCGCGACCGACTGGGAGGACTACGCGCTGCAGATGCGCGACGTGCTCGACGCGGAGCCCGAGTTCGAGCGCGCGTTCGAGGGGGACTGGGCCGAGCGCTTCGACGGCCGAGTGATGACCGCGTTCGAACGCAAGGGCATCGCGAAGGGCCGCGACATCCGTGATCTGACGTACCGGCGGGTTTCGCGGGGCTGATCGGGCGCGCCCCTCGCTCTCCGCCCGGGCAGCGCGGCAGACTCGGGCCATGCTCTTCGTCATCGGATCCGTGTTCGCCGGGCTCGCCGCCCTGATCCACGTCTACATCTTCGTGCTGGAGTCGGTGCGCTGGACGCATCCCTCGACCCGCCGGGTCTTCGGGACCAGCGTGGAGGACGCGGAGGTCACGAAGCCGCTCGCGTTCAACCAGGGCTTCTACAACCTGTTCCTCGCGGTACTCGTCGTCGTCGGGATCGCGCTCGCGCCGATCGGATCGCACCACGTCGGTCTCGCGCTGATGCTGGCGGGCACCGGATCCATGCTCGGCGCCGCGCTCGTGCTGATCCTCTCGGACCGCACCAAGGCACGCGCCGCGGTGGTGCAGGGCTTGTTCCCGCTGCTGGCGGTTGCGCTGCTGATCGTGAGCGCCCTGGTCTGAGCGGAGGTCCGGCCGCAGATCAGCCGAGCTGGTCGGCCGGGCGGAGCAGGACCTCGTTGATGGCGAGGTGGCGCGGGCGGGCGAGCACGAACGAGATCACCTCGGCGATCTCCTCGGGCTTCACCGCTGGCCACGTCGTAGCCCTTCTGCACGGCGGCGCGCGTGGCTTCGTCGGTGATGTGGCTGGGCAGCTCGGTGTCGACGATCGCCGGTTCGGAAGACGCACCCCCCCCACGACCATCGGTGCAGTGGCAGTTCCTCCCAGACGGTGCCGTGCGCGTCTAGCGTTTCCCATATGGACCACAAAGAGCAGGTGTCCGATTTCCTGCGCAGCCGCCGGGACAGGATCAGCCCGGAGCAGGCGGGCATCATCGGCGGCGGACGGCGCCGCGTGCCGGGTCTGCGCCGCGAGGAGGTGGCGATGCTCACCGGTGTCAGCGTCGAGTACTACGCCCGGATGGAGCGCGGCGAACTCGGCGGGGTCTCCACCGAGGTCCTCGACGCCCTCGCCCGCGCACTGCGGCTCGATGACGCCGAGACCGACCATCTGCACGCGCTCGGGCGTGCAGCGGCACCCGCTCCGCTGAGACGCAAGCGTCCGGTCGCGCCGGTCGTGACGCCCGAGTTCCAGCAATTCCTCGATGCGGTGACCGGAGCAGTGATGTGGGTGCGAGACCGCCGGATGGATTTCGTCGCCGCCAACGCGCTCGGGAAGGCGCTGTACGCCCCGATGCTGAACGATCCGGCGAACCGCGCGAACACCGCGCGATTCGTCTTCCTGAATCCCGCCGCGCAGAACTTCTTCCCGGACTGGGAGCAGGACGCGGACAACATCGTGGCGACCCTGCACATGTACGCCGGCGAGAACCCGCGGGACAGGAAGCTCACCGACCTCATCGGCGAGCTCGTCACGCGCAGCGACACGTTCCGCTACCGCTGGGGCAAGCACAACGTCCGGCACCATCGCGGCGGCGTCAAGCGGATCCACCACCCGGCCGTCGGCGATCTCGAGTTCAGCTATCAGGCGATGGACTTGCCCGCGAACCCGGAATGGTTCCTGTTCGCGTACACCGCCGAGCCGGGCAGCCCGACCGAGGAGCGGATGAAGCTGCTCGGCAGCCTCGCCGTCACGGCTCCGGCGCCAAGCACGTACTGACAGTTACTCCCTCTTCCGGACTCGCATATCTACCGTGGAAGGCATGACCATGAACGTGACTCTGAACAACGGCGTCGAGATGCCCGCTCTGGGCTTCGGCGTCTTCCAGACCCCGCCTGAGCAGACCGTGGACTGCGTCGCCGAGGCGCTGCGCGTCGGCTACCGGCTGATCGACACAGCCGCGTCGTACTTCAACGAGCGCGAGGTCGGCGAGGGGATCCGCCGCTCCGGGCTCGACCGCTCCGAGGTGTTCATCGAGACGAAGCTGTGGATCAGCGACTACGGCTACGACGAGGCGCTGCACTCGTTCGACAAGAGCGCCGGCAAGCTCGGCGTGGAGCAGATCGACCTGCTGCTGCTGCATCAGCCGCTGCCCACCGACTTCGAGCGGACGATCGGTGCGTACAAGGCGCTGGAGACCCTGCTCGCCGACGGCCGGGTGCGCGCGATCGGCGTCAGCAACTTCATGCCCGAGGTGCTGGCGGATCTGCTCGCGCAGACCGACGTCGTCCCCGCGGTGAACCAGGTCGAGTGCCACCCGTACTTCTCCCAGCCGGGCGTGCAGGCCGCGGACGCTGCGAACGGGATCCTCACCCAGGCGTGGTCGCCGATGGGCGGCATCACCAGTTACCGCGGTGACGCGAGCCGGTCGACGTTCACCGACCCGGTGATCGGCGAGATCGCCGCAGCGCACGGCAAGAGCCCGGCTCAGGTCATGCTGCGCTGGCACCTGCAGGAGGGACGCTCGGCGATCCCGAAGTCGGTCAACCCCGCCCGGATCGCCGCGAACTTCGACGTGTTCGGCTTCGAGCTGTCCGCCGCGGATCTCGCTGCGATCGACGCGCTGGACACCGGCGTGCGCGGGGGACCCGACCCGGTCGCAGTGACTCTCGAGGCCTTCCACCGGGACATCCCCGAGGCCTGAGCGCGAGTTCAGGCCACGTTGCCGCGCAGGACGGCGAATTCGCCGAGCATCGCGAACATCAGCCAGATCGACCAGATCACGCTGATCAGGACGCTGGCCGCGATCGCCGCGATCGCGATCCACATCGTCGCCCGCCCCGCGCCGGCCTGGCGCTGCACGACCACCGCGCGGCCGATCGGATAGACGGGGCTGAGGAAGTTCCACGCCCAGTGGAAGCGCTTCGCGTAACCGAGACGGCCGAGTTCCCTGAAGTCGAAGTACGCGGCGACCACGCTCGAAGGCATACAGCCCCCAGACTCAGCCGATGAACAGCAGGGAGCCGATCGACATCGGCATCATGCTGGCGATCAGGCCGCTCACGATCGACGGATCTGCCCCCGCCGATTCGCCGCGGTACGCTGACGAAATAGCGATCGCTGCGCAGGTAGTCCAGCATGAAGGCGCTCATCACCCAGAGCTGCGCGATCGATGAGCAGGACGGCCGCGACCGGGACGAACGCCGTGACCCAACCCCATTTTGTGTGCACCGGCGTGCCCGGTGGAACGGACGGAGTCATCGGCCGGCTGCGGCGCAGCGGGTGGATACGTCATGAGAGTGGTGCCCCCGACAGGAATCGAACCTGCGACCTACGGTACCGGAAACCGGCGCTCTATCCGCTGAGCTACGGAGGCGTACCGACGAGCCTAGCATCCGATCCGCGCCTGGGACGACGCGAGACGGTGCGCGTCCGTACCCGGTATGATGCCCCAGAAGTGCACTATGCTGCACTCATGGATGCAGCTGCGGAGGCGCTCGCGAGAGTGATCGGGTCGCGGGTCCGGCAGGAGCGGCGCTCCCGCGGATGGACGCTGGATGAGCTCGCGCGGCACGCGGGGGTGAGTCGCCGCATGGTCGTCAGCGTCGAGCACGGCTCGGTCAATCCCAGCGTGGGCACACTGCTGCGGTTGAGCGATGCACTCGGCGTCGGCCTGCCCGCCCTCGTTGAGCCCCCCGCCTCGAGGGCCGCGAAGGTGACGCGCGCGGGCGAGGGCGCCGTGCTCTGGACCGGCGAGCACGGCGGCCGGGGTGTGCTCGTGGCGGGAACGGAGCCGCCGGACGTGCTGGAGCTGTGGGACTGGACGCTGCAGCCGGGAGAACGTCACGAGAGCGAGGCGCACGCCGCGGGCACGCGCGAGCTGCTGCAGGTACGGGATGGTGCGCTGACGGTCGAGATCGGCGGACTGATGCACGCGCTCGACGCCGGCGACGCGCTGACCTTCTTCGGCGACTCCCCGCATGCGTACGCGAACCCGCACGAGCGGGCCACCCGGTTCTCGCTCGCGGTCTTCGAGCCCGGGGTGGGGGCGCCGTGACGAGCCCGCTCCGCGCGCCCCGCGGGATCCCGCCGTGGTCGATGGCGATCGCGGCCATGCTCATGATCCAGCTCTCCAACGCGCTCTCCGTCCCGCTGATCGATCATGCCGGCCCGGCCGGCGCAGCCTGGCTGCGGATGGGCTTCGGGGCGATCTTCCTCACCGTGATCGTGCGACCATCACTCCGGTCGATCCGGCCGCGCGACCTCCCGGCGCTGATCGCGCTGGGTGCGGCCACGGGGTTCATGACGACGTTCTTCCTCTCGGCCGTGCACCGGATCCCGCTCGGCACCGCGGTCGCGATCGAGTTCCTCGGGCCGCTCGTCCTCGCGGGCGTGATGAGCAGGCGGCGCCGCGCTCTGGTCTGGCCGCTGCTCGCGCTGGCGGGCGTCGTGCTGATGACCCGGCCATGGCAGGGGGACATGGATCTGCTCGGCATAGGCTTCGCGCTGCTCGCAGGGACCTGCTGGGCGCTGTACAACCTGTTCACGCAGCACGTCGGCGACCGCTATTCAGGGATCAGCGGGCTGGCCGTGACGATCCCGATCGCGGCGCTCGTCACCCTGCCGCTCGGGCTGCCGCAGGTCGTCGGCGGCGCTTTCGCCTGGTGGATCCTGCCCCTCGCCGCCGGGATCGCGCTCATCGCCCCGGTCATCGCCCTCGGCCTCGAGATGCTCGCGCTGCGCAGAATGACGCACGCGGCGTTCGGCACGCTCCTGGCCATCGAGCCCGCGTTCGGTGTCCTGATCGGGCTGCTCGTGCTCGCCCAGGCCCCCGCGCCCGTCCAGCTCGCCGGCATCGTGCTCGTCGTGCTCGCCGGTGCGGCCGCGCAACGCGGCGGTGCCCGCGCGTCCGGCGCCGTGGGCGATCCAGCACTCGCCGACGATCCGGCGCCCCTCGAACGCGTGCAAGAAGCGCGCCCCGGACGAACCGGGACGCGCTTCCGCAGAGATCAGGCGGGGCTACTTCGAGGTGCCCTGCGACACGGATCCCTGCAGCTGACGCTGGAACAGGATGTAGACGATCAGCACCGGCACGATCGTGATCATGACCGCGGCGAACAGCGCGCCGAAGTCGACCGAGTAGCCGGCCGACGACGGCGAACGCCGCCATGCCCTGCGACAGCACGTAGTTCTCGCTGGTTCGGTGTTCAGCGCGACCGGCAGCAGGAACTGGTTCCACAGGCCCAGGAAGTTCATGATCGCGACGCGCCGCGATCCCGGCTTCGCCATCGGCAGCATCACCTGGAAGAACGTGCGCCACTCGCCCGCCCCGTCGATCGTACGCGGCCTCCTGGATCTCGTACGGGCAGCGACCGGAAGAACGAGAACAGGAAGAACACGGTGAACGGCAGCGCGAACGCCGACGTAGGTGATGATCAGGCCCGGCAGCGTGCTCGAGCAGCCCGAGCCCTGCAGGATGAAGAACAGCGGCACGATCGCCAGGAAGATCGGGAAGGTGAGCCCCGCCAGCATCAGGTAGTAGATCACCCGGCTGCCGGGAACCGGAACCGCGCGAGCACGTACGCGCACATCGCGCCGAGCACCATCACCAGGACCAGCGCGCAGCCGACCACGATGACCGTGTTCAGGAAGAACGGGCCGATGCGTCTCGTCCAGGCGTTGACGTAGTTGTCGAAGTTCCAGTTGGCGGGCAGCGCCGAACGGCGACTTGAAGATCTCGCTTCGTCGTCTTGAACGAGCGACAGAGTCCACAGCAACGGCAGGATCACGACGAGCGACCAGACGACGAGCACCACGTGCGAGACGCCGCCGACGACCTTGTCGCCGGTGGTCGAGCTCGTGCGCGGGCGACGCCCCTGGCCGCGCTTCGTGTCGATGGTCACGGCGGCGCGTGTGGCCAGGCTCATGAGCGTCCTCCTTCAGTCCTTGCCGCCGACGAGGCGGAACACGCCGAACACGAGGCCCGCGAACACCAGCGTGATCACGGCGAGCACGACGCCCATGGCGCATGGCCAGGCCGAACTGCCCCTTCTGAACGCGGTCGTGAACAGCTACTGGCTCATCACCAGCGTGCAGTTGTTCGGGCCGCCGGCCGGCGTTCAGCGCCGGCCATGTAGACGAAGGCGTCCAGCGCGATGATGCCCAGATAGATGTAGGCGGTCTGCACGTTGTCGCGGATCTGCGGCAGCAGTGATCGACGTCACGGTGCGGAACCGGCCGGCGCCGTCGATGCGGGCGGCCTCGAAGATCTCGGCCGGGATGCCCTTGATCGCGGCGACGAACAGCACCATGTAGAAGCCGACCGATGCCCCACACCATCACGAAGATCGTGGCGCCCATGGCGGTGCGCTGCGTCGCCGAGCCACGGGTACGACTCGAAGCCGGTCGACGCCGACGCGCGTCAGCACGCCGTTCAGCAGTCCGTTGGACGGGTCGTAGATCTGCCCCACATGATCGCGATGACGATCGCCGGGATGACGTACGGGAAGAACGACACCACCCGGTAGAAGCTCGACGCCCTGAGCCCGCGCACCTGCCCGCTGGACGGGCCGCCGACCGTGACCAGCTCGCGAAGACCAGCGCGATCGCGATCGATGATCGAGCGGCACGACGATCGCGAGCAGTGACGTTGTTGCGCACCGCCTGCAGGAACGTCGTCGTCGTGGAACAGCTTCACGTAGTTGTCCAGGCCGACGAAGCTCATGTCGGCGAGAAGCCGGTCCAGTTGGTCATCGAGTAGTAGACGCGCCTGGACGAACGGCGAGATCACGAAGCACGAGGAACAGCGCCACGGCAGCCCGAGGAACACCAGCAGGAACGACACGTAGTCGAAGGTCAGCCGACGGTGCCCCCGACCGGGGGCCTTGCGGCGCCCCGCGCGAAGCGGCCGACCGCGGCTGTCGCAGCCCGGTCCTCCGCGGGCGTCGAGTGGCTCACTTGATCTCGACCTTCGTGACCGAGCTGTCGTTGCGCGACCTTGTCGGTGATGCGCCTGCAGCTGCTTGGTGAGCTCCGCGACCGTCGATCTTGCCGGACAGGAACGCTGTTCCAGATCGACGAGCTGGTCCGGAGTTCATGCCGTACAGGTCGACGAACTTGATCGTGAACACGTTGTCGCCCGCGCCGTCCAGCAGCTTCGATCTGCGAGACGCAGGGCGGTCGAGCCGAAGCCGTCGGCGGGCACGGTGCCCTTCACGATGGTCGGCGCCAGCTGGCGTCTTGGCGAAGTTCGGTCGCGGCCTCCTTCGAGAGCATCGCGCGCAGCAGCTCCTTGCCGCCGGCGGCGTTCTTCGCCTTGGTCGGCACGATGAACGGCTCGCCGGCCCGGCGCGAGTGCATCGCCTCGTACGGCAGCTGGTCTGCTTGTCGACGAGCGGCAGCTCCGGATGCCCTTCATCTTGAAGCCGGCCTTCGGTCTGCTTCTTCATCTCGTTCTCGATCCACGAGCCCGAGGGGTAGAGCAGCGCGGCCTCGTCGTTGGCTCCACTGCGCCTGCGCCGCGGTGAACTGCGTGCCCGCGCCGCCCGGCTTCATGTAGCCGGCCTGGATGATGTTCGTCGAAGCTCGTCAGGACGGCCTGGATGGTCGGGTTCGACCAGCAGTTCGCCTTCGAGGTTCTCCAGCGCGAGGCGCACCTCGTCGCCGCCCTCCTTGATCGCGGAGTCGACGACGAGCGTCTGGTAGTAGGTCGCCGCCTCCTTGCCCCAGACGAAGAGGTACTTGCCCTTCGCCTTCGCCTTGGCGCCGAGGCGCGTAGGTCCTGTCCCAGGTCTTCGGCACGGTCCAGCCGTTGGCCTCGAACAGGGCTGTCGGAGTACCAGATGCCGTAGACGGTCATGCACGTAGTTGAGGGCCACGAACTTGCCGTCGAAGCGTGCCCGGCTCCTTGACGCCGCGCGTAGAGCGTGTCGCGAGATCTTGGTGCCCTCGAGGTTGTTCGCGTCCAGCACGTCGCGAGCGTCTCGAGCTGGTCGCAGGATCGTGTTCCAGCCGATCGCGTTGGCGCCGCGAGTTGTCGATCAGGTCCGGCGGGTTGCCGCCGACGAACCGCGGCTGCAGCTCCTGCGCGATCTTGGTCGACGGCGGAGACCTTGACCGTGGCGCCGCCTGCTTGCTTCTTGTCCATGATCTTCGCCGGCGAACTCGACGTAGTCGATGCCGTAGCCGCCGTTGAAGATCACGGCGTCGACCTTCGGAGTTCGCGGCGACGCCGAACGGGTTTTCGGCCGACTCGGCGCCGGTGCGCCGAGCCGCGTGCTGCTCGCCGCCGCCCGGGGCCGCGCAGGATGCCAGGCTGACGCCGAGCGGCACCATGACCGCCGCGAGCGCCGCGCCGCGCAGCAACGTGCGCCGGCTGATGGAAGCGTCTTTCGTTCCATGTGATTCTTCCTTCCTAGTGAGGGTGTGCGGGAGAGGATGAGTCTGTGGCGCGGCTCAGGCGCCGCGGCGGAGTCGATCCAGGTACCGCGCCTCGAGCACCGAGTTGTGCTCGTCGCCGCCGGGGATGTTGGCCGAGATGTACATCGGGGGCAGTCTCGCCGGCCTCGGCCATGCGTTCGGCGACGCCGAGGGTGAGCAGCTGGGCGATGAACGCCGCGGTGATCGAGGAGACCGCGCCGGCCGAGCATCGTCCGTCGCTGAGCTGCAGCGCCGGCGTCGCCGTAGGGGGCGAGGTTGTCGATCACGACGTCGGCGATCTCGCTGAGCCGCTTGCCGCTCGGGTGCTTCGGCTCGACCCGCATGGTGTGCTCGAGGCTGGTCACCGCGATCACCGGGTGGCCGGCTCCTTCGCCCACAGCGCGAAGCCGACGATCGAGCCGTTCACGCCGGAGTTCGAGGCGATCACGAACACGTCGTGCTCGGTCGACCGGCGAGACGGCCATGAGCTCGTCGACCACCCACGGGTCGCGCTCGAGCGACCCGGTCAGCACGTCCGCGGAGCGCGTCGCCGTGCAGCACGATGTCGCGCAGCGCGATCCGCTTCGTCGGGATCAGCCCGCCGGCGCGTCCGGCGATCTCCATCGCGAACGCCTCGGAGTGCCCGGTGCCGAACGCCTGGATCACCCCGCCCGCACGCAGAGCGTCGACCAGCAGCGCGATCGCCGGATCCAGCGCGCCGTCCTGCGCATCGGCGGCCAGACGCTCGAGCCGGCTCTCGGCCTCGCGCAGCAGATCGTGGGGGGAAGCGCTCATCGGGCGGTCTCCTTCCGGCGCCGCGCGCCGTTGTCGTCGGGGGCGGGGCGGACCGGGCGGCGGTGCGACGACACGGCCATCGCGCTCGCGGCCAGCCGGTTCGCGGCCTCGCCGAGCGTGCGCTGCGCGACGAGGACGTAGAGCAGGTCGATCACGAGCAGCTGCGCGTGCTTGATGGACAGGTCGTCGGGGCGCTGGGTCGGGTTCGCGGAGGTCGTGATCAGCGCCACGTCGGCGATCGAGGCGAGCCAGGAGTCCGGCGTCGGTCGTGATCGCGACGGTGAGCGCTCCGGCCGCGCGGGCGTGCGAGAGCATCTCGATGGTCTCCTCGGTGCGCCCCGTGTTCGAGATCGCCGACGGCGACCGAGGAGCTGTCCTGCAGCACGGCGCTGGTGAGGCCCGTCGTGCACGTCGGACCAGGAGTGCGCGTTCACGCCGATCCGGTACAGCCGCCCGCGGAACTCGTCCGCGATGACTCCGCTGCCGCCGACGCCGTAGATGTCGACGTGACGGCTCTCCGCGATCGCCCGGGCGACGAGCTGCACGTCGTCGAGGTCGAGCAGGCTGGTCGTGGTCTCCATGCTGCGGGTGTGCAGGCCGAGCAGCGTCAGCAGCACCCGGTCGGCGGGATCGTCCTGGCCGATGTCGTCGGCGATGTCGGTGCGCCAGGTGGTGCCCGCGTCGCCGCGGCCGGATTCGGCGGCGACGCCGACGCGGAACTGGGTGTAGCCGTCGAAGCCGACGGCGCGGCAGAATCGGGTGACGGTGGCGGCGGAGGTGCCCGCGCGGTCGGCCAGCTCGGTGATGGTCAGCTCGACCGGGGCGGTGGGGTGCGCCGTGATCACGTCGGCGATCTTCGCGATGGCCTGGGGCATCGCCGGACGGCGCAGCGAGATGCGCTGCGCGATCGACAACTCGTTGCCGATGTCCTGCATGCTGGCACCATTGCCTCCGGTGAAAACGCGATGAAAACCATGGCGGTTCGGGTGAAAAACATTCTCATCCGATCCCGGCGGAAAAATCAAGTAGGACAGATAACAAATAGGGGTGCAACATGCTCGTGCTCGGTGTGGACGCAGGGGGCACCTCCACTCGCGCGGTGCTCGCCACCGCCGACGGACAGTGCCTCGGCTTCGGCCGCGGAGGCAGCGGCAACCCCACGTCATCAGGGGTTCTTCTCGCGCTGGAGGGTGTGCTCGGCGCGATCACGCAGGCGCTGCGGGCCGGCGGGCGCCGATCTCTCCGACGTGACCGAGATGACGATGGCGATCGCGGGGCACGACGCCGGCGGCGGCACCTCGCCGTGGATCCTGGATCCGCTGCGGGAGCGCGGGTTCCGCGGTGCGCTGCACTTCGAGTCGGATCTCCTGGCGATGTACTCCAGCGGCGCCGTCGCCCCGATCGGGTACGGGATCGTCTGCGGGACGGGCGCGAGCGCGGTGCGGGTGGAGGGCGGCCGGATCGCGGCGACCGCGGACGGACTGGGCTGGCTGCTCGGCGATCGCGGCAGCGGCTTCTGGATCGGGCGCAGGGCCGCGCACGCCGCCGTGGACCAGCTCGAGGGCGTCGGCGCGGAGTCGGCGCTCACCCCGCTCGTGCTGCGGGCCTGCGGGGTCCCGGTCGAGCGCTCGGTCGCTCCCGGCGCCGGACGGCAGGCCGGCCGGGCTGGCGCAGCTCATCCGCGTGCTGTACGCGCAGCGGCCGGTGCAGCTCGCCGCCCTCGCCCCGCTCGTGTTCGACGCGGCGGACGCGCAGGATCCGGTCGCCTGCGGGATCCTGGAACGGGCCGGGGAACTGCTCGTGCAGACGATCGAGCTCGTGCAGAAGGGGCCGGGGCCGGTGGTCGCCGGCGGCAGCATCGTGCTCCGAGAGGGGCCGCCGCAGCGGATGCTGCGGGAGCATTTCGCCGCCTCGGAGGGCGAGCACCCGGTCGTGCTCGTGGACAGCGGCGCCGCCGGAGCCGCCCTGCTCGCGCTGCGGCATGCGGGTGCATCGGTCGACGACGCGGTGCTCGCGCGGCTGCGGGCGGGGATCCCTCCGGCCTGCACCGCCTGAGGTCGTTGAGCGAGGACGGAGCGCCAGCGACGACCGAGACGAAACGGGGCCGGGGGGTTTCCTGCGGGGCACCGCCTAGAATCGGAACCCTATGAATCCCGAAGCCCTCGCCGCCGCGATCCTGTCCGTCCTCGTCCCGATCGCGGACGAGCGACGACCGGGGGAGCCGCTCGCGCTCGAAGCCGGCGACATCGTGCTGGAGCGCCCGCGCAACCGGGAGCACGGCGACTGGGCGACGAACATCGCGATGCGCCTCGCCAAGCAACTCGGAGCGAACCCGCGCGAGCTCGCGCAGCAGATCGCCGACGGGCTCGACGCCGTGGACGGGATCGCCGAGGCCTCGGTCGCCGGCCCCGGATTCCTCAACGTGCGCCTCGAGGCCGGGGCCGCCGGTGCCCTGGCCAAGGTCATCGTGGACGCGGGGGAGGCGTACGGCCGCAACGACTCGCAGGCCGGGCGCTCGATCAACGTCGAGTTCGTCTCCGCGAACCCGACCGGGCCGCTGCACATCGGGCACACCCGCTGGGCGGCGCTCGGCGACGCGATCGCGCGCCTGCTCGACGCGAGCGGCGCGACCGTGGCGCGCGAGTTCTACATCAACGACGCGGGCGCGCAGATGGAGCGGTTCGCCGGATCCATCGTGGCCGCCGCGCAGGGCGAGCCGACCCCCGAGGGCGGCTATGCGGGCAGCTACATCGCCGACATCGCCGCGCGCGTGCTCGCCGACCGCCCGGACTTCCTGTCGCTCGACGCGGACGAGCAGCTGCTCGTCGCGCGCGAACTCGGCTACCGGTACCAGCTCGCCGAGCAGCAGGAGTCGCTCGCGAAGTTCAACGTCGTCTTCGACGTGTGGTTCTCGGAGCGGACGCTGCACGCCCCCGGCGCCGACGGTGCGCCGAGCCTCGTCGACCAGGCCGTGGACCGCCTGCGCGCACAGGGTCACGTGTTCGACCAGGACGACGCGGTCTGGGTGCGCACCACCGATTTCGGTGACGACAAGGATCGCGTGATCCGCCGCTCCAACGGGGAGTACACCTACTTCGCCGCCGACGCCGCGTACTACCTGAACAAGGGCGACCGCGGCTTCGCGCACAAGATCTACCTGCTCGGCGCCGACCACCACGGCTACGTGCACCGGCTGAAGGCGCTCGCGGGCGCGGCCGGCGACGATCCGGACAAGGACGTCGAGGTGCTGATCGGGCAGCTCGTGTCGGTGGGCGGCGCGCGGCTCAGCAAGCGCGCGGGCAACATCATCGAGATGGACGACCTGCGCGAGTGGCTCGGCACCGACGCGCTGCGGTACTCGCTGGAACGCTTCGCCGGCCGACTCGCCGCTGTCGCTCGATCCCGAGCTGCTGCAGAAGCGCACGAACGACAACCCGGTCTTCTACGTGCAGTACGCGCATGCGCGCACGCACAACGTGTCGCGCAACGCCGCGGATTCCGGCGTCGACCGCTCCGCCTTCGCGCCCGAGCTGCTCACGCACGAGACCGAGTCGGCGCTGCTCGGCGCGCTGCAGGAGTTCCCGCGGATCGTGGCCTTCGCGGCCGAGGTCCGCGAGCCGCACCGGGTCGCGCGCTACCTGGAGGAGCTCGCCGGCCTCTACCACCGCTGGTACGACACCTGCCGCGTGATCCCGCAGGGCGACGACCCCATCGAGGACGTGCACCGCACCCGGCTGTGGCTGAACGACGCCACCGGCCAGGTGCTGCGCAACGGCCTCGATCTGCTCGGAGTGTCGGCGCCGGAGCGGATGTGACGTGAGCGGCTCGGACGAGAGCTCGCGTCCGACCGAGCCGTATCCGCGGGATCTCGGCATGGAGCACCCGACGGTGCCGCTGCCCCGCGGCGCCGATGGCGGCGCCGCGGTCCCGCCTCGGCCGTCGCTGCCGTCCGCGCCCGTCGCCGTGCCGCCGCCGCGGCGGCGTGCGCGCTGGCCGTGGGTGCTCGGGATCGTCGTGGTCGTGCTCGCGGGCCTCGTGGTCGGCGGCGAGTTCGTCGCGCGCGCGGTGGTCGCGCAGCAGATCCGCTCCCAGGTGATCACCGCGCTGAAGCTGCCCGCGGATCAGCAGCTCGACGTGAGCGTCGGCGGGATCGTCCTGCCGCAGCTGATCGCGGGCCGGCTGGACGAGGTGCACCTCTCGACGAAGAGCGTCGCGATCGGGCCGATCACGAGCGCCGTCGATGTGGACGCCACCGGCGTGCCCATCCGCGGGGGCGAGCTGGGCAGCGCGAAGGGCACGTTCCGCATCACGGCCGATCAGCTGGAGAAGGCGGTCAGGGCCGCGGCCGCCACGACGCCGATCGATGCCGTCACGCTCGACGGCGCCGACGTGAAGGCGACCGGCTCGGTGACGCTGTTCGGAGTGAAGGTTCCGCTCGCGCTCTCGCTCACCCCGGGTGCGGACGGCGGCGAGCTGACCTTCACCCCGACCTCGGCCATCGATCGGCTCGATGACGCTGGATCCGTCGACCGCCGCGTCATCGCCCTTCGGCGCTGCGCTGAAACCCCTGTTCGCGACGCAGAAGGTGTGCATCGCCGACCGGCTGCCGGCGGGCGTGCACCTCAGCGGCCTGCGTGTGGACGGCGACGCCCTCGTGGCGACGTTCGCGGCGGACAGCGCGATCACGACCGACCCGAAACTGCTCGAGAACGGGACCTGCCCGAACGGGTGACGGGCGTCGCCGGAATCACTCGTCCCCGACCGGTGCGGCGGAGTCCTGCGCCGTCCTCGGCGTCCTCCGCGTCCTCCGACGCCCCGGCAGCAGCCGCCGGTACCACGGCCGGTCGTCGTGCGGCGGCTCCTCCGCATCGGCTCGTGCCGCGTCGCGCTCCGCGAGCACGTCCGGCTGCTCCTTCGCCAGCGCCGTCCGTGCGGCGTCGCGCTCGTCGGTGACGACCTGGAGCAGCCGCTCGGCGCGGTCCAGGCGCAGCTCGGCGAAGGAGCGCGGGAAGCCGACCTCGCGATCCGCGGCATCCTCGACGCCGACGATGATCCACGCGCTCGAGAGCAGGATCACCTGTGACGACAGGTTCAGCCAGAGCAGGAGCGCGATGAGGGCGGCGAACGAGGCCAGCAGCGGGTTCGACTTCGCGCCGCCCACGAACAGCGACGACAGCTGCTGCAGCACGAGCAGGCCCACGCCCCCGATGGCCGCACCGCTCCAGAGCGTGCGTGCCGGGGCGCGCACGCCCGACAGCACCACGAACTGACCGGCGATCAGCGCGGCGTCCAGGACGAACACGAGCAGCAGGGACAGGATCCTCTCGGTCCAGAGCGTCGCAGGGGAGTGGGTCACCCCCAGCAGGTTCGCGACGGCGTCGACCCCCAGCGCGCCCGCGAACGAGGCGGCGGCGGAGAGGCCGAAGGCGACCGCGATCCCGAGACCGAGCGCGAGATTGCGCAGCAGCACCCACACCCAGAGCACGTCATCGCTGAGCTTCTCCGCCAGCGTGCGCAGGGCCACCCGCAGCGACCCGATCGCGCCGATCGCCGCTCCGATCAGGCCGACGAGCGACGCCACGCCGGCGACCGAGAGACCGGCCGGAGCGCTGATCGACTTCGGATCCACGATTCCGCCGTGCCCGACGAGCCCCGGGACCACCGCGTTGACGGCGCCGCTCAGCCGGGCCAGAGCGGCCGGGTTCCCCGCCAGCCACAGGCCGGCGACGGAGAATCCGAGCAGCACCGCCGCGAACACACTGAACAACGCACGGTAGGTCACCCCGTCGGCCAGCGCGGGACCGTGCTTCTCGGCGTACAGCAGCCACGCGCGGGCGATGCGCCAGCGCAGCACGCGGGCCAGCACCGCGTCGATCGTGCGCGGCAGCCACGGCTTCGGCGGCGCGGCGGTCTCGGGCTCGGAGCGGGAGTTCATGATTCGAGAGTAACGAGGGCCCCGCAATGTCGAGTCGTCCCTGTCAGCGCACGCTATAGGCTCCGCTGACGGGGACGACCCTGTTGTTCGGGGAGGGGGGGCTGGGCGGGGTCTTCGGGCCGACGGGAGAACGTCGCTCCGAGCGATCCGGGTTGTGATGCGACCGTGACATTTCTTTGCTCCTGATCTGGTTCTTTTCGCTCTGGGAATGTCGGTGGTCCGGGGTTGACTGGGGTCATGACGAACTCGGCCGGTGCGGTTCTGGATCCTGGGGTGGACCCGGTCGATCCGGTGGCTCGTGCTGCGCATGCTGACGGAGGGGTTGGCGGCGACGGAGGCGTCGATCATCCGGTTGCAGGCGGTGCGGGACGCGCATCTCGCGGTCGCGCAGCGCCTCGCCGATGACCTCGCCGACACCGACGGGGTGCCGGTGCGGGGCGAGTCAGCGGAGCTGGCGGCGCGGTCGGTCGCGGCGGAGCTGGCCGGGGTGCTGCACATGTCGGATCGGGTCGTGCAGGGCCGGATGGGCCGGGCGGCGGAGCTGATGACCCGGTACCCGGTCACGATGCGGGCGTACTCCGAGGCGCGGATCAACGCCGCGCATGTCCGGCTGATCCAAGACACGGGCGCCCGTCTCGATGATGCGGTGCGGGCGCGAGTTCGAGCGGGTCGCGGTCGCGGCATGCATCGGGGAGACCCCGCATCGGGCGAAGCGGGTCGTGGAACGCGTCGCGGAACGCCTCGCCCCACGCAGCCTGACCGACCGGCACCGGTCGGCGCAGGAGCAGCGCCGGTGTGGCGGGAAGAACTCCCCGACGGGCAGAAGGCCCTCGGGCTGATCCACTCCGCCGCCGTGATCGACGGGATCTACGACCGGCTCACCCAGCAGGCACGGATGGTCAAGGCCGCGAACGCGACAGCGGTCGAAAGACGCCGCCGCAGGGCTCACCCCGGACCCGGACGGGCTCGGCGATCCGGGCGATGCTCGCACGATCGACCAGCTGCGCGCGGACCTGTGCGCAGACACCCTCCTCACTGGGGCGCCGTCCGGGCACGACACGACGGCGGGGTTGCTGTCCGCGATCCAGGGACGCGTCGAAGTCACTGTTCCGGCGTTCACGGCGATGGCCGCCGACGTAGCGGGCGGGTGCGACGCGCCTGCGGGACCCGGGACGTCGGCGGGAACCGGAGCCGCGTTCGGCGTCCGCGTCGAGCAGCCCGCGGAGCTCGCGGGTGGGCAGCCGATCGACACGGACACGGCCCGGATCCTCGCCGGCGGGTGCGTCGCGTGGGAGCGGGTGCTCACCCACCCGGTCACCGGGGCGATCCTCGCCGTCGACCACTACCGGCCCAACGCCGACCTGCGCCGGCTGCTGCACGCCCGCGACTCCCGGTGCCGGTTCCTCACCTGCGGGCTCCCACCCCGAACCCAAGACCTCGACCACACGATCGATGCGGCGTTCGGCGGGGCGACCGAGGAAGGAAACCTCGGCGGGCTCTGCCGCCGACACCACGTCCTGAAACATCAGACCGCGTGGGCGGTGAAGCAGCTCGGCGCGGGGGTCCTGGAATGGACCAGCCCCACCGGATCGACCTACATCGACCGCCCGCCCTCACCCGTCACGTTCACCATCGACGAACCGGATCCGGATCCGGTTCCGCCACCGGAACCCGAACCGAAAACGGAAGCGCCACAGAAAGCGCCACCGGAACCAGAACCGGACGAACAGCCGCCGTTCTGACCGGCAGGCGGAGACCTCACATCCGGGTCGCCACGATCTCGACCTTGAATCCCTCACTGTTCTCGAGCCAGCCGGCGTAATGGTCGGGGCCGCCCGCGTGCGGATAGCGGTCGCCGTACAGCGGGCGCCACCCGCGCGCCACGGCATCGCTCATCACTCGGTTCACCTCGTCGCGGGACCCGCCGTGGAACGCCGGGCATCCCGCCCACCGGATCCTGCTGCCGCCCGGTGTCACAGCCGTCGGCTCGGCCGGTGCGCGTGCCCTAGAATTCTCAGAACTCGGCACCGTTCTGGGCCGGGATCACCCCGTGATGAACCCCGACGATTGGTGCTCCGTGCTCTCCGCATCGCCCGACGACGCGCTCGCCCCGGACTGGCTGCGGGAACCGGCCGATCCGAACGATCTCGCGACGGGGGTGTGGCCCGCTTCCGCGGAGCGCGACGGCGACGGTGAGCTGTGCATCGGCGGCGTCGGCGTCGCCGAGCTGCGCGCCCGGTTCGGCACTCCGCTGTACGTGCTCGACGAGGCGGAGGTGCGCGCGCACGCGTCCCGGATCAAGGCGGCGTTCGACGCCGCCGCGGCCGCCCACGGCACCAAGGCGCGCGTGTACTACGCCGGCAAGGCGTTCCTCAGCACCGAGGTGGCGCGCTGGGTGACCCAGGAGGGGCTGCGCGTCGACGTGTGCAGCCGCGGCGAACTGGAGATCGCGCTCGCGGCAGGCGTGAAGCCGTCCCGGATCGGCTTCCACGGCAACAACAAGAGCGTCTCCGAGCTGGAGCGCGCGGTCGAGGTCGGCGTCGGCTCGATCGTCGTCGACTCGGCCATCGAGATCGAGCGGCTCGGTGCGATCGCCGAGCGCCACGGCGCCGAGCGCCACGGCTTCGCCCAGCGCGTGCTGCTGCGGGTGAACAGCGGCGTGCACGCCGAGACCCACGACTTCCTCGCCACCGCGCACGAGGACCAGAAGTTCGGCACCCCGCTCGAGCTCGCCCCGGCGCTGGTCGAGCGGATCCGAGAGATCCCGAGCCTGAACCTGCGCGGCCTGCACTGCCACATCGGCTCGCAGATCTTCGGCTCCGCGGGCTTCGCCGAGTCCGCCTCCCGCATCGTCGACCTGCACGCCGAGCTGCGCGAGGGCGGCGCGCTGCCGCTGCTGAACCTCGGCGGCGGCTTCGGGATCGCCTACACCTCCGCGGACGATCCGACGCCTATCGAGGAGCTCGCAACGGCGATCGTCGACGCCGTCGCGCAGGAGTGCGAGGTGCGCGGGATCCCGATCCCGACGCTCGCGTTCGAGCCGGGCCGCGCCGTGATCGGCCAGGCCGGCGTCACCCTCTACGAGGTCGGCACCACCAAGGACGTGTCGCTCGGCGATCGCGGCGAGCGACTCTACGTGAGCGTCGACGGCGGCATGAGCGACAACGCGCGCCCCGCGCTCTACGGGTCGCAGTACTCGGCTCGGATCGCCTCCCGCGAGGGCACGGGCGCACCCGTGCTCGTCCGCGTCGTCGGATCCCATTGCGAATCGGGGGACATCGTCGTCGATCACGAGTACCTCCCCTCCGACGTCACCCCGGGCGATCTGCTCGCGGTGCCGGCGACCGGCGCGTACTGCCACGCGCTGTCCAGCAACTACAACCACACCCCGCGCCCCGCGGTCGTCGCCGTGCGCGACGGCCACGCGCGCGTGATCGTGCGGGGGGAGACCCTCGACGACCTCCTCTCCCGGGACGCCGGCATCGCCGCGACCGGGACGAAGGAGCGCACCGCCGGCGTCCGCGTCGGAGAAGGAGAAGCATGACGGAGCCCCGTACCCTCCGCGTCGCCCTGCTCGGGGCAGGATCCGTGGGATCGCAGGTCGCGCGCCTGCTCATCGAGCACGGCGACGACCTGGCCGAGCGCAGCGGCGCCCGCCTCGAGCTCGTCGGGGTCCTGGTCCGCGATCCCGACGCGCCGCGGGACAGCCCGCTTCCACGCTGAGCTGCTCACCACGGACGCGGACGCCCTGATCCTCGGCGCAGACATCGTGATCGAGCTGATGGGCGGCCTGGAGCCGGCGCGCACGTACGTGCTGCAGGCGCTGCGCTCGGGCGCCGACGTGGTCACCGGCAACAAGGCGCTGCTGGCCACGCACGGTGCGGAGATCTTCGAGACGGCCGATCAGGTCGGCGCGTCGGTCTCGTACGAGGCCGCCGTCGCCGCGGCGATCCCGATCATCCGGCCGCTGCGCGACTCGCTCGCCGGCGACCGGATCGCGCGGATCTCCGGCATCGTCAACGGCAGCACGAACTTCATCCTGGACTCGATGGACCGCCAGGGGCTGAGCGCCGAGGAAGCCCAGCGGATCGCGACCGAGCTCGGCTATCTCGAGGCCGATCCGACTCTGGACCTGGAGGGCTACGACGCTGCGCAGAAGGCGGCGATCCTCGCGAGCCTCGCGTTCCACACCCAGGTCTCGATCGACGATGTGCATCGCGAGGGCATCGAGTCGGTCACCGCCGACATGATCGCCGAGGCGCGCCGGGCCGGGTACGTCGTGAAGCTGCTCGCCGTGTGCGAGCGGATCGCGGAGGAGTCCGGAGACGCTGTATCGGTGCGGGTGTATCCGGCACTGATCGACCGCGAGCACCCGATGGCCAGCGTGCACGGCGGCAACAACGCCGTGTTCGTCGAAGCCGAGGCGGCCGGTCCGCTCATGTTCTACGGCGCGGGCGCCGGCGGGGTGCAGACCGCGTCCGCGATTCTCGGCGACGTGGTCTCGGCTGCCCGGCGGCACATCGCGGGCGGCGTCGGCGTGGGGGAGTCCGCCCGGCAGAGCCTGCCCATCGCGCCGTTCGGACACATCACCACGCGCTACCAGATCACGATCGAGCTGGCCGACGTCACCGGCGTGCTCGCGACCGTGGCGGGGATCCTCAGCGACCACGGCGTCTCGATCGCGACCGCGCAGCAGACCGTGGACCACGGCGAGGACAGCGCGACCGCGCGCCTCGTGATCGGCACGCATCGCGCGACCGAGCAGGCCCTCAGCGACACTGTGGCACGCCTGGCCGAGAACGACGCGGTGACCCGCGTGGTCTCCGTGCTGCGCGTCGAGGGGGAGTGAGTCGTCATGACGGTCCCTGCGTTCACCCCGGTCCCTGAGCCGCCGAAGCGGCAGTCAACCGCGTCGAAGGCCGCACCGTCGAGGTGCGAGTGCCCGCCACCAGCGCCAACCTCGGCCCCGGCTTCGACACGCTCGGCCTCGCGCTGAGCATGTACGACGAACTTCGAGGTCACCGCGCTCGAGACGGGACGGATCGAGGTCGAGGTCTCCGGATCCGGTGCGGAGGAGATCCCGCGGGACGCGACCGAACCTCGTGATCCGCTCCATCGCGCACGTCTTCGCCGACGTCGGCGAAGAGATGCCGGGGATCCGCCTCGTCGCGCGCAACGGCGTGCCGCACGGGCGCGGACTCGGATCCTCCGGCGCTGCGGTCGCGGCGGGCGTGCTCGCCGCGAAGGGGCTGCTGGACGGGCACGTCGAGCTGGATGACGCCGCGCTGCTGCGTCTCGCGACCGAGCTCGAGGGGCACCCCGACAACGTCGCCCCCGCGCTGTTCGGCGGTCTCACCATCGCGTGGACGGCCGAGCGCGGCCCGCAGCACAAGAAGCTGCTCGTGCACCGCGGCGTCTCTCCGCTCGTGCTCGTGCCCGGCTACACGATGTCGACCAAGGCCGCCCGCAGCCTGCAGCCGCAGCAGGTGCCCAGCGAGGACGCCGTGTTCAACGTGTCGCGTTCCGCGCTGCTCATCGCGGCGCTCACGCAGAGTCCCGACGTGCTGCTGGACGCGACCGAGGACCGGCTGCACCAGGACTATCGGGCGCCCGCGATGCCGGAGACCAACCGGCTGGTGCGGGCGCTCCGCGCGGAGGGATTCGCCGCCGTCGTCTCCGGTGCCGGACCCAGCGTCCTCGTGCTCTGCGACGGACCGGGAAGCCGCCTCGAGGCGGCCCGGATCGCGGACGACGTCACGGACACTCCGTGGACTGCGCGCATGGTCGCGGTCGATGTGCGAGGTGGTACAGTGAGGGAACGAGCGGAGGGTTCTTCGTCACAATCGTGATCCCGGCCCGCGACGCAATCTCTGCGTCATCCGCACACCACCCGAAGCCGCACCGCGAGCCGATCATCGTGCTCGTCGCGGGCGTGTCACCCGGGTGGCATGCAGGGGACAGCCTGTTCCCGGCATGATCGTGCAGCCACGCGCGGCTTTCGCCGTGCACTGCTGAACTGCCCACGACTTGAAGAGGAGTACTCGTGGAGACCATCTCCGAGACCCAGAACCCGACCTCGGCTCGCGGCCGACAGCGGCGTCCGGCGAGGACGCCCCCAAGGCGCCGCGCAAGCGCGCCCCGCGCCGCGCCACCACGGCGACGGCCGCCGCCAAGGCCGCTGAGTAGCCGACCAGCCCACGGCGGCCCGCTGCTGCCGCAGCGTCCGACGCGCCCGCGGAGGAGGCCCCGAAGGCGAAGGCCCCGCGTCGCAGCCGGGCGAAGAAGGCGGAGGAGGCTCCGGCCGAGTCCGCGTCCGCCGCCGATGCGCCTCGCTGCCGCTCCGGTGTCCGCCGCGATCCGACGCGTCCGGCCGAGGAGGCCGCCGCAGGCGAAGGCCCCGCGTCGCAGCCGTGCGAAGAAGGCGGAGGAGGCTCCGGCCGAGTCCGCGCCCGCCGGCGACGCCCCCGCGGAGTCGGCCCCGGCAGCCGCCGCGTCCGACGCACCCGCCGAGCAGCGCGCCGAGGCGCCCGCCGAGGGCGGCGAGGAGCAGTCCGGCCGCAGCCGCAGCCGCTCGCGTTCGCGCAGCCGCAGCCGCAACGGCAAGCCGCCCAGGACGGCCAGGGCAACGGCAACCAGAACACGGCGGCCGCAACCAGAACGCGCAGAACCAGCGCGGCGGATCCGTCGACAACGACGAGGAGGGCCGGTCCCGGCCGCGGACGCCAGCGCAACAAGCGCCGCGGCGGCGCCGTGAACGCGAACGTGGACGAGTTCGAGACCGAGATCGGCGAGGACGACGTCCTGATCCCGATCGCGGGCATCCTCGACGTGCTCGACAACTACGCGTTCGTGCGCACCGCGGGCTACCTGTCCGGTCCGAGCGACGTGTACGTCTCGCTCGGCCAGGTGAAGAAGTACAACCTGCGCAAGGGCGACGCCGTCGTCGGCGCGATCAAGCAGCCCCGTGAGGGCGAGCAGCAGGGCCGCCAGAAGTACAACGCGCTGGTCAAGGTCGACTCGATCAACGGACTCAGCACCGAGGACGCCGCGAACCGCGTCGAGTTCTCCGCGCTCACCCCGCTCTACCCGCAGGAGCGCCTGCGCCTGGAGACCGCGCCGGAGAAGCTCACCCAGCGCATCATCGATCTCGTCGCCCCGATCGGCAAGGGCCAGCGCGGCCTCATCGTCGCGCCCCCGAAGGCCGGCAAGACGATCGTGCTGCAGCAGATCGCCAACGCGATCGCGCAGAACAACCCCGAGGTGCACCTCATGGTCGTGCTCGTCGACGAGCGTCCCGAAGAGGTCACCGACATGCAGCGCACGGTGAAGGGCGAGGTCATCGCCTCGACCTTCGACCGCCCCGCGGAGGACCACACCACGGTCGCCGAGCTCGCGATCGAGCGCGCCAAGCGCCTGGTCGAGCTGGGCCGCGACGTCGTCGTGCTGCTCGACTCGATCACCCGCCTCGGCCGCGCCTACAACATCGCAGCCCCGGCGTCCGGTCGCGTGCTCACCGGCGGCGTGGACGCGTCCGCGCTGTACCCGCCGAAGCGCTTCTTCGGCGCCGCGCGCAACATCGAGAACGGCGGATCCCTGACGATCCTCGCCACGGCGCTGGTGGAGACCGGGTCCAAGATGGACGAGGTCATCTTCGAGGAGTTCAAGGGCACGGGCAACAGCGAGCTGCGCCTGTCCCGCGCGCTCGCCGACAAGCGGATCTTCCCGGCGGTGGACGTGAACGCGTCCTCCACCCGCCGCGAGGAGATGCTGCTGAGCCCGGACGAGGTCAAGATCACCTGGAAGCTGCGCCGCGCCCTCGCCGGGCTCGACCCGCAGCAGGCGCTCGAGGTCGTGCTGGGCAAGCTGAAGGAGACCGACTCCAACGTCGAGTTCCTGCTGCAGATGCAGAACGCGCAGCTGGGCAAGCCGCAGAACGGCAACGGCCACAGCCACGCGTCCGAGAACAGCATCCGCTGATCCTCGTCCGCGGAACAGCAGCCTGAAGAAACCCGGATCCGGTCGTCATGTTCGAACAGGTCGAGTCGCTGCGCGACGAGCACCGCAGGGTGGAGAAGGAGCTCTCCGACCCCGAGGTGCACGCCGACGCCGCGCGGGCGAAGCGCGTCAACCGCCGCTATGCCGAGCTCAGCCGGATCGTGAAGGCGCATGACGACTGGATCGCCGCAGGGGACGACCTGGACGCCGCCCGCGAGCTCGCCCGCGAGGACGAGGCCTTCGCGGACGAGCTGCCGACTCTCGAGGACCGGCGTCAGCGCACGCAGGAGAAGCTGCGGCGCCTGCTGATCCCGCGGGATCCGGACGACGCGCGCGACGTGATCATGGAGATCAAGGCGGGGGAGGGCGGGGCCGAATCCGCCCTCTTCGCCGCCGATCTGCTGCGCATGTACATCCAGTACGCCGCATCGAAGGGCTGGAAGACCGAGCTGCTCGATCGCACCGAGTCCGACCTCGGCGGCTACAAGGACGTGCAGGTCGCGATCAAGGGATCCTCCACGGATCCCTCGCAGGGCGTCTGG
This sequence comes from uncultured Actinomycetota bacterium, assembly GCA_963791605.1. Taxonomy (GTDB): domain Bacteria; phylum Actinomycetota; class Actinomycetes; order Actinomycetales; family Microbacteriaceae; genus Microbacterium. The sequence goes on along the minus strand of CAWBTB010000007.1, from coordinate 488,375 downwards.
GCGCACCTGAAGTACGAGGGCGGCGTGCACCGCGTGCAGCGCGTGCCGGCGACCGAGTCGCAGGGGCGGATCCACACGTCCACGACGGGCGTGCTGGTGTTCCCCGAGGTGGACGAGCCCGACGAAGTCGCGATCAATCAGAACGATCTCAAGATCGACGTGTTCCGCTCGTCCGGCCCCGGCGGACAGTCCGTGAACACGACGGATTCCGCCGTCCGGATCACGCACCTCCCGACCGGCATCGTCGTCTCGATGCAGAACGAGAAGTCGCAGCTGCAGAACCGCGAGGCCGGTATGCGCGTGCTGCGCGCCCGCCTGCTCGCGAAGCAGCAGGAGGAGCGCGACGCCGCGGCCAGCGATGCCCGCCGCTCGCAGATCCGCGGCATGGACCGCTCCGAGCGGATCCGCACCTACAACTTCCCGGAGAACCGGATCGCGGACCACCGCACCGGCTTCAAGGCGTACAACCTCGACCAGGTCATGGACGGCGCGCTCGAGCCGATCATCGAATCCGCGATCCACGCGGACGAGGAAGCACGGCTCGCCGCCCTCGGCACGGAGAGCTGACTCCGCTCTCCGTCGTCTATTTCTGCCGAATGGTCGCTTTGGCACGCCTGAAGCGACCATTCGGCAGAAACAGACGGAGGGTGTGGAGAACTCCGACGGGCGAAGCGGCCCATCCTGCAAGGTGGCAGGATGCCGCGCCGATCTCCGCTCCCCGACCAACTCCCGCCGTCCTTCTCGATTCGTCAGGCGCGCGAGCTGGGTGTCACCGCCCGACGCCTGCGGGATCCGCACCTGCAACGACCGTTCCATGGTGGGCGCGCGGTCGCGGACGTGACAGAGGACGTCCTGGTCGACGGGGACACCGAGTGGTGGTCGGTGCGCGCTCGAGAGTCGGATCGGGGGATACGAGACTATCTTCCCGTGATGCCGGCACATGCGTTCCTCTGCGGTCCGACCGCCGCGATGTGGTGGGGGATCCCGATTCCGCGACGGGTCGATGCGACCCTGCACGTCGGCGTGTGGCGCCCGGGGACGGCGCCGGTGCGCCAAGGTGTCCGGGGCCATCAGTTCTCCGTCGGTTACGTGCGAACGGTCGTCGCCGAGGGAATCCGCCTAACGGATCCTGCGAGCACGTGGGCGACGCTCGGCGGACTGCTGACCGAGGACGAGCTGGTCGCCGCGGCGGACGCGGTTCTGCACGTCCCGCGACACCCTGGAGGTTTCAGGCCGGTCGTGGAGACGGCACTCGCGGATCGCGCCGACCTCGAGCATCTGGTCGAGCGCAAGGGCCGGCCGGGAGCACCTGCACTGCGCCGGGCGCTCGAACTGGCGCGCACGGGTGCCGCGTCTCCGCCGGAGACGCAGATCCGTCTGATCCTGCATCGCGCCGGCATGCCGGAACCTGAACTGGACTACGACGTCTACAGCCCCGCCGGACGGTTCCTGGGCTGCAGTGAACTGGCCTACCCGGAGTGGAAGGTCGCGATGGAGTACGAGAGCGACGGCCATCTCACCCGTGCACAGCTGCAGCGGGACATCGACAAGTATCAGGCATACGCCGAAGCCGGATGGGTTGTGGTTCGCCTGACGTCAGCGCATGTCTACATCGCGCCGAACGAGGCGCTGCGCCGGGTTCGCGCTGCGCTCGCAGGCTCAAGGTCGCTCTGAGCGCCCCGCACTCGCCCCGCCCCCGTCTATTTGTGCCAAACGGTCGCTGCTGGGCCGGCCAAGTGACCGTTTGGCACAAATAGACGGAGCGACCGGCGGTCCGTCACCAGGTTCCGCGGGTCGGCGTGCGTCCGTCCCGGGCGTCGTCGGGCAGCGCCATCTCGGCGCGCATGCCGAGCAGCCGCACCGGGCGGCCGGGCGCGATCCGGCCGATGAGCTCCCGCGCCTTCTCGATGACGACGTCCCGATCGGAGGTCGCCGGGATCCGCTTGGTGAACGTCTTCGTCGTGAACGGCGCGTACCGCACCTTCAGTCCGAGGCCGATGACGGCCCGTCCGTCCTCCGCCACATCCCCGAGCACCTGCTCGAGCAGGGCCAGCGCAGCCTGCGTGATCTCCGCAGGATCCACGAGGTCCGTCTGGTAGGTGGTCTCGCGACTGTGCCCGCGAGCCACCCAGGGCGTGTCGTCGACCACGTCCGAGCCACCGCCGCGACCGAGCTCCCGATACCAGAGCCCCATCCGCGGGCCGAACTCCGCGGTGAGCACCTGCTCGGGTGCGGTCGCGAGCTCCGCGACCGTGCGGACGCCGAGCGCGAGGAGGCGCTTCGACACCTTCGCGCCGACGCCCCACAACTCGATCACCGCGCGCTCGCCCATCACCGTGTCCCAGTTCTCGGCGGTGAGCCGGAACACACCCTGCGGCTTGCCGAAACCCGTCGCGATCTTGGCCCGCACCAGGGTGTCGCCGATACCGACGCTGCAGTGCAGTCGGGTGCGCGCCAGGACGTCCTGCTGGATCCGTCGCGCGTAGCCTTCCGGATCGTCCGTGTCGACGCCCACGAACGCCTCGTCCCAGCCCAGCACCTGTACGACCGCGCCCGGCTGAGCGCGCAGCACCGTCATCACGTCCGCGGAGGCGGCGAGGTACGCCGGCGCGTCGACGGGCAGGATCACGGCGTCCGGAACCTTGCGCGCCGCGATGCGCAGAGGCATCCCCGAACCCACGCCGAATGCGCGCGCCTCGTACGAGGCCGTCGACACGACCGCGCGCTCGGTCGGGTCGCCCCGGCCGCCCACGATGAGGGGGAGCCCGGCGAGCTCGGGTCGGCGCAGCACTTCGACGGCAGCGATGAACTGGTCGAGGTCCACGTGGAGCACCCAGTGCATGTCCCCGACAGTACGCCCGGCGGGCGTGCTGCGGCAGCACCGTCAGATGTGGTACTCGGGGACGGCGAGCTCCGCACGGGTCTCCGCGCCCTCGTGACGCGGCCGCGCCTTGGCGGGGATCCCGACGATCACGGAGTCGGGCGGAGCATCCTTGGTCACGACGGCGTTCGAGCCGATCGCGCTGCGGGCGCCGATCGTGATCGGGCCGAGCACCTTGGCCCCGGATCCGATGACGACGCCGTCCTGGACCGTGGGGTGGCGCTTGCCCCTGTTCCAGGTGCGTCCGCCCAGGGTGACGCCGTGGTACAGCATGACGTCGTCGCCGAGTTCGGCGGTCTCGCCGATCACCACGCCCATGCCGTGGTCGATGAAGCAGCGTCGGCCGATCGTCGCCCCCGGGTGGATCTCGATGCCGGTCAGAGCGCGGGTCAGCTGCGAACCGGCGCGCGCGACGAAGCGCCACCGCCGCCGCCACAGCGCATGCCAGAGGCGGTGCGCCCAGATCGCGTGCAGGCCCGGATACAGCAGGGCGAGCTCGATCGTGCCACGCGCGGCAGGATCTCGCAGCCGAGCGGCTGCGAGATCCTCCCGCATTCGTGCGAGTGCCGACAACTCAGTTCGCCTCGCGCAGATCCTCGAACAGCGCGGTCGACAGGTAGCGCTCACCGGTGTCCGGCAGCACCACGACGATCTTCTTGCCGGCGTTCTCGGGGCGCTGCGCGACCTGGACCGCGGCCCAGGCGGCGGCGCCGGACGAGATGCCGGCGAGGATGCCCTCCTGGGCGGCCAGCGCGCGCGCCGTGCTGATCGCGTCGTCGAACTCGACCCCGACGACCTCGTCGTAGACCTCGGTGTCGAGGATCGGCGGCACGAAGTTCGGGCCGATGCCCTGGATCTTGGCGGGGCCCGGCGTACCCGTGGACAGCAGCGGGGACGCGGTCGGCTCGACGGCGATCACCGATACGCCGGGCTTGCGCTCCTTGAGCACCTGGCCGACGCCGGTGATGGTGCCGCCGGTGCCGACGCCGGCGACGAAGATGTCGACCTCGCCGTCGGTGTCGCGCCAGATCTCCTCCGCGGTGGTCTTGCGGTGGATCGCCGGGTTCGCCTCGTTCTCGAACTGGCGGGCGAGGATCGCGCCGGGCGTCTCGGAGGCGATGCGCTCGGCCTCGGCGACGGCGAGCTTCATGCCTCCGGCCGGGTCGGTGAGCACCAGGTCGGCGCCGAACCGGGCGAGCAGCTGACGGCGCTCGACCGACATCGAGGCGGGCATGGTGAGGATGACCTTGTAGCCGCGCGCGGCTCCCGCGAGCGCGAGCGCGATGCCGGTGTTGCCCGAGGTCGCCTCGACGACGGTTCCGCCGGGCTTCAGCTCGCCGGCCTCCTCGGCCGCGTTCAGGATCGCGATGCCCAGACGGTCCTTCACCGAGGAGCCCGGGTTGAAGTACTCGAGCTTCGCGTACACCTCGCCCTCCGCACCCTCGGTGATGCGGTTGAGCCGGACGAGCGGCGTGTTGCCGAATGCCGTGGTGATGTCGGAGTGGATGCCTGCCATGACGGACCTTTCGATGGACGACGCGGGGTGACGCACGATGCTCCAGCCGAGCACGACGCAGTGCTGCACAGCCTATGTCGGGGTCGTATGCGCCCGGTGATTGTGACGCGAGGATTACGCTGGACGACGATGCCCTCCCTCCTCGCCGACGCCCTCCGCCGTGCCGCCTCGACCCTCGCCGATGCCGGAGTGCCGGATCCGCTGGTGGACGCAGAACTGCTCGCCGGTCACGTGCTGGGGCTCGGCCGCGGCGGTGTGCAGGCGGCCATGATCCGCGGCGAGGTGCTGTCCGCGCCGGACGAGACGACGCTGGATGCGCTGATCGCACGCCGCGCGGCGCGGGAGCCGCTGCAGCACCTCACCGGGACGGCGCCGTTCCGCCATCTCGAACTCGCGGTCGGGCCCGGCGTGTTCGTGCCGCGCCCGGAGACGGAGATCGTGGCGCAGTTCGCGATCGACGCGCTGCTCGCCGCCGCGGCGCCCGAGCCGATCGGCGTCGACCTGTGCACCGGATCCGGAGCCATCGCCCTCGCGCTCGCCACGGAGGTGCCGCACGCGAGGGTGCACGCGGTCGAGCTGAGCCCCGAGGCGCACGCCTGGGCCGCGCGGAACACCGCCGGCCAGGTGAATCTGACGCTCGTGCTCGGCGACCTCGCCGACGAACTGGCCGAGCTGGACGGCACCGTCGACGTCGTCATCTCCAACCCGCCCTACGTGCCGGACGACGCGATCCCGCGCGATCCGGAGGTGCGGCTGTTCGATCCGGCCCTGGCCCTCTACGGCGGACCGGACGGACTCGACGTGGTGCGGGCGATCAGCCGGCGCGCGTGGGCGCTGCTGCGCTCCGGCGGCACGCTCGTGCTCGAACACGCCGAGGTGCAGGGCGCTGCGATCCGGGAGCTGCTGGCGCAGGACGGCTGGCGAGCCACGGCCACGCACCGTGATCTCGCGCAGCGGGACAGGGCGACCACCGCGATCCGGCCGTAGCGGATCCGCCGCGTAGACTGGGGCGGTCATGTCCCCAGTCTTCGATAGCCGCGATGCGGATCAGATCCTCACCGGGATGCGCCAGGCGCGTCAGGCCATCAGCCGCGGTGAGTTGGTCGTGCTCCCCACCGACACCGTCTACGGGGTCGGAGCCGATGCGTTCAGCCCCGCCGCCGTGCAGCGCCTGCTCGACGCGAAGGGGCGCGGTCGCCAGCAGCCGCCTCCCGTGCTCGTCGGCAGCCTCGCGACGCTCGCCGCCCTCGTCGAGACCGTGCCGGAGCCGGTGCAGCGCCTGGTCGACGAGTTCTGGCCCGGAGGTCTCACCATCGTGCTCCCCGCGCAGCCGTCCCTCGTCTGGGATCTGGGCGAGACTCACGGAACCGTCGCTGTCCGCATGCCGGATCACCGGATCGCGCTCGCCCTCCTGGAGGAGACGGGTCCGCTGGCCGTGTCCAGCGCGAACCTGACCGGCCAGGAAGCGGCCGTGGAGATCGACGCCGCCGAGCGCATGCTCGGCGACAGCGTCGCGGTGTACCTCGATCACGGAGCCGCGACCGGAGGCGTCGCGTCCACCATCGTGGACGCCACCTCGCTGGTGCGTCCCGGCGGGGAGGACGCCAAGGTGCGCGTGCTCCGCGAAGGCGCGATCAGCCGCGCCGAGCTCGCCCGCGTGCTCGGGGACCTGCTCGAAGAGGGCCGCATGAAGCAGTACCTGTTCACCGTCATCCTCACGGCCGCGGTGACCCTGGTGTGCTCCTGGGGGGTCTGGCAGCTCAGCCTCCGGTTCAAGCTCTACCAGGGCATCCGAGAGCGCGACGTGCACACCACGCCGACGCCGCGGCTCGGGGGAGTGGCGATGCTGATCGGCATCTTCGCCGCCTTCGCCGCCTCCGCCGCGAGTCCCTTCTTCGGCATCATCTGGGCGCAGCCGCAGACCATGTGGTCCGTGCTCGGCGCGGTTCTGCTGATCGCGATCGTGGGCGTCATCGACGACCTGTGGGATCTGGACTGGATGATCAAGCTGGGTGCGCAGTTCATCGCCGCCGCTCTCATCACGATCGTGGGCGGACTGCAGATCGTGTCGCTCCCGCTCGCCGAGCCGATCATCGGATCCAGCTGGCTGAGCATCGCGATCACGATGTTCGCGATCGTCATCGTGATGAACGCGGTCAACTTCATCGACGGGCTGGACGGCCTCGTCGCCGGGGTGTGCCTGATCGCCAACGGGGTGTTCTTCGCGTACTCCTACATCATCGCGCGGGACATCGGGCAGTCCAGCTACTTCAGCCTGGCGCCCTTCATCGCGGCGGTCCTGATCGGCGCGTGCATCGGGTTCCTGCCGATGAACTGGAGCCCCGCGAAGCTGTTCATGGGCGACTCCGGAGCCCTCGTGCTCGGATTGCTGATGGCGACGTCGGCCGTCGCCATCACCGGACAGCTGAACCCCGCCGTCGTGACGGAGGCCCAGATCGGCCGCTCCCAGCTGCTCGGCGCGTTCATCCCGATCCTGCTCCCCGTCGTGGTCGTGCTGCTGCCGCTGCTCGACTTCGGCCTCGCCGTGCTGCGCCGGATGCGCGCCGGCAAGTCGCCCTTCTCGCCGGACCGGAAGCACCTGCACCACCGCATGCTGGACCTCGGCCACCGCGGCCGTGACGCCGTGCTCATCTTCTATGCGTGGACCGCCATCATCTCCCTCGCGGTCCTGCTGATGTACATCGGCTCCCGGGAGGGCTGGTACGGCGAGTACGCCGCGGGTGTGGTGTTCGGCGTCGTGGGCGCAGCCGCCTGCCTCGTCGTCACCCTCATCCCCTCGCGCCCGCGCACCGCACCGGCAACGCACCCGTCTCCGCCCGCCGACGCGGGCACGCCCCCGAAAGAGCGATCATCATGAACCCCAGCCCCGTCACCAGCACGCCGATCCTGCGCACGGCGCTCATCGCGTCCGGGATCGCCGCCATCGTGCTGGCGATCGTCGCGGCGATCGTCGGCGGAGCGGTCAAGGGCACGCCGGGGGTGTGGAGCGGCCTGATCGGCGCCCTGATCGCCGTGCTCTTCGGCGCGATCACGGCCGGGAGCATCCTCGTCGCGAACCGCTGGTTCGGACAGGAGCTGTACGCGCAGCTGTTCTTCGCGATCGTGCTGGGCGGCTGGTTCCTCAAGCTCGGGCTGTTCGTGGTGCTGATCCTCGTGCTGCGCGGGCAGCCGTGGCTGGAGCCCGTCGTGTTCTTCTGGGCGCTGCTGGCCGGGGTGATCGCGTCGCTCGCGATCGACGCCGTGGTCTTCCTGCGGATGCGTCTCCCGCATGTCAGCGACAGCACGCTGCCGACGGTGGCGCCGGAGGACGTGGCACCGTCGAAGGGCGCCGATCCGGCGCGGGACGGCTCCCAGCCCCGGCTGGACGGGGATTCAGGAAACTCACACGTCTGATAGGCTGGGACCCGTGCCCGTTCGCCTCGCGAGCGCTGCGCAGTGAAGCACATCGACCGCCGCCCCGGTAGCCCCCGGTGCCCCGAAGCTGGAGCCCGCGCTGTTTAATCTTGCTGCGACCATGATCCCCCGACTGGCCGACAATGGCGGGTTCCACGGTCCGTCGATCGACGAGTTCTTCCCGGAGACGCTCTTCTCGATCGCCGGCGTCGCCGTGCATCGCATCACGCTGGTCCAGGCGATCTCGACGCTGGCGGTCATCCTCATCCTGGTGCTCGGCACGCGGCGCATGCGGATCGTCCCCGGTCGCTTCCAGAGCGTCGTCGAGATGGGTCTCGGCTTCGTCCGCGGCGGCATCGCGCACGACCTGCTCGGCCGCAAGGACGGCGACCGCTTCCTGCCGATCCTCACCACGATCTTCTTCATGACGCTGTTCTTCAACATCACGGGCATCATCCCGTTCCTGAACATCGCAGGCTCCAGCGTCGCGGCCGTGCCGCTCACGCTCGCCGTGGTCAGCTACGTGACCTTCATCTACGCCGGTCTCAAGAAGAGCCCGAAGAACTTCTTCAAGAACGCGCTGTTCCCCTCGGGCGTGCCGTGGCCGGTGTACTTCATCGTGACGCCGATCGAGCTCATCTCGACGTTCGTGATCCGCCCGGTCACGCTGATGCTGCGACTCCTGATGAACATGGTCGTCGGGCACATGCTGCTGGTCCTCTGCTTCTCGGCGACCTGGTTCTTCTTCTTCACGGCCGGCGGCGGCTGGGCCGCGCTCGGTGTCGGGACGCTGGCCTTCGGCGGCGCCTTCACCGCCCTCGAGATCCTGGTGGCCGTCCTCCAGGCCTACGTCTTCACCGTCCTCACCGCGGTCTACATCCAGCTCGCGGTCGCAGAAGAGCACTGACAAAACCCCTGCGGGCGGTGATCCTGCCGCCCACAACGAAAGGAAAAAATCCGTGGACGCTACTACGGTTCTCGCTGCTGTCAACGGCAACCTCGCGGCGATCGGCTACGGCCTCGCGGCCATCGGCCCGGCCATCGGCGTGGGCATCGTCGTCGGCAAGACGATCGAGGGTGTCGCCCGCCAGCCCGAGCTGGCCGGCCGCCTGCAGGTCCTGATGTGGATCGGCATCGCCTTCACCGAGGCGCTCGCGTTCATCGGCATCGCCGTCGGCTTCATCCCCTTCCCGTAATCCACCTCGACCACCGAAGGAGACAGGATGCTCAAGGCTCTTGTCACGCTCGCGGCTGAGGAAGCGCCGAAGAACCCGATCCTCCCCGAGCCGTACGACCTCGTCTGGTCAGGTTTCTTCTTCCTGATCATCCTCTTCGTGGTGTGGAAGGTCGCTCTTCCGCGCTTCACGAAGATGCTCGACGAGCGCTCCGCGGCCATCGAGGGCAACATCGCGAAGGCGGACGAGGCCCAGAAGCAGGCCGAGGCCGCGCTGGAGGAGTACACCCGCCAGCTCGCCGAGGCCCGCACCGAGGCCGGTGAGATCCGCGAGACCGCCCGCGAGGACGGCAAGAAGATCGTCGCCGAGGCGAAGGAGAACGCGGCCGTCGAGGCCGCTCGCCTCACCGCTGCCGCGCACTCGCAGATCGAGGCCGAGCGCCAGACCGCGTTCGTCTCACTGCGCAACGAGGTCGGCGGCCTCGCCCTCGACCTCGCCGGTGGCGTGGTCGGCGAGACGCTCTCCGACGACGCTCGCGCGACGGCCGTCGTGGACCGCTTCCTGGCGGACCTCGAGGCCTCCGAGGCGGCCACCCTTCGACAGGCTCAGGGACCGGTGTCCTGATGGGGAGTGCGACCGCTCAGGCCCTGGTGGCGTCGAGCAGCGCTCTGACCGCCGCGCAGGGGATCACCCTCGACGACGCCGGCGACCTGTTCGCCGCGGCGCGCCTGATCGGTGAGTCCTCCGCGCTGAGCGGCGCGCTCGCCGATCAGGCCGCCCCGGCCGAGGCGCGTGCGGCACTGGTGTCGCGCGTCTTCGCCGGTGCGTCCGCATCCGTTCAGGACGTGCTCAAGACGGTCGCCGCGCAGCGCTGGTCCTCCTCCGCCGACCTGGTCGACGGTGTGGAGGAGCTGGCAGTGCGGGCCACCGCGATCGCCGCGCCCGACGCCGACATCGAGGGCGAGCTGTTCTCGGTCTCGCGCCTGGTTTCCGGCAACGCCGACCTCGAGCTCGCCCTGGGCAGCCGCCTGGGCGAAGGGGAGGGCAAGGCCGCGCTCGTGCAGAAGCTCGTCGGGGCCAGCCTGAACCCGGCCACGACGCTGATCGTCACCTCGCTGGTGCGCCAGCCGCGCGGGCGCCGGGTGCGCCGACTGCTGAGCCGCGCCATGCAGATCGTCTCGTCCCAGCGGGATCGGATCGTCGCGACCGTGCACACCGCCACGCCGCTCTCCGCGCCTCAGCGCGAGCGGCTCGGCGCCGTCCTCGCCGGCCGCTACGGCCGCCGGGTCGCGCTGAACGAGGTCATCGACTCCTCCGTCGTCGGAGGCCTGCGCGTGCAGGTCGCGGACGACGTCATCGACGGCAGCATCGCCGCCCGCCTCGCCGATCTCCGGCACAGGCTCGCGGGCTGATGCAAATGTTCCCGGAAGAGGCAGCGGGAAAATTCGCATCCTCCAATTCGCTCATCGGCCAGGGCCGCTGACGAACGACTTCGCGCGGGCAGCCGCGCACCCAGATACAAAGGGAAGACAATGGCAGAACTTTCGATCAGCCCCGACGTCATCCGTGACGCGCTGAAGGACTTCGTCGCCGCGTACGAGCCCACGGGCGGCGTGGCGACCGAGGTCGGCACGGTCATCGACGCAGCGGATGGCATCGCGCACGTCGAGGGCCTGCCCGGCGTCATGGCGAACGAGCTGGTGACCTTCGCGAACGGCACCAAGGGCCTCGCCCTCAACCTCGACGAGCACGAGATCGGCGTCGTCGTCCTCGGCGAGTTCGCCGGCATCGAGGCCGGCCAGGAGGTCACCCGCACCGGCGAGGTGCTCTCCGTCCCGGTCGGCGACGGCTACCTCGGCCGCGTGGTCGACCCGCTCGGCAACCCGATCGACGGACTCGGCGAGATCACGCCGCTCGAGGGCAGCCGCGCGCTCGAGCTGCAGGCGCCCGGCGTCATGCAGCGCAAGAGCGTGCACGAGCCGATGCAGACCGGCATCAAGGCGATCGACGCCATGATCCCGGTCGGCCGCGGCCAGCGCCAGCTCATCATCGGCGACCGCCAGACCGGCAAGACCGCGATCGCGATCGACACGATCATCAACCAGAAGGCCAACTGGGAGTCGGGCGACGTCAACAAGCAGGTCCGCTGCATCTACGTCGCGATCGGCCAGAAGGGCTCGACCATCGCCTCCGTCAAGGGCGCGCTGGAAGAGGCCGGCGCCCTGGAGTACACGACCATCGTCGCCGCTCCCGCGTCCGACCCGGCCGGCTTCAAGTACCTGGCCCCGTACACCGGCTCGGCCATCGGCCAGCACTGGATGTACGGCGGCAAGCACGTCCTGATCGTCTTCGACGACCTGTCGAAGCAGGCCGAGGCGTACCGCGCCGTGTCGCTGCTGCTGCGCCGGCCGCCGGGCCGCGAGGCCTACCCGGGTGACGTCTTCTACCTGCACTCCCGTCTGCTGGAGCGCTGCGCGAAGCTGTCCGACGAGCTCGGCGCGGGATCGATGACGGGTCTGCCGATCATCGAGACCAAGGCGAACGACGTCTCGGCGTACATCCCGACCAACGTGATCTCGATCACCGACGGCCAGATCTTCCTGCAGTCCGACCTGTTCAACGCGAACCAGCGTCCGGCGGTCGACGTGGGCATCTCGGTGTCCCGTGTCGGTGGCGACGCCCAGGTGAAGTCGATCAAGAAGGTCTCCGGAACGCTGAAGCTGGAGCTCGCGCAGTACCGCTCGCTCGAGGCCTTCGCGATGTTCGCGTCCGACCTCGACCAGGCGTCGCGCCGACAGCTCGCCCGCGGTGCGCGTCTGACCGAGCTGCTCAAGCAGCCGCAGTACTCGCCGTACCCGGTGGAGGAGCAGGTCGTCTCGATCTGGGCCGGCACCAACGGCAAGCTCGACACCATCGAGGTCGAGGACGTGCTGCGCTTCGAGCGCGAGCTGCTCGACCACCTGCGTCGCAACACCACGGTGCTGGACACCCTGCGTGAGACGAACGTTCTCGACGACGACACCGTCGCGGCGCTCGAGAAGGCGACCGACGCCTTCATCCTCGAGTTCCAGAGCGGCAAGGGTCACGGCATCAGCGCGCTCGGTCACGAGGAGCACGCCGCCGCGGACGTCGACGACGTGAACCAGGAGAAGATCGTCAAGGGCCACCGCGCGTAATCGCGGGGGAATCTGAGATATGGGCGCACAACTCCGGGTCTACAAGCAGAAGATCTCTTCTGCGCAGACGACCAAGAAGATCACGAAGGCGATGGAGCTCATCGCGGCTTCGCGCATCCAGAAGGCGATGGCGCGCGTGCGCGCGTCCTCGCCGTTCGCGCGGGCCGTGACGCGGGCCGTGTCCGCCGTCGCGACGCACTCCAACGTCGACCACCCGCTCACCCGCGAGCCCGAGAACATCCGCCGCTCCGCGGTCGTGATCTTCTCCTCGGATCGCGGTCTCGCAGGCGCGTTCAACTCGCAGATCCTCCGTGAGGGCATGGAGCTCGCCGAGCTCCTGCGCTCCGAGGGCCGGGAGCCGGTGTTCTACCTGATCGGGCGCAAGGCCGTCGGATACTTCCAGTTCCGTCGGATCGAGGCGACCGCCGTGTGGACCGGTGACACCGACACGCCGTCCTTCCACACGGCCGAGGCCATCTCGGCCTCGCTGCTGGAGGCGTTCGGGCGCGGCGGCGGCGAAGGCGGCGTGGACGAGATCCACCTCGTCTACAACCGGTTCGTCAGCATGATGACGCAGTCCCCGGAGACGGTCCGTCTGCTCCCGCTGGAGATCGCGGAGGCGGACGAGTCCGAGGCCGGGAACACGGTCTACCCGCTGTACGAGTTCGAGCCGGACGCGGAGACGGTGCTCGACGCGATCCTGCCGGTGTACATCCAGAGCCGCGTCTTCAACGCCCTCCTGCAGTCGTCCGCCGCCAAGCAGGCCGCGACCCAGAAGGCGATGAAGTCGGCCAGCGACAACGCCGACAAGCTCATCACCGACTACACCCGCCTGCGCAACAACGCGCGTCAGGCGGAGATCACGCAGCAGATCGCCGAGATCGTCGGCGGCGCCGACGCGCTCGCGTCGAACAAGTAAGACCCTCAGGAGAGAGACGAAGATATGACTGCCACCGCCACGGCCGAGACGGCCAAGACGGTCGTCGGGCGCGTTGCTCGCGTCACCGGACCGGTCGTCGACATCGAGTTCCCGCACGACTCGATCCCCGACATCTACAACGCGCTGAAGACGACGATCGCCATCGGCGACGAGTCGACGGAGATCACGCTCGAGGTCGCGCAGCACCTCGGCGACGACCTCGTCCGCGCCATCGCCCTCAAGCCCACCGACGGCATGGTCCGCGGCCAGGAGGTGCGCGACACCGGCGCACCGATCTCGGTCCCGGTCGGCGACGTCACCAAGGGCAAGGTCTTCAACGTGATCGGGGACGTGCTCAACGCCGCCGATGGCGAGGTGATCGAGATCACCGAGCGCTGGCCCATCCACCGCAAGGCGCCGAACTTCGACCAGCTCGAGTCGAAGACCACCATGTTCGAGACCGGCATCAAGTCGATCGACCTGCTCACCCCGTACGTGCAGGGTGGGAAGATCGGCCTGTTCGGCGGTGCGGGCGTCGGCAAGACCGTCCTCATCCAGGAGATGATCCAGCGCGTCGCGCAGGACCACGGCGGTGTGTCGGTGTTCGCCGGTGTCGGCGAGCGCACCCGTGAGGGCAACGACCTGATCCACGAGATGGAGGAGGCGGGCGTCTTCGACAAGACCGCCCTCGTCTTCGGCCAGATGGACGAGCCGCCGGGGACGCGTCTGCGCGTCGCCCTGAGCGCCCTGACGATGGCGGAGTACTTCCGCGACGTGCAGAAGCAGGACGTGCTGCTCTTCATCGACAACATCTTCCGCTTCACGCAGGCCGGCTCCGAGGTCTCCACGCTGCTCGGCCGCATGCCGTCCGCGGTGGGCTACCAGCCGAACCTCGCCGACGAGATGGGCGTGCTCCAGGAGCGCATCACCTCGACGCGCGGCCACTCGATCACCTCGCTGCAGGCGATCTACGTGCCGGCCGACGACTACACCGACCCGGCACCGGCGACCACGTTCGCGCACCTCGACGCGACCACCGAGCTGAGCCGCGAGATCGCGTCGAAGGGTCTGTACCCGGCGATCGACCCGCTCACCTCGACCTCGCGGATCATGGACCCCCGCTACCTGGGCGAGGACCACTACCGCGTGGCCACCACGGTCAAGCAGATCCTGCAGAAGAACAAGGAGCTGCAGGAGATCATCGCGATCCTCGGTGTCGACGAGCTCTCGGAAGAGGACAAGATCGTCGTCGCCCGCGCGCGCCGGATCCAGCAGTTCCTGTCCCAGAACACCTACATGGCGAAGAAGTTCACCGGTGTCGAGGGCTCCACGGTCCCGCTGAAGGACACGATCGAGTCGTTCGACGCGATCTGCCGCGGTGACTTCGACCACGTCGCCGAGCAGGCCTTCTTCAACGTCGGCCCGATCTCGGACGTCGAGGAGAACTGGGCTCGGATCCAGAAGGAGAACTCCTGAGCATGGCTCTGCACGTCAGCCTCGTCTCCGCGGACGCGGAGGTCTGGACCGGAGAGGCCAGCCTCGTCGTCGCCAAGACCGTCGAGGGCGAACTGGGCTTCATGGCCGGACACGAACCCGTGCTGGCCATCCTCGCCGAGGGCCAGGTCCGCATCACGAAGCCGGACGGGACGAAGGTCCTCGCCAGCGCGCGGGACGGCTTCGTCTCGATGGAGGGCGACACCCTGACGATCGTCGCGGGCAACGCGGCGCTCGTCGCCTGATCGCCGGATCGTCTCGGAAGCGCCGGATCCCCTCGGGGGTCTGGCGCTTCCGCGCGTCCGCCGATCCCGACCCCGAGGAGTCCCGCGCATGATGATCCTGCTGCCGCCGTCGGAGACCAAGCGTCCCGGCGGGAGGAGCGGACCTGCGGATCCGTCCGCCTGGGCGCTGCCCGGCCTGCTGCCGCAGCGCGAACGGGTGCGCGACGCGCTCGTCGCGCTGGCGGCCGATGAGGTGGGGACCCGCCGGGTGCTGAAGCTCAGCGACACGCAGCTCGCAGACGCCGTGCGCGACAACGCCGCACTGCGTGACGCACCGGTGATGCCGGCCGTCGACCGGTACACCGGAGTGCTGTTCGACGCACTCGACGCGGTGTCGCTGGACGGGTACGCACGGCGCTGGCTCGGCGCGCATGTGCGGATCCACAGCGCACCGTACGGCCCGGTGGGCGCCCTGGATCCCATCCCGTCGTACCGTCTGGGGGCGTCGGCCTCGGTGCCGGGGCTCCCGCCGCTGCGACGGCTGTGGGCGGACGCCGTGACCGCGGAGCTCGCCGCCGCGGCGCCGTCCTTCGTGCTCGACCTGCGCTCCGAGGCGTACGCCGACCTCGGCCCTGTGCCGTCCGGTCTGCCGTCGGCGTATGTGCGCGTCGTCACAGCGCAGGGCAAGGCGCTCAACCACTTCAACAAGCACGCGAAAGGGGAGCTCGTGCGCCTGCTGGCGCAGGAGCGCCCGCGCATCGGGTCGAGGCGCACGCTGCTCGGCTGGGTCCGCCGCCGCGGGGTGGAGCTGCGCGAGACGGAGGACCGGGACGTGCTCGAACTGGTGACGGATCAGCCGACGGCCCGCAGATAGTTCGTGAATGCGACGCTGGGACGCGGTAAGGTGTTCGCGTCGGAGCATACAGCTGACTTTCAGCCTTGTGCTCGTCGATGCGAACGCATCATGAACTGATTCCCGGAGGGAAACGAAACATGGACTCTTACGGAGACAGCAGCGCTCTTGCAGCTGCCTATCTCATCGCCGCGTTGATGTGGTTGGTCTTCGCCGTGGTCTTCTACGTGCTCGGCTCGATCTTCCTCATGAAGATCTTCGAGAAGGCAGGCGTCCAGGGCAAGTGGCGCGCGTGGGTGCCGTTCTACAACGTGATGATCTTCCTGAAGCTCGGCGACCTCAGCCCGTGGCTGGCGTTCGGCTTCGTGCTGACGTGGGTGCCGGTCCTCGGCTGGCTCGTGGGCATCGCGATGACCGTCCTCATGGTGCTCGCCGCCTGGCGAGTGGGTCTCAAGCTGCAGAAGAGCGGCGCATGGGTCGTGCTCTACATCTTCCTGAGCCTCGTGCTGGCTCGGCATCAACGCGTTCGACAAGTCGCGCTGGAACCCGAACATCGCCCCGGCATCGTGGGCGGGCAACGGCTTCCTCGGCGACCGCACCGTGTGGCAGGGCATCCCGGTTCAGCCGTCGGCTGCCCCGCCCGCAGGCTACGGCGCTCCGCAGGGTTACCAGCCCCCGGCTCCGCAGGGCTACGCGGCTCCGCCGCAGCCGGGCTACGCACCGCCGCAGCAGGGCTTCCAGCCGCCGGCCGCGCCGCAGGCTCCGCCGCAGGGCTTCCAGCCGCCGGCCGCGCCGCAGGTCCCGCCGGTCGCGCCGCCGGCCGCGGCTCCCGCCGCACCGGTCACGCCTCCGGCACCTCCGGCCCCGCCCGCACCTCCGGCGCCCCCGGCGAACGGCGAGCAGCCCTCGGAGTGATCCTCATCGGAAGCCCCCGGTCCTCGGACCGGGGGCTTCCCGCATGCCCGGTCCTCACTCGCTCGGGTAGCGTGGAACCATGAGTGCTCAACGTCGGGTCGGTTCGTCCGGGCTTCAGGTCTCCGCCGTGGGACTGGGCTGCAACAACTTCGGGCGCGCGGGCACGGCGACCGAGACGATCCAGGGCACGCGGGCCGTGCTCGACGCCGCGATCGACAGCGGCGTGACCTTCCTCGACACCGCCGACATCTACGGCAAGGAGCCGGGTCTCAGCGAGGCGCTCATGGGCGAGGCTCTGGCGGGACGCCGCGAGCGCGTGGTGCTCGCCACCAAGTTCGGGCACGAGGCCTACGACATGGGGTACGACTTCCCGGCCGGGCTCGGTTCCCGCCGCTACGTGCGCAAGGCGGTCGAGGAGTCGCTGCGCCGGCTGCGCACCGACTGGATCGACCTCTACCAGCTGCACACCCCGGATCCGCTGACGCCCATCGAGGAGACGCTGGACGCCCTCGACGAGCTCGTCCGCGAGGGGAAGATCCGCTACTTCGGCCATTCCAACTTCACCGGCTGGCAGATCGCCGAGGCCGAGCTGTCCTCGATCCGCAGCGCACGCTTCATCTCCGCGCAGAACCAGTACTCGCTGCTGTCCCGGGCGGCGGAGCGCGAGGTGCTGCCGGCCGCGAATCACTTCGGTCTGGGCTTCTTCCCGTTCTTCCCGCTGCACAACGGCCTGCTCACGGGCAAGTTCACTCGCGAGGGCGGACCGGAGGCGAGCCGGATCATGCGGACCCGTGCGCATCTGTGGCAGAACGCCCCGTGGGACGCGCTGGACGCCTACCGGGCCTTCTGCGATGAGCGCGGCATCACCATGCTGGAGGCCACGTTCGGCTGGCTGCTCGCGCAGCCGGGCGTCGCGTCCGTCATCGCCGGCGCCACCAGCCCCGCCCAGATCGAGGCGAACGCGCTGGCCGGCGCCGCCTGGACGCCCGGCCCGGAAGACCTCGCAGCGATCGACGCGTTGTTCCCGCTGCCCGAGGACCCCGCGGTCTGAGCCGCACACCGAGGCCGGGAATTCCACTACGATGTGTGAGATTTCGACGGTCGAACCGATCGCCCGAGGATGGGGAGTACCGCAGTGAGTCAGAGATCGACGGCGTACACGCGCGAGGTGGCGCTGGCGTCCGGCGACGCGGTCGTCCTGCACTGGGCGGGCGCGACGGACACCGGACGACGGCGCGAGAACAATCAGGACTGCGTATCTCGCCGAGTTCCCGCTCTTCGTGGTCGCGGACGGCATGGGCGGGCACGCCGGCGGCGAGATCGCCAGCCAGCGCACGATCGCCCGTCTCGAGGAGGTCGTGGCCGCCGGCGACGTCACCACCGCGACGATCGAGACGGCGCTGGCGACGGCCGTGGAGGACATCACCGCCCATCCGGACACGACGGACGAGGGCACGGGCACGACTCTGACCGGGGTGTACTTCGCGCTGGTCGATCAGGACGCCCGGTGGGTGTCGCTGAACATCGGCGACTCGCGCGTGTACCTGCTCCGCGACGGCACCGCTCGCCCAGATCACCACCGACCACTCGGTCGTGCAGGAGCTCATCACCGCCGGGCGGATCAGCCCCGAGGAGGCCGAGGGGCACCCGTACAGCAACGTCATCACCCGCGCCGTCGGCGTCAGCGAGGCGCTCCCGCCGGACTACCGCGAGCTGAGCGTGCAGGACGGGGACCGCTTCGTGATCTGCTCCGACGGGCTCACCAAGGAGCTCACGGACTACGGGATCCAGCACTTCCTCGGGCTCAACGCGACCCCGGACGCCGCGGTCGACGCGATGCTCTCCGCGGCACTGGAGAACGGCGGACGCGACAACGTCACGATCATCGTCGTGGACGCCGAGCGGCGCGCGGGCGCGTCCTCCACCGAGGCCGTCTCCGGCGAGTAGTCCACGGATTCCGGCGGCGACGCTCCGCAGGGGAGCGGATCCGGCTGGGATGGGCGCATGGATCCCGCCGAGACGATCGTCCTCCCGTCCCCCGCAGCGGCGCCGCCGCGCGCACCGCTGCCGCTTCCTCGCCGCGATCGTGCCGGTCGTCTCGGGGGTGGTGCTGTTCGCCGTGACCCGGTCCCCGCTGTCGCTGTGCTTCGCGGCACTCGGCCCGGCCATGATCCTCGCCTCGTTCCTGGACGGGATGCGTCAGCGCCGGCGTGCGACCCGGCGGGCCGCAGGCTGACGAGGCGGCGGCGTGGGAGCGCGTCGAGGAGGTCGTCGCGGCGCGGCTGGACGCGGAGCGGGTGCGGCTGCTCCATGCGGCGCCCGGCCTGACCGGCTGCCTGGCCGATCCGCCGCTGCGGCGCAGGGCGCTCTCCGGCGATGCCGAGCTCACGATCGGACGCGGGGACGCACCCGCCCCGCTGCGGTTCAGCGGCACCGGGGAGCAGGCAGACGCCTTCCGCACGCGGCACGGCACCGTGCCGGGCGCTCCGGTCACGGTTCCCGCTGACCGCGGGGGTGTGCGTGCGCGGGCCCGCGCCGGTCGTGCGCGCCGTGGCGCGGGCGATGGTGCTGCAGCTCTGCCTGCGGCACGCGCAGGGCGCGATCCGTCTGGAGGGGGACGCCATCGCCGGCCTGGGGCTCGCCGGCCTGCCCCAGGCCCACGCGCACGGACCCGACGCGCTCGCCGTGCACGTCGGGGAGCAGCGGACGGCATCCGCCGGCGCGCGACTGGCGCTGGCGGGGCCGGGCGCCAGCCCCGCCGCCGGGCTACGAGGCGGTCATCGACGTCGCCGAACCGGCTCGCGCCGAGGTCCGCTCGACGTCGGGCGTGCGCAGCTGTGCGATGGAGGGCATCTCGCAGGATCAGGCCGAAGCACTCGTGCGGATCCTTGCGGAGGGTGCGGACGGCGAGGCGCGGATCCCCGCCTCGGTGTCCCTGCGGGAGGCTCTCGGCGCCGATCTCGCGGGTCTCGCGGAGACGCCTGCGGCGCCGCGTCTCGCCGGGGATTCGCTGGCCGTCGTGCTCGGTCGCGACGCCGACGGACCTGTCGTCGTGGATCTCGTGGCCGACGGCCCGCACGCGCTGGTCACGGGAGTGACGGGGGCGGGCAAGAGCGAGCTCCTGGTGAGCTGGGTGACCGGACTTGCCGCCGTGCACGCGGCGCAGGAGGTGAGTTTCGTGCTCGCGGACTTCAAGGGCGGCACCGCGTTCGAGCCGTTGCGCGCGCTGCCGCACGTCGCCGCCGTCATCACCGACCTGGACGCGGGCGGCGCGGAGCGCGGTGTGCGCAGCCTGCGCGCCGAGCTGCGGCGCAGAGAGGAGGTGCTCGCAGCGCACGGGGTGCGCAGCATCGCGGACGCCGGGGGAGTGCTCGCGCGCCTGGTCATCGTCGTCGACGAGTTCGCCGCGCTCCTGCAGGAGCATCCCGACCTCGCGACGGTCTTCACGGACATCGCGGCGCGCGGCCGCGCGCTGGGGATGCACCTGATCCTGGGAACGCAGCGCGCCACGGGAGTGGTCAGGGATGCGCTGGCCACGAACTGCCCGCTGCGGATCGCGCTGCGCGTCACCGACCCTGCGGACAGCCGCGCGATGATCGGCACGGACGCGGCCTCGGCGCTGCCCGGCGACGCGGCCGGTCGCGGCCTCGCGCTGGTGCGCAGACCCCGGGACGGCGCCCCGGCGGCCTTCCGCGTGGCCAGGACAGCCCCGCAGGAGCTGCAGGCGGTCATCGATCGGTCGCGGGGGCAGGAGCGCGCGCGCAGCCCCTGGCTGCCACCGCTGCCGCTCCGCATGACCAGGGCGCAGCTCGGCGACCCCGGCGGCCGGCGCGATCGTGCTCGGGATCGCCGACGAACCGGAGCGGCAGCGGCAGTCGCTGCGCACGCTGCGCCCGGGGCAGGATCGCGGTCTGATCGTGTTCGGCGGCCCGGGCTCGGGCAAGAGCAGCGCACTTCGGGCCCTCGCCGAGCAGGTTCCCGACGCGCTCTCGGTTCCGCAGGATCCGGAGCACGCCTGGAGCATCATCGAGGAGATCGCGGAGGGGCGGCGGATCATGCCGCCCCTGCTCGCGATCGACGACGTGGACCGTCACCTCGCCGGCTACCCGATCGAGTACGCCGGAGCCTGGCTGGAGCGCCTCCAGCGCGTGATCCGGGCGGCGGGGGAGCGGGGCGGCACCGTGCTGGTCAGCGCCGCGCGCTGCAGCGGGCAGGTCGCCGGCCTCGCGGAGCTGCTGCCGTCGCGGGCGATCCTGCGGACCTCGAGCCGGACCGAGCACCTCGCAGCGGGAGGTGAACCGAGCGCGTTCGACCCGGAGCGACCGCCGGGTCGGGCGAGTCTGAATGGCATGGAGGTTCAACTCGCGCTGCCCGACGGCGGCGGAGACGAAAGCCGCCGTGGCGCCCGGGCCGCTCTGGGAACCCCGAGCGATGCTCGTGGGCATCGTGAGCACGGCCCCGGCGCGCACCGCCGAGCTGCTCGCCGGCCGGTTCGGTGCCGGAGTCGTGCAGACCCTGGCGGACGGCGTCCCGGTCATCGTGGCGGACGATGCACGGGGCGCGTCCGAGTTGATGCTGATCGTCGGCGACGCGGATTCGTGGCAGCGCCAGTACGGGCTGTGGCAGCGCGTCTCGCGCACCGGAGAGGTGCTGGTTCTCGCCGAGGCCGCGCGCGAGCTGCGCACGCTCGCCGGAGTGCGTGAGCTCGCACCCTATGCGACGCCGTTCGCGGGGCGCGCCTGGACGATCGACCAGGAGGGCAGACCGTCACGGGTGGTCCTGCACGGCCCGCCCTGTGCGTGAGGGGACGGACCGTGCAGACGGGATCAGCCGTGCAGCCGGGATCAGCCGAGCAGCTCGGCCAGCGGCGCGAGCGGCAGGCCGTGCGCCGTCGCGACGCCCGCGTTCGCGATCCGCCCGCCGGCCAGGTTCAGGCCGGCGGCGAGCGCGGCATCGGCGCGAAGGGCCTCCTGCCAGCCGCGCGAGGCGATCGCACGCACGTAGGGCAGGGTCGCGTTCGTGAGGGCCGAGGTGGAGGTGTTCGGCACGGCGCCGGGCATGTTCGCGACGCAGTAGAACACGGTGTCGTGCACGCGGAAGGTCGGATCGTCGTGGGTGGTCGGGTGGGTGTCCTCGAAGCAGCCGCCCTGATCGACCGCGATGTCCACGAGAACGCTCCCCGGGCGCATCTGCGCGACCATCTCGTTCGTCACCAGTTTCGGCGCCTTCGCTCCGGGGATCAGCACGGATCCGATGACGAGGTCTGATCCGATCACGGCGCGGCGCAGGTCGAGCGGGTTCGACGCCGCCGTCTTCACCCGGCCGCCGAAGAAGTCGTCCAGGTAGCGCAGCCGGGCGATGTTGGTGTCGAAGATCGTCACGTCGGCGCCCATGCCGGCGGCGATCACCGCCGCGTTCGCGCCGGCCACGCCGCCGCCGATCACGGTGACCGTGGCGGGACGGGTTCCGGGGACGCCCGACATGAGCAGGCCGAGACCGCCGTGCGAGCGCATCAGGGTGTTCGCGCCCACGATCGGGGCCAGGCGTCCGGCCACCTCGCTCATCGGGGCGAGCAGCGGAAGTCCGCCCGAGGCCAGTTGCACGGTCTCGTACGCGATCGCCGTCATCCCGGATTCGGCGAGGCGATCCGTGAGCGGCACGGTCGGCGGCGAGGTGCAGATACGTGAACAGCACCAGGTCGCTGCGGAAGCGGTGGTACTCGCTGGCGATCGGCTCCTTCACCTTCAGCACCAGCTCTGCGCGCGCCCAGACCTCGTCGGCGTCGTCGAGCAGCGTCGCGCCGGCGTCGAGGTAGTCGGCGTCGGACATGGAGGATCCGGCACCGGCGCCGGACTGCACGAAGACCTCATGACCGGCGAGCACGAGATCGTGCACTCCGGCGGGCGTGAGGGCGACGCGGAACTCGTTGTTCTTGACCTCGGTGGGGACCGAAATCCTCATCGTGGCTCCTTTCTTCCCAAGCGGGTACGGCCCCTTCTGAGGGCGTTCAGATTCCGGCGGCGGGGCGGATGGCCCCGACGTCGCTGCCGCCGCCGAGGACGGCAAGAGGAAGAGCCGAGGCGAGGTCGGAGACCTGCGCGTCGGTCAGGGCGCCGGCACGGGCGAGCAGCGTGGCGGCGACGATCGTCGCCGCGCGGCCGGATCCGTCGAGCATCTTCAGAGCCACCGTGGTGCCGTTCGGGGCGACCATCACCATCACGCCCTCGGCTCCGTGCTTCGCGAACACGCCGAGCCTCTCGATGGCGATCGTGTCGGGGCGGCTCGGGCCCTCGATCGTCCACGGGTTCTCGCGCACCGCGCGCACCAGCGCACCGGCGACGCGGTGCATCGCGAACGGCGACGTCGGAGACGCCGCGCCGATCCGGTGCAGCGCCCGGGCGAGGCCCAGCAGCGTGATCGCGTACACCGGGGCGCCGCAGCCGTCGATCGCCGTCGCCGCCGACGCGCTCGCCGCTCAGCCGTTCCACGACGTCCTTGATGTGCAGTTGCAGCGGATGCTCGGGGGAGAGGTAGCCCTCGGTCGGCCAGCCCGATCGCCAGGCAGGCGCGCAGCATGGCGGCGTGCTTGCCCGAGCAGTTCATCCGGATCCGGGCCTTGCCGGAGTGCTCCCGCACCAGTTCGTCGCGGGCCGCCGGATCGCTCCGGCCAGTCCGCCGGGCACCGCAGGTCGTCCTCGGTGAGGCCGCCCGCGGTGAGCATCTCGCGCACCACGTCGACGTGGCGATCGCGCCCGACATGGCTCGCCGTCGCCAACCCCAGCTGCTCGCCGGCCAGGGGCGCACCCGCCATGAGGCAGGCGACCGCCTGCAGCGGCTTGAGGCTGGAACGCGGCAGGATCAGCGCTTCGACGTTTCCGTGCCGGATGACCGACCTCGCCCTCCGGGGACAGCACGACTGCCGCTCCGATGTGGCGGGATTCGATGAACCCGTTGCGCTCGACGACCGCGAGCTCGACGGCATCCTGGACGGTCAGAGTCTGCACCACGGGAGCCAGCTTAGCGGCCGGGTCCGCGCGCCGCCGCGCGGAGTGCGACGATGGATCCATGAGTCTCGGCACGCATCGTTACGCCCTCTCCACGACGTGGACCGGGAACCGCGGCAGCGGCACCTCCGGGTACCGCGATTACGACCGTGCGAGCACGATCGCGGTGGAGGGCAAGCCGGAGCTGCTGGCCTCGTCGGACAAGCCGTTCCGGGGGGATCCGAGCCGGTGGAATCCCGAGGACCTGCTGCTCGCCGCGCTCTCCGAGTGCCACCTGCTGTCGTATCTGCACGCATGCGTCACGGCCGGCGTCGTCGTGGTCGACTACCGCGACGAGGCGACCGGGACCATGCAGGAGGACGGCCGCGGCGGCGGAGCGTTCACCGAGGTCGTGCTGCACCCCGTCGTGACGGTGGCCGAGGAGTCCATGCGCGCGGCCGCCGCGGAGGCGCACGCGCAGGCGAACGCCTGGTGCTTCATCGCGAATTCGGTGTCGTTCCCGGTGCACCACGAGGCGACGATCCTGGTCGCGGGGCCGACGACGACCGCCCGCTGAGGAGGGGCGGCTCAGCGCCGCTCGTGCGGAAGCGCCTGCTTGATCTTCTCGATCGCGCCCTGCGCGGGCACCTCGTTGTAGACCCCGGCGAGCTCCTGCTCGCTGAGCGCGTGGATCGCCGCCATGATCTCGTCGGTCGCGCCGCGACGAGCCCGCCCCGAGGTCGCTGTCCCGTGGTGCGAGAGATCCAGCGGTTCGCCGAACCGGATCGTGACGCGGGTGCCGAGCTGGGGCATCGTCGCTCCGACCGGCATGGCCTTGTCCGTGCCGATCACACCGACGGGGACCACGAGCGCCCCGGTCTGCAGGGCGAGGAAGGCGGCGCCGGTGCGCCCCTTGTACAGGCGGCCGTCCGTGGAGCGCGTGCCCTCCGGGTACAGCGCCACGGCCAGTCCGGCGTCCAGCAGGCGGCGCTGCTCGTCGAGGGCGTCGAGCGCCGCCTGACCCGCCCCGCGACGGACGGGGATCGCACCGACTGCGCGCATGAAGTTCGCGATCAGGCGGCCCTTGAAGCCGGTGCCCTCGAAGTAGCTCGACTTCGCGAGGAAGTGCACGCGGCGGGGAGCCGCGACGGGGATCGCGATCGAATCGATGAACGAGAGGTGGTTCGAGGCGATGATGATCGGGCCGGTCTTGGGCACGTTGGCGCGACCCTCGACACGCGGCCGGTACACGAGCCGGGTGAGCGGGACCAGGATCATCCGGCCGAGCAGGTAGGTGGCGCCGGCGCGGTGCAGTTCTTCCGCAACGTCTTCGTCGGCGGGCGCAGGCGCGTCGGGTTGAGAGTCCTCAGTCACTCACCAAGGCTAGATCAGGGTCCATTCCCGGACCGGAATGTCCGGATCGCGCTCACCATTCAGCGGCGGCAAAGCGGAATGGTGCAGGATGGGCGGGTTCGTCTCTACGTCTCGAGGTCCTCCGTGCGCATCCGTCTCGCCGCCGCTCTGTCCGCTGTCGCCGCGACAGCCCTGCTGCTGTCCGGCTGCGCCGGCGCGGCGAACCCCTCGGCGTCGCCGAGTCCGTCTGCATCGTCCAAGTGCCTGCTCGACGCGAAGCCGGGCAAGGCGTCCGACTCCGTGAAGGTGTCCGGATCCGGCAAGGACCTGACCGTGACCGTCCCCTCGGGCGCCGATGTCGACGCGGCCACGGCCGCCGAGCGCACGGTCGTGAAGAAGGGCGAGGGCAAGGACGTCGTCGCCGGCGACCTGGTCTCGGTGCAGTACCGGATCGTCAACGCATCCGACAACAGCGTGCTCGACTCCAGTTCCCGCGGCGTGGACGACCAGCTCCCGATCCTGCTCGACCCGCAGCAGCAGTCGCTGTTCGTGGTCGCCCTGGAATGTCTGCCGGTCGGATCCGCCGTCGCGCTCGCGCTGCCCAGCAAACTGCTCGGTCAGGGTGCGAAGTCGCCGCTCGTCGTCTACGCGCAGTCCACGAAGAAGCTTCCCACCGTCGCGACCGGCAAGGCCGTCGCTCCGCAGGAGGGCATGCCGACGGTCAAGCTCGCGAAGAACGGCGAGCCCGCCATCACGGTGCCGAAGGCCGACCCGCCGACCACGACCTCGGTCGCGGTCCTCAAGCAGGGCGACGGGCCGACGGTGGCCAGCGGCGACTTCGTCGTGGTGCAGTACACCGGCGTGACCTGGGCGGACGGCAAGGTGTTCGACTCCAGCTGGAAGCGCGGGGCGCCGACCCAGTTCCAGACCACGGGCGTCGTGCCCGGCTTCCAGAAGGCGCTCGAGGGCCAGAAGGTCGGTTCGCAGGTGCTTGCCGTCATCCCGCCCGCGGACGGCTACAAGGATCAGGCGCAGAAGTCCATCCCGGCGAACTCGACGCTCGTGTTCGTCGTCGACATCCTCGGCACGGTCCCGTCCGCCGCGCCCGCGCAGTAGCCGCACGTCGTCCCGGCGGTCCGCCTAGGCTGAAGCCATGCGTCGCGTCATCGTCCTCGGATCCACCGGCTCCATCGGCACCCAGGCCCTCGACGTGATCCGGGCGAACCCGGATCGCTTCGAACTCGTCGGGCTCGCCGCCGGCTCCCAGGCCGATCAGCTCGCGGCCCAGGCCGAGGCGTTCGGCGTCGATGACACGGCGCTCGGCGCGGCAGAGGCGGAGCAGCTGGTCCGCGATGTCGAGGCCGACGTCGTGCTCAACGCGATCACCGGATCGATCGGGCTCGGCAGCACGCTCGCGGCGCTGAAGGCAGGGAGAACCCTGGCCCTGGCCAACAAGGAGTCGCTGATCGTCGGCGGGGCGCTGGTCACCGCGCTCGCCGAACCCGGGCAGATCGTGCCGGTGGACTCCGAGCACTCCGCGCTCGCGCAGGCCCTGCGCTCCGGCACCAAGCAGGAGGTGCGCCGGCTCGTGGTGACGGCGTCGGGCGGCCCGTTCCGCGGTCGCACGCGCGCCGAGATGAGTGCCGTCACCCCGGCGGAGGCCCTCGCCCACCCGACCTGGGACATGGGCCGGATGGTCACGACGAACTCCGCGACCCTGGTGAACAAGGGCCTTGAAGTGATCGAGGCGCACCTGCTCTTCGACGTCGACTACGAGCGGATCGACGTCGTCGTGCACCCGCAGTCGATCGTGCACTCGATGGTCGAGTTCATCGACGGATCCACGATCGCCCAGGCCTCCCCGCCGGACATGCGGCTGCCGATCTCGCTCGGCCTGGACTGGCCGAACCGCGTCAGCGGGGCCGGGCGGCCGCTGGACTGGACCACCGCGACGAGCTGGACGTTCGAGCCGCTCGACAACGCGGCGTTCCCGTCCGTCGCGCTGGCGAAGAAGGTCGGCCGGGCGGGTGCGCACCTATCCCGCCGTCTACAACGCGGCGAACGAGCAGGCCGTGAACGCGTTCCACGAAGGCCGGCTGCCGTTCCTCGGCATCGTCGACACGATCGAGCGCGTCGTGGACGCGCACGAGCCGCCGGACGTGCTCACGGTCGAGACCCTGGCCGCCGCGGAGGCGTGGGCCAGGACGACGGCGGACAAGGCGATCGCGAAGCAGTCCTGAGCGCAGGCGCCGTGCTTCGAGAACCTCAGCAACCGGTCGCGGGTTCCCTGAAACTGTCGAGCCGGTCCCTGAGCCTGTCGAGCCGGTCCCTGAGCCTGTCGAAGGGCACGGCGGTTTCCTAGCCCGGCACCGGTAGCGTGGCGGGGTGGAGATCCTGCTATACGTCGGCGGCCTGCTCTTCGTGCTGGTCGGGCTCGGCGTCTCGATCGCCCTGCACGAGGTCGGCCACCTGGTGCCCGCAAAGCTCTTCGGCGTGCATGTCGGCCAGTACATGATCGGCTTCGGGCCGCGGCTGTTCTCGAAGCGGATCGGCGAGACCGAGTACGGTGTGAAGGCTCTGCCGGTCGGCGGATTCATCTCGATGTCGGGCATGTACCCGCCCGTCGCCCGAGGCGCAGGACGGCGACGAGACGGCATCCCGCGGCGCGTTCCGTGCGCTCATCCAGGACGCCCGTGCCGCCAACGACGAGACCATCGATCCGGAGCGCGCGAGCCGAGTGTTCTACCTGCTCCCGGTCTGGAAGCGGATCATCGTCATGCTCGGCGGACCGCTCATGAACCTGGTGCTGGCGGTCGTGATCTTCACGGTGCTGCTGAGCGGGATCGGGATCCAGCAGGGCACGACGACGATCGCCTCAGTATCGCAGTGCGTGCTGCCGGCCGGATCCACCCGGACCACATGCGCCGCCTCGGACCCGATCGCCCCGGCCGCCGAGGCCGGCGTGAAGCCGGGGGACCGGATCGTGTCCGTCGACGGGAAGGCCGTATCGACCTTCGCCGAGGCGAGCGCGATCATCCAGGCCTCTCCGGGAAAGAGCATCCCGCTGGTCGTTCAGCGCGGCGGCAGCGACCTCACCCTGCAGCTGACGCCCGTCGCGGCGCAGCGGCAGGCCGTCGACGCGAACGGCGGGCCGGTGGTCGACGACAAGGGCCACGCCGGTCATGCACACGGTCGGCTATGCGGGCGTCGGCGCGCAGCTCGCCTACGTGCAGCAGCCGATCACCGCCGGCGTCGAGCAGGCGGTGGCCAACTCCGGAGCAGTGGTCTCGATGATCGCCAACCTCCCGGTGCGGCTCTGGGATGTCGGGGTGTCCCTCGTGACGGGCGCACCGCGCGATCCGAACGGTCCGCTCAGCGTCGTCGGGGTGGGCCGTCTCGCCGGCGAGGTCGCCGTGGCCGACGCTCCGCTGCTGAACCGCTTCGCCTACGTGCTGGCACTGATGGGCTCGCTGAACATCGCCCTGTTCGTGTTCAACCTGATCCCGCTGCTGCCGCTGGACGGCGGCCACATCGCTGTCGCGCTCTGGGACGGCCTGAAGCGCGCGTGGGCGAAGCTGTTCCGCCGCCCGCCGCCGAAGCCCGTGGATGCGACGCGACTCGTCCCGCTCACGATCGTGGTCGCGGGGATCCTCATCGCGATGGGGGCGCTGCTGCTGATCGCCGACCTGTTCAACCCGGTCAAGCTGCCGACCTAGGGTTCGAGTCCAACCCGGGGGTCGTTGAGCGAGGACGGAGCGCCAGCGACGTTTCGTCTCGCTCCGACTGCGTCGGTGCTCGCTCAACGACCCCGATGCGACCAACCCGGGGGTCGTTGAGCGAGGACGGAGCGCAGCGACGACCGAGACGAAACGCGGTTTCCTAGCGCGGCGTGCGGCTCGGCGCTCAGCGCAGCGCGTGGGCGACCAGGCGCTGCAGCGTCGTCATGCCGTCGCGGGACAGGATCGACTCCAGGTGGCCCTGCACAGAGGCGAACGCCGGACCGCGCAGCGCGTACACATCGCCGGTCTGCGGATCCGCCGAGACCTCGGCCGCTCCCACCGCGGTCGTGCCCGGCGCGACGCGTGCGGTGAACGTGTTGTAGAAGCCGATCGAGGCGTCCTCGCCGAACACCGGCACCGACTTCTGCAGGCCCTGGTGCGGGCTGGACAGCGGTGCCAGTGCGATGCCGAGGCCGTCGGCGAGGATCTGGTGGCTGAGGCACACGGCGAGCAGCGGGCGCCCGGCGTCGCGGCGGCGGGCGACGAGCCCGCGCATCCGTGGCGATCCGCGGTGAGGAACCGTCCCGAGGATCCCCGGGTCCGGGGCCCGCGACCAGCAGATCGGCCGCATCGAGGGCGTCGTCGTCGGCGTCCGCCCACGGCACGATCCGCACGTCCAGCCCGAGGTGGCGCAGCTGGTGGGCGAGCATCGTGGTGAAGCGGTCCTCGGCATCGACGACGACCGCGGTCCGGCCGGCGAACGGGGCGGCCACGGGGGCGGCGGCGCCGTCCTGCGGGTTGATCCAGAACTCCGCCAGGCGTGCGTTGCGGGAGGCGAGCAGCTGCTGGATCGCGGGGTCGTCGGCGGGCGTCGGCTCGGCTCCGGGCGCGTCCGCGTCCGTCGCGGGCCTCCGCCACGGCGTCGCGTGCGACGGCTCCGATCGCGCCGAGCACTCCGGCGGCCTTGCCGTGGGTCTCGCCGACCTCGCCGGCCGGATCCGAATGGCGCACCAGGGTCGCGCCGACGGGCACGCTGAGCCCGCCGTCCTTCAGGTAGACGGTGCGGATCAGGATCGGGGCGTCCAGGTCATGACCGCCCTCGTCGTTCGGGGTGAACAGCGCGGCCACGCCCGAGTAGTAGCCGCGCGGCTTGCGCTCGTGCCGGCGGATCACCGTGCACGCGTTCTGCATGGGTGAGCCGGTCACGGTCGGGGCGAACATCGTCTCGCGCAGGATCTCGCGCGGGTCGAGCCGGCTCTTCCCGCGCAGCATGTACTCGGTGTGCGTGAGGCGCGACATCTGCTTCAGATGCGGGCCGGTGATCCGTCCGCCGTCCGAGCAGACCGCGCTCATCATCTTGAGCTCCTCGTCGACCACCATGAACAGCTCCTCGGTCTCCTTCGTCGAGGAGAGGAACTCGCCGAGCGCCGCGGCGGTCGAGCCGCCGGCCGGGTGCCGGAACGTGCCGGAGATCGGATTCATGGTGACGACGCCGCCCTGGGCGACGACGTGCGCCTCGGGGCTCGCACCGACCGCGATGACGCCCGGCGTGACGACGGCGAACGTCCAGTACGCGCCGCGCTCGTGCTCGAGGAGGGCGCGGAACCAGGTCAGCGCCGCGATCCGTTCGGCGTCGGCGTCGGTCGTGTCGATCGTGGCGGTGTAGTCGCGGCGGATCACGAAGTTCGCGCCCTCGCCGCGGCCGATCTCGTCGGCGATCACGCGCTCGACGATGCCCGCGTACTCCTCGTCGCTGAGGTCGAAGCCGCCGTCGTGCAGCGCCACCGGGGCGGCGGGGAGCGCCGCGCGCACCTCGTCTGCCGGCAGGTGCAGATGCTCGGCGATGAGCAGGCAGCGCAGCGGAGCGCCGTCGTCCTGCGCCTCGAACCCGCGCTCGCGCACCTGGCGGTAGGGGACCATCGCGAACACCTCACGGCGCTCGCCGCCGGATCCGAGCGGGATGTCGGCGAGGCTGTCGACGTCGACCAGGTCGCCGGTGAGCAGTTCCACGCTCTCGGATCCCTCGCGGGCGAGCAGCACGAATGTGGTCTCGGACGCGAGTGCGCGGATCCGATCGGCAGTGGTCATCGAGGCGCTCCTGTAGGGGATCCGGCGCGGCAGAAACGACAAAACCGCCCCGGAAGGCGGTCTGGATCGTGGTACGCGAACTCACCGCCTAAGAGGCGGGCCACCAGGTGCGGTTCGCGGACATGCGCCGAAACTATCACACGGATCCCGTCCAGCCGCGCGCGGGTACCCTGTATGACGTGCCAGCTGTGAACCTGGGTATGCCCCGGATCCCCGACGTCCTCGCCCCGCGACGCAAGAGCCGCCAGATCAGGGTCGGCAAGGTGCTCGTCGGCGGCGACGCCCCCGTGAGCGTGCAGTCGATGACGACCACGAAGACCACCGACATCAACGGGACGCTGCAGCAGATCGCCGAGCTCACCGCCTCCGGCTGCGAGATCGTGCGCGTGGCCGTGCCGTCGCAGGACGACGCCGACGTGCTGCACATCATCGCGGCGAAGAGCCAGATCCCGGTGATCGCCGACATCCACTTCCAGCCCAAGTACGTGTTCCAGGCGATCGACGCGGGCTGCGCGGCGGTGCGCGTGAACCCGGGCAACATCCGCAAGTTCGACGACCAGGTCGGCGCGATCGCCGCCGCCGCGACCGCCGCCGGTGTGTCCCTGCGGATCGGCGTGAACGCCGGATCCCTGGACCCGCGCCTGCTGGAGAAGTACGGCAAGGCGACCCCGGAGGCGCTCGCCGAGAGCGCGGTGCTGGGAGGCGTCGCTGTTCGAGGAGCACGACTTCCACGACTTCAAGATCTCGGTCAAGCACAACGACCCGGTCGTCATGGTGAAGGCCTACCGTCAGCTCGCCGCGATGGGCGACTGGCCGCTGCACCTCGGCGTGACCGAGGCCGGCCCGGCGTTCCAGGGCACGATCAAGTCGGCGACGGCGTTCGGGATCCTGCTCGGCGAGGGGATCGGCGACACGATCCGCGTCTCGCTCTCGGCCCCGCCCGCCGAGGAGGTCAAGGTCGGCCACCAGATCCTGCAGTCGCTGAACCTGCGCGAGCGCAAGCTCGAGATCGTCTCGTGCCCCTCCTGCGGGCGCGCCCAGGTCGACGTCTACACGCTCGCGGAGGACGTCACCGAGGGGCTCAAGGACATGACCGTGCCGCTGCGCGTGGCCGTGATGGGCTGCGTCGTGAACGGGCCCGGCGAGGCCCGCGAGGCCGATCTGGGAGTCGCGAGCGGGAACGGCAAGGGGCAGATCTTCGTCAAGGGCGAGGTCATCAAGACCGTGCCCGAGGAGGACATCGTCGCCACCCTCATCGAGGAGGCGAACCGCATCGCCGCCGAGATGGGCCCGGACGCGCCGCTCGGCACCGCCCAGGTCCTCACGAGCTGAGCGACGATCCCAGCACCACACCCTCGCCCGCGACCCGCATCGGAGCATCTGTGCAGCGCAGCACCATCGTCACCTTCCCCTCGGGGTCCCTCATCGAGCAGGCGACTCGTCGTCGGCGCGCAATCCGAGGGCGACGGCGCCGTGGTCGTCCTGGATCGCACGCCGTTCCACCCGGTCGACCACACCTGGCCGGATCAGCCGGGGGACAGCGGTGTGCTGCGCGCGGACGGCACGGAGATCCCGGTGACGGACACCGTGATGGCCGCGGTGAGCGAGGCGGGCGAGATCGCGGTCGGCGCCGAGATCCCCGTCAAGCGCGGCACCGACGGATGGATCTGGCTCGTCGGCCACCGGGTCGCCGTCCCGGCGGCCGCCCTGCCCGCGGGGACGAGCGTCGAGGCCGTGGTCGATGCCGCGCGACGGGCCGGGCTCAGCCGGGGTCACACGGCCTGCCACCTGGCCTCGCTGGCCCTGGACCTCGCGGTCGCCGACCTGTGGCGCAAGGATCCCGGATCCGACGCACTGGGCTCCCCGGACTTCGAGGGCCGCGCGAACCAGACCAGCGTCATCCACTCCGACGGCGCGGTGGACGAGTACCGGCTCGGCAAGAGCCTGCGCAAGGCCGGGTTCGATACCGAAGGATTCGCCGCGACCCTCGCCGAGCGCGAGGAGCGGATCAACGCCCGACTCGCCGCCTGGGTCGCCTCGGGCGCGCCGAGCCGGATCGAGGTCGACGGCGAGACGATCGTCGACCGCCGGCGCTGGGTGTGCGAACTGCCCGAGGGGACGGCATCGATCCTCTGCGGCGGGACGCACGCGACCTCGCTCGCCGAGTTCGCGTCGATCCGGGTCTCGCTGGATCTCACGGATCCGCAGCTGCTGGTGATGACGACGACCGCGGTTCCGGTCGACTCGGCGTCGTGATGGCGCATCTCGGACGGTGAGCATGGCAGGCGCAGACGCAATCGAGATCAGTGTCGGCACGGTCGCGCAGTCCGCGATCGCCGCGCGGATGCAGACCGACTTCGGTGACGAGTTCGGCGAGACCTCCCCGCCGTTCGACGTGCTGGAGCGGCGGTTCCGCACGCTGATCGCGGACCCTGCCGGCTTCGTGCTGTTCGCGGGAGACCCGTCCGATCCGGTCGGGTACGCGGTGGTGACGCTGCGCCCCACGGTGTACTGCGACGGACCGCTGGCGGTGCTCGACGAGCTCTACGTGATCCCGGATCTGCGCGGCGGGGGCATCGGCACCGGGCTGCTGCGGCGCGCGATCGAGGAGGTCCTCGCACGCGGCGGGGGAGAGATGCACATCAACGTCGACGAGATCGACGCCGACGCACGACGGTTCTACGAGCGGCACGGGTTCGTGAACATCGAACCGGGCACGGACTACCGCATGCTCTGCTACATCCGCGAGCTCTAGGGCGAAACGCGCCTCCGCGCAGAGACCGCGTTTCGTCTCGGTCTCGCTGCGCTCGTCCTCGCTCAATGACCTCCTCACGGCGGGGTCAGGCACCCACGGGGTCGTTGAGCGAGCAGCGACGAAGGAGCAGCGAGACGAAACGCCGTTCCGCGGATGTACTGCGTTGCGCGACCTCATCGCTCAGGTGGCTGAAGCGCTCCGCGTCGAAGCGGTGCTGATCGGGCGCGCCGAACCGAGCCGCCAGGACATCCGGTGCTCCTCACGCGACGGCAAAGACGGCCAGCCCCTTCGGCACGTCGACCGCGGTCAGGACGACGCGGATCGTCGCTCCGGCGGCGGCCGAGTCCGGAAGCGGCATCGACGCGGTGACGGGCGGATCCGCGATCTGCACGGCCCCCTTCTCGCCGTTGCGCCGGATGACGACGGCGTCGAACTGCTCGCCCACGCGCGGAGCGAGCAGCGCGGCTTCGACGAGGTCGACGGTCCGGGAATTCAGCACGGACGAGCGCTGCGCGGAGGCGCGCATGAGGTCGGGCAGCTGCGGCAGGCTCTCGTGCACCCAGGCGGGGATCTCCTCGCCGCGAGTCACCGCGAGGGCGATCGTCAGCGACCAGCGGTCGACCAGCCGCCGCAGCGGAGCGGTGGCATGGGCGTAGGGCGCGGCGATCGCGGCCTGGGTCGCCTCGGCCGGCACCTCGCCGTCGAACGAGACGTATCCCGCCCCGCGGAACAGGGCCGACGCGGCCTCCAGGATCGGCAGTGTGCGCGGATCGGCGCGGTCCAGCGCGCGCAGATAGTCTCCGTACCTGCCGCTCGTCCAGCCCAGACCCAGCGCCTCGGTCTGCCGCCGGAACGTCTCGAATGCCGCGTCGTCCGGCTGCGGCATGATCCGCAGGATCCCGACCTTCGCCTGCAGCATCAGCTGCGCGGCCGCCATGCCCGTCATGAGCGAGAGCTGCGCGTTCCAGTCCTCGACGGGCAGCGCAGCTGCGGCGCTCGATCGCGTACGTGCCGTCGTCGTGGCGCACGACCTCCTCGTCCGGCAGGTTCAGGCTCGCGCCGCCCGCGCGCCGCCTCCTGCTCCAGGCGCAGCCGTCCGATCTCCGGGAGCAGGGCTGCGGGGCAGTCGCGGCCCGCGTCGAGGTCGGCCTGAACCGTGACGTAGTCGAGCTTCGCTCGAGAGCGGATCAGCGCGCGCTCCAGCCGGGTGCCGGTGACGGAACCGGCCGAGTCGAGCGCGAACGTCCAGACCAGGGCCGGGCGGTCGACATCCGGGAGCAGCGACGCGTGATCCTCGCTCAGGATCGGCGGATGCAGCGGGATCGTGCCGTCGGCCGCGTAGAGCGTCTCGCCCCGGGCGCGGGCGGCCGCGTCGACCGCGCCGCCCGGCGCCACGAACGACGGCACGTCGGCGATCGCGTACCGCACGGTATAGCCGGATCCGCTCCGCTCCAGCTGGAACGCCTGGTCGAGATCCATCGACCCGGCCGGATCCAGCGTCGCGAACGCGATGTCGCGCAGGTCGAGCTCGGGTGCCGGGGGAGCGGCGGAGGCGGCTTCGGCGAGCGCCTCGGCGGAGAACGCGGTCGGGTGCGTCGATCTCGGCGCGCAGCGCCGCGAGCGCCGTGGCGAGGTCGCTCTGCGCGGCGGACGGGGCGACGTGCGATCGGCGCTGAGGCATGGGTTCAGCCTAGGCCGCCCGCTGCGCGCGCCGGGCGGGCGTTAGCGTGGTGTCATGACCAGCTCCGCCGACAAGGCCCGCACCCTCGCCGCGCTCTACGCGGCCCCCGAGATCCTCCGCGTCGTGAACGTGTGGGACGTCGTCTCCGCCCGGGCGATCGCCGCCCTGCCCGAGACCACGGCCATCGCCACGGCCGGGCACTCCATCGCCGCCTCGTTCGGCTACGACGATGGCGCGATCCCGCGCGAGCTGATGCTCGACATGGTCGGCCGGATCGCCGCGGCCGTCGAGCTGCCCGTCACCGCCGACCTCGACGACGGCTACGGCGATCCGGGCGAGTCCGTGCGCCTCGCGATCGGCGTGGGAGTCGTCGGCGCGAACGTGGAGGACCGCCTGCGCCCGCTGGCCGAAGCCGCCGCGAACGTCGAGGCGATGATCCGCGCGGGCGAGGCGGAGGGCGTGCCGTTCGTGCTGAACGCCCGCACCGACGCGTTCGTCCGCGGCGGCGGCCGCCCCGTCTCCGGAGTCCCTCGCCGACGCGATCGAGCGCGGTCGCGCCTATCTCGACGCCGGCGCGACGTGCGTGTTCGTGCCGGGGATCCTCGACGCCGACACCACCCGCGCGCTCGTCGACGGGATCGGCCACGGCAAGGTCAGCGTGATCGGCCTGCCCGGCGCGCTCACCTCGACCGAATACGAGGCGCTCGGCGTCGCCCGCATCTCCTTCGGTCCGCTGCCGCAGCGCGTCGCGCTCACGGCGCTTCAGGACAACGCCGCGGAGATCTACGCCGGGGGAGTGATCCCGGCCGGCACTCGCGCGCTCGAACTGAACGGGCGGCATCCGGCTCTTCTGCATCACTGAGTGATGCGAGTATGATGCAAGGCATGCGCACGACGGTAGATCTTCCTCCTCGGATCCATCGAGCGCACGCGCGAGATGGCGCGCGCTCGTGGAATCTCGATGTCTGCTCTCCTTGCGGAACTCACGACTCGCGGACTCGCGCAGCTCGACGAACCCGTGCAGCTGTCCGTCGACGAGGCGAGACCGGCCTTCCCGTGCTGTCGCTGGGCCGAGCGCATCACCTCATCTGAAGTCGCCGCGCTGATCGACGAAGATGGCCTGAGACGAGGCGCGGTTATCTCCTCGATTCGAACGTGCTGATCGCGCTGGTGGTCGCCGAGCACGAGCATCACAAGGCCGCCGGGAGATGGTTCGCTGCGGTGGAGCGCGTGGCGCTGTGCCCGATCGTCGAGGGTGCCCTGATGCGCTTCCTGCTCCGGATCGGGGAGCGATCCGAGCACGGCGGAGTCGATGCTCCGCGCGATCCGCGCGCACGATCGCGTGTCCTTCGTCGCGGACTCGATCTCGTATCTGGACGTCGCGTGCGCGGATCTGGTCGGTCATCGTCAACTCACCGACGCCTACCTCGCGGCGCTCGCGGAGATCGGCGGGGCTGAGGCTGGCGACCTTCGACGTCGCGCTGCACGCGCTGCGCCCTGCTCAGACGGAGCTGCTGCGGGGCCGGTGAAGGGCACTCATCGTCATGGCCTGACGTGCGCCCGTGTCGTCGTTCACGTGCACCTAGAATCGAGGACGTGGTCACTCGTCTTTCGAACTTCTTCCTCCGCACGCTCCGCGAAGACCCGGCCGACGCAGAGGTCACCAGCCACCGGCTGCTGATCCGCGCCGGATACATCCGCCGCGCAGCACCCGGGGTGTTCACCTGGCTTCCGCTCGGGCTCAAGGTCAAGGCGCGCATCGAGGCCATCATCCGGAGGAGATGACGACTGCCGGCGCTCAGGAGGTCCACTTCCCGGCGCTGCTGCCGCGCGAGCCGTACGAGCTGTCCGGCCGCTGGGAGTCCTACGGCGACGGCATCTTCCGCCTGCAGGACCGCAAGGGCGCCGACTACCTGCTCGCCCCCACGCACGAGGAGATGTTCACGCTGCTCGTGAAGGACCTGTACTCGTCGTACAAGGACCTGCCGCTCACGATCTACCAGATCCAGGACAAGTACCGTGACGAGGCGCGGCCGCGCGCGGGTCTGCTCCGCGGCCGCGAGTTCACGATGAAGGACGCCTACTCCTTCGACTACACCGACGCGGGTCTCGAGGCGAGCTACCAGGCGCAGCGCGACGCCTACGAGCGGATCTTCCAGCGCCTCGGCCTGGAGTACGTCATCGTGCAAGCGGACAACGGCGCGATGGGCGGCTCGCGCAGCGAGGAGTTCCTGCACCCGACCGCCGTCGGCGAGGACACCTTCGTGCGCTCGGACGGCGGCTACGCGGCCAACGTCGAGGCGTTCAGCACCGCGGTCCCCGCGCCCGTGCCGTTCGACGCCGACGGCGCCCCGGTGATCTACGACTCGCCGAACACTCCGACGATCGAGACGCTCGTCGCGCACTCGAACGCGGTGCTCGAAGGGCGACTACACCGCCGCCGACACGCTGAAGAACGTCGTGCTCGCGCTGACCCACCTCGACGGCACCCGTGAGCTCGTCGTCGTCGGCATCCCCGGCGACCGCGAGGTCGACGAGAAGCGCGCCGAGGTCGCCTTCGCACCGGCCGAGGTCGAGACCGCCACGGCCGACGACTTCGAGAACAACCCGCTGCTGGTCAAGGGCTACATCGGCCCCTGGTCGCCGACGGGCGCGATCCTCGGCGAGGAGTCCGCGACGGGGATCCGCTACCTCGTCGATCCGCGCGTCAGCGAGGGCACCAGCTGGATCACCGGCGCCAACATCGATCAGAAGCACGCGCATTCCGTCGTCGCCGGCCGCGACTTCGAGGCCGACGGCATCGTCGAGATCGCCGACGTGCGCGCCGGCGACCCGGCGCCGGACGGCTCCGGCCCCGTGGAGCTCGCCCGCGGCATGGAGATCGGCCACGTGTTCCAGCTCGGCCGCTACTTCGCCGAGACGCTGGGGCTCAAGGTGCTCGACGAGAACGGCAAGCTCGTCACCGTCACGATGGGCTCGTACGGCATCGGCGTGACCCGCATCCTCGCGATCATCGCCGAGCTCAACAACGACGACAAGGGCCTCATCTGGCCGGCGTCGGTCGCGCCGTTCGACGTGCACGTCGTCGCCGCCGGCCGCGACCAGGTCGCGTTCGACGTGGCGGCCGACGTCTCGGCGCAGCTCGAAGCGGCCGGGCTGGACGTGCTCTACGACGACCGCCCCAAGGTCTCGCCCGGCGTGAAGTTCGGCGACGCCGAGCTGGTCGGCGTGCCACGCGTGCTCGTCGTGGGCCGTGGCGCCGCCGACGGTCAGGTCGAGCTGTGGGATCGCCGCAGCGGCGGCCGCGACACGGTCTCCGTCGCGGAGGCCGTGCAGGCGCTCACCGCGCGCTGATCGCCTCCTGTGCGCGACCCCGGTTCCTGAGCTTGTCGAAGGGCCTGGATCCTGTGCCGGGCGTTCTTCGTGAACCATTCGCGTGGGATCGTCTCCTCGGGCCCGCCCCGGCTTGGCGCTGATGTTGATAATCTAGCTACATCACCAACATTGGGGTACGACATGACGGTCACACAGATCGACCTGGACGATGCGGCACTCGCGGAGGTGCTACGTCGTTCGCACCTGACCACCAAGAAGGATGCAGTAAACGAGGCGCTGCGCGACTACGCCGCGAAACTTCGTCGCGCTGCCGAGTTCGACGGCTATCTGCAGCGAGCGCAGGAATGGGATTACGAGGGGTGGCTCGCGCTCCGTGCCCGGGACAAGGCGGGGGCTGCCTGACGTGTATTTGGCTGACTCCTCGGCTCTGTGGCGCCTCCAGCGCGACGCCGCGGTGCTCCGTCGATGGCGGGCGACGGTGGAGTCGGGTGAAGTCAGATCCTGTAGCCCGCAACGAATCGAGATGCTTCGCTCGGCGCGCACCACGCGGGAGTTTGAGGAGATGAGCGGTGATCTCACGTTGTTCTATCCCGATGTTGTGGCCCCGCAGTCGATCTGGCGATGGATCGACTCGGCTCAATATGTGTTGGCCCGTGGCGGCGCGCTGCGGGAGATGTCGCTCGTGGACCTGCTCGTCTGCGGGGTGGCGGCGCACCATGGCCTGATCGTGTTGCACGATGACCACGATTTCGAGACTGCGAGCCACTTTCTGACGGACGTGAGGCAGCAACGCGTCTGATCGGACGTCGCTCGGCCGGATCGTCGGCCTCCGTCCCGGATCCCCGGTCCCTGAGCTTGTCGAAGGGCCGGGATCTACGACCCGAATCCGGTGAGGTCGGATCCGGTGATCCGGACGCAACGAGACGCTCCGCTCGAGGGCTCCCGGCGTGAGCCCGCGGCAACGCGATGCATGAAAGTGATGCACCTGGTCGCACGCTCAGCGCGAAGCAATCTCCTCGATCCGGTCCGTCGCGACCCCCGCACCGTTCTGGGCGCGAAGCCGTGTGCCTGTCACCGCAGCCCGCTCGCGGATGCCGGGGTCGGTGAGGATCCGGGCGACAGCGGCAGCGATCGCGGTCGGAACGGCGTTCCGGGGAGCGTGAGGCCGAGGCCGGCATCCTGGACGATCCGGCCGATCAGCGACTGATCCGAGGACCGGTTCATCGGCAGCACCAGCAGGGGTACGCCGTGCGCGAGTGCTGCGAGCGTCGTCGAATGTCCGCCATGACCGATCACGAGATCAGCACGGGGCAGCAACTCGCCGTGCGAGGAACGGCCCCGCACCTCGACGTTCGGCGGAACCGTGCCGACGATACGGCTCGGCCGGGGCCGAGCGCGTCACGATCGCGCGCACCGGCGATGAGGCGAGCGCGGCGATAATCCGCCGGTACACATCATCCTGATCCTTCTGCCAGACGCTGCTGAGGCTACCAGCACCAGTGGCACTTCGTCCACTTCCCGGGGGAGTGCCGGCACGCCGCGCTCCGTGGTCCCGGTCCATTCGAAGCCGATCTTGTTCTCGGCATCCGTGAGCGGATCGAGCTCGCGATCCGTGAGGAGCAACCGTGCATCTGCGCTGCCCCAGACAACGGCCGGACTCAGTCCGAAGGCGCGAAGTGCGGCCGAGGAAGCACTTGACGACCGCCCGCCCCAGAGCGCACCGACGGAGTGGAACAGCACCGCCGTCGGAACGCCGAGCCGCACGGCAGCTTTGATCGCGGTGATCATGATCCCGTCGACGACCACGGCATCGGGGGCATGCGCCGCCACGACGGCCTCCACATCGCGCCCCAGCGCTCTGCTCATCCCCATCCGCATCATTCCGCGGAGCTGGGCCGGGCCGTCGGCGGCCGCGCCCGGCTGGCAGTCGTCGATCGCGGGCAGTGGCATGTGACGCCACGAGGGGTCCGCCGGTGCGAGTCCAGCGAACGCGATGCGGTGCCCGCGGGCGGCCGATTCCACAGCGACGGCATGCATGGGCGGCACGTTCCCGCCCGCATCGGCACCGACGAACAGGATGTCCTTCATGATGATCCGCCTCTCGTGGTCCGTTGTTCAGCCTGTGCGTGCCTCGAGGTACGTGAGGATCGCCCGCACCAGGATGAAGGCGCTCACGACCGATGTGATCGCCGGTGCAATGAACCGCCAGCGTCGCGACGGCGGGCGATTGTCTGGCACCACGAGTAAAAGGACCGCGAACGGCAGGTAGAGCAGCATCCACGTGCCCGCGAATGGGCTGGGAACGTCGGTTTGCAGCGAAGCGGAACCAGCAGCCCCGCTCCTGCCGCGGCGAGCAGAGCGGATGCCGGATGCCCCGTTCGAGCGTGCGCGATGACCGCTGCGAAGACCACGGGGACCGCACCGAACAGCACGCTCGCCACGAAGAATGGCGTGATCGCGCCGGGGACGCCCACCACGCAGCACGTGACGGAGAACGCAGAGGCGATCCATCCAGCCATCACAGCGGTCGTGGTCCAGCGCATGAGCCGACAGTAAGCCCGGGCGCCCCTCCAGCGCATCAGTGTCAGCACGCAGAGAAGGCCCGTGACCGCTCCGATGGATGGTGATGCGGATAGCGCCAGCTCGTGCAGCAGCCGGTCACCAACGCCATGTACGCATGGGGGCACACGCGATGGGGGAGGCGACACCGGCCCCGCAGCGGAGACAATCGCGCTCTACGCTTCTCACGAAAGCGAGCTTCAGATCGCGAGCGTGGTTACATCGCTTACTTCGGCGCCGTGATGACGGGGTTCCTCGCTCAGGCGCTCGCGAGCAGCGGCGTCGCCGAGACGCCCGAGATCCTCCAGGCCGGCCAGGACAGCCCCTTCGCCCTGCCGTTCTTCTTCCTGTTCGTCATCGGCAACCGTCTCGGCCCCGCCGAGCTGAAGACTG
This sequence comes from uncultured Actinomycetota bacterium, assembly GCA_963791605.1. Classification (GTDB taxonomy): domain Bacteria; phylum Actinomycetota; class Actinomycetes; order Actinomycetales; family Microbacteriaceae; genus Microbacterium. The sequence goes on along the minus strand of CAWBTB010000007.1, from coordinate 446,941 downwards.
GGTCAGAGCAGTTCTGCGCCGTCCAATTGCGCGGCGAGCTTGCGGTCGAACGTGAGCAGCGGTCCCGCGGCCGCCCTCTGTGCGCGGAGCGTGAGATACACATCGACGACGGACAGCTTCGGATGTGAGTGATAGACGGATGCGACGTCGTTCCAGAGCCCGCGATCAAGTTCGAAGTTCTTCTTCGCGATCACCAGGCGCAAGGCGTTCCGGACTTTTTCCCGATCTGCATGAATAACGTTCTGCAGCACGTGCACGGTCTCGATGAGGACCGCGTCGTCAATGCGGAACGTCGCAGGGGAGTCGATCAGTCGGTCGGCGAGCGCCGACTGCGTGGGCGCATCGTCGAGAAGCCAGCGCAGCAGGACATTCGTGTCAAGACTGGGCATACTTCTCCGCAACGTAGGCTGCCCAGCCATCACCGGAATGCGGGATCACGCCCCAGGTGCCGGCGGCCACTGCGGCGTCGCGCAATTGGGCGCGCACGGTCTCGAGGTCCGGCGGCGCATCAATGATCACGTGATCGCCCTCTACGCGCACCGCGACTTTCTGGCCCGGACGTAGCCCCAGTGCCTGCCTGACCGCGGCAGGCAACGTGATCTGTCCCTTCGCCGTGATGGTGGTGTACCCGGTCGTCATGTAAGAAGTCTATCCCGGGTTGTACACGAGGGATCGGTGGGAATTCGATTCGCCGCATGTCCAGGTCTGCGCGGTTCCTGGATCCTTCATGATGGGACCATGGCCTCCCTCGACACCGCGGCCTGGCTGCGGGCCCAGCCCGCGTTGACCGGATCCGCGCCCGTGCTCGACACCGCCGCGCTTCCGGACGATCCGATCGCGCTGTTCCTGGAGTGGATCAGCCACGCCGCTGGCGCCGGCGTCGCCGAGCCGCACGCCGCCACGCTCGCGACCGTGGACGCCGACGGTATGCCCGACGCGCGCACGCTGATACTCAAAGGCGTCGATACCCGAGGCTGGGCCTTCGCCGGGCCCCGCAGTTCTGCGAAGGCGGAACAGCTCGCCGCGAATCCCGCGGCCGCCCTGAACTTCTGGTGGCAGCCCCTGATGCGCGCCGTGCGGGTGCGCGGTCGGGTCGAGGAGGCACCCCCGCAGGAGTGCGCCGCGGATCTCGCGGCGCGGTCGGCAGCGGCACGTGCCGATGTCGCGGACGGCGATTGGGTGCTCTGGCGCATCGTACCGAGCAGGGTGGAGTTCTGGCAGGGATCCCGCGACCGGCGTCATGTGCGCGTCGTGTACACGGCTGACGGAACGGGCTGGCGACGCGAACTGCGCGCCCGCGAAGGATCCCGTGCAGGTGCCGAGCAGGAGGAGAGCCGATGAGCGATTACCAGATCACCCAGATCGGGGCCCTGGACGAGTGGCGCAGCCACCACGGCGGTTTCGACGAGGCGCGTTCGCGGGACGGGCGGCGCGTCGTCGACCACGAGCTGACGATGCAGTACATCGGCATGACGGCGAACGCCCTCGAACCGGGGGAGGAGGCGGGCTACTGGCACACGCACTCCCGGATCGAGGAGCTCTACGTCTTCCTCGCCGGGCGCGGGCAGATGGGCTTCGGCGACGACCTGGTCGAGGTCGGTCCCGGTACCGTGGTCCGGGTCGGCCAGGACGTGGTGCGCACCTGGCGCGCCCGGCCGGACAGCCCGGGGCAGCTGCGCTGGCTGTGCATCCGCGCGGGCGGCGAGGAGCTCCCGCACCTGCCCGACGACAGCGCCCGCGTGCCGGGACGGCCGATGCCCTGGGCGTGACGGAGCCGGCTCTCGCTCGGCGGGATCCGTGTGGCGGCACCCGCCGTTCACTCGTCCGTGACACGCTGGAGGCATGATCGACGAACTGCTGCCCCCGGCCCTGCGCGCCGAGATCAACGCCGTGCTCGACGACGCCGGGGTGCACGCCGACCGGCGCCTGATCATGCGGATGCTGCAGACCGCGGTGCTGCTCGGCGAGGACGGCACCGACCGGCTCGACCTGAAGATCGCCTCGGCCGCGCTCAGCGAGATGCGCGACGCGTTCCGGCTGTTCGCGCCCTTCCGCGGCGTGCCCAAGGTCACCGTGTTCGGCTCCGCCCGCACCGCGCAGCAGGATCCGCTGTACCGTCAGGCGCGGGATGTCGCCGCCGCGCTCGCCGCGGAGGGCTGGATGGTCGTCACGGGAGCCGGCCCGGGAATCATGCAGGCGGCCGCGGAGGGCGCGGGCCCGCAACGGTCCCTCGGCGTCTCGATCCGCCTCCCGTTCGAGGAGAAGGCGAACACGATCGCCACTGAGCAGGAGCACGTGGTGGCGATGAAGTACTTCTTCACCCGCAAGCTGATGCTGATGAAGGAGTCGCGCGGATTCATCTGCCTGCCGGGCGGGTTCGGCACGCTGGACGAGATGTTCGAGCTGCTCACGCTGCAGCAGACGGGCAAGGCCGAGCCGATGCCGATCGTGCTGCTGGACCAGCCCGGCGGCACGTTCTGGCACGGGCTCGCAGCGCTTCGTGAAGGAGGACCTCGCGCCGACCGGGGTGATCTCGCCGGGCGACTTCGACCGCGTCCTGGTCACCGACTCGGTGACCGAGGCGGTGGCCGCCATCACCGGTTTCTGGCGCAACTACGATTCGCTGCGCTGGGTCGGCGACGTGCTCGTGCTGCGCCTGCGCGCGGAGCCGACGCATGCCGAGATCAACGGGCTCAACCGCGCGTTCGGGGATCTGCTGACCTCGGGCCGGATCGAGCGCTCGACGCCGCTGCCCGCGGAGCTCGCCGACAAGGACGCGCTGGATCTGCCCCGGCTCTCCCTGCACCTGGACCAGCGCATGGTGGGCGGGCTGTTCCGCCTGATCGGCGCCATCAACGAGCTCGGCTCCGCTCCCGACGCCGACACGGCCGTGCAGTCACTCGACACCCGGACCGATCGGAGCGACCCCTCGGCCTGACGCGCGCGCGTCGATCAGCGCCAGGATACGATCGGCGGCGTCCTGTGCGCCGTCCTCCGATCGCAGCCGAGCGCCGAGTTGCTGCGCGGCGGCATGCAGGGCCGGATCGGAGACCGCGGCGGCGATGATCGCTCGCAGCCGCTCGACGGACGCCGAACGATCGACCAGCCGGCCCGCCCCGGCGTCCGCGACACTGCGCCCCACCATGGTCTCGTCCAGCAGCGGATGCAGCGGGATCGTGATGACCGGCACGCCGTGCGCGAGCGCCTTCATCGTCGTGGACTGTCCGCCATGGCAGATCACGAGGGCGCATCGCGGGATGATCTCGGCGTGCGGCGCCCAGCCGGTCACCTGGACGTTCGGCGGGGGCGCGATGCCGCCCTCGATGTCCACCCCGCCGGTGGTGACGATCGCGCGCACCGGCAGCCCGGCGAACGCCGCGACGATGCGCCGGTAGATCGCGGCCTGGCCGGGGAACCAGGTCGTGCTGAGGCTCACGAGCACCAGCGGATCCGCGTCCGGCGTTGCGGGTATCGCACGTTCGGTGGTGCCCGTCCAGCTCGCGACGCCGATCGGACTCGGCTCTGCGAACGGATCCAGGGCACGGTCGGCGACGACGAGCCGAACCGCGGCCGAGCGCCAGGCGCGGATCGGGTCGGACCCGAGCAGGGTCAGGATCCGCCCCATGATCCCGCTGCGCCACGCACCGGCCCAGTAGGCGAGGTAGCTGTGGAAGAGCACGATCGCGGGGATCCCTGAACCGGCCGCCGCGCGGAGCGCTGACACCATCAGGCAGTCGACGACCACGACGTCCGGTCGTACCCGGACGATCTCACGGCGCACCTCCCGACCGATCCGCCGGGATGCACCGAGGTGCAGGTAGTGCAGGAAGCCCCTCGCGAAGGACGACGTGCGCGCCGCGTCGCGGTCCCCGAGGGCGGGGAGCGCCACCGAGGTGACGCCCGGCGGCCAGGAGTACCGCTCCGGGTGGCGGATGCCGACGAACACGACCTCACAGCCCGACGCGGCGAGCCGCTCCGCGATGGCCAGGTGCGGCGGCACGTTCCCGCCGGCTTCGGCGGTCACGATCAGGATCTTCGACATCAGGGCTCCTTCATGGAGCGTTTCTCAGGTGGAGCGTTTCTCAGGTGGAGCGGTTCTCGGGGGTCGCGGCGGTGAGCACCGCCGCGACGTGCCCTGTGAGCAGACGCAGGGTCTCGCCGCGACTGCGGCCCATGTCTCGCCGCCACTGCTTCCAGGTGTAGAGATCGGTGGCGATCATGAGGTGATCGGCGAGCGCACGCGAGTCGTCGGCCGCGGCGAGCTGCGGCGCGAACAGCGTCTCGACATAGGACCTGTGGAAGGCGCGCCCGCCGTCGGTCACCGCCGTCGCGAGGGGCTCCCAGCCCTCCTGTCCGAGCAGGAGGATCATGCCGTCGCCGATGCGCTCGTAGTGCGCGATGAGTGCAGCCAGAGCACCGGGGAGATCGTCCGGATCTGTGGGAAGCTCCGCGATGACGAGGTCGAACGCATGGGCCTGCGCTGCGGCGAGGAGGTTGTCCCGGCTCTCGAATCGGCGCAGCACCGTCTGCACCGAGACTCCGGCGCGTTCCGCGATGCGGGGAGCGTCAATGCGCTCAGCGGCCGTGATGTCGCGAGCTCCACTGTCGCCTCGAGGATCGCTCGGTGGGTGCGCGCCGCGCCGACGGCGCGTTCGCGCTGAGTGTACGGGCGGGTCATTTTCATGTCACTACCCATTGAACTCAATATGAGGCGTCATGTCAATGATCATCAACACGAAAGCCCGAGGCAGGCAGGGAGGGTGAGGTGCTACAACGTAGAACATGCCGACCGTGGGGATCAGGGCGCTCAAGCAGAACGCTTCCGAAATGGTGGCGCGGGCCGCGTCGGGGGAGCGGATCACGATCACGGACCGCGGGCGTCCGGTGGCACGGATCTCGGGGCTCGAGGCCAGTGCCGTCGAGCGCCTGGTCGGGGCAGGTCGGGCGCGTCCTGCGTTGACCGGCATAGTGGCCTTGGCGAGCAGCGATCTGGCGCGCACCGAACTGTTACGCGCGTTGCGGCGGGGGGCGCCGGGCGCAGCGGGCGCCGCGCGAGATGTCCTCTCGCGGCTGCTTCTCATCACGGCATCCGCCGAGATCTTCGATCAGGCGACCCGTCTGGATCCGGTCGAGCTACGAAGCCTCGATGCTGTGCATCTCGCTTCGGCGCTCGCGCTGGGTGACGATCTAGAGGGCGTGGTGACCTACGACGATCGTCTCGGCGACGCGGCGCGGGACCTCGGCGTGCCGGTGATCTGTCCGCGCTGATCCGGCTGTGCAGTGATCGGTAGCCCTGTGTCTGTGTCCCAGGGGGCGTGCCTCGGCGCCCGGATGCCATTCACCGGTTGCGATACGCCCTTCTCAGGCCGAAGGGGGCGTGTCGTGACGGGTGAGCGGGGGTGTTGGTCCTGCACAGGCGGGCGTTTCGCGAAGTTGTCCACAGTTTGGATAGTGGCGTTGATCTGGGGGTTGAATGTCGGTGGCCCCTTGTTGAATGGGGGTATGACATCGACGGTGACCCCGGTTCTGGAGCAGGTGAGTGACCTGCTCGCTGGGGTGTGCCCGTCGGCTGAGGGTGGCGCCCTCGATGCGGTGTCGCCGGCGGATCTGGTCGGGTTGCTGCTCGCGGTCGGGCGGGCGCAACGCCTCGTGGATGCGGTGGTCACGTCGGTGGCGGGGGAGGTGCTGGTTCGGGACCGTCGGCTCTCGGCGGAGCGGGTGAGTTCTGCGGCGGGGTGTCGGGACGCGACGGAGTTGTTGCGGCGCACCCTGCGGGTGGATGCGGGCACCGCCCGCCGATATGTGACCGCCGCGGACGGGATGCACCAGGACCTGTCGTTGTCGACGGGGGAGCATCTCCCTGCACGGTTCGAGGCGCTGGGGCAAGTGCTGCGGGACGGGGACCTGTCGGTGACGGGGTTCCTCGCCGCGACAGGCCCGTTGGCGCGTGCGTCGTCCCGGATCAGCGCCGCGGATCTGGCCCGCGCGGATGCTGTTCTCGCCGACGCCGCCCGGGGTGTGGACTTACCCGATGATGCGGGTCGTCCGGGCCCGGCGCCGACGACGGATGAGCTGGCCGCGCTCGCGAACTACATCGTGTTGAAGCTGGACCCGGATGGGCAGGAACCAGAAGATGACCGGGCGAACCGGAAACGGGGTCTCACGTTGGGGCGGCTCCGGGACGGGACGGTCCCAGTCCGGGGAGACCTGCTTCCCGATGTCGCCGGACAGTTGCAACGTCTGCTGGACGCGTTGCTGAACCCGAAGGCCGACCGCACCAGCGACAGCGCCGATGGCACGGCGGGCGGTGCGAGCGACGCGGCGGCGGGTGGCAGCGGTGAGACGACGTCCGGTGTGAGGTTCACCGACGCCGACACCGACACCGACACCGACGCTGACACGGCCGCCGATGCTGGCACGGCCGGTCCGGGTGGTCTTCCGGAGCCGGTCGATCCGCGGTCCCCGGCGCAGAAACGGCATGATGCGTTCGCGTCGATCCTGACCACCGCCGCCGGGATCGGCGGATTCCCGACCCTGGGCGGTGCCGCACCGACCCTGGTCGTGTCGATGACCGCGGAGGACTACGCCAAAGAGGCCGGGCGGGCAACCATCGAGGGGACGGGGTGGGATGTGCCATTCGGGGTGGCCCGGCACGTCGCGTGCGCGGGCGGGATCCAACGGGTCCTGTTCGACGAGCACGAGCAGATCGTCTCGATCGGGACCACCGCCCGGATCTTCAACGCCCTGCAACGACGGGCGATCACCCTCCGCGACCGGGAATGCGTGATCCCCGGCTGCCACATCCCCGCGACCTGGTGCGAGATCCACCACGTCATCGAATACGCGCAGGGCGGGCCGACGCACACGTCGAACGGGGTCGCGTTGTGCTGGCACCACCATCGCACGCTGGAGACCTCCGGGTGGGAGATCCGGATGCGACAAGGGACCCCGGAGATCCGTGGACCCTCCTGGTGGGACCCACACCGCGGCTGGCACCGGCCCCGGATCCGTGCAGGTACCCGCCGCACCCTCGCCGACACGCACTCAGCCCACCCGGCAGGTGACCGTGCACTTCGGGGTTGAGCGAGCGCCGGATTCACCGTCGGTGGGAACTGATGCGGAGCAGGCGATTCCGATGACGGTGAGCGGCAGGAACGCGAGCAGACTGGTCGCCGCGCCATAGCCGAGCAGCCAAGGCACGAGGATCAGCGCCGGGACGACGGCCGATGCGACCGGCAGGGCGCGTCCGGTCCGGCGCCCGGCGTGCAGCGCAGTGCACTCCGCGGCGGCCCAGACAGCGATCGCGATCCCGGCCGCTCCGGCGACGCCCTCACTGGAATCCTTGCGAAGCTTGGCATCGCGGCGGGCGCTGACGACCATCGCCGTGTGCTCGCCGTGCTGGCCTGGCTCGACGCTCCGCACTGATGGAAGGTGATGATTGACGCATCACTGTCTGATGCAGGTGATGTATTCTGGGGGGATGCGAACGACGCTCGCAATAGATGATCGACTGCTCGCGGCTGCGAAAGAACGTGCGTCGGCATCCGGTCAGACGCTCGGCGCGTTCGTCGAGGAAGCGTTGCGACTGCGGCTGACGGCCAGCGTGATGCCAGCGCAGCCGGTGGATCTGCCGGTCTTCGCGCGTGGGACGGGCTTGCGTCCCGGTATCGATCCTTCGTCGAATCGCAGCCTCTACGATGCGCTCGACGATGCCGGTGACCTGACGTGATCGTCCTCGATGTCAATATCCTGATCGCCGGCTACCGCGAGGACCACCCGCACCACGAGCGTGCCCGGCCATGGCTGACCGACACCATCGCCTCGGGAACGGCGATCGGCGTTCCGGACATCGTCTGGGTCGGGTTCCTTCGTCTCTGCACGAACCCGCGGGTGTTCCCCGTGGCCTCAACGATTGCAGAGGCGCTCGCCTTCATCAGGGCACTGACTGCAGCACCGGGGTACGTCCACCTGGGAGGTCTGCGCGACAACATCGATCCTCTGCTGCAGACCGTCGCCTCGGCGAACGCGGCAGGGAATCTCACGACTGATGCGTATATCGCGACCATTGCGCTCTCGCTGGCGGCGGATGTGGCGACTTTCGATCGTGACTTCCGACGGTTCGACGAATTGCGCATCATCGAACCGGCCTGACCATCGAACTGGCCTGACCTGTCAACCGGAAGACGTCGACGTCGTGTCGCGGCGTCGGGCCTCGCGGCGCAGGATGCCGTCCGCGAGCGCGGCGAGGTCGACCGGGCGGCCCAGGATCCGCTCCGCGGCGCGGACCCCCGATGCGTAGGCGCCGCCGACCGTCGCGGGTTCCGTGCCCCAGGTCGCCTCGCCCGCGAGGTGCAGCACGCCCCCGATCGGATCCGCCAGCGCGTCGTGATCGTGATGCGACGATCCTGCGGCGACGTACGAGTACGAGCCGTGCGAGAACCGATCCTGTCCCCAGCGCGTGATCCAGTGCGCGGACGGCTCCGGCACGTCCGCGCCGTACAGGTCGCGCAGTGCCGCGACGACGTCGGCGACGATCTCGGCGTCATCGAGTTCCTGCACGTGCCGGCCGAACGGGCCCGCCGCGAAGGTGAGCAGCGTCGGGCGCCCGCTGATCGCCGACACGTCGTACCAGGAGTGCCAGTGCTCGCCGGCCTCGCCGAGCGCGCGGATCGCGTACACGCCGTCCTCCCAGAACCGCTCCGGGAACTGCAGGAAGACCTTGTTGAACACGCCCATGCCGAGCCGGGCGATCGGGCCCGCACGTGCGCTCCGGCAGCGGCGGGTCGAACAGCGATCGCGCCTGCCTTCAGCACGCCCAGCGGCACCGTGACGATCCGCCTCCGGGCCTCGAAGGACCGTCCGCCGGTCTCCACGCGCACGCCGTCCGCGGACCAGGTTCACGCGGTGCACGACCTGCCCGAGCCGTACGTCCAGGCCGGCCGCGATCCGATGCGGGATCTCGTCGTACCCGCGCGGGAACACCACCTCGTCGCCGGTGATCGCGTCCTCGTCCAGCCCGTGCGCGTCCAGGTCGCCGATCCACGCCCCGCACTGCTCCTCGACCCGGTGCCGGAAGAACTCGCGGATGTCGTCGATGCGCTCGGGGTCGAGGGCGTCCGGCTCGCGTTCCAGGCCGTCCAGCGCGCGCTCCGTCACGTCCCGGTAGGTGTCGCCGGGCCAGGAGAGCGCGATCTCGCGCTCCAGCGCCCTATCGGCGGTGGCGACGTCCGCGACCCACTGCGCGCTCTCGGCGGCGCTCATCCGGCGGCCGTCGCCGTCGAAGTATCGCCATCGGCCGTCCGCCGGCCTGGAAGCTGCCCACCGTGAACTCGAGCGTCGGGATCCCGAGCGTGTGCACGAGCTCGGCAAGCGGCGAGTCCTCGATCCCGTGGATCCAGGACGCGCCGAGGTCCACGGCGAAGCCGGCGCTGCGGTCGGAGTTCATCCTGCCGCCGATCCGGTCCCGGGCCTCCAGGACGAGGACGCGCCGCCCGGCGTCCGCGAGAAGGCGGGCGGCGGTCACGCCGGACATGCCGGCGCCGATCACGATCGTGTCGTACCTGGTCAACGTCGGTCCTCCTGGAGCCGTGCGGCGAGCGGCCGTCGATCGCGCACGGGAGCCGGACCAGGGTATCGTTGTACGGATGTCGTGCGTGCATTCGGGCGCCGACGAGAGCTGAACAGGGAGGCCGTCATGGATATCGATCTCGGATTGCTGCGCACGATCGAGCGCGAGAAGGAGATCCCCTTCGAGGAACTCGTGCGCGATCATCGAACAGGCCATCCTGACCGCCTACGCTAAGCACGACTCCGGCGGACGGCGTGCTGACCGGAGCCGGCGCCGCGCGTCGAGCTCGACCGCAAGACCGGCCATGTCGCCGTGCTCGTGCCCGAGCTCGACGAGGAGGGCGACGTCGATCGGCGAGGAGGACTCCACGCCCGCACGACTTCGGCCGCATCGCCGCGTTCGCGGCCAAGCAGGTCATCAACCAGCGGCTCCGCGACATCGCCGACGACGCGCGTGCTCGGCGAGTTCCGCGGCAAGCGAGGGCGACATCGTCGCCGGCGTCATCCAGCAGGGGCCCAACCCGCGCATGATCCACGTCGACCTCGGCTCGCGTCGAGGCGATCCTGCCGCCCGAGGAGCAGGTGCCCGGCGAGGAGTACACGCACGGGACCCGCATCCGCGTCTACGTGACCAGCGTGTCGCGAAGGGCACGAAGGGCCCGTCGATCACCGTCTCGCGCACGCACCCCGGCGCTCGTCCGCAAGCTGTTCGCGCTCGAGGTGCCGGAGATCGCGGCCGGCCTCGTCGAGATCGTCGCGCTGGCCCGCGAGGCGGGCCACCGCACCAAGATCGCGGTGCGGGCGACGACCCGTCGCATCAACGCCAAGGGCGCCTGCATCGGCGAGCTGGGCCGTCGCGTCCGCGCCGTCACGGAGGAGCTCGCGCGGGGAGAAGATCGACATCGTCGACTACTCACGCCGACCTGGCGACCTTCGTCGCGCACGCGCTCTCGCCCGCCAAGGTGACCAGCGCGTTCGTGCTGGACGCCAGCATCAAGGCCGTGCGCGCGCTGGTGCCCGACTACCAGCTGTCGCTGGCGATCGGCAAGGAGGGGCAGAACGCCCGCCTCGCCGCGAAGCTCACCGGCGCCAAGATCGACATCCAGCCGGACTCGATCCTCGACGCGTGAGCGGCACTGCGTCCTGCGAACGGCGTTGCAGCTCCGAGGTGTAGGATGGAACCAGTACGAACGTGTGTCGGTTGCCGCGCTCGTGCATCTCGTGCCTCCCTGCTCAGGGTGGTCATCCGGAACGGTGAACTCGTCTTCGACGAGGACGCCGTGCTGCCGGGGCGGGGTGCGTGGGTGCATCCGACTCCGGAGTGCGTGGACACCGCTCTGCGGCGTCGCGCCTTCGCCCGTGCGCTCCGTGTGTCCGCTGCCCTGGAATTCCCGGAAGCAGAGAACATGCAGACCCTCGAGAAACGGCTGAACGGCTATGGAAACAAAGTGAACGGCTCGAAATGAGACCCGTCCGCTACTAGTGGTCTGCCCTGTCAGGGCGGACCGACCCTGACAGGAGAATTGTGGCTGGTAAACCACGCGTGCACGAGATCGCCGCCGAACTCGGCGTCGACAGCAAGTTCGCACTCGCGAAGCTCAAGGAGCTCGGCGAGTTCGTGAAGTCCCCCTCATCGACGATCGAGCCTCCGGTCGCGCGCAAGCTGCGCGCCGCCATCGAGGCCGACAAGCCGGCCGTCGCGCCGCGCAGGCGCGACCGCGCCCCTGCGGCGAAGCGCCGCGCTCGGCGCGCGCCCGGCGCGCCCAAGCCCGGCCCCAAGGCGCCGGCCCCCGGGCCCGAAGCCCGGACCGGCCAAGCCGCGCCGAGGCGCCCGCCCCGGCAGCCGGCCGCCGAGAAGCCCGCGGCCGCCGGCCGCAGCCCGGCTGCGCGCAGGCGCCGCGGCCGCCGAGCAGGAGAAGTCCGTCCGCGCCCAAGCCGGGCGGATCCGCGGCTCCCGCGCCCCGGCGCCCCGCGTCCGGGCAACAACCCGTTCTCCTCGCAGCAGGGCATGGGCTCGCGCCCGGCCGGCCCGCGTCCGGGCAACAACCCGTTCGCCTCGCAGCAGGGCATGGGCTCGCGTCCCGCAGGCCGACCCCGGGCAACATCCCGCGTCCGCAGGCACCGCGCCCCGGTTCGCCGCGCATCGGCGCTCCGCGTCCCGGTCCCGGCGGTCGTGCCGGCGGTCCCGGTCGTCCCGGTGGCGGCGGTCGTCCCGGCGCTCCGTTCCAGCAGCGCCCCGGCGGTCCCGGTCGTCCCGGCGGTGCCGGTGGCGGCGGCTTCCAGCGTCCCGGTGGCGCTCCCGGCGCTCCGGCCGGCGGTTTCGCCGGTCGTCCCGGTGGCGGCGGCGGTCGTGGCCGCGGTCCCGGCGGCGGCACCGCGGGTGCCTTCGGCAAGGGCGCGGGCAAGAGCAAGCAGCGCAAGTCGAGGCGGGCGAAGCGGCAGGAATTCGAGATGCGGTCGGCGCCGGTCGTCGGCGGCGTCAACGTCTCGAGGGCAACGGCGACGATCATCCGCCTGCGCCGCGGCGCGTCCATCGCCGACTTCGCGGACAAGATCGAGGCCCTGCGCGGCTACACCGTGCAGCCCGGCACGCTCGTGACGTCCTGTTCCACCTCGGCGAGATGGCCACGGCGACGGAGTCGCTCGACGAGGCCACCTTCGAGGTGCTCGGCGACGAGCTCGGCTACAAGATCCAGATGGTCTCGCCCGAGGACGAGGACAAGGAGCTCCTCGAGGGCTTCGATCATCGACCTCGAGGCCGAGCTGGAGGCGGAGAGCGAGGACGACCTCGAGATCCGTCCGCCGGTCGTCACCGTCATGGGCCACGTCGACCACGGTAAGACGCGACTGCTCGACGCGATCCGCAACGCCAACGTCGTCGACGGGCGAGGCCGGCGGCATCACCCAGCACATCGGTGCGTACCAGGTGTGGACCGAGCACGAGGGCATCGAGCGCGCGATCACCTTCATCGACACCCCGGGTCACGAGGCGTTCACCGCCATGCGTGCCCGTGGTGCGCAGGTGACCGACATCGCGATCCTCGTGGTCGCCGCCGACGACGGCATCATGCCGCAGACGGTGGAGGCGCTGAACCACGCCCAGGCGGCCGGTGTGCCGATCGTGGTCGCGGTGAACAAGATCGACAAGCCCGAGGCCAACCCGGCCAAGGTGCGTCAGCAGCTCACCGAGTTCGGCCTGGTCGCCGAGGAGTACGGCGGCGACGTCATGTTCGTCGACGTGTCGGCGCGCGCGAACACCGGCATCCAGAACCTGCTGGACGCCGTGCTGCTCACCGCGGATGCGGGTCTCGACCTGCGCCGCGAACCCGAACAAGGCCGCGCGAGGTGTCGCCATCGAGGCGAAGCTCGACAAGGGCCGCGGTGCGGTCGCGACGGTGCTCATCCAGTCCGGAACGCTCCGCGTCGGCGACGCGATCGTCGCGGGCACGGCCTACGGCCGCGTCCGTGCGATGGTCGACGAGAACGGCGACGCGGTCGCCGAGGCCTACCCCGTCGCGCCCGGTCCAGGTGCAGGGTCTGAACTCGCGTCCCGCGCGCCGGCGACGTCTTCATCGTCACCGAGGAGGACCGCATGGCCCGTCAGATCGCGGAGAAGCGCGAAGCCGTCGAGCGCAACGCCCAGCTGGCCAAGGCCCGCAAGCGCATCTCGCTCGAGGACTTCACCCGTGCTCTCGAAGAGGGCAAGGTCGAGTCGCTCAACCTCATCATCAAGGGCGACGTGTCCGGTGCCGTCGAGGCGCTGGAGGAGTCGCTGCTGAAGATCGAGGTCGACGACTCGGTGCAGCTGCGCATCATCCACCGCGGTGTCGGCGCGATCACCGAGTCGGACGTGAACCTGGCGACGATCGACAACGCGATCATCATCGGGCTTCAACGTCCGCCCCGACACCGAAGGCCCGCGAGCGCGCGGCCCGCGAGGGCGTGGACGTGCGGTTCTACTCGGTCATCTACAACGCGATCGACGACATCGAGAGCTCGCTCAAGGGCATGCTCAAGCCGGAGTTCGAAGAGGTCCAGTCGGGTGTCGCCGAGATCCGCGAGGTGTTCCGCTCCTCGAAGTTCGGCAACATCGCCGGTGTCATCGTGCGGTCGCGGAACGATCACGCGCAACGCCAAGGCGCGCGTCATCCGCGACGGCGTCGTCGTCGGCGATAACCTGGCCATCGAGTCGCTGCGCCGGTTCAAGGACGACGTCACCGAGGTCCGCACGGACTTCGAGGCCGGTATCGGCCTGGGCAAGTACAACGACATCCAGATCGGCGACGAGATCGAGACCACCGAGATGGTGGAGAAGCCTCGCGGCTGACCCGATCGGGGTCGTTGAGCGAGCGAAGCGAGACGAAACGCGCTATCCGGCATACTCGTCGGATACCGCGTCGCTCGGTCGCCTTCGGCGTCCTCGCCAACGACCCCGACAAGCAGAAGGTTTCGTCTCGGCGCTTCGGCGTCCTCGCTCAACGACCCCGACAAGCAGAAGAAGGTAACGACATGGCCGGAGAACGACAGGCACGACTCGCGGACCGGATCCGCGTCATCCTCGCCGAGCGGCTGGAGAAGGGGCTGCGGGATCCGCGCCTCGGCTTCGTGACGATCACGGACGTGCGCGTCACGGGCGATCTGCAGCACGCGTCCGCGTTCTACACGGTGCTCGGCACCGAGGAGGAGCGCGTGGCCTCCGGCGCCGCGCTCACGGCGGCCACCGGCCTGCTCCGCAAGGAGGTCGGGCGCCAGCTCAGCGTGCGCCTGGTGCCGACGCTCGAGTTCATCCCCGACGCCCTGCCGGAGAACGCGGACCACTCAGCGATCTGCTCCGCCAGGCCAGGGAGCGGGACGAGGAGGTCGCGAAGCTCGCGGCCACCGGACAGCTACGCCGGCGAGGCCGACCCGTACCGGGTCGAGGACGACGCGCAGGATTGAGGCCCCCGTCGGGTGCTTCCGACAATTCCCGCGGCCGTCAAGCGAACATTCTTCTCGGGATCGTTGAGCGAGCCGTCCTTTTGGGGTCGTTGAGCGAGCCTTCCTTTTAACCTCATTAAGCAGCACGGCCGCAGTCCGAGCGAGACGAAACGCGGTCATCCCGCGGGAAACGGCGTTTCGTCTCGCTCCGGCTTCGCCGGTGCTCGCTCAACGACCCTGGGGGAGCACCAGGGGAGGCATGGGGCGTCGACTACGCGGAAACCTTCTTCGCTGATTCCCGCTGCTGCGCGGCCTCGTCCGCCAGCTGCGCCGCGAAGTCGGGCACCTGTGTGGACAGCTCACGGGGCGGACGCTCGTAGCCGCCGGATTCTGGGCGCTCCGGAATGTCGACGGTCGCGCGGTGCAGCTTCTCGTACGGGATCTGCGACAGCAGGTGATGGATCATGTTGATCCGGCCGTGCCGCTTGTCCTCGTTGTCCACCTCGAACCAGGGGGCCTCCGGGATGTCGGTGTGCACGAACATGGTGTCCTTCGCGCGCGAGTACTCCTCCCACTTGGTGATGGAGAGCACGTCGTTGGGGCTCAGCTTCCAGCGCCGCATCGGATCCTCCGCGCGGGAGCGGAACCGCTTCTCCTGCTCGACGTCCGAGACGCTGAACCAGTACTTCAGCAGGATCACGCCGTCCTCGACCAGCATCCGCTCGAAGATCGGCACCTGGTGCAGGAAGCGGTGGTATTGGGCGTTCGTGCAGTAGCCCATCACGTGCTCGACCCCGGCCCGGTTGTACCAGGATCGGTCCATCAGCACGATCTCGCCCGCGGCGGGCAGGTGCGGCACGTAGCGCTGGAAGTACCACTGGCTGCGCTCCCGCTCGGTCGGCGTCGGCAGCGCGACCGTGCGCGTGATGCGGGGGTTGAGGTACTCCGTGATCCGCTTGATCGTCGACCCCTTGCCGGCTGCGTCGCGACCCTCGAAGATGACGACGACGCGCGCACCGCTGGCCTGGACCCAGGCCTGCGCATCCACGAGTTGCGCCTGCAGCGCGCGCAACTCGCTCTCGTAGAGTGCTTTGGACAGTCGTCGGCTCATGAGAGGCTCCTTTGCGTCACGGCTTTTGCTTCACGGTTTCGCGACAGGTTAGCCGGTTCGTGGCCTTCGCGGGGGGCCGGATCCCGTATGCACGGTCCGGGAAGAGATCGCGCATGCGCGCCCTGTGCGGACGGCGCGCGTGCACAAGTACCCGCGCGCCGGATCGCCGCTGTTGCTAGCATTCTCCGTACGTGCACGCGGAGGTGCGCGGGCATGGCGGCTGGGGGGCTGCATGGTGAGAATCGAGGGCGCGTTCCGAGGCCCGCCGGATCAGGTGTCGTCGGATGCGCCGGAGAGCCTGCCGCATCGGAGCGGATCAGAAGCGGCGCCGCATGTGCGCGCGGCCGTCGCGGCCGCATGCGGGCATGATCCGAGTGCCGTCTCCGAGGTGCTGGCGGCGCTGAGTGCCGAACAGCGTTCCGGTGTGCGGCGCCTGCCCGACCCGTTGCCGGAGGTTCCCGCGGTCGCGGCGCACGCGATCCGCGCGATGCCGGGCGGCGCGGATCCGGACGACCTGCTCGCGCTCGCGCTGTGCCGGGAGGGACCGGTCCCGGCGCTGTGCGCGATCGCGGGATGCGACCCGGATCGGGTCATCTCGTCCCCCCTCGCGCGGGTCGTGGAGTTCGGTGCGGGAAGGTTCCGGTTCGCCGATCCCATGCTGCGCATGCACGTGATCGGCGCGGCGACCGAGCCGCGACGGCTGGCCGCTCACCAGCGTCTCGCGGCGGCACTGGCAGCCGCGGGCGAGGACGACGCGGCGCTGTGGCACAGCGCCAAGGGCGCGGCGCTGGGTGAGCCGGCATTGGTCCGGCCGTTGCTCCGGCGCGCGGGCGTGGCGATGCGGGCCGGAGATGCCTCGGGCGCCTACGACCTCGCGTTCGAAGCGGGCGAGCACACGTCCCCCGGATCCGCGCTGCATGAGGAGGCGATGCTGACTGCGGGGCGCGCCGCGTTCTCCGGCGGCTGGGCGGCCGACGCCCGCGAACGGCTCGCCCCGCTTCGCTCCGGCACCGCCGGGCTCCGGGCGGAGGCGACCGGGCCTTTCTGCTCGCGTACACCCTGCTGCACGGCGTGGTGCCGACCCGGCGTAGCTCATCCCCGCAGGCGCGGCGGCCGCGTGGACGGATACCGTCGCGCGACGGCGCTCGGTGCCGCTCTCAGCGCGGAACGCGGCGATCACGAGCTCAGTGCGTCATGGCTGCGGTGCAGGAGCGCACCCAGCCGTTCCCGAGTCGCGCGGACGTCGTCCGATGGTGCGATGCGCTCGCCGGCCCGACGGGGCCGCAGCGTGGTCACCGACGGGGACGGGTCCAGGCGGGCGCGTCGCGTCCCGCCCTCTGGTCCGGGGCTGAGCGGCGACCCGGACGCGGGAGCGCGTGCGCTTGCGGCCGCCGAGACCGCGGTGAGGATCCGGTGTTCGGTCTGCCCTCCACCGGGCGGCGCTGCGCGCGCGGCGAGCGGTCGCGGAGTCCCTGCTGCATGTCTGGGCCGGACGGATCGGCGTCGCGCGCGACCTGCTGCGCACCGCCGCGACGGAACTGCCGGTCGCGCTGCCGCTCGGCGGTCTGGCAGTCGCGCTGGCGCGCCGGCTCGACCTCGCCGTGGACGGCAGGCCCGGCCCGCTCTCCCGTGGATCTCGAGGCGGCCGCCTGGCCCCGGGAACCGGACGGCTTCGTGGACCGGGCCATCCAGGCCTACCTGCGGGGCCGCACCGACGAAGCTGCGGTGCACATGGGGATCTGGGCCGACCGCGGGGCCCCGGCAGAGTCGTTCGGCCTGCCGGGGCTTGACGAGATCGGCCCTATCGGGGCGCCCTCCTCGCCGGAGCCTCCCGAGGCCACGGCGGCACGAACGCTGCGCCGGCGGATACGCTCGGCACGAGAGGCCTCCTGGCGCTCGGATCTGCGCGCGGCGGCGGAGCAGAGCCGAGAGATCCGCTCTCCGTTCGAACGCGCCAGGGTGGAAGCGCTGCTCGGATCTTGCTGTGCGATACGGAACGATCACGCTGCCGGCGTGCGCCATCTGCGCGCGGCACGCAGCCTGTTCGACGAGTCCGGCGCCCTGGCCTGGCGGGCATGGTGGACCGGCGGCTGCGTCGGCTCGGGGCGCAGGTGCGCGCGACATCGTCCGCGGTGACCGCTTCGCGCCTGACGGCAGACTTCGGCCGTGCCCCTCGCCGCGCGCCGCTCGAGGTCTGCCGGGCGTCGTGGGAGCCGATCCTGACGGCGCGCGAACTCGAGGTCGCGCTGCTGATGGCCGAAGGGCGCACGAACCGTGAGATCGCGCTGACCCTGCACGTGTCGGTGCGCACGGTCGAGGTGCACGGGGGCCGGATCTTCGCGAAGCTCGACGTTCGCACCCGTCACGAGCTCACCGTTCTCGCGCACCGCTCCGATCAGCACCTGTGAGGGCGGCTACGCAGGGAGCAGCAGTTCGCCGTCCGCCGCTTCCACCAGGCCATCCGCGACGAGCGAATCGATCGCGCGGTCGCGCTGGACGGGATCCGGCCACTGGGCGAGCACCTCGGCGGCCGGCAGCCGATGCCCCTCCGCGTGCCGCAGCGCACGGAGTACCCCGCCGCGCGCCTGCCGGTCGGATCCCTCGTACTTCGCCTGGCGACGGCGCCGATCCTCGCCCTCCGGGAAGCCGGCGGCACGCCAGGCGCACAGCCCGGCGAGCGGACAGCGTGCGCAGTCCGCGACCCGCGCCGTGCACACGGTCGCCCCGAGCTCCATGGTGGCGGCGTTCATGATCGCGGCATCGCCCGGCTCCTCCGGGAGCAGGGCGAGCATGTCGTCGAGATCGCGCCGGGAGGGCGGATCCGGTTGCGCGACGCCGTGCACGGCCCGGGCGATCACGCGCCGGGTGTTCGTGTCGACGACCGGGTGGCGGTCGCCGTACGCGAAGACGGCGACGGCACGGGCGGTGTAATCGCCGATGCCGGGCAGCGCCAGCAGCGCCGGCACATCGCGGGGCGTGCGCCCGCCGTGCTCGTCGTGGATCGCCCGTGCGGCCCCGTGCAGCCAGAGCGCACGCCGCGGGTAGCCGAGGTTCGCCCACTGCTGCAGCACCTCAGCCGGGGTTGCCGCGGCGAGGGCGACCGGATCCGGCCAGCGCGCGAGCCACGCCTCGAGGTGCGGGATCACCCGGGCGACCGGCGTCTGCTGCAGCATGAACTCGCTCACCAGCACGCCCCACGCGCCGTAGCGTGCGAGAAAGTCGGGGCGCCGCCATGGCAGGTCCCTGGCGCTGTGCCGATACCAGTCGATCAGCGCGGAGGAGACGGACGGGGTGTCGGGCACAGCACACCAGGCTACCGTCCGCGCGCCGGCGCGCGGACGTCCGGGCCGCAGGAGATCGTCGGATCGTGCTCCTTGCGGCCTCTAGGCTGGAGCGATGCCAGCCAGCGGAATCCTGCTCGTCGACAAACCCGGGGGGATGACGAGTCACGACGTCGTCGCTCGCACGCGCCGGGCGTTCGGCACCCGCAAGGTCGGGCACGCCGGCACTCTGGATCCGATGGCGACGGGGCTCCTCGTCATCGGCATCGAGGCCGCCACGCGGCTGCTCACCTTCGTGGTCGGGGCGGACAAGACCTACCTCGCCACGATCCGGCTCGGCCAGAGCACCACGACGGACGACGCGGACGGCGAGATCGTCGCCACGGCCTCTGCCCAGGCGCTCGCCGCGGTGACCCCGGAGCGGATCTCGGACGGGCATCGCCGCGCTCACCGGCCCGATCTCGCAGGTGCCCAGCTCGGTCTCCGCGATCAAGGTCGACGGCCGCCGCGCCTACGACCGGGTGCGCGCGGGAGAGCAGGTCGAGCTCGCCGCCCGCGAGGTCGTCGTCTCGCGCTTCGATGTCCTGGACGACCGCGCTTCCACCGCCTCGGGGGAAGCGGCCGTACGGGACCTGGACGTGATCGTGGACTGCTCCTCCGGCACCTACATCCGCGCCCTCGCACGCGATCTCGGGGCCGGGCTCGGCGTCGGCGGTCATCTGACCGCGCTCCGTCGCACTCGGGTCGGCCCGTTCGACGTCACTCGCGCGGTCGGGCTCGCCGATCTGGCCGATGCCCGGCCGCTGTCCTCGGCCGAGGCCGCATCGCTCATCCTGCCCGTGCTCGAGGTGAGCGCGCAGGAGGCGCGCGACCTGCGGCACGGCAAGCGCCTGGCCGGCCAGCGCTCCCGCCTGCACGGTCCGCGCGCCGCCGCGATCGATCCCGTCGGAAGCCTGGTCGGGATCGTCGAACGTCGCGGCGACGACCTGAAGAGCGCCATGAACATGCCGGAGGGCGCGTCGTGATCCTGTGGTTCACCGTGGTCCAGATCGCGATCGCGGTCGCGGCCGGGCTGCTCTGCCTGGCGCTCGGCTTCGCGGGCAAGCGCCCGAGCGACTGGACGGTCGGATCGCTCGCGCTCGTGGAACTGCTGCTGCTCGTGCAGGTCGTGATGGCGATCGTGTCGCCGATCGCCGGCAATCCCGCCAAGGGAGACCCGTTGGAGTACGGCGTGTATCTGGTCTCCGCGGTGCTGCTGCCGATCGGCGGCGTGGTCTGGGCGCTGCTGGAACGCTCCCGGTGGAGCACCGTCATCCTGGGCGCCGTGGCGCTCTCGCTGGCCGTGATGATCTGGCGGATGCAGGTGATCTGGACCACGCCGCTCGGCGGGTGACAGCGGCCTGCGGACCGGCGGATCTCCGGAGAATGGGATCCGCCATGAGCACCGCGCGCACGCCCCTTCCCTCCGATCCCGTCCCCTCCGGGATCCGCTTCGCCGACCACGGGGTGCCGAGCCGTCGCGTCCGCGCATGCGCGGCGTGGGCCGCGTGCTCGTGGTCGTGTACGCCGTGATGGCGCTCGGAGCCACGGGCCGCTCCTTCGTGCAGATCGTCCCGGGCATTCGACGACGCGCCCCTCGCCTACACGCTCTCCGCGGTCTCCGCGGTCGTCTACATCGTCGCGACGCTCGCGCTGATCCTCGCGGGGCGCCCCGGCTGGTACCGCGTCGCCTGGATCGCGATCCTCTTCGAGCTGCTCGGCGTGCTCGTCGTGGGCACGCTCAGCTTCGTCGACCCGTGGCTCTTCCAGCACTCCACCGTCTGGTCGGAGTACGGCATCGGTTACGTGCTGATCCCGCTGTTCCTGCCCGTGGCGGGCCCTGGTGGCTCCGAAGCACCGGCCGGCGAGCGGGGCCGCCGCATGATCGTGTTCCGGGATCCGTCCGAGATCCCGTCGGCTTCGGTCGCACGGTCGCGGCGATCGGGAAGTTCGACGGCGTGCATGCCGGTCATCGCGCGGTGTTCCGAAAGCGCTGCAGGACGCGGAAGAGCTCGGCGCCAAGTCCGTGGCGGTGACGTTCGACCGGAATCCGCTCAGCGTGCTGCGCCCCGATCGCTGCCCCGACGCGCTCGTCTCGGTGGAGCGGAAGATCGAACTGCTCTCCGAATGCGGGCTCGACGCGGTGCTCGTCCTGACGTTCGACGACCAGCTGGCCGCGCGCACCGCCGAAGACTTCGCCGAGTCGATCCTCGTGGACGCGCTCCACGTCGCCGCCGTGCTGGTCGGGCGGGACTTCCGGTTCGGCCGCGGCGGACGCGGCACGTCAGCCCTGCTGCGCGAATCGGCGCGGAGCACGACTTCACCGTCGACGAGATCGACGACGTGCTGCTCGCCGGGACGGACCGGCGGGCTCTCCTCCTGGGTGCGCGACTGCTCGCCGCGGGCGACGTGGCGCTCGCGGGGACAGCTGCTCGGCCGACCCCCCGCGGTGCGGGGCGAGGTGGTGCACGACTCGAACGCGGGCGCGACTCGGCTTCCCGACCGCGAACCTGCTCGCGTCCGGACGACATGGCCCCGCCGACGGCGTGTACGCCGGCCGGCTCATCGACCACACGACGGGGTCTACGCACTCGGCCGCGATCTCCGTGGGAACCAACCCGACGTTCGACGACGTGCCGGAGCGGCAGGTCGAGGCGCACGCGATCGTCGTCCAGGCTCGACCTCTACGGGCACGAGTGACCGTCGAGTTCACGCACCGGCTGCGCGGGATGACGCGTTCGACAGCATCGACGCGCTCGTAAGGGGATCGCCTCGGACGTGGCGGAGGCAAGATCTGTTCGGAGCCGAGACCGCGGATCCGGCGGGCGCGCACGCGGGGTGACCCGAACCCGCCCCGTGTGGCGTAAGCTGACCGCGTACCCCTTGCAATCGGTGCGCGTCATGCACATCGGCGGGGGTTCTCGTCCGCCGGGGACCGCTCGCAGCCGTCTGGCCGCAGCCCGTCCGCGGACACCGCATTGTACGGACACCCGCCGCTCGCTCGGTGCCAGCCGGCATCCACGCTCAGGAGGAGCATGCCAGCACGGCAACCACCGCCATCCGGCGGAAGAGGACCTCGCGTCGTGATGAGGACGCACCCCTGATCCCGATCCTCGCGCGCAAGGTGCGCGAGGTCGAGGCGAAGGCCGCCGACGGAGAAGCTCGGACCCACCAATCGCACCAAGTTCCAGGTCATCGCCTTCCTGATGCGCGAGGAGCGCGCGCGGGCGAAGACGGACACCGAACTGAGCGACGCGGCCCGCGCCGAGCAGCTCAAGCGCCTCGACGGCATCGCGACCATCCTCGCGAAGACCGCCGCGCGCGACACGTCGCTGATCCAGCTGCTGGAGAGCGAGACCGCGCCACCGCCCGGCGCAGAAGCCATGCGCCGGGATTGGCTGCTCGAGTCGGGCACCGAGCTCGCGCCCGACGACCTCATCATCACCGACTCGTCCTGTTGCCGCAGGAGCAGGTCATTCCGGCGGAGCTCGCCGAGAAGCAGGTCGTCCCGCAGTCGGTGAAGGCGCGGCAGCTCTCCAACCCGTTCCTCGCCCCCGACTTCTCGACGCCGCCGCCGGCGCCCACGCCCCGTCGCCGCCTCGACTCGTGGGAGCTCCTCGGCCCGCTGTTCAAGTCGTTCGAATAGGGCGCGGGCGGTCCGGCGGCCTCATGGACCTGCCGCCGCCCCCGCCGATCGACCGCTTTTCGCCGACCGGCCTGGAGCTGATGGACCACCAGTCGCGCTTCATCGAGAGCGTGCGGCCGGGCACCGCTCCTTCCTGCTCGCCGACGAGCCCGGCCTCGGAAAGACCGCGCAGTCGATCCTCGCCGCCTCGGTCGCCGGCGCTACCCGCTGCTGGCCGTCGTGCCGAACGTCGTCAAGATGAACTGGGCGCGCGAGGTCGAGCGCTGGACGCCGCACCGCCGGGCCACCGTCATCCACGGCGACGGCGAGGGCCTCGATGCCTTCGCCGACGTGGTCATCGTCAACTACGAGGTGCTCGACCGCCACCTCTCCTGGCTGAGCAAGCTCGGCTTCCAGGGGATGGTCGTCGACGAGGCGCACTTCATCAAGAACCTGCACTCGCAGCGTTCCCAGACGTGCTCGGCTGGCCGACGCGATCCGCGAGAAGCGCCCGGCGACCCGCTGCTGATCGCGCTGACCGGGACGCCGCTGATCAACGACATCGACGACTTCAAGGCGATCTGGCAGTTCCTCGGCTGGATCGACGGCAACAAGCCGACCGCGGAGCTGATGGAGCACCTGGAGGAGACCGGGCTGACCCCGGCGGACTTCGGCTTCTACGCCGCGGCGCGCGAGGCGGTCATCGACCATGGGCATCGTCCGCCGCCGCAAGATCGATGTGGCGGCCGACCTGCCGACCAGCGCGTGGTCGACCTTCCTGTGAGCTCGACGACGACCTCGGCCGCTCCGATCCGCCAGGCCGAGAAGGAGCTCGGGCGCGCGGCTGGTGGCGAAGTTCCGCGCGCCTCGCCGCCGGGCCGTCCGGCCTTCGCACGGCGACGACGACGAGGCACCTCATCCGCCTGGTGGCGCAGTCGGAGCTCGAGGAGTCGAAGTCCGCGAACGTCGGGCGACAACGTCTTCACCATGGTCCGGAAGATCGGCCAGGCCAAGGCCCGGCTCGCCTCCGACTACACGGCGCAGTTGGCGCGCTCGGTGGGCAAGGTCGTCTTCTTCGCCAAGCACATCGACGTGATGGATGCGGCCGAGGAGCTTCGCGGCGCGCGACCCGCAGACGATCTCGATCCGCGGCGACCAGTCCGCGCTGGCGCGCCAGAAGGAGATCGACGCGTTCAACGACGACCCCGAGGTCGCGGTCGCGGTCTGCTCGCTCACGGCGGCCGGCGTCGGCCTCAACCTGCAGGCCGCGTCGAACGTCGTGCTCGCCGAGCTCTGCTGGACGGCCGCCGAGCAGACCCAGGCGATCGACCGCGTGCACCGCATCGGCCAGGACGAGCCGGTCACCGCGTGGCGGATCATCGCGGCGCACACGATCGACTCCAAGATCGCCGAGCTGATCGACGCGAAGCAGGGCCTCGCCGCGCGCGCCCTCGACGGCGAAGCCGTGGAGGTCGGCTCGAGCGAACCGGTGCAGCTGGACGCGCTGATCCACCTGCTGCGGCAGGCGCTCGGCGGGGAGTGACCGCCGCCCGACGGCTCAAGAACGGCGCTTCTTCGCATGCTTTTCGGCGAAGGCGCGTCGTTCTTCGTCAAGAACGGGCAAAGTCCGTCTCGGGGTGTGCAAGAAGTCAGGTTTTCGATGCCGTCGGGTGGTGCCGTGGCGCTCCGGGGCACTAGGGTCGAACGAGGCAACGGTGCCGTGCTTCCATCCCCTTCCTTCCCGAG
Source organism: uncultured Actinomycetota bacterium (assembly GCA_963791605.1). GTDB lineage: Bacteria > Actinomycetota > Actinomycetes > Actinomycetales > Microbacteriaceae > Microbacterium. Next base: position 422,655 of record CAWBTB010000007.1, on the reverse strand, counting down.
GACGACCCCCATGAGCATCGGCATCCTGACCAGCGGCGGCGACTGCCCCGGCCTGAACGCGGTCATCCGCGGCGCCGTCCTCACCGGCACCGCCTTGCACGACCTGGAGTTCGTCGGCATTCCGCAACGGCTGGAACGGCGTCGTCGACGGCGACATCATGCCGCTGGACCCGCAAGGTGATGGGTATCTCGAAGCAGGGCGGCACGATCCTCGGCACCTCGCGCACCAACCCCTTCGAGCACGGGGCGGCGCCGAGCGCATCGCGCGAGGTGATGGACAGAGAACGGCATCGACGCCATCGATCGCGATCGGCGGCGAGGGCACGCTCGCCGCCGCCAAACGGCTGACGGATGCCGGCATCAAGATCGTTGGCGTCCCGAAGACCATCGACAACGACCTCGCGGCCACCGACTACACCTTCGGCTTCGACACCGCGGTGCAGATCGCCACGGAGGCGATGGACCGGCTGCGCACCACCGGCGACTCGCACGACCGCTGCATGGTCGCCGAGGTCATGGGCCGGCACGTCGGCTGGATCGCGCTGCACTCGGGCATGGCGGCCGGCGCGCACGCGATCCTGATCCCGGAGCGGCCGAGTCGATCGAGCAGATCTGCGAGTGGGTGGAGTCGGCCGCGCGACCGCGGCCGCGCGCCGCTGATCGTGGTCGCAGAGGGCTTCAAGCTCGACACGCATGGACGACGCGCACTCGAGCGCAGGGCCTTGACGCCTTCGGCCGCCCGCGGCTCGGCGGCATCGGCGAGCAGCTCGCCCCCGAGATCGAGGAGCGCACCGGCATCGAGACCCGCGCGACCACGCTCGGCCACATTCAGCGCGGTGGCATCGCCGATCGGCCTACGACCGGGTGCTCGCGACCCGCTACGGGATGGCCGCCATCGAGTCGACCCGGTCACGGGCACTGGGGCCGGATGGTCGCCCTGCGTGGCACCCAGATCGTGCACGTCCCCTTCGAGGACGCGCTCGGCCGCCTCAAGTCGTCCCGCAGACCGCTACGACGAGGCGGCGGTGCTGTTCGGCTGAGTTGCGGCCCACTCCAACTCCAACTCCACAGACAATCTGCGGATCCGTCCTGTAGTTCATCCTCCGACTGCCCCGACCCCCTCCCCCGGCGACGCCCAGCAGGTCCAGCATCCAGGCCAGCTCGAACGCGCGCTCGCGCCACGCGTTGTACCGCCGCTGACGCCGCCGTGGCCGGCGACCATCTCGCGTCTTCAGCAGCACGTCGGCGCCCCGGCGTCGCGCAAGCGCGCGACCCACTTGGCCGGTTCCACGTACAGCACGCGGGTGTCGTTCAGCGCGGTCACGGCGAGGATCGGCGGGTAGGCGTGGCCTGGCGCACGTTCTCGTACGGCGTGTACGACTTCATGTACGCGTACACCCGGCGTCGTGCAGCGGGTCGCCCCACTCGTCCCACTCGATGACGGTGAGCGGGAGGTCGGGATCCAGGATCGTGGTCAGCGCGTCGACGAACGGCACCGCGGCGAGGATGCCGCCGAACAGCTCGGGCGCGAGGTTCGCGACCGCGCCCATGAGCAGGCCGCCCGCGCTGCCGCCCTCGGCGACCAGGCGGTCGGGGGCGGTGATGCCCTCGTCGATCAGGTGCCGGGCGCAGGCCGACGAAGTCGGTGAACGTGTTCGCTTCCGCTCGAGCTTGCCGTCCTCGTACCACTGCCGGCCCATCTCGCCGCCGCCGCGCACGTGTGCGACCGCGAACACGACCCGCGGTCCAGCGCGGACAGCCGCATCACCGAGAAGCCGGGATCGATGGAGTGCTCGTATCGAGCCGTAGCCGTACAGGTGCACCGGGCGGGCGCCGGCCCGGGTCGCCGAAGGAGCGCTTCCAGACGAGCGAGATCGGGACCCGGGTGCCGTCCGGCGCGGCGCCCAGTCGCGGCGCTGATCGTAGTCGGCCGGATCGTAGCCGCCGAGCACGGGCTGGCGCTTGCGCAGCTGCAGCTCGCCGGTCGCCAGCTCCAGGTCGTACACGGTCGACGGCGTGACGAAGGACCCGTAGCCGAGCCGCAGGATGGGCGCGGCCACTCGGGGTTGCCGCCGAGCCCACGGAGTACAGCGGCTCGTCGAAGCCCGAGCTCGTCGAGCGCTCCGGTCGCCGGATCCAGCAGCGCGATCCGCTCCAGCCCCTCGAGGCGGTAGGCGACGACCGTGACGTCGCGGAACGCGTCGACGTCCAGCAGCCGCCGTCCCGGCGTGTGCGGCAGGATCGTGCGGCGCGGGCCGGCCGGGTCCGACCGAGACCGACACCAGCTCGAAGTCCAGGGCGCCGTCGTTGTGCAGCACGAGCAGCTCGTCGCGGCCGTCGACGACGGCGTGCTCGACGGAGTACTCCACGCCTTCCTTGCGCGGCCAGACCACCCGCGGCGGGGCGGTGAGGTCGTCCAGGTCGACCAGGTGCTCCTCGCTGGTGATGCTGGATCCGACGCCGATCACCAGGAAGCGCCGGCTGCGGGTGATCCCCGCGCCGAGCCAGAAGCGCTCATCCGGCTCATGGAACAGCTGCACGTCATCGGATACCGGCGTGCCGATCCGGTGCACCCAGGGGGTGTCCGGGCGCCACGACTCGTCGACCGTGGTGTACAGGATCGACGCGCCGTCCGGAGTGTAGAACGCCCCCGAAGTGCCGGGGATCTCATCGGCCAGCGTCTCGCTGGTGCCGAGGTCGCGCACGTGCACGGTGTAGCGCTCGTCGCCCTCGAAGTCGGTCGACCACAGCAGCCGGGTCGCGTCGTCCGAGACGTCGAACGCGCCCATCGCGAAGAACTCGTGGCCGCTCGGCCTCGGCGTTGCCGTCGAGGAGGATCTGTTCGCCCGGCACCGGGCGGCCCCGTCGAGCACGGGCGGTGTCCAGTCGTCGGGAGAGGACACGGCGGCCCGGCACTGCAGCCCGTACTGCTGTCCCTCGACGGTGCGGCCGTAGTACCACCAGTCGCCGCGCCGGGTCGGCACGGACAGGTCGGACTCCTGCACCCGCGCCTTGATCTCCTCGAACAGGGTCTCCCGCAGCGGCGCGAGGTGGGCCAGCCGGGCGTCGGTGTACGCGTTCTCCGCCTCGAGGTGCGCGATCACCGCGGGATCCTCCTTGGCGCGCAGCCAGTCGTAGGGGTCGTCGAAGACGTCGCCGTGATGGTTGCGGAGCAGCGAGCGGCGCGCGGCACGCGGCGGGGTGGGAACGGAGGCGGACGGAGTCGAGGAGGAGACGGAGGTCACCATCCCACGCTATCCGAGGTCGAGTTGACCGGCACCGGGCGGGATGGAAGGATGCACACGGCCCGTTAACGGATGCTGTCCTCCCGGTGAACTCTTCGTTCGTCACGTCCCCCCACTTCACGAAAGCGAACGGTGGAAACCGCAGCCCTCATCGTCGTGCTGGTGATCCTGCTGGCGCTCTTCTTCGACTTCACCAACGGCTTCCACGACACGGCCAACGCGATGGCCACGCCGATCGCGACCGGCGCGCTCAAGCCCAAGGTCGCGGTGATGCTCGCCGCCGGGCTGAACCTCGTCGGCGCGTTCCTGTCCACGGAGGTCGCCGCCACCGTCTCGGGCGGCATCGTCCAGGAGGATCCGAGCACCGCGCACCTCTTCCCGTCGCTGATCTTCGCGGGCCTCATCGGCGCGATCACCTGGAACATGCTCACCTGGCTGCTCGGGCTGCCGTCCAGCTCGTCGCACGCGCTGTTCGGCGGACTCATCGGCGCGACGCTGGTCGGGGTTGGGCTCGGCGGCATCAACTTCGGCGTCGTGCTGTCGAAGGTCGTGCTGCCCGCGCTCATCGCCCCGGTCACGGCGGGGCTCATCGCGTACCTCGCCACCAAGCTCGCGTACCTGATCACGCGCCGCTACGACGGCAAGCCCGACGGCCGAGCGGCTTCCGCTGGGGGCAGATCTTCACGTCGTCGCTGGTCGCGCTCGCGCACGGCACGAACGACGCGCAGAAGACGATGGGCGTGATCACCCTGGCGCTGATCTCGGTCGGCTGGCAGGCCAAGGGCGACCACGAGCCGCACATCTACGTGATCATCGCGTGTGCGCTGACCATCGCGCTGGGCACCTACCTCGGCGGCTGGCGGATCATCCGCACCCTCGGCAAGGGCCTGACCGACGTCAAGCCTGCGCAGGGCTTCGCCGCGGAGACCTCGACGGCGGCGACCATCCTCGCGTCGAGCGCACTCGGCTTCGCCCTGTCCACCACGCAGGTCGCCTCCGGATCCGTGATCGGATCCGGGCTCGGCCGGCGCGGATCCACGGTGCGCTGGCGCACGGCGGGACGGATCGCGATCGGCTGGGTGCTCACGCTGCCCGCCGCCGCCGTCGTGGGCGCACTCGCGGCGCTGATCGTGCGGGTCGGGGGAGGCTGGGGCGTCCTGATCGATGCGATCCTGGCCATCGCGATCATCGTCGGCCTTTTCCTGCGTTCGCGGCGCAACGCCGTCACCGCGAACAACGCGTTCAGCGAGGTCGCCGCCTCCGGGCACGCGATCGACGTTCCGGACGCGCCGCCGCTCACGCCGCGGCAGGCGAGGGCTCAGCGGGCGAGGGAACGAGCGACGGCGAAGCGGGAGGTGCGATGAGCATCGTGATCCACTGGGAGGCATTCTTCCAGGTGCTCGGCGCCGCCCTCGTCGGCACCCTGATCGTCGTGGGCTTCTATGCGCTGGGACTGCGCATGATGGTGCGCTCCGGGCGTTCCCCGGTCGTGACGCCCGCCGAGTTCACCGACGCGATCACCGTGATCTCCGAGAAGGAGGCCCGGCGCGCGACGAAGGCCGCAGCCAAGGCCGCGAAGAAGAGCCCGCTCAGCGACGGGCAGAAGACGCTCGCGCTGATCGCCGCGTACGCCTGCTTCGCCGTGTGCACGGCCGCGGTGCTGGGCGGGATCCTGCTCATCGTCGTGCGCTGAGGGCGTGCGCTGAGGCGCGCCAGACGGCGCCGCGCGATGCGCTCCACAGCGACGGACCGGTCACGGGTAGCCTGGCCGGATGGCATCGCACGCAGCCTCCACCGCGCTCCGGTTCGGCCGTTATGCGCCTCCCACGCACACCCTCGTGCACGTGAGCGATCCGCATCTGCTCGCCGGAGGCGCGGCCCTGGGCGGCCGGTTCGACGTGGACCGCACCCTGGATCGCACGCTCGCCGCGATCGAGAGCGCGGCGGAGCGGCCCGACGCGATCGTCGTGACCGGTGATCTCGCCGACCTCGGCGAACCGGACGCCTACCAGCGGCTGCGCGCCGCGGTCGAGCCGGTCGCCGAGCGTCTGGAAGCGCCCGTGATCTGGGTCGCGGGCAATCACGACGAACGTCCCGCGGTGCGGGAGCACCTGCTCGACAGGGCGCCGACCGAGGAGCCGGTCACCGGCGTCTGGGATCTGAACGGCCTGCGCGTGATCGCGCTGGACTCGACCGTGCCGGGGTGGCACCACGGCGACATCGACGCGGAACAGCGGGCGTGGCTCGCGGAGGAGCTGCGCGAGCCGGCCCCGCACGGCACGCTGCTCGCGATGCATCATCCGCCGGTGCCGAGCCACATCCCGTTCTTCGACATCCTCGAGCTACGGCACCAGGAAGAGCTCGCCGAGGTCCTGCGCGGATCCGATGTGCGCGGGATCCTCGCCGGGCACCTGCACTACTCCCTGCACGCCACGTTCGCGGGCGTCCCGGTGAGCGTCGCCTCGGCCACGTGCTACACGATGGACGTCGCGAGCCCCGCGGACCGGGTGAACGGCATGGACGCCGCGCAGTCGTTCCAGCTCGTGCACGTGCGCCCGGAGACCATCACGCACACCGTGGTGCCCGTGGTGGACGTCGAACCCGTGACGACGTTCAGCCCGCAATGGCTTGCTCGGATGGCCGCGCTCACGCCCGAGGAGCGGCTCGAGGCGTTCTCGCGCAAACCGGGCCGGTGAGACGCGACGGGTAGGATGGAGTCATCCCCCTTCCCTGTTCGCCATCTCTCACGAGGATGTGTCCATGGCCGCCGTTGCGCCTGCCGTCACCCGAACCGAAACCGATTCTCTGGGAAGCAAGGAGATTCCCGCCGACGCGTACTGGGGGATCCATACGCTCCGCGCGGCGGAGAACTTCCCGATCACCAAACGCCCCATCTCCGTCTACCCGGAGCTGATCGAGGCGCTCGCCATGGTGAAGCAGGCGAGCGCTCGAGCGAACCGGGAGATCGGCGTCCTCGACCCGGAGAAGGCGGATCTCATCGATGCCGCCGCGCAGAAGGTGATCGACGGCGAGTTCCACGACGAGTTCATCGTCGGCGTCATCCAGGGCGGCGCCGGCACCTCGACGAACATGAACGCGAACGAGGTCATCACCAACATCGCGCTCGAACTCGCCGGCCGCCCCAAGGGCGATTACGCGTTCCTCTCGCCGATCGACCACACCAATCGCAGCCAGTCCACGAACGACGTGTACCCGACCGCGATCAAGATCGGCCTGTCGCTCTCGCTGCGCTCGATGCTCGACGAGCTGGACCACCTGCGCGTCGCGTTCCTCGCCAAGGCCCGCGAGTTCCACGACGTGCTCAAGGTCGGCCGCACCCAGCTGCAGGACGCCGTGCCGATGACGCTCGGCCAGGAGTTCCACGGCTTCGCGTCCACCCTCGGTTTCGACCACACCCGGCTCAGCGAGAACGCCGCGCTCATGTTCGAGATCAACATGGGCGCCACCGCGATCGGCACCGGCATCACGACGCACCCGGCCTACGCCGCGGCGGTGCTGCGTCACCTGCGCGAGATCACCGGGCTGGACCTGCAGACCGCGAGCGACCTCGTCGAGGCGACCAGCGACACCGGATCCTTCATGTCGTTCTCCTCGTCGCTCAAGCGCAACGCGATCAAGCTCTCCAAGATCTGCAACGACCTGCGCCTGCTCTCCTCGGGCCCGCAGGCCGGACTCGGCGAGATCAACCTGCCGCGCGATGCAGGCCGGATCCAGCATCATGCCCGGCAAGGTCAATCCGGTGATCCCCGAGGTCGTGAACCAGGTGGCGTTCGCGGTGGCCGGATCGGATGTGACGGTGACCATGGCGGCCGAGGCCGGACAGCTGCAGCTGAACGCCTTCGAGCCCGTGATCGCGCACTCGATCTTCCAGTCGATCATCTGGATGCGCCAGGCCATGTGGACGCTGCGCGTGAACTGCGTGGACGGCATCACCGCGAACCGCGATCGCCTCGGCGCCATGGTCGGCTCCTCCGTCGGCGTGATCACCGCGCTCACCCCGTTCATCGGCTACGCCGCCTCCGCGGCGCTCGCCAAGACCGCGCTGCTGACGAACCGCAACGTCGCCGACCTCGTGGTCGAGGCGGGCCTGATGTCGCGCGAGGAGGTCGCCAAGCAGCTGTCGCCGGCGCGCCTGTCGGGCCTCGAGGCGATCACCGCGGCGATCCCGGTGATCCGGCCGAAGGACGTCGACGCCCGGGTCTGAAACCTGACCCGTACCCCGGAACGGCCCGTCGCTCTCCGGAGCGGCGGGCCGTTCGCGCGCGAGGTTCGTCTGCGGGCCGCGATCAGTCCAGGATCCGGCAGTGCGTGGTCAGTTCGCCGATCCCGTCGATGCCGACCGTGACGGTGGAGCGGTCCCGGAGGAAGATCTGCGGGATGCGGGAGTAACCGGCCCCGCCCGGGCTGCCGGTGGAGATCAGGGTGCCCGGCAGCAGCGTGAGCGAGCGCGACAGGAGGGCGATGAGCGTCGCCACGGAGCGCACCATCTGGCCGGTCGAGGCATCCTGCACGGTGTGGCCGTCGACGACGGCCCAGATGTGCAGGTCCTGCGGATCCGGGATCTCGTCCGCGGTCACGACGACGGGACCGGTGGGGGAGAAGCCGTCGAACGACTTGCAGCGCGACCATTGCGCCTCGGCGAACTGGATGTCGCGCGCCGTGATGTCGTTCACGACCGTGTAGCCCCAGACGTGATCGAGCGCGTGCTCGGCGGCGACGTCCTTGGCGGCGGTGCCGATCACCACGCCGAGCTCGGCTTCGTAGTCGACGGACTCCGAAAGTGCGCGCGGCCAGGACGTGGTCTGCTCGTGACCGGTCAGCGAGTTCGGCCAGAGCGTGAAGACGGTCGGGGCGGTATCGGTCTTCAGGCCGAGCTCGCTCGAATGCGCGGCGTAGTTCAGTCCCACCGCGAGCACGACCGGAGGAGCGAGCACCGCGGCCGCGTGCAGGAAGCCGTCGAGATCGTGCACCGGTGCCGCGCCGCGACCGTGCGCGACGCGGACGGCGTCGAGCAGGGCGTCCCCGCCGTCGATGAGCTGCTGGAGGGTGGCAGGGGCCGGATCCACGAGGTCGGAGACGAACGTCGCACCGGAGCCGTCGACGACGGCGAGGGCGGGGAGGTCGGACTCGGGACGGCGCAGGTGAGCGAACCGCATGATTCCACGCTATCGGCGCCGCGTGCCGCCGCCGCAGACAGCGCACTCTAGTCTTTGCCCATGAGCTTTGGAGGACACAGCGACCCCGCGCAGCAGCGCCCCGTGTCGCCGCCCGCGCCCGCGCAGTACCAGCAGCCGCAGGCCCCGTACCAGCCGCCGGGGCAGTACCAGCCGCAGGCCCCGCAGCGTCAGCCGCAGCCGCCAGGCCTCCCCGCAGTACGCCCAGGCCCCGCAGTACGCGCAGCCGCAGGCGTCCCCGCAGAACTCGTCGTCCGCGGCGCCGGTGTACGGATCCGTGCTCGCGCAGCGTCCCGACCATCACGAGTCCGCGGCGTACGCCGCGTACACGCCGCCGGCTCCGCGGGCCGCGGTTCCGGCGCTTCCCGTCCCCTCCGCGAAGGGGCGCCATGCCTGCGGTGTGGGCATTCGGAGTGCTCGGCTTCGTGCTGCTCGGCCTGATCGCGTACTTCGTCTGGGCGCTCGGCCCCGCCGCGTCCGTGATCGGCATGCTGCTCGCCCTGGTTCCGCTCACCATCGTCTTCTTCGGCGTGTTCTTCATCGACCGCTGGGAGCCGGAGCCGAAGTCGCTGGTCGCGTTCGCCATCGCCTGGGGCGCGATCGCCTCGGTCGGGATCGCCCTGCTCATCGACCTCGGGCTGACCCTGCTGGTCGGTCAGCGCTCGGACGGGCTGAGCGCCGTGATCCAGGCGCCGATCGTGGAGGAGTCCGCCAAGGGGCTCGGGGTCTTCCTCATCTTCCTGATGGCCCGCCGCGCCTTCGACGGCCCGGTCGACGGCATCGTCTACGGTGCGCTGGTCGGCGCCGGCTTCGCCTTCACCGAGAACATCCAGTACTTCGCGATCAGCCTGATCGAGGGCGGGACGACGAACCTGACCTTCACGTTCGTGCTGCGCGGGCTGATGTCGCCGTTCGCGCACGCGATGTTCACGTCGGTCACCGGCTTCGCGATCGGCCTCGCCGCGCGTCGAGGGGGCTCGGCCGGCCGGGTGCTCGGCTACGGCGCGATCGGCCTGCTCGGGGCCATGGCGCTGCACGCGCTGTGGAACGGATCCTCGATGATCGGCAACTTCTTCGTGCTGTACCTGGTGCTGCAGGTGCCGCTGTTCGTCGGGTTCATCGTCGCGATCATCCTGCTGCGCAAGGAGGAGTCGCGGCTCACCTACGCCCGTCTCAGCGACTACGCGACCGCGGGATGGTTCACGCCGCAGGAGGTCGGCATGCTGGCCACCCCGGCCGGACGCCGGGTCGGCATGCACTGGGCTGCGAGTCTGCGCGGCGACCGCCGCCCGATCATGCGGGGGTTCATCAAGGACGCGACGAACCTCGCGGCCGTCCGGCAGCGCATCATCAACGGGCGCGATCCTCTTGCCGCCCAGGACGAGCAGGCGCTGCTGCTGCGCACGCACGCGGCTCGCGACTCGCTGCTCGCGGTCTGAACCGTCCCCCTGACACAGACTCAGCGCCCGGTGCTGCGGCGATGCCTGCAAGTCCTCCGGGCGCTGAGTTGATCTGACATCAGAGTGCACCCGGTTCCGGACGATGTCAAGGTTCCGTTTCGCGGGGCCTGTTCGCCGTCGGCACAGCGCTCGCGTTGACCTCGGACGTGGGGGTCGGGTTGGATGGAAGCATGACTGAGCGCACCAAGCCCGAGTTCGACGCCCCCACCGGCCCCGCTCCCGCGGAGCTCGTGATCCGCGACCTCATCGAGGGAACCGGCGACGAGGCCAAGCCCGGCGACACCGTGACCGTGCACTACGCGGGTGTCGAGTACGACTCCGGCGAGGAGTTCGACTCCTCCTGGGGTCGCGGCGAGACCATCCAGTTCCCGCTGCGCGGCCTGATCCAGGGCTGGCAGGAAGGCATCCCCGGCATGAAGGTCGGCGGACGCCGCGAGCTGGTCATCCCGCCGCAGCTCGCCTACGGCCCTGCCGGATCCGGGCACTTCCTCGGTGGCAAGACCCTCATCTTCATCATCGATCTCGTCGCCGTCGGCTGATCGTACCGAGCACCAGGAAGGCCCTGCTTCGGCAGGGCCTTCGTCGTGTCCGAGGTCGCGGATGACCGGGCGAAGCTTTCTGCACGGTTCGGGAATGCATTCAACTGAATGCAGGTTGCACCCCGTGTCGCGTCAGAGCGGCCCCCATCAGCCTTCGAAACGAGGAGCAGTCATGACCATCGAAATCCCCGGCTACCGCAGCGGCACCTGGATCCTGGACCCGGCCCACAGCGAGGTGACCTTCAGCGTGCGCCACATGATGATCTCGAAGGTGCGCGGCACCTTCGGCGTGAAGAGCGCGACCCTGGTCGCTCCGGAGAACCCGCTCGACGCCCGCGTCGAGGCCTCCGTCGACGTGACCTCGCTGGACACCGGCGACGCCGGGCGCAACGGCCACCTGCTGTCCGCCGACTTCTTCGACGCGGAGGAGTACCCCACCATGGACTTCGTCTCGACCGGAGCGCGCGCCGAGAGCGGTGACCTCTTCGTGGACGGCGACCTCACGATCCACGGCGTCACCAAGCCGGTCACGTTCGAGCTGGACTTCGGCGGCTTCGGCTCCGACCCGTACGGCAACTACAAGGCCGGCGCGTCGGCGAAGACCGTCATCGACCGCGAGGACTTCGGTCTCACCTGGAACGCGGCGCTGGAGACCGGTGGCGTGCTGGTCGGCAAGGACGTGACGATCACCCTCGACCTGCAGGGTGCTCTGCAGGCGTAACGCGAGAACATCGTCCGGAAGGGCGGGTGCGGCATTGTGCGGCACTCGCCCTTCCGGCGTCCGGCGGCATGTCCCGCCCGCTCAGGCCGCGGTGTCGTCGAGGAGTCGGGATCCGACCGCGCGCAGCGAGACCGCCGCCCAGGTGCGGAACGGCCGCCACGCCTCGGCGATCCGCGCTAGTTCCGCGTCGTCGGGCGTGTGGTCGAGGCGGTACAGAGCCTGCACCGACGCGCGGGTGTGATCCTCCTGCGTGGAGAGCACGTCGGCAAGCCCGCACGCGCGGATCACGATGAGTGCGCTGTAGAACGGGCCGATGCCGGGAAGCCGCTGCACGTCGATCATCGCCTCCTCGGGGGCCATCGCGGCGAGTCGCCGCACGTCGAGCTGCCCGTCCAGCGCGCTTCGGGCGATCGCGTGCAGCCGGGGGATCCGATCTGCCGGCAGCCCGGGGAAGCCGTCGAGCTCGAGGAGCTGCTCGGGCAGCGGCAGAGCCGCCTCCGAGCGGCCGGCGACCTCGAACACGGTGCCGTGCTGCTGCGAGAGCCGCTGACGCAGCGCGATGCCCTGGCGTCGCGAGCGGCGCGCGGAGAGCTACGGCCCAGACCGCACCCTCATACGGACTGTAGAAGTTCGACGGACGGAAACCGGGAGCCGCGGCATGCACCCGCGCGAGGACAGGATCGGCCGCGCACACGGCCGCCCACGCGTTGCCGTCGTGGTCGGCAGAGACGACGCGGGCGACCTGCGCGGCGATCGCGTCGAGGTCACCCGAGCCGTGCACCGTCAGATCGAGACGCCCGTCCTCCTGGCGCACCTCGACCCCGACCGCCGTGTCCAGCGCGTCGGTGCAGAACGCCAGCCGCATGACCCCGTCGAAAGAGGATTCGTCGCGGTGGCCGAATCCCATGAGTGCGACCTCGCGGAGGTCGTACGGCCCGACGAGGGGCAGCGTGGTCGTGCGGACGGAGGTGCTCATGCGGTCAGTCTGCACCGGGCCACGGACATTCAGCCTTGGCGTGGATTCGCGGGCGGGATCCTCCGACTCCGGCGATCCGCCGATGTCGGAAAACGGAGACGGATCCGGCGCGTCGGGCGACCGATCCGTCGCGACACGCGCATGTCGCCTGCGTTTTCCGACGCCGGGACGGGGGTCGGGAGGGGGCGTCGGGAGGGAGAGAGGGCTCAGGGCTCGGGGTTCTCGGCGTCGTAGGCGCGGAACCGCGGGCTGAGCCGGACGAACACCGCGACGAGCGCGATCACGAGCAGGCCGCCCAGCAGCGGCGGGAACCAGAGCGCGGTGATCGAGGCCAGGACGCCGGCGTAGAGCGCACCGAGGCGGGGGCCGCCCGCCACGACGATGACGAACACGCCCTGCAGCCGGCCGCGCATCGTGTCGGGGACGGCGGCCTGCATCATGGTGTTGCGGTAGATCGAGCTGACGTTGTCGGCGGCGCCCGAGAGCGCCAGCGTCGCGCACGCGAGCACGATGAGCAGCACGTTCGGGGAGGTCTGGGTGGCGCTGCTCGTCCAGGCTCCTGCCAGCAGTACGACGCCGAACAGCGCGATCACCGCGCCGTACGCCTGCACCGCGCGGGCGATGCCGCGGCCGTGCCAGCGGTAGTGCACGATGCGCCCGGAGAACAGGCTGCACAGGAACGTCCCGACCGCGACCGCCGCGGTGAGCAGCCCGGTGGTCACCGCCCCGCCGCCCAGGATCACGGTCCCGAGCGCCGGGAACAGCACGAGCGGCTGCCCGAAGGTCATGGCGCAGATGTCCAGGATGTACTGCATCCGGATGTTCCCCGCCCGGCGCAGGAACCGCGCGCCGTCGACGAGAGAGGCGAGCCCCGGCCGCACGATCTCGCCCTCGGGGCGCAGTGCCGGCAGCGTCCACAGCCCGAGGAACATCGACAGCATCAGGACGACGTCGATCGTGTAGGTCCAGCCGTAACCCGTGAGCGCCACGAGGAGCCCTGCCAGGGCGGGTCCGACCATCACGGTCATGCCGAACGCGACGCCGTTCAGGGCGGAGGCGGGCGCCAGCAACGCGCGGGGGAGCAGCCGCGGCACGATCGCGGTGCGGGTGGCCATGCCGACGGAGTTCGCGGCCGCGACGATCATGCTCAGCCCGTACAGCCACCAGATCGTCACGGTGTGGGTCCAGGTCAGCGCCACCAGCAGCCCGGTCGCGGAGAACGCGACGACGGCCGCGATCAGAGCGACCCTGCGCCGGTCGAACGCGTCGGCGAGCATGCCGCCGTAGAGTCCGGCGAGGATCATCGGCACCAGTCCCGCGACCGCGATCATGGACACGGCGAACGTGCTGTGCGTCAGCGCGAACACGTGCAGCATGACGGTGACGACGGTGAGCTGACCGCCGATGCCGCTGAGCGTGGATCCGATCCACATCCGGGCGAACGCGGGGCTCTGCCGCAGCGGTCGGAGATCGATCAGGAGGCCCACCTCTCGAGCGTATCGGCGCCGCGGCTGCGCGGGATCCGTGGCGGCGCGCAGGGGCCGACGGGGCTGATAGACTTGTGCGGTTGCCGTTCGATCGGCCGCGGATAAAGAGAGCCCACGCATCAGGCGTCGGGCGCCGCGCAGCAAAGAGGAAGGGGATCACCTATGGCACTGGAAGCAGACGTCAAGAAGGCGATCATCGAACAGTACGCGACGCACCCCGGTGACACCGGATCCCCCGAGGTGCAGGTTGCGATGCTGACGCAGCGCATCAAGGACCTCACCGAGCACCTCAAGGAGCACAAGCACGACCACCACTCGCGTCGTGGCCTGTTCCTGCTCGTCGGTCAGCGCCGTCGTCTGCTCGGCTACCTCCAGGACGTCGACATCGAGCGCTACCGCTCGCTGATCGAGCGTCTCGGTCTCCGCCGCTAAGCAGAGCAACCAGCGTTCAATCGCGCAGAACATTCTTGCGAGGGCCGTCCCAGGTGTGGGGCGGCCCTCGATCTGTGTCCGGGGCGCACGGACACTCGGCGCTTCGGCCTATGATGGGACGACACCCACGAGGTTCCGTTTTTTTGCAGGCGGTTTTTCTAACCGGTTAGCACACGGATTGCGCCCGAGGCCCTGCACCCTGTCGGCCCGGCCGCGCACTCCTCCCTCTCTTCATGGAGCCTCGATGGATGTCACGCAGGACCCGCGTTCGTCAGACCCGGTCGTCGGGCGAGCCCAGATCGAATGGGTGCGCCGGCACTCGCCCGTGCTCGACGGATTCGTCCGTTCGCGGATCTCGGACGGATCCCTGAAGGGCGTGCGCATCGCGGTCGTGGTGCATCTCGAGGCCAAGACCGCATTCCTCGCGACGGTGCTCGCGGATGCCGGCGCCGAGGTGATCGTCGCGGGCAGCAACCCGCGCACGACCCGGGGAGACGTCGTCGCGGCGCTGCGCGAGCGCGGCCTGACCGTCGTCGCGGAGCCCGACGGCGATTACGAGTCCTGGGAGCACGAGCTGCTCGCCGCGGCGGACCTCGCCCCGGACTACATCATCGACGACGGCGCCGAGCTGACGATGCGGATGAGCCGGCACCGTCCCGAGCTGTTCGCCCGGCTGCGCGGCGTCTCCGAGGAGACCACCACCGGAACTGCGCGCCTGCGCAGGATGCACGAGGCCGGACGGCTGCCGTTTCCGGCACTCACGGCCAACGACGCGCGGTGCAAGCACCTCTTCGACAACAAGTTCGGCACCGGTCAGACCACGTTGCAGGCGCTGCTGCGCCTGACGAATCGCCAGATCGCCGGTGCCGGAGTCTGCGTCGTCGGCTACGGCTACGTCGGCCGCGGCATCGCGCAGTACGCCAAGGCGATGGGCGCGCGGACCAGCGTGATCGAGATCGACCCGGTGCGCGCGCTCGAGGCGCACATGGACGGTCACGCGGTCGGCGCCGCCCGCGACCTCCTGCCGGACGCGACGTTCGTGGTCACGGGCACCGGCGGGATGCGCGCGATCGGGGAGCGCGACCTGCCGTTCCTCCGCCACGACGTCGTCCTCGCCAACGCGGGCCACCACGACCTCGAGGTCGATGTCGAGGCGTTCGCCGCTGCGGCATCCGAGGTCTCCTCGCCGCGCGATCAGATCGACACCTACCGGATCGGCGACCGCGACCTGCACGTGCTCTCCGGCGGAGCACTGGTGAACATCGCCGGCGGCAGCGGACATCCGGTCGAGATCATGGATCTCACCTTCGCCGTGCAGGGCATCGGCGCGCACCACCTGGTGACCGCCGGGCTCGAGAGCGGGGTGCACATCATCCCGGCCGAACTCGACGACGCGATCGCGGCCGCGAAGCTCGCCAGTCTCGGCATCGTGCTCGATCCGATGCGCCCCGAACAGGAAGACGACGCAGCCGACTGGCTGAGCGAGGAGCTCGCACGATGAGCACGGTCGAGCACAGCACAGTCGAGCACAGCCGGTCGAGCACAGCCGGTTCGAGGAGCGCGCACACGCGGGCGCCGGACGCATCGCCTGGGCGGGACGCGGCATGCCGGTGCTGCGCGGAATCTCGGCCCGGCTCGCCGAGTCGCACGCGCTGAGGGGGCTGCGCGTCGGCGTCGGCCTGGTGCTCGAGCCCAAGACGGCGAACCTCGCCCTCGCGCTGCGCGACGCCGGTGCCGAAGTCAGCGTGTTCTGCTCGGGACGCTCCACCGACCAGGAGACGGCGGACGCCCTCGCCGCGGCCGGGATCGCCGTGTTCGCCGAGGAGGGCGTCGGCGACGAGCGCGATCTGGAGCTCGCCCGGGAGTATCTGCGCACCGCGCCGGACATCATCCTCGACGACGGCGCCTCGATCATCCGTCTCGCGCACCGCGAGTTCCCCGAGCTGGTCGGCACGCTGCTGGGCGCGGCGGAGGAGACCACGAGCGGCGTGCGGCCGCTGCGGGCCATGCACGACGACGGCGCGCTGCGCATCCCCGTGGTCGCCGTGAACGACGCGAAGACCAAGTACCTGTTCGACAACGTCTACGGCACCGGCCAGTCCTGCGTGATGACGCTGCTGGACGTGACCAACCTGCAGATCGCGGGGCGCACGGTGGTCGTGGTCGGCTACGGCTGGGTCGGCAAAGGCGTGGCGCGCCACGCGGCCGCGCTCGGCGCCCGGGTCGTCGTCACCGAGCTCGACCCGATCAAGGCGCTGCAGGCGGTGCACGACGGCTACCGCGTGATGAGCCTCGCGCAGGCCGCCCCCCTCGCCGAGGTGGTGTTCGCCGCGACCGGGATCGCCGGGGCGGTCACCGCTGCCCACGTCGATGCGATGCCGGACGGGGTCATCCTGTGCACGGCGGGCGGCGGCGCGTTCGAACTGCCGATGGCGGAGCTCGACGCGCTCGGCACTGCGGAATCCGTGCGCGCCGGCGTCACCCAGTACACCCGGCCCGGCGGCGCGACCGTGCTCGTGATCAGCGAGGGCGACTGCCTGAACTGCACGGACGGAGAAGGGAACCCGATCGAGGTGATGGATCTGTCGCTGTCGCTGCAGGCGCTGGCGGCCGAGCTCATCGCCACAACCGCGAAGGACTGGGGTCCGGGGGTCCACCCGATCCCGGAGGAACTGGAACAGGCGGTCGCCATCGCCCGTCTGGCTCATGAGGGAGCGTCCCTCGAACCGTTGACAGAAGAACTCGCTGCAGCGATGCGCAGCTGGTGACCCGAGAGGAACAACCCGTGATCAGGAACATGACCCGCTTGGCGGCCGCCGGTGCGCTCGTGGTGGGCGCCCTCGCGCTCGCCGCGTGCTCCGACGGCGCCAAGCCCGCATCCGCCGCCCTCGACCCCGCCCACGTGCCGGCCGCGAAGACGACCATCACCGCGTGGTCCTTCCTCCCCGGCAACTACGACAAGGGCGCGGACGCGTACAACCAGGTCATCGCCGCCTTCGAGAAGAAGTACCCGCAGGTGACGGTGAAGCTGACCACCATGCCCTACCCCACCTACTTCGATCAGGTGCGCAACGCGACCGTCGCGCGCAAGGGCGCCGACGTCGTCACGATGTACGGGGGCGCCCAGGCCTACAGCTACCGCAACGGCCTGTACCCGCTGCAGGACGCGATGCTCCCGGAGGTCGCGAAGAATCTGAAGTTCGTCCCGGAGAACCACTCCAAGGACGGGAACCTGTACATCCTGCCCACGGGGACCTACGGATACGCCCTTCTCGTGAACCAGGACCTGTTCGCGAAGGCGGGTCTGGATCCGAAGACGTCGATCTCGGACTGGAGCGGCCTGCTCTCCACCTGCCAGGCGCTCAGCGCCAAGGGGATCCAGCCGTTCGCCGCGGGGTGGAAGGACGGGTACCTGTTCGAGACGTTCATGTACATGATGTCCAGCCAGCTCATGGACAAGACGACGCTCGACTCCTGGGTCGCCGGCAAGATCCCGGTCGATGACACCATCTTCACGAAGGCCACCCAGGACATCCTGGACATGAACAAGGCCGGCTGCTTCGGCGGCAAGGAGAACCTGGGCCTGAACATGTACGACGACGCGTTCAACCAGTACTACGCGGGCACCGCCGCGATGATGGCCACCGGCTCGCTCTCCACCGCCGCGACGGCGAGCAAGAGCGTTCCGAGCACCACCGTCATGCGGCTCCCGCAGGTTCCGGACTCGAAGTACAAGACGCTCATCGATGCCGGTGCCGAGGCCGGATGGTCCGTGACGAAGTGGACGAAGAGCCCGGCCGCCTCGGCCGCGTTCGTCAACTTCCTCGCGAGCGCCGAGGCGCAGGACATCCTGTGGAAGACGATCGGCGTGCCGCCGAACGTGAAGGATCTGACGGTCGAAGGCACCACCGACATCCAGAAGGAATACCTGCCGCTCATGACGGCCGACGAGAACCACACCGGATTCGCGTCGTTCCCGTTGAGCGTGCTCTCGGTGTACGAGCGCAACGCCGGACCGCTGATCGGCGGCGACATGACGGCCGACGAGTTCACCAAGCAGGCGCAGTCCGCGTTCACGAAGAGCAAGTGACCGTTTCCGCCTCGCAGACCGGGGAGGGCGCCACGGTGCGTCCTCCCCGGTCGGCGCGCGCCCGAGCCGGGCGCCGCAGAGCCCTGCGAGGCGGCGGCCTGCTCTTCCTGCTGCCCGTCCTGGTGCTGGAGATCGGGGTGTTCTTCGCACCGCTGATCTACCTCGCGGTCCGCTCGCTCTACGACTGGCAGCCCGGCGGCGTGTCCACCTTCATCGGCGGAGGCAACTACGCCGAGCTGTTCGCGGATCCCGAGTTCTGGCAGGTCGTCGGCAACCAGCTGTTCTATCTGCTGGGGCTGCCGCTGTGGGTGATCGCTCCGCTCGTGGTCGCGTACCTGCTGCGCGAGCACGTCGCCCGCGCAGGGCTGTGGCGTGCGATCTACTTCCTGCCGGCCGTGATGTCCCCGGCGATCGTCGGACTCGTCTTCCGGTCGCTGCTGTCCACCAAGGGCCCGGTCGACAGCTTCCTGGACGACATCGGCTGGCACGCGCTCGCCCTGCCGTGGCTCACCGATCAGAATCTCGTCAAGCCGGTGATCATCGTCCTGGTGCTCTGGGCCGGATTCGGCACGGGCGTGCTCATCTTCTCCGCCGCGTTCGGCGCGGTGCCGCAGGAGATCTTCGAGGCCGCACGTCTGGACGGCGCCGGATTCTGGCGCGAGTTCTGGGACGTCGCCGCCCCGATGATCCGCCCCACCGTGGTGCTGTGGACGATGTTCCAGGTGATCTCGATCTTCCTGTTCATGTTCTCCTGGATCTACGTGCTCACCGGTGGCGGCCCCGGCCTCGCCAGCACCACCCTCGACTTCGCGATCTACCAGAAGTTCATGCGCTTCGGCTTCTTCGGCTCCGCCGCGGCCGAATCCGTCGTGCTGGTCCTGCTGATCGTGCTCGTGCCCGTTCTCGGCGTGCTCGTGCCGCGGCTGATCCGGCGCGCGTTCGGAAGGAGGGCGGCGCAATGAGCATCAGGTCCGAACGCCGGGTCAAGACGACCATCGCCGCCCTGCTCGCGATCCCGTTCATCGTGCCCTTCGTGTTCCTCATCGGCACCGCCCTGCGCACCCGCGACGACTACATCGCCGCGCCCGGCGGGATCCCGAAGGCGTTCACGTTCGACAACATCATCCGCGCCTGGTCGGAGGCCTCGCTCGGCCGGGCGCTGCTGAACTCGCTGCTCGTCTGCCTGGTCGCGTGCCTCGTGTGCACGGTGACCGCGCTCGCCGGCGCCTTCTGGTTCCGGGTCAACGAGGGCCGGGTCGCCGGGGGCCTGCGCTGGCTGCTCGTCTCCGCCTACGCGATCCCGATGATCGCCTGGCTGATCCCGGTGTTCGTGATCCTCGCCGACGGCGGCGGAACCGACAACCTCGTCGTGGCGGGCATCATCAACGGCGTCTCGAGCCTGCCCTTCGCGCTGTACCTCGTGCACACGTTCTACCACCAGGTGCTGACGCCGGAGCTGTTCGAGGCCGCGACGCTGGACGGCGCCGGCCTCGGGCGGATCTTCCGCTCGATCGCGGTACCCCTCGCGCTGCCCGCCATCGCCTCGGTCGTGGCGCTCGTCTTCGTGTGGACCTTCGGCGACCTGCTCGTCTCGGCCACCCTGCTCCAAGGAGATCCGTCGGTGTATCCGATCCCACTGGCCGCGACCGCGCTGTCCACCCGCGAGGACGTCAATCTGCAGGGGCAGGCCGCCGCCGCGCTGGTCGCGCTGCTGCCGACCCTGCTCGTCTTCGCCGTCGCGCAGAAGGCGCTGGCCAAGGGCTTCGGGGGCGTCAGTGACAAGTGAGGCCTCCCTCTCGAGCAGCGCCTCCGTCACCGGCGAGGTCTACGCGGCCGACTGGGTGCTCCCGGTCGTCGCCGCGCCGGTGCGCGACGGCGCCGTCGTCGTGCAGGACGGGCGGATCGCCTGGATCGGCCCGCACGCCGAGCTGCCCGCGCCGTGGGCGGGGGCGCCGCGCCGCCGCGGGGTGATCGTGCCCGGGCTCGTGAACGCGCACACGCATCTGCAGTACACCGGGTTCCGGGAGATCGGGGCGGGCAGCTACGCCGGCTTCGAGGACTGGTCGGCCGTCTTCGGCGAACTGTACGACCGGGTCGATCCGGAATCCTGGCGCGAGGCCGCGCGGGAGGGGGCGCGTCTGGCGATCGCGTCCGGGACCACGTCGTTCGCGGAGATCGTGACGGATCCGCCCGCGCGCGGCGCGCTGCCGGATTGCGGAGCCGGGGGGATCGAGTACCTCGAGGCGATCGGGCAGTTCGACCGGATCTGGCGCAGCGGCGGGCGTGCGGACTTCCTCGCCTGGCTCGACGAGCCGACCGAGGCGCGCCGGGGCATCTCGCCGCACGCCGCGTACAGCCTGGACGGCTCGGTCGTGACCGATCTCGTGCGCATCGCGGCCGCCCGCGGCCTCCGCGTGCACTCGCACCTGGGGGAGTCGTTCGCCGAGGCCGACTTCTACAGCCACGGCGATCGCACCGTGCTGGGGGCGTACGGCGATCTGCGCGATGAGTTCGAGCTGGTCCGCAAGGGCGGGGCGGGGCACACCACGGGCGAGTACGCCGACTCGATCGGACTGCTGAGCGCGCACACGCACGTCGCCCACGCGATCTATCTGGATCGCGCCGAGCGGGATCTGCTCCTGGCGCGAGGCACCCGGGTCGCGCTGTGCCCGCGATCGAACCGCGTCATCGGGCTGGCCGAGGCGCCAGTCGCGGACTATCTGCGGGAGGGGCACGAGATCTCCGTGGGGACCGACTCCCTCGCCTCCTCGCCGTCGCTCGACCTGATGGAGGATGTCCGCGAACTTGCACGGATCGCCCGGGCGCAGGGTTACGACGAGCCGGATCTGGCCGAGCGGCTGATCCGGGCGGCCACCTGGGGCGGCGCGAAGGCCATGGGCCTGGACGCGGAAGGCTATGGCGGACTGTCCGTGGGCGGCCCCGCCGACCTGGCCCTGTTCGACATCGCGGTCGAAGCGGAGACGAGCGCGGACGTCGTGCAGGAGGCGCTCGTCTCGGACGGGCCGGGTCGCTGCGTGCTCACGGTGGCCGGCGGGCGAGAGCTCTTCCGGGCCTGACGCCATCGAGCGGACGGATCATGCGCTCGCGAGCGGTGTTCCGTCCTCGGCGTGGGGCCCGCACGTCTCGCCGATCGACAGCGTCGCGTACAGCACCCGCGGAGTCTGCTCGTCCGTGTCGGGTGCGCCGCTCGGCGCGCGGCCGAGCGCGGCGAGCGCGGCCGACGCGAGTTCGGCGAGGGGAACCGCGACGGTCGTGAGCCGGACGCTCCCCGCGAGCGCCTCCCTGATCCCGTCGAAGCCGATCAGCGCCACGTCCTCCGGCACGCGGAGCCCCCGGCGGGCTGCGGCCCGCAGCACGCCGATGGCCTGCTCGTCCGTGCTGGCGAAGATCGCGCGGGGCGGTGCCGGGCCGTCGAAGAGAGCGATCGTCTGCTCCTCGGCGCCGAGACGGTCGAACGGCATCGGGTGCGCGAGCCCTGCGGTGTCGCACCCGGCCGCGGTCATCGCGCGGCGCCAGCCCGCCACCCGGCGTCCGGCCGGCCCGAAATCGGTCGGGCCGCCGATGCAGTGCACGGCGCGATGCCCGTGCGCGATGAGGTGCGCGACCGCTGCGGCGGCCGCGTCCTCATCGTCGATGACGACGCTCGGGAATCGCGACTCGGCCGGAATCGAGTGCACGTACACGCGGGGACAGTCGATGTCGAGCTCGGGGGAGTCGGAGATGGTGGCGACGACGATGCCGTATGGGCGCAGGTCCGAGAACGTCTCCAGATAGTCGCGCTCCACGCTGACGCTGTACCCGGTGTTGCCGAGCAGGGTGAGCAGGCCCTGCGCGCGCGCCGCACCTTCCAGGTGCCGGGCGAGTTCGCTGAAGAACGCGTTGGCCGAGTCCGGCACGAGCAACCCGATCAGATCGGTTCGCCCGGCGCTGAGCGCCCCCGCGAGCGCGTTGCGGCGATAACCGAGCTGCGCGATCGCCTGCTCGACCCGAGCCCGCGTCGCCGCGGACACGGCGCGGGGTCCGTGGTTCACGACATAGCTGACGACGGCGGTCGAGGTCCCGGCGAGCGCGGCGACGTCGGCGAGCGTCGGTCGCCGGGAGTGGGAGGCATCCACGCCCCCACTCTAGACGGGCGTGAACCGGCCGCTCAGACCGCGGCGCCCACCAGGTCCGCGTGGTGGATCGCTGCGACGTCCGGGTGCGCGCGCAGCCGGGACTTCAGCGCGTTCTCGCCGTACAGGGCGTGGATCGGGTTCGCCGGATCCTTCGTGACGCCGCGCGCCCGCGCGGCGAGCTCGGCCGGCAGCTCGATCAGCGGCAGCCGGGCATCGAGTGCGGGGTTGAAGAAGAACGGGATCGAGATCCGCTCGTCCGGCGCCTTCGGCGACACGACGCGGTGGTTCGTCGCTTTGAGGTAGCCGTCGGTCGCGTACTCGAGCAGCTCGCCGATGTTCACGACGAACGCGCCGGCGACCGGGGGAGCGTCGACCCACGCGCCGTCGCGCTCGACCTGGAGCCCGCCCTTGCCGGGTTCCACCCAGAGCAGGGTGAGCACGCCCGAGTCCTTGTGCGCGCCGACGCCCTGCTGCGGCTCCGGCTCGTGCGTGCCGGGATAGCGGACGATCTTGATCAGCGTGGACGGATCCCCGAAGTTCGCCTCGAAGTAGTCCTCCTCGGCGCCCAGGGCGAGCGCCCAGGCGCGCAGCAGCTTCCGGGACACGCCGGAGAGGTGCGCGTGCCATTCGGCGACCACGTCCCGCAGTTCCGGCTGCGCATCCGGCCACAGGTTGGGGCCGATCAGGCGGTTGTAGCCGGGTCCGCCGTCGACGGCCTCGCGCTCCGGGCCGATGTCGATCTGCTCCCGCCAGTCGGCCTCGCCCTTGGTGCGCTCGCCGCCGATGCGCGTGTATCCACGGAAGTGCGGGCTCTTCACGTTCTCGATCGCGAGCTTCTCCGCTTCGGGAAGAGCGAAGAAGTCGAGGGCGGCGCGATACAGGCGCGCCTCGAGCTCCGGGGCGACGCCGGTGCCGGTCAGGTAGAAGAAGCCCACGTCGTGCGTCGCCGCGCGCAACTCGTCGCGGAACCGCGCCGCGGCGTCGGGGCCGGCGTCGAGCTGGGAGAGATCGAGGATCGGGAGGTTCAGTTCGGCCATGCAGCGAGGCTAGGACGACGCCGCAGGCACGGGGGCGTTTGTTGCCGAGGATTACCCGGATAGCCTCCGGGAATAGATCCTGCACGACGCGGTTGAACCAGATATATTCAAGTGAATAGAAATCTGAAGGAGAGCGCAGTGAGCGAGTCGAGCACCTGGCCGGGCATGCAGTTCGGCGTCTTCTCGGTCAGCGACATCACCCGGAACCCGGTGACGGGCGAGACGCCGAGCGAGGCGCGAGCGGATCGAGGCGATCGTGGACGATCGCGAAGCACGACGGAGGAGGTCGGGCTCGACGTCTTCGCGTTCGGCGAGCACCACAACCCGCCGTTCTGCTCGTCCGTCGCCGACGACGCTGCTCGCGCTACATCGCCGCGCAGACCGAGCGGCTGATCGTGACGACCTCGACCACGCTGATCACCACGAACGACCCGGTGAGCATCGCCGAGGAGTACGCGATGCTCCAGCACGTCTCGGGGGCCGCATGGACCTGATGCTCGGCCGCGGCAACACCGGCCCGGTCTACCCGTGGTTCGGCCAGGACATCCGGCAGGGCCTGCCGCTCGCGCTCGAGAACTACAACCTGCTGCACCGCCTGTGGCGCGAGGACGTCGTCGACTGGGAGGGCAAGTTCCGCACCCCGCTGCAGGGCTTCACCTCGACGCCGCGCCCGCTCGACGACGTGCCGCCGTTCGTGTGGCACGGCTCGATCCGCACCCCCGAGATCGCCGAGCAGGCCGCGTACTACGGCGACGGCTTCTTCGCGAACAACATCTTCTGGCCGAAGGAGCACTACCAGCGGCTGATCGACTTCTACCGGCAGCGCTTCGCGCACTACGGCCACGGCACCGCGAAGCAGGCGATCGTCGGCCTCGGCGGCCAGGCGTTCATCGCCCGAACTCGCAGGACGCGATCGACGAGTTCCGCCCGTACTTCGACGAGGCCCCGGTCTACGGCCACGGCCCGCGCATGGAGGACTTCACCGAGCATGACGCCGCTGACCGTCGGCAGCCCGCAGGAGGTCATCGACAAGACGCTGACCTTCCGCGAGCACGTTCGGCGACTACCAGCGCCAGCTGTTCCTGATGGACCACGCCGGCCTGCCGCTGAAGACGGTGCTCGAGCAGCTCGACCTGCTCGGCGAGCGAGGTCGTGCCGGTGCTCCGCAAGGAGCTCGCGCGCCCGCCCGGCGCCCGATGCGCCGGACGCGCCGACCCACGCCGCGCTGGTCAGGGCCAAGTACGGCGACGCGAGCCCCGCGCCAGCCGCGCCCGAACGCCAACCGCGGCGACAACGTGACCGGCGGCTCGCCCTACCAGGACGCTCTGCCGCCGTTCGTCGGCGACGCGCTGGATGCCGCGGATACGGGTGGCGACCTGTGCATCCAGGCCTGCGCCGACGATCCGCAGGTCGCAGTGCACGCGATCCGCAACCTCAGCCGGATCGCGTTCGGGCGGGCGCGGCTGCGCTGGTCGCAGCTGGGCTTCGGGCGCACCTCCCGCACGTCCGCCGAGCAGCAGACCCCGCGCAATCTGTTCGGGTTCAAGGACGGCACCGCGAACATCCTCGCGGACGATGCGGATGCTCTCGCCGCGCACGTCTGGGTCGGCGAGAAGGACCAGCCCTCCTGGATGGCCGGCGGCTCGTACCTGGTCGCGCGCAAGATCGCGATGCTCGTCGAGACCTGGGACCGCCTGCGCCTGGCGGAACAGGACCGCACGATCGGGCGGGAGAAGGGGAGCGGCGCGCCGCTGTCCGGCGGGGGCGAGTTCACCGAGCCGTCGTTCCACGGGGGGCGCATCGACACGAACGCGCACGTGCGGCTCGCGCATCCGGCGGTCAACGACGGCATCCGGATCCTGCGCCGCGGCTACAACTACGTCGACGGCAACAGTGATCTCGGCAAGCTCGACGCCGGCCTGTTCTTCCTCTCCTACCAGCGGTCGCCGGAGCAGTTCATCGCCCTCCAGAAGCGGCTGTCGACGGACCTGATGAGCGAGTACATCCGGCACATCGGATCCGGCATCTGGGCGATCCCGCCGGGTGCGGAGCAGGGATCCTACGTGGGAGCGGGACTGTTCGCCTAACGTGGGAATAGACGCCGCCGCGGCGCGTTGCATCAGATACATTCAAGTGAATAGAAATCTGAAGGAGAGCGCAGTGAGCGACTCGAGCACCTGGCCGGGCATGCAGTTCGGCCTCATGTCGGTCAGCGACATCACCCGGAACCCGGTGACCGGGCAGACCCCCAGCGAGCGCGAGCGGATCCAGAACACGCTCACGATCGCCAAGCACGCGGAAGAGGTCGGCCTCGACGTCTTCGCGATCGGCGAGCACCACAACCCGCCGTTCTGGTCGTCCAGCCCGACGACCTTCCTCGCAGCGCTCGCCGCGCAGACCGAGCGCCTCATCGTGTCGACCTCGACCACGCTCATCACCACGAACGATCCGGTGAAGATCGCCGAGGACTACGCCATGTTGCAGCACGTGTCCGGCGGCCGCATGGACCTCATGATGGGCCGCGGCAACACGGGTCCGGTGTACCCGTGGTTCGGCAAGGACATCCGCCAGGGCCTGCCGCTCGCGATCGAGAACTACGCCCTGCTGCACAAGCTGTGGACCGAGGACGTCGTGGACTGGGAGGGCAAGTTCCGCACACCGCTGCAGGGGTTCACCTCCACCCCGCGCCCGCTCGACGGCATCGCCCCCTTCGTGTGGCACGGATCCATCCGCACCCCCGAGATCGCCGAGCAGGCCGCCTACTACGGCGACGGGTTCTTCGCGAACAACATCTTCTGGCCGAAGGAGCACTACCAGCGCCTCATCGAGCTGTACCGGCAGCGCTTCGCGCACTACGGCCACGGCACCCCGGAGCAGGCGATCGTGGGCCTCGGCGGCCAGGCGTTCATCCGGCCGAACTCGCAGGACGCGATCGACGAGTTCCGCCCGTACTTCGACAACGCCCCGGTCTACGGTCACGGTCCGTCGATGGAGGACTTCACGGAGATGACGCCGCTCACGGTCGGCTCGCCGCAGCAGGTCATCGACCGCTATGCGGCGATGCGCGACCACTACGGCGACTACCAGCGCCAGCTGTTCCTGATGGACCACGCCGGCCTGCCGCTGAAGACCGTGCTCGAGCAGATCGATCTGCTCGGCGGTGAGGTCGTGCCGGTGCTGCGCAAGGAGCTCGCGCAGAACCGCCCCGCCACCGTCCCGGACGCCCCCACGCACGCCGCCCGGGTCAGGGCGGTGTACGGCGACGGCCCGGCTCGTGAGGCGCGGCCCGGCGCGAACCGCGGCGACAACCTGACGGCGGGCTCGCCGTACCAGGACGGCGGCGCCGTGCCGGTCCTTCGACAGGCTCAGGAACCGGCGGGCTCCGCGTTCGGCGCGGCCGCCACGACGGGGGCGAACTGACATGGGCGCCCGTCGCATCGCGGTGGTCTCCGCAGGGCTCTCCCACCCGTCCTCCACGCGCATGCTCGCCGACCGGCTCGCGGCCGAGACCGCGCACCGGCTCGGCGAGCTCGGCTCCGAGGTGTCGGTCGACGTGGTCGAGCTGCGCGACCTCGCGCACGACATCACGAACAACCTGCTCACCGGATTCGCGCCGCCGGCGCTGGACTCGGCGATCAACACTGTGGTCTCGGCCGACGGTCTCATCGTCGTCACGCCGATCTTCTCGACGAGCTACTCCGGCCTGTTCAAGTCGTTCATCGACGTGCTCGACCCGGATGCGCTGACCGGGAAGCCGGTGCTCATCGGCGCGAACGCCGGCACGGCCCGGCACTCGCTCGCGATCGACTACGCGATCCGCCCGCTGTTCACGTACCTGCACGCGGAACCCGTTCCGACCGGGGTGTTCGCCGCGTCCAGCGACTGGGGCGCGAAGGCGGATGACGTCGCCCCGCTCAGCACACGGATCGAGCGCGGAGCCAAGGAGCTCGCCGAGGCGATGGCCCGGCGCGAGCCCGCCGCGGACAAGGATCCCTTCGACCCCGGCAACTACCTGGGCGAGGGGCGCTCGTTCGGACACCTGCTCGGCGGACTCGCGGGGGAGTAGCCGGGCCGTCGTGAGTCTCAGCCGATCGCGGCGAGACTCCCGATCGTTGCCGACACGGCATCGGCGAGCTCGCGGCCCTTCACGGCGAAGTGCCGCCGGAAGTAGTCGCGATGCTCGGCGTGCTCGTGGAAGTTGTGCGGCGTCAGGACGGCCGAGAACACCGGGACGTCGGTGTCCAGCTGCACGCGCATCAGTGCCTCCACGACGGTGGCGGCGACGAAGTCGTGACGGTAGATCCCGCCGTCCACGACCAGCGCGCTCGCCGCGATCGCGTCGTAGCGTCCGGTGCGGGCGAGCCGCTTGGCGTGCAGCGGGATCTCGAACGCTCCGGGGACCCGGTGCACGTCGACCTCGGTGATCCCGAGTTCCGTGAGTCGCTCCGTGAAGGCGGACACGGTCTGCTCGACGATCTCGGCGTGCCACTGCGCGGCGACGATGGCGATTCTGGGCATGGTGATTGCTCCTTCTGTCCTCTTCCATCCGGACTCTGACCGTCGGCTCCGGATTCGCACCGGATCGGCGGCCCCCATCGTGGGGGCCGTTCGCGGGCTCGCGCGGCCTGGCCGCGTCACCGCCGGTGGGGACTTCCACCCCGCCCTGAGGACAACCCGACGCTATCATCGGCGGGCGGTAGCGTCGGAGCATGCCCGTCGTCCAGGCCACCGTCATCGTCCCCCTCCCGCCCGAGCTGGCGTACGCCGTCTCGCAGACCACCGGAGACGTGCGTCGCCGCTGGGACGGCTTCATCCGCGCGCAGCACTTCCTCGACGGCGCGGTCGCGCCCGGCAAGGGGGTCCGCACCTACACGCGGCAGCGGTTCGGGCTGAGCATGATCACGCACTACGTGTCCTACGCGCCGCCCACGAATGTCGGGATGGTGATGGAGCAGGGACCCTGGTTCTTCCGCACGCTCGGCGCCGGCTGGCGGTTCGAGGCCGTCGACGGCGGTACCCGCGCCGTCTGGAAGTACAGCTTCGCCTGCCGGCCGGCGTGGCTCGCGCCTCTCGCGGAGCGGATCGGGTCCGCGGTCCTGGGCAGGGAGATCCGGCTCAGGATCGCCGGCTTCGCCCGCGGCTGTGCGGATCCGGTCGTCGTGGAGGCGGCGCGGGCATCTCTCGATCCCGCATGATCCGCGGCGGTTTCAGTACCAGTTGTGCGCGACCTCGTGCGACCAGGCGCCGCAGGGGGAACCGTATCGGTCCTGGATGTAACTGAGGCCCCAGTCGATCTGGGTGTCGCCGTTCGTGCGCCAGTCCGGGCCCGCCGCGGCGAGCTTGTCGGCGGGCAGCGCCTGCGGGATGCCGTAGGCGTCGCTGTCCGGGTTGAGCGCGTCGGCACGCCAGCTGGACTCCTGCATCCACAGGTTGTACAGGCAGCCGAACTGGTCCTGACCCCAGCCGTAGTTGCCGAGCTGGCTGCGGGCGTACGCCTGCGCGCCGGCCGGATCCACGTTCACGTCGCCGCCGCCGAGGTCGCCTCCGCCCGATCCGCCTGCGCCCGACGCTGCCGCCGCGGCAGCCGCGGCAGCCGCGGCAGCCGCGGCCGCAGCCTGCTCGCGTGCCTGCTCGGCGACCTGCTGGCCGATCCGGTACCGGCGCTCGACATCCGCCGTGGTGTTCTTCAGGGTCGCCAGCTGCGCGTACAGGGTGGTGACGTGGCCCTGCAGATCTTTCACGGCAGCGGCCTCGGCGTCCGCGGCCTCCTGCGCCTTCTGCGCGGCCTGCTCGGCTGCGCCGGCGAGGTCGTCGCGCGCCTTCCGCGCAGTCTGGGCCTGGCTCTGCAGGGAGGAGGCGACGCCCTGCTCCGCGACGGCGCGCTGACCCAGATCCGACCAGGTGGCATCGAGCTTCTCCATCACTCCGAGCCGGGTGAGCAGCTCGTCCGGATGCGCCGAGGTGAACAGGCGCGCCGCGAGCGGCGCCGCGGTCTCGGTGCGGGTGCGGCCCGCCACGATCGATCCGACCTGATCGTGGGTCTGCTGCACTGCCCGCTCGGCGGTGGCGGCCTGAGCGGTGAGCTCATCGGCGCGCTGGGCGGCCGCGGTGGCCTGGGCGCGTGCCGCGTCGGCAGCCTGCCCGGCCTTCATCGCCGCGGTGGACGCCTCGGCGGCCTTCTCCTGCGTGGACGTGAGTGCGTCGTTGATCCGGGTGACCTCGTCCTGAGTGGCCTGCACGTCGCCCTGCGCGTTCTGCACGTCCTGCCAGGACGGGTAGTCGTCGGCGTGCGCGGCGCCGGGCGACAGGATCAGCGAAGCCGCGAGCAGAGCGCCGAGGGCGACCGTGGCCAGGAACCCGCGTGCGCGCCGGGCTGAGCCTGCGTGCGGAGGTGCGGCGTTCGTGACAGTCACGGCTTCGACGCTAACCCCGAAGTCTGTGTGCGCCCGGCGCACGCGCGAGGGCGCCGGCGATTCCTCGCCGACGCCCTCGTCCAGAAGCGCGGTGCGCTCAGCCGCTCTTGCGGCGGAACTCGCGCCTCGTCTGCGCGGTGTGCGTGCCGTGCACGGCGGAGTCGCCGTCCAGGTGCGCCTCGCCGCGGTTCTGCTGGGCGTTCTTCTTGTCGAGGGCTTCCTTGAACTTGCGCTTCAAGTCCTCGGCGGCGGTGTCGTCGGTACTCATGCGCGCCAGCCTAGCCCCGCATCGCCGCCGAGTTCCGAAGTCTGAGCGGGCCCGACCGCACCGCCCGCGCGCTGATAGGGTGGAACAGGATGCCTCTGTGCGCATCCGTCCATGCTCGCGCTCCACACGGGAGAGCGAGCCTAAACAAAGAAGGAGAGACCTCTTGGAAGGTCCTGAAATCACCGCTACTGAGGCCGTGCTCGACAACGGCCGCTTCGGTACCCGCACGGTCCGTTTCGAAACGGGTCGCCTCGCGCAGCAGGCGCAGGGTGCGGTCGCCGCCTACCTCGACGAGGAGACGATGCTCCTCTCGGCCACGAGCGCGAGCAAGTCGCCGCGCGAGGGCTTCGACTTCTTCCCGCTGACCGTCGACGTGGAGGAGCGCTCCTACGCCGCCGGCAAGATCCCCGGCTCGTTCTTCCGCCGTGAGGGCCGGCCCTCCACCGAGGCGATCCTGGTCTGCCGTCTGATCGACCGTCCGCTGCGCCCTTCGTTCGTCGACGGCCTGCGCAACGAGGTCCAGATCGTCATCACGGTCCTCTCGATCGCGCCGGGCGAGTACTACGACGCGCTCGCGATCAACGCGGCATCGGCCTCGACGCAGATCTCCGGACTGCCGTTCTCCGGCCCGATCGCCGGTGTGCGCCTCGCGTTCATCCCCGGTCACGGCGAGCACGCCGACCAGTGGGTCGCGTTCCCGAACCAGGCCCAGGTCGCCGAGGCCGTCTTCGACATCATCGTCGCCGGCCGTGTCGTCACCAAGGGTGACGGCACCGAGGACGTCGCGATCATGATGGTCGAGGCCGAGGCCACCGAGGGCAGCTGGAACCTGATCAAGGCCGGCGCCACCAAGCCCAGCGAGGACATCGTCGCGCAGGGTCTCGAGGCCGCCAAGCCGTTCCTCAAGCAGCTCGTCGAGGCGCAGGCCCAGCTCGCCGCCACGGCGTCGAAGGAGCCGGGCGTGTACCCGGTCTTCCTGCCGTACAGCCAGGAGACGCTCGACTTCGTGTCGTCCCGCGCCTTCGCCGAGCTCGTCGACGTGTACCAGATCGCCGACAAGCAGGAGCGCCAGAACGCCGACGACGCGATCAAGGACCGCGTCAAGGCGGAGCTCGCCGCCGCCGTCGAGGCGGGGGAGCTGCCGGAGGTTGCGCTCAGCGAGTTCTCCGCCGCCTACAAGTCGGTCACGAAGAAGATCGTGCGCGGCCGGATCCTCACCGAGGGCGTCCGCATCGACGGTCGCGGCCTCGCCGACATCCGTCCGCTCGACGCCGAGGTGCAGGTCATCCCGCGCGTGCACGGCTCCGCGATCTTCCAGCGCGGCGAGACCCAGATCCTGGGCGTCACCACGCTGAACATGCTCAAGATGGAGCAGCAGATCGACTCGCTGTCCCCGACGACGAGCAAGCGCTACATGCACCACTACAACTTCCCGCCCTACTCGACCGGTGAGACCGGCCGCGTGGGTTCGCCGAAGCGTCGCGAGATCGGGCACGGCTTCCTCGCCGAGCGCGCCCTCGTGCCGGTGCTGCCGAGCCGCGAGGAGTTCCCGTACGCGATCCGTCAGGTGTCCGAGGCGCTGAGCTCCAACGGATCCACTTCGATGGGATCCGTCTGCGCCTCGACCCTGTCGCTGCTGAACGCCGGTGTGCCGCTGCGCGCCCCGGTCGCCGGCATCGCGATGGGCCTCGTCTCCGACCAGGTCGACGGTGAGACCCGCTACGCGGCGCTCACCGACATCCTCGGCGCCGAGGACGCGCTCGGCGACATGGACTTCAAGGTCGCCGGCACGAGCGAGTTCGTCACGGCGATCCAGCTGGACACCAAGCTCGACGGCATCCCCTCCGAGGTGCTGGCCGGTGCGCTGACCCAGGCCAAGGACGCGCGTCTCACGATCCTGAACGTGCTGAACGCCGCGATCGACAGCCCGGACGAGATGGCGCCGACCGCCCCGCGCGTGATCAGCGTGCAGATCCCGGTCGACAAGATCGGCGAGCTGATCGGCCCGAAGGGCAAGACGATCAACGCGATCCAGGACGAGACCGGCGCGCAGATCTCCATCGAGGAGGACGGCACCGTCTACATCGGCGCGACCGACGGCCCCTCGGCCGAGGCCGCCCGTGCCCAGGTCAACGCGATCGCCAACCCGACCAACCCCGAGGTCGGCGAGCAGTTCCTGGGAACGGTCGTCAAGATCGCGACCTTCGGCGCGTTCGTCTCCCTGCTCCCGGGCAAGGACGGCCTGCTGCACGTCACCGAGGTGCGCAAGCTCGCCGGTGGCAAGCGCGTCGAGAACGTCGACGACGTGCTCTCGGTCGGCCAGAAGATCCTCGTGAAGATCACGAAGATCGACGACCGCGGCAAGCTGTCGCTCGAGCCCGTCATCGACGAGGCTCCGGCGGAGGCGGCCGAGGTCGTGGCGGAGACCGCCGAGGCCTGAACCGCATAGCCTGAGCAGGCCCGTCTTGTCCGCCGAACGGCGGACAAGACGGGCCTTTCGCTGTCTTCGTGACGTAAATGTTACGCAATGTTCGCCCCACGGTCGTCTCAATGAACGGATCCGCTTCGGGGCTCCCTTACTCTCTAAGGAGCGCACCGGGGGGTGCGTAGAACACCGCAACGCAGCAGGCACGGGGGTGATCGCATGCGTCTCTTCAGCGTAGGACCGGACAGCACGGACTCCGCGACAGCATCGGCCGCACCTGTGGCGGTCCCGCCGATGACGACCTCCGCGACCGCGCCTCTGGCGCATCCGTCCGCGCCGATCCCCGTGATCGGTCCCGGGATCGGCACCAGCCTCCGCGTGCCGATCGCCGAGACCGGGATCCGCACGTTTCCGCTGATCCTCGGCGGCGCCGAATTCGGCTGGAACACGGACGCCGACACCGCGACGCGGATCCTGGACCGCTACGTCGAGTTCGGCGGCAACGCCGTGCACACGGCGGACAGCTTCGCGGCCGGTCGCAGCGAGCACATCATCGGCCGCTGGCTGGCGACGCGGGGCAACCGCGACGACATCGTCCTGAACGTGCGCGTCGGCGGACATCCAGACAACCCCGGTCTCGGATCGGTCAACCTGGTCCGTGCGGTCGAGGGTTCGCTCACCCGGCTCGGCGTCGACCGCATCGACGTGCTGTACCTGGACGGCGGCGTCGACGACGGCAGCGCGATCGAGGACACGCTGGCCACCGCCGAATGGCTCGTCGAGACCGGGAAGATCCGCTCTCTCGGCGCGTTCGGCTTCACGCCGGAGCGCCTGGTCGAGGCGCGGATCCTCGCCTCCGCCGGGTACCCGCGCATCGAGGTGCTCGACGAGCCGTACAACCTGCTGCGCCGCCACGAGTACGAGGGCGATCTCCGGCTCGTCGCCGCCGCCCAGGGTCTCGCCGTGACACCGTCGCATGCGCTGGAGCACGGGTTCCTCTCCGGCCGGCATCGTTCCAAGCAGGCGCTGCAGGGCGTGCGCGGCATGCAGCTGCGCGGCAACATCAACCGCCGCGGCATCAAGGTGCTGCGGGCGCTCGACATCGCGGCCTCCGAACTGCACGTCCCGGTCGCCGCGGTCGCGATCGGCTGGCTGCTCGCGCAGCGCACCATCACCGCACCCATCGTGAACGCGTTCGCGACCGATCAGGTGGACGAGCTCATGCAGGGCGCCGGCGTCGCGCTCGGGCGTGCCCAGCTCGCCGAACTCACGAAGGCGGCAGGCTGAGCCGGGTCTTCCGCGCCGTGTCCGTTCCGTGACATAGGCTGGAGGAACCCCGACCGCGGGAGTCGGAGACGAGGCGAGTGTTGTGACGCATTACATCTATCTGGTCCGGCACGGTGAGCATCAGGACGCCGAGCACGGTCTCGCCGACGGACGTCTCTCGCCGCGCGGTCGCCGGCAGGCCGAACTGATCGCGGATCGCCTGTCCGGGCTCCCCCTGGACGCCATCCGGCATTCCCCGCTGCTGCGCGCGGCCGAGACCGCCCGTGCGATCTCCGAGCGGATCCCGTCGGTGGAGGCGGAGCCCTCGGCTCTTCTGATGGACTGCGTGCCGACCGGCATGACCGAGGAGACCCCGGCCGTGTACGAGCCGTTCTTCGGTTCGATCACGGACGCCGAGATCGAGGCGGGGCGTGCGCAGATGGGCGATGCGGTGAACGAGTTCCTGGTGCGCAAGCCCGGGGACGTGCACGAGGTGCTCATCACGCACAACTTCGTGATCTCCTGGTTCGTGCGCGAGGTGCTCGAGGCGCCGGAGTGGCGCTGGATGACGCTGAACCAGGCGAACTGCGGCCTCTCCGTGATCGCGCAGAAGCAGGGCCGACCGTGGACCCTGCTCACGCACAACGACCTCAGCCACCTGCCGATCGAGCTGCGCACCGGCCTGCCGGATCCGATCGCGGTGTGAGCCGTTCCGGCGCGTCCAGAGTCGGGTGCGACGATCTGCACACCCCGCCACGATCCGCCCATCTAATCGCCGGATCCGTGCGCTGATCGTCGCATCGTGTGCTGATCGTCGCGTGGGTTCCTTCCGTTTCAGCCGAGCTCCTTGCGGTACCACCGGGTCGCGTTCGGGTAGTCGTTCTTCTGGCTCATGAGATCGCGTGATCTTTGGGCATCCTGCCGCGTGTGAGGAACACCCCGAGGGCTCGTTGGGCCTGAACTCCTAGCTCCGACCATTCGGTTGATCACCTCATATGCGGCGTTGACTACGTGGCGTGAGCCGCAGGTCCGCTGTGCGTCGAAAGACCCGGCGAGTTCGAAGTAGTCCATCAAACGGTTCCGCATTCGTTGCTGAATCACGCGTTCGGTGTCTGTCATCGGTTCTCCCTGGGCGGCCAACAGCCACGAACGGTTACAAGTCCTGTTCCGACGACACTTCATCCGGTTGATCGAGGGCCATTTTCACCGCGTGCGCCCAGTCCGATGCCCGGGCGGGGTCTGAGCGCATGTATTGGTGAAGCAGTACCAGGTCGTCGGATCGCCAATCCTCCACATCGCCGTAGATCTGGATCATGAAGTAGGCGGCACGGAAAGCCTCCTCCAGAGTTAGGACAGTCGGAAGCGAGTCATCGGTCATGAGCGAGCTCCTTACGGAACCAAACAGAGGCGTTCGGGTTGTCGTTGTAGCGGGGGATCTCGGTGAAGCCGCTGCGGCGGTAGAGATGGCCCGCGGCCTCCAGCGTGTGATGGGTGTCGAGCACGAGCGCGCTCGCGTGCCACGCCAGGGCGCGGCGCTCCAGCTCGTCCAGCAGCAGCCGCCCCCAGCCCTGCCCGCGCGTCTCCGGCCGGAGGAACACGTGCTTGACCTCGAAGACCGCACCGTCATCGAGGTGCGCGAGACGGCGGATCCCGCCGCAGCCGACGATCCGCCCGTCCTCCTCGAGCAGCAGGAACACTCCGTCCGGCGTCTCGAATGCGGCGGCCGTGGGATACGTGGGGGAGTAGGTGCCGCCGGGGAACTCCACCGCGCGCAGGGTGAAGTAGTCGACGAGCACGGCGTGGGCGTCGGCGTCCTCCGGGGACGCCTCGCGGAACGTGGGCATGCCTCGACGCTAAGCCCGCCACGGCCGGGGAGCAGACTGGCGCGCTGAATAGACTGGACGCATGACGACGCGTGTGGCCCTGGTGGGCGCCTCCGGCAAGCTCGGCACCATCATCGGCTCCGTGATCGAGCACCTCGACGGCTTCGAGGTCGGCGCCGTGCTCGGATCCGCCAGCGGCATGGAAGAGCTCGATGGCGCAGGACTCGTCGTCGACGCCTCGACCCCCGGATCCAGCGTGGAAGTCGTGCGGGCCGCGACCGAGCGCGGGATCAACGTGCTCGTCGCGACCTCCGGCTGGTCGTCGGAGCGGATCGCGCAGATCCGCCCGCTCGTGGATGCGGCCGGGACCGGGGTGCTGTTCGTGCCGAACTTCTCGCTCGGCTCGGTGCTCGGCACGGTGCTGGCCACGATCGCCGCACCCTTCTTCGGCTCCGTCGAGATCGTGGAAGCGCATCAGCACACCAAGATCGACTCGCCGAGCGGCACCGCGGTCCGGACCGCCGAGCTCATCGCCGCCGCACGTTCCGCGCAGGGTCCGGTCGATGCCCCGCATGCGGATCAGCGCGCCCGGGGGCAGCAGATCGCGGGCGTGCCCGTGCACTCGCTGCGCCGGCCGGGGGTCATCGCGAAGCAGGAGGTCATCCTGTCCGGCTCCGGGGAGTCGCTCTCGATCGTGCACGACACCGTCGAGCCGGCCGCCGCATACGCCCCCGGGATCCGTCTCGCGCTGCCGTATGCGCGTGACCTGCGCGGCGTCGCCGTGGGCCTGGAGAACGTGATCGATCTGGGGATCCGGGCGCGCGCATGACGTCCCGCATCGGCGTCACGGTGATGGCCGCGCTTCTCGTCCTCTACGTCGCGGTCGCGGGCTGGTACGCCTTCGCGCTGTTCTCCGGCGGGCAGCCGCTGGCGATCGCGATGGGGGCCGCCCTCGTCGCACTCGCGCTGATCGGCGCGTGGGCGCTCGTGCGCGAAGCTGCAGTTCGGGCTCGCCGCGGACCGGCTCGGACGCGCCCTGGACGCCGAGGGCGGCATGCCGGAGGCCCCGGCGGATCTGCGCCCGAACGGCCGGCTGCTCCCCGCCGACGCGGAGCGGCTCCTGGCGGAGTACGGATCCGCCGCCGCGGCGGAGCCGGCGGACTGGCGCGCGCAGTACCGGCTCGGCGTGGTGCAGGACGCGGCCGGGCGCCGCAAGGACGCCCGGGCCGCGATCCGCGAGGCGATCCGCCTGTCGAAGGCGGCCGTCTGACGTCAGGCCAGGGTCGCCTCGAGGGTGATCTCGATGCCGGCGAGCGCCTGCGAGACCGGGCAGCCGACCTTGGCCTCTTCGGCGAGGCGCTGGAACGTCTCCGGGTCCAGGCCGGGCACCGAGGCGTTCACGTTGAGGTGGCTGCCGGTGATGCCGACGCCGGGCTTGAAGGTCACCGAGGCGGTGGTGTTCACGCGCTCCGGGGGCGTGCCATTTCCTGCGAGCGCGTTCGAGAACGCCATGCTGAAGCAGGACGAGTGCGCGGCGGCGATGAGCTCCTCGGGCGTGGTCGTCGTGTCGGATCCCTCCGAGCGGGCCTTCCAGTTGATGGGGAACGTGCCCAGGTGCGAGGACGAGAACGACACGGATCCCTCGCCCTCGATGAGACTTCCGGTCCAGGTGGCAGCGGCTTCGCTCGTGACGGACATGAGGATCCTCCGATCGGGTGGGTGAGGGTGCCAGCCTATCGATCAGGCCGCGGCGGAGGAACCGCGCCCGATGATCCCGGCGCGCTGCAGCAGCAGGTAGAGCTGGCAGCCCAGGCAGAGCCCGAACGCGGCGTTCAGGAATGCGGCGACGAACGCCATCGCGGTCGCGATCGGCAGCGCCCACGGCACGCCGGCCAGGTGCAGGATCAGCCCGACGGTGACGACGAACAGGCCGACGCCCTGCGCGAACCGGGGCGGGCGCGGATCCTCCAGCTCGCTCGGCGGAGCGAGGCGCGGGCGGATCATCGTGCGGAACAGCACGCTCCACGGCTGAGTGCGCGGAGACAGCACGCCCCACAGGAAGAGGAGCGCGATCAGGAGGGCGAGCAGGAACGCAGGTTGCGCCGCACGGTACTGGACGAGCAACCAGCCCAGGCCGACGCCGGGGCTGAACGACGACCCGGACAACGGCTGGTAGGCGAACCAGCCGAACGGAACGACGGCGGATGCGGGCGCCGCGACCAGCCCCAGCACGGTCGCGAGGAGCAGCAGGGCGGACGTGATCCACGCGGCGAAGCGCGGGCCGCGGGGATCGATGCCGGCGGGAGCGGTCATGAACGGACCTCCAGGGTGAGAAGGGAGTCGAGTGCGGTGAGCGATGTCCGCCCGCGCGGGGACTCCGGTGAACCGGGAGTGGATCCGACCACCGGCATCGACGATCAGGGTCGTCGGCGTGGACAGCACCTTGTAGCGCGCGGCGAGGTCGGAGCGGGAGGTGAGATCGACGTCGGCGTGCACGACGCCCGCGCGTTCCGCCGCGACGGATCCGAGCATGCGCCGCACCTGCGGGCAGCGCGCGCAGAACTCGGTGCTGAACTGCACCAGGGTCGCGTGTGCGCCCAGCGGCCGCATCAGGTCGGCGGGATCGACGTGCCGGTCGCCGTGCACCGTCACGGAGCGGCCGTCCCGTCGGCGCAGCAGCACGCCCGCGAGCACGGTCACCACGAGCAGCGCGGCGACGACGGCGAGAGCGATCGGCAGGGACATGGTGAGAGGCTACGTCCGCTGCGCGCCTCGAGGGCCGGACATGACGGATCGAGTCATCCACCGTCGGCCTCGACGTCGGCGGTGCCGGGTATCGTGAAACGCATGAGCGCCGCGATCCCCACGCCGTACGAAGACCTGCTCCGCGACGTGCTGGAGCACGGCACGCACAAGGACGATCGCACCGGCACCGGCACCACGAGCGTGTTCGGCCGGCAGATCCGTTTCGACCTGTCGCAGGGGTTCCCGCTCATCACCACCAAGCGGGTGCATTTCCGCTCGATCGCGTACGAGCTGCTCTGGTTCCTGCGCGGCGACTCGAACGTGCGCTGGCTGCAGGAGCACGGGGTCACCATCTGGGACGAGTGGGCCGACGCGGACGGCGACCTCGGTCCGGTCTACGGCGTGCAGTGGCGCTCCTGGCCCACGCCCGACGGCGGGCACATCGACCAGTTGCAGCAGGTCATCGACCAGATCCGGAACTCACCGGACTCGCGCCGCATCATCGTGTCTGCCTGGAATCCGGCCGACATCCCCGACATGGCGCTCGCGCCGTGCCACGCGCTGTTCCAGTTCTACGTCGCCGACGGAAAGCTGTCCTGCCAGCTCTATCAGCGCAGCGCCGACCTCTTCCTCGGCGTCCCGTTCAACATCGCGTCGTACGCGCTGCTGACCCTGATGGTGGCGCAGCAGACCGGCCTCGAGCCCGGCGACTTCGTGTGGACCGGCGGCGACTGCCACATCTACGACAACCACGTCGAGCAGGTGCGCGAACAGCTGAGCCGGGATCCGTATCCCTATCCGACGCTGCGGATCGCGCGGAGGCCCGCGTCGATCTTCGACTACGACTACGACGACTTCGTGATCGAGGACTACCAGCACCACCCCGCGATCCGGGCCGCGGTCGCCGTATGACCCTGATCGGACTGATCTGGGCCGAGGCGCACGGCGGCGTGATCGGCGCCGGCGGATCGATGCCGTGGCACGTGCCGGAGGATCTCGCGCACTTCAAGGAGATCACCCTCGGCGCCCCCGTGATCATGGGCCGGCGCACCTGGGAGTCCCTCCCCGAGCGGTTCCGGCCGCTGCCCGGCCGGGAGAACATCGTGATCACTCGGCAAGCGGACTGGACCTCGGACGGCGCCCGGCGTGCCGGGAGCGTCGCGGAGGCGACCGATGGACTCTCCGAGGCGTGGGTCATCGGCGGCGGAGAGATCTTCCGCCAGGTGATCGACGAGGCCGCCCGTCTCGAGGTCACCGAGCTCGATCTGGACGTTCCCGGCGACGCGTTCGCGCCGGCCAGGGACGGATTCCACCGGATCTCCAAGGGGGAGTGGCTGACCTCCCGCACGGGGATCCGGTACCGCTTCCTCGGCTACGCACGCTGACCGCCGCCGCGACGACCGGAAGGATCCGCATGCCCACCGCCCTCATCACCGGTGCCAGCGCAGGACTCGGAGCCGAGTTCGCCCGCCAGCTCGCCGCGCGCGGCGCCGATCTCGTACTGGTGGCACGCTCCCGCGACGCCCTGGACGCGCTCGCCGCAGAACTGCGGGCCAGCCGCGGCGTCGAGGTCGAGGTGCTCGTCGCCGATCTCGCCGATCTCGCCGAGGAGCAGGGCGTGGGGTTCGTGGCAGCGCGGATCTCCGACGCAGACCGCCCGGTCGACGTGCTCGTGAACAACGCGGGCTTCGGCCTGCCGCTGCGGTTCGCCGACAACGACCTCGACGACGAGGTGCGGCACCTGCGGGTGCATGTCGAGGCCCCGATGCGGCTCATGCACGCCGCACTGGGAGCCATGCGCGGTCGCGGCGGGCGGATCATCAATGTGGCCTCGGTCGCGGGGTTCATCTCGCGCTCCACGTACTCGGCCTGCAAGGCATGGCTGATCGGATTCAGCCGCTGGGCGAACGCCGAGTACGCGCGGGACGGGGTGACGGTGACCGCGGTCTGCCCCGGCTTCGTGCACACGACTTTCCACTCCCGGATGGGGCTCGCCGCGGGACAGGAGGGCGTCCCGCGGTTCATGTGGCTGGATGCGCCGCACGTCGTGCAGGCGGGGCTGCGCGCCGCCGCGCGCGGCAAGGCGGTGTCCATCCCGTCTCTGCGTTACAAGGCGATGATCGCCGGGTCGCGGCTGGTCCCGCGCTCGCTCACCATGCGCGTCGCGCGCCGCGGGCGGCTCTGAGTCCAGCCCGCGAGATCCGTCGGCGCAGATTGCGTCCCGACGTCATTGTGCAGGAGGCGCCGGCCGTTGTGCAGGACGAGCCGGCCGATGGCGGCCCGGTGCAGGATCGATGTGGGATTCGGACGCGAAAGCGCGCTCTTGCGCCCCGATCCGCGGCGATATCGCCCACCGCTCCTGCACAACCCGCACCGCTTCTGCACAACGGCGCGTCGCGGGCACAGGTGATGCTCGCGCGGGCCTCACCGGAACCGGCCCAGCCGGATTCCGGCGTAGGCGAGAGCCGCGACCGTCTCGCCGTCGGAGATCCGGCCGTCGGCGACCATCGCCAGCGCCTCCCCGAACGGCACCCAGTCGACGGCGTCGATCCCCTCCTCGGCCTGCGTGTGCGCGCTGTCGGCGACCGGCCACAGACCGCGGGCCAGGAACACGAGCTCCGGCGCGACCGCGATGCCGTTCAACGCGTTCATGACGCCGATCGGAGTCCAGTCGTCCGCCTCGAACCCGGTCTCTTCGCGGAGCTCCCGCTGGGCCGCGAGCAGCGGATCCTCGCCGTCCGATCCGCCCGCGGGCACCTCGATCGAGCGGCCCGTCGTGTACCGCTGCATGGTGATCAGGCAGACGCGGTCCAGGTCGTCCAGCGCGACCACGAACACGGCGGGGTTCTTCATCGTGACGACCCCGTAGATCCCGTCGCCGAACGGACCCGTGATCCGATCCTCGCGCACCGAGATCCAGCGATTGTCGTAGACGATGCGCGATTCCCGCGTGAGCCAGGCCATGTGCGCGAGCCTAACCGTCCTCCGCGCGACGGCCTCAGCGTGAGCATCACCCCGACCCGATACGCTGGGAGCATGACGCACACGGGCAATCCCTTCGGACAGGTGCTCGTCGCCCTCATCACCCCGATGACGGCCGACGGCGAGGTCGACTGGCCCTCCGTCGAGAAGCACATGGATCGCGTCATCTCCGACGGCGCCGACGGCATCGTCGTCACCGGGACGACGGGCGAGACCTCGACCCTCACCGACGCCGAGAAGCTGCGCCTCGTCGAGGTCGGCAAGGACGTCGCGGCGGGCCGCGCGAAGATCATCACCGGCGGCGGCTCGAACGAGACCGCGCACGCGATCGAGCTGTACAAGGCCAGCGAGAAGGCCGGCGCCGACGGCATCATGATCGTCACGCCGTACTACAACAAGCCGACCCAGTCCGGGCATCCTCACGCACTTCCGCCTCGTCGCGGATGCCACCGACCTGCCGGTGATCCTGTACGACATCCCCGGCCGCACCGGCGTGCCGATCAAGTACGAGACGATCCTGCGCCTCGCCAAGCACCCCAACATCCTCGCCGTCAAGGATGCGAAGGGCGACTTCTCCGAGGTCAGCCGGGTGCTCAACCAGACCGACCTGATGTACTTCTCCGGCGACGACTCGAACGTGCTCCCGCACCTGTCGATCGGCGCCACCGGGCTGATCGGCGTCACCGCGAACATCACGTCCGCGCCGTACCGCACGATCGTGGACGCCGTGAACCGTGGCGATCTCGCCACCGCGACCGCCGCGCACAAGCGACTCGAGCCGCTCGTGCGCGCCGCGATGACGCATGTGCCCGGCACCGTCTCGGCGAAGTACATCCTGCACGGACTGGGCCGCATCGACAGCCCGCGCGTCCGCCTGCCCCTCGTGGGGCCGGAGGAGTGGGAGGCCGCGGCCATCGAGGACGAGCTCGCACTCGTCAAGGACATCCCGGGAGCGGACTTCTCCGACTTCCGTCCCGATCGCAACGCCGCCGCCGGCGGCGCACTCCCCAAGGTGCACGGCACCACCCGTTGAGGGCGGGTCGTCGGGGGAGCAAGACCATCGGGCGCGCAGCGCGCCCCGCCTAGGAGGCAGCAATGACCATTCCCCTCGCCGAGCCCGAAGCGCTCGCCCCCGGCACTCTCCGCGTCACCCCTCTGGGCGGACTCGGCGAGGTCGGCCGCAACATGACCATCTTCGAGTTCGACGGCAAGATCCTGATCGTCGACTGCGGAGTGCTGTTCCCCGAGGAGCACCAGCCGGGCGTCGACCTGATCCTGCCCGACTTCGAGCCGATCAAGGACCGCCTCGACGACATCGTCGGCGTCGTCCTCACGCACGGGCACGAGGACCACATCGGCGCGGTGCCGTATCTGCTCCGCCTGAAGGGCGACATCCCCCTGATCGGCTCCGGTCTGACGCTCGCGCTCGTCGAGGCGAAGCTCAAGGAGCACCGGATCAAGCCGTACACGCTCACGGTCAAGGAGGGCCAGCACGAGCAGGTCGGCCCGTTCGCCCTCGAGTTCGTCGCGGTGAACCACTCCATCCCGGACGCGCTCGCGGTCGTCATCCGCACCCCCGCGGGCATCGTCCTCGCGACCGGCGACTTCAAGATGGACCAGCTGCCGCTCGACGGCCGCATCACGGATCTGCGGGCGTTCGCCCGGCTCGGCGAGGAGGGCGTCGACCTGTTCCTCGTCGACTCCACGAACGCCGACGTTCCCGGCTTCACGCCGACCGAGCGCTCGATCGGCCCCGTGCTGGACCAGATCATCGCGAACGCGCCGCGCCGGGTCATCGTGGCGAGCTTCTCCAGCCATGTGCACCGCGTGCAGCAGGTCATCGACGCCGCGCACGCGCACGGCCGCCGGGTCGCGTTCCTGGGGCGTTCGATGGTCCGCAACATGACCATCGCCGAGCAGCTCGGCTACCTCAAGGTGCCCGCCGGGCGTGCTCATCGACTACAAGAAGGCGCGCGACCTGCCGGACGACAAGATCGTCTACATGTCGACCGGTTCGCAGGGCGAGCCGATGGCGGTGCTCAGCCGCATGGCCAACCTCGACCACGCGATCGAGCCCGGCCCCGGCGACACCGTGATCCTCGCGTCCAGCCTCATCCCCGGCAACGAGAACGCGGTCTACCGCGTGATCGACGGGCTCACCAAGCTCGGCGCCAACGTCGTGCACAAGGCGAACGCGCGCGTGCACGTCTCCGGTCACGCCGCCGCAGGGGAGCTGCTGTACTGCTACAACATCCTCAAGCCGAAGAACGTCCTGCCCGTGCACGGCGAGTACCGGCACCTGATGGCGAACGCCAAGCTCGCGCAGGACACCGGCATCGCCGAGGAGCGCACCATCATCGGCGCCAACGGCACCGTGATCGACCTGAAGGACGGCGTCGCCCGCGTGGTCGGCCAGCTCGACCTCGGCTTCGTCTACGTGGACGGCTCCACGGTCGGCGAGATCACCGACGCGGACCTCAAGGATCGCCGGATCCTCGGCGAGGAGGGCTTCGTGTCCGTCATCGTCGTGGTCGACTCGGGCACCGGCCGGATCATCTCCGGTCCGGAGATCCACGCCCGCGGCGTCGCCGAGGACGATTCGGTGTTCGACGACGTCGCCCCGAAGATCGTCGCGGCCCTCAAGGAGGCGGCGGGCAACGGCGTGCGCGACACCCACGCGCTCTCGCAGGTCGTGCGGCGCACGATCGGCCGCTGGGTGAACCAGAAGCTGCGTCGTCGCCCGATGATCGTGCCGCTCGTCATCGAAGCCTGAGCAGGCTGTAACAGACCGGAAACGCGCGAGGCGTATGGTCGGTCCATGCCCGAGTTCACCCTGCGCTCGGCGGTTCCCCCGGATGGGACGTTCATCGCCGACATGGTCGTGCAGGCCGCCAACTGGCGGCCTGGCGCCGTGCGTCCGCGTGCCGAGGTGCTGATCGGCCCGCACAAGCGCTACATCTCCGGCTGGCAGCGCCCGGGGGACCGCGGCTTCGTCGCGGTCATCCGCGGGCGGCGACGCGGTCGGCGCC
This sequence comes from uncultured Actinomycetota bacterium, assembly GCA_963791605.1. Lineage (GTDB taxonomy): Bacteria > Actinomycetota > Actinomycetes > Actinomycetales > Microbacteriaceae > Microbacterium. The sequence goes on along the minus strand of CAWBTB010000007.1, from coordinate 378,386 downwards.
GCGTGGTACCGCACCCTGCCGAGCGATGCGCCCGGGTTCGGGTACGTCGCGCCGGGGGTGCCCGAACTCATCATCGGGGTGAACTCCGTGTGGCGTTCGCGCGGTGTCGGGCGCGCCCTGCTGCAGGCGCTCGTCGACGCGGCGCGGGCCGAGGGGCACGGGCGCCTCGCGCTGAGCGTCGAGCACGACAACTTCGCGCGATCGCTCTACCGCGACGAAGGGTTCGCCACCGTCGCCACCGATGGCTCCCGCGACACCATGGTCCGCCGCCTGCGCTGACCGTCGCGTTTCCGCGGGATTCCGCGGAAAGCCGCGTCATTGCGGGACGATGTCGGCCCGCGGCCGTAGCGTGGAGGCATGCCCAGGAGTACGAGTGCGGCGAAGAGCCCTCCCGCGAGCGAGAAGAACTCGCCGCGCCCCCGGGCCGCGTCCGGATCCGGGTCGCGTAGCCGGGGCCACACCGCGGCGCGCGGCGACGCCGAAGAAGTACGTCGACGAGCCGGACAAGCCGCCGATGGCCGCGCGCGCCTGGATGGGGCTGGCGCACGGCGTGGGCGGCCTGTTCCGCGCGTTCGGGCTGGAGACGCTGGAGAAGGATCAGCGCCGCGACGGCTTCCCGTTCCTGCTCGTGCTGCTCGCCATCGCCGGCGCGGTGAACGAGTGGTTCTTCATCGGCAACGCGGTGGCGACGAACATCAGCGCCTACTCGGTGGGCGCCCTCGTCGGGCGGGCCGCGTTCATCATGCCTGTCCTGCTCCTCCTGCTCGCCGGCTGGCTGTTCCGTCATCCGTCCTCGGTGCACGACAACGGGCGGATCGGGATCGGCTTCGGCCTGTTCGTGACGACCCTCGCCGGGTTCTGCCACATCGCGGGCGGCATGCCGCAGCCCAGGCAGGGCATGGTGACGCTGAGCGCCGCGGGCGGTCTGTTCGGCTGGCTGCTGGGCCAGCCGCTCAGCTATCTGACGTCGATCCCCGCCTACATCGTGCTGTCGCTGCTGGCGGCGCTGAGCATCCTCATCCTCACGAAGACCCCGCCGAACCGGATCGGTCAGCGCCTCGGCGATCTGTACGACTGGATGTTCGACGCCGAGCGCGCCGAGAAGCCGGCGAAGGACGAGCAGCCCGCGGCCGTCGACGATGCGGACAAGGTCGACGACCCCGACGTGCTGCCCTGGTGGCGCCGCAACAAGACCGGTCGCGAGGAGGATCCGGACGGCGGTCCGGGATCGCAGGACCTCACCGAGCTGCTGACCGCGCCCGACGACACCCCGACGGTCGTGCAGGCGACCGCGTACGACCAGGCCGTCATCACGGAGGACCCGTACGACGCCGCGACCGAGGTGCTCACGGATGTGCGCTCGGTCGCCGACGCACTGGCCGAGCAGCAGAGCACGGCGCTCCTCGACGACGGGGACACCGGCGAGCTCGAACTGGCCGGCTTCGACGGTTTCGGCACCGACGGTCCCGGCCAGAACGGCCCGCAGGCACCGGTCGCGCCGTACATCCTGCCCTCTCCCGGTGTGCTGAAGGCCGGGCCCCCGCCGATCACGCGCTCGGATGCGACCGACCGGGTGATCGATCAGATCACCAACGTGCTGACGCAGTTCAACGTCGACGCGAAGGTCACCGGGTTCTCCCGCGGCCCGACGGTCACGCAGTACGAGGTCGAGGTCGGACACGGCGTCAAGGTCGAGAAGATCCTGCAGCTGAGCAACAACTTCGCCTATGCGGTCGCCTCGAACGATGTCCGGATCCTGTCCCCGATCCCCGGCAAGAGCGCGATCGGCATCGAGATCCCCAACGTCGACAAGGAGACGGTCGCCCTCGGCGACGTGCTGCGCTCGCCGGTCGCGCAGAAGAGCACGCATCCGATGACCATCGGGGTGGGCAAGGACGTCGGCGGCAACATCGTCGTCGCGAACCTCGCCAAGATGCCGCACCTGCTCGTCGCCGGATCCACCGGATCGGGCAAGTCGAGCTTCGTGAACTCGATGATCACGAGCCTGCTCATGCGCGCCCGTCCGTCCGACGTGCGGATGGTCCTGATCGACCCGAAGCGGGTCGAGCTCACCAGCTACGCGGGTGTCCCGCACCTGATCACCCCCATCATCACCAACCCGAAGAAGGCCGCCGAGGCGCTGCAGTGGGTCGTGAAGGAGATGGACATGCGGTACGACGACCTCGCGTCGTTCGGATTCCGCCACATCGACGACTTCAACCGCGCGGTGCGCGCCGGTGAGGTCGTGGTTCCGCCGGGCAGCGAGCGCGTGCTCAAGCCGTACCCGTATCTGCTGGTCGTGGTCGACGAGCTCGCCGACCTGATGATGGTCGCCCCGCGCGACGTGGAGGACTCGATCGTCCGCATCACCCAGCTCGCCCGCGCGAGCGGCATCCACCTGGTGCTGGCGACCCAGCGGCCCAGCGTCGACGTCGTCACCGGCCTCATCAAGGCGAACGTGCCGTCGCGTCTCGCCTTCGCCGTGACCAGCGTCACGGACAGCCGCGTGATCCTGGACAGCCCCGGGGCCGACAAGCTGATCGGACAGGGCGACGCGCTGTTCTCCCCGATGGGATCCTCCAAGCCGTTCCGGCTGCAGGGAGCCTGGGTCGATGAGAGCGAGATCGACGCCGTCGTCAAGCACGTCACGGGGCAGGCCCGCCCGGAGTACCGCCCCGACGTGGCGGAAGCGGTCGAGGGCAGGAAGAAGGAGGTCGACGAGGACATCGGCGACGACCTCGAGCTGCTCCTCGCCGCCGCCGAGCTCATCGTCTCGTCCCAGTTCGGATCGACCTCGATGCTGCAGCGCAAGCTGCGCGTCGGGTTCGCGAAGGCCGGACGTCTGATGGATCTGCTGGAGTCGCGGGAGATCGTCGGCCCGTCCGAGGGGTCCAAGGCGCGCGACGTGCTGGTCACGACCGAGCAGTTGCCCGGAGTGCTGGCCAAGCTGCGCGGTGAGGATCCGCCGTCCGCGCATGCCGCGCCGGCCGCTCCTGTGCCGGCTGCACCGGCTGTCCCGCCCCGGCCGCCGGCACCGTCCGCCGGGCACGCCGACGACCGCTACGGCGAGGATCCGCTGCAGGCGCAGTACCGCGGCCTTCCCGAAGTCGAGGCGGAGCCGGACGAAGACGCCTGGGGCCTGACGGGGCGCGACTGATGGCGCGGCGCTCCTGATGGGCATCCCGCGCCAGCTTCCGAACGCGATCACGATCGCGCGGATCCCGCTCGCCATCGTCTTCTTCGTGCTGCTGCTGCTCGGCGGCCAGGACGGGCTCGCGCAGCCCGTCCTGCGCTGGATCGCCGCGGGGCTGTTCATCCTCGCGATCTCCACGGACTGGGTGGACGGCTATCTCGCCCGCAGGTACGACCTGGTCAGCGACTTCGGCAAGCTCTGGGACCCGATCGCCGACAAGCTGCTGACCGGCGCCGGATTCATCGGCCTCGCCATCCTGGGCGAGGTGTGGTGGTGGCTGGTGCTGCTCATCCTGGTGCGCGAATGGGGCATCACCGTGCACCGCTTCATCGTGGCCAAGGAGCACATCGTCGCCGCCGCCTGGATGGGCAAGATCAAGACGGCGGTGCAGGCGGTGGCGCTGTCCTGGGCGCTGCTGCCGCTGCATGTGCTGATCGGTCTGCCGGCCTGGTCGATCACGACCGCCGTGCTGATGGTCATCGCGCTGATCCTGACGATCGCGAGCGGCATCGACTACATCGCGGCTCAGGTCCGCGGCGGCCGCGCCGACCGGAACCGGGCCGCGTGACGGAGCCGGCGCCCGCCGCCGCAGCGCTGGTCGGCGCGCTCCGCGACCGCGGGCTCACGCTCGCCGTCGCCGAGTCGCTCACCGGGGGCGCGCTGTCCGCCGGCATCGTCGAGGTCCCCGGCGCCTCCGCGGTCTTCAACGGTGCGGTCGTCGCCTACGCGACGGCTGTCAAGGCCAGCCTGCTCGGCGTGGATCCGGCCCTTCTTGCGGCGCGCGGGCCCGTCGATCCGGAGGTCGCGCAGCAGATGGCGGACGGGGTCCGCTTCGCGCTCGCCGTCGATGGTCGACCGGCCGATGTCGGCGTCTCCACCACCGGCGTGGCCGGTCCGGCGGCACAGGCGGGTCAGCCCGTCGGCACGGTGCACATCGGCGTGAGCGCAGCCGGCACGGTCCTGAGTCGCGCCTTCCGGTTCGACGGCGACCGCGCGGCGATCCGTGCGGCGACCGTCCGAGCGGCGCTGGCCCTGGTCTCGGAGGCCCTCGACGCGCAGGGGGATCCTGCCCCTTCTCCGGCCGGGGAATAGTAGGCTGGTTCTCGAAGTTGAGTCGAGTGTGCTCACATTCAATGCACAGATCGAAATACTAGGGTCTAACCCGAATACGCGAGTTAGACTGACCGTCCGGTGCGGCGTTCCGACCGGCCCGGCTGGGGAGAGGAGGTCCCGATGATTCTCGTACGGCAGGAGATCGGCGACGTGCTGCGGGACTTCCGTCTGCAGAAGGGGCGCACGCTCCGTCAGGTCGCCGGCAAGGCGTCGGTGGCGCTGGGGTATCTCAGCGAGGTCGAGCGCGGTCAGAAAGAGGCGTCGAGCGAGATCCTCGCATCGGTCGCCGAGGCGCTCGACGTGCCGATCTCGACGATCATGCGCGAGGTGGGCGATCGGATCGCCGAGCTCGAAGGCCTGCAGGCGATCCCGGACATGGTCCCGGATGAGCTGGTGGCCTCGGTCGAGTCCGAGTTCTCGCTGCGCTGATCGGATGCGGCGAAGCGAGTTCCTCCGCGCCGTGGGCGCGGAGTTCGGCGCGCGCGGTGACGCGCTGGTGGCCGATCTGGTGCTGACCTCCGTGGGCAGCCGGACGCCGGCGCAGGCCCTGGCGGACGGAGTGCCCCCACGAGACGTCTGGCTCGCGCTGTGCGCCGAGATGGACGTCCCAGAGGGGCGTCGGCACGGCGCCGGCAGGCGGGAACCCAAGCGGTCCTGACCGCTGTGCGCCTCGTCGGCGCGTGTTCGATCCGAACGGCGCGCGCCTCGGCGTGTCGTCGAAGACATGTTCGATGAGCGGGTATCGTCCTGCACAGATGGTTTTGTGATCGGTTCGTCCACGGTTCCCGGGACCGGCGCCGCAATGTCGGTGGTCGCTCCTAACGTGTTCGACATGACCACGAGGTCATTCGCCTTGTCGGAGAGCTCGCCCCAGCCGGAGCAGCCGCGACAGCCTACAGGCGGCAGTTCACGAGCACGAAGGAGCACGTCATGCCCTCACCCGCAGACCGCGAGAAGGCCCTGGAAACGGCACTCGCCCAGATCGACAAGCAGTTCGGAAAGGGCTCGGTCATGCGGCTGGGCAGCGACGAGCGTGCACCCGTCGAGGTGATCTCCACCGGATCGATCGCCCTCGACGTCGCGCTCGGTGTCGGCGGGCTTCCGCGTGGCCGCATCATCGAGATCTACGGCCCGGAATCCTCGGGAAAGACGACGCTCACCCTGCACGCGATCGCCAATGTGCAGCGCGCCGGCGGCATCGCCGCCTTCGTGGATGCGGAGCACGCGCTCGACCCGGACTACGCGGCGAAGCTCGGCGTCGACATCGACGCCCTTCTCGTCTCGCAGCCCGACACCGGGGAGCAGGCTCTGGAGATCGCGGACATGCTTGTGCGCTCGGGCGCGATCGACCTCGTCGTGATCGACTCCGTCGCCGCCCTGGTTCCGCGCGCCGAGATCGAGGGCGAGATGGGCGACTCGCACGTGGGTCTGCAGGCACGACTGATGTCGCAGGCGCTGCGCAAGCTCACCGGTGGTCTGAACCAGACCAACACCACCATGATCTTCATCAATCAGCTGCGCGAGAAGATCGGCGTGTTCTTCGGATCCCCGGAGACCACCGCCGGAGGCAAGGCGCTGAAGTTCTACGCCTCGGTCCGTCTCGACATCCGTCGCATCGAGACGCTGAAGGACGGCGCGGAGGCGGTCGGAAACCGCACGCGCGTCAAGGTCGTCAAGAACAAGATGGCGCCGCCGTTCAAGCAGGCCGAGTTCGACATCCTGTACGGCATCGGCATCTCCCGGGAGGGGAGCCTGATCGACTTCGGCGTCGAGCACGGGATCGTGAAGAAGTCTGGGGCCTGGTACACCTACGACGGCGACCAGCTCGGCCAGGGCAAGGAGAACGCCCGCAACTTCCTGCTCAAGAACCCGGACATCGCCGCGACGATCGAGACGCAGATCAAGCAGAAGCTCGGCATCGGCGGCGCGTCGCTCCCCGTGCCGGCAGCCGACGAGCTGGCGCAGCGGCGCCCGGCCTGATGTTTCGGCGGCGCTCAACAACCGTGTTTCGGCGGCGCTCAACAACCGTGTTTCGGCGGCGCTCAACAACCGGGGTGGGCCGTGCACACTGAGGGCGGGGCGTCGTCGGACGACGAACGCCTCGCCCCCGTGATCCCGCTGTTCGGCGGGCGCGACTCGGATGCCGACGGCGCGCACCGCGGGCCCAGCTCGCGCCACCCCGCCGCGGCGGCCCTGCCGCCCGACGCTCAGATGCGGCCGTGGCAGGAGCAGCCGGCCACGGCCGGCGGCGAGGGCGGGCAGGCCCGCCTCCGCGCGTTCGGCCGTCACAGCGGGATCGACCGGAGCCCGGCCGATCGGCGCAACCCGGATCCGCTCGGCGACGCCCGGGAGGCGCTGGTGCGCAAGCTCCGTGCGAAACAGCTCACGAGCCGGGAGGCCTCCGAAGCGCTGAGGGGGCTGGGTGTCGCGGCCGCCGACCGCGAGGCCATCGTGGACGAGTTCGAGAGCCGAGGATATCTGGACGACGCGGCCCTGGCCGCATACCTCGTCACCTCGGGATCGGAACGCAAGGGGCAGGGACGAGTCGTCATCTCGCGCACGCTCGCGCAGCGGGGCATCCCCCGCGAGATCGCCGATGAGGCCCTCTCCGCGCTCGAGGACGACGACGCGGAACGCGCGCTGGAGTATGCGAGGTCCAAGATCCCCGGCCTCCGCCGGTACGACGAGGACACCGCGGTCCGACGGCTCGTCGGGCAGCTCTCTCGGCGCGGCTACGGCGGAAGCGTGGCGATGAACGCCGCGCGCACGGCGTGGCGGGAAACGCCGTTCGGTGCGGCGCGCGGCCGGGTCCGGTTCGAGGACTCCGACTGAGCGCCGAACCGGGCGGGGCCGGCGGTCCGGCGCCGAAAGTAGAATGGCTGTCATCATGACCATTCCCCTCTCAGAGCCCACGATCATCGCGCCCTCGGCAGCCGCGCTCGATGCCGCCGGGCGTCGGCGCACCTACGAGGTGCGCACCTTCGGCTGCCAGATGAACGTGCACGACTCCGAGCGTCTCTCCGGCTCCCTGGAGAGCGCCGGCTACGTCCGCGCCGACGCGGACGACGAGGCCGACATCGTCATCATCAACACCTGCGCCGTGCGCGACAACGCCGCCGGCAAGCTCTACGGCACGCTAGGCCACCTGAAGAGCCGCAAGGACAAGCATGCCGGAATGCAGATCGCGGTCGGCGGCTGCCTCGCGCAGATGGACAAGCAGGCCGTGCTCGACAAGGCGCCGTGGGTCGACGTGGTCTTCGGCACGCACAACATGGGTTCCCTCCCGGGGCTGCTCGAGCGCGCCCGCCACAACGGCGAGGCCGAGCTCGAGATCCTGGAGTCGCTCGAGGTCTTCCCCTCGACCCTGCCCACACGCCGTGATTCCGCACACAGCGGCTGGGTGTCGATCTCGGTCGGCTGCAACAACACCTGCACGTTCTGCATCGTGCCGAGCCTGCGCGGCAAGGAGAAGGACCGCCGCCCCGGCGACATCCTGAACGAGATCCGCCTGCTCGTCGATGACGGCGCGATCGAGGTCACCCTGCTCGGCCAGAACGTGAACTCGTACGGCGTCGAGTTCGGCGACCGCCAGGCGTTCGGCAAGCTGCTGCGCGCTGCGGGCGAGATCGACGGACTGGAGCGGATCCGGTTCACCAGCCCGCACCCCGCCGCCTTCACCGACGACGTCATCGACGCGATGGCGGAGACGCCGAACGTCATGCCGCAGCTGCACATGCCGCTGCAGTCCGGCAGCGACCGGATCCTCAAGGCGATGCGCCGCTCCTACCGCAGCGAGAAGTTCCTCGGGATCCTCGACCGGGTGCGTGCGAAGATCCCGAACGCGGCGATCTCGACCGACATCATCGTCGGCTTCCCCGGCGAGACCGAGGAGGACTTCGAGGACACCATGCGGGTGGTCGAGCAGGCCCGCTTCGCGAGCGCCTTCACGTTCCAGTACTCGATCCGCGAGGGAACTCCGGCGGCGACGATGGCCGACCAGGTCCCGAAGGAGGTCGTGCAGGCGCGCTACGAGCGCCTGATCGCCCTGCAGGAGCGCATCTCGCTCGAGGAGAACCAGCGCCAGCTCGGACGCGAGGTCGAGGTGCTCGTCTCGGTCGGCGAGGGCAAGAAGGACGCCGAGACGCATCGCCTCACCGGCCGCGCGCAGGACAACCGCCTGGTGCATTTCGAGCTGCCGGAGGGGTCGGAGCGGCCGCGACCGGGCGACGTCGTGACGGTGACGATCACGCACGCCGCTCCCTTCCACCTGCTCGCGGACGCTCCCGACGGGGCTCCGCTGCGCATCCGGCGTACCCGTGGCGGCGACGCGTGGGATCGGGCGCAATCCGAGTCGTGCGCGGTGCCTGCCGCCCCCGCGGGAGACGGTCAGCCGCGCGCGGTGTCACTGGGGCTTCCCACGCTGCGCGTCGGGGTGTGACCAGAGCACGGCCGGAGGCCGTTCCGCGTCTGTGGGCGGTCGTCGGCGCGACCGGGACGGGCAAGAGCGACCTGTCGCTCGATCTCGCCGAGGCGCTGGCTGTGCGCGGCGTCGGCGCGGAGATCGTCAACGCCGACGCGATGCAGCTGTACCGCGGCATGGACATCGGCACGGCCAAGATCCCCGCCGACGAGCGACGAGGTATCCCGCACCACCTCTTCGATGAGCTCGACGTCACGCAGGACGCGGCCGTGGCCTGGTACCAGCCTCGAGCGCGTGCCGCGATCGAGGCGATCCTGTCGCGCGGCGCGGATGCCATCCTCGTCGGCGGATCCGGGCTGTACGTCTCCAGCGTGCTCTACGACTTCCGGTTCCCGCCGCGGGACGAGGCGCTGCGCGCGCGGCTCGAGGCCGAGCTCGAACAGCACGGGGCCGCCCCGCTGCTTGCCCGGCTGCAGGAGCAGGATCCGGCGACCGCGGCCCGGATCGACCCGATGAACGGCCGCCGCATCGTGCGCGCGCTCGAGGTGCTCGCGCAGGGGGAGCGGACGCACGGTGCCGCCCTGCCGGAGAAGCCGGTGCTGTGGGCGCCGCGCACGCGCGTGCTGGCGCTCGGCGTCGAGCGCGGGGCGCTGGTCGAGCGCCTGGATCGCCGCGTCGAGCGGATGTGGGAGCACGGCATGCTCGCCGAGGTCGAGCGGCTGCGTGCCGACGGGCTCGAGCAGGGGACGACGGCGCGCCGCGCGATCGGCTACGCGCAGGCGCTCGCGCAGCTCGCGGGCACGCTCGACCCAGGACGAGGCGATCGCCGAGACTCAGGCGCTCACCCGCCGGTACGCGCGTCGCCAGGTGTCGTGGTTCCGCCGGTACGCCGACGCGGAGTGGCTCGACGCGCTGGCGCCGATCGACGCCCATCGCATCGTGGAGGAGAGCAGATGACCGCGGCTTTCGGGATAAGGGCCTTCCATCCGGACGACACCGATGCGGTCGTCGCGCTCTGGGAGGACGCCGGGCTGACCCGGCCGTGGAACGACCCGCGCGCCGACATCGAGCGCAAGCTGGCCGTGCAGCCCGAGCTCTTCCTGGTCGCCGAGGAGTCCGTGGACGACCCCGGATCAGCGGTTCACGAGGCCAGGATCGTGGGTTCCGTGATGGGCGGCTACGACGGGCATCGCGGCTGGCTGTACTACCTCGCCAGCGCCTCAGACCGGCGCGGCGCCGGCATCGGCCGGGCGCTCGTCGCCGAGGCCGAGCGGCTGCTGCGCGCGATGGGCTGCCCCAAGGTGCAGCTGATGGTCCGCCCCGGCAACGAACAGGTGCTCGGCTTCTACGACGCCCTCGGTTACGAGCGTTTCGAGGTGGGCAACACCGGCAAACGGCTCATCCACGACGCCTGAGCGCCGGCCGCTTGCGCGCGCGATTCTGCTCAGAGCGGATCCGCTCGCGCGCCCCGGAACGCCTGCCTAGCATGGCGCCATGACCACGATGTCCGAAGACCCCCGCACCGATCGCCCTGCCGGCGAGCCGGAACGGCTCTGGCGCTCGGTGGTGGGTGAGCTGCTGCGCGACACCCGCACGGATCGCGGCGAGACGCTCGCCGAGACCGCCCGTCGCGCCGGCGTCTCGCCGCAGTATCTGTCCGAGATGGAGCGCGGACGGAAGGAGGCGTCCAGTGAGATGCTGGCCGCCGTCTCCGGCGCCCTCGAGCTCACGCTGCTCGATCTCACCCTCGGCGTCGCGGAGCGGATCACGATGGGATCCGCCGCCCCGATCCGGCAGCCGGCGCCGACCACCCGCGCCGCCTACGCGCTGGCCGCCTGACCCGCCTCCGACACGCTTTCCGCCGCCGCCGACGGCACCCGCCCGGCCGGAGCCTGCACCACGACCTGGTCCACCAGCCCGTAGTCGCGGGCGCCTTCGGCCGTGAGCACGAGATCGCGATCGGTGTCGGCGCGCAGTCGCTCCGCGCTCTGCCCGGTGTGCGCGACCAGGATCCGCTCGAGGTCGTCCCGCACCCGCACCACCTCGTCGGCCTGCAGGATGAGATCGGGGATCGTGCCCCGCCCCTGCGCGGCGGGCTGATGCAGGATCACCCTGGCGTGCGGCAGCGCGGCGCGCTTGCCCGCAGCACCCGCGGCGAGCAGCACGGCGCCGACCGACGACCGCCTGCCCGACGCAGAATGTCGCCACGTCCGAGCGGATGAAGCGCATCGTGTCGTAGACGGCGAGCATGGCGCTGGGATCGCCGCCGTCGCAGTTGATGTAGAGCTGGATGTCGCGATCGGCCCCGGCAGCGTCCAGATGCAGCAGCTGGGCGACGAGCACGTTGGCGACATCGGCGTCCAGCGGGGTGCCGAGATAGATCACCCGCTCCGAGAGCAGGTGCGAGTACACGTCGAGCACGCGATCCCCGCGCGGCGAGGTCGCGATCACGTTCGGGACGAGGAACGAGGCCATGTCAGGCTCCTTCTGCGGTCAGGCCGATGCTCCGGCGGGTGAACGGCGGCAGGACCGCCGCGAAGTCCGTGGTGATCTCGTCGATGAAGCCGTAGTCCAGCGCTTCCTCGGCGCTGTACCAGCGGTCGTGCAGCGAGTCCTCGAACACGCGCTCGATCGGCTGCCCGGTGTCCTCCGCGATCAGCCCGAGCACCGTGTCGCGCGTGTGTCGCAGATCCGCCGCCTGCAGCGCGACGTCGACCGCGGTGCCGCCGATCCCGGCCGATCCCTGGTGCAGCAGGATCCGGCTGTGCGGCAGGGCGCGGCGCTTGCCCTTCGTCCCCGCCGACAGCAGGAACTGGCCGGCGCTGCAGGCGAGTCCGAACGCGACCGTGGCGACGTCGCACGGGACCGTGCGCATGAGGTCGCGGATCGCCAGCATCGCGGGGACGGAGCCGCCGGGGGAGTGGATCCACAGGGTGATCTCGGCAGCGGGATCCTCTGCGGCGAGAGCGAGCAGCTGCGCCATCAGCAGCACGCCGTTGTCGTCGTCGAGGACCCCGTCCAGGACGAGAACCCGGCGGGCGAACAGCATGCGGCGCGTGTCGGCGTCGAAGAGATTGCGGGGCGCGTCATCGGTCATGTCCTCAGCCTGCGCCGGTGCGGCGTCGACGTGCGAGCGGATCTGCCCGCGGGCGGATCCGCCTCCAGCAGAGGAGGCCCGCGCGCGCCCGGTCCCTGAGCCTGTCGAAGGCCGCGCGCGCCCGGCCCGGAATCTGTCGAAGGGCCGCGCCTCTAGAATCGACGCATGGTCGCATTCACCAAGGGGCACGGCACCGGCAACGACTTCGTGATCATCGCCGATCCCGAGGGCGCCCAGGGCCTCAGCGCCGACCAGGTCGCCGCGCTCTGCGATCGGCACTTCGGGATCGGCGGCGACGGACTGCTGCGCGTGATCCGGTCGGCCGCGATCTCGGAGGGGGCCGCTGCGCTCGCAGAGAACCCCGCGGCCGAGTGGTTCATGGACTACCGCAACGCCGACGGATCCGTCGCGGAGATGTGCGGCAACGGTGTCCGCGTGTTCGCGCACTATCTGCTGCGCACCGGCCTCGCCGAGCTCGAGCCGGGCGGATCTCTCGCGATCGGCACCAGGGCGGGCGTGCGCGAGGTGACCCGCAGCGAAGACGGCTATCGCGTCGACATCGGCACCTGGCGCCTCTCCGGGCACGACCCGCTCGCGCGGGCCGGCGGGCTGAGCGTGCCCAGGCCGGGCCTCGGCATCGACGTCGGCAACCCGCACGTCGTGGTCGCGATCGCGTCCGATGCCGAGCTGGACGGTCTCGAGCTGACGCAGAGCCCGGAGCTCGCCCCGATGCCCGAGAACGGCACGAACGTCGAGTTCGTCGTGCCGGCCGAGCCGCTCGTGCAGGACGGCATCGGCCGGGTGCGCATGCGCGTGTTCGAGCGCGGTGTGGGGGAGACGCTCAGCTGCGGCACCGGCGTGGTCGCCACCGCGCTCGCGGTGCGGCACTGGGCCGGCGCGGGTGCTCCGGACGAGTGGCTGGTCGAGGTCCCCGGCGGTACGCTCCGCGTGACCATGGCCCCCGGAGCCGACGGCGAGCACGCCTTCCTCTCCGGCCCCGCGCAGCTCGCCTTCTCCGGCGAGATCGAGCTCGCCTGAGGCGGTCCCGCTGATATCTCAGGGCAGCGCGATGCCCCCGGTGCGCGGGGTGCCGTGACGGCGCACCTTGAGCACGCGGAACCCGCGGCCGGTAGTCGCCCGCCAGACGCTGTAGCCGTCGTCGAACGTCGACGCCAGCCAGCGCTGCAGGGAGTCCGCTCCGAGATTGCGGCTCACCACGAACCACCCGTCGGCGCGCTCGTCGAGGCGCGGGATCCAGCGCTCCAGCAGATCGTGCAGCTCGCTCTTGCCGACGCGGATGGGCGGGTTGGATCGGATCGTGCGGAACGAGATGTCGGCGGGAACATCGTCGGGCGTGACGGCGTTGACATTGTCGAGGCCGAGTTCGGCGGCGTTGCGGCGGACGAGATCGAGCGCCCGCTCGTTCACATCGACCGCCCACACGGTGGCGTGCGGGGCGGCGAGGGCGAGCGAAAGCGAGATCGGACCCCAGCCGCAGCCGAGGTCGAGCAGATGGCCGCCGGGAGGGGGCGGCGGGGTGTTCGCGAGGAGCACGGAGGTGCCGACGTCCACATGATCGGGGCTGAAGACGCCTGCTGCGGTGGTGAGTTCGAGCTCTCGGCCCGCAAGTGCGACCCTGATTCTGCGGAGGTTCTCGGGGCTTGCGGGAGCCGCAGTGAAGTAGTGGTCCGACCCCATGCAGTGAGCGTACCGGACACGCACAGCTAAAGTTAAGACGCCCACCGATTCGGTGGGCCTGAGAAAGGTGCGGATGACGCAGTCCACGACACATGACGAACAGGGCGACGCGGTCGAGCGCGTCCTGGCAGCGGCGGAGCGGCGTGCGGAATCGCACGTGTTCGGATCCGCTCAGGCGCTGCAGGACACATCGACGGCCGGGTACGGCTCCGGCGACGGCGAGCAGTGGGACCTCGAGGAACGCCACGCCCTGCGGCGCGTGGGCGGTCTCTCCACCGAACTCGAGGACGTCACCGAGGTCGAATACCGCCAGCTCCGCCTGGAGAACGTGGTGCTCGTGGGCGTGTACCCGCAGGGTGCGCAGGACGACGCGGAGAACTCGCTGCGGGAACTCGCCGCCCTCGCCGAGACGGCGGGAGCGGTGGTCCTCGACGGACTGCTGCAGCGCCGCCCGCATCCCGACCCCGCGACCTACCTCGGCCGCGGCAAGGCGCAGGAGCTGAAGGACATCGTCGCTGCCGTCGGCGCCGACACCGTTATCGCCGACACCGAGCTCGCCTCGAGCCAGCGCCGCGCCCTGGAGGACGTGGTCAAGGTCAAGGTGATCGACCGCACCACCGTGATCCTCGACATCTTCAGCCAGCACGCGAAGAGCCGCGAGGGCCGGGCGCAGGTCGAACTCGCGCAGCTCGAGTACCTGCTGCCGCGCCTGCGCGGCTGGGGCGAGTCGATGAGCCGCCAGGCCGGTGGCCAGGTCGGCGCCGGCGGGGCCGGCATGGGGTCGCGCGGACCCGGCGAGACGAAGATCGAGCTCGACCGTCGTCGCATCCGCACCCGCATGGCGATGCTGCGCAAGCAGATCCGCGAGTTCAAGCCCGCGCGCGAGGCCAAGCGCGCGGAGCGCAAGCGGCACACGATTCCGTCGGTGGCGATCGCCGGGTACACCAACGCCGGCAAGTCCAGCCTGCTGAACGCGCTCACGAGCGCGGGAGTGCTGGTGGAGAACGCGCTGTTCGCGACCCTGGACGCGACCGTGCGCCGCTCCGAGACCGCCGACGGCCGCGTCTACACGCTCACCGACACCGTCGGGTTCGTGCGCAACCTTCCGCATCAGCTGGTCGAGGCGTTCCGCTCCACGCTCGAGGAGGTCGGCGACGCCGACGTCATCGTGCACGTCGTGGACGGATCCCACCCGGATCCTGCGGGGCAGATCAAGACGGTCCGCGACGTCATGGGCGACGTGGGCGCGCGGGGCATTCCCGAGATCGTGGTCTTCAACAAGGCCGATCTCCTCGACGACGACGAGCGGATGGTGCTGCGCGGGCTGATCCCGGGGGCGCATTTCGTGTCGTCGCGGAGCGGAGAGGGGATCGCCGAGCTGCGTGCGGCGATCGACGCGTTCCTTCCCCGCCCCGCGGTGGAGATCCGCGCCGTGGTGCCGTACGACCGGGGCGATCTGGTCGCGGCCGTGCACGAGACCGGGCTGCTGCTGGAGGCCACCCACGAGGAGAACGGCACCCGGATCCATGCGCACGTGGGCGAGCGCCTGGCCGCAGAACTCGCCCCGTTCGCCGTCTGACCGGTCGCCGACTGCGCGGGCGCCCTCCCGGGAATGGCGATCGAGCCCGAACCGTTGTAGTCTGTGATGCTCGGGTGTTTCGATAGCCGAGCTGGCAATTCCACAGAGCGACAGCGGCTCCTTCGCAAGAAGGACCACGGGGCTGATCGGTTTCGACAGCGCCTGTGAATCCACGAGAAGCGGGCCGAGGATGCAGGGTTATCTCGTGAACGCTCCCTGCAAAACAATAAGTGCCAACGCAAAGCGCACTGACTTCGCCCTCGCTGCGTAAGCGAGCCCGATAGTCCGTCAGGCCGTATGTGATTCCGATACGGATCCTGGCGTCATCTAGGAATCTTGCTGTGTGACGGCGTCTGGACGTCACGCGGGACTCTTCCCAGGCTGGGCTTGTCGACTTAGGTGTCTGTGACAAAGGTCGGAGCCGAGCAGAACGTCTGCACAGACTGCGCCCGGAGAAGGCGTGGAGACTCAGCGTTGGACGGGGGTTCGATTCCCCCCAGCTCCACATCGAGCTCTGCTCGTCAGAACCAAAGCCGCTGTCGCTGTGAGGAAGCCCCCGGGGCTCTGCTCAGGCAGGATCCCGGGGGCTTCGTCGTTCCTGGAGCGTGCTCAGCCGGCCGGGTCGACTGCTAGTCTGACCTTCTCGTGGGCAGGAGGGAGGCTCCTGATGGAGCGTGAGCAGACGCTGATCAGCTCAGTGCTGCGCGCCCTTTCGCTGGTCGACATCGTCGCCGACGCGGCGCGCCCGGTGCCGACGAAGACGCTTGCCGCGGCGGCCGGGCTGACGGTGGGCACGACCTACAATCTCGTGCGCACTCTCGTGCACGAGAAGTACCTCGCTCCGCAGCCGGACGGCCTCGTGCTCGGGTCGCGTTTCCCCGGCTTCGCCTCCGAACGAAGCGCCCGCGGACTGTTCCTCGCCCGGGTGCGAGGCGCGTTGAACGAGGTCGCCGACGAGCTGGGCGTGACGGCGTATCTCTCCCGATTCGCCGACGGTGAGATCACCCTCGTCGACATCGTGGACGCACGCAACAGTCCGCGCGTCGAACTGTGGGTGGGGCTTCACGACAGCGCGCACGCCACCGCGCTCGGCAAGCAGATCCTCGCCGAACTGCCGAAGGAGGGGCGACTGGAATACCTCTCCCGGCACCGGCTCGGCGAACTCACACCGCACACGGTCAGCGATCGGCGCACCCTCCTGACTCAACTCGAGCGCCCGCACACCTGGACGCTCGATCATGAGGAGTACGCGATCGGGCACAACTGCATCGCCGTGCCGGTGAGTGCGCCGGGAGTCACGGCCGCGTTGGCCGTCTCCATGCCGACCGAACAGCGGGGGGTGCAGACCGAGGTCCTCGTGCAACGGCTGCGCTCCGTCGCAGGACGACTCTCCCTGCAGCTGGGCGCCGACGGAGTCGGCCTCGGCGGCGCCTGAGCACCGCTGCGTGTTCACCATCTGAAATCCGCGGGTCGCGCCGCGGTCCGTGCCGTCATAGCGTGGAGGCGTAGCAGTCGTTGTACTTTCACGCACTACCGGAGGGTGAGCGTCCCCAGCGTTCCGCTCCGCGGCCCCGAGGAGTCCCCAATCCTCGGGGCTCTTCTTGTCGAGGCAGATCGCCGGTGGTGCCGGGTCACGGCGTCCGCTCGTAGCGAGATCCCATAGAATCCGCATACTGTGGACCACCTTCGCGCGCTCGTCCGACTCGGACCCCCGGATGGCGATCACTGGGCCGCTCTTCGTGTCGGGGTCGGGGTCGCGATCCCCGTGCTCGTGCTCCTCGCCGCCGGCCGGCCGGATCTGGTCATCTTCGCCGTGTTCGGGGGCTTCGCCGGCATGTACGGCCGATCCGAGCCCCTGCGGCGACGCCTCCGGCACCAGGCGTACGGCGCACTGCTGGTCCTCTCCGGAGTCGGCGTCGGCGTCACCCTGTCCGCGCTGCACGCCGCACCCTGGGCGCTGGTGACGATCGAGGCGTTCCTCGCCGCAGTCGGATCCCTCGTCGCAGACCGTGCCGGCCTGCGGCCGGTGGGACCGTTCTTCGGAATCTTCGCACTCGGCGCCTGCGCATCGATCCCTCCTCTCGTCGCCCCGTGGATCGCGATCGCGATCAGCGTCGGATCCGCACTGCTCGCGATCCTGATCGGTGTCATCGGGGCGCTGCGCGGCGCCACGGCTGAGGCGCAGGGCGATCGCGTGCTGTCTCCGGATCGGCCGCAGAGCCAGGAGGCGCGGCTTCGCCACGCCGTCGCCTATGCGGTGGCCGTCGGCCTTTCCGGGGGGATCGCGTTGTCCTTCGGCACGGACCACGCCGCCTGGGCGATGGCCGCCGCAGCGGTTCCGCTGGCCGGAACGGACGTGCCGAGCCGGCTGTACCGGGGGGTTCAGCGCATCCTCGGCACGTTCCTCGGGCTCGCCCTGACCGGCGCGATCCTGCTGCCCGATCCCGGACCGATGCTGCTGGTCGTCGCGATCGTGGTGCTGCAGTTCCCGTCCGAACTGCTGATGGGGCGCAACTACGGGCTCGCGCTAGTGTTCTTCACTCCGCTGATCATGCTGATGACCCAGCTCGCGCATCCCGTTCCGCGGTCCATGCTGATCGCCGACCGCGCCGTGGAGACGCTGCTCGGAGCCGGCGTCGGAATCGCCGTCGTACTGGTCTCGTATCTGGTGCCGCGGCGGCGCGCCCGGGTGCGATCGGGTACGGAACCCGGCTGACCCTCGGCGCCGGAGCGTCAGCCCTGCGCCGCGATCAGCACCAGGCCCTGCTTGGTGTCCGACACGGTCACCCAGCCGTCCCCGAACAGATACGTCATGCCGTATCCCTGATCGTCGGTGCTCAGCGTGGTGCGCGGATCCGCGGTGATGTACACGCCGCGGTCGCTGTCCTCGCGGATCCAGCCGGAGGATACGAGCTGCGCTTCGCGGGCGGCCGCGTCGCTGGCCGAGATCGGCGCCCAGCCGTAGAGCAGGCCGTGATCGGACGCGGTGCTCGGATCCGCCCACAGGCACTCCAGCCCGCCGGGGATCACGTTCGGGCCGAAGGAGAAGTCGCGCTGCTGGGCCACCCAGCCCTGCTTCTTCAGGGCGGCGACGGTGTCGGCGGTGATCAGGGTGTCGCAGTTCAGCGGTCCGCGCGAGGCGGTCGGCGCGGGGCTCTCCGGGGCGCCCGTGCGGTCCGTGCCGGCCGGGGTCGCACGGGGGCTTGCGGTGTCCGTCGCGGAGGACTCCCCGGCGCTGCACCCGCTCGCGGCGAGGAGCACCGCGAGCGCGACGGACGTCGACACGAGCGGGCGTGCACGGCGGCGGGCCGGGCGCGGAGTCATCGGCTCACCGGGTCGTTCAGCTGCTCCAGGAAGGCCCGGTGCAGCACGCCGTTCGTGACGAGCGCCGAGCGTGCCGACAGGGTCGGGGTGCCGTCGAACGCCGTCGCGGTGCCGCCGGCCTCGGCGACGATCGCGAACGCCGCGGCGATGTCGTACTCCTTGACGCCGAACTCGGCGACCATGTCG
This sequence comes from uncultured Actinomycetota bacterium, assembly GCA_963791605.1. GTDB lineage: Bacteria > Actinomycetota > Actinomycetes > Actinomycetales > Microbacteriaceae > Microbacterium. The sequence continues at coordinate 359,776 of CAWBTB010000007.1, read as the reverse complement.
ATGCGGCCCTCGGCGAGCATCATGTACGAGAACACGTCGCCGTAGGCGCGGTCGCGCCAGACCCGGCGCGACAGGGCGATGAGCCGGTCGAGCTGCCCCGCCTCGTCCCACTGCGCGATGCTCTGGAAGCTGACGCTCGCGTCGTCCAGGCTCGCCACCTCCGACACCCGGATCGCCCGCGGCTCCGCGTCGGTCGACGCCCACGCGCCGAGCCCGGGAGCGGCCCACCAGCGCCGGCCGAGCGCCGGCATGCTGACCACGCCGACCCGGGCGACGCCGTCGATCGCGAGGCTGATCATGGTGCCCCAGAGCGGCACGCCGCGGAGGAAGTTCGCGGTGCCGTCGATCGGATCGATGATCCACTGCCGGCGTGCGTCGCCGGAGGTCCCGAACTCCTCGCCGAGGATGCCGTCCTCGGGGCGTTCGAGCTGGAGCATCTCCCGGATGACGCGCTCGGTGGCGAGGTCGGCGTCGGTGACGTGAGAGCGGTCGGCCTTCAGCGAGACGCTCAGATCGGCGGCGTCGAAACGCGGCAGCGACTGCGCATCGGCGGCATCGGCAAGGCGGAGAGCGAGGTCGAGGTCGCTCTGGAAATCGGCGGCGGCGCGGGTCTCAGGCACGCCTCAAGGATACGGGCCGGATCCCGGAGTCCGGAGGCGGACAGGGCCCGCCGTGCGCTCCGGGCGCACGACACGCCAGGGATGCGCGGCACGGCGGCGCCGATTTCACATCCGTCAGATCCGCTGGTAATGTGATTCCTCGGCCGGGCAACCGGCACGCCACGCACCTCTAGCTCAATCGGCAGAGCAACTGACTCTTAATCAGTGGGTTCAGGGTTCAAGTCCCTGGGGGTGCACGGATCAGCCTCGGATTCTCTCGCCAGAATCCGGGGCTTTTCTGCGCCCGTCCCGCGCTCGCTAGACTCACGCCATGACAGATGGCGAAGGCACCGCGGAGAGCCCCTGGCGGCTGCGCACCGCACCGGGCTCGAGCGAGTACACGATGCACCGCGCCGGCGACGAGCTCGTCTGCCAGGTGGGGTCCACGACGCTGCGGTATCAGGCCAGGGCGATCGAGGATCTGCACGCGTGGCTCGCGGAGCAGGGGGACTGGGTGCCGCTCGGGGCCGCCGACGAGCAGAAGCCCGCGGCCGACGGGACGGTCGAGGCGTTCGGCCGGTCCGAGGACAATCCGGTCGGAGGCTGGTACGGCCTGCGCAAGGGGTACCGCGGACGTTTCGGCATGTACCTGCCGCCGCTGCTCGAGCAGCTCGGCCTGGTCGAGCTCGAGCACAACGCCCGGAACAACCGGGTGCGCGCGCTCTGACGCCTCAGGCGGACGCTGCTTCCATCGGATAGTCGACGAACGCGAAGGCGGATCCGTCCGGCGCCCAGCTCGGCACGTTGATCGTGCCCTGCCCGCCGTGCAGCCGCACGAGCGTCGTGGGCTCCTGCCATGCGCTCGCAGCGACCATCCGCAGCTCGACGTCGAGATCGGCGGGGTGCCCCTTCGTGCCCGGTGGGTAGCTCAGATACACGACGACGTCACCCGCGGGCGACACGTGCGGGAACCAGTTCACGCGCTCGTCGAAGGTCAGCTGTTCCGATTCCGTGCCATCCGGGCGCACTCTGGCGAGCTGCGCATGCCCGGCCGAGGCGGAGAACTGCTCGGTGTTGAACAGGATCCACTCGCCGTCCGGCGTCCATTCGCAGCCGTCCGCGGGGCCGGGGTGGGTCGTGACGGCGACATCGCCTTCACCGTCGACTCCGACCGTATGGATCGTCGCGGAGGCCCACCAGTTCTCGCCATCGGGATCCAGACGCACATACCCGAGGCGCGTGCCGTCGGGGCTGATGCCGTGCAGGAAATGCAGGCCGCCGTCGTCCGCCGTGACCCGGCGTGCGGGGCCGCCCGCGATCGGCACCTCCCAGATCCGCCCGTCGTCCGCGGACGCGAAGACCGTGCGTCCGTCCGGCGAGAGCACGTGATCGTTGTTGACCGCGGGGAGCCCGGTGGCCGGGAGCAGTCTGGGCGCGGCGGATCCGTCCACGGGCAGCAGCCAGAGCAGTCCGTCGCCGTTGATCAGAAGCCGGCCGTCCATGGTCCAGTTCGGCGCCTCGTAGAGACGGTTCCGTGATTCGAAGACCGTGCGGACCGTCCCCGTGGCCCGATCCCAGATGCGGATCCGGGCCGTCTGTCCCGGTCGCAGCACGCGTTCCGGCGCGCTCGTCTCGTCGGTCATCGTGGAGTCCTCGGATCCTGTCGAGGCCCTCAGACCACGCGCACCGAGAGCAGCGCGTACCCCTCGGGGACCTTCGCCTCGAGCGCGGCCATGTCGTCGGCCTCGATCTCGCGCACGCCGTCGCGGCGCACGATCGTGCCCTCGGCGGTGAGGATCGTGTCCTTCTTGGCCATCGCCACCGGGGCGGCGGCGAGCTGCCAGCCGTCCGGGGTCCGGGCGGCCAGGAGGTCCTGGATCTCGTCCAGTTCCTCGGCCTGCACGGTGGCGGTCTGGGATTCGACGGGACGGATGACACCGATCAGCATCCCTCCAGCGTAGGGCCACGCGCCGACATCGCGTTCGAGGTCACCGTCCGCTGAACGACGAAGCCCGCTCCGCGCGTCATTGCACGGAACGGGCTGCTCGGGTACCGGCTGCGTCAGGCGGCGTCGCCGATGAGGATCGCCTCTGCGTCCTCCGCGGCGTCATGCGAGCCGGTGTCGATGTGCGCCAGAGCCTTGCGGCCGAACAGCACCACGAGTGCGGCGATCAGGACCGACACCCCGGCGAACACGTACGGCACCGTGTCGCCCCACAGGTGCGACAGGAATGCCGCGAGCGGCGGGGCCACCGCGCCGCCGATGAAGCGCACCGCGGAGTACGCCGAGGACGCGACCGAGCGGGGGAGATCCGTCGCCTCCATGACCGCTTCGGTGAGCACCGTGTTCATGATGCCGAGCAGCAGCCCGCCGACGATGATGCAGATCACCAGCGCCGTCGGGATCGCGACCAGCACGCCGGCGACGAACAGGTCGACCGCGAGCAGCGGCAGCACGATCACGATGATCCGGGTGATCGGCATGCGGCGCAGCAGGATCGGCGCGACCCAGACGCTGGTGAGGGCGAGCGCGAGACCCCAGCCGAAGAATGTGAGCCCGATGCCGATCGCGCTGAACTTGAGCGGGAACGGCGAGAACGCGAGCAGCACGAAGAAGCCGATGTTGTAGAACAGCGCGGCGACCGCCAGGACGCCGAGGGCGGGGCGACCCAGCGCGCGGAACGGGGCCGAGAACGGCACCGGCTGGCGCTTCTCGAACGGGCCGCGCAGCAGCGTGAGCACGGCGATGAAGCCGATCGCCATGAGCACCACGACGCCGAAGAACGGGCCGCGCCAGCTGATCTCGCCGAGGATGCCGCCGAGCAGGGGACCGATCGCGATGCCCAGGCCGAGTGCGGCCTCGTACAGGATGATCGCGGCGCTCGATCCGCCGGAGGCCGCTCCGACGATCGTGGCCAGGGCCGTCGAGATGAACAGTGCGTTGCCGAGACCCCAGCCGGCGCGGAAGCCGATGATCGCGTCCACGCTCCCGCTCAGCGCGCTGAACAGGGCGAACACGATGATGAACGCGAGCCCGACGAGCAGCGTGGCCTTGGCGCCGATGCGGCTGGAGATCCAGCTCGTGAACAGCATCATGACGCCGGTGACGAGCAGATAACTGGTGAACAGCAGCTCGGTCTGCACCGGAGTCGCCCTCAGCGACGCGGCGATGGCGGGGAGGATCGGGTCGACCAGGCCGATGCCCATGAAGGCGACGACGCAGGCGAAGGCCACGGCCCACACCTGCGCAGGCTGCCTCCAGATCGATGGTGACGAACCGGTGGAGTTCAACGTGCTGTCCTTTCCAGAAGCGAATGCGTGTGCAGGATCTCGGCGGCGCGGGCGAGATGCTCCCACTCCGCCTGGTCGAGGTCCGAGAATCGCGGTTCGAGCACTCGTTGCATCTCCTGTCGCCAGCTGCGCAGCGCGGCGCTGCCGGCATCCGTGATGGTCACCACGGTGGCGCGCGAGTCGTCGGGGTCGGGCGAGCGACGGACCAGGCCATCGTGCTCGAGCTGGCCGATCATGCGGGTCATGCCGGGCTGCGTGGTACGGCTGGCCCTGGCCAGCTCGCCGACGCGCAGCCCCTCGCCGTGCTCGCCGGCGCCGTCCAGCAGGCTGAGCGCCCGCCACTGCGCCGCGGGAGTCTCGTTGCCGGCCTCCTGCGCCGCGATCCGGGTCAGGGTGTGCGTCGAGAAGATGATCGATTGAAGGATCTCGCCGCGATTCATATCAAAAGTATATATCGTTTGGTATCTAAAAGCCAGTGGCGGACGGGAGACCGCCCGGGACCGCTGGGATCAGCGCGCGTCGTAGCGGCAGGTCACGGATCCGGAATCGGACTTCTCGTCGGCGACGACGGTCCCGTTCCAGAGGATCTGACAGCTGAGCGTGGCGGCGGGGGCGCCCTTCGGCAGCGTCGCCGTGATCTCGGTCGACGACTTCTTCGTGGTGAACCGCTTCTCGCCATTGCCGAGCCAGTCCTCGGAGTACGACTGCGAGTCGTCGGCGTACGTCACGGAGAAGGCCGGGGCACCCTGCGCCCTGATCTCGACGTCCGCCCGCCCGTGGGCGGAGAGGGCTCCCACGGCGAACACGCCGAGCAGAATGGCATCGAGGACGATGCCCGCGATGCCGAGGATGAGCGCCCAACGTGCGAGGGCGCGGCTGCCGTTCCGCCGCGCGCGCAGGCCCACCAGGAGCGCCGCGAGGCCGGCCAGTGCTGCGACGGCGAGCACGGCGACGAACGGGAGACGCGCCAGGAACGGCGCGAGCAGGACGGCGATCACCAGCGCGGCGATGCCCAGCCAGAGCGCCGCTGCGCCGGCGCGCCGACTCGGTGCGGCGTGCGGGAGCGGAGGGCCCGGCCGGCCGTCTGCGGCGGATCCGTCGGCGTACGTCATGTCAGCTCCGTGCTCCTCGACCCCCTGAAGGAAGGCGACGCGTCAGAGCATAACTCGCAGGAGCCGCGCGACACGGGCACCGAACATGGGTAGTTCTCCCCGTTGCGCCGCACGGCACGCGCGCCTACCGTGAACCGGGATGGAGAGGGAAGCTCGGGGGGAGACCACACGGTTCACCGGCTTCCAGGACCGAGGAGGGTCATGCGCACTTACGAAGAGCTCCCGACGATCATCGGCGAGATGAAACGCGCCGCGATCGATTGCTGGATGGCCGACGACGACTATTGCGTGCATTTCTCGTACGACGACACCTACGCGCTGTGGGGGTACGTCGCGGCGAACAGCTATGCCCGGCCGGGAGCGGACGGCCAGGGCGGCGGGGAGTTCACCGGGTGGATCAGCTGGAACCACCCCTCTCTGGCGCACAACTTCGACGAGATCCGCGGCTACGTCGACGACTGGACGTCGCAGTGGCTGGGCCTGCCGGACGGGTCGGCGTGCACCGCCCCGCTGGAGGCGACCACCACCACCGCCGCGGCGTTCGGCGCGTCGGGCAGCAGCCCGTCGGTCCAGGACAACGGCGAGATCTCCACGGCCAACCACACCGTGAGCGACGTGCTGATCAGCAACATCAAGGGCTCGTTCGTGGTGCCGTTCCACGACAAGTACTACACGCAGTTCTCCATGGTGGAGTACGGGCTGGGAGCGGCGACCGCGATCCTGCAGGTCAACTACAACGTCGAGAACACCATGTGGGAGAAGGTGCGCGACGACGTGACGAACCTGTGCGTCAACGCGACGAACGCGTGGAAGAAGCAGGCCGATCTGGACGCCGACGCCTACGGCACGGTCACTCTGACCGTCGTCGCGGCAGTCGCGGGTGCCCTCGCCACGATCGCGACCGCGGGAGCTGCGGCTCCGGCCGTCGCGGCCCTCGTGGGCATCTCCACGCTCGCCACGGCGGGCGTCGCGGGGATCGCCGCGAGCGCGTCGATCTCGGGAGGCAGCTACCTCGAGATCTTCCAGTCCTTGGCGGACGGGCTGACCCTGCTGGGCGACGGCATCCGCACGCAGGAGCAGAGCGTCATGGACATGCTCGACAAGAGCAACACCTTCATTCTGGACAACAAGTCCAGCTTCGACCTCGACGCGTTCAGCCTCGGGCACTATCCGGGCTCGGACGGCACGATCAGCATGCAGCAGTCGAACGCCGACCTGATCTCCACCAACATGAAGCGGATCGTCTCGGCGCTGGAGGGGGCGAAGACGACGCTCGGCGCCCCGCCCGCGACGAGCCCGACCCCGCGCGACGGACGGGTCGGCGTCGGTGCGGAGGGGCCGCATCCGTCTGCGTCCGCCCTGTATTCCACGGTGGCGACCTGCCTGCAGTACACGACCAGCGAGTACACGCTCGGCCGTGATCTCTTCAACGCGACTGTCGCGGACTACTTCCAGACGGACGCGGACGCGACCAAGAAGGTCAATCAGCTCGCGGCCAGCGAAGCACTGACGACGACGTGGTGACCGCGCAGATGCCTCAGATGCCTCAGATGCCTCAGATGCCGCGGATGACCGGAGCCGGAGCGGGGCCCCGGTCTCCCGGCGGCGTTCTGGAGAGCCGTCACCTCGGTCCCATCGAGCTCGACGGCGGCAGCGGCGGCGGGCGGATGGACGCGGTCGTGGCGCTCCGCGGCGTGCAGGTGCCGCTGCGCCTGGAGATCGACTTCCCGGACCGCCTCGACCAGAACGTCATCGAGAAGGTCGATATCGCCCTGGACGCCCTCGACTTCCACGACGACCTCGCCCGGGAGACCTTGGCGGACGGCCTGCGCCGCGAGGGCACCGCGCCCGCGCAGCTCTTCCACGCCTGGGCGGGCAGGCTGCCAGGACGGGAGCGCGCGACCGCGGAGTTCCTGGATCTGCTGCGGCCGCAGCACATCACGATCACGCCCGACGGCGGAAAGGCCAACCGGGACCGCGTCGTCATGGACTACGGTCTGGTCGATGCGTCGGTCGCGGGGAAGGTCACCGTGCGCTTCGTGCAGCCCACCGGACCCGAACTCGCTCCCGCACCGCGGGCCGGGTTCCGATGATCCCGCGCCGACGTCGGATCGGGGCTCGCCCGCGGGCCGCTCTCGCCGGAGGGCGGCCTACCGGCGCGCCCCGGCGATCCGCGCGGAGAGCTGATGCGCGTGGGCGAGCAGGGTGCGCCCGAGCGCGGGCAGCCGGTCCGGCCCGAACCGGAACTCGACGCCGGTCAGGCTCAGCGCCCACTCCGGGCGTCCGTCGCGATCGAACACCGCCGCTCCCATGCCCCAGCTGCCCTCGACGATGAGCCCCGGGTTCACCGCATACCCGCGGGCCTTCGTCTCGGCAAGGCGTCGCCGCAGCGGGCTCTCACCGTGTGCCCGCCCCCAGCGCTCGCCGAGCTCGGGGTGGCGCGCCAGATAGGCATCCACATCGTGGTCGGGCAGGAACGACAGGATCGCGAGCCCAGCGCTCGCCACTCCGAGGGGGAAGCGGACCCCTTCGCTCAGCACGAAGGAGCGGATCGGGAACGCCCCCTCCTCGCGCAGCAGGCATACGGTCTCATCCGCGCGGCGGACCGAGAGGAACGCGCTCTCCTCGGTCTTGACCGCCAGCGAGCGCACCACGTCCTTCGCGAGTTCGGTGATGTCGTACCGGGCCGCGGCCACTGTTCCCATGAGATAGAGCTCGGGTCCGGGCATCCAGCGCGCGGTGTGCGGATCCTGATCCACCAGACCCTCCACGCGCAGCGCCGAGAGCAGCCGGTGCACGGTGGAACGGCTGAGCCCCGCACGCGTGGCGAGCTCGTGCAGCGCGGCCCCCTCGGGGGAGGCGGTCACCAGGCGCAGCAGCGCCGACGCGCGCGCGATCGCCTGCGCACCTGGCACCGTGCGCCGATTCGGAACGGGCTGTTCCATGATGTGGACGCTATCGGGTGCGACGACCACATGGCAAGCGGACGCTTGAACACGGCGGCCGCCGGGCGCAGGCTGGAGCCGAGTCCCGCACGAAGGAGTGGTGAGTGATCGACAAGCAATGGGCGTCCGCGGCGGACGCGGTGGCCGACATCCCGGACGGCGCGTCGCTCGCCGTGGGCGGGTTCGGCCTCTCCGGCAATCCGATCGCGCTGATCGAGGCTCTGCTCGCGCAGGGGACCACCGGTCTCAGCATCGTGAGCAACAACTGCGGCGTGGACGACTGGGGTCTCGGGGTGCTGCTGGGCGCGCGGCGGATCCGGAAGATGACCTCGTCGTACGTGGGCGAGAACAAGGAGTTCGAGCGGCAGTTCCTGTCCGGAGAGCTCGAACTCGAGCTGACGCCCCAGGGCACCCTCGCGGAGAAGCTCCGCGCCGGGGGATCCGGCATCGCCGCGTTCTACACGCAGACCGGCGTCGGCACCCAGGTCGCGGAGGGCGGGCTTCCTCGCCGGTACGCACCCGACGGCACGATCGCCGAGGCTTCGCCGGCCAAGGACGTGCGCACGTTCGACGTGCACGGCGTGCCGCGCGAGTTCGTGCTCGAGGATGCGATCACGACCGACTTCTCGCTCGTGCACGCCGCGCTCGGCGACCGGCACGGAAACCTCGTCTTCAACAAGTCCGCACGCAACTTCAATCCGCTCGCGGCGATGGCGGGCCGCGTGTGCATCGCCCAGGTCGAGCGGCTCGTTGAGCCGGGCGAGCTGGATCCGGACTGCGTGCATCTGCCCGGCGTGTACGTGCACCGGATCGTCGAGGTCGGCACGGACATCGAGAAGCGGATCGAACGACGCACCGTGCGCGCGGCGGCGGACTCAGGGACCGGGGAGGTCTGAGATGGCGCTGACACGCGATGAGATGGCGGCGCGCGCCGCGGCCGAGCTCACGGACGGCTCCTACGTCAACCTCGGCATCGGGCTGCCCACGCTGGTGCCCAACCACGTGCCGGACGGCGTGACGGTCGTGCTGCAGTCCGAGAACGGGATCCTCGGCGTCGGCCCCTACCCAGCCGAGGACGCGGTCGACCCCGACCTCATCAACGCGGGCAAGGAGACGGTCACGACGCTGCCGGGGGCGGCGTTCTTCGACTCCGGGACGAGCTTCGGCATGATCCGCGGCGGCAAGATCGACGCGGCGATCCTCGGGGCGATGCAGGTGAGCGCCGCGGGCGATCTCGCGAACTGGATGATCCCCGGGAAGATGGTCAAGGGTCCCGGCGGAGCGATGGATCTCGTGCACGGCGCCGGGCGCGTGATCGTGCTCATGGAGCACGTCGCGCGGGACGGCTCGCCGAAGATCGTCGCGGAGTGCTCGCTGCCGCTCACCGGACGCGGGGTGGTGCACCGGATCATCACCGATCTGGCCGTCATCGACGTGACGCAGGACGGGTTGCGGCTGGTCGAGCTCGCGCCGGGTGTGAGCGTGCAGGATGTGAGAGAGGCGACGGAGCCGGAGCTGCTCGTCGCCGAGGGACTGGAGTGATCATGAGTGCAGAGGACGTCGTCGTCGTCGCCGCGGCGCGGACGCCGCAGGGGCGGCTGAAGGGGCAGCTGGCCGGGTTCACCGCCCCGCAGCTCGGCGCGCTCGCGATCCGCGGTGCGCTGGAGCAGGGCGGGATCGACCCGGCCGAGGTCGACGCCGTGATCGTCGGTCAGGTGCTCGCCGCCGGATCCGGCCAGAACGCCGCGCGGCAGGCCGCGATCGGCGCGGGCATCGGCTGGGACGTGCCCGCGCACTCCGTCAACAAGGTGTGCCTGTCCGGGCTGACCGCCGTGATCGACGCGGCGCGGATGATCCGCACCGGCGACGCGCTCACGGTCGTCACCGCGGGCATGGAGTCGATGACCCGCGCCCCGCACCTGCTGATGGGATCCCGCGACGGCTGGACATACGGATCCGTCGAGGTGCTCGACCACATGGCGTACGACGGACTCACCGACGCCTACGACCGGGAGAGCATGGGGGCGTCGACCGAACGGCACAACCCGCGGTTCGGGCTCACCCGCGAGGCGCAGGACGAGGTCGCGGCCCGCTCGCACCAGCGTGCCGCCGCGGCCAGGGACGACGGGGTGTTCGACGCCGAGATCGTTCCGGTCGAGGTGCCGCAGCGCAAGGGAGAACCGGTCGTCCTCACCGCGGACGAGGGGATCCGCCCCGACACGACCGTCGAGTCGCTCGCGGGGCTGCGCCCGGCCTTCGCGGAAAGCGGATCGATCACGGCGGGCAACTCCTCGCAGATCTCGGACGGCGCGTCCTCGGTCATCGTCACCACGCGCGCGAACGCCGAGGCGAAGGGCTGGCCGGTGCTCGCGACGATCGGGGCGAGCGGTCAGACCGCCGGACCTGACAATTCGCTGCAGGCCCAGCCGGCACGGGCGATCGAGAAGGCGCTGCAGAAGCAGGGCCTCACGGTGGCAGACCTCGACCTCGTGGAGATCAACGAGGCGTTCGGCGCCGTCGTGGCCCGCTCCTCGGCCGAGCTCGGCCTGGATCCCGGGATCGTGAATGTGCACGGCGGCGGCATCGCGATCGGTCACCCGATCGGGGCCAGCGGCAACCGGCTCGTCGTGCACATGGCGCATGAGCTGGCACGGCGCGGCGGCGGGACCGCCGTGGTCGCGCTGTGCGGCGGGGGCGGTCAGGGCGAGGCCCTGATCCTCACGCGCTGATCGCCTCGAGCGCGCCGTAGGATCGGCGGATGACGACGATTCGTGCGCTCACCGCCGACGACCTCGACGCTTGGCTGCCGCTCTGGGATGCCTACCTCGAGTTCTACGAGTCGGACCTGCCCGACGAGGTCATCGCGACGACGTTCGCGCGGTTCCTCGACCCGGCGGTGCCGATGCACGGCGCGATCGCCCGTGACGACGCGGGGCGCGCGGTGGGCCTCGTGCATTGGCTGGAGCATCACGCGACGTGGTCGACGAACGGATACACCTACCTTGAGGACCTGTTCGTTGATCCGTCGGTCCGCGGAGGCGGAGTCGGCCGCGCCCTCATCGCGCACGTGACCGACGCGGCCAGGGCATCCGGCAGCGACAAGGTGTACTGGCTCACGGCCGAGACCAACGCGACCGCCCGGGTGCTCTACGACCGGGTGGCGGAGCGCACCGGCTTCATCCACTACGAGATCGAGTTCGACTGACCCGTCGTCGCGCCGGCGATCCGGTCGGCGCGCGGCCGGATCGGATCCAGGCTCCAGCGAGCGCCCGCACGGCCGGGGCTCAGGCCTTGCGCTGGGCCTTCTGCTCGGCCTTCATGGCCTTCTTCGCGCGCTTCAGCTGCGTCGGGGCGACGGGGGAGTCGAGCGCGACCAGTTCTCCGCGTTCGTCCTTGCGCATGTCCGCGATGGCTCCGATCGCGAGCGCGATCGTGATGCCCCAGCTCGCCCAGGCGAGCAGCGCCCGCCACGTGATCGGGGAGTCGCGTGTGCCGCGCAGCAGCGCGATCCCGCTGGTGACCGCGCTGAACAGGCCGCTGGCGAAGACGTAGTTCCGCATGACTCCCACGCTACTCGTTCAGCGGCCGGCCGGTAGACTGGGCGCACCAGCAGTGCATCTACCGGCCGTCGGCTCTTCCGGCGGATAGCGGCGGCACCCGGACCGCGTCCGTGTACGCGGCAGAAGCGCGACTTCACCCGCTATGACATCGCACACCCCTCCCGTTTCGGCGCCGAGCCTGTTCCGCCTGGCCGGCCTGCCCTACTTCCTGATCGCGTTCATCGCGCGGCTCCCGTTCGCCATGATGGTGGTCGGCGTGCTCACCGTGGCCGTCGCCGCCCGCGGATCGCTGTCGCTCGGCGGCCTGACCTCCGCCGCCGTCGGTCTCGGCACAGCGTGCTTCGGACCGCTGCTGGGCGCCGCGGCCGACCGGTACGGACAGCGCGCCGTGCTCGGCGTGCTCGCCGTGGCGAACGCCGCCGCACTGATCTGCTTCACCGTTGTGGCGTATTCGCCGGCCGCGGAGCCGTACGTGCTGCTGAGCGCCGTCGCCATCGGCGCGACCGCTCCGCAGGTGGCGCCCCTGTCCCGGTCCCGGCTGGTCACGATCATCGCGGAGCGCATCCCCGAGGAGCGCCGGGCGCGCACGACCTCGGCGACGATGTCCTACGAATCGGCGGCCGACGAGACCGTGTTCGTGTTCGGGCCCTTCCTGGTGGGAGTGCTGGCCACCGCGATCGCCCCGTGGATGCCGCTGGCCATCGCCGCGGCGCTGATCCTCGTCTTCGTCGGCGCGTTCGCGCTGCACCCGAGCGCCGCGCATGTGTCCGCGCAGCGCGGAGCCGACGGGCACGCGGCGTCGAAGGCGGCGGAGCTGTTCCGGCCGCGGCTGCTGATCGTCGTGGCGGGGATGCTCGGCGTCGGCGTGTTCTTCGGCACCATGCTCACCTCGCTCACGGCGTTCATGACCGAGCACGGTCGCGCCGAGGAGGCCGGCCTGCTGTATGGAGCGATGGGCGTGGGATCCGCGCTCTTCGCACTCGGCGTCGCGTTCCTGCCGGTACGGTTCTCGTTGCCGGCGCGGTGGCTGGTGTTCGCCGGCATGCTCTTCGGCGGCAGTCTGCTGCTGCTGTCGGTGCACGACGTGCCGGCCATGCTCGTCGCGCTGGCGCTGATGGGATGCGGCATCGGGCCGACGCTCGTGACGCAGTTCAGCCTCGGCGCCGCCTTCGGGCCGGTCGACCGCTCGGCCACGGTGATGACGATGCTCGGATCCGCGCTGATCGTCGGCCAGGCGATCGGCGCGGTCACCACGGGCCAGGTCGCCGAGTCGGGCGGTGCGCACGCCGCGCTGATGCTGCCGGTGCTCGCCGCCGGGTTCGTCCTGCTCGCGGGGGTCGGCAACGCCGCGCTCGCGCTGGCGCGGCGCCGCAGCCGTGCCGGACGTCCGGACAGAGCCGGTGGGATGGCCGGCCGCACTATTCGTTAGCCTGGAGAAGCCATCCCGCTGCAGTGAGGAGCCCCCGTGTCCGCAGCTTCACCTTCCGCCTCCTTCGTCATCGTCGCCAACCGGCTTCCGGTCGATCGCGCGCAGGGTCCAGACGGGGAGGAGATCTGGCAGACCTCGCCCGGCGGACTCGTCGCGGCGCTGGAACCGGTCATGCGGTCCGTCGACGGCGCCTGGGTCGGCTGGGCGGGGCAGGCCGACCTGGAGCTCGCGCCGTTCACCGAGGACGGGATCCGGCTGCTCCCGGTGACCCTGTCGGCGCATGACGTCGAGGAGTACTACGAGGGCTTCTCGAACGACACCATCTGGCCGCTCTACCACGACGTCATCGCGCCGCCGCAGTACCACCGGGAGTGGTGGGACGCGTACGTCCGGGTGAACCGGCGCTTCGCCGAGCGGGCCGCGGACGCGGTCGCGCAGGGCGGCACGGTGTGGGTGCACGACTACCAGCTCCAGCTCGTCCCGGCGCTGCTGCGCGAGCTGCGCCCCGACGTGACGATCGGCTACTTCCATCACATCCCGTTCCCGGCGCACGGGCTCTACGCCCAGCTGCCCTGGCGCGATCAGGTGCTGCAGGGGCTGCTCGGCGCGGATGTGGTCGGGTTCCAGCGCGCGCAGGACGCCACCTACTTCCTCGCCGCGGTCCGGCGCCGGCTGCGCCTCGAGGTCAGGGGATCCACCGTCTCGGTGCCCTGGGGCGGGCCGCGCACCGTGACGGCGCGCGCCTTCCCGATCTCGATCGACACCGCACCCTACGTCGAGCTCGCCGCGCGTCCCGACGTGCGGGCGCGCGCCGCGGAGATCCGGGCGGGGCTCGGAAACCCGAAGAAGATCCTGCTCGGCGTCGACCGGCTGGACTACACCAAGGGCATCCGGCACCGCATCAAGGCGTTCGGCGAGCTTCTCGACCAGGGCCGGCTCAGCGTCGAGGACGTCACGCTCGTGCAGGTGGCCAGCCCCAGCCGGGAGCGGGTCGACGCCTACATGCAGCTGCGTGACGAGATCGAGCTGGCGGTCGCCCGCATCAACGGCGACCACGACACGATGGATCACACCGCGATCCGCTATCTGCACCAGGGCTTCCCCCGCGAGGAGATGGTCGCGCTGTACCTCGCCGCCGACGCGATGCTGGTCACGGCCCTGCGGGACGGCATGAACCTCGTCGCGAAGGAGTACGTGGCCACTCGCGGCGATCACCGCGGCGTGCTCGTGCTCAGCGAGTTCACCGGAGCGGCGGATGAGCTGCGCCAGGCGGTGCTGGTGAATCCGCATGACATCGAGGGCCTCAAGGACGCGATCATGCAGGCGGTCGAGATGCCGCCGCGTGAGCAGAGCCGGCGCATGCGGGCCCTGCGAAAGCGGGTGCTCGAGAATGATGTGAACGCGTGGTCGCGGGACTTCCTCGCGGCCCTGGAAGATGTACGGAGAGCACGATGACCCGAACCTGGACCCCTGGCACCGCGGACGAGGCGCTCGCGGCGATCGCGCGCACGCCGCGTCTGCTCGTCGCCCTCGACTTCGACGGCACGGTCTCCCCGCACACGGACGACCCGATGGCGTCCCGGGCCCTCCCCGAGGCGGCCGCCGCGGTCGCCCGCCTCGCCGCGCTGCCCGGCACGTTCGTCGCCTACGTCTCCGGCCGCAGCCTGAACCACCTGCGCGAGATCTCCGAGCACGACGACGCGTCGCCGATCCTGCTCGCCGGATCCCACGGCGCGCAGTTCTGGTTCCCCGACACGGGGGAGGAGACCGACCTCTCCACGGAACCCGCGGACCGCTCCGAGGTGGTCGACGAGGTGCGCGCACTGATCGCGGACCTCGACGGCGTGGCGTACGAGCCGAAGACGTTCGGTTTCGGGGTGCACACCCGCATGGCGGCCCCGGGGCAGGAGGAGCTCGCCTTCGTGCGCGTGGAGAAGTGGGCCCCCCAGCGGATCCCGTCCTGGCGGCGCCGCACCGGGCACCACCTGCGCGAGTTCTCCTGGCGCGGGGAGGGCAAGGACGTGGCACTCGCCCGTCTGCGCGAGCACGTCGGGGCCACCGCGGTGCTGTTCGCCGGCGATGACGTCACGGACGAGGACGGCATGCGCACGCTGACCGGGTCGGACCTGGGCCTGCGGATCGGCGCGGGCGAGACCGCGGCCGCGCTGCGGGTCGCGGATCCGGCGGCCCTCGCCGTGCTGCTCGAGGCGCTTGCCGATGCGCGCTCGGCCGGGCAATAGACTGCTGTCATGCGCGCGCAGCACGGATCCCGTCATCCGTCGCTCGAGCGCGCGAGCGGCGGGACCGCGCCGGATCATGCGTTAGGCTGGATGCACGTTCGAACCGTGATCGGCACAACCGGATCCCGGATCGGGCGCAGAGCTCCGGCCGTCGCTGCGACCGCCGGGCGCGATGGTGATCTGATTCGGGTCGATATCGCGGCTCGCGCTCTCGACCCACTCGTCGATGAGCCAGAGCCGGGCTTACGCTGTGACGGCGTTCGTCATGGCGTCGAGCCGTCCTCTCCGCGCTGCACCCGAGGCGTTCCAGCCAGCATCTCCGACTCGTGCGGTCCGCCCCCTGGCGGCCCCGGCCGGACTGTCTTCCGCGACGGGGCGCTGTCCCGCCGCCTCCGCCGATCGTTCACCATCGCAAGGAACCTTCATGACCGCTGACACCGTTCCAGCCGTCCCGCGTCCGCCCGCCCGTCCGGCGGCCGCCCCCGTCCTCACCGGCGCCCAGGCCGTCGTCCGCTCCCTCGAGCTCCTCGGCGTCACCGACGTGTTCGGGATCCCCGGCGGCGCGATCATGGAGGTCTACGACCCGCTGATGAGCTCGACCGAGCTCCGGCACATCCTGGTGCGGCACGAGCAGGGCGGCGGGCACGCCGCGGAGGGCTACGCGACCGCGTCCGGCAAGGTCGGCGTCACGATCGCGACCTCCGGCCCCGGCGCCACCAACCTCGTGACCGCGATCGCCGACGCGTACATGGACTCGATCCCGATCGTCGCGATCACCGGCCAGGTGTTCTCCACCCTGATGGGCACGGACGCGTTCCAGGAGGCCGACATCGTCGGCATCACCATGCCGATCACGAAGCACTCCATCCTGGTGAAGCGCCCCGAGGACATCCCCGGCGCGATCGCGGCGGCGTTCGAGATCGCCGGCACCGGCCGGCCGGGCCCTGTGCTCGTGGACATCACGAAGGACGCGCAGAAGGCGTCGGCGCCGTTCCTCTGGCCGCCGAAGTACGACCTGCCCGGCTACCGTCCGGTGACCAAGGCGCACGGCAAGCAGATCCAGGCCGCGGCGACCCTGCTCGCCGAGGCCAAGAAGCCGGTGCTGTACGTCGGCGGCGGCATCATCCGCGGCCACGCGTCCGCCGAGCTGCTCGCGCTCGCCGAGCTCACCGGCGCCCCCGTCGTGACCACGCTGATGGCGCGCGGCGCGTTCCCCGACTCGCACCCGCAGCACGTCGGCATGCCCGGCATGCACGGCACGGTGCCCGCCGTGCTCGCGCTGCAGGAGGCCGACCTGCTGGTCGCGCTCGGCACGCGGTTCGACGACCGCGTGACCGGCAAGGCCGAGCTGTTCGCGCCGGACGCGAAGGTCGTGCACGTCGACATCGATCCGGCCGAGATCTCCAAGATCCGCACCGCCGACGTCCCGATCGTGGGCGGCGTGCGCGAGGTCCTCATCGACCTCGAGGCGGCGTTCCGCGGCCTGACCGGCGGCGCGAAGGGCGACATCGCGGAGTGGTGGGCGTATCTCGACGGCCTGCGCGCCGAGTTCCCGCTCGGCTACGCGGAGCCCGAGGACGGGCTGCTCTCCCCGCAGCACGTGATCCAGCGGATCGGCGAGCTGACCGGTCCCGAAGCCGTGTACGCGGCCGGCGTCGGCCAGCACCAGATGTGGGCGGCGCAGTTCATCAAGTACGAGCGCCCGATGTCGTGGCTGAACTCCGGCGGCGCCGGCACCATGGGCTACGCGGTCCCCGCCGCGATGGGCGCCAAGGTCGCCCAGCCCGAGCGCGTGGTGTGGGCGATCGACGGCGACGGCTGCTTCCAGATGACCAACCAGGAGCTCGCGACCTGCGTCATCAACGACATCCCGATCAAGGTCGCGATCATCAACAACTCCTCGCTGGGCATGGTCCGGCAGTGGCAGACCCTGTTCTACGAGGGCCGGCACTCCAACACCGACCTGAACACCGGGCACGGCACGATCCGGATCCCCGACTTCGTCAAGCTCGCCGAGGCGTACGGCTGCCTCGGCGATCCGGGTGGAGAAGGAGGACGAGATCGACGCGGCCATCCAGCTCGCCCTGGAGACGAACGACCGACCCGTCGTGATCGACTTCGTGGTCAGCGCGGACGCCATGGTGTGGCCGATGGTCCCGCAGGGCGTCAGCAACAGCTACATCCAGTACGCGCGCGACCACGCGCCCGCTTTCGACGAGGAGGACTGATCCATGTCCACGCATGTCCTGAGCCTCCTGGTGGAGGACACCCCCGGGCTCCTGACCCGCGTCGCCGGCCTGTTCGCGCGTCGCGGCTTCAACATCGAGTCGCTCGCCGTGGGCGTCACCGAGGTGCCGGGCATCTCCCGGATCACCGTCGTCGTCGACGTCGAGGAGTTCCCGCTCGAGCAGGTGACCAAGCAGCTGAACAAGCTGATCAACGTCATCAAGATCGTCGAGCTGGAGCAGAACGCGTCGGTGCAGCGCGAGCACATGCTCATCAAGGTGCGCACGGACAACAACAGCCGCTCGAACGTGCTGGAGGTCGTCAGCCTCTTCCGCGCGTCCGTGGTGGACTACGCGCCCGAGGCGCTGGTGGTCGAGGTCACCGGCGACAAGGGCAAGGTCGAGGCGCTGCTGAGGGCGCTCGAGCCGTTCGGGATCAAGGAGCTCGCCCAGTCCGGCCTGCTCGCGATCGGCCGCGGCGGCAAGAGCATCACCGAGCGCGTGCTGCGCGGCTGACGCTCTCCGGTCGTTGAGCGAGCACCGCCGGAGGCGGCGCGAGACGAAACGCCGGGACCACGGACAACAAAACCCCAACAAGGAGAAACACAAGTGAGCACCGAGATCTTCTACGACGCAGACGCCGACCTGTCGATCATCCAGAACAAGAAGGTCGCCATCGTCGGCTACGGCTCGCAGGGCCACGCCCACGCGATGAACCTGCGCGACTAGCGGCGTCGAGGTCGCGATCGCCCTCAAGGAGGGCTCGAACTCGATCGCCAAGGCGACCGAGGCCGGCTTCCCGGTCAAGACCGTCGCCGAGGCCACCCAGTGGGCCGACCTCATCATGATCCTCGCGCCGGACCAGCACCAGCGCGGCATCTACAGCGAGTCGATCGCGCCGAACCTGACCGCGGGCAAGACCCTCGCGTTCGCGCACGGCTTCAACATCCGCTTCGGCTACATCGACGCTCCCGAGGGCGTCGACGTGATCCTGATCGCGCCGAAGGCCCCGGGTCACACCGTGCGCCGCGAGTTCGTCGCCGGCCGCGGCATCCCGGACATCATCGCCGTCGAGCGCGACGCGTCCGGCACCGCCTGGGCGACCGCGCTCTCGTACGCGAAGGCGATCGGCGGCACCCGCGCCGGCGTCATCAAGACGACCTTCACCGAGGAGACCGAGACCGACCTGTTCGGCGAGCAGGCCGTGCTCTGCGGTGGCATGAGCCACCTCGTGCAGGTACGGCTTCGAGACCCTCACCGAGGCGGGCTACCAGCCGCAGATCGCCTACTTCGAGGTGCTGCACGAGCTCAAGCTCATCGTCGACCTGATGTGGGAGGGCGGCATCGCCAAGCAGCGCTGGTCGATCTCCGACACCGCCGAGTACGGCGACTACGTCTCCGGCCCGCGCATCATCGACGCCGGGGTCAAGGAGCGCATGCAGGCCGTCCTCGCGGACATCCAGTCCGGCGCGTTCGCGACCCGCTTCATCGAGGACCAGGACAACGGCGCCGTCGAGTTCCTCGCGCTCCGCGAGAAGGAGCAGGGTCACCCGATCGAGGCCACCGGCAAGGAGCTGCGCGCCCTGTTCGCCTGGAAGGCGCAGGACGAGGACTACGTCGAGGGCAGCGCCGCGCGCTGATCCTCACCCTCATCAAGAACGGGCGTCCCTCTTCCGAGGGGCGCCCGTTCGTCTCGCCCGTCTATTTCTGCCGAAGTGCCGCTTCATGCGGCCACAAGCGGCACTTTGGCAGAAATAGACGGGCTTGGGCTCAGGCCGGGAAGACCACGCCCTCGCCGACGACGCGCAGCGCGATCCGCTGGCCGGGGCGGGTGAGCGCGGTGTTCCAGTGCCGGATCGTGATCGACGGCGGATCGGCCGGCAGCCGCGGATCCGCATCCGCACGCGGCTCCAGGCGGATCCGCACGGACGACTCGGCGCCGAAGTAGACGCCCTCCTCCACGGTCGCGCGGATGGGGGAGTCCGCCACGATCCGCACCTGCTCCGGGCGGAGCATCAGCTGCACCCTGCCCTGCGCGGGAGGGGTGCGCACGGGGATCTCGCCGAGCGCGGTGGAGGCGAGGGATCCGTCCAGCCACGCGTCCAGCACGATCGCGTCGCCGAGGAAGTCGGCGACGCCCCGGTCGACCGGGCGCGTGTAGACGACGAACGGGTGCCCGGTCTGCACCAGCCGGCCGTCGCGCATCACGGCGACCTGATCCGCGAAGCTGAGCGCCTCGGACTGGTCGTGCGTGACCAGGATCGTCGTCGTCCCCGCATCCACGAGGATCCGCGCCACCGCCTCGCGGGTCGCCGCGCGGAGCCCCGTGTCCAGCGCGGAGAACGGCTCGTCCAGCAGCATCAGCTGCGGCTCCCGGGCGAGGGCCCGGGCGATCGCGACGCGCTGCTGCTGGCCGCCGGAGAGCTGATCGGGACGACGGTCCGCGACGTCCCGCGGCAACGCCACGAGATCCATCAGCTCGGCGATCCGCCGATCCCGGGCGGCTCTGCCCACGCCGTCCAGCCCGAACGCGATGTTGCGCGCCACCGTCAGGTGCGGGAACAGCCCGCCGTCCTGCGTGACGTAGCCGATGTCGCGACGGTGCACGGGCACCCAGGTCGCGGGACCGGCGACGACGGTGGATCCGAGCACGACCTCGCCGCTGTCGGGGCGCTCGAAGCCGGCGATGATCCGCAGCAGGGTGGTCTTGCCCGAGCCCGGACGCGCCGACGACGGCGGTGATGCCGCCTGTCTGCACCGCCAGGTCGACGCCGTGCAGCACGCGGCGGCCGCCGTACGAGGCGGTCACCCCGGCGACCTGCAGATGCGCGGTCGGGAGCGGTCCGGTGCCGGGGGAGGGCGCGGCGTCGACGGATCCGAGGTTGCGTGCGGTCATGCGGTCTCCGCCTTCGGGGGGTCGGCTGTCGCCGTGGAGGCGCTCGTGGACTGCCGGAACAGAAGATACGTCATCGGCGCGGAGAGCAGGATGAGCAGCGTCGCGTAGGGTGCCGCCCCGGCGAAGTCGATCTCGCTGGACAGGCTCCAGAACTTCGTGGCGAGGGTCTGCACGCCGATCGGGGAGAGCAGCAGGGTCGCGGTGAGCTCGCCGGCCACCGCGAGGAACACCATCGCCAGGGCCGCGGCGGTGGCGGGCGCGACGAGGCGCAGCGTCACGCCGAGGAAGGCGCGCATCCGGCTGCGTCCGAGCGCCTGGGCGGCCTCTTCCAGTCCTTGCGGGGCCTGGGCGATGCCCGCCTGCAGCGGGACGAGGGCACGCGGCAGGAACAGCAGGGCGTACGCGATGAGCAGCAGTGCCGTGGTCTGGTACAGCGGCGGCACGAACGAGAGCGAGACGGTGACGAGAGCCAGCGCCAGGACGATGCCGGGCATCGAGCTCGTGATGTAGTTCGTCCGCTCCAGCAGGCGGCTGAGCGGGCCGGGGTGGCGGACGGCGAGCCAGGAGAGCGGGAACGCCGCGATCACGGTGACGGCGCCGCCGCCGAGCGCGAGTCCGAGGGTCTGCAGCAGCGTCGGCATCAGCGCGGCCGCCTCCCACACCGCGGCGCCGCCGTGCGCCAGCCAGCCGCCGATCACGACGGCGGGAACGCCGAGCGCGGCGATCCCGAGCGCGAGCAGCGCCAGCTGCGCCGGGACCTGCCAGGCGCGCAGCCGGATCCTGTGCGGCGGTGCCGGAGTGCCGGATCCGATCCGCGCGTACCGCGCCCGGCCGCGCGCCCTGCTCTCCAGCAGGAGCAGCGCGAAGCAGAGCAGCATCAGGACCCCGGACAGCATGCTGCCCGCCGAGCCGTTGAAGGTGGACCGGTACTGGTCCATGATCGCGGTCGTGAAGGTGTCGAAGCGGATCAGGGCGAACGCGCCGTACTCGCTGAGCAGATGCAGGCCCACCAGCAGCGCGCCGCCGAGCAGGGCGAGCCGCAGCTGCGGCAGCACGGTGCCGAAGAACACCCGCACCGGTCCCCGGCCGAGGCTCGCCGCGGCCTGCTCGAGGGCCGGATCCAGCCGGGCGAGGGCGGCGCGCACCGGAAGGTAGACCAGGGGGAAGTAGGACAGCGTCGCCAGCAGCACACCGGATCCGAGTCCGGCGAGCGACGGGACCGCCGAGACCCAGGCGTAGGAGTTCACGAACGCCGGGATCGCGAGCGGCATCGCCAGCACCGCGCCCCAGGCGCCGGCCCCGCGCAGTGACGTGCGTTCGACGAGCCACGCGCCGCCGACGCCGATCACCGCGCACAGCGGCACCGAGATCAGCACGAGCAGCACGGTGTTCGTCAGCAGCTCGCCGACCCGCGGGCGGAAGATCAGCGCCGCCGACTGGGCCCACCCGATCTGCGCGGCGGTGCCCGCGACGAACAGCAACGGCAGCAGCGAGAGTGCGGCGACGATCGCGGCCGCGGCGACGACGCCCCACGAGGAGACCACGAAGGGCGACCGGAGCCGTCGAGCTCCGTCCGCCCTTCGCGTGGTGACTGTGGTGGTGATCTCTTCGTCCTACAGCAGGCCGGCCTGGGTCATCAGGTCGGTGACCTGCTTGGAATTCAGCGTAGCCGGATCGATGGTGGGCGCCTGCAGATCCTTCAGCGGCACGAGCTTCGGGTT
This sequence comes from uncultured Actinomycetota bacterium, assembly GCA_963791605.1. Taxonomy (GTDB): domain Bacteria; phylum Actinomycetota; class Actinomycetes; order Actinomycetales; family Microbacteriaceae; genus Microbacterium. The sequence continues at coordinate 337,758 of CAWBTB010000007.1, read as the reverse complement.
GGCGGCGACGCCGGATCCGACCGGGTACTCGAACGAGGTGCCCGTCTGCAGGATCTTCTGACCCTCGGCACCCGTGATGAACGCGAGGAACTTCTGCGCCGCGGCCTTGTGCGTGCTGGACTTCAGGACTCCGCCGCCGGAGATCGACACGAACGCGCCGGGATCCTGGTGCTTGAAGTAATGCAGGGCGACGTTCTTCGAGTTCTCGCCGGTCGCGGCCTGATCGCCGAACCAGTAGTAGTGGTAGATGATGGCGCCGTCGATCTCGCCCGGCGTTGACCGCCTTCATCGCGGTCGAGTTGCCCTTGTAGGCGACCGAGTTCGTCTTCATCGCCTTCAGCCAGTCCTCGGCCGCCGACGCGCCCTTCAGCTGCACGAGGGCGGAGACGATCGCCTGGAAGTCGGCGCCGGACGGCGACGCGGCCCAGCGGCCCTTCCAGGACGGGTCGGCGAGATCCATCATCGAGGCCGGCAGCTGCGCCTCGGTGAGCTTGGACGTGTTGTACGCGAACACGGTGGAGCGGGCGGCGATGCCGACCCACTTGCCGGACGACGGGCGGTACTCGGCCGGGACGTTCTTCAGCGCTTCGTCACCGGGCGAGGTGAACAGGCCCGCCTTCTCCACGGCGGACATCGACGGCGAGTTCTCGGTGAGGAACACGTCGGCGGGGGAGCGGTCGCCCTCCTGGATCAGCTGCTGCGACATCTCGGTGTCGTCGCCGTTGCGCACCTGGACCTTGATGCCGGTCGCCTTCGTGAAGGCGTCGATCCAGCTCTGGGTGAGCTCCTCGTGCTGGGCGTTGTAGACCGTGATGGTCTGGCCGGCGAGGCTGTCGCCTCCGGCACTCCCAGACGGGGAGGGGGATCCGGCGCCGCTGCAGGCGGCGAGAGTCAGAGCGGCGGCCGCGGTGGCGGCGACGGCGGAGATCAGACGGAGGCGGCGCTTCACGAGGGATCCTTCGGTTCATGAATGGGACATGTCCAATATAGGTAAGGCAACCCTTAGATGCGAATCAGGATCGTCACAGGAAGCGTCCCGCGCAAGTGCCGCGGGGAAGCGCGCGGGATAGACATCGGATGTCTGTGTCAGGATGGAACCAGACGACGAGGAAGGTGCACGGATGCGGCAGCAGTGGTTCGACGAGGCGCGATTCGGGATGTTCGTGCATTTCGGCCTGTACAGCGCGGCGGCGCGGCACGAGTGGGTGCAGAACTACGAGCGGCTGACGTCGGAGGAGTACCGGGTCTACTTCGAGCACTTCGATCCCGACCTCTTCGATGCGGCAGCGCTCGCACGCCGGGCCAAGGCCACGGGCATGGGCTACGTGGTTCTGACCACCAAGCACCACGACGGCTTCTGCCTGTGGGATTCAGACCTCACCGACTACACCTCGGTCGCCGCCTGCGGACGCGACCTGGTGCGCGAGTACGTGGACGCCCTCCGCGCCGAGGGCCTCCGCGTCGGCCTGTACCACTCGCTGATCGACTGGCATCACCCCGACTTCACGGTCGATGCGAATCACCCTCGTCGCGGCGACGAGACCGAGCACGCGCGCAACGCGGCGCGTGACATGAGCCGCTACCGCGCGTATCTGCACGGCCAGGTGCGCGAGCTGCTCACGCGGTACGGCGACATCGACTACCTGTTCTTCGACTTCAGCTATCCCGAGGCGCGCGACGGCTGGGCGGGCAAGGGGCCGGCGGACTGGGATGCGGAGGCGCTCCTCGCGCTCTGCCGGGAGCTGCAGCCGCAGATGCTGGTCAACGACCGGCTCGGGATCCCCGGCGACTTCGTCACGCCGGAGCAGTATCAGCCCACCGCGCCGATCGTCGTGGACGGCGCGCCTCAGGTGTGGGAGGCGTGCCAGACGATCAACGGGTCGTGGGGCTATCACCGCGACAACCACGATCAGAAGTCCGCGGTGCTGCTCGCCCAGATGCTCGCCGACTCGGTCTCGATGGACGGCAACATGCTGCTCAACGTCGGCCCGGACGGGCGCGGGAGCATCGACCCTCGGGACGAGGCCGTGCTCGGCGAACTCGGCGAGTGGATGCGCCTGCACCGGGGTGCGATCGTCGGCGCGGGCCATGCCGCCTTCCCGGCGCCGCGCGAGGGCGTGTACACCCGGCGCGGCGACCGGCTCTACCTGCACCTGTTCTCCTGGCCGCTCGGCTTCGTTCACCTCCAGGGCCTGGCGGGCCGGGTGACGTACGCGCGCCTGCTGAACGACGGATCCTGGCTGCGCACGTCGGTGAGCGATCCGGATCAGGCCGCCGGCCTCATGACGCCCGCGGGGGAGGCGGCGGGCACCCTCACCGTGCACCTGCCCGTCCGGCGCCCCGACGTGCTGATCCCGGTCATCGAGCTGACGCTCGCCTCCGGGAACTGATCCGCGCCCTGGTCAGGCGGCCGGGTCGATCCGCTCCATGGCCAGCCGGGCCGCGCCGTACAGGGCCGCGTCCGGTCCGGTCCTGGCCGACTCGATCCGCAGCGTCTGCGTCGCCAGCGGGTGGCAGGCCTCGTAGACCCGGCTGCGCACCGCGGCGAGGAACGGCTCGCTCGCGCTCATGCTGCCGGTCAGGAACACCGCGTGCGGATTGAAGAAGTTCACCACGCCGGACAGCACCTGACCGAGGTGCGTGCCCGCCGTGCGCACGAGCGTGGTCGCGATGGGATCGCCGTTGCGCGCGCGTTCGAGCACCTCGGCGGATCCCGCGACGTCGATCCCGCGCTCGCGCATCTGCCGGACCAGGCCGGCACCGCTCGCGATGGTCTCGAGGCAGCCGTGGTTGCCGCAGGAGCACGGGATGTCGGCCGCCTCCGCGATGCGGGTGTGGGTGATGTCACCCGCCGCGGCCGTCGCTCCGCGGTGCACGGCTCCGGCGACGATGATGCCGCTTCCGATCGCGGTGCCCGCCTTGACCGTGATGCTGTGCTGATCCTGCGTGAGGCTGCGGTGGTGCTCACCGAGCGCCATCAGGTTCGCGTCGTTGTCGACCGTCGCGGGCACGCCGAAACGCTCGGCGAGGGCCTCGCCGACGCGGAAGCCGGGCCAGCCCGGCATGCGCGAGGGCTGATCGACGCTGCCGGTCTCGAAGCGCACCGGCCCGGGGAGCGCGACGCCCACTGCTCGGATGTCTGCACCCTCGGCCAGCGCGCGGAATCCGGCTTCCAGGAGGTCGAGCGTCGCCTGCGGTCCGTCTGCGATCGTGATCGGGATGGTCTTGGTCCGATGCAGATGGCCGCCCAGATCCAGCATGCCGAGACGGGCGTGCTCGCCGCCGAGCTCGGCCGCGAGCACGCGTCGCTGGGTGCTGCCCAGCGACAGCCGGCGGGGTCGCCGCCCGCCGGAGGACTGCCCGTGGCCGTCCTCCCGCAGGATTCCGGCGTCCAGGAGCTCCTGCACGCGCAGCGAGACCGTCGACGGCGCCACGCCCAGCAGGCGTGCGAGATCGGACCGGGACGCCGCCTCGCCGCGGGCGACGAGTTCGACGATGTTGCGCGCGTGCTCGCCGGACGTGGCGGCCTCGGCCGGGCCGGGCGGGCGGTCGCGCTGCTGCATCGGGAAACTTCCTTTGGTATCGAATCAAGTTCACTCTAGCGATGGTCGACCCCTTCCAGGGGGATTTCGTCCCGGATTGGCGCGTAATTTCACAAACATCGGATGTTAGGGTCGCAATTCGGCTCGGCATCTGGCAGGATGTTGGCAGCAACCCGAACTTCTTCGTTCGATCTCAAACGAAGAATCGCTCCGTTCGTGCCTGAGGAGGCATTCAATGAAGAAGATTCACCTGGTCCCCGCGGCGGCGTTCACGGTGGGCGCCGCGCTCGTCCTCACCGGTTGCGGTGGCTCCGGCAGCAGCGCCGGCGCCGACAACAAGACCGTCGTGGTCGACATGTGGGCAGGATCCGCCGACGACACCAAGGCGCTGCAGGCTCAGGTCGATATCGCCAAGAAGCAGAATCCCGATCTGAAGATCGAGCTGCGCACCGCGCCCTGGAGCGACTTCTTCACGAAGCTCACCACGAACATGGCCTCCGGCAACATGGCGTGCGTGACGGGCATGAACAGCGGCATGCTGTCCAGCTACACGGCGGGCTTCCAGAAGCTCACCGCGGACGACATGAAGACCGCGGGCCTGAAGGAGGGCGACTTCGCCGCCGGCACCACCGAGATCCTGAAGAACAAGGGCGACCTGTACGGCCTGCCGTTCGACACGGCCACGATGCTGGTCTACTATAACGCCGACCAGCTCAAGGCCGCAGGCGCCGCCGAGCCGAAGCCGGGCTGGACGTTCGACGACTTCGAGAAGACGGCCAAGGCGGCCACGCGCGACGGCAAGCAGGGCTTCGCGGTCGGCATGGGCGACTTCCAGTGGCAGGCGCTGCCGATCGACAAGGCGGGGGTGCAGCCCGCGTCGAAGGACGGGAAGCTGCAGCTGACCGACAAGAAGTTCGAGGATGCCGCATCCTGGTACGCCGGGCTCGTCACGGACCAGAAGGTCGCGCTGCCGGTCGCCAGCGCGTCCGACGCCGGCTGGGGCGAGGACCAGTACTCGAACGGCAACGCCGCGATGGCGGTCGACGGGACCTGGAACGCGGTCAGCTACCTGAAGAACCAGGCCGGATTCGCCGCGGGCATGGCGCCGCTGCCGGACAACGGCAAGGGTTCGCTGAGCCTCATCCTGGGCTCCGGCTACGGCATCTCGAAGACCTGCAAGAACAAGGACGCGGCGCTCAAGGTGCTCGGATCCCTGCTCAGCAAGGACTCGCAGGACTACATCGCCTCGTCCGGGCGCAGCTACCCGGCGCGCACCGAGAGCCAGCCGCTCTACTTCCAGTCCATCGACGAGAAGTACCGCGCGCAGGTCGAAGAGGTCTTCAAGGCCGCGTTCTCGAAGGTCGAGGGCCAGTACGTCACCGACAACTGGTCGAAGGTCGGCACCTACGTGCAGCCGCAGCTCGTGAGCGTGTACAACGGCCAGGCGAAGATGGCCGACGTGCTGCAGAGCGCGCAGCAGCAGTTCGGCAAGTGATCCTCCCGGGCCGGCGGATCCGTCCGTCGGCCCGGGGAACCATCCTGGAGAAGGAGGAACGGTGACCATCGCCGCAACCCGCCGCCGCGCGGCCCAGGGCCGTCGCGGATCGCTCACGCGTGCCGAGGGCCGCCAGGCGCTCGGCTTCGCGAGCCCCGCACTGATCGGCCTCGCCGTCTTCACGGTCGTGCCGGTCGTGCTCTCGATCGTGATGAGCTTCTACAACTGGCCCACGTTCGGCGACAAGACGTTCAACGGCGTCGCCAACTACGTCAAGCTGTTCACCGCGAGCCCCGACTTCTGGCCGGCCATGCGCAACACCGCGGTCTTCACGGTCGTGTACGTGCCGCTCAGCATCGTGTGCTCGCTCGTGCTCGCGATGGCACTCGGACCGCGGATCCGCGGTCGCGGGGCGCTGCGCGTGCTGTTCTTCATCCCCGTCGTGACCCCGATGGTCGCAAGCGTGCTGGTGTGGAAGATGATGCTGCAGCCGCAGGGCCTGTTCAACGGGATCGCGCAGGGCTGGTTCGGCGTGAAGCTGCCGAACTTCCTGGCCGACCCGTTCTGGGCGATGGCCATGGTCATCATCATGAGCGTCTGGCAGGGGCTGGGCTATAACATGCTCATCTTCTCGGCCGCCCTCGAGCAGCTGCCCGAGTCGGTCATCGAGGCCGCGCGGATCGACGGCGCCTCCGGCCTGCGGATGCAGTGGAGCGTGGTGGTTCCGATGATCTCGCCGTCGATCTTCTTCGCGACGATCATGACGATGATCACGTCCCTGCAGGTGTTCGCCCAGCCGCAGCTGCTCACCGGCGGCGGGCCGGGCAACGCCACCCAGCCGCTGGTGCAGTTCATCTACAACCAGGGCTTCAAGTTCCAGGATCTCGGTATCGCCGCGGCCGGCGCCTGGATCCTGTTCGCGCTCATCATCATCATCACCGCGCTGCAGTTCGGCGCGCAGAAGAAGTGGGTGCACTATGAGCACTGACCTGCTGCAGGCCACCGTCGCCGAGCTCGTGGAGGAGACCCCGGTCGAGGACCGGAAGGGCCGGTCGAAGGCTCCGCTGTCGGCCGGGGAGCGGACCCGCCTGATCATCGCCCACGTCTTCGTGTACGCCGCGGCCCTGATCTTCGTCTCGCCGCTGGTGTACGCGTTCTTCTCGGCGCTGAAGCCGAACAACGAGATGTTCTCGATGCCCCCGAAGCTGGTCGGGTCCGAGGTGCGCTGGTCGAACTTCGCGGACGTGTTCGCGTACGGTCCGTTCCTGACCTACATCGGCAACTCGTTCTTCGTGGCGATCGCGGGCACCCTCGTCGTGCTCTTCGTCTCGACCACGGCGGGCTACGCCTTCGGTCGGCTGCGCTGGAAGGGGCGCGACGCCGTGTTCGTGCTGTTCCTGGCGACGCTGATGGTCCCGGCCGAGGTGCTGGTCATCCCGATGTTCCAGGTCATGCAGTGGCTGAACTGGGTGGACAGCTATCAGGCGCTGATCCTCCCGTTCGCGTTCACCGCGTTCGGCACGTTCCTGATGCGGCAGTTCTTCCGCGGCATCCCGTACGAGCTCGAGGAGGCCGCCCGCGTCGACGGAGCCGGCCCCGTGCGCTCGTTCCTGCAGATCATCCTGCCGCTCGCGAAGTCAGCGGTGGCGGTGCTCTCGGTGTTCACCTTCCTGTCGTTCTGGAACAGCTACCTGTGGCCGCTGATCGTGACCGTCGACTACAACGCGCACGGCACGCTCCCGGTGGGTCTTGCGACCTTCTCCGGACTCACCGGCACCCGCTGGGATCTGCAGATGGCCGCGGCGATCATCTCGATGGTGCCGACGACGGTCCTCGTGATCGTGCTGCAGAAGCATCTGGTCAAGGGCATCGCGATGGCAGGGCTCGGCGGACGATGAGCGACGACGTGGAAGCCGGTGCCGTCGAGCGCCGGGGGGCGGGCGCGCCCGCGATCGCCGGGATCGACATCGGCGGGACGAAGATCTCCGCCGTGCTCACCGACGAGGCCGGATCCGTCCTGGCCGGCGGCGTCGTGCCGGCGCCGGCGCGCGAGGGCGGTCGCGCGATGGCGGATGCCGCCGCGGACCTGGTGCGCCGGCTGTGCGCGGAGGGCGCCGTGCGTCTCGTCGCGGCCGGAGTCGGAGCCGCCGGCGTGATCGACCAGGCGCGCGGGATCGTCGTCGCAGCCTCCGCCACGTTCACGCAGTGGAGCGGGTTCCCCCTCGCCGCGGAGCTGTCCGCGCGCCTGGACGCGCCGGTGTGGATCGAGAACGACGTGAACGCGTTCCTCCTCGGCGAGTTGCGCTGGGGGGCGGCTCGCGGCGAGAGCGACGTGCTCGGCATCATGCTCGGCACCGGCGTCGGCGGTGCGATCGCCTTGGACGGTGCGGTGCACCACGGCGCGCACGGCGCGGCGGGGGAGATCGGGCACATCCCCGGATTCGGCGACCTCGTCTGCACCTGCGGGCAGATCGGACATCTCGAGACGCTCGCCTCCGGGACGTCCATCGCGCAGCGCTACGAGACCGCGACCGGGATCGCGGCGGGAGCGCCCGAGGTGGCCGAGCGCGCCCGTGCCGGGGACGCCGCGGCACTGGGGGTGTTCGCCGACGCGGCTCGGGCGACCGCGCTCGCGGCGTCGACCACCGCCTCACTGCTCGACCTCGGCACGGTCGTGATCGGCGGCGGCGTGCACGCGGCCTGGGACCTGCTCGAGCCCGGCATCCTGGAGACGCTGCGCACCGACGCCCCGGTCTCGGGATTCCCGCTGCGGATCGTCCCCGCCGAGATCTCCGCGGACGCGGTCGCGCTCGGCGCGGCCGCGCTCGCCGCGTCCCACGTCGCGGATGCCGCCCCCGCCTCGCTCGCCACCGTCTGAGAAGGAACGAAGCTGCATGACCGAGTCCACCGCACCGAATACCCGTCCCGAGGCCGACACCGTCTGGATGGGCGCACTCCCGCCGATCGCGGAGGGAGGGCTGAGCCGCCCGCGGATCGGGATCGCCGGGATCTCGATCGAATCGAGCACGTTCTCGCCGCACGTCTCGGGCGACGAGGCGTTCACGATCCGCGAGGGCGCGGAGCTGATCGGCTACTACCCGTTCCTGGACGCCGGACGCGACCTGCGCGAGGCAGCCGAGTGGGTGCCGATCCACCATGGCCGCTCCCTGCCGGGCGGAGCCGTGGCTCCGGCGACCTACCGGCGGATGAAGGACGCGATCGTGCACGGCATCCGCGCGGAGATCGCCGCCGGCGGTGCGTTCGACGGGTTCTTCTTCGACATCCACGGAGCCATGAGCGTCGTCGGCATGGACGATGCCGAGGGCGACCTCGCCGCCGCAGTGCGCGCCGAGCTGGGCGACGACGTGCTGGTGTCGACCTCGATGGATCTGCACGGCAACGTGTCCGAGGTGCTGCGCGACGCGCTGGACCTGCTCACCTGCTACCGGATGGCTCCGCACGAGGACTGGATGAACACCAAGGAGCGCGCGGTGTGGAACCTGCTCGCGCGCCTCCGCGGCCCGCACGGATCCGATCCGCTCCGCCGCCGTCCGTACAAGGCATGGGTGCCGGTGCCCGTGCTGCTGCCGGGCGAGAAGACCAGCACCCGGCTCGAGCCCGCCCGGGGGATCTACGCCGCGGTGCCGGACGTCGAGGCGCTCGACGGCGTCGTGGACGCCGCGATCTGGGTCGGCTACGCCTGGGCCGACGAGCCCCGCAACCGGGCGATCGTGATGGTCACCGGCGACGACCGCGCTCTCATCGCCCGCGAGGCGGAGCGCCTGGCCCGGCGGTACTGGGACGCGCGCGCCGACTTCGTCTTCGTCGGCCCGACCGCCCGGCTCGGCGAGGCCCTCGACCGCGCGCTCGCGCCGGGCGCGGCGCGTCCGTACGTCATCTCGGACTCCGGCGACAACCCCACGGCGGGGGGCGCCGGCGACGTCTCCTGGACGCTCGGCGAACTGCTCGCCCGCGAAGAGCTCGCGGAGCCGGGGCGCGTCGTCGTGCACGCGTCGGTGTTCGACCCCGCCGCCGTCGCGCAGGCCGTGGCGGCCGGAGTCGGCGCGACCGTGACCCTGGAGGTCGGCGGACGCGTGGATCCCGGCCCGCGCGGCCCGGTCCCGATCACCGGCGAGGTGTTCTCCGTCACCGAGGGCGACGCCGAGGCGGGCACCCAGGTCGTGCTCCGCGCCGGAAGCGTGCACGCGATCCTCACCGAGCGCCGCAAGCCCTTCCACCATCTGGACGACTTCCGCATGCTCGGTCTCGATCCCGAGGCCGCCGACGTCGTGATCGTGAAGATCGGATACCTCGAGCCGGAGCTCTACGACCTGGCCGCGGACTGGACGCTCGCACTCACACCCGGGGGAGTGGATCAGGATCTGCTGCGCCTCGGCCACCACCGGCTCGCGCCCGGCGTGTTCCCGTTCGACACCACGGGCACCCCGGCGCTCACCGCCCACGTGAGCCGCCGCGGAGAGGAGATCCCCGCATGATGAACTTCGAGAAGCGCACCGGCCCCGACCTCGGATCCGCGGCGCCCGCGTATCCGACCCAGGGCGTGCCGGACTGGTATCGCGACGCCAAGCTCGGCTTCTTCGTGCACTGGGGTCTGTACTCGGTCCCCGCCTGGGCGGTGCAGCACGGCGAGGGCGTGCACATCCCCACAGAAGACGCCTACGCGTGGCACCAGTACGCCGAGTGGTACGGCAACACGGTGCGGATCGCCGGCAGCCCGACGTGGGAGCGTCACCAGCGCCTGTACGGGCCGGGCACCTCGTATGAGGACCTCGCCGACCTGTGGGACGCCTCGGGCTTCGACGCGGACGCGTTCGTCGGCGAGCTCGTGGGCGCCGGCGCACGGTACATCGTGCCGACGACCAAGCACCACGAGGGGTTCTGCCTGTGGGGCACCCGGACGACCGGTTTCAACGCGGTCGCGCGCGGTCCGCGCCGCGACCTCATCGCCGAGTTCCACGACGCCACCCGGCGCGCGGGCGCCCGCTTCGGCGTCTACTTCTCCGGAGCGCTGGACTGGCACGCGAGCGACTTCCCGGCGATCGAGTCGGACACCGACCTGTTCCGCTTCCGCCGCAACGACGGGCAGTTCTCCCGCTACGCGGCCGCGCAGCTCGACGAGCTGATGGAGCGGTTCTCGCCCGACTTGCTGTGGAACGACATCGAGTGGCCGGACGGCGGCAAGGGCGGGGACGACTTCGCGGTCGCCGCGCTGCTGCGCCGCTACTTCGCGCAGGTCCCCGACGGAGTGGTGAACGACCGCTGGGGAGTGCCGTACCACGGCTTCCTGACGCGGGAGTACACGCACATCCCGGACATCATCGACGCGCCCTGGGAGTCCACCCGCGGGCTCGGCTACTCGTTCGGGTACAACCAGGCCGAGGACGAGCGGCAGTCGCTGTCCGGGGCGGCGCTGATCCGCCTCCTCGTCGACGTGGTCGCGAAGAACGGCAACCTGCTCATCAACGTCGGCCCGACCGCGACGGGAGAGATCCCCGAGCTGCAGCGCCGTGCGATGAGGGAGCTCGGAGGATGGCTGCAGGACAACGGCGACGCCGTCTACGGCACCCGCCCGTGGATCCGTGCGGGAGAGCGCACGGGTGCGCCGCGCTCCTACACGAGCTCCGCGGGCCGGGTGCACGTGCACGCGATCGACCCCGCCGGCGGAGTGCTCGAGCTGCCTGCCGAACTGGCCCGCACCGCCGACGCGCGCTGGGCGGACGGATCCGTCGCGTCGCTCATCGCACGGCCGGACGGGACGGCGGACGTGCGGATCCCGGATGCTCTGCGCGCGCAGCCGGTCGCGGTGCTGACGGTCCTCGCTCCGGCGTGATGCGCGGGAGCCCCGTTTCGTCTCGCTCCGACTGCGTCGGTGCTCGCTCAACGACCCCGGGGAAGCTCCCTCGCGGTCGTTGAGCGAGGACGGCGCAGCCGGCGGCCGCGTTTCGTCTCGCTCCGACTGCGTCGGTGCTCGCTCAACGACCCCGGGGAAGCTCCCTCGGGGTCGTTGAGCGAGGACGGCGCAGCCGACCGAGACGAAACGATGCGTCCGCTACGGCGTGGTCGTGGGAGCGGGCGTCGATCCTGACGGCGAGGCGTCCGGGATCGTGATCGGCGCCTGCGTGCCGGCGGCCCACACCGGTGCGGGAAGCGCCGTGCCGGTCTTGCCGTCGCGGATCGCTCGCAGCGCATCGGCGATCGCCGCCGAGTTCTCCGGCACCGGCAGGCCGCACTTGCGCAGCTCGGAGGCGAATTCGAGGGTCAGCCGGGTCTTGCCGGCCGCGACGGCCTGCGCCGTGGTGCCGGTGAGCTTGTCGCTGCCGGTCTGGATCGCCGGCACGGTGTCGCACACGTGATAGACCGAGCCCCCGCTCACCCAGACGACCTCGTCCTTGCCGAGCAACTGGATCACCGTGGACTGGTCGGCGGTGTACTGCTCGACGGACGGCGGGGTGAAGTCGATGCCCAGTACGACGGCCAGCGCGGCGAGGACGATGCCCACGATGCCCGCGGTCGTCTTCTGGCCCTTGCTCATGTCCTTGTTCAGGAAGACCATGATGATGAGCGGCACGAATGCGATGACCGCGATGATCGCGCCGAGCTGGTTCTGCACGAAGAACCGCACGGTGTCGGACCGGCGGGCGGGATCGAGGCTGTTCGCCTTCTTCCACAGGAAGGATCCCGTGATCGACAGCGCGGCGATCACGACGAACAGCACGATCAGCGTGATGAACGCCCACTGCGGGAACTGCGCGGTCGCGCCCTGCTGCTCCAGGAGACCGGTGTCGGGGTTGCGGACGAGCTCGCCGTCCTTGCCGACATATTGGCGCTGACGCAGCAGCCAGAAGATGCCGACCGCCTCCGCGGCGATCGCGACCGCCCACAGCACGGCGGCGATCCAGCGGAACCGCGTCGCCGTGCTCTTCGCCTCGGGCGTCGGCGTCCACCCGGCGGGCGGATCCGCGGGTGCTCCGTCTGCGGGTGCGGGGGTCTTCGGCGACGTCGCCGAAGACCGGTGGGAGGCCGCCTCGGCGGCGGGCTTCTGCTTGCTGTTCTCGGGCACGATGGTCCTTTCCCCCTGGTGCTGCCCTGAGCCTACTGGGGTGGGGAAAACCATCGCTACGCTGGAGTCATGACCTCCGATCCCGACGACGCGCTGAGCTGGGAGGGCGACGAACCCGAGCGCTCCTCCGCCGCCGCCGCGCCGACGCCGCGCCCGGGCCCGAAGGGCCTGGCGCCGCAGGGGCCGGTCGCGTCGCAGGATCCCGCGCCGGCCGGCCGGGAACTGCGCACGACCTCGAGCCCGCGGCGAGCGGCAACGCGGCACTGGTGCTCTACGGCATCATCGGCGGCGCGTACCTGCTCTTCGCCGTGGGCTGGGCGGTCGGCGGCCTGCGGCTGCAGCCCAGGGCGTCCCTGCTCGTGGCCGACTGGATGTACCTGCCGTGGATGTGGCTCGCCGTGCTCTCGCCGGTGCTGTGGTTCGCGGCGTCGTGGGTGCTCACGCGCGGCAGGGCGACCTGGATCCGCGTCGTCGCCCTGATCGCCGGCGTGGTGCTGCTCGTGCCCTGGCCCTTCGTGATGTTCGGGATGGTGGGAGCATGACCGCCGACGGAACGATTCCCGAGAACGCGGCGGCGGATCCGCGGCGCCCGCGCTGGCTGCTCTACGCGATCCTGGGCGCCACCGGCCTCCTGTACGCCTACGCGATCTGGAACGCGGTCGCGTACATGGTGCCGCTCGTCGGCCTCGCCCTGGGAGCGACGACCTGGGTGGCTCTGATCCTGTCCCTCGTGCTGCCCGTGGTCGTCTACGCCATCGCGATCGCGCTGACCCGTCGTCGCCGGCCTCGGCACCGTCGCGCTCGTGCTGGTCGCCGGCCTCGGGCTGGTGGCGGTGTTCTGGCTCGACGTCGTGGGCTACACGCTGAGCGGCGGACACTGACGTCGTACGCCGTCACACGGCCCGGGCTCCCCGGACCGCTCGGGTAGAGTGTTCGCACATTCGCGCCCCGCTGGTGCGGCGCATCGGCCCCCCTCCTCCCGTCCCGAAGGATCTCTGTGCCTGAGAACGCCGTGAACCCGTCCGCCACGAAGCCCGTCGTCCTGCTCGCGGAGACGCTCTCTCCCGCCACGGTGGACGCGCTCGGACCCGATTTCGACGTCCGTTCCGTCGACGGCACCGACCGGGAGGCGCTGTTCGCGGCTCTCGCCGACGCCGACGCGGTGCTGATCCGCTCCGCCACGAAGATCGACGCCGAGGCGCTCGCGCACGCGCCCGTGCTCAAGGTCGTCGCGCGCGCCGGCGTGGGCCTGGACAACGTCGACATCAAGGCGGCCACCGCCGCCGGCGTGATGGTCGTGAACGCGCCGACCTCGAACATCGTCTCGGCCGCCGAGCTCACCGTCGGCCACATCCTCAGCCTCGCTCGCCGAGTTCCGGCCGCGCACGGATCGCTGTCCGTGGGGGAGTGGAAGCGCAGCTCGTACACCGGCGTCGAGCTGTTCGAGAAGACGGTCGGCATCGTCGGCCTCGGCCGCATCGGGGCTCTCGTCGCGGCGCGCCTCGCCGCCTTCGACATGCGCGTCGTCGCCTACGACCCCTACGTCACCAGCGCACGGGCGCAGCAGCTCGGCGTGCAGCTGCTCAGCCTCGACGAGCTCGTCGCGGAGGCCGACTTCCTCACGATCCACATGCCGAAGACGCCGGAGACCACGGGCATGATCGGTGCCGAGCAGTTCCGGGCGATGAAGCCGACCGCCTACGTCGTCAACGTCGCCCGCGGCGGGCTCATCGACGAGGAGGCGCTGCTGGTCGCGCTGCAGAACGGCGAGATCGCCGGCGCCGGACTGGACGTCTTCACCTCCGAGCCGCCCGTCGAGGGCAGCTCGGCCCGCGCGCTCACCGCGCTGCCGAACGTCGTCGTCACGCCGCACCTCGGCGCGAGCACCGACGAGGCGCAGGAGAAGGCCGGCGTCTCCGTCGCCCGCTCGGTGCGGCTCGCGCTCGGGGGCGACCTCGTCCCCGATGCCGTGAACGTCGCCGGCGGCGTCATCGACCCGTACGTGCGCCCCGGCATCCCGCTCACCGAGAAGCTCGGCCAGATCCTGTCCGCGCTCGCGCAGTCGCCGCTGACCAGCCTCGACGTCGAGGTGCACGGCGAGCTGAACGGCTACGACGTGAGCGTGCTCCGTCTCGCGGCGCTCAAGGGCGTGTTCACCCCGATCGTGAGCGAGACCGTCTCGTACGTGAACGCGCCGCTGCTCGCCGAGCAGCGCGGCGTCGCCGTGCGCCTGGTGCAGGACGACGTCAGCGACGAGTACCGCAACGTGATCACGCTGCGCGGTGCGCTCGCCGACGGCAGCCAGGTCTCGGTCTCCGGCACCCTGACCGGCCCGAAGCAGATCGAGAAGCTCGTCGCGATCAACGGCCACGCCGTCGAGCTGCCGATCGAGAAGCACCACGTCGTGATGCTCTACACCGACCGTCCCGGCATCGTCGCGGTCTACGGTCAGCGCTTCGGCGAGGCCGGGATCAACATCGCCGGCATGCAGATCGCCCGCGAGACCGCGGGCGGCCAGGCGCTGAGCGTGCTGACGCTGGACTCGCCGATCCCGGAGGTGCTCCTCGACGAGGTGCGCGTGGCGATAGACGCCGACCTGTTCCGCCAGATCGAGCTGACCGAGGTCTGAGCGCCCCTTCCCGAGGTCGTTGAGCGAGGCCGGAGCGCCAGCGACGACCGAGACGAAACGCGGTCCCCTGAGGATCGGCGCGTTTCGTCTCGGTCGGCTTCGCCGTCCTCGCTCAACGACCCCGTGGGGCGGTCGGCTTCGCCGTCCTCGCTCAACGACCCCGTGGGCGGTCGGCTTCGCCGTCCTCGCTCAACGACCCCGAGGTCAGGCTCGACGGCCCCGCGCACCAGGGTGATCAGCGCGTCCAGTGCGGCTCCGGCGGGGACCACCCCGTCGGAGCCGTCCGCGTCCAGGGTGTTGTTGAAGAACAGCCCGTCGCTGAGCAGCATCACGAGGTCGAGCGCCGCCTGATCGCGCACGTGCGGGCGGATCGCCGCGGCGGATTCGTCGCGCATCCGGTGCAGGGCGAGGATCGCGGCGTCGTTTCCGCCCTGCGCCATGCGCGACACCGCGATGATGGCGCGGTCGAGCGCATCGTCCATCATCACAGAGGTGCGCAGGTAGTACTCCACCGCGCCTTCGGGGGCGGAACGGATCCGTGCCACGTCGTCCTCGGCGAGCCGGTGCAGGCGCACGATCATCGCGGCGGACAGTTCGTCCTTCGAAGCGAAGTGGTACAGCAGGCCGCCCTTCGACACGCCGGCCGCGCGGGCCACGGCGTCGAGGGTCGCGGCGCGCTCGCCGTCGGAGATGAGGAGGGCTTCGAACGCGTCGAGGACGCGCTCTCTGGCGTGCGGAGGTCTGGCCATGTCTGTTACTATACCAGCCGGACGGTTTAGTAATTCGATTTCCGAGAAGGTGCACCATGTCCGCAACCGCGTCGCTCTCCCTGCCGGGGACCGCCGACGGCCCCCGCGTCGGCGCACGCGGCTGGGCGGCGCTGGTCGTGCTCATGCTGCCCGTGCTGCTCGTGTCCGTCGACAACACCGTGCTGTCGTTCGCGCTGCCGGAGATCTCGACCGCGCTGCGCCCCAGCGGTGTCCAGCAGCTCTGGATCATCGACGTGTACCCGCTCGTGCTCGCCGGGCTCCTCGTCACGATGGGCACGCTCGGCGACCGCTTCGGGCGCCGCAGGCTCCTGCTCATCGGCGCGACCGGTTTCGCGCTGGTCTCGGCGCTCGCCGCCTTCGCGCCGACCGCGGGTCTGCTCATCGCGGCCCGCGCGCTGCTCGGCCTCTTCGGGGCGATGCTCATGCCGTCGACCCTGTCGCTGCTGCGCTCGGTGTTCCAGAACCGCGAGCAGCGCCGGCTGGCGATCGCCATCTGGGCGGCCGCGTTCTCGGCCGGATCCGCGCTCGGACCGATCGTCGGCGGACTCCTGCTCGAGCACTTCGCCTGGGGCGCCGTGTTCCTCGTCGCGGTGCCGGTGCTGATCCCGCTGGTGATCCTCGCGCCGATCCTGGTGCCGGAGAGCCGGGACCCGAAACCGGGGCGCATCGACCCGCTCAGCATCCTGCTGTCCATGGCGACGATGGTGCCGGTCGTGTACGCGATCAAGGAGTTCGCGGTCGACGGGATCACCCCGCTCGTCGTCATCCTGCTGGTGCTGGGCATCGGGGCGGGCCTGCTGTTCGTGCGCCGCCAGCTCCGCGCCGAGACGCCGATGCTCGACATGGCGCTGTTCCGCCGCGGCATGTTCACCGGGGCGATCCTGGTGAACCTGCTCAGCGTCATCGCCCTGGTCGGCTTCCTCTACTACGTATCGCAGCACCTGCAGCTGGTGCTGGGCCTCAAGCCCGTCGAGGCCGGACTCGCGCTCGTCCCGGGGATGGGCATGATGATCGTGTCCGGGCTCGCGGTAGTGCCGATCGCGCGACGGGTGCGGCCCGAGATCCTGGTACCCGCCGCACTGGTGTTCTCGCTGGCCGGCTACCTGGTCGTGGCGTTCACCACGCATGCGCACGGGGTCGCCCCGCTGATCATCGCCTTCGCGCTGCTCGGTGCGGGCATCGGCGCGGCCGAGACGGTCTCGAACGAGCTCATCATCACCGCCGCACCGCCGGAGAAG
The DNA here is from genome assembly GCA_963791605.1 of uncultured Actinomycetota bacterium. Lineage (GTDB taxonomy): Bacteria > Actinomycetota > Actinomycetes > Actinomycetales > Microbacteriaceae > Microbacterium. The sequence goes on along the minus strand of CAWBTB010000007.1, from coordinate 321,003 downwards.
GCGGGTGCCGCGAGTGCGGTGTCCGAGACCGCGTACGAGCTGGGCGCGGTGCTCGGCACCACGATCCTCGGCGGCATCATCACGGCGTTCTACCGCGGCTCGCTCGTGGTCCCGCAGGGCGTGCCCGCGGCCGCGGCGGAACGGGCGCGGGAGACCCTGGCCGGGGCGTTCTCGGCGGCGGAGGGTCTTCCCGTCCCGATCGGGCAGGCGCTGCAGCACGCGGCCGCCGACGCGTTCGGCACCGGCGTGATGGTGACCTCGCTCATCGGCGGATTCCTGGTGATCTGTGCCGGAGTGATCGCCGCGCTCACGCTCGGGCGCCGCCTCGGGCGCTGACATGCGGGCGTGGGGATCCCCGGCTCCCGATAATCTGGGATCCTCCACCTCCATCGATTCGCAAGGAGCGTCATGTCCCGTGTCGTGAAGCTGGCCGTCATCCCCGGTGACGGCATCGGTCCCGAGGTCGTCGCGGAGGCGGAGAAGGTGCTCGACGCGGTCACCGCCGGCAGCGACGTGACCTTCGAGAAGACCCGCGTTCTCGCTCGGCGCCGCGCGGTACCTGGAGACCGGCGACACGCTCACCGACGAGGACCTGGACGCGATCCGCGCGCACGACGCGATCCTGCTCGGCGCGGTCGGCGGCCAGCCCGGCGACCCGCGTCTGAAGGACGCGAACATCGAGCGCGGGCTGCTGCTGAAGCTGCGCTTCGAGCTCGACCACTACGTGAACCTGCGTCCGTCCCGGCTCTACCCGGGCGCGCCGGGCCCGCTCGCGGACCCGGGCGAGATCGACTTCGTCGTCGTGCGCGAGGGCACGGAGGGGCCGTACGTCGGCAACGGCGGCGCGATCCGCAAGGGCACCCCGCACGAGGTCGCGAACGAGACCAGCGTGAACACCGCGTTCGGCGTCGAGCGGGTCGTCCGCTACGCCTTCGACGCTGGCCGCCAAGCGCCGCAAGAAGCTGACGCTCGTGCACAAGACCAACGTGCTCGTGCACGCCGGATCCATCTGGAAGCGGATCGTCGACGCAGGTGGCGCCCGAGCACCCCGACGTCGCCGTAGACTACCTGCACGTCGATGCGGCCACGATCTTCCTGGTCACCGACCCTTCGCGCTTCGACGTCATCGTCACCGACAACCTCTTCGGGGACATCCTCACGGATCTGGCCGGCGCCGTCACCGGTGGCATCGGCCTCGCCGCCTCGGGCAACATCAACCCCGACGGCGCGTTCCCGTCGATGTTCGAGCCGGTGCACGGCTCGGCACCCGACATCGCGGGTCAGCAGAAAGCCGACCCGACCGCGGCGATCCTCTCGGTCGCGCTGCTCCTGGATCACCTGGGACTGGGCGACGAGGCCGCGCGCGTGCAGCGCGCGGTCGAGGAGGACATCGCCTCGCGGTCCGGCGCCCGCACCACAGAGCAGACCGGGGCGGCGATCATCGCCCGGCTCCAGGCGTAGTCTGGAACCCGGCGCCGTCGCCCTCGTCACGACCTGTCAGGACACGAATCATGACCATCGAACTTCCCCTTCAGGCACCCTCCGCCGGTCTCATCTGGCGCGTCACGCGCAACGAGGACGGCGCTCCCGGACGCCGAGCGCGAGGCGATCCTGCAGAACCCCGGGTTCGGGCAGTACTTCACCGACCACATGGTCGACCTGTGCTGGTCCGAGAAGGGCGGCTGGCACCGTCCGCGCGTCTCGCCGTACGGCCCGATCCCGCTCGACCCCGCGGCCGCGGTGCTGCACTACTCGCAGGAGATCTTCGAGGGCCTCAAGGCCTACCGGCACGCCGACGGATCCATCTGGACCTTCCGCCCCGACCGCAACGCGGCCCGGCTGCAGCGCTCGGCGCGACGCCTCGCGCTGCCGGAGCTGCCCACCGAGCTCTTCATCGAGTCGCTCAGGCAGCTCGTCGCCGTCGACTCGTCCTGGGTGCCCAGCAACCCGGAGGAGAGCCTCTACCTGCGCCCGTTCATGTTCGCCAAGGAGGCCTTCCTCGGCGTGCGCGCGGCGAAGAAGGTCGGCTACTACCTCATCGCGAGCCCCGCCGGCGCGTACTTCCCCGGCGGCGTGCAGCCGGTGAACATCTGGCTGTCCACGGACTACGCGCGCGCCGGCCACGGCGGCACGGGCGCGGCGAAGACCGGCGGCAACTACGCCTCGAGCCTGCTCCCGCAGGAGGAGGCGTACAAGAAGGGCTGCCAGCAGGTGCTGTTCCTCGACGGCGAGTACATCGAGGAGCTCGGCGGCATGAACCTGGTGCTCGTCACGCGCGACGGCCGGCTGCTCACGCCCGGCCTCCGACTCGATCCTCGAGGGCATCACGCTCGCGTCGATCCTGGAGCTCGCGAAGGATCGCGGTCTCACGGTCGAGCAGCGCAGGATCTCGATCGACGAGTGGCGCGAGGGCGCGGCATCCGGCGAGATCGTCGGCGCCTTCGCCTGCGGCACGGCCGCGGTGGTGGTTCCGATCGGCACGCTGATGGCGGACGACTTCGAGATCGTGCACTCCGGTCCCGAGTCGACCGAGCTGGCCATGTCGCTGCGCGAGGAGCTCACCGACATCCAGTACGGCCGCCGCGAGGACACGCACGGCTGGCTCGTCAAGTTGGGAGATGCGCAGTGAAACTCGCGATGGTCGGACTCGGACGAATGGGCGCGAACATCGTGCGCCGTCTCATGCGCGATGGGCACGAGTGCGTCGTCTACGACGTCAACCCCGACGCCGTCGCCGCGCTCGTGGCGGAGGGCGCGATCGGCGCGACCGACTACGCCGATCTCGCAGCGTCGCTCGACGGGCCCCGCATCATCTGGCTGATGATCCCGGCAGGGCTCACCGGGCGCGTGGTCGACGAGCTGTCCCAAGTGCTGCAGCCGGGGGACATCCTCATCGACGGCGGCAACTCGAACTACCGCGACGACGTGCGCCGGGCGAAGGCGCTGAAGCCGAAGGGCTTGAACTACGTCGACATCGGCACGAGCGGCGGCGTGTTCGGCCTCGAGCGAGGCTATTGCCTCATGGTCGGCGGGCCGGACGAGGCGTTCGACGTCATCCGGCCGATCCTGCGCACGATCGCACCGGGCGCCGGCGAGATCGAGCGGACCCCGGGGCGCACGGGGGAGGTCACCGACGAGGAGCTCGGCTTCCTGCACTGCGGGCCCTCGGGCGCGGGGCACTTCGTGAAGATGGTGCACAACGGCATCGAGTACGGCGTCATGGCGGCCCTCGCCGAGGGCCTGAACCTGCTGCAGAACGCCGATGCCGGGATCCGCGAGGCGGAGCACTCCGCCGAGGTCGCACCGCTCGAGGAGCCGGAGTACTACCAGTTCGACATCGACACCCCGAAGGTCGCCGAGCTGTGGCGCCGCGGCTCGGTCATCTCGTCGTGGCTGCTCGACCTGAGCGCGGCCGCGCTGCAGGCGAACCCGACGCTCGAGGGCCTGGCCGGGCGCGTGTCCGACTCCGGAGAGGGGCGCTGGACGGTGAAGGCGGCGGTCGACGTGGGCGTGCCGGTTCCGGTGCTCGCCGCGGCGCTGTTCGAGCGGTTCGCCTCGCGCGACGAGGATCGCTTCGCGAACCAGGTGCTCTCCGCGATGCGACTGCAGTTCGGCGGGCACCAGGAGCTGCCTGCGGGCGACGTGCTCGAAGCGGGCGGCAACAAGGCCGACCACGCCTGAAGCGCGGTCCCTGAGCCTGTCGAAGGGCCCTGGGCCTGTCTCGGTCCCTGAGCCTGTCGAAGGGCCGTGGGCCTGTCTCGGTCCCTGAGCCTGTCGAAGGGCCCTGGTCAGGTGCGCTCGTGCCGCCAGGCGCGCTCGAACGGCAGCCGCCAAGCGTGCGGAGCGATCAGCTGATGGATCGCATTCGGTCCCCACGTCCCGGGCGGGTACAGCTTCACTGCGGGCGGGTTCTCCATGAGCGGCGCTGACCGCTCCCAGAGCGACTCGATGCCCTCGGCGGTGGTGAACAGGGTGTGGTCGCCGCGCATGGCGTCCAGAATGAGCCGCTCATACGCCTCGAGGACGTCCGCCGCACGTGCCGTGTCGTTGGTGGAGAACTGCATCGACAGCTTCTCCAGCCGCATCCCGGGTCCAGGACGCTTGCCGTAGAAGGACAGCGACACCTTCGACTCGTCCGCCAGGTCGAAGGTCAGATGGTCGGGCCCCTCCGCACCGAGGCCGGATCCGCTCGGGAACATCGACTTCGGAGCCTCCTTGAACGCGACCGAGATGATCCGCATCCCCTCGGCCAGGCGCTTGCCGGTGCGCAGGTAGAACGGTACGCCTGCCCATCGCCAGTTGTCGATCCTGGCCCGCAGCGCGATGAACGTCTCGGTGTCGGATTCGGGGTTCACGCCGGGCTCGTCGCGGTATCCGGAGTACTGCCCGCGTACGGCGTCTTCGGGCAGGATGGGCTCGAGGGAGCGGAAGACCTTGTTCTTCTCCTCGGAGATCGCGCGGGGTTCCAGCGCCGTGGGCGGTTCCATCGCCACGAACGCGAGCACCTGGAACAGGTGCGTGACGACCATGTCCTTGTAGGCGCCGGTCGGTTCGTAGAAGGCGGCGCGCGCGTCGAGGCCGAGCGCCTCCGGCACGTCGATCTGCACGTGGTCGATGAAGTTGCGGTTCCAGATCGGTTCGAAGAGCCCGTTCGCGAAGCGGAACGCGAGGATGTTCTGCGCCGCCTCCTTGCCGAGGAAGTGGTCGATGCGGAAGATCTGCGACTCGTCGAACGTCCGGTGGATCTCGGCATTCAGGGCGACGGCGGAGGCGAGATCCTCGCCGAACGGCTTCTCCATGACGACGCGCGAGCGGGCGACGAGGCCGGCCGCCCGGATGGTCTCGATCACCGCGGAGGCGGCCTTCGGAGGAACGCTCAGATAGTGCAGCCGGCGCGGCTTCTCACCGAGCGAGGCCTCCGCGGCGGCGACTTTCGCAGCGAGCGCCTCGGGGCCCGCAGAGGTCGGCACATAGGACAGCATCGGTGCGAACTGCTCCCACTGCTCATCGGTGAGCCTGCGCGTCCCGACCGTGTCGATCGCTTCCCGGGCGAAGGCCCGGAAGCCCTCGTCGTCCAGGTCTTCCAGGGAGGTGCCGACGACGCGGATCCCGCGCGTGAATCCGGAGATCGCGAGGAATCCGAGTCCGCACAGCAGCTTGCGCCGCGCGAGGTCACCCGTGGCCCCGAACAGGACCACGACGTGGGCGGGGGCCACTGAGGCGTCTCTGCGGCGACTCGCGCCGGGACTCGGGTAGGCGATCGTCTGGGGCGTGGCGCTGGGCGACTCGGATGCAGAGGGCATGGCGCCTATCGTTTCGTGTCCGGGCGCATTCGGCAATGGCGATTGTCTGCTGGCTAGGCTGAAGGGGTGAAGATCGCACGGTTCAGCCACAATGACGGCATCAAGTACGGCATCCTCGACGAGGGCGATCTCGTCGTGCTGGCCGGGGATCCGATGTTCGCCGGATACGAGACCACGGGGGAGCGGGTGCCGCTCGCGGATGCCGTGCTGCTGGCGCCGGTGATCCCGCGATCCAAGGTCGTCTGCGTCGGCAAGAACTACCACGACCACGCCGCCGAGATGGGCGGCGAGGCACCGGCCGAGCCGCTGCTGTTCCTGAAGCCGAACACCGCCGTGATCGGACCGGGCGACACGATCGTCCGCCCGACGGCGCTCTCCGAGCGCACCGAGTACGAGGGCGAGCTCGTGGTGGTGATCGGCCGGATCGCGAAGAACGTCGCGGCGGAGAACGCGAACCAGTACGTCTTCGGCTACACCGTGGGCGACGACGTCACGGCGCGCGACCTGCAGCGCAAGGACGGTCAGTGGTCCCGGGCGAAGGGGTTCGACACGTTCTGCCCGCTGGGCCCGTGGATCGAGACCGACGTCGACCTCGACGAGGCGGAGCTCACGACGCGCGTGAACGGCGAGGTGCGCCAGCACGCGCCGCTCAGCGACATGATCCACTCCGTCGCCGACATCATCGCGTACGCCTCCGCGGTCTTCACGCTGCTGCCCGGAGACGTGATCATGACCGGGACCCCCGCCGGCGTCGGCACGTTCGAGGCCGGGGACACCGTCGAGGTGGAGATCTCCGGGATCGGAACGCTGCGCAACTCCGTGCGCGACGCGCAGCCCGTCTCGTGAGCGTCCCGACGCTCAGCGCGCTCGACCGCACCAGGATCCAGCGCCGCACCGTCGGGATCCTCTCCCTCGGCCAGGTGCTGGGCGGGATCGCCTTCGGCGCGACGGTCTCGCTGGGCGCCCTGCTCGCCGCCGACATCTCCGGAAGCGACGCGCTCTCCGGTCTCGCCACGGCCTCGGTGACGCTGGGCGCCGCCTTCGCGGCGATCCCGCTCGCCCGCCTCGCGGGCCTGCGCGGGCGCCGCCTCGCACTGACCCTGGGCAACCTGCTCGCGCTCGTCGGCATCGTCGTCGTCATCGAGGCGGCGGCGAGCCGGGTATTCCCGCTGCTGCTGGCCGGGATCATCATGATCGGGATGGGCAACGCCGGGAACCTGCAGTCCCGGTTCGCCGCGACCGATCTGGCACAGCCGCAGCATCGCGGTCGCGACCTGTCCGTGGTGGTGTGGGCGACCACGATCGGTGGCGTGGCGGGTCCCCTGCTCCTCGGCCCCGGCGAGATGCTCGGCCACGCGATCGGCATGCCGGTGCACACCGGGTCGTACCTGTTCTCGCTGGTGGCGCAGATCGCGGCGTTCGCGCTCTACCTGATCGCACTGCGACCGGATCCGCTGCTCATCGCACGGACCCTCTCGGCAGGACGGATCCGCGACCGCTGGCCGGCGGGGGATCGATCGCCCTGTGGCGGCCCGCTACGCGATGCTGGCGATCGCGGGCTCGCACGTGATCATGGTCTCGGTGATGGCGATGACCCCGGTGCACCTCTCGCACATGGCCATGAGCGGCATGCACGGCGGCACGTCCATGGAGATGGACGTCACGGTGCTGGTCGGCGTGACGATCGCGATGCACGTGGCCGGGATGTACGGACTGTCGCCGGTATTCGGCATCCTCGCCGACCGTTGGGGCCGGCTGCGCACCGTGCTGCTCGGCCAGGCGCTGCTGGTCGGCTCGCTCTGCACCGCGATGGTCGCGGGGGAGAGCGCAGGGGGCGTCATGGTCGCCCTGATCCTGCTCGGCCTGGGGTGGAGCGCCGCGACGGTGTCCGGCGCCGCGCTGCTCACGGAGGCCTCCGCCCCGGAGCTGCGCACGCGTCGTCAGGGGCGCAGCGACTCCCTGATGAGCCTGTGCGGGGCCGGCGGCGCCGTGCTGGCGGGCGTGATCCTTCAGACGTTCTCCTACGCGGGCCTCGCGATCGCCGCCCTCGCCGTGGTCGTCGCGATCGTGGTGCTGTCACCGCTCGGGAAGCGATGAGGGCGACCCGGGCCGGCGCCTAGAATCGAAGGGCTATGGCTACTCCCGATCCCCGCACCACGACCGCGTCCGGTGCCGACGTCCGCGTCCGCTTCTGCCCCTCGCCGACCGGTCTGCCGCACGTCGGCATGGTCCGCACCGCGCTGTACAACTGGGCGTACGCCCGGCACACCGGCGGCAAGCTCGTGTTCCGCATCGAGGACACCGACGCCGCCCGCGACAGCGAGGAGAGCTTCCGTCAGCTCGTCGACGCGCTCACCTGGCTCAAGATCGACTGGGACGAGGGCGTCGAGGTCGGCGGCCCGCACGCCCCGTACCGGCAGTCCGAGCGCGGCGACATCTACCGCGGCGTGATCGACAGGCTGGTGGCCTCCGGAGCCGTGTACGAGAGCTACTCCACGGCGGAGGAGATCGACGCCCGCAACGAGGCCAACGGCCGCGCCAAGCAGCTCGGCTACGACAACTTCGACCGCGACCTCACCGAGGAGCAGAAGGCCGGGTTCCGTGCCGAGGGCCGTCAGCCCGCGTTGCGCCTGCGCGTGCCCGACGAAGACCTCACCTACGTCGACCTGATCCGCGGCGAGGTGACCTTCCCCGCCGGATCCTTCCCCGACTTCGTGGTCGTGCGCCCGAACGGCGCGCCGCTGTACACGCTCGTGAACCCGGTCGACGACGCGCTCATGGGCATCACGCACGTGCTCCGCGGCGAGGACCTGATGCCGTCCACGGCGCGTCAGCTCGCGCTCTACGGCGCGCTGATCGACGCCGGCGTGACCACGTTCGTGCCGCGCTTCGCGCACATGCCGCTCGTGCTGGGGGAGACCGGCAACAAGAAGCTGTCCAAGCGCGACCCGCAGGCCGACCTGTTCCTGCACCGCGAGCGCGGCTTCATCCACGAGGGGCTGCTGAACTACCTCGCGCTGCTCGGCTGGTCGATCGCGCCCGACCGCGACGTGTTCTCCCTCGAGGAGTTCACCGCCGCGTTCGACATCGTGAACGTCAACCCGAACCCGGCCCGCTTCGACCAGAAGAAGGCCGAGTCGATCAACGGCGACCACATCCGTCTGCTCGAGCCGAAGGACTTCGCGGAGCGGATCCTGCCCTACCTCGCCGCCGCCGATGTGTTCCGGGGCGAGCCGACGCACGAGCAGATCGTGCTCGCGTTCCGTGCGGCCCCGCTCGTGCAGGAGCGGGTGCAGCTGCTGGGCGAGGTGCCCGGCATGCTCGGGTTCCTCTTCACCGATGAGGTGTCGTACGACGAGGATGCGCTCAAGGGCTTGCCCGCGAACGCCGCCGAGGTGCTCACCGCGTGCGCGACCGCGCTCGAGCCGCTGGACGTGTTCACGCCTGCGGCGATCCAGGACGCGCTCTCCGCCGCGCTCGTCGACGAGCTCGGTCTGAAGCCCCGCGTCGCGTACGGCCCGCCCCGCGTCGCCCTGACCGGCCGGCGGGTGTCGCCGCCGCTGTTCGAGTCGATGGAGCTTCTCGGCAAGGACGAGACGATGCGCCGCCTGCGCGCGCTGGCGACGTTCCTGAGCTGAGCCGGTTCGTGCGCGGGCGGTCCCGCTCACACGCACGCCGTGCGCCTGAGCGGGACCGTCCGCCGTCACAGCGATCATTGTCGCTGTCGCTTTCGTCACGGAACCAGGTTCTGCGCGGCGAGCAGCATGCGGGCGCGGTAATCCGGGGTGTCGGCCGGCTCGCTGTCGCCGAAGATCGCGCGCACCCAGTGCCCGTCGGTGTTGTTCGGGAAGTTGATGTAGTCGCGGCCGAAGTGCTCCGCGTCCTCCGTGGCGAGCGCCAGCCGCTCGGCCACCGACTTCACGTAGTACTTGCGGCGGAAGTCGTTCAGGCTGTCGCCGAGTTTGGCGATCACGGTGTACTTCGCCGCGATGGCGTCCTGCGCGGGCTCCTTGTTCGACGAGTCGCGCAGCATCGTGACGTGCGCGTCGTCGGCGTAGGCGAGCCCGGCGTGCTGCAGGTTCGCGACGCCGATCGCCTGGGTGTCCGGGCCCTGATCGCGCTGCGAGATGTAGAAGATCTCGACGCGTTTGCTCTGCGCGTATTGGCTGAACTCCACGGCGCCGGGGGTCGCCGTCGGGCCGTTGCCGCGCACCCAGGCGTCCCAGATGTCGTCGTCGAAGGCGCGCTTGCCCTGTGCGATGAGCATCTCCCAGTACGCGTTCGTGGAGAGCACCGTATCGTCGATGTCGCAGATGAAGGCGAGCGGCTTCGGCCCGCGGTGCGTCTGCCCGACGCCCCGCAGCACGTTGTCCAGGCGGTCGCGGGCGATGTTGAATCCCTGGCGGTACTGCATCGCGCGCTCGGCGGCCGTGACGCGCCACGCGACGGCAGCGCTGTAGATGTTGTCGACATCGGCGGTGCTGTCGGCGGCGGTCGCGGGTTCAGCCCCCGCGAGCAGCATTCCGCCGACGATTCCGCCGCCCAGCCCCGTGAGCAGAGTTCGACGTCCGATTTCCATGTGTGCTCCTTTGCTTCGCGCCTCGGGTCGCGCGTCTCGACGATCGTGCCAGAGTCGCCGCTCCGAAGACACGTCACGCCCCTGCAGGCGCGTAATGTTTCATTCGCACCGCGCGGGACGGTCGGTCGACGCGCGCGGGATCCTGTGCCGGTTTGGATCCCCCGGTGAGCTCGGGTAAGCTTGACTCTCGGTGCGAGGCTCCGGTTTCGCCCTTGGGGTATGGTGTAATTGGCAACACGGCTGATTCTGGTTCAGTTGTTCTTGGTTCGAGTCCAGGTACCCCAGCAAGACTGACAGCCCGGAAATCCGCATGACAACGGATCCCCGGGCTTCTTGCTTCTGCCGAGATCGGATCAGCGGGCCGCATCGATGAGGAGTCGCGGATGGCTGAGAATCACGTCTCCACATCGACGATCACGATCGACGCGACGGCAGACCGGGTGTGGCGGGTCATCACCGACCCGGACGCGGCGCGGGAATTCCTGGTCGGCACCACGATGAGTACCGACTGGCGGGTGGGCCGGCCGATCAGCTGGCGCGGCACCTGGCAGGGACGCGACTACGAGGACAAGGGGATCGTTCTCGAGGTCGACCCCGGCCGACGTCTGGTGTACACGCATTTCAGCCCGTTGACGGGCGAGCCGGACGTCCCGGAGAACTATCACACGCTGACGTGGACCATCACGGGCGAACGGCCGGTCGTGCTCGAGCTCAGTCAGGACAACAACAAGAGCGCCGCCGCGGCCGCGCATTCCACGCAGATGTGGGACGCCGTCGTGGCCGCCGTCAAACGGATCGCAGAGCGAGACGACTGATCCCGGCGCCGGGCCATCCGCACCCGGTCCCGGAACTCACCGCACGATCCATTGCCCGCGGCACGGAACCCGTGCCAGTCTCTGTAGCACGTCAGACGCCGATGCTCCGGGCCGTTCCAGGATCCGCATCACCGGTGAGAACCGGTGAGGGGATCGTATGTCGCAGACGGATGCCACGCAGAAACCGCACTTCGAAGAGGGGCACGGCGCCGAGCATGACGCCGAGCAGGCCGGCTACAAGAAGAGCCTGAACCGCCGTCAGGTGCAGATGATCGCGATCGGCGGTGCGATCGGGACCGGCCTGTTCCTCGGATCCGCTTCGCGACTGCACAGCAACGGACCGGCGCTCGTGCTCAGTTACGCGTTCGTCGGCGTGATCGCCTACTTCCTCATGCGCGCGCTCGGCGAGCTCGTGCTGTACCGCACCACATCGGGCGCCTTCGTGTCGTGGATGCGCGAGTTCTTCGGCGAGAAGGCGGCCTATTACACCGGCTGGATGTACTGGACGAACTGGGCGCTCACGGGCATCGCCGAGCTGAGCGCCGTCGGTCTGTACATCCAGTACTGGTGGCCGCTGATGCCCACCTGGGCGACCGTGCTCATCGCGCTCGCGGTCGTGCTCGCGGTCAACCTGCTCTCGGCCAAGGCGTTCGGCGAGTTCGAATTCTGGGCCTCCGTGCTCAAGGTCACCGCGATCATCGTGTTCATCCTCGTCGGGCTCGTCGTCGTGGTGTTCAGCTTCGACGTCGGCGGGCATCGGGCCGGGGTGCAGAACCTCTGGTCCAATCCCGGCGGCTTCTGGCCGACCGGGGGCGGCTTCGCCTGGTACGGGCCGATCATCGTGATGTCAGGGGTCGTCTTCGCGTATGCGGCGATCGAGATGGTCGGAATCGCGGCGGGGGAGATGGAGGATCCCAAGCGCGAGGTGCCGAAGGCCGTGAACGCGGTGATCGTGCGGATCGCGGTGTTCTACTGCGGCGCGCTGCTCCTGCTGGTGTGCATCCTGCCGACGAGCGAGTTCACCCCGGGAATCAGTCCGTTCGTGACCGTGTTCGGCCGGCTGGGCATGCCGTGGATGGCCAACGTGATCCAGGCGATCCTCATCGTCGCCGCGATGTCGTCTCTCAACTCCGGCCTGTACACGACGGGACGGGTGCTGCGCAGCCTCGGCATGGCCAAGCAGGCGCCGGGATTCACTCTCAAGATGAGCGGGTCGGGGGTCCCGTGGGCCGGGATCGTGATGACAGCAGTCGTCTACGTGTTCGGATCCATCTTGAACGCGGTCAGCCCCGATGCGTTCGAGATCGCGCTGGAAGCCGCGTCCATCGCCGTCGTGTTCACCTGGGGCACGATCTTCGTCTGCCAGTTGCGGCTGCGAAGACTCACGGATCGCGGCGTGCTGCCGCCGAGCTCGTTCCGGGCTCCCGGCACGCCGTGGACGAGCTATCTCGGCCTCGGCTTCCTGGCCTTCGTGATCGTGGGCATGGCCATCTCGGGGTGGCAGTCGTCGCCGTACTTCTGGCACAAGACCGGTTTCGTCGTGGTCGTCCTCGGGATCCCCGCGCTCATCGTCGTCTTCGAGCTCGGCTGGCTGATCGTGAAGGGGCGGGTCTGGGCGCACACCGGCGGCCGGATGCTCAGCAAGTGGACCGATGCGGGCCTGCGTTATCCGCCGCAGCCTGCGGGACCGCGCACCGAGTCGATCGCCGCGCTCGGCACGGTGCAGTTCGAAGAGCACGAGTGGGACAACCTCGATGAGGACGACGACGAGGAGATCGCCGCGCTCGGCACGGTGCAGTTCGAAATGCACGAATGGGACAACCTCGATGAGCCGGACAAGAACCCGCCCGACGCCGGTGACGGGCACAAAGAAGGGGGACGGTGACATGCGCCGTCTCAGCATCACCGCGCTCGGTCTTCTGGCCGCGTCCCTGCTCGTCGCCGCGTGCTCGTCGACGCCGCCGCAGAACACCGGCGACAACAGTGCGACCGGATCCGGCACCCTCACGATCGGGATCGCAGACGACCTGCCCGGAGTGAGCCTGAAGACCGACACGGGCTACGCCGGCTTCGACATCGACACCGCCAACTACGTCGCCGGCAAGCTCGGAGTGCCCACGAAGAACATCACCTGGCAGCGCATCGACCAGTCCGAACGCGTGAGCGCGCTGACCTCGGGCAAGGTCGACATGGTCGTCTCGACGTTCTCGATCACTCCGGAACGGGAGAAGCAGATCGCGTTCGCGGGACCGTACTTCGTGGCGCATCAGGATCTGCTGATCCGTCGCAACGACGACACCATCTCCGGCCCCGAGACCCTCGACGGCAAGAAGGTGTGCGCGGCCGCCGGCACCACCTCGATCGACTACCTGACGGCGCACTATCAGGGGAAGATCACCGTGGTGAAGGTGCCGTCATGGTCGGAATGCGTGCGGGATCTCGCCGCGGGCACCGTGGACGCGGTGTCGACGGACGATCTCATCCTGGCCGGGTTCGCCGCGGTCCCCGAGTACAAGGGCGTGCTGCGCGTGATCGGCAAGGGCTTCACCGACGAGAACTACGGGGTCGGACTGAAGCAGGGCGACAACCGGATCGATCAGGTGCGCTCCGCCCTGAAGGAGTACATCTCCTCGGGCGCCTGGAAGAAGTCCCTGGACGCGAATGTCGCGCCGTCCGGCTACGCGATCCCGGCGCCGCCGACCGTCAAGTAGTCGTCCGCGAACGGCGACGCCCCTCCGCCATCGGGGGGAGGGGCGCCGTCCTGCGGATCAGAACACGGGCGTTCCGGCGCGCGTCAGCCGCCAGTTCACGACGTGGAAGTCCTTCGGGTCGATGACCCCTGCCGCGGACGCGTAGGAGACGATCGCCTCGCGGATCGCGACCTGGGCGTTGTAGACGACCGGAGCGGTGGCGATGTGCGGGAACCCGCCGCCGCCCGACTGGCGGTAGTTGTTCACCGCCACGACGAACTTCTGCGCGGGATCGACCGGTGCCCCCTGCCACGACAGGTTCGCGATCCGTGATCCCTGCGGCTGCGAGATGTCCACGTCGTAGGTCACGCCCGAGAACTGGTCGTAGTTGTAGTCGGGGGTGCTCTGGGCGTTGGTCCAGCTCGCCGGATCCACCGGGGCTGCCGGGTCCACCTGCTGGAAGTACTTCGCGGAGTACTCCAGGTAGTCCTTGATCTGCGCGCCGGTGAGCACCGAGGCCATGAGCGTGTTGTCGTAGATGTAGAGTCCTGCGACGTCGCGGATCGTGACCTGGCCGGCCGGGAAGGTCGCCTGGCGGTTGAAGGGAGCTGCGATGGACACGATCGGCAGCGCCGCCTCGGGGGTCCCGGCGATCGCCTTCGCCACCGTGGCGACCTGCACCTGGTTGACGTAGTCGAGGATCGCCGTGTCCTTCCAGCACGCCTCCGCGGCGGAGAGCGCCTCGGTCGACGTCGCCACGGGCTTGTTCACGTACGCCACCACGGCATCGTGCTGCTGCTGGATGATCGACACCAGTGCGGGATCGTCCTGCACGGTGTTCGTGTTGACGTTCGTGGCCTTCGTGGACAGCACGGTCCACTTGCCCTTGACCTGCTGCAGCTCGATGTCGAAGACGCTCAGGCGCTGTCCCCAGCACATCGGCTCGCTGAGCACGACCTGCCGGCCGGTGGCGGTGTTGGTCACGAAGCGCTGCGGGATGTCCTTGTGCGCGTGCCCGAACAGGATCGCGTCGATGCCGGGGACCTGCTCTGCGAGGATCCCTGCGGCGTTCTCGTTGGGCAGCTCCGTCCCGTAGGACGAGGTGCCGCTGTCGCCCGAGTGCACGCTCACGATGAGCACGTCGACGCCCTGATCGCGGATCACGGGCACCCAGCGCTTCGCCGTCTCGACGATGTCGAGCACCTCGAGCCTGCCGCTCACGTTGGCCTTGTCCCAGATGACGATGCCCGGGTTGGTGAGGCCCAGCACGCCCACGCGGATCGGCTTGTAGCCCTTCAGGTTGAGCGTCTTGATCGTGTACGGCGTGTACGCGGGCACGGTGGTCCCGGCCCGGACGGCGTTCGCGCCGAGCACGGGCGCCTTCATCTGTGCGATCCACGCGTCGAGGAAGTCGAGTCCGTAGTTGAACTCGTGGTTGCCGAGCGCGACGGCGTCGTAGCCGATCGCGTTCATCTGCGCGGCCATCGGGTGGATGGCGCCGGTCTTCGTGATCGGTTCGACCGTCGCGTAGTAGAACCCGAGCGGGGTGCCCTGGATGGTGTCGCCGGCGTCGAACAGCAGGGTGCGGTCGCGCCCGCGGTCGGCGCGGATCTGGTTCACCACGCTCGACACCCGGGACAGGCCCACGACGTTGCCGGCCTTGTCGCTGTACGCCGCGTTCGTGTAGTAATCCCAGTTGACGGCGTGCGAGTGGATGTCGGACGAGCCCATGATCGTGATCGTCACGGACTTGCCGACTCCTCCGGCGGCAGCAGCGGCCGGTTCGGCGTTCGTCGCGGCCCAGCCGGCCGCGGCGAGCGCGCTGGCGGCCGAGACTCCGGTGAGGAATCCGCGCCGGCTCAGCCCGGAGCGGCGTTCCTGGTCGACGTCTTCGGGGACCGCGCAGGAGCACCAGCGGGGAACGGGGGCGTCGGCGTGGCGGTGGAGATGAGTTTCATCGGTCATGAGGTCCGATGCAACCATGTCGCGACGACGCAGACAACAACCGGTGCGTGAACTGTTCGTAGCTCTGCGCAGATGAGCAGGCAGGAGCGGTCTTTCCCACGTCGTGAGCATGACGCGACGGGCATCTTCTGGTACTACCGGATCCCGGCCAACTGCGCGAGGTGCTCCGCCATCGCGGCGGGCTCCCATGAGTGCCACGCGCCCGAGAGGGACTACGAGGATCCGTGCGCCGCCGCGGCGGTGAGCGCTCCGGCTGGGGATCGGCGCGCTCGCCGCGGGCGCATCGCCGCTCGCATGTGCAGCGTCGTCGACCCTCGCCGCTCCCGTACGAGCGCGGCGGGGATGGCTCTGGGGGGGCGTCCTCGTCGTCGCGCTCGTGGCTCCGGTACTCGCGCAGAGACCGACGCGGGCCCGAACGGCGTCACGCACGGACACGACGCTGTCGCCGATCTGCCGCTGCCGGATCCGCACGCTCAGCACGGGGCGTCGTGAGAGAGCGCACCGCACTACTTCTGCAGGGAGAACTCGAT
This sequence comes from uncultured Actinomycetota bacterium, assembly GCA_963791605.1. Lineage (GTDB taxonomy): Bacteria > Actinomycetota > Actinomycetes > Actinomycetales > Microbacteriaceae > Microbacterium. Next base: position 305,121 of record CAWBTB010000007.1, on the reverse strand, counting down.
GGTTCCGCCGGCCGTGCCCGAGGCGTCGATGGTGACGCGCGCGACCTGGCCGGTGCGTGCCAGGACGACCCGGCCGGCGTCGCGGCCCTGCACCCGCGTGACCGTCGTGTTCGCGATGTCGAGCACGATGGTGGCGCCGGCCTGCGTGGGCTCGCTCACCGACATACGGATCATCCCCGGGGTCTTGCGCAGGATGACGCACGCGGCCCGATCCACGGTCACGTCGCCGACGGTGCCCGCTTTCCAGAACGCGGCGGCGATGACGTGCGCCGAGTGCTGGATCGCCTGCGCCGTCTGGTCGTTGCGCAGCACCCGGATCGGCGGGGAGCCTGCGAGAGCGGCGGTGGTCGCGGCATCCGCACCCGGGCTGATCAGATAGGCGTAGCCCCCGCCAGCGGTCGCGCCCGTGCCGTGCGAGAGACTCAGCGAGGCATACGACCGTCGCTGGAGCACCGCGGTCCCGGCTGCGGCGCCCGTGTTGTTGCGCTGCCAGGTGCCCTCCCGAACCGCCACCTCCGCCGTGAGTTCCGCGGTGTCATCGAGGAAGACGTACCCGCCGACGCCCTCCAGATGCGCCCAGCGGGCACCGGTGGTCGACGCGGAGGCGGCGACGTCCTGGCCGTCGACCAGGAGCCTGCGGGGTGAGGATCCGAGGTTCCGGTGCTCGACGATCGTCCGGACCTCCGCGGAGCTCCCCGTGGAGATGTCCGTCCCGAGTGCGATCACCGCGTCGGGGAGGGTGAACCAGGCCTTGCGGGCGACGAGCCCCGTGCCGCCGGGTGCGACCAGATGCATCGCCGCGAGTGCCGTGTCCTCGAAGGTCACCCCGCCCGTCCACTCGTTCTGTGGTGTGCGCTCGCCCCACTCGCCCTCGGGATCGTCCGGCAGCGGGGTGAGGTCGACGGTGGTCCCCGGGGGCGCGGTGAGGTCGGAGGTGGACCAGAACTCGTTGTCGAACGCGTTCTCCTGGCCGTGCAGATACAGGTAGGTCATGCCCTGGCTGGTCTCGACACCACGGAAGTTCTCCGCCGCATTGCCCTCGTGCCAGGCGATCCGGTTCGAGCACATCGCGACGCAGAGCGCCCAGAATCCGTCCGCCGACCGGTGCACGAGGCGGTCCATCGCAGGGAACAGTCGGGGGCCGGTGGGATCAGGCACGGACACGGTCGCGGAGTTGAGCAGCTCGGTGACCAGAGAGAGCCGCACGATGTTGGTCGTCGAGGTGATCTCGGCGGCCGAGTTGCCCTCTATCCACTGCCGGCACAGTCCGCGCCAGCGTGCTGCGGTCTGCGCATCGGCGGCCTGCGCCAGACGCAGCGTGTACTCGATCAGGTTGTCGCCGTCGTCGATGCTGCGCTCCGCGAACCGGGACACGGCGCGACCTCGAACGGCGTCCATCATCTGACCGCGGAACATCAGCGGCGCGAACGACCCCTCGACGACCCTGGTGATGTTGCTCCTGGTCGGATCGGTGACGTCGAACGAGGTGCCGGCCAAGAGGGCGAACAGCTTGGCGAGGCCACCGAGCAGCACGAGACCGTATGTGCCCGTATAGCCGATCGTGGAGTGCTGGATGAACGAGCCGTCGCGGAAGAAGCCGTTGCCGTCCGTGACGTACTGCCAGGTGTCGCTCAGCGCCGCCACCGCGCTGTGCAGCAGGTCCGCGTCGGGCTGCACGATCGAGCGCACGATGATGCCCTGGCAGATGTCGACGCGGTTCGCGCCGTCGGACGGCTTCGGACCGGTGGGGTGCAGCTGCATGCGCGGATCGCGTCCGGGCAGGAAGTGGTCGATCGCGGCGCAGTAGGCGTCGATCTGGGGCTGCGTCAGCTCGTCGTGCAGGATCGCCATCGTGTTGGAGAGGGGCTGCGGCGCTCCGATCGACCACGACCACCAGTTGCCCCACCACGCGGTCGCGGTGTTGTAGATCTGCGTGTCCATGTGTGCGAGGCCCCGCAGCGCGGCGTCGAGGACCGTCGCGGATCCTTCGTGCCGCGATCCGGGTGTCGCCCAGGAGACCGCAAGGGTCTGGATGCCGACGTAGTTCATCCGCATCGAGTTCGACCGGGCGATGTCGGTCGGGCCGATCGACCAGTCCTGATCCGAGAAGTAGCGCGTCGTGGTCGGGTGGACTTTTGCCAGCAGCGCGTCGGTCTGCGTGTCCTGACGCGCGATCGCCGAGGCGAACACCGTGGGGCTCGCGGCGACGATGGAACGCCCCGTCAGCGTCTCCACCCAGCGTGAACGGAGCGCCTCGAGCTCCGAGGCGCCGATCTCGAACGGAGCGACCGCCGCGCCGGCGTTCAGGGGGCGGGAGAGATCTGCGAACAGGGCGGTGGCGGCGGCGAGGCCGCCGAGCTGGAGCACCGTGCGGCGGGAGGGGGTGAACATGCGAACTCCTTCGGTCGTCTTCGGCGACGTTAGGAGAGGAACACAGGAGGAATAAACGTTGATTCCTCATGTCGGGTGGCTCTTGACTGGCGGGACGCCGTCGACGCTCGCCGGCGTGAAGGGAGCAGCGTGACCATCCATCCGAACATCCTCATCGTGATGGCCGATCAGTTCCGAGCCGCCGCGCTCGATCCTGCGGGAGGGGACCCTGTGGCGACCCCGCACCTCGACCGGCTCGCGGCGGAGGGATGCCTGGGTCGCCAGTCCGTCAGCAGCTATCCGGTGTGCAGCCCGCATCGCGCCATGTTCCTCACCGGCCGCCGACCGTCCGAGAACGGGGTCACGCTCAACGTGCACTCCGAATCCGCGTGCGACGGCGTCGGCCTGCGCGACGGGCTGACCACGTGGGCGAGCGTGTTGCGAGACCAGGGCTACCGGACCGGCTACATCGGCAAGTGGCATCTCGAGCCTCCGGTTGCGGAGGATGAGGTGCACGGTGAGGGGCGCCGCGACGACGGCAGAGTCTGGGATGCGTGGTCGCCGCCGGAGCGTCGGTTCGGGTTCGACTTCTGGCACTCCTACGGCGCGGCGGACCGCCATCTCGCGCCGCACTACTGGACGACCGACGCCGCGCGGGATGCCAGGGTGGACGTGGAAGGCTGGTCGGCGGAGCACGAGATCGACGTCACGATCGGATACATCGCCGAAGAGCACGACCTGCCGTTCGCACTCATGGTGTCTCTGAATCCGCCACATCAGCCCTTCGACCAGGTGCCGGAGCGCTATCGCCGCCCGTATGCGGACTTCGGCGAGGATGACCTGCTGGTGCGACCGAACGTGCCGCGCGGCACTCCGCTCGCCGCTGACGCGGCAGAGATCGCGCGTGACTACTTCGCCGCGATCACGGGCGTGGACGAGCAGATCGGCCGGCTCGCGACGGCGGCGGAGGCAACGGGACGGCTCACGGTGCTGCTGTTTACCTCGGATCACGGGATGCAGCTCGGCAGCCATGGCCTGCTGTACAAGAACGTCGCCTACGAGGAGTCGATGCGGCTGCCGCTCATCGTGCACGCCCCCGGGGCGATCCCGCCCGGAGTCTGCGACGCGACCGTCTCGTCGCTGGACTTCGCCCCCACGATCCTGGGTCTGGCGGGATTCCCCGACGAGGCGTCGGCACTGCCGGGCCGGGACCGCTCGGCCGAGCTGACCAGGGCGGCCAGCACTTCGGACGATGAGGCCGTCTACTATCGCTACGCCTCCCGATCGGATCCGGCCAGCGCGCGAGGGCTGCGGACGCCGGGGGAGAAGGTCGTCGCGACCCTCGCGCCGGGGACGGGGATCGCGATCGAGTACTTCGATCTGGTCGTCGACCCGTACGAGCTGGACAGCCGCCCCGATGCGCCGGCGGCCAAGGCCCTCGCGGAGCGGCTCGTGGCGACCCTGCACGCCGAGAGCGACGACTGGGCGGGCCTCGCCGCGCTGCGGGAGTTCGCGGCAGGGTGACGCCGACGCGCGGCTCAGCGCGCGGGGTCGTCCACCTCGTCCCATCCCGGCGGGGCGAACGCGCCCAGCGGGTCGTCGCCGAGCGGTGCGAGCTGGCCGGCTCCGAACACGGGCAGCGCAGCACCATCCGAGCCGGGGCGGGCGTGCGCGGCGAACCAGCCGTGCATCCGCTGCCGCAACGCACCGACCTCCTCGGCCCGGAGCGGATCGTCCACGAGGTTGCTGCGCTCGCCCGGATCCGTGTCCAGGTCGTAGAACTCGTGCGGCCCGTGAGGGTGCCGATGCACATACTTGCGATGCTCCGTGCGGATCATCCGTACCGGACCGTATTCGCTGTGCACGACGACGGCCCTGTCCTGCTCGCGCGCCTCCGTATCGTCCGGCTCGCCCAGCCGCGCGACGACGCTCCGTCCTGGTCCCTCTTCGAACGCGCTGCCGTCGAGCCCGGCGAGCTCCAGGAGCGTGGCGGCGAAATCATAGGCGCTGATCAGGTCGCCGACCACCCTGCCCTGTGCGACTCGCCCGGGTGCTGCGACGATGAACGGCACCAGCACGGACTCGTCGTACATGTTCAACGGGAATGTGCCGTTGCCCTTGCCCCAGATGCCGTGGTGGCCGCAGCTGAAGCCGTTGTCGCTGAGGAAGACGACGATCGTGTCCTGCTCCAGATCGTGGGCGTTCAGGCGATCGAGCACCCGGCCGATTGCGGCGTCCATCGCGGTCACGGCTGCGAAGTAGCCGATCAGCGCCTCGCGGGCATCCGGCTCACCGCCGATCGGCGCTCCGTCGAGACGCTGCGTCCACGGGTGCGGATCCTCCTGCGGGCAGGTCTCGAACGCGCAGTCGCGGTACAGATCGGTGAACTCCTCGGGATGCTGCCCGGCGAACGGCTTGTGCGGTGCCGTGAAGTTCACCGCGAGGAAGAACGGATCCGATCGCCCCGCCTCCTCGTCCAGGAAGGCGATCGCGTCGTCGGCGATCACATCGGTCAGGTAGCCGGAGGCGATCTCCGGCGTCGACGTGCGGACCATCGGGGCGTCCTGATACGGACTGCCGCCGCCCTGCAGTGCGTACCAGTGCACGAAACCGCGTCGTGGTACGTCGCTCGCTCCCAGATGCCATTTGCCGGAGAGTCCGAGGCGGTACCCGGCGTCGGCGAGAGCGTCGGTGAACGACGGGACATCGGCGAGGTAATCGACGCTGCGCGGACCGGTGTGCGGACCGTCGAGGTAGTCGTGCACTCCGTGCCCCGAGGGGATCCGCCCTGTCAGCAGCGATGCGCGGGCCGGCGAGCAGACGGGGGAAGCGCAGAAGAACCGGTCGAGCCGTGTTCCGCGGGCGGCGAGAGCGTCCAGCACCGGGGTGCGTATCTCGTCGTTCCCGGCGGCGCCGAGCGCCCACGCGCCCTGGTCGTCGCTCATGAACACGATGATGTGCGGGTGGACGGCCCGTTCCGGCGAGGTCATGAGACGGTGACGACGGGGAACAGAGCGGACGTCGTCGACGTCCGCGCCGAGCGGTAGCAGGCGAGGATCAGCTCCACCACATGCCGGGCGTGGGCGAGCGGCACGGCCGGAGCGGCGCCCCCGACGACGGCCAGGAAGTCCGCGAGCTGGGCGGTGAACCCGATCTGGATGTCGTCGGCCGTCGGTCTGTGCAGGAACCGTGATGCGCCGTCGACGCGCACCGTGGCGCCCGCTCGCGGATCCGCCTCGACGACCCCGCGCTCGCAGACGATAGCCAGGCTGTCGCCGCGGGTGGGGGGATCGCTCACGATCGAGATGGCGACGCCGACGCCGTTGTCCAGCTGCAGCTGCAGGATCCCGTCGGTCTCGACGGGCGAGCCGAAGCGGTTCGCCACCGACGCGGAGATCTGCGCGGCCCTTGCCCCGCCGAACCACAGCGAACGGTCCAGGCAGTGCGCTCCGATGTTGAACAGCGCGCCACCGCCGGCGACCTCACGGGAGAAGAACCAGGGCGAGCGTGTGCCAGGCCGGTAGTCGGTGCTGCGATTGTCGCGGATCATCAGCACCTCGCCGAGCACACCCGAGGAGATCAGTGCGTGTGCGGCGACCTTGTCAGGAAGGAAGTGCTGGATGTGTCCCACGGTGAGGGCCACGCCGGCGTCCGCGCAGGCCGAGGTCATCAGGTCGCAGTCGTCGAGCGTCGTCGCCATGGGCTTCTCGGCGAGCACATGCTTGCCGGCGCGAGCGGCGTCGACGGTGATCGGCACGTGCAGCGCGTGCGGCGTGTTCACGATCACGGCGTCGACCACATCCGCCTCGAGCATCCGGCGGTGATCGGTGAAGACGCGGACGCCGGAGGAGAGGCCGGCGGCACGTCGTGCCGCGTCCTCGTCGACGTCGCACACGGCCGTCATCGTCGCGCCGGCGAGCGAGCGGGCCGCGTTCATGTGGAATGGGGCGACGGCGCCCGCTCCGATCAAACCGATGCGCATGCTTCTCCTCTGTGACTTTCCGGTCGTGGGGGCTCAGGCGTCGCGTGCGCCGCAGGAGCGGCGGATGACGATCCTGGGACGGAGTCTGATCTGGTGGAGGGGACAGTCGTCGCCCTCGACGAGTCGGCGCAGCAGGACGTCGGCGGCCATCCGGCCGATCCGGTACTTCGGCGGGGCGACGGCGGTCAGCGGCACCTCAGCGAGATCGGCGACCTCGTCGTCGTACGAGACCAGGGCGAGGTCCTGCGGGACGCTCAGGCCGCCGCGTCGGATCGCACCTTCGAGCAGCGCGGCCTCGCGGTCGCCGAACACGAGAGCGGCCGTCGCCTCGACGTCGCGGATGTGCTGGAACGCCGATTCCGCGGAGTCGATCTCCCACACGGACTTCGGCTGCGCGAACTCAAGCGATTCCGCCAGGCCGAGGTCGGCGACCGCACGCCGGTAGCCGTGCACCACGCCAGCCTCGGTGGGCGTGCGTTCGCGCGTGAGCAGCGCGATCCGGGTGTGGCCGAGCCCGGCGAGATGCCGCACGGCGTCGTAGGCCCCTCCGCGATGGTCGGAGCAGACGTGCTCGGTGGTGTCGGCCGGACCGAGGTCGGGGAGACTGCGCTCCACCAGCACCACGGGGACGGGCAACGCCATCAGATCACGCGCGCGATGGGCGGGATCGGGGATCCCGGTCAGCGTCGGCGCGATCAGCAGCCCGTCGATGCCGGCGTCGAGCAGAGCGCGGATCGCGGGATCCTCCCGTTCCGCGTCGTAGCGGTAGGTGGAGAGCTGGAGCGTCGCACCGGCGGCGGACAGCGATTCGTCGATGCCTTGGAGCACGCGCGGGTAGTACAGCTGAGTGTCGGGCAGGAGGACGCCGATGCGGCGGCGCGCGTTCTCGTCGCGCCGGGGAGCGTGCGCGACGAAACTGCCCGCCCCCTGCCTGCGCACGACGATGCGTTCCGCGACGAGTTCGTCGAAGGCCCTGCGCACTGTCGTCAGAGACAGACCGGTCTCCGACGCGAGCTGCTGTTCCGTGGGCAGCTTCTCGCCCGCGGTCCAGGTGCCTGCGAGGATCCCGCGGCGCAGCTCGTCGGCGAGGATCTCGAACTTCAGGCCCTTGGACTCGGCGTCGCGCACCGTGGACCGTCGTGAACCCGACATCGCACTCCTCCCGTTGCTCAGTCCCTCCATTCTTCGTCGACAAAAGAGAGGAATAAAGAGGGAATCAGCGATTCCTCTGGTCTATCCACGGGAACCGCGGGTCTCTAGGGGATGAATCGCCGAAATGGTTGGAATTACTCCTTGAATGGTCCTTTCGATCCTTGCGAGAGTCGTGCATCGGAGGGGCGACGTGGCCGCTCTCGAAGGAAAGGAATTCCGATGGCGAAGATCCGAAAGCTCTCCGCACTCGCCCTCGTCGGCGCCCTGGCGCTGTCGGTCGTGGGATGCGCCTCTCAGCAGGGCGGCGGCTCCGCAGACAGCGGCGCCTCCGGCGGCACGCTCACCTATTGGTCGATGTGGAAGGAGGGCGAGGCGCAGCAGAAGGTGCTCGCCTCGGCGATCGCGGACTTCACGAAGGAGACCGGGATCACCGTCAAGGTGCAGTGGCAGGGGCGCGACAGTGTCAAGAAGGTCGTCCCGACGCTGAACACCAACAACGTCCCCGATCTGATCGACAGCTCGTTCGCCAAGCTCGCTCCCGTGCTGGCGGCAAGCGGTCAGGCCAAGTCGCTGACCTCGGCGTACGACGCGAAGGTCGACGGAAAGAAGGCCTCCGATCTGATCCCGGAGTCGTACCTCGCGAACGACGTGATCAGCCGCAAGGGGGAGAAGGCGCCCTGGATGCTGCCGTACACGCTCACCAGCGACGCGATCTGGTTCAACGCGGCGACGCATCCCGAACTGGCCTCGTCTCCGCCGAAGGACTGGAACGCCTTCGTCGCCGAACTCGACAAGCTCAAGGCGGCGAACGAGGTGCCGGTCGCGATCGACGGCGACGTCTCGGGCTACAACGCCTATTGGTACACCGCCGCCCTCGTGCACATCGCGGGTCCCGGCGCGCTGAAGAAGATCGCCGAGGACAAGACGGGCAAGGCGTGGGACAGCCCCGAGGCGCTCGAGGCCGCGAAGATGGTCCAGCAGCTCGCCGACGGCGGCTACTTCATCCCCGGTTACAACGCGAGCAAGTGGCCGGCGCAGCAGCAGTCGTGGGCGGACAACAAGGCGGCGCTGCTGTTCAACGGCACCTGGATCCCGACCGAGACGGGGACCTACGCCGCGAGCGGCTTCCAGTACTCATCGTTCCCGTTCCCGACGGTCGACGGTGGTGAGAAGGTCGCCCGCGCCGACTTCATCGGCTTCGCGGTGCCCGCCAAGGCGAAGAACGCCGACAACGCGCAGAAGTTCGCCTCGTTCTTCCTGAAGAAGAAGTATCAGGACGCCCTGGGTACCGACGCGAAGATCCTGCCGATCCGGCAGGACGCGGCCACCAGCCCCGACGTGGCCACGGTCAAGGCCGCGCTCGACGCGGCCGACGCGTTCTACGTGCAGAACGACGGGATCACGTTCGCGGGCTACGCGGAGAAGCTGATGTACCCCACCATGGACCAGCTCGTGCAGGGCAAGCTCTCCGCGGAGAAGTTCATCGAGACCATGAAGTCGGGACAGATCGACTACTGGAAGCAGAACTCATGACGCAGACGGCAGCGATGCCCGGTGTCGCCGCCGGCCGGGGCGTGCGCAACGCGCCCGGCGCCGGCGGCAACGCCATCGATCGCGCACGCAAGCGCCTGTTCGTTCCGTTCGTCGGGCCGGCGCTGCTGTTCTACTCCGTGCTGTTCGTCGGCCCGGCGGTCTACGCGATCTGGATCAGCTTCCACAAGTGGGCCGGCGCCGGCCCGATGGAGTTCGTCGGCTTCGGCAACTACGTCAAGCTGTTCTCCGACAAGCTCTTCGTGCAGTCTTTCGGGAACACGCTGCTGCTGCTGTTCGTCGTGGGCGCCGCCGTCTTCGTCTTCTCGTTCGGGCTGACCCTCGTGCTCCGCGACATGACCGGCCGCAAGGTCGCCCGCTCGGTCATCTTCTTCCCGCACCTCGTGAACGCGATGATCTTCGGGGTGCTGGCCGGTTTCGTGCTGAATCCGGGTGGGCTCGTGAACACCCTGCTGGGCTGGGCCGGAGTGAACCATCCGCCTGCCTGGCTCGGGACGGAGAATCTGTTCCCGCTGATCATGGTGATGCTCACCTGGATCACCACCGGCTATTACACGACCATCCTGATGGCGGGTGTGGACCGCATCCCGCCGTACTACTACGAGGACTGCGCCCTGGCCGGGGCGAACGCGTTCCAGCGGCTGCGCTACGTGATCCTGCCGCTGACGTGGGATGTGTTCGGCACCTGCGCGGTGCTCTGGACGATCTCGTCGGTGAAGATCTTCGAGATCATCTGGATCTTCGGCGGCTCGACCGGTCAGGGGATCCCGCCCACGCGCACCTGGAGCACGGCCGTGTACACCTATGTCACGGCGTTCTCCGGCGAGTCCATCCCCGCATACGGCATGGCCAGCGCCAGCGCGATCCTGTCGCTCGCGCTCGTCTCCGTCCTCGTCGTCCTGCTTCGCCGCGTGATGAAGCGCGACGCGATCGAGTTCTAGGAGTTCTCATGACTGCCGCCGATCTGCTCAGCGAAGAGACCAGCACGCGAGCGCTGGTGACCCCGAATTCACGCCGGCCGTCGCGCCGCCGCAGCGCTGCGATCGGACACGACCGCAGCATCCTGCGCGGGATCGGGCTGGTGCTGCTGTGGACGTTCGTCGCGCTCAACATCGCCTGGATGGTGTGGATGGTGGTTCAGGCGTTCCGCGACACGCGCTCGATCCTGAGCGACCCGTGGGGCCTGCCGACCTCGCTCGATCCGGTGAACTTCGTCACCGCCTGGACTGTGGGCGACTTCGCCACCGCCACCCTGAACAGCGTCAGCACGACGTTGATCTCGTCGCTGGTCACGGTCGCGCTCGCGGCCCCGGCGGCCTACTACCTCGGCAGGGTGGAGAACCGTTTCACGAACGCGCTCACGATGTACTTCGTGCTCGGGCTGGGGATCCCCGCGCAGGTGATCCTGATTCCCCTGTTCGTGATGCTCAACGAGGTCTACCTGACGGACAGCCTGATCGGGCTCAACCTCGTCTACGTCGGCGTCTCGATGCCGTTCACGGTGTTCCTGCTGATCGCGTTCTTCCGATCGCTGCCGCAGGAGCTCGAGGAGGCCGCGGCGCTGGACGGCACCACCGCGTTCGGCACGTTCTGGCGGATCACCCTCCCGCTCGCCAAGGGCGGCATCCTGACCGCGTTCGTGCTCCAGGTGATCTCGCACTGGAATGAGACCCTGCTCGCCCTGACGCTGCTGCAGTCGACCGACAAGTACACGCTGCCGGTCGCCCTGATCTCGTTCATCCAGCAGCAGACGTACTCCGGAGCGGACTGGGGCGGTCTGTTCGCCGGGCTCTGCATCGTGGTGCTGCCGATGCTCGTGATCTACCTGTGGCTGGGCCGCCGCCTGACCGAGGGGCTCACGCTCGGCATGGGGAAGTAGCCGGTTCGCGACCGCCCCGGACACGCAGAAGGACCCTCGCTCAGCGAGGGTCCTTCTCCATGTCCGACGATGCCGAGGCGCGTCAGAACACGTTCGACTCGAGCCACGCCAGCGGGTCGATCGCGCTGTCGTTGATGTGCACCTCGAAGTGCAGGCAGCTTCCGACTGTCCAGCCGGTGTCGCCGACGCGGCCGATGAACTGGCCGGCCGTGACGCACTCGCCGACCTGGACGGCACGGCTGCCGTAGGTCATGTGCGCGTACAAGGTCGACACCGCGTTGGCGCCGCTGAGGGCAGGGTGCGCGATCTCGACCGACACGCCATAGCCCTGGTAGCTCTCCTGCGACATGGTGACGCAGCCGTCCGCGGCGGCGTAGATCGGGGTGCCGATCGGGGCGGCGAAGTCCTGGCCCATGTGGCTGCGACCGGTGCGGGCAGCACCGAAACCGTCGGTCAGCGTGTAGGAGCCGGCGGACATCGGATAGATGACCTGACCCGGCTTCGCGATCGAGGCGACACCGGTCTTCGCGGCCGCGGCGGTCGCCGCCTGCATCGCGCTGAGCTCGGTCGGCGTCGTCGCCGTGAACGTGCCGTGCACCTGGACGTCGGGGAGGACGCCGCTGGCCGCGGTGAACGACTGCGCGCGGATGTCGGCGGCGGTCGTCGTCGAGGCGTGGCCGTCCTGCGCGCGGACCAGGCCGATCGCGGGGAGGGCCGTACCGACCACGAGCGCGGTGATCGCGAGAGCCGCGCCGGTGCGACGGCTGAGGTGCTGGGCCGAGCGGCGCGGCCGTGCGCTGCCGGGCGCGACGCCTGCCTGCGACTTCTTCGAGGCGCCGGCCTTGCCGCGGGGCTGGGCCTTCGGTTCGTGCGTCGCCGGCTCGTCCATCGCGGGCTCAGGCGTCGTGGGCTGGGCCTGAGTGGGCTGCGCCTGAGTCGGCTGCGACTGCGTGGGCTGCTGCGACTGCGTGGGCTGCGCCGGCGCGGGCTGCTGCGGGGTCGCGGAACCGTCGCGGGGGGTCGTCTGGTCCAGTCGTGCCGCCTCCTGCCGAAGCTCTCGCCGCGACCGCGGCGCCGAAGCGGCGGGGGTGGCGGAAGGGGATTCTGGCATCTGGGCAGAGGGGGGCGCGGTTTCGGGGGATCGCGAACTGATGATGTGCTCCTCGGGCAGCGGAGGGTGTTACAACTCCGTAATAATACGAGACCGATCCTGAGAGTTCCATATATTCGACCGCATACGGCGTGCCGCGGCCCGGATCCGCCGGCGCATCCCGCGCCGATCGTCTCAGTGCCCTGAATCGCGTCTCGTGATGGTCTGCACGAGCGCCAGATACTCCTTGGGCGTCGCGTGCGGCAGGTAGGCGCTGCCGATGGCCATGCCGATGGCGGCGAGCTTCGCGGGGTCGGCGTAGGCCATGTAGATGGTCTCGTAGCGCGGGTTGAACTTGCTCTTGAACCGGAACAGGGACGTGAAGCCGTACGCGGGTTCGAGCATCTGCCCGAGCCACTCCAGGAGGCGGTCCATGATCGTCGGATCGGCCACCTCCTGACCGGGCTTCGCGGCGAGCGGCGCCCCGGACAGGCTCAGCACCTGCGCGCCCTGCTCCTTCATGTGCAGGGCGGCGGACGCGATCACGAACTCCATGATGCCGGGCATGGATCCGTCGCCGCGGCGCATGAAGTCGATGGTCCATCCCGTGATCTTCCCGTCCGTCCAGCTGGGCAGCCAGCTCGTCGTCGCCTCGATGCCGCCGTCCTTGTTGATCGCCAGGAAGATGCCGACGTCGGGATCCTTCAGCTCGTCCATGCCGCCGAGGGTGAAGCCCATCTCGGGCAGCTTCTTGTTCGCGACCCACTCCTCGCTGACTGCTTCGATCTCCGCGGTGTAGTGCGACGGCAGCTCGTCCCACGTCGACCACAGGGTCGTGATCCCTTCGCGCAGGCCGCGGTTCAGCGGCTGCCGCACCTTCTGCCAGGCCTTGCCCGTCAATTCCAGTCCGGGCAGGTCGAGAACGGTCTCCTCGCCGACCGACATGTGCTGCCAGCCGAACGATTGGAAGACCGGCAGGTACTTCTCGTGGAAGCTGTAGAAGCAGGCGGACCAGCCCTGCGCCTCGCAGTGGTGCACGAAGGCCTCGATCGTCTCCCGTTCCGCACCGTCGGCGCAGACCGGATCCGACAGGGTCAGCGCGACCCCGTTGATGACCCGGTAGGCGACCGCGCCTTCGCCGTCCGCGCTGAACCAGTAGGTGTTCCCGGACCAGGTCCCCATGAAACCGAGCGTGCCGCCACCGCCGGCCTGCAGCAACGCACGGAACCGCTGCTCCTCGTCGGCGTCGCGCCCGACCCGCGTGGCCCGGAAGAGGCGGATCATCGCGATGATGAACAGTGCCCAGAACAGCACGCCGACCCACTGGTAGGCGATCAGTGCCGCACCGCCGACGGGGATCGCCTCCTCGGTCGCGGGCGGCAGGAAGCCGGCGGGCACGAAGGGGCGCAGGATGTCGCCCAGCAGAGCGCCGACGGATGGCCGGCCGTCCAGGTAGTTCTCGCCGTCGACGAGACCGATCACCACGTAGGCCGCGGCCAGGACGATCCAGGATCCGATCACGGTCGTGAAGAACTGCACGGTCGCCCGATGGGGCGCCGTGACCAGGAACCTCCGGCGAGTCACGAGCAGGAGCACCACGACGAGGACCGGCACGAGTGTGGCGAGGACGAACGCGATCCCGTCCTCGATCCGCAGCAGGTCGCGGGTCTTCGCGTCCAGCAGCTCGGTGACGCCGAGAACCCCTCCGGTGAGCGCCGCGATCGCGGCGTTGACCGCGACTGCGAGGATCCAGGCCGCGCGGCGCCCTGTGCGCAGTCCCCACGCGGCGAGCAGCGCCAGCACGAGAGGGACGATGCTGACGAGGAAGGGGCCAGGCCCTGCCGTCAGGATCGCGTCCGCCTGCCGCAGGCACTCGGCGGTGAAGTGCTCGACGCAGGAATCCGGCAGCTCGGTGACGGTGCTCGGGGCGAATCCGGCGACGACCGCGCTGAGCGGCGCCGCGGAGGATCCGGAGATGAGCACGATGATCGGCCCGAGCCCGGCCGCGGCGACGATCGCCGCCACGATCGTGCGGACCTCGCGATAGGAGCTGCGGTGCCAGGCGCCGAGTGCAGCACCGCGCGAGACCATGGCGCCTGCCAGCACGCCGACCACGCCCGCGATGAGCCGGAACACGCTGTCGCTGTCGCCGGCGTACAGCGCGAACATGAGCAGCAGGGTGAAGCCGATGACGCGGATCCGTCGCTGCCAGAGGACGGGCGCCAGGGCGCTCGCGGCCATGATCATGCCGACGACCCCGATCGACGGGTCCAGGACCAGGTCGACGCTCGCCAGATCGCCCCAATCGGATCCCCAGGCGAGCAGAAGCGCCTGCAGGCCGACGCCGAGCAGGATCGCGACGATCCCGGTCGCGAGGAACAGGACGAGCGCGCGGACCGTCCCCAGCAGCCGCTCGGCGTAGGCGCCCGCGGTCAGCGTGAGCGCGATGACGAGGATCCCGCCGACGAGCGAGTCCACGATCAGCAGCGCGGTGACCGGCGTCCACCAGAAGGCGAGCTGCCCCGTCGTGATCAAGCCCGCGGCGAGCTCCATCGGGAACCGGCCCCAGAACGTGCCGAAGACCGGCCCCGTCACCAGCACGATGAGTGCCAGCAGGACGCTGAACGGGTTGGCTCGAAGGTACGTCATCACAGGGCCGTCCTTGCGGGGCATCGGCGCGGACGCCTCGGCGGGAGCCGGCGCGGCGGGGGAGGCGGGGGACTCGGAGGCGGTCATCTGCTGGTTCTCTCTCGTGGTGAGGACGTCGCGGGGTCGTGTTCGGCTGCTTCTCAGGGTGCCGAAAGAGCGAGGTGTTTGTACAGCGTCAGTCCCGCGCGAGGACCCCGGCGCCGTCACGGCGCTCGAAGACGAGCTGCGTCTCCGTCGCCCTGACCACGTCGTGCACCGTGATCCGCTCGAGCACGATGTCGCGCAGCGCCGCCGCGTCGGCGACCGCGACGTGCACGAGGAAGTCGTCCGCGCCCGCGATGTGGAACACCTGCAGGACGCCGGGGGTGGCCTGAAGGGCGTCGAACAGCGCCTCCACTCCGCTTTTGCTGTGGGTGCCGAGACGGACCCGGATCACCGCCTGCACCGGCCGTCCCAGCGCCGCCGGATCCAGCGCGAGCCGGGTGCCGAGGATCACGCCGCGGGCGCGGAGCGCGCGCAGCCGGAAGGCGCAGGTCGAGGCGGGGATCTCGAGCGCCGCGGCGAGCTCCTTGATGGATGCGTCCGGGCGCGCCGAGAGCGCGGCGAGGATCCGCAGATCGAGTCCGTCGACGGGGTTCTGCGCTGCGGTCAACTTCCGCTCCTCGGGATCGCGTGCGATTGCTCGTTCGACCAGGATCGCATCAGATCCCGCAATTCGCAGCAAGACATCTGGCGAAGTTCTGCCCGGAGGGGGATCCTGGGCGCATGTTCGATGACGCACCGCACGATCGACCGCAGCATCCCGACACCATCGCCGTGCACGCGGGACGCGCCGACCTCGCCGCGCTGGGCGTGCACGCGGCCCCGATCGATCTGTCCTCCACCAATCCGCTGCCGGACATCCTGCACGGCGGCGACTCGTACGAGGCGATGGCGAACGGCGGGCATCCGCTGCCCGACGGCGGCAACGTCTACGCACGGCTCTGGAACCCCACGGTCGCCCGGTTCGAGGAGGGGCTGGCCGAGCTCGAGCACGCCGAGGCGGCGGTCGCGTTCTCCTCGGGCATGGCGGCGATGACGGCCGCGATCCTGTCGCACACCAGCGCCACGGGCCGCCGCCATATCGTCGCGGTGCGTCCGCTGTACGGCGGCACCGACCATCTGCTCGACTCCGGGCTGCTGGGTGCCGAGGTCACCTTCTGCGATGAGGACGAGGTGCGCGGCGCGATCCGCCCCGACACCGGACTCGTCGTCGTGGAGACTCCGGGCAACCCCACGCTCGACCTCGTCGACATCGCGGGCGTCGTCGGCCAGGCAGGCGACGTGGCGGTGCTCGTCGACAACACCTTCGCGACGCCGCTGCTGCAGAATCCGCTCGATCTCGGCGCCCGGATGTCGCTGCACAGCGCCACGAAGTACATCGGCGGGCACGGGGACGTGATCGCGGGGGTGATCGCCTGCTCCGAGGAGACCGCGCAGGCGCTGCGCCGAGTCCGCGCGATCACCGGCGCGCTGCTGCACCCGCTGGGCGCCTATCTGCTGCATCGCGGCCTCGCGACGCTGCCGGTCCGGCTGGAGCGGCAGCAGCGGTCCGCCGAGCGGATCGTGGCCTGGCTCGCCGAACAGCCCGAGGTGGCCGAGGTCTTCTACCCGGGCATCGGGGATCACCGCGGGCTGATCCCGCGGCAGATGCGCGGCGGCGGGGCGATGATCGCGATCCGCCTCCGCGACGGGTACGCGGCCGCTGAGGCGGTCACCGGCGCGGTCCGGCTGTTCACGCACGCGGTCTCGCTCGGCGGGGTCGACTCGCTCGTGCAGCACCCCGCGGCCTTGACGCATCGTCCGGTCGCGGCCGAGGCGCGCCCCGGCGCCGACATCGTGCGGCTCTCGATCGGGCTGGAGGACGCGGAGGACCTGATCGGCGACCTCGCCGAGGCGCTGAGCCGGGTGACCGCCGCGGTGCGCTGATCCGGCCGGTCGGCGGATTCCCCAGGATCCGGCGCTGCTCGGGGCAGAGCCGGATCCGGATGTCGGAGCCCTCGGGCAGACTTGTGCAGTGACCGGTATGAGGACCTTCTGGAGAGCCCTGCCCGCCGAAGGGCGGTGGCTGCTGTCGACGGTCGCGGTCCAGACCTTCGGCCGCGGCATGACGCTGCCGTTCACGATCATCTACCTGCACGAGGTGCGCGGGTTCGACCTGGGGCTGTCCGGTGCGCTGATGAGCATCATCGCGATCACCGGCCTCGTCGTGACCGGGCCCGGCGGCACGCTGATCGATCGGTACGGCGCGCGGCGGGTGCTGCTCGCCGGCCTCACCGCGATGATCGCCGGCTGCGCGCTGCTCGCGTTCGCGACCTCGCCGGTCGTCGCCGCGATCGCTCTCGTGCTGATGGGCGTGAACTTCGGGGTGTCCTGGCCCGGGTTCAACGCCCTCATCGCGACGATCGTGGACGGCGAAGTGCGCCAGCAGTACTTCGGGGTCAACTTCGCGCTGATCAACCTGGGCATCGGCATCGGCGGCATCATCGGCGGCTTCTTCGTCGACGTGCACCGGCCGGAGACGTTCACCGCGATCTTCCTGATCGACGCGGCGACCTCGCTCATCCCGATGGCGCTGCTGCTCGGGCCGCTGCGCCGCGTGCGCACCCACGCGCATCCGGAGGAGGGCGACGCGCGGGTCGACGGGTACCGCGAGATCCTGCGCCGGCCCGCGGTGCTCTGGCTGACCCTGCTCACGTTCCTGGCCGTCTTCATCGGCTACGGCCAGATGGAGGCGGGGTTCCCGGCGTTCGCGCGCCAGGTCTCCGGGGTGTCCACGCAGGTGATCGGGTTCGCGTTCGCCGTCAACACCGCCGTCATCGTGCTGCTCCAGTTCGCCGTGCTGAAGCTCATCACGGGGCGCCGGCGCACGCGCGTGATGCAGGTGATGGCGCTCATCTGGGGAGTGTCGTGGGTGCTGCTCGGGCTGACCGGGCTGCTGCCGGATTCGCTCGCCGCGGCGATCGGCGTGCTCGCGTTCATGGGGGTGTTCGCCTTCGGGGAGACCATGCTGCAGCCCACCGTTCCGGCGATCTACAACGACCTCGCGTCGGAGCGGAACCGCGGACGCTACAACGCGATCAACTCGGCCGCGTTCCAGGGCGGGGCGATCGCCGGTCCCATCGCGGCGGGGCTGCTGCTCGGCGAGGGGAGGCAGATCTGGTTCATCATCGCGATGGTCGCGGGCCCCGTGTTGATCTGCCTGCTCGCGCTCGTGCTGGAACGGCGCATCCCTGCCGTGGCGAACGGCGTGCCAGACGGGGCCGTGCCTGCGTCCGACCCGGCCTGAGCCATCCGGTCCGGTCGTTGCGCCGGACCGGTGCCGCCGTCCAGGATGGGTGACGGTGCGTTCGTTCGGATCGGTAACGATTCCCGGGCGCGGCATGACCGAGGTCGATGACGGGCGATGACGATGACGTTTGCAGTGAGACGGGCGCGGCAGCAGCCGGCGCGGCTCCTGCTCGTCCTGCTCGCGGGTCTCGTCGTGGTGGCCGGCGTCGGCGGGACCGAGGCGCTCTCCGCGCGTCTGGTGGACGACGGCGTGCGCCGAGTCGCCGAGGCCGCGGAACCCGGCACGCGTGCCGCCACCGTCGTCGCGCTGAGCGCGGCGGATCCGGAGACGCAGGACCGGCAGGTGCGCGCGGCGATCGCCACGGCGTTCGGCCGCGCCCCCGTGACGGTCGCGCGGTTGGCGGTGAGCGAGATCTCGCTCGGGAACCCCGACGCGGTGCAGGCGATCGGCGGAGACGCGGTGACCGGCCGCGGCGAGCTCGTCGACGGGGGCTGGCCGTCGCGCTCCGGCGAGGCGGCGGTGCTGGCGACGGCGGCGGCGCGGCGCGGCTGGCGCATCGGCGACCGGATCCCGATCGGCACGGACGCGGCGGGAGCCGCGATCGACGTCGCCGTCGTCGGCACCTGGAAGCCGAAGGACCCGGCGGATCCGGCCTGGGCGGGTGATCCTGCCGTGGCGTCCGGCGCGTCCAACGGCGCCGCGGGCCCGGTGCTGGTCACGGATGCCGACATGGCACGGCTGTGGACCACGCCGACCGTGACCTGGAGCATCCGTCCGACGGCACTGACGGCCGACGGGCTGGACGCCTACCGTGCGGGGCTGGCACGGCTGGCCGGTGCGCCGGCGGCGCTGGATCCCGGCAACCGCTCGAACACCACGACAGCCGGTGCGCTCGGCGACCTGCTCGATCGCCTCACCCGTGCCGTCACCGTGACCCGCGGCACCATGACAGTCCCGACGACGATCATCGTGGTGCTCGGGGCGATCGCGATCGCGGTGATCCTGGCCGCGCTCGCGGCGAGCAGAGCCGAGGAGCTGCGGCTGCGCCGTGCCCGCGGAGCAGCGGTGGCGGGCATCGCCGGCGGAGCGGCGGCGGAGGCCGCGGCCGTGACCGGCATCGGCGCGGTGCTGGCGATGCTCGCCGTGCTGCCCGGCGGCGCGCCGACGGCGGCGACCATGGGGGCGGCGGTCGTCACCGTCGCTGTCGCAGCGGGAGCTGCGGCGTTCAGCGCCGTACGCGCCTCCGCCCTGTCGGCGGCGAGCCGCTCCGACGCAGGGCGGGGGACCCTCGTCGCACTGCTGGTGCCCGCCCTGATCGTCCTGCTGCTCGCCGGCCTGGCCGTCTGGCAGCTCCTTTCACAGGGGGGCGTGCTCGCGCCGGGCGGCGGCGCCGATCCGGTCGCCTCCGCCGCGGGTGCGGTGTCGCTGCTCGCGGCCGCGCTGCTGGTCCCCGTGCTCGCCGTGCTGCTGTCCGCGGTGGCCGAGCGGGCGGCCCGCCGGGGGCGCGGCATCATGCCCGTGCTGCCGCTGCGGCAGCTCGCACGCCGGACCGGCGTCTCGGCCGTGGCGATCCTCTGCCTCGCCCTCGCAGCGGGATCGGCGACCATCGCGGCCGGCGTCGTCCCGCTCGCGGCAGCCGCCGACGCCGCAGACGTGCGGGCGGGAACCGGGCTGGACGTGCGGGTGTCGGTCGACGCGTCGAACGAGCTGCCGGTGACCGCGGACGCCGCCGCCGCGCTGCCCGCCGTGACGCAGGCGATCGAGGTGCTGAGCCGGGACGCCGGCGTCGGCCAGGACAGCGCTGCCTTCGTCGCGGCCGATCCTTCGGCGCTGCGGATGCCGGCGTCGCTGCGCACCGCCCTCGCCGGGCCCTCCGGGAACGCCCTGCCGGTCGTGATCACGGCCGCGCTGGCGCACCGGCTCGGCGCCGCGACCGGCACCCGGTTCACGGCGACGCTGCATCCCGACGGCGTGCGCCTGCCCGCAGTGGTGGCCTCGATCGTCGCCGACCTGCCCGGCATCGGATCCGGCCCGGGGATCCTCGCGGACCGGCATGCCGCCGAGGCGATGACCGACCTCTCGAGCGCGAACGAGCTGTGGATCGCGACCGCCGACCCTGCCTCGGTCGCACTCGCGATCCGGTCGCGGTCGGATGTCCCGGTGCGGATCCTCACCCCGGCCGCCGTGAGCGTCGCCCCGATCACCGGGGCGTCCACGCTCCTGCTGGGGCTCGGATCCGCCGCGGCCGTGCTGCTCGGCGTGCTCGGCTTCCTCGCCGCGATCGCCGCCGACCGATCGCGGCGCACCGAGGAGCGCACGGTCCTGCGCGCCCTCGGCCTCAGCGCGGCGCGGCAGCGCACGGCGCGGCTCGGCGAGGTCCTCGGTGCGGCGGTCTTCGCCGTGCTCGGCGGCGCGGCCGCGGGATGGGCCGTGACCGCGACCGTGCTTCCGGTGCTGTGGGGGAGCGGGTCGTGATGCGCCGCGCCGGCACGCCCGCCGTCCTCGTCCGCACGGTGCTCACCACGCCGATCCTGTCGGCGTTCCTGGTGCTGGCGATCGCGGTGCTCGCGTCGGCGGGGATGCTCGTGCCGCCGCTCGTCGACCAGGCGCGGACGGCGACCGTGCAGCACCAGCTCGACGGCATCCCCGAGGTCGGGCGGCCGCTCACCGCCGGCGCGTCCGGCATCCCCGGGATCGACCCCGCCGCCCCGCCGGCCTCGGACGTCTGGGCGGGCCCGCTGGCGGCGGCGGCCGCGGCCCGTGACGCGCAGCCCGAGCCGTTGCGCGGCGCGCTCGACGCCCCGCGCGTCATCGGCCTGTACGGCGCGACCGCTCTCTCCGGCGACCGGAAGACTCCCGCGAACATCGTGCAGCTGGCGATGGATCCCGGCCTCGAACGTCGCAGCGTGCTCGTCCGGGGCGCCTATCCGAAGCCGACCGATCCGGCGGCCGGAGTCGAGGTCGTGCTGACCGAGCAGTCCGCGCGAGCGCTGGACTGGAACGTCGGTGAACGGCGCCATCGGCAGGGACTGGCCGTGACGCTGACCGGGCTGGTGGCTCCGAACGGTCAGGACGACCTGGACTGGGACATGCTGGTGGGTGCGCGCACGCCGGCGATCAAATACTCCGCCCAGGGCGACATCATCCTGCAGACGATCGGGTTCCTGGCACCGGACGAGGCGGGGCGCCTCGGCGACCGGATCCGCGACACGTCGACGTTCTCGTGGATCCCGGTGAACCGGACGGCGATCGACGCAGGCAACGCGACCAGGCTCTCCGCGCAGCTGCGGCTGTTCATGGCGAACCCCGTGCACCTCGGTGCGAGCACCACCTTCTACGATCGCGGGCTGTCCTACGACACCCCGGTCGCGGACGTGCTGGATCGCGGCGTCGCCCGGGGAGGCGCGCTCACGGCCGTCGTCGCGGTGGCCGCAGTGGGACCGCTCGCGCTCGCCGGCGTCGTGCTCGCCCTGGCCGGGCGGCAGCTCGCACTGCGCCGGGCGCGGGCCGCGTCTCTGGCGCGAGCCAGAGGCGCCTCCCTCGCTCAGCTGGCCGGCGTGCTCGGCGGCGAGGCGCTGCTGCTGGGCGTCCTCGGCGCCGTGCTCGGGATCGGCGCGGGCGCGCTCGTCGCGCGGCACGGCATCGATGCGCTGAGCCTGCTCGTAGCGGCGGTGCTGGTGCTGGTGCCTCTGTGCGCGGTCCTCGCCACGACGGTCCTCGATCGGCGCCGCGCGGAGCGGCGGGACGGCGGCGCACGGCGTCAGGCGCCCTGGCGCAGGATCCTGTTCGAGGCGGCGGTGGTCGCCGTGACAGGGGCGTTCGCGGCGATCCTGCTGGAGCGCGGGGGTGTCCTCGCCGTCGATCCGGTCCTGCTCGCGATGCCGGTCCTCATCGGGGCCGCGGGCACCGTGCTGGTGCTGCGGCTGCTGCCGCTGCTGCTGGACGCGCTGCACCGCGCTGCCGCGCGTCGCACCGGGCTGATCGCGCTGCTCGGACCCGCCCGCGCGCTGCGCGATGCGGCGCTGCGCACCGCGCCGGCGCTCGCGGCGGTCATCGGGGTCGCGGTCGTCGTGTTCTCGGTGTCGTTCGCGGCGACGGTGTCGGACGGGACGGCGCGCGCCGCGCGGGAAGGCACCGGCGCCGACGTCGCCGTGCGCATGGCGTACATCGACGATGCGCAGGTCGCCGCCGCGCGCACGATCCGCGGTGTGGCAGCGCTGGCCACCCTGGATGCGGACGAGATCGGTCAGGGCGCCTCGCCCATCGCCGCGGGCCGGGTCCGCATCTACGCGGTCGACCGGAGCGAGTTCGCGCGCGTGCAGCACGGGTTCGACGGGGCCCTGCCGCTGCCCGCGACCCTCTCAGCGACCACCGGCGGTTCGATCCCCGTTGTCGCCTCGGAGGCGCTGATCGCGCAGTTCGGGGACGGGCTGACCGTGAACGGGCACGCGGTGCGGATCGTCGCGCACACCGCGCAGCAGACGCCCTTCGGTGCAGCCGAGAAGTGGGTGATCGTCGATCGGGCGAACATCGGCAGGATCGGGGTCGCAGCGGCGTCCGTGTCGCGGTTGTTCGTCTCGGTCGCACCCGGCGCGGAACCCGCGACGGTGGCGAAGGCGCTCACCGCGCGCCTCGGGGCCGGCGCGAGCGCCTCGACGGCGGACGAGCTCATCGCGCAGGCCGCGACGGATCCGGCTTTCGCGGCGCTGCACACGGCGTTGAACGCGGCGATCGCGATCGTCGCCGCCCTGCTCGCGCTCGCCGTCCTGCAGACCCTGGCGCTCGGATCCTCGACGCGGGCGCGGCTGCTCGCACTGCTGCGTGCGGTGGGCTACCCGCGCCGCGGGGAGCTGCCGCTGGTGGCGTGGGAGGTGGGTCCCGCGCTCGCGGTCGCACTGCCGGCCGGCGTCGCCTCAGGGCTGGCGATGTCCTGGCTCGTCGTCGGCGGGCTGGATCTGCGCGGTTTCACGGGTGGCGCGTCCGCTCCGGCGCTGAGCTTCGGCGCGGGCGGTCTGGCCGTCGCGGTGCTCGGCTTCGTCCTGGTCGCCGCGCTGGCCGTGCTGCTGGCGACCGCGGCGGCCATGCGGCTGCGCAGCGCGGACGCGATCCGCCTGGCGGACGGGGAGGGATGATGGGGAGCGGGACGACATGAGGGAGGAGGGCGGCATGACCGAGGCCGACATCCGCTGTGAGGGCCTGGTGCGGATCTTCACCGCCAAGGGCATCGAGGTGCAGGCGCTGCAGGGGCTGGATCTGCGCGTGGCGGCGGGGGAGATGGTGGCGCTGGTCGGCGCGTCCGGATCCGGCAAATCCACCCTGCTCGGGATCCTCGCCGGTCTCGACGCCCCGACCGCCGGCAGCGCACGCGTCGCCGGGCACGACCTCGTGACGATGAAGAGCGCGGAGCGGCTGCGCTACCGCCGCAGCAGCGTCGGGTTCGTGTGGCAGCAGTCCGGACGCAACCTGCTGCCGTATCTGACCGCGCGGGAGAACATCGCGATGGCGCACGGCGTGGCCGGGGTCGTCCCCCGCGCCGCACGCGCTGTGCGGGCGCGGGAGCTGCTGGAGCTGCTCGACGTCGCTGACGTCGCCGAGCGTCGCCCCGCGCAACTGAGCGGTGGGCAGCAGCAGCGCGTCGCGATCGCCGTCGCCCTCGCGAACGAACCGCGCGTGCTCCTCGCCGACGAACCCACGGGTGAGCTGGACGAGCGCACCAGCGCGGATGTGCTCGCCGCGATGCAGACCGTGAACGCGGAGCACGGCGTCACGACGCTCATCGTCACGCACGACGCGACGGTGTCGGAGCACGTGGACCGCACCGTCCGGATCCGTGACGGGCGCACCTCGACCGAGACGCTGCGCAGCACGAGCACCGACGAGGACGGCAGAGCCGTGCGCGTCTCCCAGGAGTTCGCCGTGCTGGACCGCGCAGGACGCATGCAGCTGCCCGGCGAGTTCGTCAGCGCGCTCGAGCTGCGCGACCGGGTGCGGATGACGCTCGAGCCCGACCACGTGCGCGTCGCGCCCGGCGCACCGCACGCCGATCCGGAACAGGAAGGGCCGGCGGCATGACCGCGGTGCTGCGCGCCGAGGGCGTGACCCGGGTGTTCCCCGCCCCGGCGGGCGAGGTCACCGCCGTGCGCGAGGTCGATCTCGCCGTGTCCGCCGGCGAGCTGGTCGTGATCACCGGGCGCTCCGGATCCGGAAAGACCACGCTGCTGACCATGCTCGGCGGGCTGGACCGGCCGACGTCGGGGCGGGTGCTGCTCGATGACCGCGATCTGGCGAAGGGCGAGGCGAGCGATGTCCTCGGGCACAGGATCGCGTCGATCTTCCAGACGTCGGGACTGCTGCCGGTGCTGTCCGCCGCGGAGAACGTGGAGGTGCCGCTGCGCATCCGTCGCACGCCGCTCGCGGAGCGCGAGGAGCGGGTGCGGCGGGCGCTGGACGCGGTGGGCCTGGCCGAGCACGCGCGGCAGCGGCCGTCGGAGCTCTCCGGAGGGCAGCAGCAGCGGGTCGGCATCGCCCGGGCGCTCGTGATGGATCCCGCCGTCCTCATCGCCGACGAGCCCACCGCTCAGCTGGACAGCGAGACCGGCGCGCAGATCATGGACCTCATCGCCGCGCTGGTGCACGAGCGCGGCACGGCGGCGATCGTCGCCACGCACGACACCGCTCTGCTCTCGCGCGCGGACCGGGTGCTCGAACTGCACGACGGGGTGCTGCGCGAGCTCGGCCCAGGACGCGCGCCGCGAAGACCAGATCGCTCGTTGAGCGCGCGCTGTTAAGGTGAGCGCATGACGGAGATCGTCGGGACGGCCCGCACACCGCTGACCGCCGCGCAGGTGACCGAGCGCATCGAGCGCGGCGAGAGCAACGCGGTCGAATCGCGCACCAGCCGCAGCTTCGGCGAGATCTTCCGGGCGAACGCGTTCACCCGCGTCAACGCGATCTACTTCGTGCTGTTCCTGCTCATCCTGGGCACGGGCTACTTCATCGACGGACTGTTCGGTCTGCTGATCGTGGTGAACAGCGTCGTCGGCATGGTGCAGGAGATCCGCGCGAAGCGCACGCTGGACCGGCTGGCCCTGCTCAGCAAGGCGCCCGCACGGGTGGAGCGCGCCGAAGGCGTCGCAGAGATCGACGTCGAGCGAGATCGTCCTGGACGACGTCGTGCTCATCGCGGCGGGCGACCAGGTCCCCGTGGACGGCGTCGTGCTGGACGCGGTCGGGTTCGAGGTCGACGAGTCGCTGCTCACCGGCGAGTCGGAGCCGGTGCTCGCGGACGCCGGATACGAGCTCAAATCGGGCAGCTTCGTCGCGGCGGGATCCGCCGCGTTCCGGGCGACCGCGGTCGGCGAGCACGCCTACGCGGCGAAGCTCGCGCACGAGGCCTCGCAGTTCCGCAAGCCGCCGTCGCAGCTGCGCGCGGGGATCGACACGATCCTGAAGTACGTGACCTGGGCGCTGATCCCGGTGGGCGTGCTCACGATCGTGAACCAGATCTGGGGGCGCTCCGAGGACTGGCGCAACGCCGTCCGAGGGCTCGTGGCGGCGCTCGTGCCGATGGTGCCGGAGGGGCTGGTGCTGATGACGAGCGTCGCGATGGCGGTCGGGGTGATCCGGCTCGGGCGGCGCAACTGCCTGGTACAGGATCTCCCGGCGATCGAACAGCTCGCCAGGGTCGACGTCGTCTGCACCGACAAGACCGGCACGCTGACCGAGGACGGCATGCGGGTCAGCTCGGTCGACCGGCTCGTCCCGGGCGGTGACATCGTGGGGGCGCTGGCCGCGATCGGGCGCGCGGAGGGCAAGCCGAACAGCAGCATGGCGGCGATCCTGGAGCACATCGGCGACGCGCCCGCCCTGCAGGTGCAGACTTCGGTCGCGTTCTCCTCGGCGCGCAAGTGGGCGGCCGCGCAGACCCGTGACGCAGAGACCTGGGTGCTCGGCGCCCCCGACGTGCTGCTCGCTGAAGGCGACGCGGCACGCACACGCTCCGATGCGCTCGCCTCCGAGGGGATGCGCGTTCTCGCTCTCGCGCACACGGACGCCGCCCTGCCGGCCGCCGACGCTCCTGGTGACGGGCTGCCGGACGGTCTCGCCGCCACGGCCCTCGTGATCCTCGACCAGCGGCTGCGCGCCGAGGCCTCCGGTGCGATCGCGTACTTCGCCGAACAGGGCGTGGAGATCAAGGTCATCTCGGGCGACAACGCCGCCGCCGTCGGCGCGATCGCGCACGAAGCCGGTGTGCCGGACGGACGCGACGCGGTCGATGCGCGCACGCTTGACCCCGATTCCGCGCACTTCGGCCAGCAGGTGCGCGATCGCACTGCGTTCGGCCGGGTCACCCCGACGCAGAAGCGCGCCATGGTGCACTCCCTGCAGGGAGACGGCCGGGTCGTGGCGATGACGGGCGACGGCGTGAACGATGTCCTCGCGCTGAAGGACTCCGACGTCGGCGTCGCGATGGGATCCGGATCTCCGGCCGCCCGTGCGGTCGCGCGCATCGTGCTGCTGGACAACTCGTTCGCGACACTGCCGCACGTGGTCGCGGAGGGACGCAGGGTGATCGGCAACATCGAACGCGTCGCGACCCTGTTCCTCACCAAGACGCTCTACTCGATCCTGCTCGCGCTGCTCGTCGCCGTGACGGCGGTGCCGTTTCCGTTCCTGCCCCGGCACATCACGCTGATCGCCTGGTTCACGATCGGGATCCCGGCCTTCTTCCTCGCCCTGGCGCCGAACACGGCGCGCGCTCAGGACGGATTCGTCCGCCGGGTGCTGGACGCGGCCGTCCCCGGCGGGATCGGAGCGGCGCTCGCCTCCTATGGGGCGTACCTCACCGCGCGTGCCGTGCTCGGCACCGCGCACGTCGACCGCGTGCCGACCGCGTCGGCCGCGTTCCTGGCACTGATCATCGTCGCCTTCTTCGTGCTGGTCACGGTCGCGAGCCCTTACCGGATCTGGAAGGTCGTACTGGTCGGCGCGATGATCGCGAGCATGCTCGCGGTGATCCTCACCCCGCTCGGATCACACGTGTTCGACGTCAATCTGCACGATCCGCGCGCGGCGCTCATCGGCTGCGCGTTCGGCGCGGCGGGCATCGGCGTGCGCTACCTGTCCCGGGCGATCCTGCGCGCGGTCCATGCCGCCGTGGCGCGGCGCCGGCACCGGCTCGCCGTGGCGCGAGCACCGCTGAGGCATCACGACGCGCGGGCCGCGGGTCGGCGACGTGCGTCCCGGGCGATGCGCGCCCCCACCCTGTCGCCGAGCGCCACGCCGACCGTGCCGGCCCACCGCGCGAGGGCCTGCGCGCGCTGCTCCACCAGCACGTGGAACAGCGCGGCGACGGCGACGCTCAGCGGCACCCCGATCAGGCACGCGAGCCACCACTGCGCGGCCCCGAGCAGATAGCACAACGACGCGAGGATCGGGGCGTGCACCAGGTAGAGGCTGAACGACATCCGTCCCAGCCATTGCATCGGCCGCGTGTCGAGCGCCCGCCGCGCGCGCGGCCACACCATGGCGAGCACGACGAGTAGCGCCGCACCCGCACCGGTGAGGGCCCAGAGCACGTCGGCCGCGACCGTGCCGGCGGTCAGCGGCCTCGCCAGCCAGCTCGCGATCAGCATGGTTCCGGCGAGAACGGCGAGCCAGGGAAGGACGCGTCGCACCCGGGGGCGCTCGGCCCACGCGCGCAGATCCGCGAACCGGACCGCGATCAGCGTGCCGAGCAGGAAGACCGGCAGGTAGGTGAGCGCCGCGTTCCCGGTCGTGCGCCCCAGGACCATGCCGGCGACGGCCAGCACGGCCGCCGGCACGGCGAACCGGCGCACCCGCAGCGCGACCCAGAGATAGAGCGGCAGCAGCAGCGAGAAGAACAACTCCCAGCGCAGCGACCACAGCACGTTGTCGATCGGGTAGTCCGGGCGCAGCAGCGTCATCTGCGACAGCACGTCGCCGGCCGACACGGTCGTGGCCTGCGCGTCCTGCATCCACGAGCCGTCCGGCATCGTGGAGGGATCGCGGGGGATCAGCCGCACCAGCAGGGCCGCGGCGCCGAGCGCCGCGATCACCGGCACGTACAGCCGGAACAGCCGCGCCGGGTAGTACCGGGCCCAGGAGAACCCGCGGCCGCAGCGCCGGCAGCGCGACCACCAGTCCGGAGAGCACGAAGAAGACCATGACGGCCTCGGATCCGGCCAGCAGCAGCTTCAGCGGAGACTGCGTGAGCACCGCCCATCCGGCCGGGTCGATCCAGGGCTGGGCGATCAGCGATGCGTGATGGACGAGGACGATGACCGCGGCGAGCCCGCGCAGTCCGTCCAGTGAACTGATCCTGTTACCGTTCTGTGACATCCCTTTCCACGGTAGGCGACGGAATCTGGACGGCTCCTGGATCCGCGCCGGGCTTGGTGAGAACGGCGCCGCGCGACGGCTCAGTCCCGCGCGACCGCCACGACCGACCCGCCGGTGAGCGCCACCAGCTCGTCGAACGTCATCGGCATGACCGTGTGCGGAGTGCCGCCGGCGGTCCAGATCCGGTCGTAGTCGCGCAGTGCGGCGTCCACCACGGTGCGCACCGGCGCCGGGTGGCCGACCGGTGCGACGCCGCCGATCGCCTGCCCGGTGACCTCTCGCACGAGGGTGGCCGGAGCCATCGTGATCGCTGCGGCGCCGACGGATGCGGCGAGCACGGCGACATCCACGCGATGCCGCCGCTGGTCATCACCAGCAGCGGCTCGTCGTCGGCGAGGAACAGCAGGCTGCTGCCGATCGCGCCCACCGCGCAGTCCAGCGCGGCGGCGGCTTCGACGGCCGTCCGGGCGGAGGCGGGCAGCTCTCGCACCGGGACGTCCAGGCCCGCGGCGCGCACGTGCTCCTGCACGATTCTGCTGCGTTCGGGGAGCGGGGCGGCTGCGTCGTCTCGGTCATGACCCCATGCTGACACACGTCGGCCCCGCCGTCGGCTCGTGGAACGATGGATCCATGAGCACCGCGAACCTGACCCGCACCGAGACCGCCGCGCGATCCGCGGCGATCACCCTGCACCGGATCCGTCTCCAGCTCGACGTCACCGGATCGGTCGACGCCGCGCGCACCGGATTCCCGACGCCTCGACGCTCGAGTTCGACGCCGCCACGGCCAGACCTGGGTCGACTTCCTCGGCGAGGGCGTGCAGAGCGTCACGGTCAACGGCCGTCCGCAGGAGGTCAGCTACGACGGCGCGCGGATCGCGCTGCACGGGCTCGCGGAGCACAACGCCGTCGAGATCCGCGCCACGGGCACCTACAGCCGCTCCGGCGAGGGCCTGCACCGGTTCCTGGATCCGGTGGACGGGCAGACCTACCTGTACACGCACGACGAACCCGCCGACGCACGTCGGTTCATGGCCTGCTTCGAGCAGCCCGACCTGAAGGCGGCGATCACGGTCGTCGTCACGGCGCCCGCCGGCTGGGAGGTGCTGTCCAACCAGTCCGCCGCGGCGACCCGCGACGACAGCGACGCGCAGACGGTGGAGTTCGCGCCGACGCTGCCGCTGTCCAGCTACCTCGCCTGCATCGCGGCGGGGCCGTACGTGCGCGCCGAGTCGGAGTGGCGCCGCGGGGAGCAGCACGTGCCGCTGGCCGTGTTCTGCCGCGCCTCGATGGCCGAGCACTTCGAGGCGGAGGAGATCCTGCGGATCACCCGGCAGGGCCTCGACTTCTTCGCCGAGGCCTTCGCCTTCCCGTACCCGTGGGGCAAGTACGACCAGATCTTCGTGCCCGAGTACAACATCGGCGCGATGGAGAACCCGGGCCTGGTGACCTTCACCGAGAGTACCTGTTCCGCGGCGCGGCGACCGGCGCGCAGCGCCAGGCGCCGGGCGAACACGATCCTGCACGAGATGGCGCACATGTGGTTCGGCGACCTGGTCACCATGCGCTGGTGGGACGACCTGTGGCTGAAGGAGTCGTTCGCCGACTACATGGGCTCGCACGCCTCGGCGGCGGCGACCGAGTTCACCGAGGCCTGGGTGCCGTTCGCGAACCGGCGCAAGGCGTGGGCGTACACGCAGGACCAGCTGCCCAGCACGCACCCGATCGTCGCCGACATCCCCGACCTGGAGGCCGCGAAGCTGAACTTCGACGGCATCACCTACGCCAAGGGCGCGGCCGTGCTCAAGCAGCTGGTGGCGTTCGTCGGCGAGGAGGCGTTCTTCGCCGGCGCCCGCGCCTACTTCGCCCGGCACGCGTACGGCAACACCACGCTGGAGGACCTGCTCGTCGAGCTCGAGCAGGCGTCCGGGCGCGACATGCGCGGCTGGGCGCAGGCGTGGCTGCAGACCACCGGCATGAGCACGCTGAGCCTCGAGCGCGGCGAGGACGGTGCCGCGGTCGTGCGGCAGACGGATCCGCGTCCGCACCGCCTGCAGATCGGGCTGTACGACCTGCGGGACGGCGCGCTCGTGCTGCGGGAGCGGATCCCGCTCGACCTCGTCGAGGAGCGCACGCCGGTCGATCTGCCCGAGGCGGACCTCACCCTGCTCAACGACGGCGACCTCACCTACGCCAAGGTGCGGCTCGACGAGCGCTCGCTGGGAACGGTCGAGCAGGCGCTGTCGGGCCTGGAGGATCCGCTGGCGCGGGCGCTGGTGTGGTCCGCGCTGTGGAATGCCACGCGCGACGCCGAGCTGTCGGTACCGCGGTATCTCGAGTCGTGGCCGCGCACGCGCCCGGCCGAGGCCGACAACGCGCTGCTCGGCGGGGTGCTGCTGAACGCGGCGTTCGCGATCGCGCACTACCTGCCGGAGCCGACCGCGCCGAGGCGCGCGCGGCCTGGCTGGAGAGGACGTGGTCGGCGCTCGAGAGCGCCGCTCCGGGGAGCGACGCCCAGCTCACCTGGGCGCGGGCGTTCGCTGCGCGCGGCCGCGTTCGACGGTGCACGCCACGCCGACGTGACGGCGATGCTCGTGGGCGTCGCACCGGCCGGGCTGCCCCTGGACCCCGACCTGCGCTGGGCGCTCCTGACCGCGCTCGTCACCACCGGGCACGCCGGCGCCGAGGAGATCACCGCGGAACAGCTGCGCGATCGCACCGCGACCGGACGCACCGCGGCGCTCGCCGCCGCCGCATCGAGCCCGCTCGCGGAGGTGCGCGCGGCGGACTGGCGTGCCGCCTGGACCGACCTCTCGCTGAGCAACGACCACCTCGACGCCACGATCGCGGGCTTCCGGGCGGGTGGCCGCCGGGACCTGGTCGAGCGGTTCGACGCGGACTACTTCGCGCGGATCGAGACGGCCTGGGCGGAGCGCTCTATCGAGATCGCCGGGCGCCTCGTACGGGGTCTCTATCCCGATGCCGACACCACCGAGCTGGTGGACGCCTGGCTGACCGCGCACCCGCACGCGCCGGCGGCTCTGCAGCGCCTCGTCGGCGAGCAGCGCGACCACCAGCAGCGCGCGATCCGGGTCCGGGCGGCGCAGCCGGCCGCCGTCTGAGCGAGGCTCCGGGGCTCGACGCGCCGTGGGCGGACCCGGCGCGCGCGTCCTAGAGTGTGCGCATGACGTTCGCGACGCTCGCCCTGATCGCGCTGGTCGGGCTGACCGGTCCGCTGCTGGCCGCACGCCGGTCTGGCGTATCCCGCTCATCGCCGGGGAGCTCCTGGCGGGGCTCGTCGTGGGCGCGAGCGGGTTCCGCTGGGTGGACTCCAGCGAGCCCACGCTGACGTTCCTCGGGCAGATCGGGTTCGGCCTGATCATGCTCGTGATCGGATCGCACATCCCGGTCCGGGATCGCACGGTGCGCGCCGCGGTCGGCAAGGGCGCCCTGGGGGCCGGGCTGGTCGCCGTGGTGGCGGTCGCCCTCGGCATCGGCGTGGCCGCCCTGTTCGGCAATCCGCATGGCGGGATCTATGCCGTGCTGATCGCCTCCTCCTCGGCCGCGCTCGTGCTGCCGATGCTGCAGTCTCTGGGGATCGCTCCGGAATCGGCCGCGCAGCTGATCGCTCAGATCGCTCTCGCCGACGTCGCGTGCATCGTCGCGCTGCCCCTGGTGATGCAGCCGTCCCGGGTGCCCCTGGTCGCGCTCGGCGGCCTCCTCATCGCGGGGATCGGTGTGGTCCTGGCGATCCTGCTGCGCCGGGTCGGACCCCGCCGCAGGCACCCGTGCACAAGTTCTCGGAGTCCCGTCGCTTCGCGCTGGAGCTGCGCATCAGCCTGGTCGTGCTGTTCGGACTCGCCGCGATCGCGCAGTTCACGCACGTCTCGGTCATGATGGCCGGCTTCACACTCGGCCTCGTGCTGTCCGCGGCGGGCCAGCCGCGGCGCCTGGCGCGCCAGCTCTTCGGCATGACCGAGGGCTTCTTCGGGCCGCTCTTCTTCGTCTGGCTCGGATCGTCGATCAACCTCCGCAACCTGACCGATCACCCGCAGATGATCCTGCTCGGCCTCGCGCTCGGCACCGCCGCGGTGATCGCGCACCTCGCCGGACGCGCGGCGGGGCTGCCCTGGTCGCGGGCGATCGCCTCGGCCGGGCAGCTCGGCGTGCCGGTCGCCGCCGTCGCGCTCGGCGTCGCGACCAAGGCGCTGCTCCCCGGCGAGGGCGCGGCGATCCTGCTCGGTGCACTGGTCGCGGTCGTCGCGTCGTCGGTCGCCGTCGCGATCGTGTCGCGGGGAGGGAGCGGTGGGGACGACCGGTCCGTCCGCCGGGCCGCTGGCGAGTCCGGGCCGTCGGCGGACGCCTCGCGGAGCGCGCGAGCTCGTCGGCCGTGCTCCGCCCGACCGCGTGATGGTCGGGGCGGTCATCGCTCTGGGTGAGGAGCATGGCTGCGAGATAGGCGGCCCATGCGCGGGCCCGCGTCCACGTCGCGCGGTCGTAACGACCGCCGTCTCGGCGCTGAACAGCGCACGCCCCTCGCTGTCGAAGAGCAGCCAGGCCACTGCCAGGTCGTACGCGGGGTCGCCCGCGGTGACATCCCCGAAGTCGATCAGGGCGGCCAGACGATCCTCGTCGACGATGATGTTGCCGGGGTGCAGATCGCCATGGATCCACACCCGCTCGGAGCTGACGGGGCCGCCAGTCCCGCGGACCAGGCGTCGCGCAGCGCGGGCCGATCCGGGAGCAGGGTGAGCCGGACCGCATCACCTCGTCGCGCGTGCGGAGCGCGACTCCGCGGGCGGGATTGACGGGTGCATCCTCCGGAGCCGGTCGGTGCAGCGCGACCAGGGCGCGGGCGAGGGCGTCGGCCCATCCGGCGTTGGCGGCTCGCGGGCGGTCGAGGGCGCGCGTCCCTGACATCCAGGGGACCACCGACCACGGCCACGGGAACGACGCGCTCGGACGGCCGAGGACGATCGGAACCGGGGCGCGGATCCCGAGCACGGCGAGTCGCGGTCCGAGCACCGGCAGCGCGCGCTGCTCGTGCTCGATGAGCGGGGCGGCGACCGCGCGGCGAGGGATCCGCACCGCGAGATCGTCGCCGAGCCGCCAGATCATGTTGTCCCAGCCGTCCGCGACGAGAACCAGGGGCCGCTCGGCGAGATGCGGGACTGCCTCACGGAGAAGAGTGCGCACGCCGTCCTCGTCGAGCGCGTGCTCGGCGGCGGGGGAGTGCGCCACCTCAGACCTCGATCGAGTCGCCCGGTGCGAGCTCGAAGAACTCCCCGCCGTTCTGCTCCGTCGCCCACTTCAGTCGGGCCCGGTGCATGTTCGCGCCGATCACGGACAGCGTCATGTCGTGCGTGCCGAACGCGCGACGGGGCTTGACCGCGAGCACGTAGTCCATCGCGTCGCCGATCTTCAGCCAGGGTGCGCCCAGCGGCGCGGCCAGGGTGCCCACCTCGACGCCCTCCGGCACCGCGTAGGAGTCGCCGGGGTAGTACAGCTCGTCGTCGACGAGCACGCCGACGTTGTCCATGAGCGGGATCGACGAGTGGATCTCGGCGTGCACGCCGCCGAAGAAGCGCAGGGTGAAGTCGCCGGCCGTCACGGTGTCGCCGGGCGCGACCACGGTGATGTCGTAGTCGGCCGCGGCGCGGGCGACCCCCTCCGGGGCGAAGATCGGGGTGCCGGGAGCGTCGCGGAGGATCCGGTCGAGGTGTTCGGGCGTCCAATGATCGGGGTGCTCATGGGTGAGCACGATGCCGACGAGGCGGCTGAGGTCGTTCAACGGGAGCGTGAAGCTGCCCGGATCGATGAGGAGGGTCTGACCGTGGTCGTCCACGCGGAGGGCCGCGTGCTCATGCTTGGTGACGCGCATGCTTCGAGGGTAATCCCGTGCCGAGGTCGACACACCCGGGAGTCGCGTGGAGCCCGGCACGATTTGGCGCGCGCTGGGGGCCATGTCATACTTGAACGGTTGTCGCGGGACGGAAACGCCTCGAGAAAACGGCCCCATCGTATAGCGGCCTAGTACGCCGCCCTCTCACGGCGGTAACGCGGGTTCGAATCCCGCTGGGGTCACAACACGCGAAAGCCCTCGGTTTCCCGAGGGCTTTCGTCGTTCCCGGAGGCGTACGCGCCCGGGAATGCTACGCAGGGTGACGCGCGTTGAGGATCAGGATCACCCCTCGACCTAGGCTGGAGAAATGCCCGAGAACCCCGCGGCGGACGCCGATTCCGAGGCGGCGCGCGCCGCCCACGAGCAGTGGAAGGCCGCGCGGCTCGCCTCCGTCGCCGCCCCGACCGGCAATCTCGCGCTCATCGAGACCCGCTGGCTGCCCGCGGGCGACGAGACCACCCGCCGAGGATGCGCTGGCCGGTCTCCCGCGACCGTGACCGCGACGGAGCTCACCCGGCGCACCTGGAACCGCGAGCCCGAGCGCGGGATCCGCCTCTGGGACGCCGCCTCGCCCGCCGTCCGCGCCTTCGAGACCATCGACGTCTTCCCGTTCGACCCGGCTGGGTGATCGAGGCCACCTTCACCCCGGTCAGCGGTGAGCGCACCATCCCGTTCGAGCACATCCGCGACAACGGGCTGACCCGCGACCTGGTCGTCCCCGGCGACATCACCTTCGAGCGGACGGCGTCGACTACACGCTGAGCGCTTTCGACGACGACGGGACGCTGCTGCTCGTCTTCGGCGACCCGACGAACGGCGCCGACGGCGACGACGGGACCTACGCTTCCGGCCGGTTCCTGTTCGTGCACGCGACCGGTGCGAGCCGCTCGTCGTCCTCGACTTCAACCGCGCGTTCGTGCCGCCGTGCGGCTTCTCGGACCAGTACAACTGTCCGCTGCCGCCGCGCAACAACCGCTTCCCCGTCGCCGGTGACCGCCGGCGAGAAGCGCGTCGTCTTCCGCGACGGCGCCCGCACTGACGCCGTCCCGCCCCCTCGCTTCTCCCGCAGCGCTCACAGCACATCCCCAGCACTGGAGACCCCTGTGAGAAAATCTCCCTGTTCGCGACGCTCGCGATCGGCCTGGCTCGGCCCTGGCCCTCGCCGGCTGCGCCGGCGCTCCTCGTCGTCGGGAGCAGCGACGCGTCCATCGCCGATCGGCTCCCTCTACGAGCCGGTCAACCTCGACAACACCGCCGGCGGCGGCCAGGGCGTCACCGAGGCGCTGAACGGCAACGTCTACGAGGGCCTCTTCAAGCTCACCGACGACGGCAAGGTCGAGCCGCTGCTCGCCACGAAGTACACGGCCAGCGCGGACGGACTCACCTACACGTTCACGCTCGTGACGGCGTGAAGTTCCATTCCGGCAAGGCTCTGACCAGCGCGGATGTGAAGCGAGCATCGAGCGCGTCACCGCCGCCGATCGCAGTCGGCCCGCAAGTCGCAGCTCGCCGTATCTCGAAGATCGACACCCCGGACGACAAGACCGGACGATCATCGCTGAAGTCCCGCTCGATCTCGCTGCCGTACAACCTCAGCTACGTCTGGATCTACGGCCCCGGCACGTCGAACTACAAGACCGCGGAGGACGGCACCGGCCCGTACACGCTCGGCACCTGGAAGCGCGGCAGCTCGCTCTGAGCCTCGAGCGCTGGAGCGGCTACTGGGGCGACAAGGCGAAGAACAAGGAGGTCGTCTTCGACTACTTCACCGACGCCACCGCCCTCTCGAACGCCCTGCTGACCAACCAGGTCGACATCGTCACCAGCATCCAGAGCCCGGATGCGCTGACGCACTTCGAGGGCAACAAGGACTACACGATCACGACGGCAAGTCGACGACCAAGGAGCTGCTGGCCTTCAACGACAAGGTCGCCCCGTTCGACAACGTCGGGTGCGCAAGGCGGTCTACTCGGCATCGACACCAAGAAGCTGCTCAACTCGATCTGGGGCGACTACGGCACGCTCATCGGTTCGATGGTGCCGCCGAGCGACCCCTGGTACGAGGACCTCACCAAGGTGAACCCGTACGACGTCAACCTGGCGAAGAAGGAGCTGGCCGAGGCCGGCCTGCCGAACGGCTTCAGCTTCACGCTGGACACCCCGACCTACGACCCGCACCCGGCGGTCGCCGAGTTCCTGAAGAGCGAGCTCGCGAAGGTCGGCGTCACGGTGACCATCAACTCCATCTCGGCCGACGAGTGGTACACGAAGGTGTTCAAGAACCACGACTTCACCGCGACCCTGCAGGAGCACGTCAACGACCGCGACGTGGTCTGGTACGGCAACCCCGACTTCTACTGGGGCTACGACAACCCGCAGGTGACCGCCGTGGGTGAACGAGGCCGAGCAGGCGACCACGACGGCCGAGCAGACCGCGAAGCTGAAGCAGGTCAACGAGCAGATCGCGAAGGACGCCGCCAGCGCGTGGCTGTACCTCTACCCGCAGATCGTCGTCGCCGTCAGCTCGGTCAGCGGCTACCCGGTAACGGGCTGAACTCGCAGTTCTACGCGTACGACATCGTCAAGAAGTAACACGCGCTGCACCCGGATGCCGGGGGGCCGGCGCGGTGACCCGAGCTTACGCTGAGATGCCATGCTCTTCCTGCGTCGCACCGCGTTCCTCGTGGTGTCGCTGCTGCTGGCCATGGTGGTCGCTGTTCTTCCTGCTGCGGGTGCTCCCGGGCGACCCGTCGAATGCGCTGCTGTCGGCCGGCGCCACCAAGGAGCAGATCAAGGCGGCGCAGCGGCAGGTCGGCAGCGACCTGCCGCTGCTGCAGCAGTTCTTCAGCTGGTTCGGTAGCTGCTGACGCTGAACCTCGGCCAGTCGTTCATCAGCTCGCTGCCGGTCGGCCCGGAGATCGCCTCACGGCTGTCGGTCACCGTTCCGCTGACGCTGCTCTCCTTCGCGCTCGCGCTGGTGCTGGCCCTCCCGATCGGCTTCGTCGCGCGTGGAAGGCGGACCGCTGGTACGGGGCGGCGCTGTCCGCCTTCTCGCAGCTCGGGATCGCCGTCCCGGTGTTCTGGGTCGGCATCCTGCTGGTGGATGTGTTCTCCATCACCTGGCTGGTTCCCGTCCGGTGGCTTCCCGCGGGACGACTGGGCGGATCCCTCGGCGGCGCTCACGTCGCTCGCGCTGCCGGTGGTGACGATCGCGATCGTGATGAGCGCCTCCATCGCCCGGTACGTGCGCAGCGCGACGCTGGATGTGATCGGCAGCGACTACCTGCGCAACGCCCGGGCGCTCGGCTCCGGCTTCGCGCGGGCGATGTGGCGCACGGCGTGCGCAACGGCGCCGTCCCGGTCATCTCGGTGCTCGGCATCGAGCTGGCGACGACGTTCCTCGGCGCCGTCGTGGTCGAGAGCGTCTTCACGCTGCCCGGGCTCGGCAGCATGCTGCTGCAGGCGATCGAGCAGCACGACTACCCGAACATCCAGGGCATCCTGTTCGTCTCCACCCTGCTCGTGCTGATCGTCGGCTTCCTCGCCGACATCGCGCAGCGGCTCGTCGACCCGCGCCTGCGGCACAGCATCTCGGGGAACGGATGAGCGCGATCGTGGAGCAGGCGGCCGAGGCAGCCGCGCCGCGAGCCCGCCGGGCGGGCGCCGGCGCGCCCCGGCGCTCGGTGACGCTCGGCGATCGGGCTGACCCTCGTCGGCCTCGTCGTCATCGTCGCCGTCGTGTCGTTCTTCTGGCTGCCGTATCGCGCAGGGCGACACCTCGGGCGGCGCGGCTGGAGCACCCGGCGGCGCGCACTGGCTCGGCACCGACCGGCTCGGTCGCGATCTGCTGACCCAGCTGATGATCGGCGCCCGCATCGCGCTGGCGGTCGGACTCGGCTCGGTCGTGATCGGCGCCGTCATCGGCATCACGCTCGGGCCTGCTCGCCGCCTTCGCCACGCGCTGGCTCGACGACACGCATCTCCGCCGTGCTCGACATCCTCATCGCCTTCCCGACGCTGCTGCTCGCGATGCTGATCGTCGCGGCGCAGGGCGCATCGCTCGGCACGGCGATCGTCGCGATCGGTCTGGCGATGTCGGCGGTCGTCGCCCGGCTCACCCGGGTGCTCGCGAAACGGTGCTCGCGCAGCAGTACGTCACCGCGGCGCGGACCTCGGGCACGTCGTGGCCGGGCATCGTCGCCCGGCACATCCTGCCCGAACATCTGGCCGACGCTCAGCGTGAACCTGGCGCTGCAGTTCGGCGTCGCCGTGCTCGCCGAGGCGAGCCTGTCGTACCTCGGCCTCGGCGCCCCGCCGCCGAACGCGTCCTGGGGCCGCCTGCTGCAGGAGGCGCAGGGCACCGTGTCCACCGCGCCCGTCGGGGCGATCGCGCCCGGGCGTGGCGCTCGTCGTGCTGGTGATCGGCGTCAACCTGGTGGCCGACGGGCTGCGCGATGTGGCCGACCCGACGCGGAGGAGGTCGCGATGAGCGCGGATGCGTGCAGGTGCGCGAGTCCTCGCGTGGAGAAGTCGCCGGTGACGGCCTCCGACGGCTCGGCGCTCGTTCACGACGTGTCGTTCCGCCTCGCGCCGGGGGAGCGGCTCAGCCTGATCGGCGAGTCGGGATCCGGCAAGTCGCTCACCTCGTTCGCGCTCACCGGCCTGCTGCCCGACGGGCTCGCGGCATCCGGCAGCGTCCTGCTCGACGGCGTCCAGGTGATCGGCGCGAAGGAGCGCGACCTGGTGCCGCTTCGCGGACGCGATCGCCTCGACGGTGTTCCAGGAGCCGCTGACCGCTCTCGACCCGCTGATGCGGCTGGGCCGGCAGGTGGCAGAGCCGCTGCGCCGGCACCTCGGGCTGCGCGGCGACGAGCTCCGCCGCGCGGTGCTGGATGCGCTCGCCGAGGTCCGGCTCCCCGAGCCGGAGCGCATCGCGCGCGCCTACTCGTGGGAGATCTCGGGCGGGCAGCGGCAGCGCGTCGCCATCGCCGCGGCGCTGGCCTGCCGCCCGCAGCTCCTGATCGCCGACGAGCCGACGACGGCGCTGGATGTGACCGTGCAGGCCGACGTCCTGGCGCTGCTCGAGCGGCTGGTCGCCGAGCGCGGCATGTCCCTCCTCTTCGTGAGCCACGACCTGGCCGTCGTGCCGCGCATGGCGCAGCGGGCGATCGTGCTGCGCGACGGCCGCATGGTCGAGGAGGGCGCCGATCGCGCAGCTGCTCGTGCCCCGCGCGACCCCTACACCGCGGAACTCGTGCGCAGCGCGCCGGGAGCTCGATGCCGCGCCTGGAGGTGCGATGACCGCCATCCTCGAACTGCGCGCGGCGGGCTTCCGCTACGTCGCCGCGGCGGCCACCGCCGGCGCTGCGACGATGTCTCGTTCGCCGTCGAACCCGGCGGAGCCTCGGGCTGGTCGGGGAGTCGGGCGCGGGCAAGACGACGGCCGCTGTCGCTGCTCCTCGGGCTGGCGCGCCCGACGCAGCGGCGCCGTGCTCTTCGACGGGGAGCCGCTCGACGCGCGGACCGCGCGCCAGCTGCGCCGCTTCCGCCGCGCGTTCAGCCGGTCTTCCAGGACCCGTACTCGCTCGCTCGACCCGCGCCAGAGCGTCGGCCGGATCGTCGGCGAGCCGCTCGCTCCCTCCGCGTCGCCTCGGGCGCCGACGCCCGCGACGCGGTCGCCGCGGCGCTCGAGGCGGTCGGCGCTTCCGGCGACGCCGCCGGCGCGCTACCCGCACGAGTTCTCCGGCGGCCAGCGCCAGCGCATCGCCATCGCCCGCGCGATCGTGTCGCGCCCCGTGTGCTGCTGGCCGACGAACCGGTCAGCGCGCTGGATGTGACCACCCGCATCCAGATCATCGAACTGCTCGGCCGGCTCGCGACGGAGGGGATGACGGTGGTCATGGTGTCGCACGACCTCTGCGTCGTCGCGTCGCTCTGCGCCGACGCGTCGTGCTGCGGGGCGGCCGGGTCGTGGAGCAGGGGCGACGGCGGAGGTGCTCGGCTGCACCGCGGACGCGTACACCCGGCGCTCATCGCCTCGGTGCCGCGGCTGCCCGAGGCCTGAGCGCCCGCGCCCGCCGAGGGTTTCGGCCCGCGAGCGGGCCGGCCCGCGATATGCGCCGACGAGCAGCAGGGCAGCCACGGAGGCGACGAGCGCCGCCGCTGCGAGCGGCAGATCCAGGCCGTAGGCGGTGATGCCCAGAATCGGCACCAGGAACAGCACGACCGCGAACGCGGTGACGCCTCGGGACGGCTGCCGGCCGATGGGCGGCGCCTTCTCGTATCGCACCAGCCACAGCGACAGCGCGCCCACGGCGGCGAGCACGACGAGCAGGAACGGGATCCTGGTCCACCACCACACGGCACTCCCCGGCGCCGGCATCGGCACGGGCAGGAGCAGCTGCACGCCGATCAGCGCCATGATCATCGGCAGGGTGCCAGAGGTACACGGTCATCAGCCGCGAACCGACGAGCAGCACCGCGCCCTGCGCGACGCGGGTGCGCATGAGCGCGGTGAGCGGACGATGCAGCAGGGTCAGTGCCGCGGCCTGCACGACGGCGAGGATCGCCAGGGGCGACGTCGGCGGCCACTGGTTGCTCAGCATGTTCCAGGAGTATCCGCCGAGCGACACGAGCCCCCAGATGAGCAGGTAGCCAGCGGCGATGAGGCCGAGCAGCTGCCAGACCCGACGACGGGAGAACCAGCCGTCGAACAGGAAGAAGCCGACCTGCTGCGCGAACAGCCACACGAACGCGACGTTCGGGATCCCGAACAGCTCGGTGCCGATCCCGTAGCCCGCGGACGGGACGTGACCGATCCCCAGCAGCCCGCCCGCGATGAGGAACCGCAGCGCGTCGGTGGCGAGAGCGCCGGCCAGCAGGACCAGCGGCACGCGTATGCCGTATCGGGCATGCAGTCCGATCATCCACGGCGCGAGCGCCTGCACGAGCAGATATGCGGCGAGGAACCACAGCGGCGACCCGACGCCGATCGCGATCGTGTCCACGAGCGCCGGATCGATGTCGAGCAGCCGGGCGGCGCCGAGCGCGACCGTGAAGAACACGAACACACCGACCGCCGGACGGGCGAGCCGCGCCAGCCTCAGTCGCACGAACCCGACGACGTCCTGCCGCACGGCGCTGCGCGGAGCGCCAGCCGGCGCGGGCGGCGAACCCGCCGACGACGAAGAACAGCGGCATGATGTTCAGGATCCAGCTCACCGCGTCGAACCAGCTCTGCCCCTCGACGGTGCGCTCGATGAGCAGACTGCCGTCGGGTCGCCGGCCGACGCCGGTGAACAGGATGTGCACGAACACGACCAGGACCACGCACGCGACACGGGTCAGGTCGAGCGTCAGATCCCGCGACTCGGGGACGACCCGGGCGGGGGAGGAGGCGGCGCTGCTCATGACCTAGAGAGTAGCGGTGCCCCTCGCCCCGCCCCGGGAGCGTCCGGACGGTCAGAATGTGGGGATCGGGCGGGTTCCGACGTCGACCTGGTCGTCCACGAGCTCGGTGCGCGTCGTCTCCTCGCTCAGCAGCAGGCCGATCAGCGACAGCACGCCGACGAGGATGAGGAAGAATGCCGGCGAGCTCGGGTTGCCGGTCTGCGCGATCAGCCAGGTGCCGATGAACGGCGCCACGCCGCCGAACAGCATCGCGCCGACGTTGAACGGCAGGGCGAAGCCCAGGTAGCGCGATCGGGTGCCGAACATCTCGGTGAAGAACGACGGGAACACGGCGTCGTTCATGGCGAAGAAGACCAGCGAGACGATGAGCACGAGGGTGGCCAGGAGCACGCCGCCGATCGAGAACAGCGACATGATCGGGTAGGCGAGCACGATGAACGCGACGCTGGAGATGATCAGCGTGCGCTTGCGGCCGATCCGATCGGAGAAGGTCGCGGCGAGCGGGATGAGGCCGAGGTACACGACCAGCGCGATCGTCACGACGAGGTTCGAGCTGGACTCGCTCATGTGCGCCTGCTCGATGAGGAACGTCGGGATGTAGCTGAGCAGCAGGTAGTAGGCGCCGGCGTTCAACGACATGACCAGCAGCATCCGGATCATCGCCGGCAGGCTGCGGCGCACCTCGGCCCAGCGGCGGGCGCGGCTGATCGGGGCGTGCTGCTGCGCCGCGATCCTGGCGCTCCTGCTCCTCGAGTTCCTGAACGTGGCGGAACTGCGGGGTGTCCTCCAGCCGGGTCCGCAGCCACAGTCCGAGCACCCCGAGCGGACCCGCGACGAAGAACGGGATCCGCCAGCCCCAGCTCTGCATGAACTCGGGCGACATGGTCGCGTAGAACACGGTCGCCATCAGCGACGCGACGAGGAATCCGGCCGCTGCGGCCATCGGCACGACGCTGGTGAGCACACCGCGGCGGTGGGCAGGCGCGTACTCGGCGATGAACGTGCCCGCGCCCGCGTACTCGCCGGATGCCGAGAAGCTCTGCGTCATGCGCAGCAGGAGGAGCAGGAGGGGTGCGGCGACCCCGATCCGGCGTAGCTCGGGATGAAGCCGATCAGGAACGTGGAACCCGACATGATGAGGATCGTGGTCGCGAGGATCGCCTTGCGGCCGATGCGATCGCCGAGGGAGCCCCAGAGGAACGCGCCGAGCGGGCGGACCAGGAACGACAGCGCGAACACGGCGAACGTGCTGAGCAGCGCGACGGTGCGGTCCTCGGACGGGAAGAAGACCACGGCGATCGTCGTCGCGAGGTAGCTGTAGCTGGCATAGTCGAAGTATTCGAGCAGCGTGCCGAGTCCGCTCGCGATCAGGACGCGGCGCAGGACCGAGGAGTCCTGTGCGCGAGCGGCGGTGGGGGAGAGGGTCATCGGTACTCCTCATCGAGGATCAGGCCGGGCGTTCGGGTGAGCGGCGGCGTCAGGTGCCATGGTCCCAGCGTCTGTCCCGGGTGCGAATGGCCGCCGCGGCCGAGCTCGGATCCTCAGGTTGTACGTCGCGGAGAGCGCGGGTCCTCGGGTTGCTCGTAGCCGCGGACCTTCAGGGCGAGCCAGAGCTCGGTCTGCGTGTCGATGCTGTCCAGATCGTGCCCGGTCAGCTGCGCGGCCCGCTGGATCCGGTTGCGCACCGTGTGCCGATGCACGCCCATGCGCTCGGCGGTCGCCTCGATCGATCGATGCTCGATCAGCCAGACGTGCAGCGTGGTCAGCAGCGCGTCGCCTCCTCGCGACTGTTCGATCGCACCGAGCGCAGCGTCGGCGAAGGCGGTGAGGTAATCGGGTGTCGCAATCCGAAGCAGGAAGTCGTGCGCGGCCCCGTCGCGGTATTCGATGGGTGCTCCGACGCGCCGGCTGGTCTCCAGGGCCAGGCTGGCCTGCCGCATGGAGCGCGCCGCGTGATGCGGGGGCTGCGACGTCCCGACTCCGAGCGGCGTCTGCAGCCCGTAGTCGCCGAGTGCGGGCAGCGGGTCGTCGGGCAGCAGCGCCTCGACGATGCGTCCGCGGTGGCCGACCAGGGGCGCCGAGAACATGGCCGCCAGGTCGTCGACGAGCACCTCGGCGTGCGTCTCATCACGCGCTTCGATGCGCAGACCGCGCAGTGCCGGCGCATCGACGCCGAGCCCGCGCAGCAGGGCGGTCGCCGCGGTCCGGTCGGTGAGGGCGAGCAGCCGGGTGAGGTTCTGCTGGCGCCGGCGCCGGGCCGGTTCGTCCATGAGCCAGTGCCGCTCGTACTCGAGCGCCAGGAACGCACGCAGCGCCGGGGCGGCGAGCTCCGCGACGGCGTGCCCCGACAGCTCCCGCGCGAGGAAGCCGCGCACGATGTCGTTGCCGGCGAAGGGGGTGATCTCGATCGTGCGGATATCGGGTGCGTCGCCGAGGCGGAGCGAGAGCGCCTGGCCGAGCTTCGGGGGCTCGGCGCTCAGCGCGGCCCTCGCCGCATCGAGATCGACGTGGCGAAGCCCTCGC
The DNA here is from genome assembly GCA_963791605.1 of uncultured Actinomycetota bacterium. GTDB lineage: Bacteria > Actinomycetota > Actinomycetes > Actinomycetales > Microbacteriaceae > Microbacterium. The sequence goes on along the minus strand of CAWBTB010000007.1, from coordinate 260,921 downwards.
TGCGGGCGAGCGGATGCACCAGCCGGTCGAACACCGCAGCCGATTCTCCTGTGCGCTTGCGCCAGCCGCGCAGCAGACGCTCGACTCCCCGGCCCCGCGCGAGGATCGCGGCGAGCTCGATCTGCAACGTCAACGCGCGCTGCTCGGCGGAGCGGACCCGGCAGGCGGCTCGGCGGAGCCGGGAGCAGGGGAGGGGGTCACGATCATCGACTCAGCGTAGCCGTGCGCTCGACGCCAGGGTGATCTCTGCGCACCGAGAATGTACATCACGGACATGGTCCGAGGCTGTTGCCGATCCCTAGTCTGATCCACGTGGTGCTCGCGATGCCGAGCGCTTCATCACATCCGCAGACGCAAGGAGTCACCGCATGATCGGCCAGAACGAGTACTTCACCGGGCAGGTCCGCAGCCTGGAGTTCCAGAACGAGCAGGGCAATTTCACCGTCGGCGTGATGGAGCCGGGCGAGTGGACCTTCGACGCACCCGTCACCGAGTGGATGCTGCTCGTCCGCGGCAGCTGGGACGTGCAGCAGCCCGCAGGGCAGGGCGAGTGGAGGACGTATCGCGAGGGCGAGCAGTTCGAGGTCCCCGGAGGCACCGACTTCACGGTGCGCGTCACCGACACGGTCGCCTACCTCTGCCCGTACACCGGCGATTTCCTGGGCTGGATCGGCGCCGACGCCTGAGCCTCGCGCGCGCTCGTCAGTGCTCGACGTCCGTGCTCGCCCGTGCCGCCCGGCGTGCTCGGCGCAGCCGCACGACCGACCAGACGATCAGCAGGACGACGAGCGCGACGACGAGCCAGGGCAGCAGGAACCCGAGCGCGATCACGAGTGCGTTCAGCGAGACGATCAGCCCGTGCCAGCCTGCGGCGAAACCGTCGCCGAATCCCGCCGGGTCCGCCGCCGCGGGAGCCTCGCGCACGAGCGTCACCTGCACCGAGGACATCGCGACCTGCGACTCGAGGTCTTTCAGCTGCTGCTGGGCGGACTGCAGCTGGGCCTGACGGTCGGTCAGCGCGGTCTCTGCAGTGAGCAGGTCCGCGACCGAGCCGGCCTGCGACATCAGCTGCGTGAGCCGCTCGACGGACGCCGTCAGCGAGGCGACCTGGGCGCGCAGGTCGGTCGTGGTCGCCGTCACGTCGTTCTGCCCGATCGAGCTCGACAGCACTGTGCCCTGGTCGCGGAGCGCGTCCATGACGGCCGTGAGGTCCGCAGCAGGGACGCGCAGCGTCACCCAGCCGGCGCCCTGCGCGGGCGGCCGGATGCCGTCCGCGGGCGACGGGTACGGAGAGCCTCCGATCTGCTCGCCCTCCACGAACCCGCCGCGCTTCTCCGCCAGCTTCCCGAGCGCGTCGGCCGCGGCGCGGACGTCGTCGACCTGCACGGTGGCGGATCCGGTGCGGACGACGTCGCGCAGCGTGGACGACGCGGATCCACCGGTGCTCGTAGAGGTCCGCGACCCGCTATCGGCTGCGAACGACTTCGACTCCGGGTTGATGACGCCCTGCATGGGGATGGCGGAGACGGACGACCCCGACGACCCCGTGGTCAGGTCGAGCACTGAAGGGGTGACGAGCACCCCCACGACGAAGGCCGCGGCGATCCCGCCGGCCGTCAGCCAGCCGCGACGACGCGAGCGGCGCCGCGACGCGCTGCGGGAGCGCGCACCGGTGCGTTCCTCGGCGATCTGCGCGAAGACGTCCCGCTCGATGCGGTCCATGGTGTCGTCCGACAGCTCGGGGAGCTCGGGCTGTTCGGGAGGAGTGGCGGTGGGGTTCATGATGCGGGTTCCGTTCCGGTCACAGCGCCGCGCAGACGGGTGCGTACGCGGGAGAGACGGTTGCGGACGACGCCGTGCCCGACGCCGAGTTGTGTCGCGGCGGCCTGGTAGTCGTAGCCTTCGGTCGCGCACAGCCGGAAGATTTCGCGATCCAGCGGACTCATGCCGTCCAGCTCCTGCACGATCCGCTCGGCGAGCTCTGCGGCGATCACCTGCCGTTCCACGTCGATCAGAGCGGGGATCCGCTCGTCCGGCGACTCGGTGGTATGCGCGAGGTCCCGTTGCCTGCGGCGCAGGCGGTTGGCCGCCTGGAACCGGCAGATCGTCGCGAGCCAGGGCAGCAGGGAGTCCCCCGCCAGCTCCAGCGCGGGCAGCTTCCGCCAGGCGACGACGAACGTCTCCTGGGTGACGTCCTCCGCGTCCGGGGTGCTGCCGAGGATGCCGTGCGCGATCCAGTAGACCGGGCGTGCGTACGCACGGTACAGCGTGCGGAAGGCGTGCTCGCTCCCGGACGCCGCACGCGCGACGAGCGCCGTGTCGTCGACGGTCTGTGCCATGAGGGCTCCGTTCGGTGTCTCTCACCCTGAAAGTGTCGGCACCGGCGGATTCGTCTCACAGCCCGTCTATTTCTGCGGAACGGTCGCTTCAGGGCCCTCTAAGCGGCACGTTCGGCAGAAATAGACGGGCGGTGGAGCGGCGACTCAGCCCTTGCTGACGATCGGGACGTGCGGATCGCGTCTGGTGGCGCAGCCAGATCGTGGACAGTGCGGGCATCGTCAGCGTCGCCTGCGGCGAGCCGTTCTCGACGTCCCTGGCGTACACGAGGCCGAGATTGCCCTGGCCGTACCCGCCGAACTCGGCCGCGTCGGTGTTCAGCACCTCGGTCCAGCCGCCGGCGAGCGGCAGGTCCAGACGCACGCCGTGGCGGGTGGATCCGGAGAAGTTGCTGATCACGGCGAGGTGCCCGCCGTGCGCGTCCCGCCGCACGAACGCGACGATGTTCGGATCCCAGTCCGGCGCGCCGATCCGCGTGAACGAGGAGGCGTCGTGATCGCGCTCCCACAACGGCGGGTTCTCGCGGTAGACGCGGTTCAGCGCGCCGACGAACCCCAGCAGCTGCGGTGCGCCGGCTGGTCGAGGATCCACCAGTCGAGGCTCGCGCTCCTCGCTCCACTCGGAGCGCTGGCCGAACTCCTGGCCCATGAACAGCAGCTGCTTGCCCGGATGCGCCCACATGAAGCCGAGGTAGGCGCGCACGTTCGCGAGCTGCTGCCACGGGTCGCCCGGCATCTTGCGACAGCAGGCGCCCTTGCCGTGCACGACCTCGTCGTGGCTGATCGGCAGGAGGAAGTTCTCGCTGAACGCGTAGACGAACGAGAACGTCAGCTCGTTCTGGTGGTGGCTGCGCCACAGCGGGTCGCTCGCGATGTAGCGAGCGAGTCGTTCATCCAGCCCATGTTCCACTTGAGCCCGAAGCCGAGGCCGCCGCTGGCTGGTCGGCGCGGTCACGCCGGCCAAGCTGGTGGACTCCTCGGCGATCATCATGATGCCGGGGTGCAGCTTGTAGGCCGTCGCGGTGACCTCCTGCAGGAAGCCGATCGCCTCGAGGTTCTCCCGGCCGCCGTAGCATGTTCGGCACCCACTCGCCCTCGTTGCGCGAGTAGTCGAGGTAGAGCATCGAGGCGACGGCGTCGACGCGCAGGCCGTCGACGTGGAACTCGTCGAGCCAGTACAGCGCGTTCGCGACGAGGAAGTTGCGCACCTGGCTGTCGCCGAAGTTGAAGATCAGCGTGCCCCAGTCCTTGTGCTCGCCGAGCCGCGGGTCGCTGTGCTCGTAGAGCGGCTGGCCGTCGAAGCTTCGCGAGCGCGAACGCGTCCTTCGGGAAGTGCCCCGGCACCCAGTCCATGTACACGCCGATGCCCGCCTGGTGCAGCCGGTCGATCAGGTACTTCAGGTCGTCCGGGTGGCCGAAGCGGTGCGTGGCGGCGTAGTAGCCGGTGACCTGGTAGCCCCACGACCGCCGTACGGGTGCTCGGCGAGCGGCAGGAACTCGACGTGCGTGTAGCCGGTCTCGTGCAGGTAGTCGATCAGCTGGTCCGCGGCTCGCGGTAGCCGAGCCCCGGCGCCACGAGCCGAGGTGCATCTCGTAGACGCTGACCGGCTGCTCGACGGGTTCGTCGCCGCGCGGCGGGTCATCCAGCCGGAGTCGCCCCAGCGGTACTGGAGCTCGGTCACGACCGAGGCGGTCGCGGGCGGCGGCTCGGCGTGCCGCGCCATCGGGTCGGCCTTCTGGATCCACTCCCCGGCGCGGTGAGGATCTCGAACTTGTAGCGCGCCGACGTCGAGGCCGGGGACGAACAGCTCCCAGACGCCGCTCGACGCCCATCGGCGCATCGCGTGGAGGCGGCCGTCCCAGCCGTTGAAGTCGCCGATCACCCGGACGGCCTGCGCGTGCGGCGCCCACACGGCGAACGCGGTGCCCCGGTGCCGTCGAGGTCGCGGTGGTGCGCGCCGAGCATCTCCCAGAGCCGCTCGTGCCGGCCCTCGCCGAACAGGTGCAGGTCGAGCTCGCCGACGGTCGGGAGGTACCGGTACGGCGTCCGCGGTCCCAGTCGGGCGTCGTCGTCGTAGGTCGCCTCGAGCCGGTAGCGCCGAGCGGGCCGGCGACGCCCTGCCAGACGCCGTCCCCGAGGTGGGCGAGCTCCACACCGCCCGCCGTCGAGCAGCACGGCGACGCTCTTCGCGAGCGGCCGCAGGGCGCGCACGATCGTCGTGCGTCTGCCGCCGGTCCGCGGCCTGCGGATGCGCGCCCAGCACCGAGTGCGGGTCGTGGTAGCGAGCCCGAGGCCACGGCCTCGAGCACGGCGGGGTCGATCGCAGTCGCGTGGTCATCGCTGCCCCTTCACGTGCAGGATGTGCACGGGCTCGCGTGAAGGCGTCCAGGCGCACGAAGTTGTGATCCGTCCACGTCCAGACGGATCCGGTGATGAGGTCGTCGACCTCGAACGCGTCGCCGGGCTCGACGCCCCAGGCGAGGGTGTCGAGGTGCACGGTCGTCTGCCGCACCGATGCGGGTCGACGTTGGCGACGACGATGATCGTGTCGCTCGAGTCCGGTGCCGGTGAAGGCCGCGTCGAGGTGCTTGGAGTACACGAGGACCGCGTCGTCGTCGCTCCAGTGGAAGCGGATGTTGCGCAGCTGGCGCAGCGCCGGGTGCGCGCGCCGGATCTCGTTGAGCCGGGTCAGGTACGGCGCGAGCGAGTTGCCGCCGCCTCGGCGGCCGTGCCCAGTCGCGCGGCCTGTACTCGTACTTCTCGTTGTCGATGTTCTCCTCGGACCCCGGCCGGGCGACGTTCTCGTACAGCTCGTAGCCGGCGTAGACGCCCTACAGCGGTGCGCCGGTCGCGGCGATCGCGGCGCGGATCTTGTACGCGGCCGGCCGCCGAACTGCAGGTACTCGGTGAGGATGTCGGGGGTGTTCACGAACAGGTTCGGCCGCATGTAGTCGGCCGTCTCGTGCGACGACCGAGAGCAGGAACTCCTCCAGCTCCGCCTTCGTGTTGCGCCAGGTGAAGTAGCGTGTAGCTCTGCTGGAACCCGACCTCGGCGAGGCCCCGCATCGGGGCGGGGCGGGTGAACGCCTCGGCGAGGAACACGACGTCGGGGTGCTTCGCGTTCACGCGTGCGGATCAGCCACTCCCAGAACCGCAGCGGCTTGGTGTGCGGGTTGTCGACGCGGAAGATGCGCACGCCCTGCGAGATCCAGAGCTCGCACGATCCGCAGCACCTCGGTGTACAGCCCCACCGGGTCGTTGTCGAAGTTCAGCGGGTAGATGTCCTGGTACTTCTTCGGCGGGTTCTCGGCGTAGGCGATCGTGCCGTCCGGCAGCGTCGGTGAACCACTCCGGATGCGCCGCCACCCACGGGTGGTCGGGCGAGGCCTGCAGCGCGAGGTCGATGCGCGACCTCGAGGCCGAGCCGCTTCGGCCTTCTTCGACGAACGCGCGGAAGTCGGCGAAGGTGCCGAGATCGGGGTGGATCGCGTCGTGCCCGCCCTCCGCGGCGCCGACGGCCCAGGGCGAGCCCGGGTCGCTCGGGGCCGGCGATCGAGCGTGTTGTTCGGGCCCTTGCGGTTCAGCCGGCCGATCGGGTGGATCGGCGGCAGGTAGACCACGTCGAAGCCCATCGCGGCGACCGCGGGCAGCCGCTGGGCGGCGGTGCGGAAGGTGCCGCTCGTCCAGGTGCCGTCCTCGTTGCGCACGGCGCCCTCGGAGCGCGGGAAGAACTCGTACCAGGCGGCGGCGCCGGCGAGCGTCGCGCTCGACCAGGATCGTCTGCCACGGCGTGGCGGAGTCGAGCGCGGCGATCGGCCGGTCCTGCAGGATCGCCGCGAGCTCGGGATCGGTCGCGACCGCGAGGGCGTCGTCGGCGGATCCGTCCGGGTCGGCCAGGGTCTGCGGCGATCGCGGCCAGCCGCTTGCGCTCCGGCTTGGGACGGGTCTTGTCCTTCGCGGCGCGGTCGAGCAGCTCGGCGCCCAGCGCGCGCATCACCTCGACGTCGACGCCGGCGGCGATCTTCAGCTCCGCCGCGTGCGCCCAGGTGGCGAACTCGTCGGCGAACGCCTCGAACCGGAACGTCCAGGCGTGCGGTCTCGTCCAGGGCGACGTCGACCTGCCAGCGGTCGGTGCCGTCGTTCAGCGGAGTGAGCCGGTGCAGGCTCTCCTCGCGCTGCGGGGTGCGCAGCCGCAGGTGCACGCCGATGAGGTCGTGCCCCTCGCGGAACGCGACGACCCGGAACGGGATCACCTCACCGGCGAACGCCTTCGGAGGGAATCCCTCGGGGGCGGCGGGAGACGGATCCGCGAGCGGTATGCGGGTCGTCTGGGCATCCGCCGCATCGATCGCGGAGAGGGCACGCAGGGGAATCTGCGCGGTGCTGCGCAGAGCATCGGAGCTGGGCGAGGTGGCAGATCGTTCGGACACACGTTGAACCTACCGTGCCTCGGGCCGTCGAGGAGATAACGCGCGCGTCACTCCGCGCGGAACAGTCTCATCGACGTGCCGGGAAGCGCCACCACATCGCCCGGAACGTGCACGGTCTCGACGTCGCCGGGGCGCTCGTCGGCGCTCGACCAGAGCGACACGTAACGCGTCACACCCTCGATCGACGGGCAGGCGCACGTCGATCGGCGACTCGGTGCCGTGCACGATCAGCAGCACGCGGTTGAACGCCTCCTTGTCCGGCGTCGACGCCGCGACGTACTGCAGCGTGCGGTTGCGCGGATCGTTCCACTGCTCGACCTCCATCGTCTCGCCGGTCTGGTCGAACCAGTCCATGACCGAGGCGTTCGGGATGTGCTCGCCGAGCCGGGCGTACTTCAGCGGGCGCAGCGCCGGGTTCTCCGCCCGCAGCAGGGTCAGCCGCGAGACGTGTGCGAGCAGATCCTGCTGCCACGGCTCGTGGTCCCAGCTCAGCCAGGTCAGTGCGGAATCCTGACAGTAGGCGTTGTTGTTGCCGCGCTGAGTGCGGCCGAACTCGTCGCCGGCGGTCAGCATCGGCACGCCGGCGGAGAGCAGCACGGTGCCGAGCAGGTTGCGCATCGCCTTGCGCCGCGCCGCGAGGATCGTCGGATCCTCGGTCGGTCCCTCCGCACCGTGGTTGAACGAGCGGTTCATGTCGGCGCCGTCGCGGTTGTCCTCGCCGTTGGCCTCGTTGTGCTTGACGTCGTAGGCGACGAGGTCGTGCAGGGTGAAGCCGTCGTGCGCCGTGACGAAGTTGATGCTCGCGAGCGGGCCGCGCTCCTCGCTGTAGGTGTTCGCCGATCCCGCGAGGCGGTTCGCGAACCCGCCGATGCCGGTGGGCGCCGAGGCGCGCCGCGCGTAGTCGATGTCGCTCAGCCAGAAGTTGCGCACCCGGTCGCGGTAGCGGTCGTTCCACTCGCTCCAGCCGTCCGGGAAGTTGCCGGTCTGCCAGCCGCCCAGGCCGACGTCCCACGGCTCGGCGATGATCTTCGTCCCGGCGAGTGCGGGATCCGTGCGGATGGCCTGCAGCAGCGGGATGCTCGGGCGTGTAGACGTGATCCGCGCCGCGGCCGAGGGCGGCGGCGAGGTCGAAGCGGAAGCCGTCGATCTGCATCTCGGTCGCCCAGTACCGCAGCGAGTCCAGCACGAGCCGCGCCGCCGCGTCGGTGGCGGTGTCCAGGGTGTTGCCGCATCCGGTCGTGTCGATGTACGCGCCGTCCGGCTGCTGCCGGTAGTAGAGGGCGTTGTCGATGCCGCGCAGGCTCGTGCGCGGGCCGCCGATGCCCTCCTCGTTCGTGTGGTTGTAGACGACGTCGAGGATGACCTCGAGGCCGGCCTGGTGCAGCAGCTTCACCATGCCCTTGAACTCGGCCAGCACGGCCTCCGGCCCGCCCTTGCGCGCGTCCTCGGTGGCGTAGGCGGCGTGCGGGGTGAAGAAGTTCAGGGTGTTGTAGCCCCAGTAGTTCGTCAGCCCGCGATCCAGCAGGCGCGGCTCGGAGGCGAACGCGTGCACGGGGAGCAGCTCGATCGCGGTCACGCCGAGCCGCTGGAAGTACTCGATCATCGCGGGGTGGGCGAGGCCCGCGTAGGTGCCGTGCAGCTTCGGCGGCACATCCGGGTGCCGCTTGGTGAGGCCCTTCACGTGGCCCTCGTAGACGACGGTGCGGTCCAGCGGGGTCCGCGGCTTCACGATGTCGCCCCAGTCGAAGCCGTCCTCGATCACCACCGAGCGCCATTCCTCGTACCCGTCGCCCTGGGCGAGGCCGCGCGCGTACGGGTCGAGCAGCAGGGTCTCGGGGTTGAACGTGTTGCCCGGCTGATGCGGGCCGTCCGCGCGGAGCGCGTAGCGGGTGCCCGGGGCCGCAGCAGCTCGGTCGTGACCTCCCAGACGCCGTCGGGGCGCCGCTCGAGCTCGAGCTGCGCGGTCTCCCAGTCGAGGTCGGTCTCGTCGAAGATCACGAGCTCGACCGAGGAGGCGTTCTGCCGACCACACCCGCAGCGTTCCCGTGCCGTCGTGCAGGTGGACGCCGAGGTCGTCCAGGGCAGGGGCTGCAGAGCGAGCAGCTGTCGCCGGTGATCGGGGTTCCGGCGTCGATCGTATGCGGGCACATGAGGGACAGGATACGCGGAGCGCCGATGAATCGGTACATCGCTCTCGGATCGCCTGCCACCCGGTCCCGTGTCGCAGGCCGCCCGGTCGCCGTCCGCGGGGTGGGAGAGTGGACGGGTGCACTACCTCGATCACGCGTCGACCACGGATCTGCGCCCCGAGGCGGCCCAGGAGTGGCTGCGCGTCGCGGCGCAGACCGGCAACGCCTCGTCGACGCACGGCGCCGGGCAGCGCGCCCGGCGGATCCTGGAGGAGTCGCGGGAGCGACTGGCCGCAGTCCTGGGCTGCGATCCGATCGAGGTCGTGTTCACCTCGGGAGGCACCGAGGCCGTCAACCTCGGCGATCCAGGGGCTGTGGCGCTGCGCGTGCCGCACGGCGCGGACGCGATCGTGCTGCCGGACGGCGAGCACCACGCGACGCTCGACACCGTGGCCGCGCTCGCCGCGGAAGGCGCACGGGTGCGGTCGGTGCCGCTCGACGCGGTGGGGCGGATCCCCGTCCCCGGGTTCGCGGCGGCGCTGACCGGCGGGGGCGACCGGGCGCCGGGACCGTCGCGCTCGCGACCGCGCTGGTGGCGAACAACGAGGTCGGCACGCTCAACGACGCACCCGCGCTCGCCGCGGCCGCCGCGCGCGCGGCCGTGCCGCTGCACCTCGACGCGGTCGCCGCGCTCGGCCAGGTGCGGCTCTCGTTCTCCGAGCTCCGCGGGGATGCCGGACCCGGCGTCGGCCTCGTGGCGCTGAGCGTCGCAGGGCACAAGATCGGCGCACCCGTGGGCACCGGCGCGCTCGTCGTCGCGCGCAGCGCGCGGCTGACCGCGCTGCTGCACGGTGGCGGACAGCAGCGCGGACTGCGCTCGGGAACGCAGGACGTCGCGGGAGCCGCCGCCTTCGCGCTCGCCGCCGCAGCGCGCGGAGGAGGAGCGCGACGCCGAGTCCGCCCGGCTGGGCGCGCTCCGCGACGAGCTGGTCGCCGGAGTGCGCGCACGGGTGCCGGAGGCGACGCTGCTCGGGGATCCGGATCCTTCGGGCCGCCTGCCGGGGAACGCCCACCTGCTGTTCCCGGGGGCGCCGAGCGAGAGCCTGCTGTTCCTGCTCGACCAGGCGGGCATCTCGGCGTCGGCGGGATCCGCGTGCCAGGCGGGGATCGCCGAGCCGTCGCACGTCGTGCGGGCCCTCGGCCGCAGCGAGGCCGAGGCGCGCAGCGTGATCCGGTTCTCCCTGGGCCGGAGCACGACCGGAGCCGACATCGATGCGCTGCTCGCGGTCATCGCCGACGCCTACGAGCGCGCATCTTCGTCTTCTCGGGGTCGTTGAGCGAGGACGGAGCTGGTCCCTGAGCCTGTCGAAGGGGCGAGGACCGAGACGAAACGCGTTACCCGCGGGCGACCTCGTGATAAGCGCCCGGCCCGCGCCCAGCAGCCCGCTCGTACACTGGTTCCATGCGTGTTCTGGCGGCGATGAGCGGGGGAGTGGACTCCGCCGTGGCCGCCGCGCGCGCGGTCGAGGCGGGTCACGACGTCGTCGGCGTGCACCTCGCGCTGTCCCGCGCCGGCGGCACCCTGCGCACCGGCAGCCGCGGCTGCTGCACGATCGAGGACGCGATGGACGCCCGGCGCGCGGCCGATCTGCTCGGCATCCCGTTCTACGTGTGGGACTTCTCCGAGCGGTTCCGCGAGGACGTCATCGAGGACTTCGTCTCGGAGTACCGGGCCGGCCGCACCCCGAACCCGTGCCTGCGCTGCAACGAGAAGATCAAGTTCGCGGCCCTGCTGGAGCGCGCGATCGAGCTCGGCTTCGACGCGGTGTGCACCGGGCATTACGCGACGCTCGTCGACGGATCCGACGGGCTCGAGCTGCACCGCGCCTCGGACTCCGCGAAGGACCAGTCCTACGTGCTCGGCGTGCTGAACGCCGAGCAGCTCGCGCACACGTACTTCCCGCTCGGATCCACCCCGTCCAAGGCGCTGGTGCGCGCTGAGGCCGCCGAGCGCGGTCTGAGCGTCGCGCAGAAGCCGGACAGCCACGACATCTGCTTCATCCCGGACGGCGACACGCGCGGCTGGCTCGCCGAGAAGGTCGGCGCCGAGCAGGGCGAGATCCTCGACCGCACCGGCGCGGTGGTCGGCACGCACGACGGCGCGCACGCGTTCACGGTCGGGCAGCGCCGCGGACTGCGTCTGGGCGTGCCCGCGGACGACGGCAAGCCGCGGTTCGTGCTCGAGGTGCGCCCGGTGTCGAACACGGTGATCGTCGGCCCGAAGGAGGCGCTCGCGATCGCCGAGATCTCGGGGGAGCGCCGCTCCTGGGCGGGCGCCGCACCCGTCGCGGAGGAGTTCGCCTGCGAGGTGCAGATCCGCGCGCATGCGGACCCGGTTCCGGCGCGCGCGTTCGTGTCGGCGGACGGGGTCAGGGTCCTCCCCGACCGGCCGCTGGACGGCGTCGCCCCCGGCCAGAGCGCCGTGCTGTACGTCGGCACGCGCGTGCTCGGCCAGTTCACGATCGATCGCACGGTCTCGGCGGTGCCTGCCGAAGTGTGATGATGGGTGCACCGACGTCGAAGGAGACGACATGGCGAGGACGTACATCCGCGACTTCCACGGCGACGATCTCGATCAGATCGTGCGGCTGTGGGGGCACGTCACGCACGAGAACGAATGGCCGATCTACTCGCTCGCCGAGGTGATCGCCTCGTGCCAGCAGGACTACGCGGTCGTCGCGGTGCAGGGCGACGTGCTGGTCGGCGCGGCGGTCGGCCGCGCCGCGCACGCACAGGGCTGGATCGTGTTCTTCGGGATCGCCGGAGAGGAGGACACCGCCGAGGTGAGCGCCTCGCTGCTGCACGCGCTGGAACGGCGGATGGCACCGCTCGGGCTCGCGAAGCTGTCGATCCTGATCCCCGAGCAGGACGGGCTGGACGCGTTCACCGGCAACGGCTTCGAGGTGCACCACTCCGTGCGCTATCTGGAGCGGGACATGCCGATCCAGCGCCGCGAGATCGAGTCGCTCAAGGAGGTCGGCGGGCGGATCCTGCCGCCGCACCTGTGGGATCGCGTCGCGGGCATGTCGCACGAGAAGAGCCTGCTCGAAGAGCGTCTGGTGACCCCTCTCGCCCGCCCGGAGCTCGCGGAGCGCTTCGGCGTCGTCCCGCCGCGGGCAGTCATGCTGTTCGGCCCTCCCGGCACCGGCAAGACCACGTTCGCGCGCGCCGTGGCGTCGCGGCTCGGCTGGCCCTTCGTCGAGCTGTTCCCGTCCCGCCTCGCCGATGGCGGGCTCGCTGGCGGGGGCGCTGCGCTCCTCGTTCGAGACCATCGACGAGCTCGAGCACGCCGTCGTCTTCATCGACGAGGTCGAGGAGATCGCCTCGCGGCGCGGCGGCACCCCGCCGTCTCCGACCCAGGGCGTGACGAACGAGCTGCTCAAACTGGTCGCCGACTTCCGGGATCGGGAGGGCCGGCTGCTGATCTGCGCGACGAACTTCATCCGGGCGCTCGACGCGGCGTTCCTCCGGCACGGGCGCTTCGACTACGTCATCCCGATCGGCCTGCCCGATGCGGAGGCGCGTCGCGCGATCTGGGCGCGGTACATCCCGGCCGAGTCCGCCGCCGGCATCGACCTGGACCGCCTTGTCACGGCGAGCGACGGGCTCACCCCGGCCGACATCGAGTACGCCGCCCGCAGCGCCTCTCAGGAGGCCCTGGCCCGTGCGCTGCAGGGCGGGGACGAGCACGCGACGCTCGGCACCGACGACTATCTGCGCGCGCTCGACGGCACGCAGGGCGACGGTCTCGGCCGGGGAGATCGCCGAGTTCCGCGACGACATCGACGCGATCGCGCGGCTCTGAGCGGCGCTGCCGAACGGAACCAGCACCGTGATGTGTCGATGCCCGGCTTCGACGTCCCTATCGGGCGGCCTGCAGGAAGAGCAGGATCGCGCGTACCCTGCGGTTCTCCTCGGTCGGGGCCAGTCCCAGGGCGGTGAAGATGTTGCCGACGTGTTTGCGCACGGCGGCGTCGCTGAGGTGCAGCCGACGGGCGAGGTCGCCGTTCGACGCACCCTCGGCCATGAGCGCGAGCACTTCGCCCTCCCGTGGCGTGAGCGCGTCCAGTACGCGCGGCTCATCGCGCCGAAGCAGATGCCGCGCCACCTCCGGATCGATCACCGTACCGCCGCTCGCGATGTTCCGCAGGGCCTGATCGAAGTCGGCGATCCGATTCACCCTGTCCTTCAGCAGATACCCGATCCCGCCCTCGGGCAGCGTGAGCAGATCGCGTGCGTAACGGTCGGCAACGTACTGCGACAGCACCAGGATCGGCTGCGTCGGGTGCGCGGCGCGGATCCGCAAGGCGGCGCGCAGACCGTCGTCGGTGCCATCGGGCGGCATTCGCACGTCGGTGACGACGAGGTCGGGTGCGGTTTCGGTCGCCGCGTACCGGGTGAGCAGTTCGTCCGCGTCGGTCGCGGATGCGATCACGTCGTGGCCCAGCCGTGCCAGCAACGCGGCGAGCGCCTCGCGTAGCAGTGCTGAGTCCTCAGCGAGCAGGATCCGCATCCGCCGCCTCCCTCGGTGCGTCTCCGTCGGCATCGCGTCGGCGCGGCATGGTCAGCGTGATCGTGGTCGGACCGCCCGCGGGGGAGTCGATGACGAGGTCGCCGTCGAGCGCCGCAGCGCGCGCCGCGAGTCCCGCGAGCCCCGTGCCGCGGTGAGGATCTGCGCCGCCGCTCCCGTCGTCGCACACGACGACTTCGAGCGTGTGCCGGTCAGTGCGGGCCGAGACGACCACACCGGTGGCGTCGGTGTGTTTGACGACGTTCGTGAGCGCCTCGCGCACGACGAAGTACGCGGCGGCCTCGACGGCAGGGTCGGCGCGGCCCAGCCCGTCGTGGCGCAGGGTCACGCCGAGCGGCGCCCGGCCGGCCAGCTCGTCGAGCGCGGCGCCAAGACCCCGGTCGGCGAGCACGGCGGGGTGGATCCCGCGCACCGACTCCCGCAGCGATGCGGTGGCCCGCTCGGCCTGATGCTGGGTGGCCGCGAGGGCCCGGCGCGCCGGTTCGGCGTCTGCGCCGAGACCGGCGAGTTCGAGCTCCAGCACACCGAGACGGCCGGCGAGCAGCACCAGCTCCTGTTGCACGCCGTCGTGCAGATCCCGTTCGATGCGGCGCCGTTCGTCTTCGTGGGCGGTCACGACGGCGGCGCGGGAACGCGTGAGACGTTCCACGCGCTGGGCGATCTCAGCGCCGCGCGGCGCCAGCAGCCAGCTCGCAGCGAGGCCCTGCGCGGTGGCGACGAGCAGGTTCAGGTAGGCGGCGACGATCAAGAACACGACGAGTGCGAGCAGGGGCAGCCACCAGGTCGAGCCGTCGAGTCGGATCTGCGCATCGCCGAAGATCCGGATGTCGACGTTGCCGCGGACCAGAGCCGTGATCGGAACGCCGATGATCACGACCAGCGCCGCGAACTCGAAGAACAGCACGGTCAGTGCGACCAGCCCCGCGACCAGATCCAGCAGCAGCACCAGCACCTCGCGCCACGTCGCAGGCTCGGTGAGCCGGATGTTCAGCCAGTTGTGCCGCTCGTCCGCACCGACCCGCACATGCCCGGACGGGATCCGCGCGAAGCCGAGCATCCGCAGCCTCCGCCGCTCCAGCATCCCGCAGAGAATCGCCCACAACGGCAGCAACAGGAGCGTGAACGGCAGGAGCGCCAGCAGCACGATCCCGAGCACCGCCGAGACGAGCAGATAGCCGAGCGCCCGCCAGGGCCACCAAGACGCGAGCACGCGCCAGGGGGCGCTCATCAGCGCCTGCGCGACGGTCCGCGCCCGGTGCCGCGGCGACGGGACGGCGTTCATCCGATCGCTCGCAGGCTCATCCGGCCAGTCTATGGACGGGTGCCGCCGAGCGAGGCCGGGCCGCGGGAAGAGTAGACCCAGCGCTACCTCGCTCCTCGCCCGGTGTCTGCTGTGCGCGGGATTCCCGCGGGGTGGACTGGATGCATGGAACAGATCATGCAGGGCAGAGGCATCACGAAGAGCTACCACTCCGGGCGCGAGCGTACGCCGGTGCTCCGCGGCATCGATGTCGACGTGGCTGCCGGCGAGATGGTGAGCATCGTGGGACCGAGCGGATCCGGCAAGTCGACACTGCTGTACTGCCTGGCCGGGCTGGAGCGCTGCGACGACGGCGAGGTGGTCGTGGACGGCGTCGCGGTGCACTCCGCCTCGGCTACCCGGCTCGCCGCGCTGCGCAGAGACCGGATCGGTTTCGTGTTCCAGGCCTACAACCTGATCCCTTCGCTGTCGGTGCGCGAGAACGTGGCGCTCCCGGCGCGGCTCGCGCGTCGCCACCGACCGGACGTCGCCGGCGCGCTCGCGGCGGTCGGGCTCGCCGGCCATGGCGGCAAGCGACCAGGGCAGCTCTCCGGCGGCCAGCAGCAGCGCGTGGCGATCGCACGGGTGCTCGCCGCGCAGCCGCGGATCCTGTTCGCCGATGAGCCGACCGGGGCACTCGACACCAGCACGGGCACGGCCGTGCTGGGGCTGTTGCGCGACTACGCGCAGGGGGATCGCTCGGTCGTGCTGGTCACGCACGACCTGGATGCCGCGGCGCGTGCGGACCGCACGATCGTGCTGCGCGATGGCCTGGTCGTCGCGGAGTTGATCCAGCCCTCGGCGGCGCAGATCCTCGCCGCGCAGCACGCTGTGGCGGGAGCGCACGCATGATCCGGCTGCTGGCAGGGGAGCTGCGCGCCGACTGGCGGTCCTGGGCCGGCCTCGTGCTGGTGACCGCCGTGGCCGGGACGGCGCTGGGTGTCGGCGGTTCGTTCCTGGAGACCGGGATCCGCGCCGGGGGGCGGATGGGTACGGGGATCAGCGGGGCCTCCTCGATGATCCTGATCTTCAGCGGGGTGAGCGCGATCGGGGTGACCTCGGCGGTCGCGCGGCTCGCGGTCGATCTCGGGCGCACCGGCTACGCGCGCTGGCAGCTGTGCGGGGTGGGGCCGCGGCAGACCGGCCTCGTCGTGCTCGGTCAGGTGATCGTGCTGAGTCTGTTCGGTGCGGCGACCGGTTTCGCGCTGACGGCTGCGGTCGCCCCGGGCATGATGGTGCTGGCGTTCGATGGCGCATCGGGCGGATTCGCCGACGTGACGGCGGCTGTCGGGCCGATCACGGCGTGCATCGTCCTGGCCGGGGTGCTGGCGATCGCGGTGCTGGGCGGGCTGCCTGCGGCACGTCGTGCGGCGCGCACCCCGGCGCTGGAGGCACTGCGGGAGCCGGAGCCGCGGGTCGGCAGGATGCGGTGGTGGCGCTGGGTGCTGTTCGGGCTGCTGACCGCCGGGATGGTTGCCGCGGTGCAATCGTGGACGCGGTCGGCCGCTGTGGCGACCGCGGACGATCGGAACACGCTGATCTCGCAGACGCCGCTGATCGCCCCGCTGCTGACGCTGGTGCTCGTCGCCGGCGGTCCCGTGTTGTACGCGCCGCTGCTGCAGGCCTGGACGGCGCTGCTGCCCGCCCGAGCGTCGTCGGCGTGGTTCCTCGCGCGGCATCAGGCGCGCTATCACCTGGGCCGCAGCACCGCGTCGATCACACCGCTGTTCACCGGAACGGCCATGCTCGGCGGGCTGTACACGGTGACCACGATCTGGGGGGATGCGGCGCGGGCCGCGGGGGAACCGTTCGAGGGCCTCAAGCTCGGCCAGGTGCTCGTGCTGCTGGGCGGCCCATTGCTGCTGGCGGGCACGGGAGCCGCAGTCGTGGTGTTCATGAGCAATCGCGTCCAGGCGCATGAGCAGGCTCTGCTGTCCGCGAGCGGTGCGGACGACGGCGTCATCGTGCGCGCCGCGGGTCTGCAGGCTCTCATCCACGTGATCACGGCCGCGCTGCTCTCGCTTGCAGTCATCGCGATGACGGGCGCGCTCGCCGCGGTCATGATCGCGCCGTTCTACGAAGGCGTCCGGGTCCGGCTGGATCTCGGCGGGGCGGGCATCCTCGTCGGCGCAGGAGCGCCGCTGACCATTGTCGCCGTGATGATCCCGGTGCTGGCGCGGCTGCAGATACCGGTCGCCGCGGCGTTGAGCGCGGTCTGAGCTGGTGCCCGGGCGCGCCCTGCCGATGTCCGACCCCGCTCCTAGACTGGCCTCGTGCCGGAGAACATCTCGCTGGAAGCCGCCCGCGTCGAGGCGGAGGAGCTGACCACCCGCATCCTGGAGGCGAAGGACGCGTACTACGGGCGCGACACGTCGCTCGTCGACGACGCGACCTACGACGGCTGGATGCACCGGCTCGAAGAGCTGGAGCGGCTCCACCCCGAACTGCAGGGGCAGGACTCTCCGACGCAGATGGTGGGCGCGGCCGAGGCCACGGGGCTGGCGACCATCGAGCACGCCGAGCGCATGCTCAGCCTCGACAACGTGTTCTCGATCGAGGAGCTGCGCGAGTGGGCGGCGAAGACCCGCGCCGCCGCCGGGCGCGACGTCGCCTGGCTCACCGAGCTGAAGATCGACGGGCTCGCGATCAACCTGCGCTACGAGAACGGCGTGCTCACCTCGGCGGCGACCCGCGGCGACGGACGGGTCGGCGAGATCGTGACGGAGAACGCGCTGCGCGTTGCGGGGATCCCGGAGCGGCTGAGCGGATCGGGGCACCCGCCGATTGTCGAGGTGCGCGGCGAGGTGTTCATCCCGGTCGCGGCGTTCGAGCGGCTGAACGCCGCACAGGCCGCGTTCCGGGAGCGGGCGTACGCCGAGGCCCTGCAGCGCTTCCAGGCGCGCGGCGGAGCCAAGAAGCCGTTCGACGCGGAGAAGGCCCGCACCGCCGCGGCACGCCGGTTCCCGTCGTTCGCGAACCCGCGCAACGCCGCGAGCGGAGGGCTGCGTCAGCAGCTCGAGAAGAAGGACGGGATGGAGCTCGAGGCCGGGTTGCTCCGCGTCGATTCGCTCGCCCTGTACGTGCACGGGATCGGCGCCTGGCCGGATCCGCCCGTAGCCGCGCAGAGCCAGGTGTACGAGTTGCTGGCTCAGTGGGGGCTGCCCACGAGCCCGCACACGCGCGTGTGCACGAGCATCGACGAGGTCGCCGAGTTCGTCGCAGTACTTCGGCGAGCATCGGCACGACATCGAGCACGAGCTGGACGGCATCGTCGTCAAGGTCGACGAACTCGACCTGCACGCCGAGCTCGGCGCCACCAGCCGTGCCCCGCGCTGGGCGATCGCCTACAAGTACCCGCCGGAGGAGGTGCAGACGCGGCTGCTCGACATCGTGGTCTCCGTCGGGCGCACCGGGCGCGCGACCCCGTTCGCCGTGATGGAGCCCGCGCACGTGGCGGGCAGCGTGGTGCGCCAGGCCACGCTGCACAACAAGGACGTCGTGAAGGCCAAGGGCGTGCTCATCGGCGACATCGTCGTGCTGCGCAAGGCGGGCGATGTGATCCCCGAGGTGCTCGGCCCGGTGGTCGAGCGGCGCGACGGCACCGAGCGCGAGTTCGTGATGCCGGAGCGCTGCCCCGAATGCGGGTCGATCCTCGCACCCGCGAAGGAGGGCGACATCGACCTGCGCTGCCCGAACACGCGCTCCTGCCCGGCGCAGGTGCGCGGCCGGGTGGAGCACATCGGATCCCGCGGCGCGCTCGACGTCGAGGCGCTCGGCGAGGTGACCGCGGCGGCGCTGACCCAGCCGAGCGTGCCCGCGATGCCCCCGCTCGAGACCGAGGCCGGCCTGTTCACGCTCACGCTCGACCGGCTCGTGCCGATCGAGGTGGTCGTCCGCGACGCCGAGACCGGGCTGCCCAAGGAGGACGAGGACGGGGTCGTGAAGACCCGTGCCCCGTTCCGGCGCAACCCGACCGCGGCTGAGAAGAAGGCGGGCGCCGAGGGCCCTCAGCCGTCGTCGCAGGCGATCAAGCTGCTCGCCGAATTGGAGAAGGCGAAGACCAAAGAACTGTGGCGGCTGCTCGTCGCGCTGAACATCCGGCACGTGGGGCCGGTCGCAGCCCGCGCCCTGGCACAGTGGTTCGGGTCACTGGACGCGATCCGCAGCGGCGACCCGGGACGAGCTCGCGGCGGTCGAGGGGGTCGGCGGGATCATCGCCGACTCGCTCCTGGACTGGTTCGACGTCGACTGGCATCAGGACATCGTGCGGCAGTGGGCCGACGCGGGCGTGCAGTGGACGACGCCCGGTCATCCGGGTCCGGGGGCGGCAGACGCCGCGGGGGGAGTGCTCGACGGACTCACCGTCGTCGCGACCGGGTCGCTCGACGGGTACACGCGTGAGGGCGCGCAGGAGGCGATCATCAAGGCGGGCGGTAAGGCCGCGTCGAGCGTCTCGAAGAAGACCGACTTCGTCGCAGCCGGCCCGGGCGCCGGATCCAAGCTCGCCAAGGCGGAGGAGCTGGGAGTGCGGATCCTCGACGCCGCGCAGTTCCACCGTGCTCGTGACGGAGGGGCCGGAGGCGCTCGACCGATGACGGAATACGTAGAAAAAAGTGATAGTTGCGAGCGTAATGTGCGGTCAGTTTCGTAGATAAATGCTAGACTGAGGTATGGATCTCATCACGGACGACCTCGAGGCGGGAAGCGATTTCGCTGCTGACTCGGTCGTGCGTGAGCGGGTGGATGGGACGTTCGTCGCGGCGCGTCTGTTCGATGGTCTGGTCGTGGATGATGTCGAGATCAACCGTCGTGCGGTACGGCGTGCGGTCGGGGTGTGCGAGGTGCTGGAGCACGTCCGCCGTCACCCGGAGATCTACACGGTCGGCGACGGTCCCGATGACGCGGAGCATTCGCTGCGGTCGGCGGTGTTCGAGGTGTCGTTGCGGTTGCAGGTCTCGGAGGACGAGGTGCGCCGGCTGGCGTGCACGGCCGAGACCGCTCAGGAGCTGTTGCCGTTGCTGTGGGCGCAGGCGTGGGACGGTCTCGCCGCGTTCCGTTTCGTCGAAACGGCCGTCGGCGCGGCCCTGCGGCTGCGCGCGCCGGTGGGCGCCGACGCCGCCGCCCTCGAGTACGCGACGGAGGCGATCGGGCTGATCGACCGGGCGGCCGCGGACTGGTCGTTGTCGTTGTCGCTGCCGGCGTTCCGGCGGCGGCTGACGGTACTGGTGGCCCGGCTGGATCCGACCCCTGCGGAGGAGAAGCATGCCCGCGGGATGGCGGATCGCCGGGTCGTGTGGGAGGACGCGGACGAGGGGATGTCGTGGATCCTGGCGCTGGTGCCGACGGTCAAGGCCGTCGCGATCAAGCGTCGCCTGACCTCGACGGCGAAGCACCTGCAGAAGGACCGTCGGGAGTGCCGCACCCGGGACCAGATCCGCTCGGACCTGCTCTGCGACTGGCTCACCGGCGCCGGCACCGACACGGCCGTGAAGACGACCGTGTTCGTCACGGTCCCGGTCGGGTTGCTCACCGGCCACGCGGCGGACGGCGCGGCAGCCGGCGATGCGGCGGACGGCGCGACAGCCGGCGATGCGGCGGACGGCACGACCGCGGACGGCGCGGTGGCGGCGAATCCAGTCGCCTCGGACACGCAGGCGCAGCTCGTCGGGCACGGTCCGATCGACCCGCTCACCGCCCGGCAGGCGTTCCTGGACGCGACCGGGTTCCGGCGGGTGATCACGGATCCGGTCCGCGGTGTCGTGCTCGACCTGGACCGCCGCAGCTACCGTCCCACCAAAGCGCAACGCGACTGGCTGATCCTGCAGCACGGGACCTGCGCGAGAGATGGCTGCACCCGCCTCGCGCTCGACGCGGACCTCGACCACGAACGGGCCTGGGCGCGCGGCGGGCGCACCGACGTGGGCAACCTGCGTCCACTGTGCCCCGCGGACCACGCCCGCCACCACCGCACCCGATTCCACTACCGCACCCGAGAAGATCACACCGTCGAAGTCACCAGCCCGACCGGATTCCACACCACCGATCCGCCACCCTTCTGAGAAGCGCGCGACGCGTAGGGTACCGGGGGAGGAACATTGCGATGACAGGCGGGATCGATCTGCTGCCGACGGTCGTCGGCGTGCTCGTTCTCGCGGCGATCGCCACCGTCGCCTTGATCCTGTTCCGGGTCCCTGGCCGATGGACACCGTCGCTTGCGATCCTGCGTGGCGCGGTGCAGCTCGCGGTGATCAGCGTGATCCTCGGCGGCATCGTGTCTCAACCGGTGTGGATCTGGGTCGCCCTGCTCGTGATGTTCGGAATCGCCACCGGAGTCGCCGTGCGGCGCACCGGCGGCGGCCGGCGCACGGTGCTGATCATGGCGACCTCGATCGGCGCGGGAGCGGTCGTCTCGATCGGGACCGTGTTCGCGACCGGTGCGCTGCAGCCGACCCCGCGCTACCTGCTCGCGATCGGGGCGATCCTGATCGGCAATTCCATGAGCATCGCCACCCTCGCGGGCCGCAGATTCACGGCCTCGGTCGTCGATCGCTGGGAGGAGGTCGAGGGCTGGCTCGCGCTCGGTGCGACGCCCCGGCGTTCGACTCTGGAACTCGCCCGCCGGTCTGTGCGCGAGGCCCTCATCCCGTCCATCGATCAGACCAAGACCACGGGGCTCGTGGTGCTGCCCGGAGCCTTCGTCGGCGCGATCTTCGGCGGGCTCTCGCCCCTGGAGGCCGGCCGCTTCCAGATCGTCGTGCTCGCCGCGATCATGGCCGCAGGCGCCGTCACCGCGGTGCTCATCGCGACCTGGCTCGGCCCGGTGCGCACCAAGCCGGTCGTCGCGGCCTGACGGAGCCGACGGGCGGACGGCGAGCCCGAGGGGCAGATCCCCGGCGCCCGCGCCCGGCCGAGGCGTCAGACACTGGGACGGATCTCGAACCCTCGTCCGGTGGCAGGTGCATCCGGCTCAGGATGCACCTCGACGGCATCGACCCGGGCATGGCGTGGACCCTCGCGCAGGACGGTCAGCACGCCGTCGACGGCATCCGCCTCGCCGTGCAGCACGGCCTCGACGGAGCCGTCACGCCGATTGCGCACCCAGCCCTCGACCGCGGCGGCGTCAGCGGCATCCTGTGCGAACCAGCGGTATCCGACGCCTTGCACGCCACCGCGCACGACCACCCTCACAGACTTCATGCGTCCAGCATGCGGGAAGGGGAGCCGCGGCCGTCAGCCGAGCGGCGTGCCCTGATGGTGCGCCAACTGCCAGCCGTCCGGGAGACGGCGCCAGAGCGAGGTGCGCAGCGATCGGTGACCGGCGCGCTCCGAGACCCACTGGACCAGCACAGCACCCTCGGAGATCCGTCGGACGTCGACATCCTGCATCAGGATCGGATCCGGATCCTCCGCGAGCAGCATCTCGATGGTCTCCGTGCGGTTCCGCCTGCTCCCGGAGGCCCCGATCTCGGCGAAGTCGGGGGCGAGCAGTTGCTCCAGGCGGCGACGGTCTCGGCGGCAGCGGGGCTCTGCAGCTCCCGCTCGAGATCCTGGACCTGCGCGAACTCCCGGTCGCGGACCCCGGCGAGGCGCACCTCGATGTCGCGAATCACCGCGAGCCGTTCCGCGACCAGAGTCGCGAGCGTCGCCTCGTCGAGGAGTTGTACCTCGCCCAGCCAGTCGAGAGCGCGGAGCTCCTGGCGGGCATCCTGGAACACACCCCACTCGCTGCCGATCTGCGTGGGATCGTCATACACTGCCTGCCGGAACCGACGGAACGCGCCGGTGCCGGTCATCGCGGTCCGCAACCGCTCCTGCGTGTCGCTGTCTCCGACGACGTCGGCGAAGGCCACCATGTCCTCGTACTCCTCGGCAGTCGTGGCCCGAGGCACCCAGTACCAGTCCTCGTCGGGTTCCTCGTCACCTTCGAAGGAATCGTAGGCGGAGGACATCACCACCGAGGCGCCGTCGGGACTCACAGAAGCGCCGATGTCGGTGCTGTGCATCGCGCGCGCGATCAGGTCGATGTCGAGCGGTTCCATGCGTCCATTCTGCGCCGGAAACGGCCTCCGCTCGAGTCAGTCCTTGTGGCGCGGCTTGCGCGGGGGACGGTCGTCCGCGCCGCGGTCGTCCCGGGGACGGTCGTCGCGGCGGGGGCGGTCGCCATGGGCACGGTCGTCTCGGCGCGGGCCACCACCGGCACGGCCCCGATCGCGCTGGATCTCGATCAGCCGGCCCGAGATGCGGGTGTTGCGGAGGCGCTCCAGTACGGAGGAGTCCATGCTGGACGGCAGTTCGACGATCGAGAAGTCCGGGCGGATCGTGATCGCGCCGAAGTCGTCGCGGCCGAGACCGCCCTCATTGGCGAGGGCGCCGACGATCTGGCGCGGCTCGACGCGATGCCGGCGGCCGACCTCGATCCGGTACGGCGTGTAGTCGCCGCGGCTGCGCCGCTCGGGCCGGGCGCCGCGGTCGTCGCGGTCCCGTCCACCCGTGCGCTCCGGACGGTCGGTCCGCGGCGGACGGTTGTCGGCTGCCACGGCTGCGGTGAGCGGGTCGTTCTCCGGGTCCAGCAGCAGCGGCGTCTCGCCCTGCGCGACGATCGCGAGGGCCGCGGCGACGTCGCCCTCGGGCACGTCGTGGTTGCGCACATAGTGCGCGATGATGTCGCGGAAGCCCTCGATCCGACCGGTCTCCTCGAGCGCCGCGGTGATGGCGTCGTCGAAGCGCGCCAGGCGCGTGCTGTTCACGTCCTCGGTCGTGGGCAGCTGCATCTGCGCGGGCTGCTGCCGCGTGGCGCGCTCGATGTGCTTGAGCAGGTAGCGCTCGCGCGGCGTG
This sequence comes from uncultured Actinomycetota bacterium, assembly GCA_963791605.1. Classification (GTDB taxonomy): domain Bacteria; phylum Actinomycetota; class Actinomycetes; order Actinomycetales; family Microbacteriaceae; genus Microbacterium. Next base: position 237,299 of record CAWBTB010000007.1, on the reverse strand, counting down.
ATGAAGCTGATCGCGTCACCGGAACGGCCGGCGCGCCCGGTGCGGCCGATGCGGTGCACGTACGACTCGGTGTCGGTGGGGATGTCGAAGTTCACGACGTGGCTGATCCGCTCCACGTCGAGGCCGCGCGCGGCGACGTCGGTCGCGACGAGGATGTCGAGCTTGCCGTCCTTGAGCTGGCCGACGGTGCGCTCGCGCTGCGGCTGCGGGATGTCGCCGTTGATCGCGGCGGCGGAGTAGCCGCGGGCGCGCAGCTTCTCGGCGAGGGTCTCGGTCTCGTTCTTGGTGCGGACGAACACGATCATGCCCTCGAAGTTCTCCACCTCGAGGATCCGGGTGAGCGCATCCACCTTCTGCGCGTACGAGACGACGAGGTAGCGCTGTGTGATGTTCGCGGCGGTGGTCGTCTTGCCCTTGACCGAGATCTCCTCGGGATCGTGCAGGTACTGCTGCGCGAGCCGGCGGATCGTGGCGGGCATGGTCGCCGAGAACAGCGCGACCTGCTTCGTGTCGGGCGTCTGGGCGAGGATCTGCTCGACGTCCTCCGCGAAGCCCATCTTCAGCATCTCGTCGGCCTCGTCGAGCACGAGGTTCTTCAGCTCGGACAGGTCCAGCGTGCCCTTGGCGAGGTGATCCATGATGCGACCCGGTGTGCCGACGACGATGTGCACGCCGCGGCGCAGGGCCGACAGCTGCACGCCGTAGCCCTGACCGCCGTAGACGGGGAGCAGGTGCACGCCCGGCATCTGCGCCGCGTAGGACTCGAACGCCTCGGCGACCTGCAGCGCGAGCTCGCGCGTGGGCGCGAGCACGAGGGCCTGCGGCTTCTTCTGCTGCAGATCCAGGTTCTCCAGGATCGGCAGCGCGAACGCGGCCGTCTTCCCGGTACCGGTCTGCGCGGTGCCGAGCACGTCGCGTCCGCCGATCAGCAGCGGAATGGTCTCGCGCTGGATCGCCGACGGCGTCTCGTAGCCGAGCGCCTTGATCGCGGCGAGCACAGGCCCGGTGATCCCGAGCTCCTCGAATCCGGGGGTCGGAAGGTCTTCTGCGGGGGCGTCGACGTGCGGCACGGCTTCTTCAGTCACTTCCCAACCGTAGCGCCTCGGGCTGTGCCGAGTCTGCGGACAAGCCCGGATCCACAGGGGATAGGCGGCCGGATCGGAGGTGTTCAGCTCCCGGTGGTCAGCGCGAGCAGCTTCTCCTTCACCTGGCGGCGCAGCACCTTGCCGATCAGCGACGTCGGCAGCTCGTCGACCACGAAGATCCGGCGCGGCACCTTGTAGGGGGTCAGGATCCCGCGGGCGAACTCGCGGATCGCCTCGACGTCGACATCCGTGCCCGGATCCACCACGATCGCCGCGACGACCTCCTCGCCGGAGTGCTCGTTCGGCAGCCCGACCACGGCGGCGTCGAGCACGTCGGGGTGCTGGCGCAGCACGCCTTCGACCTCGGTGGGCGCGACGTTGAAGCCGCCGGTGATGATGAGCTCCTTGATCCGGTCGACGATCCGCACGAACCCGCCCTCGTCGATCGTGACGATGTCGCCGGTGCGGAACCAGCCGTCCGCGAACACGGCCTCGGTCTCCTCGGGCTTGCCGTAGTAGCCGGAGAACACCTGCGGACCGCGCACGACCAGCTCGCCGGGCTGACCGGCCGCGACGTCCCTGGCCGGATCGTCCGGATCCACCACGCGGCATTCGGTGCCAGGCAGCGGGAGGCCGACGGTGCCGGGCACGCGATTGTCCGCGACCGGATTGGCCATGAGCACGGGGGAGCACTCGCTGAGGCCGTAACCCTCGACGAGATAGCCGCCGGTGGCCTTCTCGAACGGCACGACGAGTTCGTGCGGCAGGGCCATCGCGCCGGAGATCGCGATCTCGGTTCCGGCGAGCGAGACGCCCTTCGCGTTCGCGGCGGACAGCAGCCGCTCGGCGATCGGCGGCACCAGCGGCAGGAAGGTGGCCGGATGCTTCTTCGTGACCTCGAGCACGAGATCCGGGTCGAACTTCGGGAACAGCACCAGCCGCGCGCCCATCGACATCGCGAAGGTGAGGCAGAGCGTCAGCCCGTACGCGTGGAACATGGGCAGCACCGCGTACACGACGCAGCCCGTCGCCGCGCGTGATCGAGGGCACCCAGGCCTGCGCCTGTGCCGCGTTGGCGAGCAGGTTGCGGTGCGTGAGCGACGCGCCCTTCGGGGCGCCCGTCGTGCCGGACGTGTACTGGATGATCGCCAGGTCGTCCGTCGCGGGGCGCGGATGCGAGGACGGGAGCGGGGCGTAGCCGACGATCCGCTCCCACGGCGTGGTGCCGCGCACCCTCGTCGTGAGCGCGGCCCGGGACTCGCGCGCCTTCGCAACCGGCAGGCGCAGCGCGAACCGGGTCAGCGCGGGCATCGCCTTCGTGACATCGACGGAGATCAGATTCGTCACGGCGAGATCCGACGGGAACTCCTGCACGACGGCCGCGACCTTGCTCCACACGATCGCGTGCGTCGCGCCGTGGTCCTCGAACTGCTTGCGCAGCTCGCGCGGCGTGTACAGCGGGTTGTGCTCGACGACGACGGCGCCGAGGCGCAGCACCGCGTAGAACGCGACGATGTGCTGCGGGCAGTTCGGCAGCACGATCGCGACGGGATCCCCTGCCTTGACGCCGAGTGCTTTCAGCCCGGTGGCCGCACGCTCGATCGCGGACTGCAGATCGCGGTACGAGGTGGTGCGCCCGAAGAACTGCAGCGCGGGCGCGTCCGGATAGTCGCGGGCGGAGGCCTCGACGATGTCGACGAGGGATCCGGTCACCTCGGCGAGGTCCGCCGGCACCCCCTCGGCATAGCTGGCGGTCCAGGGGCGCGGGGGATCGAACGTCGTCACCGGTTCAGCCTATTGCGCGGTGCGCGGCTCCGCGCGGGAGGTGACCGGGCCGCTGACTAGACTGTTCGGGTGTCTGAAATCACCCCCGATCTCGTGCGCCATCTCGGCATGCTCGCGCGCATCCAGCTCTCCGAGGAAGAGGTGTCGCAGCTGACGGGTCAGCTGGACGCCATCGTCGACAACATCGCCAAGGTCTCCGAGGTCGCGACCCCCGACGTCGTCGCCACGAGCCACCCGATCCCGCTGCACAACGTGTTCCGGCCGGACGTCCCGGGTCAGACCCTGACCACCGCGCAGGCGCTGCAGAACGCGCCGGACGCCGACGGCGACCGCTTCCGCGTGACCGCGATCCTCGGTGAAGAACAGTGATGGGAAGAGCAGTGAGCGAGATCATCCGCTGGACCGCCGCCGAGCTCGGCGCGAAGCTCGCCGCGGGAGAGGTGTCCAGCGTCGAGGCGACGCAGGCCCACCTCGACCGGATCGCCGCCGTCGACGGTGACGTGCACGCCTTCCTGCACGTGAACGAGCACGCGCTCGAGGCCGCGGCGGACATCGACCGTCGCCGCGCGGCGGGAGAGAGCCTCGGCGAGCTGGCCGGCGTGCCGCTCGCCATCAAGGACGTGCTCGTCACGACCGACCAGCCGTCCACGAGCGGCTCCAGGATCCTCGAGGGCTACCGCTCGCCGTTCGACGCGACCGTCGTGGCCCGCTCGCGCGCGGCCGGCCTCGTCGGCATCGGCAAGACCAACATGGACGAGTTCGCGATGGGCTCCTCCACCGAGCACTCCGCCTACGGGCCGACGCACAACCCCTGGGACCTGGACCGGATTCCCGGTGGGTCCGGCGGCGGCTCGGCCGCGGCGGTCGCGGCGTTCGAGGCCCCGATCGCGCTCGGATCCGACACCGGAGGATCGATCCGCCAGCCCGCGCACGTCACAGGCACGGTCGGCATCAAGCCCACCTACGGCGGCGTCAGCCGTTACGGCGCCATCGCGCTGGCATCGAGCCTCGACCAGGTCGGCCCCGTCGCCCGCACCGTGCTCGACGCGGGCCTGCTGCACGACGTGATCGGCGGACACGACCCCAAGGACTCCACGTCTCTCACGGACGCCTGGCCGTCGTTCGCGGACGCGGCGCGCGAGGGCGCGACCGGACAGGTCCTGAAGGGACTCAAGGTCGGCGTGATCAAGGAGCTCCCGGACTCCGGCTTCCAGGCGGGCGTCGCGAGCTCGTTCCACGCCGCGCTCGCGCAGCTGGAGGCCCAGGGTGCGGAGATCGTGGAGATCTCGGCGCCGCACTTCGAGTACGGCGTCGCCGCCTACTACCTGATCCTGCCTGCTGAGGCGTCCAGCAACCTGGCGAAGTTCGACTCCGTCCGCTTCGGGCTGCGCGTCACGCCCGACGGCGGCGGCACCGTCGAGGACGTCATGTCGCTGACCCGCGAGGTCGGCTTCGGCCCCGAGGTCAAGCGCCGTATCATCCTCGGCACGTACGCTCTGTCGGCCGGCTACTACGACGCCTACTACGGCAGCGCGCAGAAGGTCCGCACGCTGATCCAGCAGGACTTCGACGCCGCGTTCGGGCAGGTCGACGTGATCGCCACGCCGTCCGCGCCGACCACGGCGTTCAAGCTCGGCGAGAAGATCGACGATCCGCTGCAGATGTACCTGAACGACCTCACGACGATTCCGGCGAACCTCGCAGGAGTCCCCGGGATCTCGATCCCGTCGGGACTGGCCGAGGAGGACGGACTGCCGGTCGGGATCCAGTTCCTTGCTCCGGCGCGCCAGGACGCCCGGCTGTACCGGGTCGGCGCCGCTCTCGAGGCACTGCTCGTCGACGCGTGGGGCGGGCCGCTGCTCGACCGCGCCCCCGCACTTGTTGAGAAGTCCGTGCTGGGAGGAAACCGCTGATGGCCGCCGCGACGCTGATGGACTTCGACAAGGCGCTCGAGTTGTTCGAGCCCGTGCTCGGCTTCGAGGTGCATGTCGAACTGAACACCGAGACCAAGATGTTCTCGGACGCGCCCAACCCCGCCCACGAGCGCAACCACGACGCGGCGCCGAACACGCTGCTCGCCCCGGTCGACCTGGGCCTGCCCGGATCCCTCCCGGTCGTGAACGAGGTGGCCGTGCGATCCTCGATCAGCCTGGGCCTCGCGCTCGGCTGCTCGATCGCCGAGTCCTGCCGGTTCGCGCGGAAGAACTACTTCTACCCGGATCTCGGCAAGAACTACCAGATCTCGCAGTACGACGAGCCGATCGCGTTCGAGGGATCCGTCGAGGTCGAGCTCGAGGACGGCACGCTCGTGACGATCCCGATCGAGCGCGCGCACATGGAGGAGGACGCCGGCAAGCTCACGCACGTGGGCGGCGCCACCGGCCGCATCCAGGGCGCGGAGTACTCGCTCGTCGACTACAACCGGGCCGGCGTCCCGCTCGTCGAGATCGTCACCAAGCCGATCTTCGGCACCGAGCACCGCGCCCCCGAGATCGCGAAGGCGTACGTCGCCGCGATCCGCGACATCGTGCGCGGCTTGGGCATCTCCGAGGCGCGCCTGGAGCGCGGCAACCTGCGCTGCGACGCGAACGTCTCGCTGCGGCCGCGTGCCGCCAGGGCGAGCCGGTCGCCCCGCTCGGCACCCGCACCGAGACGAAGAACGTGAACTCGATGCGCTCCGTCGAGCGCGCGGTGCGGTACGAGATCCAGCGTCAGGCCGCGATCCTCGCCGACGGCGGCACGATCACGCAGGAGACGCGGCACTGGCACGAGGACACCGGCACCACCTCGCCGGGCCGCCCGAAGTCCGACGCGGACGACTACCGGTACTTCCCGGAGCCCGACCTGCTGCCCGTGCAGCCGGCGCGTGAGCTGGTCGAGGAGCTGCGCGCCGCGCTGCCCGAGCAGCCCGTCGCGCGCCGCCGCCGGCTCAAGGCCGACTGGGGCTTCGCCGACATCGAGTTCCAGGGCGTCGTGAACGCCGGTCTGCTCGACGAGGTCGAGGCGACCATCGCCGCCGGCTCGACGCCTGCCGCCGCCCGCAAGTGGTGGATGAGCGAGATCAGCCGCATCGCGAACGCCGAGGAGCGCGAGCCCGCCGAGCTGATCAGCCCCGAGAACGTCGCCGCCCTGCAGCAGCTCATCGACGCCGGAACGCTCACCGACAAGCTCGCCCGTCAGGTGCTCGAGGGCGTCATCGCCGGGGAGGGCACCCCGCAGCAGGTCGTGGACGCCCGCGGGCTCGCCGTGGTCTCGGACGACGGCGCGCTGATCGCCGCGATCGACGAGGCCCTCGCGGCGCAGCCGGACGTGATGGCGAAGATCAAGGACGGCAAGGTCCAGGCCGCCGGCGCCGTCATCGGCGCCGTCATGAAGGCGATGAAGGGCCAGGCCGACGCGGCTCGCGTCCGCGAGCTCATCCTGGAGCGCGCGGCTCAGTGACCGAGTGCCTCGCTCCGGAGTGCGACGCTCAGCGCGTCGCGCCCCGGAGCGAAGCGGACTGAAGGCCCGCGCCGAGCAGCCGGGCGATCGCGCGCAGGCTCGCCGGCTCGTGCAGACTCTGCCCGTCGGTGCTCTCGATCGAGCCGGGCTCGAGCGGGCGTGCCGTGATCGTCGCCGACCACGCATCGGCGGCGGCCCGCACGGCCTTCCGATCCGTCCCCGCCGGCAGGCATGCGGTCAGCGCGCGTTCGACCGCATCGTGCAGCGCCCTCCGGTACCGCGTCAGGGCAGCCGCGGCTTCGGGGCGCACGTGCGACTCGTGCCAGATGATCTCGCGCAGCACGCCCGACGTCGCCCGATCGCGGAGGACCCGCTCTCCGACGTTCAACAGCGTCTGCACCGGGTCCCCGTGCACGCTGAGCGCCCCCGGGTCGAGCGAGGCGGTTCCCAGCCGCTCATCGATCAGCGCCGACAGGATGTCGGGCTTGGCGGGGAAGTAGTAGAACAGCAGCCCCTTCGGCACCGCGGCGGCGTGGGCGATCCGCGCCGTGGACGTGCCATCGAAGCCCAGGCGGGCGAAGAGGGCCTCGGCCGCATCCAGGATCCTCGTCCGCGTGCGCGCCGGGTCCGCGTTCTCGGTCATCGTGCCTCCTCCGCAGGATGCGGGGCGGTGGTCCTCCACCGTCCCGCATCGTTGCGACCGGGCTGATCAGGCATGTGCCGCCGTCGGGCCGCCGTGCGACGCACGGTGCGCCTTCTCGGCGGGCACGAGCGCCCAGAGCCCTGCGACCGCGCAGACGGCTCCGCAGATCCACGAGGTCCAGGCGGGGCTCGCGTCTCCGGCATAGGAACCGATCCAGGGGGAGATGAAAAGCAGCGCACCGATCGCGGCGAGGATCCACTCCATCGACACGAGACCGGGAGCTGCCAGGCTCCACACCCCGGCAGCGATCATCAGGACGCCCAGGACGATCATCAGGGTCATCGACATGCCCATGCCGGGTGTCATCATGATGCCCGCCAGGGTTGCGCCGAGGCCGGCGGCGATGGCCACCCAGTCCTGCCAGCGTGTCCACTTCTTCATCGAACTCATCCTCCTTGCACTCAGAAGGCTCCCGCATCGGGGGTCGCTGCCACTCTACGCCTTTGATTGACCGACCGGTCAGGAATCTCGGATCCGATGCTCGCATCCGATGTCGGCGGCCTCAGCGAGAATGGTCGTATGGGACGAGGCGATGGATCGGGGCGGATCGTCTCGGCGGACGGAGCCGACGACTCCGGCGCCGCGATCCTGCACGTCGACATGGACGCGTTCTACGCGGCGGTCGAGGTGCTGCACGATCCCTCGCTGCGCGGGTTGCCGCTGATCATCGGGTCTCCGGACGGGCGCTCGGTGGTCTCCAGCGCGTCCTACGAGGCGCGCCGCTACGGGGTGCGCTCGGCGATGCCGGTTTCGCAGGCGCTCCGGCTGTGTCCGACCGCCCGCATCGTCCCGCCCGACTTCACGAAATACCGTGATGTCTCGCAGCAGGTCATGACGATCTTCGAGCAGGTGACGCCGCTCGTCGAGCCGCTCTCGATCGACGAGGCGTTCCTCGATGTACGCGGCGTGCGCCGGCTGTGGGGGAGTCCGGGCCGCATCGGCGCGATGATCCGGCACCGGGTGCAGGACGAGGTCGGGATCACCTGCAGCGTCGGGATCGCCGCGACCAAGCACGTCGCGAAGATGGCGTCGACGATGGCGAAGCCGGACGGGCTGCTCATCGTGGCCGAAGCGGACACCCTGGACTTCCTCGCGACCAAGCCGGTGCGCGCGATGTGGGGCGTCGGACCCAAGACCGCGGAATCCCTCGAGTCGCGCGGGATCCGCCTGATCCGCGACATCCGCGCGATGCCGGAGTCCGCGCTCGAGCGCGCGGTCGGGCCGGCGCTCGCGCAGCGGCTGCGCGACCTCGCCGAGGGGCGCGATCCGCGCCGCATCGAGACCGATCGGGTGGAGAAGAGCGTCGGGCACGAGGAGACCTTCGACATCGACATCTCGGATCCCGAGACCCTGCGCTCGGAGCTGTTGCGCCTCGCGGATCGGGTCGCCGCACGGCTCCGCCGGGCGGGCTGGGAGGCGGGCACCGTCGCGATCAAGATCCGGTTCTCCGACTTCACCACGCTCAGCCGTTCGCAGACCCTGCCGGAGCCGACCTCGGTGGGGCAGCGCATCGGCGAGGTCGCCCGCGGACTCTTCGACGCGATCGAGCGCAGGGATCCGGTGCGCCTCGTGGGCGTCAGAGCCGAGCGGCTCGTCGGCGCCGGGGGAGCACTCGGGCTCTGGGACGACGATGCGGACTGGCGACGCATCGAGGGCGCACTGGACAGCGCCCAGGCACGGTTCGGATCGGGCACGGTGACGCGAGCACGGCACCTCGGCTCGGGCCGGGGTCCGTCCAGAACCGCCGAGGCGGGATCCGCAGCGCACCCCCGTGCGCACGGTTCGGACTGACGAAGCGCCGCACGGTGGTCGATGCCGCCGAGGTGGGCTACCGTGGAAACATGCCGCACATCGCACTCGAGCTGGGCAAGAATTCCGCGTCCTTCGGCGTCAAGAGCGCCTATGGCGAGACCCAGGAGGTGGACGGCGCTCAGTTCACTCCGGTCGCCCTCACGTTCTCCGGCTTCGGCGGAGGATCGGGCGGCGCCGAGGGTGCCGCAGAAGGCGAGGGCGGTGGCGGCGGCGGGATCGCGATCCCGCTCGGCGTGTACGTGCGGCGCGAGGAGGGGCTGCGGTTCGAGCCGAACCTGGTCTCGCTGCTGGCCGTGGCCGTGCCCTTCGTCTGGGTCGCCGGCCGCGCGCTCTCCCGCATCATCCGTGCCCTCAAGAAGTGACGACCCGTTCGCGCGGGCGCTCGATGAAGCGGCCGCGCGTTCTCCCGCATCATCCGTGCCGTCAAGAAGTGACGACCCGTTCGCGCGGGCGCTCGATGAAGCGGCCGCGCGGATCTCGGCGGCCGTCCTGGCCGTCCAGGCTTCCAACCCGGTCGTCCTGATCGACGGCCGCAGCGGGGCGGGGAAGTCGACTCTCGCTCGACTGCTCGCCGCGCGCTGGCCGCTGCGCGCGGGACCGCAGCTGATCGCGCTCGACGAGATCTACCCAGGCTGGGACGGCATGGATGCGGGTGCCGAACGCGCGTACGACCAGATCCTGCGTCCGCACGGACGCGATCTCGTGGGTACCTGGCAGCGCTACGACTGGGCGGCGGGGGAGTACGCCGAGAACCATGCGGTCGACCCGTCCCGGGGCGTGATCCTGGAGGGGTGCGGAGCGCTCACGCCCCGCGCGGCGCGCATCGCCGATGTGCGGGTGTGGATGCAGTCGCCGGAGCAGAGTCGCAAGCGCCGTGCGCTGGACCGCGATGGCGAGCTGTTCCGCCCGCACTGGGACCGGTGGGCGGCGCAGGAGGTGCAGCACATCCGCCGCGACGATCCGATCGAGCTCGCGACTCTCGTCGTCACGGTGCCGTAGGCGGGACGGATCCGGGCGACTCCTCGTCCAGCGCGTCGGCGGCCTGGATCAGCGTCTCCAGGCGGTAGCCGAGCCAGTCGTACACGCCGAAGCGGGGATCCTCGGGATCGTGGGCGTCTGCGGCGGAGATCCCGAGCCGTGCTGCGAGCACGAGCCGCAGCGCCGTCAGGGTACGCAGCCAGGGTTCGAGCTCGGCGTCTGGGACGAGCATGTCGACCTGTTCGTCGCCGGCGCCGTCGGCGACTGGCGCGAGGCGCACCCGCACGATCTGGGCGTCGGCGGCCCTCCGGTCGAGCAGATTTGCGCTGGTCGCGGCGGCGAACTCGGCCGAGGCATCCGCGTCGGCCGGATAGACGGCGGGCGTGAGACGGTCCAGGGCCGGGTCCCCGTCGATCTCCGTGTCGCGCAGCAGTTCCAGGAACTGATCGATCAGGGCCAGCAGGTGCCGGCTCTCGATGCGGGCCCAGCGCAGCGGGATCGCCGATCCGGTCGTCATCAGGTGCTCCTCATTCCCCGGTGCGGCGCACGGTCGCCCACAGCCCGTAGTCGTGCATGGCCTGAGCATGCACCTCCATGGTCTCGCGGGGCCCGGTCGCGACGACGGCATGGCCCTCGTTGTGCACGGCCAGCATGAGACGCGTGGCACGGTCTCGGGGGAATCCGAAATACGTCCGGAAGACCCGCACGACGTAGCTCATCAGGTTGACCGGATCGTCCCAGACCACGAGCTCCCAGGGCACCGCGGGGGCCGCCTGCAGGTCGAGCTGCTCGTCGACATCGGGCGTGAGGAGCGGAATGCTCATGCCCAGCCCATCTCGTGCAGCTGCGCGTCGTCGAGACCGTAGTAATGCGCGATCTCATGCACCAGCGTCGTGCGCACCTCGTCGCGGAGTTCCTGCTCGTCGCGGCACTGCGCCAGATGCGGTTCGCGGAAGACGAGGATGCGGTCCGGCAGCTCGCCCATGCCGTAGTTGCCGCGCTCGGTGATCGCCAGCCCGTCGTACAGGCCGAGCAGATCGAGGGATCCGTCCTCCGGGCGGGCCTCGACCACGAAGACGACGTTCTCGAGTCCATCGACCATGTCATCCGGAAGACGATCGAGCTCGTCGGCGACGAGATCCTCGAACGCCTCGGGATCCATCTCCATCCCGTCCTCCAGGTAGATCGGCTGCGCGGAGTCGGCCTCGTCGACTGCGTGCCTGAGGGGATCCATACCTCGATGCTATCCGCCAGGACCAGCGTCGATACGGGCCGGCCCGTCGCCGCGCGTGGACAAACGGGGCGTGCTGACCCTACTCTCGCTCTCATGCCGAGCACCGCGGAGACCCCTGACGTGGACGTCGTGATCGTGGGGGGAGGCCACAACGGTCTGACCGCCGCGGCCTATCTCGCCCAGGCAGGACTGTCGGTGCTGCTGCTGGAACGACAGGACCATCTGGGCGGAGCGACGCTGTCCGCGCAGGCGTTCGAGGGCGTGGATGCGCGACTGTCGCGCTACTCGTACCTCGTGTCGCTGATGCCGCCGCAGATCATCGACGACCTCGGGTTGGACATCCGGCTGGCGCGGCGCCGGTACGCCTCGTACACGCCGGTGCCCGGCACGGACACCGGCCTGCTGATCGACCACGGCGACGCCGAGGCCAGCCAGGAGTCGTTCGCGGCCATCGGGGCCGAGGCGGACATCGAGGCCTGGAACCGCTTCTTCGCGCGCACGGCCCGGCTGGCCGACGTGATCTGGCCGTCGATGACCGGCCCGCTGCCCCGCTTCGGCGAGATCTCGGCCGCCCTCGCCGACACCGGTGACGACGAGCTGGTCGCCGACTTCCTCACGCGACCGCTCGGCGAGGTGCTGGAGAAGACGTTCTCCAGCGACCTGGTGCGCGGCGTCGCCCTGACGGACGGCCTGATCGGCACCTTCGCGGATGCGCACGGCGCCGACCTGAGGCAGAACATCTGCTTCCTCTATCACGTGATCGGCGGTGGCACCGGGGACTGGGATGTGCCGATCGGCGGCATGGGCGCCGTCGCCGGGGAGCTGGAACGGGCCGCGCGCACAGCCGGTGCCGAGCTGCTGACCGACTGCGATGTCCTCGGCGTCGCTCCGGATGCGGTGCGCTGGCGGCGCGACGGCGTCGAGCACGTCACGCGGGCGCGGCAGGTGCTGTGGGCGGCGGCGCCGGCGGTGCTGGACCGACTGGTCGGGATCGAGCCCGATCCGTGCGAGGGTGCGCAGGTCAAGGTCAACATGCTGCTGTCCCGGCTGCCGCGGCTGAGGGACGGGGTGGATCCGAAGGCGGCCTTCGGCGGCACGTTCCACATCAACGAGTCGTATTCGCAGTTGCAGGACGCCTACCGGCAGGCGGAGGAGGGACGGTTCCCGGATCCGCTTCCCGCCGAGATCTACTGCCACTCGCTCACGGACCGCTCGATCCTCGGCCCCGAGCTACGCGAGAGCGGCGCGCAGACCCTGACCGTGTTCGCGCTGCACGTGCCCCACCGGATGATCACCGGCACCGATGCGGAGCGCGAGGAGTTGCAGCGGCGAGTGCTCGACTCGCTGTCCAGCGTGCTCGCCGAACGTATCGAGGATGTCATCCTGCGCGACCCCGAGGGGCGGCTGTGCGTGGAGACGAAGACCACGCAGGACATCCAGGACGCGATCGACATGACCGGCGGCAACATCTTCCACGGTGCGCTGTCGTGGCCCTGGGCCGACGACGAGGAGCCACTGGAGACACCGGCACAGCGGTGGGGCGTGGCCGGCAAGCACGACGGGATCCTGCTGGCCGGGGCCGCGACCCGCCGGGGCGGGGGAGTCAGCGGCCTCGGCGGTTACCACGCCGCGCAGGCCGTGCTGGAGACGTTGCGGGGATGACGCCCGACCCGATTCGGGCGACGCCCTGACGCACGTCGCCAGGGCGAAGAAGGAGGGCCAGGTTGAACATTCAACCTGGCCCGTCTGGGGTGAGTAACGGGACTCGAACCCGCGACATCCGGCACCACAAGCCAGCGCTCTACCAGCTGAGCTATACCCACCATGTGCCCACCGGAGCGGGCAACCTGACCAGTGTATTACACCTTGGAGGCGAACTCCGACACCACGTCGTCGGCGATGGCCCGCGCGTCGTCACGGGTCGGACCGGGCTCCGCGATGAACACCGCACGGCGGTAGTACCAGAGTTCGCGGATCGACTCCAGGATGTCCGCGAGGGCGCGGTGGCCGCCGTCCTTCGCCGGGGCGTGGAAGAACACACGCGGGTACCAGCGCCGCGACAATTCCTTGATGCTGGAGACGTCGACGTTGCGGTAGTGCAGATACTGGTCCACCTCGGGCATGTACTTCGCGAGGAACATCCTGTCGGTCCCGATCGTGTTGCCCGCGAGCGGAGCCTTGCGCTCCTGCGGCACGAATCGACGGATGTACGCGAGAGTCTGCTCCTGCGCCTCGGCGAGGGAGACCCCGCCGGGGATCTCCTCGTACAGCCCCGACGTGCGGTGCATGTCGGTGACGAAGTCGTTCATCTGGGCCAGTGCGGCATCGCTCGCGCGGATGACGACCTGGAAGCCGGGATCCAGCGGACGCAGCTCGAAGTCGGTGACCACGACCGCGATCTCGACGAGTTCGTCGACCTCGAGGTCGAGTCCCGTCATCTCGCAGTCGATCCAGACCAGCCGATCGTTCTCGGACGAAGAAACCATGGGGCCATCCTAATGAGGGGTGGCGACAGCGGCTCGGGCGCTATCCTTGCTGCAGTGCGCCTCCGTAGCTCAGAGGAAGAGCAGCGGCCTTCTAATCCGCCGGTCGCAGGTTCGAATCCTGCCGGGGGCACGGACCAGGGGTGCTGCCGAGCGTCAGCTCCGCGGGCGTTTCGGCACGATGCGCGCGGCGATCAGATCCACGACGATCCAGCGCACGGCCGCGGCCGTCGCCAGGGCCCAGACGATCGAGCCCAGCACGTCGGTCGGGAAGTGCAGCCCGTCGCTCACGACGGCCAGGCCTACGAGGGCGGTGCCGAGGACGCCGAACACGATCGGCGCCCACGCGTACCGGGTGTCGCGGAGCACGAACCAGAACGCGAACGCCAGGGCGACGACATACGCCGTGTGCCCGCTGGGGAATGAGCCGTCGGTCTGCAGCGGAGAGAACGGGTGGGTGAGCAGCGCCGCGTCGGGCCGCGGACGATCCACGAGGATCTTCACCGCGGCGACCGGCAGCCAGGTGAGGGCGACGGTCAGGCCGAACAGGATCGCCGTGCGCAACGACCTCGACGTGGCCCAGACGATCGCGGCGATCACCAGGGTGATCGCGACCGCGGGGGCCGGCTCGATCCCGTGGTACACGGCGCTGGAGAATGCGCCCCAGGCGCCGGTGTGAGCCTTGTTGAGGGCCACCACCACGCCCTGATCCGCCTGGCCCGCCTTCATGACGAAGCCGAGTCCCACGACAGCGATCGCGCCGAGGACGGCCACCAGCACCGCCACCAGCGGTCGTGCGGTCGGGTGGTCGATGCCGGTGAGCGTGCGGCTGCGCGTGCGTCGAAGCTCGGTCATGTATCCTCATCCGTCGGTCCTCGCGGTGACGACACCGGTAAGGACGTTCGCGCCAGGAGAATGGTCCCGGGAACGGCTAAGGATTCGCCAAGAACCGTAGTCGCCCGGAGCGGCGGATCACTGCCGGAGTGCGGCGACCGCGTCGTCCGGACTCCAGAAGTCGCCCACGATCCGGAACGTCCCGGAGGGGAGATGCAGTCGCTCGGCCCGGTATCGAAGACCGAGATCGTGCGGCAGGATCCGCAGATGCCCGCGGATCGAGCCGCGGACGTCGATCACGCGCCAGAGGCGCTCACCGGCGGGCTGCAGGGTCTCCGACGCGCGGCGCAATGCCGGCGTCGCCCAGCGGATCGTCGGTGCGGGCGAGATGTTCGTGGTCATGGGTCCTCCTTCTGCTTCGAACATAAGGACGACCACCGACATTCGTGTCCAGGGCTCGTCGCAGGATCCCTACACTGTGCTGGTGACCGTGACCGTCTGGCTCTCCCTGGTCGTGGCCTGTCTCGTCATCAGCCTCACGCCAGGTGCCGGCGCGATCAATACGATGACCAACGCCCTGAACGAGGGATGGCGGCGCTCCATTTGGGGCATCGTCGGGCAGCAGCTCGCATTGGTCGTGCATGTGGCGATCGTCGCGGCGGGCGTCGGGCTTCTCGTGGCGCGTGTGCCCTGGCTCTTCGAGACGGTCCGCTACCTCGGGGCGGCTTATCTCGTCTTCCTCGGCGTCCGGCTGATCATCGCGCGGGTTCCGGACATCGTGGCCCAGGGCGATGACCTGCGCCCGCCGGAGGGCCGCTGGCCCATGCTGCGCCGAGGATTCTGGGTGAACCTGCTGAACCCGAAGGCGATCGTGTTCTTCCTCGCGTTCGTCCCGCAGTTCATCCGCCTCGACCTCGATCCGTGGCCCCAGTACCTGCTGCTGATCTCCACGGTCGTCATCATCGACGTCGTGGTCATGTGGTTCGTGTTCGCCGCGACCGCCCGCACGTTCCGGCGCCTCACGGAGAGCCGGCGCGGACAGCGGAATCTGAACCTCGTCTTCGGCACCCTGTTCATCGCCGTAGCCGCACTGCTGCTGTTCCTGCATTGATCCTGCACACCGTCGCCCCGCGACGAGTTCTGCACCGAGTGCGGCGGGCGCGCCCCGCCGCCGCAGGCGCAGCGCCAGGCTGACTGCAGGAGCGGAGCCGGCAGGGCTCCCGTGAACGCAGAGGAGCATCGTCATGGCCGACACCATCACCGTTGTGGGAAACGTCGCGTCGCCGCCCGAGCCGGGCCGCACCACGACCGGGATCGAGACGCTGACCTTCCGGTTGGCGACGAACAACCGGAGGCAGGATCCGAAGACCGGAGCGTGGATCGACGCCGGGACGAACTGGTTCACCGTGCACGCGTACCGGTGGCTCGCCGAGAACGCTCTGGCGTCTCTCGGCAAGGGCGACAGCGTCATCGTCACGGGACGCCTGAAGCTGCGGGAGTGGGAGAACAAAGAGGGCAGACGCGGCATGTCGGTGGAGATCGAAGCCGACAGCATCGGCGCGGATCTGCGCTGGGGACGGACCACGTTCCACCGGGTGTCCCGTGCCGCGGCGCCCGAACCGTCCAGCGGCGGGGTGCCGGCGGCTCAGACCGCGTCCGAGTCCGAGCCGGTGCCGGTCGGTGCCGGGGATCCGACGGCATCGGATGGCTGGGCACCCGCGGGCGAAGCGGAGATACCGTTCTGAGGGCGGACGAGTGCACCGGGACGCGGACCGGGCACGGAGCGACCGGATCTAGACTCGTGGGGTGGGGGAAACCAGGACGGCGTTGCGGCGGACCCGGCGTGCCGGTCTTGACCGCTCCCGCCTCCTTGTGGGTGTCGCGGGCCCGCTGATCGCGATTTCGGCCCTCGCGCTGAGCGGTTGCACCTCGGGTGCACCCGTGACGACGGAGGGTCCTCGGCCCTCCGCGTCGCCCACGATGAGCGCCGCCCAGGCGACACCTGCCGCGGCGGAACTGCATCCGAGCGGATCCGCGCACGACAACCTGCCGTACTTCACGGCGGTCGTGTCCCGGGTCTGGGCGTCCGACGCACGCGGTTCCGCACGGGCCTACGTGGATGCGCTGAGTGCGGCGGGGTTCGTGCGCGCCGACATGCAGATGACCGCCGACACCACCACCGTCGGGAATCCGGCGGAGAGCTTCCAGTTCTCGGTGCGCTGGGGTGGATCGGACTGCCTCGTCGGCCAGGTCGGTCCGTCCACGGGCGATCCGGTCACGGCGGTCCTGCCGCAGCTCGCCGGCGGTCGCTGCCTGATCGGCACGACCCCGCCCGTCGGGGGGTAGCGCGCGCAGGTAGGCTGGAGTGTCGATCCCGTGGCTGCGCGCCCGGAGAACGACCCGCAGCCTCTCGCCAACCGTCGTCACCGCGACAGAAGGAGCGTCCCCTCGTGGCCGAATACATCTACTCCATGGTCCGCGCCCGGAAGGCCGTCGGCGACAAGCTGATCCTCGATGACGTCACCATGGCCTTCCTGCCCGGCGCGAAGATCGGCATGGTCGGCCCGAACGGCGCCGGAAAGTCGACGATCCTGAAGATCATGGCGGGCCTCGACACGCCGTCGAACGGCGAGGCCAAGCTCAGCCCCGGATTCAGCGTCGGCATCCTCATGCAGGAGCCGGAGCTCGACGAGTCCAAGACGGTGCTGGAGAACATCCAGGAAGGCGTCGCGATCAAGGCGAAGCTCGACCGGTTCAACGAGATCTCGGCGTTGATGGCCGACCCGGACGCCGACTTCGACGCGCTGCTCGCCGAGATGGGCGTGCTGCAGGAGGAGATCGACGCCGCCGACGGCTGGGACCTCGACTCGCAGCTCGATCAGGCGATGGACGCGCTGCGCACCCCGCCGGGCGACGCCCCGGTGAACAACCTGTCCGGTGGCGAGAAGCGCCGCGTGGCGCTGGCGAAGCTGCTGCTGCAGAAGCCCGACCTGCTGCTCCTCGACGAGCCCACCAACCACCTCGACGCCGAGAGCGTGCTGTGGCTGGAGAAGCACCTGCAGGCGTACAAGGGCGCGGTGATCGCGGTCACCCACGACCGGTACTTCCTCGACAACATGGCCGAGTGGATCGCCGAGGTCGACCGCGGTCGCCTGATCGGCTACGAGGGCAACTACTCGACCTACCTGGAGAAGAAGGCCGAGCGCCTCGACATCCAGGGCAAGAAGGACGCCAAGCTCGCCAAGCGACTCAAGGACGAGCTGGAGTGGGTGCGCTCCAGCGCCAAGGGCCGCCAGACCAAGTCGAAGGCGCGTCTGGCGCGCTACGAGGAGATGGCCTCGGAGGCGGAGCGCACGCGGAAGCTCGACTTCGAGGAGATCCAGATCCCGGCCGGCCCCCGCCTCGGCAGCGTCGTCATCGAGGCGAAGAAGCTGCAGAAGGGCTTCGACGGCCGCTCGCTCATCGACGGCCTGAGCTTCAGCCTGCCGCCGAACGGCATCGTCGGCGTGATCGGCCCGAACGGCGTCGGCAAGACCACGCTGTTCAAGACGATCGTCGGCCTCGAGCCGCTGGACGGCGGCGACCTGAAGGTCGGCGAGACGGTCAAGATCAGCTACGTCGACCAGTCCCGCGCCAACATCGACCCGGACAAGACGCTGTGGGAGGTCGTCTCCGACGGCCTGGACATCATGATGGTCGGCAAGGTCGAGATCCCGTCCCGCGCCTACGTCTCCAAGTTCGGCTTCAAGGGCCCGGACCAGCAGAAGAAGGCCGGCATCCTCTCCGGTGGTGAGCGCAACCGCCTCAACCTCGCGCTGACGCTCAAGGAGGGCGGCAACCTGCTGCTGCTCGACGAGCCGACCAACGACCTCGACGTCGAGACCCTCGGCTCCCTCGAGAACGCGCTGCTGGAGTTCCCGGGCTGCGCCGTGGTGATCACGCACGACCGGTGGTTCCTGGACCGCATCGCCACGCACATCCTCGCCTACGAGGGCACCGACGAGAACCCGGACCGGTGGTACTGGTTCGAGGGCAACTTCGAGTCCTACGAGGCGAACAAGATCGAGCGGCTCGGCGCCGACGCGGCCAGCCCGCACCGCTCCACGCACCGCAGGCTCACGCGTGACTGACCCTTCGACAGGCTCAGGGACCGGACCGACAGGCTCAGGGACCGGTGCCGGCGAGCGCCTGCACATGCCGATCCAGCTGCGCTGGGGCGACCTGGACGCGTTCAACCATCTCAACAACACCTCGATGCTGAAGCTGCTCGAGGAGGCGCGGGTGCGGGCGTTCTGGCGCCCGGGCGAGGGCGAGCACGCTCCGAGCACGGCCGTGCTCAGCTCCGGTCTCGATGCCGGCGTGCTCACCCTCGTGGCCCGGCAGGAGATCGAGTACCTCGCCCCGGTGCCGTATCAGCGGCACCCTCTCGAGATCCAGATGTGGTTCGGCAAGCTGGGCGGATCCAGCATCGAGGTCTGCTACGAGGTGTACAACGATCCGGCGTTCGAGGAGCGGGTCCTGTACGCGCGTTCGACCGCGATCATCGTGCTGGTGGACGCGCGATCGGGGCGTCCGACCAGGCTCAGCGCGGAGATGCGCGCGGCCTGGGCGCCGTTCGTGGGTGCGCCGATCGTACGCCACCGCTGCAGCCTGCTGAGGCCGGATCCGGCGCGTCACTTCGCAGGCTCAGGACGGGCAGGCTCAGGCTTCGGGCACCCGGATCGTGATCTCCTGGGCGACGCTCGCGATCAGCGTCCCCGCGCGGTCGTAGATCCGCCCGCTGGCCAGCCCGCGCCCGCCGCGAGCGGTCGGCGACTCCTGCACGTACAGCAGCCAGTCGTCGACGCGGCCCGGCCGGTGCCACCACATGGCGTGATCGAGGCTCGCCACCTTCAGGCCCGGCGTCTGCCAGCTGAGTCCGTGCGCGCGCAGGATCGACTCCTGGATGGACATGTCGCTGAGATAGGCGAGCGCCGCGCGGTGCAGCGCGGGATCGTCCGGGAACGGCGCGCGCATGCGCATCCACACCGCCTGCTGCGCGGATCTCTCGGTTCCCGCCTCGAGGAAGAGCGGACCTTCCACATGCCGCATGTCGACCGGCCGATCGGCCAGCATGCGCCGAGACAGCGGATGGATCCCTTCGGAGAGCTCCTCGTCCGTGGGCAGGTCTTCCGGGCCCGGAATGCCCTCCGGCATCGGCACCGCATGCTCGATTCCGGGATTCTCGTCCTGGAACGAGGCGATCATCGAGAAGATCGGCACGCCGTTCTGGAAGGCCTGGCAGCGCCGGGTCGAGAACGAGCGGCCGTCATGGATCCGGTCCACCGCGAACGTCAGCCCCTGCGAGGCGTCACCGGCGCGCAGGAAATAGCCGTGCATGGAGTGCGCGACGCGTCCGGCCGGCAGCGTGCGCTCCGCGGCGACCAGAGACTGCCCGAGCACCTGGCCCCCGTAGATCCGGCCGGTCGGCATCGGATGCGAGGATCCCGGTGAAGATGTCCTCCGTGGTGCGCGCATCGGACGCGTCGAGATCGAGGATCTCGAGCAGCATCGCGACCGATCGGCGGGCGTCCTCGTCCGAGCTCATGGGATCCTCTCCGCGGGGTCGGACGCCCGTTGCGGCCGTCACCGGTTGCTAGTTTAGAGGGCGTGCCCACCGCCGCTGATCCTGGCCGATTCCGACACCGCCCGCGACGCCCTGACCTTCGTCTCCCGTGCCGCGCGGGCCTCGGACGACGGCGTGCGCCTGCAGGCCGAGGGCGGGATCCTCGCCATGACGGCGGCGGCCCTCGCGCCGCAGAGCCTGTTCGACGCGACTCCGACGATCCTCGCGATGCGGATCGTGCGCGCCGACCCCGAGCTGCGCTGCGACATCGTGATCGACGAGCTCACGCGCGACCGACGATCCGAGCGCGCTGGCGCTGCCGGACACGGGACGCAGCCCCGCCTGGGCCGGCATCGCCCCGCCGCGCGGCGGCTGGGAGGCGGCAGGCGCGCTGGGTGCGGATGTGATCGCGCAGCGGGCGCAGTGGGGGATCTCCGCCGTCGCGCACGGCTCGCCCGCCGGCGCGGGGGAGGACGCGGTCAGGGCGCTGCGTGCCGCGATCTGGGGCGAGCCGGATGAGGAGCTCGGGGGCCTGCCCCGCGGGGTCGCGTTCGCCGCGCACGCGTTCGGCTTCATCTCCGGCGCCGAACAGGTCCCCGTCACCGTGTCCGGACGGTGGTCGCGGCTCGCGTTCGCGCGCGGGCACGTGCTCAGCCGCGGGCCCGCCGCGGTCGGGCTGACGTCGGTGCGTCCGACGGGTGCGACGGCCTGAGCCCCTTTTCCGGGCCCTTCGACAGGCTCAGGGACCGGGAAAGGCGCTCAGCCGGCCTGCGCTGCGGCCCGCCCGGCCTGGCGTCCGGAGAACAGGCAGCCGCCGAGGAAGGTGCCCTCGAGCGCGCGGTAGCCGTGCACGCCACCGCCGCCGAAGCCGCTCGCCTCGCCGGCCGCGTACAGCCCGGGGACGACCGCGCCGTCCGCGGACAGTGCCCGGCCGTCCAGATCGGTCTCCATGCCGCCCAGCGACTTGCGGGTGATCACCCGCAGCCGCACCGCGACCATCGGGCCGGCGGACGGATCCTGCAGGCGGTGCGGCGTCGCGGTGCGGATGAGCCGGTCGCCGCGGTAGGCGCGGGCCGAGCGCAGCATCGCGATCTGCGCGTCCTTGGTGAAGTCGTTGTCCAGCTCGCGGTCGCGGGCGACGACCTCCTCGCGGACCCGGTCGGGATCCAGCGCCTCGCCGCCGGGCAGCTCGCGCATGCGGGCGATGAGCCGCGCCCAGGTCCTTCGCCGACGACGAAGTCCTCGCCGTGATCGAGGAACGCCTGCACCGGGTCGGTGGGCCCCTTGGCGAGCCGGGAGCGCACCAGCAGCGGCACGTCCTTGCCGGTGAGATCGGGGTTCTGCTCGCTGCCGGAGAGGGCGAACTCCTTCTCCACGATCTGCCGCGTGGTGACGAACCAGGAGTGGTCGTGCCCGGTCGTGCGCAGGTGCGCGAGGGTGCCGAGCGTGTCGAAGCCGGGGTACAGCGGCACGGGCAGGCGGCGCCCGGTCGCGTCCAGCCAGAGCGAGGAAGGGCCGGGCAGGATCCGGATGCCGTGACCCGGCCACACCGGATCCCAGTTGCGGATGCCCTCGACGTAGTGCCACATCCGGTCGCCGTTGATGAGGCGGGCGCCCGCCGCGGAGGCGACCGCCTGCATGGATCCGTCCACGTACGCCGGGCACTCCGGTGAGCATGTCGGCGGGCGGTGTGCCGAGGCGCTCCGGCCACGCCGCCCGCACCAGCTCGTGATTGCCGCCGATGCCGCCCGAGGTGACGATCGTCGCGCCCGCCGTGATCTCGAAGGCGCCGATCGGCTCCCGGCTGCTCTGCTCGCCGCGTGCGGCGGCGGAGGAGGCGAGGATCTCGCCCTGCGCGCCGGTCACGACGCCGTCCTGTGTGACCAGGGCGGTCACGCGATGGCGGGGGAGCACGGTCAGCCGTCCGCTCTTCTCGGCCTGCTCGACGGCGGACTGGAACGGCGCCACGATTCCCGGTCCGGTGCCCCACGTGATGTGGAACCGAGGCACCGAGTTGCCCGGCCCCAGCGCGCCGTACCCGCCGCGTTCGGCCCAGCCCACGATCGGGAAGAAGCCGACGCCGCGCTCGCGCAGCCAGGACCGCTTCTCCCCGGCTGCGAACTGCAGGTACGCCTCCGCCCAGCGGCGCGGCCAGGCGTCCTCCTCGCGGTCGAACCCCGCGTTGCCGAGCCAATCCTGCCGCGCGAGGTCGTACGAGTCCCTGATGCCCATCCGGCGCTGTTCGGGGGAGTCGACGAGGAACAGCCCGCCGAACGACCACCACGCCTGGCCGCCGAGATTCGTGCGCGGCTCCTGATCCACGACGATCACGCGCTTGCCCGCCGCGGCGGCCTCCGCGGCCGCCACGAGACCGGACAGGCCCCAGCCGATCACCAGGACGTCGGTGGAATGGATGCTGGTCTTCGCCGTCATGAGGTCTCCGTCGATCTCTCGCTGTGCTGCGGTCGAGGCTAGAGCGTCGGCCGCCCTCCGGCGTCCGGGCCGATCCCGGACGGTTCGAACGTGTTCACCATCGCATGTGCGGCGCGTTCGAGGTAGTCCCACAGCGTGGCCTCGTGGATCGGCGGCAGCTGCGCCTCGTCGACCGCGATGCGCATGCAGCGCAGCCAGCGGTCGCGGGCGTCCGGGTCGACGTGGAACGGCATGTGCCGCATGCGCAGCCGGGGATGGCCGCGGCGTTCGCCGTACGTGGCCGGCCCGCCCCAGTACTGCTCCAGGAACATCGTGAGGCGCTCGGCGGCGGGGCCGAGGTCCTCCTCCGGGTACATCGGCTTGAGCACCGGATCCTGCGCGACCTCGCGGTAGAACGCGTCGACGAGGCGGCGGAAGGTGTCGTGCCCGCCCACCTGGTCGTAGAACGATGCAGGGCCGTCGTCGGCGATGCTCATGACGGATCCTCCTGGGCCTTCTCCTCGGGCCGCGACGTCTCCGGGGGCTTCGGAGGCTTCGCCGCCTTCGGCGGTTTCACGGGCGCCGGGGCGGTCGTGACCGCGGGCGTCTGCGTCTGCTCGCTCTTCTTGCGACGCCAGAATCCGCGCTCGGGGGCCGGCACGCCGGTGACGGGGGTCGGGTCGAGTGCGCGGCGGGTTCGCACCCCGCACCCGGCGGGCGCCCTCCGGGCCGCTCAGCGTGACCGACTCCAGGCTCGGCACAGCGAGATCCAGCCCGAGCATGGTGCTCCTGCAGGCGGGCGCGCAGCTCCTGCGCGACATCGTCCATCGTGTTGGCGCGGGTCTTGATGACGATCCGGACGACGAGCGCCTCTCCTGTGATCGACTCGAGACCCCACAGCTCCGGCTTCTCGATGATGCGCGTGCGCCACTTCGGGTCCTTGGCGAGGGTCTGCGCGGTGCCGAGCACCGCCGCCTCGACTGCGGCGAGGTCGGCGTCGGCGGGGACGCCGAGGTCGACGATCGCGCGCGCCCAGCCCTGCGACATGTTGCCGAGGTGGGTGATCTCGCCGTTGCGCACGTACCAGAGCGTGCCGTTCACGTCGCGCACCTGGGTCACCCGGACGCTCACGTACTCGACGACGCCCGTCGCTCCGCCCGCAGAGAGCTTCAGCTCGACGACGTCGCCGATGCCGATCTGATCCTCCGCGACGAGGAAGATCCCGTTCAGCACGTCCTTGACGATGTTCTGCGCGCCGAAGCCGAGGCCGGCGCCGACCGCCGCGGTGAGCAGGGTGAGGGATCCGAGCAGGGAGGAGTCGACGGTGTTCACGACGAGGATGATCGCGATGATCACCAGCGCGACGTTGACGATGTTCTGCAGGATCGAGCCGAGCGTGCGGGTGCGCTGCACGAGGCGCATGTCGGCGAGGGGCGAGCGCTCGAGGGCCTGCGTGTCGTCGACGTTGGCCTTGGACTTCGCGCCGGCGACGATCCGTCGCACGATCCGCCGGATGACGAAGCGCAGCGCGTACGCGATCAGCACGCAGACGGCGATCACGATGACGCAGCTCAGCGCCTTCATCCCGATGACGCCGAGGACCTTGAGGGCGTCCGTCCACCAGTCGGCGACTTTCGCTGCAGCGAGCGCGGAGAGGAGCATGTTCATCGCCTTCGATCCTAGTTCTGCGGCCCTTGGCGGACCCTGATCGGATCCGACGCGTCAGCAGGACCGCGGACGGGCCGGACGGATCACTCCGTCCGGCCCGTCCGCGCGACGTCGTGCGACGATCAGGACGGGGGCTGCTCCTCGAGCGACTCGGCGTCGCGGGCCTGCGCGGCCAGCGCACGCTCGACATCGGCGAGGTTCTCGAAGACCAGACGGCGCAGGGCCGGCGCGGCGTCCTGGTTCGCGGACAGCCATGCGCGGGTCGCGTCGCGCAGCGCCACGTTCGCGAGGCACTTCGGGTACAGGCCCGACGATCAGGTAGTTCGCGACCTGGAAGGTGCGGCTGTCCCAGATCGACAGCAGACGGTCGAAGTACTGCGGCACGAACGCCTCGAGCAGCGCGGCGCCGGCGGGGTGCGTGAAGCCGAGCGCCGCGGAGCGGACGATCGTGTTGGAGAGGTCGTCGTGATCCACGAGCGACGACCACGCGGCCTGCTTCGCCTCGGGCGTGGGCAGCGCGGCGCGGGCCTGCGCGGCGAACTCGGCGCCCTTCGCGGTGTTGTCGGCCGCGAGCGCGGCGTCGATGGCCGCGCCGTCGACCGCGCCGACCGTGGCGAGGCCGACCAGCAGCTGCCAGGACAGGTCGGTGTCGATCGTGAGGCCGTCGAGCACGAGCGCGCCGTCGCGCAGGCGGCGGACGACGTCTGCGTGCTCGGGCGTGGTCAGCGAGTTCGCGAACGCGGTCACGAACTGGAGCTGGCTGTCGGATCCGGCCTCCGCGCCCTGGGCGAGCGACCACAGGCCGTCGGCGACGCGCGTGCGAGCCTGTGCACGGTGCCCGGGCGTGACGTACAGCGAAGCCGCGGTCTGCAGCTGGCCGAGCGTGGTGCGCACCGTGGTCGACTCGCGTCTCCCGGCCGATGTTGCCGAGCACGAGGTCGATGTAGTCGCTCGCGGGGCTCTCGGCGTCGCGGGTCTGGTCCCAGGCCGCGCCCCAGACGAGGGAGCGGGCGAGCGGGTCGCTGATGTCGGCGAGGTGCGCGACCGGCGGTCGCCAGCGATCGGTCGTCGAGGCGGATCTTCGCGTAGGCGAGGTCGTCGTCGTTCAGCAGCACGAGGTCCGGCCGGCGCCAGGCCCTGCAGCTCGGGGATCTCGGTGCGGTCGCCGTCGACGTCGACCTCGACCTGATGCGTGCGCACCAGGGCGCCGTCCGCGTCGAGGTTGTAGAAGCCGATGCCGAGGCGGTGCGGGCGGATGGTCGGGTAGTCGGCCGGCGCGGTCTGGGTGACCGCGAAGCGCGAGATCGTGGTCCCTGAGCCTGTCGACGGTCGGCGACTCGGCGATCACCGGGCGCGAGCGTGTTCACGCCCGCGGTCTCCAGCCACTTCTTCGACCAGACGGTCAGGTCGCGGCCGCTGGTCTTCTCCAGCTCGACGAGCAGATCGCTGAGCTCGGTGTTCTGCCAGGCGTGCTTCTTGAAGTACTCCGAGACGCCGGCGAAGAACGCCTCGATGCCGACCCAGGCGGCGAGCTGCTTGAGCACGGATCCGCCCTTCGCGTAGGTGATGCCGTCGAAGTTGACCTGCACGTCGTCGAGGTCGTTGATCTCGGCGACGATCGGGTGCGTGGAGGGCAGCTGGTCCTGGCGGTACGCCCAGGTCTTCTCCATGGCGTTGAAGGTGGTCCACGCCTCGGTCCACTCGGTGGCCTCGGCGGTCGCGATGGTCGACGCCCACTCGGCGAACGACTCGTTCAGCCAGAGGTCGTTCCACCACTTCATGGTGACGAGGTCGCCGAACCACATGTGCGCGAGCTCGTGCAGGATCGTGACGACGCGGCGCTCCTTGACGGCGTCGGTCACCTTGCTGCGGAACACGTACGTCTCGGTGAAGGTCACCGCGCCCGCGTTCTCCATCGCGCCGGCGTTGAACTCCGGCACGAACAGCTGGTCGTACTTCGCGAACGGGTACGGGACGCCGAACTTCTCCTCGTAGTACGCGAAGCCCTCGCGGGTCTTGTCGAAGATGTAGTCCGCGTCGAGGAACTCCCACAGGCTCCTGCGCGCCGTAGACGCCGAGCGGGATGACCCGGCCGGAGGCGCTGGTGAGCTCGGAGAACGTCTCCTCGTACGGGCCGGCGATGATCGCGGTGATGTACGACGAGATGCGCGGGGTGGGCTCGAAGCCCCAGGTCGCGACGGCGCCGCTCCTCGCCGCCGTTCGCGGCGTCGTGGCGGATCGGCTCGGGCGTCGGCGAGTTGCGAGACGACCTTCCACGCGGCGGGCGCGGTGATCGTGAACTGGAACGTCGCCTTGAGGTCGGGCTGCTCGAACACGGCGAACACGCGCCGGGAGTCGGGCACCTCGAACTGCGAGTACAGGTAGACCTCGCCGTCCACCGGGTCGACGAAGCGGTGCAGGCCCTCGCCGGTGTTCGTGTAGTCGCAGTCGGCGTCGACGACGAGCACGTTCTCCTCGGCCAGGCCGTCGAGCGCGATGCGCGCGTCGGCGAACGCCGTCGTCGGATCGATCGACTCGCCGTTCAAGGTGATCTCGCGCACGTCGCGCGCGATCAGGTCGATGAAGGTCGAGGATCCGGCGGTGGCGGTGAAGCGCACGACGCTGCGGGATCCGAACACCTCCGCACCCTTGGTGAGGTCGAGCGCGATCTCGTACGACTCGGTGTCGACGATCGCGCGGCGCTCCTGCGCCTCGATGCGGGTGAGGTTCTCTCCAGGCACTGCTCAGACTCCCAGGGGTGAGGGTTCGGCCGCAAAGATCTGCGCTGCTGGCGCCGGCGGCAACCCTCCCACCCTACGCCAGAGCGCTTCTCCTGCTGATTCTCGGGTCCCGGTGGAGAACCACGCCTTCCTTCGCTGGTCGCAAAATGCCTGAATCCCGCACCGGAAAGCACCATTCGCGACCACCGAACGACGGCGGGGCGTTTCGACAGGCTCAGCGACCGGAGGGGCGGGGCGCTTCGACGGGCTCAGCGAACGGCCCCGGGCGTTCGGCCCGGGCAAAGACGGAACGGGGGAGGATGGGAGGGTGAGTGCCCCAGACGTGACCGCTGCAACCGTCCCCTACGCCTCCGCACCGGCCGCGTGCGGGCCCGAGTTCGTCGAGACGCCCGTCGCCTACGACGGCATCCTGCTCGCGGGCTTCGGCGGCCCGGAGGGGCAGGACGACGTCATCCCGTTCCTCCGCAACGTCACGCGGGGGCGCGGCATCCCCGACGAGCGGCTCGAAGAGGTTGCGCACCACTACCGGCACTTCGGCGGCGTGAGCCCGATCAACGCCCAGAACCGCGCGCTCAAGGCCGCGCTCGAGGCCGAGCTCGCCCGCCGCGGCATCGACCTCCCGGTGTACTGGGGCAACCGCAACTGGGCGCCGTACCTCGCCGACGCGGTGACCGAGGCGGCGGAGAGCGGTGACACGACCCTCCTCGCGTTCGCGACCAGCGCGTACAGCTCGTTCTCCAGCTGCCGTCAGTACCGCGAGGACTTCGCGCGGGTGCTGGACGAGACCGGGCTGGGGCAGGCGGTGACCATCGACAAGATCCGCCCGTTCTACGACCACCCCGGATTCGTGGAGACGTTCGTGCAGGGCGTGCGCGACGCCGTCGCCGGGTTCACCGCCGACGGCACGGACGCGTCCGCCATCCAGGTGCTGTTCACCACGCACAGCGTGCCGACCGACGACGCGCTGCGCTCGGGCCCGCGCGACGTCGACTGGGGTCCCGGCGGCGCCTATGCCGCCCAGCACGAGGCCGTCGCTGCCTGGGTGATGAGCCGCGTCGCGGAGCTGCTGCCCGAGGCCGCCGACGTGCCGTGGGAGCTGGTGTACCAGTCCCGGTCCGGTCCCGCCTCGCAGTCCTGGCTCGAGCCGGACATCTGCGACGTGATCGAGGAGCTGCCGACTCGCGGGCGCACCGCCGTCGCCGTCGTACCGCTCGGCTTCGTGAGCGACCACATGGAGGTGCTCTGGGATCTCGACACCGAGGCGAAGGACGCGGCCGCCGAGGCGGGTCTCGCGTTCGTGCGCACCCCGACCCCGGGGGTGTCCGAGGCCTTCGTCGCCGGCATCGTCGATCTGATCCAGGAGCGGCTGGAGGGACGTCCGGCGGCCGCCCGCGCGCACGTCACGGCCCTCGGACCCGCGTTCGACGTGTGCCGCCCCGGCTGCTGCGAGAACATCCGCGCCGGGTTCAAGCCGGCCGCGGCCGGGATCGCGCCCTGAGCGGCGCCGTCACCGCACCCCCGCACCCGCGACGCGCTCCATAGGATTGAGCCATGCGCATCCACATCGCCACCGATCACGCCGGCCTCGAGTTCTCCACGCAGCTGCAGCACCACCTCGCCGAGGCGGGGCACGAGGTCATCGACCACGGCCCGGTCGAGTACGACGCCGCTGGACGACTACCCGGCGTTCTGCATCCGAGCGGCGCAGGCGACGATCGCCGACCAGCGCGCGGGTGTCGAGGCGCTCGGGGTCGTGTTCGGCGGATCCGGCAACGGCGAGCAGATCGCGGCGAACAAGGTCGAGGGGATCCGCGCCGCGCTGGTGTGGAGCATCGCGACCGCCGAGCTCGCCCGCGAGCACAACGACGCGAACGTGATCTCGATCGGCGCCCGCCAGCACACGTTCGACGAGGTGGCCGGCTTCATCGACCGTTTCATCGCGACCCCGTTCTCGAACGAGGAGCGGCACGTGCGCCGGATCGCCCAGATCGCGGACTTCGAGCGCGACGGGTCGCTGCTTCCGGACCCGCGCGCCTGATGCCGGAGGGCCATTCCGTCCACCGGATCGCCCGGCAGTTCGCGCGCAACTTCGTCGGGAGGCCGGTCGCCGCGTCGAGCCCGCAGGGGCGTTTCGCCGAGGGCGCCGCGCTGCTCGACGGCAGGACCGTGGAGAGCGTGCAGGCGGTCGGCAAGCAGATGTTCCTCGAGACCGAGGGCGACCTGTGGCTGCGCGTGCACCTCGGCCTCTACGGCGCGTGGGACTTCTCCGGCGAGATCCTGATCGACCCGACGATCGCGTCGGCGAACGGACGGATGGGGCAGACGAACCAGCGCGGCACCGACCTCGCCGGCACCGACCTCGCCGGCGCGATCCTCGCCGACACGCCGATCCTCGACAGTGCGGGGGAGAACTCGCTCGCCTCGATCGGCGCGCCCCGCAAGACGCGGGTGCACGTGCGCATGTCCGAGGCGACGAGGGGTCTCGCCGATGAGGGCCTGCAATGGCCGCCGCCCGTGGTCGGGCAGGTGCGGCTCCGGCTGCTGACCGACGCGACCTGCGCCGATCTGCGCGGGCCGACCGCGTGCGTGCTGCAGACACCCGACGAGATGCTCGCCACGGTCGCGCGAGCTCGGGCCGGATCCGCTCGTCGGCGACCCCGACGCCGGCGAGGAGCGCTTCGTCGCCGCGGTGCGCAAGAAGAACACGCCCGATCGCGCTGCTGCTCATGGACCAGGCCGTGGTCAGCGGGATCGGAAACGTGTATCGCGCGGAGATGCTGTTCCGGGCGCGGCTGAATCCGCACACGCCCGGCCGTGACGTGCCGGAGCAGACCGTGCGCGCGCTCTGGCGGGACTGGGTGAGGCTGCTGTCGATCGGCGTCGAGACCGGTCAGATGATGACGATGGACGACCTCACCGCCGAGCAGTACCGCGCCGCGATGGCGCACCGCGACGACCGGCACTGGGTGTACCACCGGGCCGGCCTGCCCTGCCGGGTGTGCGGCACCGACATCGTGCTCGAGGAGCTCGGCGCCCGCAAGCTGTACTGGTGCCCGTTCTGCCAGGCCTGATGCACCGCACAGGCGTCCTGGGTCTCATCGGCTGAGTCTCACGCGGGCGCCTTGCCCGCACGGGGGCGGGCGCGGATACTGACGATATGGCCATACGGGCGGTTCCGGTGGTGGACTGGACGGTCCGCTTCGCGAAGCTCGACGCGGACCAGTCCGCGCTCGACGCGTCCGCTCTGGATGAGCTCGGCCAGGCTGCGTGGTTCATCGGCCGCGACGATGTCTCCGCACGAGCCTGGGAGCGGGCGCATCTGCGCTATCTGGACGACGGGGATGCGGCCGACGCGGTGCGCTGCGCGTTCTGGCTGGGCTTCACCCTCGCCGAGCACGGCGAAACGGTGAAGGCCGGGGCGTGGATGGCGCGCGTCGCCGAGCTGGGCGCGCGGACCGCGCCGGACGCGACCACGGGCTCCTACGCAGCTCTCGCGCGTGCCCAGGGCGCATTCGCCTCCGGGGACGGGCCGGCCGCCGTCGGCCTGTTCCGGCTCGCCGCGCAACTGGCCGGCGACGCATCCGAAGCCGATGTCGAGGCGCTCGCGGCGATGGGCCTCGGCCGCGCTCTGATGGGCACCGGCCGGATCGAGGAGGCGATGGCGTGCATGGATCGCGTCATGCTCCTCATCGGGACGGGGCACGTCACGGACCGGGCCGCAGGCCCCGCGTACTGCGCGGTGATCGCCAGCCTGCTCGCGCGGGGCGACATCGAACGGGTGCGGGTGTGGACGCGCGATCTCGGCGACTGGTGCGATGCGCAGCGGGGTCTCGAGCCGTTCCGCGGCGAGTGCACGCTGCACCGGGCGGCCGTGATGCAGCTCGGCGGCGAGTGGGCATCCGCCAGGGACGCCGTCGACCGCGTGTGCGGTACCGAGACGCGCCCGGACACGCTCGGGAACGCCTGGTACCTGCTCGGCGAGCTGCATCGGGTCTCCGGGCGTTCGGCGCCGGCTCGCGATGCCTACCGGCGGGCGGCCGCGGTGGGCCGTGACGTGCAGCCGGGGCTCGCCCTGCTGCACCGGGACGCCGGCGAGCTCGATACCGCGTGGCTCGGCCTGCTGCGAGCCGGCGCCACCACGATGGCGCCGGCTGCGCGTGCCGAGATCCTGGCCGCCAGCGTGCAGATCGCGCGCGATCGGCGACGGCTCGGCGACGCCCGGCTGGCGGCCGAGCAGCTCCGCGCCTGCGCGGACGCCGTCGACACCGTGTACCTGCGCGCGCTGTCCGCCGGCGCGGATGCGGAGATCGCGGCCGCCGAGGGCAGGGACGTCGACGCGCTCCGCCTGCTGCGCACGGTGTCGGCCGCCTGGCGACGCCTCGATGCGCCGTATCGCGGCGCGCTGACGCGCATCGCCATCGGCCGATCGGCGCGTGCCACCGGCGATGAGGAGGGGGCGCAGCTGGAGTTCGACGCCGCACGCCTGGTGCTGGACGCACTCGGCGCCGTCCCCGACCTCGCCCGGCTCGAACGCGTATCCGCGGCCACGGCCAGCACCACGCGCGGTTCCGGTCTCAGCCGCCGAGAGCGGGAGGTGCTCGATCTGGTCGCGCACGGACTCTCGAACCGGCGCATCGCTGAACAGCTCTTCCTCAGTGAGCGCACCGTCGCCCGGCACGTCGGCGGGATCCTCGCCAAGCTCGACGTCCCGAGCCGCTCCGCGGCCACCGCCTACGCCTTCGACCACGGAATGGTCGCGCCGTCCTGAATTGGTCATTTCTGCCGATGCCGCCCGTCCGCCGCCTTCGTAACGTGGCCGAAAAGGAGGCACGCAATGTCCCAGTCAGCAGTGGATCTGGTCATCATCGGTGCGGGGGCGGCCGGGTTGCACGTCGCCCAGCGCGCCGCACAGCGCGGCATCGGCTTCGAGGTCTTCGATGCGCACGCACGCATCGGCGATCCCTGGCGGGATCGATACCGGTCCCTCCGACTCTTCACGCCGCGGCGCTGGGCGGGTCTTCCCGGAATGCGCCTCGACATCGGGTACTTCGAATACCCCACCGGCGTGCAGTTCGCCGACCACCTCGAGCGGTACGCCGCCGAGTACGATCTGCCCGTGCGCCTGTCGACACGGGTCGACGCCCTCACGACGGACGGGGCAGGGCGGTTCCACCTCGAGCTCAGCACCGGTCGCACCGTCCTCGCGGAGCGCGTGGTGATCGCGACCGGCGCGCATCAGCGGCCGATCGTCCCCCGGTTCGCCGTCGAGCTCGATCCGCGGATCCGGCAGGTCCATTCGCTCGACTACCGCGGGCCCGAAGACCTCGCCGACGGGCCTGTCCTGGTCGTCGGGGCGGGCAACTCCGGCACGGACATCGCGCTCGAGTCCGCGTCATCCGCTCATCCCACGACGATCTCCGGGCGCAATCCGGGGCAGATCCCCGGACGCATCGACACGCCGATCGGAAACCTGATCAGCGGGATCTTCATCCGCCGGCTGCGGAACCTGACCGTCGACACCGAGAAGGGCCGGCGATTCCGCGAGGAGCATCGCGGGCACGGCGTCAATCTCGTGCGCAACCACCTGGCCGACCTCACGGCGGCAGGGGTGCGCCAGGTCGGGCGGATCACCGGTGTGCGGCTGGGGCACCCGGTGCTCGAGGACGGCGCGTCGATCGAGGCCGAGACGGTGGTGTGGTGCACGGGATCCCGGCCTCGGTACGAGTGGGCGGACATTCCCGCGGCCTTCGACGCGCACGGGTGGCCCGTGCACGAGCGCGGCCTGGCGACCGCGGTCCCCGGGCTCGCGTTCATGGGGCTGCCGTTCCAGTACTCCGTCGCCTCCCCGACCCTGATGGGGATGGGACGGGACGCGCAGTACGTGATCGATCATCTCGTCGCGGCCGATCGTGCGGCAGCGTCGCTCAGCCCGCGTGCCGCCTGATGCGCTGCGGCGGATCGGCCCCGTGCCGGGCCGACCCGCCCGCGCACTGGATAGCATGAATCCATGCGCCAGAACCCGAGTTTCGCGATGACGGATGTCGACGAGCTCCGCCGGGTGATCGCCGCGAATCCGTGGGCGACGCTGGTGGGCCGGGACGAGAACGGCATGACCGCGTCGCACTACGCGGTGCTGCTGGATCCGGATCGCGACGACCTCACGATCGTGGCGCACGTCGGGCGCCCGGACGAGCGGATCCTGGGCCTCGGCGAGCAGGAGCTGCTGGTGATCTTCCAGGGCCCGCACGGCTACATCTCGCCCGGCTGGTACGGCGACGTGGCGGCGGTGCCCACCTGGAACTACGTCGCCGTGCACCTGTCCGGCGTGCCGGAGCTGCTCGACACCGAGGAGAATCTGCGCGTGCTGGAGCACCTCGTCGGCCATTTCGAAGGACGCCTGGGGGATCCGCGCGGGATGTGGTCGCCGCCGAACGACGAGGCGTTCGTGCGTCGCATGGAGGCGGGCACGATCGGATTCCGGCTCACCCCGACCCGCGTGGCGGCCAAGCGCAAGCTCAGTCAGAACAAGCCCGACGAGCTGATCGAGAACGTCATCCTCGAACTGCAACGCGACGGCGTGTACGCCAACTCCGCACTGGCCGCCGAGATGCAGCGCGCGCACGGTGCACGCCTCGCCGCCCGGGCGTCCGCCGAGTGACCGGCCGGCACGGGACGACCGCCTCGGCTCTCCGCGCCGTGCGCGTCGCGACCGCCGATCGACGGCTGCTCGCGTTCGACGGCCCCGTCGACGTGCTGCTCGAGGACGGACGGATCGCCGACATCGCGCCGACGGGCGCGCTGCGGCTGGACGGTGAGATCGTCGACGGGGACGGAGGCTGGGTGGTGCCAGGGCTCTGGGATCACCACGTGCACACCGTGCAGTGGGCGCTGGCGGCTCAGCGTGCGGACCTCGGCGGCACGGCGAGCGCCGCGGAGGCGGCGGCGAGGATGTCCGAGGCGCCGGTTGCTCGGTGACGGCCGCCGGGTCGGCGCGGGATTCCGCGATGTGCGGTGGCGGGACCGGCCCGATCTGGCGCTGCTCGACGAGCGCACCGGTGAGATCCCGACGTACCTGATCAACGCCGATGTGCACAGCGTGTGGATGAACTCGGCCGCGTTCCGTCGCGAGGGCTTCGCCGCGCCGGCAGACGGCGATGCTGCGCGAGGAGGACGCCTTCGAGATCTCCCGCCGGCTGAACGCTGCGGATCCGGCGGTCGCCGACCGGGCGGTGTCGGACGCGGCGGATCGCGCTGCGGCGCGCGGCGTCGTGGGTCTGGTCGACTTCGACATGGCCTGGAACGCGGAGGCCTGGACGCGCCGGCTCGCACGCGGATTCGACACCCACCGGGTCGAGTTCGCCGTGTACCCGCACGACCTCGACCGCGCGATCGCCGAGGGCCTGGTCACGGGGGAGCGGATCGCCGACGACCGCGCTCGGCCTGGTGCGGATGGGACCGCTGAAGATCATCTCCGACGGATCCCTCGGCACCCGCACCGCAGCCTGCAGCCACGGCTACGCCGACGATCCGCGCAACCACGGGGTGCTCACCGTCGCGCCCGCAGAGCTGCAGGATCTGCTGCTGCGCGCGACCGGCGCCGGCATCGGGATCGCCCTGCATGCGATCGGGGACGTCGCGGTCACGGCCGCGCTCGACGGCTTCACCACGACCGGTGCGCACGGCACGATCGAGCACGCCCAGCTGGTCCGGCACAGCGACCTCGCCCGGTTCGCCCGGCTGGATGTCGCCGCCAGCGTGCAGCCGCAGCATGCGCTCGACGACCGCGACACGGCCGACGCGCTGTGGGCCGAGCAGACCGCGATCCCGTACCCGCTCGCCTCGCTGCACCGCGCCGGAGCGTCCCTGCGCTTCGGATCCGACGCGCCGGTCGCGCCGCTCGACCCCTGGCAGGCGATCGCGGCCGCGGTGTTCCGCACCGACGACGACCGGGCACCCTGGCACCCGCAGGAGCGGATCGACATCGAGACCGCCCTCGCGGCGAGCGCACACGGCGGCACGGGCGGCGGAGCGGGCATCCGTCCCGGTGCGGTCGCCGATCTCGTCGCTGATCGGTGCCGATCCCGCGACCTCCGATGCGCGGACGCTCCGCGAGATGCCGGTGCGCGCGACTCTGCTCGGCGGCAGGATCACCTACGCCGCGTAGTTCCCGGAGGAACGGGTCAGGCGGCGATGTGCGAGACCAGGAACCAGCGGTCCTTCTCGAGCCCGCGCTGGATCTCGATCGCGACGTCCTGGCTGGTGAGGTCGATCTCGTCGAGGCCCTCGACCGCGGCCTTGACGTTCACCAGGATCGCGTCGATGTCGGCGATCACGGCGCGGACCAGCTCGGCTGACTGCGTGAAGCCGGCCGGCACGCTGGTCGCGCCGGCCTTCTCGGCGACGACGGCGGCGCGGGCGTCGATCGGCAGGCCGAGGGCGACGATGCGCTCCGCGGCGATGTCGGCGAAGTCGCCGGCGTGCTCGACGATCACGTCGAGCAGCTCGTGCACGCCCACGAAGTTCGCGCCGCGCACGTGCCAGTGCGCCTGCTTGCCGTTCAGCGTGAGCGCCTGCAGGCCGAGCACGACCGGGGTCAGGAACTGGGCGGTGCCCGCGGCGACGGTCGGATCGACGGAGGTGGCGGTGATGGTGTCGGCGTTGCTCATGGTGTCTCCTCGAAGCGTGCGGCATGATGTCTTGACCTCAACGCTACTCAGCGCAGAATGTTCCGCAAGCAAGCTGAGGCAACGCTAACCCGCTGATCACAGGCGTTTCGGCAAGCTTGCCTTGCGGGGGATCGGTCCCATCGCCGCGTGGAGACGGAGGACCGGCGGATCCGGGATACCTTCGTCTGGTGGCATCAGCAGGTACCTCCTCCCGCGCGGCTCTGCGCCGTTCCCGCACCTCGGCCGCAGCCGGCGACGAGCAGGTCGGGGCGAACTTCATCCCGCACGTGCAGGGCCTGCGCGCGATCGCCGTCCTCGCCGTCGTGCTCTACCACTTCTGGCCGGGTCGGCTGAGCGGCGGATACGTCGGCGTCGACATCTTCTTCGTGATCTCGGGCTTCCTGATCACGGCCCACCTGGCCCGCGAGCTGGCCTCGACCGGGCACCGTGAACCTGGGACAGTTCTGGGCGCGGCGGGCCCGCCGTCTGCTTCCGGCATCGCTGCTGGTGCTGCTGTTCTGCGCGATCGTGGCCGTCTGTGCCGCTGCTGTCGCCGACCTCGCAGCTGCCCGCCCAGCTGAAGGAGATCGTCGCCTCCACGTTCTATGTGGAGAACTGGTATCTGGCGCTGAACTCCGCGGACTACCTCGCGCACTCCGGCGATCCGACCATGGTGCAGCACTACTGGTCGCTGTCCCTCGAAGAGCAGTTCTACGTGCTCTGGCCGCTGATCATGCTGCTGGCGGCATGGATCGCGGTGAAGTTCTTCCGCGGCTCCCGGCTGCGCGCCGCGGCGATCGCGATCGGCATCGTCTCGGTCGCCTCGTTCGTGTTCTGCGTGATCTACACGCTGACGAACCCGGCTCCGGCGTACTTCGTGACGTTCGGGCGGATGTGGCAGTTCGGCGTCGGCGCGCGTGCTGGCGCTGGTGCCGCGGCTGCGCGTGCAGAACGCGATCGGGAGCTTCGTGCTCGGCTGGGGCGGCATCATCGTGCTGCTCGTCGTGATCTACCGCTTCGACGGGCAGACGCCGTTCCCGGGCTACATGGCCGCGATCCCGACGCTCGCGGCCGCGGCGGTGATCGCCGCCTCGAACACCGCGCGCTGGTGGTACCCGACCCGGATCCTGGCGATCCGGCCGATGCGCTTCACCGGCGACATCTCGTACAGCCTGTACCTGTGGCACTGGCCGCTGATCATCATCGCCCCGTCGGTGCCGTTCTGGGGCCTCACGATCTACCACCGCGTCGCCCTCGTCGGCATCTGCTTCGTGCTCGCCTGGCTCACCAAGCGCTTCGTCGAGGATCCGGCGCGCACCTGGAAGCCGCTCACCGCACGCAAGCCGCGGGTGTCGCTGTGGGCGGCGCTCGCGGCGATGGTCCTCGTGGCGGGAACGGCCGGCGCGGGCTGGGCCGCGAACGCGTCCACCTACGACGCCGGCGTGGCGGCGATCGCCCAGTTGCGCGCCCACCCCACGCCGTGCTTCGGCGCGGCGGCGGTGCTCGACCCATCCTGCGCGGGCAAGACCACCGACGAGATCCTGCCGGCGCCCGGTTTCGCGGGCGTCGACCGGCCCGGCGAATCCGACTGCTTCGTGCAGCTCAACGATGCGCGCCCGATCTCGTGCGAGTTCGGCTCGAAGGATCCGAACGCCAAGCAGGTCGCGCTGATCGGCGACAGCCACGCGTTCCAGCTGCTCACGACGTTCCAGGGCATCGCGGAGAAGGAGGGCTGGCACCTCACCACGTTCTTCAAGGGCGCCTGCCCGTGGAGCACCACGCCGCTGTCGACGGGCGGCGCGTTCGGCGACGCCTGCGCGCAGTACCGTGCCGCGGTCGCGGAGAAGCTGCAGAAGAAGCACTTCGACGTGATCTTCACGGCCGCGCTCTCGACGACGCCGTACGCGGCGGACGGGCACGGCTCGTCGTACGAGGCCGCGGTCGCCGGCTACAAGGCGGCCTGGGCCACGCAGACCTCTCAGGGCACGCCGGTCGTCACCGTGGTGGACAACCCGGTCTGGGAGACGGATCCGAACAAGTGCCTGCGCACGCGCGCGCAGAGCGCCTGCGACGGGGCCAGGGCCGACGTGCTGACCGAGAAGGATCCGCTCCGCGCGGCGGCCGACGGCGCGAAGGACGTCACCCTGCTCGACTTCACCAAGGTGTACTGCGACGCCGAGAACTGCCGCACCGTGGTCGGCGGCGCGAACATCTACCGCGACCAGGACCACCTGACCGTGACGTTCGCGAACTCGCTCGCCCCGCAGTACACGGCGGCGCTGAAGAACGCGATGGGGCTGGCCGGATAGCCCGCCGGGGGCGCGGGCTAGAGTCGCATCATGAGCGCAGACGCCACCGTCCTGTCCCTGCCCGGTCGCACGCCGCGGATCGACGAATCGGCCTTCCTCGCGGCGGGCGCCAGGGTGATCGGGGCGGTGACGATCGGCGAGGGATCCAGCGTCTGGTACAACGCGGTGCTCCGGGCCGACTCCGACACGATCACCGTCGGTGCGGGCAGCAACGCGCAGGACAACGTCTCGGTGCACGTCGACCAGGGCCACCCCGTCGTGATCGGCGACGACGTGTCGATCGGGCACAACGCGGTCGTGCACGGCTGCACGATCGGCGACGGCTCGCTCATCGGGATGGGGGCCGTGGTGCTCTCCGGTGCGGTGATCGGATCCGAATGCCTCGTCGCGGGCGGAGCACTGGTGCTCTCCGGCACCGAGGTCCCGGACGGATCGCTCGTCGCAGGAGTGCCCGGCAAGGTGCGTCGCGCGCTCACCGCCGAGGAACGCGAGGGGCTGCGCGAGAACGCCCGGATCTACCGCGGCCACGTCGAGACGCACCGCAGCGCGTCGCCCGATCTGAGCGGCGTACCCGTGCGGCGGCCCGCGACCGGTAGTCTCGAAGATCCGGGGCGGTGGCCAAGCTGGTGAAGGCAGTGGGCTCATAACCCAACGATCGCGGGTTCAAGTCCCGCCCGCCCCACTGAGATCCCCGCAGAGCGCGTAATCTGGTGCCTACGCCGACGCCCTCCGACGCCGACGCTTCACGGATCGGAGCGCGAACATGGGATGGCAGTTCAAGAACCTCACGACGGCGACCTCGGGAGCGCCGCTCGCCGTGTATCAGCCCACCGCGTGGCTGTTCGCGCAGTTCACGCGTCACGTCGTCTTCCAGGGATTCACGGCGACGACCGGTGGTGACGGGCAGCTCTACGAGTTGTACTGCAGCGCGAGCGACGACTGGAACGTCAAGGACCTCGTGTCCGAGGCGGACGGGGCGGCCGCGGCCACGAACGCGAACGGGTACATCTGGGCGCACCAGGGGTCGCAGCACGTGGTGTATCAGGGCCTGCGGTTCGACGGGCACGTCCACGAGCTCTGGTACACGGAGGATGACGGCTGGAACGCCAACGACCTGACGAACGCCGCGCATGCGCCGCTGACCCTGTCGCAGCCCTTCGGCTATGAGACGTCCTACGACGGCACCCAGCGCGTCGTCTACCAGGCCCGGGGCGGCGGGCACATCCACGAGCTGAGCAACTCCGGCCACGGCTGGCAGGACCTCGATCTCACGGCGACGACGGGCGCCCCGCCCTGCGCCCCCGACGCCGCGCCGACCGGGTACTCCTTCGAGGCGCAGAAGACCGCGCATGTGCTCGTCCGGGACCAGAACGGGCACATCCTGGAGTTCTGGCGCGACGCCTCCGCCTGGCACTGGGGCGACCTGACCGCCGTCACCGGCGCCCCGGCGTCCGGCGACGCGGAGACCGTGTACGGCTACGTCTTCCGCGGAGAGGGCGGCCAGCACGTGGACTACGTGGGCGTCGACGACCATCACGTGCACGAACTGTGGTGGCTGGCCGGTGCGTGGCACCACACCGACCTGACCGCGGCGACGGGCGCGACCCTGCCGGTCCCCACGGCGAGCCCGGCGGGCTACGCCTTCGAGGCGGGCTTGTTCCAGCCGGTCGCGACCCAGCACGTGCTCTACACGGGCACGGACGCGCTGGTCCACGAGCTGTGGTGGAGCGCAGGATCCTGGCACGTGAACGACATCGCGGCACGCGTCGGGGCCCCGCCCATCGTCGGGAACCCGGTGGCATTCGTCGAGGTCGACCAGGGGACGCAGAACGTGTTCTACCTCAGCGACCTGCATCAGATCATCGAGCTGCGCTGGCGCCCCTGATCCGTTCCGCCGGGGCGGCAACAGGGCCGCGGTGCGGACGGAGTGCGGCGGCCGTCAGCGGATCCGGCGGTCGTGCGCGAGATCGATCAGGCGCTCCAGCACGGGACCCGCGCGCAGGCCGTTGTGCTCGTGCTCGTTCGTGATCCACAGGCGTACATCCGGCATCAGCTCGGCGGTCTCGAGCGAGAACTCGACCGGCACGTACACGTCGTTCACGTACACGCTCGCGGCTCCCCGTGCTCCCGACGCGGCGATCGCCGCGGGGTCGTAGATCGTCGGCCACTCGTGCTCGGCGAGCGCCAGTGCGACGTCGCGCCACGGCCGGAACGCGGGCACCGTCTCGCTCCACTCGCGGCGGATGTGCTCGCCGGTGAACAGCGTCACGTCCTCGGCGAAGTCCGCGGGCTCGACGCGCTCGGCCGACCAGCGGGTGGCGTGCCCGCTCGCATAGCTGGACTCGTGGAACACGTAGTACAGCGGATTGCGGCCGCCGAACGGCATCGCGTCCGCGAGGTCGTAGCGGAACGCGTTCGTGGCCGGGTCCTGCTCCAGCAGCTGCCACAGCGTCTGCCAGCCGTCGTTCGTGCCGAGCGCGGAGCCCGCCGAACGCAGCCGCGAGGGCGAGACCACCTCGCCGCCGGGGAGCACGATGCCGCCGGCGTCGGCCAGGTCGACCAGGCGACGCATCCGGTCGCGGTGCTCGGGGAAGCGCCGGTAGTAGCGCTCCGAGGCGGTGCGCATCTTGTCGTAGCAGAGCGCGTAGACCTCGTCCGGGGTGCGCGTCACGGTGCTGAGACCGCCGGTGATGTAGACGCGGTCCAGCGACGCCGAGTCCGTGGACAGGTACGCCAGGGTCGTGAAGCCGCCGAACGACTGCCCCAGCACGTTCCAGGTCGCGGCTCCCAGGTGCTCGCGCATCGCCTCGCAGTCGCGCACGATCGCATCCGCGCGCAGGTGGGTGAGGTGCTCCGCGACCTCCTCCGCGCCGCGCTCCAGGATCCCGTCGCCGACCGGCGTGGAGCGCCCCGTGCCGCGCTGATCGAGCATCACGACGCGGTAGTGCGCCAGCGCCTGATCCAGCCAGGCGGGGGAGGCGGGCGCGTGCATCGCGCGCGGCGCCTCGGATCCGGGACCGCCCTGCAGGAACACGAGGTAGGGGAGGTCCTCGCCGCCCTCGCGGGTCACGACCGACGCGAACACGTCGATCGTGCGCGTGTCGGCCGGATCCGACCACACCAGCGGCACGGTGAGCGTGTGCTCCTCGAGCGTCAGGTCCATCATCCGGCGGCGCAGCACCGGGGCGGCAGAGATCGTCGTCATCACATCACGTTCCCGATGTAGGAGTACTTCACGAACACTTCGGCGGCGAGCCCGGACTCCTGCAAGCAGCCCCTGCACCGCGCCCATCATGTACTTCGAGTCCCAGCCCATGTAGAGGAAGTGGTTCTCGTCGAGCTCGTCCCACTGGCCCGTTCCATGCCTGCGCGTCGTAGATCGGCCCGCCGTTGCGCGCGTTGAAGGCGTCGCAGCGCCTCGCGGGTGTCCGTCCAGCCGCGGCGGAAGACGCGGTTGAACAGGTACTTCACGTCGGGCACGTCCCAGCGCTCTCCGCGGTACTCGACGTAGTCGAACTCGCGCTCCCAGCCGGCGGGCCAGCCGCGGCGGCGCACCGCGTCGAGGATCGGGGTGAGCCCGTCGTCGTCGATCTCGGTCGACCGCGGGGCGGCGCCAGATCTGCACGAACGCGTCGGTGAGCGCCGCCGTGCGCTCGGCGATGGCGGCCGTGCCCCAGGAGTCGAGGTCCGGCGAGCGCTGTGTTCTCGTCGACCCGGCTGCGCCGGTACGACGTCGCGCTTGTCCGGGAACGGCGCGCCGAACACGCGCTCGGCGAGCGGCTGCTTCGAGCAGCGTGAGGTTGCCGAGGGTTCCCGCGAGTGCGCGGTGGCTGTTCTGCTCGTCCTCGCTGTAGTCGCTCCACGCGCCGCACGCCGTCGCCGGACCATCCGTCATGCGGGGCGGGCGGCACGATGTGCTCCACGTCGAAGCCGCGCGGATCCGGCGACCCCCTCGATCCGGCCGAGCACGTATACCGCGTGCGGCAGGTCGGCTGAACTTCAGGGCCACCCTGATGCGCTCGTCCGAGGGCGTGATCCGCGCGAACGCGCTGCAGCAGCTGCTCCGGTCCCTCGCGCCCGCGCCCGGCACAGCCGCGCGATCAGCCGGTCGTTCGGGAGCCGACGACGGTGCGGCGCAGCAGCAGCGACTGGATCCGCTCCAGCGTGCAGGATCAGCTCGTCCTTGCGAGATCGCGCCCAGCTGGTGGTCGCGGTAGGCGCTCAGCACGAGCGGATAGGTCGAGCGGCCGAACGTGTTCACGCAGGTCAGCTGCCGGCGGATCTCCGGATCCTGCTCCTGCGCGGGATCCAGCAGCACCCGGTAGATCTCGGAGAACTCGCGCCACACCTGCGCGTGCCGGCGCAGGTCGTCCAGGCCGGTGCCCGGGGAACTCGCGCCGGAACGCGCCGTA
This sequence comes from uncultured Actinomycetota bacterium, assembly GCA_963791605.1. Taxonomy (GTDB): domain Bacteria; phylum Actinomycetota; class Actinomycetes; order Actinomycetales; family Microbacteriaceae; genus Microbacterium. The sequence goes on along the minus strand of CAWBTB010000007.1, from coordinate 195,131 downwards.
CACGCCGTGCTCACCGTCGACGGTGACCTCGCGGCCGGTCGTCATGATCAGCAGATGCCGCCAGAACGCGCCGATCGCCTCGCCGGTGTTGCTGCTCGATCGGCAGCCAGTACTCCTCCTCGACGCGCTGCTGCTCGGCGTGCGAGAGCCCCATGAGCACGTAGTTGTGGATCAGCTCGTGGTCGCGCAGCGGCTCGCCGGTCGAGTTCAGGCTCTCGAAGATCTGCTGCGCGTTCGCGGCGGCGCCGAGCGTGATCGAGACGTGCTCGAGCTTCTGCAGCCCGCGCCAGATCCGCGGCGCCTCGTCGGCGTGCACCTGGGAGCGGAAGAACGCGTAGTTGTCGTCGAAGCGCGACTCCGGCTCGCGCGGCGTCCCGGCGGTCCAGCACGACGGACTCGAACAGGTCCGCCCAGGCGTCGTGCGGCCGCAGCTTGGTGCGGTTCGGATCGTCGGCGCGCACCAGCACGCGCTGGAGCTCGGCGGCGAGGACCGGATCCGCGTCGCGCACGGCATGGTGCAGCGCGGCGATCAGCAGCATGAGCGTGGTGATGCGCTGCTGGCCGTCGATCAGGATCAGGTCGGCGTCGGGGTGCGCGAGGTCCTCGGCGGAGAGGATCGAGCCGATGAAGTGCCGATGCGCGTCGTCCTCGTCGGCCACGGCGCGGATGTCGCCGAGCAGCTGCTCGCAGCCGCCGATGTCCCAGCGGTACTGCCGCTGATACACGGGCACGACGATCGTGGTGGAGGGGGAGGAGAGCCACTCGATCGTGCTGACTGCGGTTGCCTCGACGTTGGTGGCCGTGCTCATGCTGCTGTGCGTCTCCTCGGATCGTGTCCTGCGCGTCCAGTCTATTTGCGCGGATCCGGCCCCGGATATTCACGGCCGGTCCTTCCCCGGGCGCCCAGGAAGCCGCTGTTAGGCTGGCCTAAGAAGGGCCTGTTAAAACGTGCTGGCCCCTTTATGAAAGGACATGACTCGCTCATGGCATACATCAAGTCCGCCGCCCTCGAGGACAAGGGTTTCGTCGTCCTCGACAGCTACAACCAGGAGCTCGACCCCCAGGAGTGGCTCGACATCGAGTACAACGACTGGAAGTCCTCGGGCGACACCCGCTTCGCGCCGCTCGCCAGCGCCAAGGGCGAGATCGAGTGCAACGGGTTCTGGAACCACGTGCCCCCGCGCACGGACAAGGACGGCGTCTGGATCGACGCGCAGACCTCCAAGGCACCGAACCTCACCCGCCGCGCGCAGGAGCCGGGCGCGAACGTCGGCCGCTGCCGCGTCATCGAGCTGCAGCCCACGCCCTACGGCGAGTGCCTCTACAACCTGCACCAGGACGACAACAACCGCCTGAACCCGGACGGCACCGGCTGGGTCGTGCGCGGCTTCTTCAACCTCACCGACGACAAGGACAGCTACTTCGTCCTGCGCGAGAACCGCACCGACCCGAGCGTCGAGTACCGCATCGCGCTGCCCGGCCGGCGCGCAGCTGATCGTCGACACCCAGCGCCTGTGGCACGCGGCCACGCACAACGGCACCGAGCCGCGCTACTGCCTGATCACCTCGTGGACCTCGGGCCCCGAGCTCGACGCGTACATCGAGAAGTACCACGGCACCGACGACGTCGCGAACTACGAGGTCGCACAGGAGGTCCTCGACGCCGGCTACGAGGAGCAGGCGCGTCGTGACGCCGCCCGCGCCGCGTACTACGCCGCCAAGGGCCAGCAGGAGAAGATCGCGATGAGCGAGGCCTGAGTCCCGTCCCGAGCGTCCGCTCCGCGAGGGGCCCCTCAGCCGCGCAGTCCCGGCGCGCTTCGCGCGCCCCGCCAGACCCGAGCCAGCGCGGCTGAGGGGCCCCATTGCTGCGCTCGGGACTCATCCTGCTCACGCTGAGGGAGGGGAAGAAGACGAGTTACATGCTTGTGATTTCGCTGGGCCATCGGTGAGAATGGGCGCATAACCGCATAACGCCGTGCTTCGCGGAACAGGTCGTAGGGGAAGACGCACCTGATGAAACGGAGAGACCATGGCAGCACAAGCACGCGGAGTGGTGTACATCCACTCCGCACCGCGCGCGCTCTGCCCGCACCTGGAATGGGCGGTCGGACGCGCTATCGGGCGCGCCGTCAACTTCGAGTGGTCGGAGCAGCCCGTCCTCGACGGCGCCCGCCGTGCCGAGTTCTACTGGGACGGCCCCGCCGGCACCGGTGCGGCCCTGGCGACCGCGATCCGCGGCTGGGAGCACCTGCGCTTCGAGGTGACCGAGGATCCCACCCCGCGCAGCGACGGCGGCCGCTGGCTGCACACGCCCGATCTCGGCGTGCACTACGCGCAGACCGACGCCGCGGGCAACATCGTCATCGGCGAGGACCGGATCCGCTACGCGATGGAGATCGCCGCAGGCAGCGCCGCGGAGCTGCAGCGCGAGCTCGACGTCGCCCTCGGATCGGCCTGGGACGACGAGCTGGAGCCGTTCCGGCACGCGAGCGACGACGCCCGCGTGGTCTGGCTGCACAAGGTTGGTTGAGCCGCTGCGCTGGCGGGTTGGTTGAGCCGCTGCGCTGGCGGGTGGGGTGAAGGATTCGTGCGATCCGGTCCCTGTGCTTCGACAGGCTCAGCAACCGGTCGAAGGGCCCGGATCGCACGAAGGGACGCGGGCCGGAGGAGGCGTGATTATCGGGGGTCGGAGAGCAGGGACCCGGAACCCGAGAAAGCGAATCCCCGGCCCGACCGGAGAATAACAGAACAGCACAACAGAACAGAGAGAATCGCCCCGACCGCTTCGATGAGGAAGCGACCGGGGCGATGCTCGTGCAGCGTGGGCGGATCAGCCGTCGTAGGAGCGGAACGCGACGACCGCGTTGTGCCCGCCGAAGCCGAACGAGTTGCTGATCGCGAGCTGCGGCCCGTCGCCGAGCGGCTGCGCCTCGCCGGACAGCTTGAACGGCACGGCCGGATCCGGCTCGGTCATGTTGATCGTCGGCGGCGCGACGCGGTCGCGCAGCGCGAGGATCGTGAACACGGCCTCGAGCGCGCCGGTGCCGCCGAGCAGGTGCCCGGTGGACGCCTTGGTCGCCGAGACCGGGATCTCGTCGATCCGGTCGCCGAACACGCTCTTCAGCGCGTCGTACTCGTTCGGGTCGCCGACCGGGGTGCGACGTGGCGTGCGCGTTGATGTGCGTGACCTCGTCGGCCGTCGCACCGGCCTGCGCGAGCGCCTGCTCGACCGCGCGGGCGGCGCCGCGCCCCGTCGGGGTCGTTGCGCGGTGATGTGGTACGCGTCGGCGGAGACGCCGCCGCCCACGAGCTCGGCGTAGATCTTCGCGCCGCGGGCCTGGGCGTGCTCGAGCGGTCTCCAGCACGAGCGCCGCGCCGCCCTCGCCCATGACGAAGCCGTCGCGGTCGATCGCGCCGGGACGCGAGGCGTGCTCGGGGTCGTCGTTGCGACGTGGACAGCGCCTGCGCGGAGGCGAACGACGCCATCGTGATCGGGTGGATCGCGGACTCCGCGCCGCCGGCGATCACGACGTCGGCGAGGCCGTCCTGCAGGTGCTCGTAGGCGTTCGCGATCGACTCCGTGCTGGAGGCGCACGCGCTGACCACGGAACGGGCGAACGCCTTCGCGCCGAACTGCAGCGACAGGTTGCCCGCGCCCGCGTTCGGCATCAGCATCGGGACCGTGAGCGGCATCACCCGGCGCGGCCCCTTCTCGCGCAGCGTGTCCCAGGCGTCCAGCAGCGTCCACAGACCGCCGATGCCCGTCGCCCAGTCGATGCCGAGGCGTTCGGGTGCGACCTCGGGCGAGCCCGCGTCCTCCCAGGCCTCACGGGCGGCGATCAGCGCGAACTGCACCGACGGGTCGAGCCGCTTGGCCTCGTGCCGGGGCAGGACCTCCTCCGGGCGGACCGAGGCCTCGGCGGCGAACGTCACGGGGATCTGGTAGCTCCGCGACCCAGTCGTGCTGCAGGGTGTGCGTGCCGGAGACCCCGGCGAGCAGGTTCGCCCAGTTCTCCGGGGCGGTGCCGCCCAGGGCGGACGTGGCACCGATGCCGGTGACGACGATGCGCTTGGTCATGCGTGATCCCTCTCAGGGAGACAGTGGGACGGGAACGGGGGAGAGCGGAGGATGCCACGCCCCGCGGCCCTTCGACCGGTTGCTGTGCTTCGACAGGCTCAGCAACCGGTCGAAGTGCAGGGACCGGGGGTGGCATCCGCAGGTGTCACTCCTGGCCGGCGACGATGAAGCTCACGGCGTCACCGACGGTCTTGAGGTTCTTGACCTCGTCGTCGGGGATCGTGACGCCGAACTTCTCCTCGGCGTTGACGACGATCGTCATCATCGAGATCGAGTCGATGTCCAGGTCGTCGGTGAAGGACTTCTCCAGCGCGACCTCCGAGGCGTCGATGCCGGTCTCGTCGGTGATGAGCTCTGCAAGGCCAGCGAGGACCTCGTCGTTGCTGAAGGCCATGATTTCCTCTTTCTCGATGGGATGGTTTCGGAACCGGTGAACAGTCTAGGAGTCAGCGGTGCCCGGTCAGGGGAGCACGACCACCTGCGCGCCGAACACCAGACCGGCGCCGAAGCCGATCTGCAGCGCCAGTCCGCCGCTGAGCTCGGGGTGCTCCTGCAGCAGGCGGTGCGTCGCGAGCGGGATGGACGCGGCCGAGGTGTTGCCGGTGGTCTCGATGTCGCGGGCGATGATCGTGGTCTCGGGCAGCTTGAGCTGCTTCGCGAACTCGTCGACGATGCGCATGTTCGCCTGATGCGGGATGAACGCGGCGAGGTCGGACGCCTCGATCGCCGGCGGCCTCGAGCGCCTGCTTGGCGACCTTCGCCATCTCCCAGACGGCCCAGCGGAAGACGGTCGGGCCCTCCTGGCGCAGCGTCGGCCAGGGCGCCTTGCCGTCGCGGAAGTCGGTGAGCGTGTGGTTCATGCCGACCGCGTCGGCCTTGGAGCCGTCCGAGCCCCACACGGTCGCCGAGATGCCGGGCGTGTCGCTCGGGCCGATCACGACCGCGCCGGCGCCGTCGCCGAGCAGGAACGAGATGCTCCGGTCGGTCGGGTCGACGATGTCGGAGAGCTTCTCCGCGCCGATCACGAGCGCGTAGTGGGCGGCTCCCGCCCGGATCAGGGCGTCGGCCTGGGCGACGCGCGTAGGCGTAGCCCGCGCAGGCGGCGTTGATGTCGTACGCGGCGGCGGGGTTCGCGCCGACGCGGTCGGCGACGATCGCGGACACCGACGGGGTCTGCTTCGGGTTGCTGATCGTGGCGACGATCACGACGTCGATGTCGGAGGGCGCCACGCCGGACCGCTCGATGGCCTCGGTCGGCCGCGGCCGTGGACAGGTCGATCGCGTCGGTGGTCGCCACGGCGCGGGTGCGCGTCGACGATCCCGGTGCGCTGGCGGATCCACTCGTCGCTCGAGTCGATCGGGCCGATCAGGTCGTCGTTGGGCACGGCGTTCTCGCCGCGCGCGGCGCCGACGGAGTAGATGCGGGTGTACGCGGGGCCGGTGGCCTGCTTGAGCGTCGGTCATGCTGCGTCTCCGTTCGGGGTGCCGTTCAGCAGCGCCACGGCCGCGTCGAGGTCGTCGGGGGTCTTCACGGCCACGGCGGGCACGCCGCGCAGGCCGCGCTTGGCGAGCCCGGTGAGGGCGCCGGCCGGGGTCAGCTCGATGAGGCCGGTGATGCCGTTGTCGGCGAACGACGCCATGCACAGGTCCCAGCGCACCGGGGAGGACACCTGGGTGACGAGGTTCTCGCAGCGCCGTCGCGCCGTCGGTCACGACGGATCCGTCCTTGTTGGTCCAGAGGGCGAGCGTCGGGTCGGCGCGGGCTCGACGCCGGCGACAGCGTCGCGGAGCGCGGCGACGGCGGAGGCCATGTAGTGGGTGTGGAACGCGCCGGCGACCTGCAGCGGGATCACCCGGGATCCGCGCACCGGCGCCTCGGCCAGGGCGGCGAGCGCGGGCAGGGCGCCGGCCGCGACGATCTGGCCGCCGCCGTTGTAGTTGGCCGGGGTGAGGTCGAGGTCGGCCAGCAGGGCGAGCACGGTCTCCTCGTCGCCGCCGAGGACGGCGCTCATCCCGGTCGGGCGTCTTCGCGGCGGCGTCGGCCATGGCGCGTCCGCGGATGCCGACCAGGCGCATCGCGGTCGGATCGTCGATGACGCCGGCGCCCGACGACGGCCGCGAACTCGCCGACCGAGTGCCCGGCGATCCCGTCCGGGGCGCGTCCGGCGCGCGTCCCGCAGGGCCTTGTCGGCGATGAGCGACGCGGCGACGATCAGCGGCTGCGCGATGCGGGTGTCGCGGATCGTGTCGGCGTCGGAGACGGTGCCGTGCAGGACCAGGTCGACCTCGGCGGCGTCCGAATACGCGGCCAGGTCATCGGCGACGCCGTCGAGTTCGAGCCAGGGGGAGAGGAAGCCGGGGGTCTGGGAACCCTGCCCCGGGCATGCGAAGACGATCACGTTCTCAGTCTGCCAACGATCCGCCGGAATCGGTGGCACAACCCTCACAAGATTCCGAAGAACGGTTGTGCGGCACCGACAGACTCGCGGTCCCTGAGCCTGTCGAAGGGCCCGAAACCGGGTAGCGGACGCTGCGACCGCTCGCAGGTCAGCGCGGCCGGCGTGGGCGCAGGCTGCGGCGGACCGGTTCCGCGGTGCCGATCGTGCCGAGCACGAGCGCGGTCTGCAGGATGAACGCCTCGCGCGGTCCGGTGGCGTCCCAGCCGATCACCTCGCTGATCCGCTTCAGCCGGTACCGCACGGTGTTCGGGTGCACGAACAGCTCCCGCGCCGTCGCCTCGAGGGAGCGCCCGTTGTCGAGGTAGCTCCACAGCGTCGTGACGAGATCGGTGGAGTGGTCGTGCAGCGGCCGGAACACCCGCTCGATCAGGGTGTGCTTGGCCAGCGGATCGCCGGCGATCGCCCGCTCCGGGAGCAGCTCGTCGGCGTCCACCGGACGCGGGGCACCGCGCCAGGCGCGCGCCACCGCGAACCCGGCCAGGGCCGCCCTGGCGCTCTGCCCGGCGTCCACGAGCGCCGCCACGGCCGGTCCGACCACCACGTAGCCCGGGCCGAACGAGGGCTCGAGCGTGCGGGCGATCTCGGAGAAGGAGACCTCGTCCGGCTCGGATCCGTCCTCGCGTCCCTCGAGCTTGGCGCGCCCGACCACCAGCACCAGGCGGGATCCCTGCACGCCGATCAGCACGTCGACCGCGAGCTTGCGCGCTGTGCGACGCACCTGGTCCACGTCGAACTGGGACGGCGTGGTGCCCACGATGACGCAGACCTCGCCGTGGCCGTGCCAGCCGAGCGCGGCGATCCGGCTGGGCAGCTCCTCGTCGGCCTCGCCGGTGAGGATCGAGTCGACAACGAGCGCCTCGAGCCGCGCGTCCCACAGGCCCCTGGCCTCGGCCGCGCGGGCGTAGACGTCGGCCGCGGCGAAGGCGACGTCGCGCGAGTACAGCAGGATCGCATCGCGCAGGTTGCGCCCCTTGCCGGCGACCCGCTCCTCGGTGACCTCCACGGTGACCCGGATGAGTTGCAGGGTCTGCTGCAGGCTCACGCTGCGCAGCAGCTCTCGCGGAGCGGCGGCGAAGATGTCCGCCGCGATCCACGGCGTCGACGTCGGATCGTCGTACCACTGGATGAACGACGTGATGCCGGCCTGCGCCACCAGCCCGACGGCGGAGCGTCGGGCCGGCGGCATCTCGGCGTACCACGGCAGCGAATCCTCGAGACGCTGCAGGGTCGCCGTGGCGAGGTCGCCGGAGATCCGACGCAGCCAGGTCAGCGTCTCCGGCTTGTTCATCTCAGCGGGTGTGCTCATCGCGGGGCCGGGGGATCAGCTGTCGCCGCCCGCGTTCCCGCTCGTGCCCGCGTTCACGTAGTACAGGTCGTACTTCGCGATCGCCTGGCCGACGACCGCGCGGTCGATCCTGCCCTGGTCCGCGAGCGCCTGCAGCGCACGGACCACCATCGACGGGCCGTCGATCTTGAAGAAGCGGCGGGCGGCGGCGCGGGTGTCCGCGAAGCCGAAGCCGTCGGCGCCGAGCGTGTAGTACGCGCCGGGCACCCACTGCCGGATCTGGTCCTGCACCGCGTGCATGTAGTCGCTGGTCGCGATGAACGGGCCGTGCGCGTCCTGCAGCTTGGTGGTCAGGTACGCCGTGCGCGGCTCCTTGTCCGGGTGCAGGAAGTTGTGCTCGTCGGCGGCGAGGCCGTCGCGGCGCAGCTCGTTCCAGCTCGGTGACCGACCAGACGTCGGCCGAGACGCCCCAGTCCTGCAGCAGCAGGCTCTGCGCCTCGATCGCCCACGGCACGCCGACGCCCGAGGCGAGCAGCTGCACGCGCTCGCCCGACGCCGTCGCCCACCGAGATCCGGTGCAGGCCCTTCAGGATCCCCTCGACGTCCACGCCCTCCGGCTCGGCCGGCTGACGCATCGGCTCGTTGTAGACCGTGAGGTAGTACATGACGTTGGGGTCCGGGTGGTCGCCGCCGTACATGCGCTCGATGCCCGCCTGCACGATGTGCGAGACCTCGTAGCCGTAGGCCGCGTCGTAGACGAGCGTGGCCGGGTTGGTCGAGGCGAGCAGCGGGGACTGGCCGTCCGCGTGCTGGGTGCCCTCGCCGGTCAGCGTGGTGCGACCGGCCGTGGCGCCGATGATGAATCCGCGGGCCATCTGGTCGCCGGCGGCCCAGAACGCGTCGCCGGTGCGCTGGATAGCCGAACATCGAGTAGAAGATGTAGATCGGGATCAGCGGCTCGCCGTGCGTGGAGTACGACGTCGAGGTGGCGGTGAACGCGGCGGCCGCGCCCGCCTCGTTGATGCCGACGTGCATGATCTGCCCCTGCGGGCTCTCCTTGTACGCGAGCAGCAGTTCCCGGTCGACCGCGGTGTAGTTCTGGCCGTTCGGGTTGTAGATCTTCGCCGTCGGGAAGTACGCGTCCATGCCGAAGGTGCGCGCCTCGTCCGGGATGATCGGGACGATCCGCTCGCCGAAGCCCTTGACCCGCATGAGGTCCTTGACCATGCGCACGAAGGCCATGGTCGTGGCGACCTCCTGGTTGCCGGATCCCTTCTTCGGCAGCGCGTAGTCCTTGTCCTCGGGGAGGTTCAGCCCCACGTGGGTGGTGCGGCGCTCGGGCAGGAACCCGCCCAGGTCGCGACGGCGCTCCAGCATGTACTGGATCGTCTCGTCGTCCGGATCCGGGGTTGTAGTACGGCGGGCGGTACGGGTCCGCCTCGAGCTGCGCGTCCGAGATCGGGATGTGCATGGTGTCGCGGAACAGCTTGAGGTCGTCCAGCGTCATCTTCTTCATCTGGTGGGTCGCGTTGCGGCCCTCGAAGTGCGGGCCGAGGCCGTAGCCCTTGACCGTCTTCGCGAGGATGACGGTGGGCTGGCCCTTGTGCTCGACGGCCGCCTTGTACGCCGCGTACACCTTGCGGTAGTCGTGACCGCCGCGGCGCAGGTGCCAGATGTCGTCGTCGGAGTAGTCCTCGACCAGCGCGAGCGCGCGCTCGTCGCGGCCGAAGAAGTTCTCGCGCACGTAGGCGCCGCTCTCGGCCTTGTACGTCTGGAAGTCGCCGTCGGGCGTGACGTTCATCAGGTTGAGCAGGGCGCCGGAGGTGTCGCGGGCGAGCAGGTCGTCCCACTCCCGGCCCCAGACGACCTTGATGACGTTCCAGCCGGCGCCGCGGAAGAAGCTCTCCAGCTCCTGGATGATCTTGCCGTTGCCGCGCACCGGGCCGTCCAGGCGCTGCAGGTTGCAGTTGATCACGAAGGTCAGGTTGTCCAGGCCCTCGTTCGCCGCGACCTGGAGCTGACCGCGGCGACTCGACCTCGTCCATCTCGCCGTCGCCGAGGAACGCCCACACGTGCGAGTCGTTCTCCTTGATGCCGCGGTTGGCGAGGTACTTGTTCGTCATCGCCTGGTAGATCGCGTTGATCGGGCCGAGGCCCATCGACACGGTCGGGAACTGCCAGAACTCCGGCATCATCCGCGGGTGCGGGTAGGAGGGCAGGCCGTTCGGCGCGCGCGGACTTCTCCTGGCGGAAGCCGTCGAGCTGCTGCTCGGTGAGCCGGCCCTCGAGGAAGCCGCGGGCGTACGCGCCGGGGGAGGCGTGGCCCTGGTAGAAGATCTGGTCGCCGCCGGACGGGTGGTCCTGGCCGCGGAAGAAGTGGTTGAAGCCGACCTCGTACAGCGAGGCCGCGGAGGCGTAGGTCGAGATGTGGCCGCCGACGCCGATGCCGGGGCGCTGCGCCCGGTGCACCGTGACCGCGGCGTTCCAGCGGATCCAGTGCCGGTAGCGGCGCTCGAGCTCCTCGTCGCCCGGGAAGGCGGGCTCGTTCTCGGAGGCGATCGTGTTGATGTAGTCCGTGGTGGGGACCATCGGCACGCCCAGGTGCAGCTCCTTCGAGCGCTTGAGCATGCTGAGCATGATCTCGCGGCCGCGTCCGTGGCCCTTGGCCCCGACCAGTTCGTCGAGCGACTGCTGCCACTCGCTGGTCTCTTCGGGGTCGCTGTCGAGCGGGCCCTGGGAGTACGGATCCTGGTCGTGAACAGTCACAGGGGGCCTTTCGTCTGTCTGGCCGGTCCGGCCAACGAAATCGGGATGCCGTCCCGGGGAGACTTGTCGACTCCGCACAAAGCGGCGCGAATCAGCCTATCCCTGTTCCCCGACGCCCCGCGCACGGGCGGTGCCGTGATCCCTGGTGCGCCCAGAGAGACTCGAACTCCCGACCACCTCGGTGTAAACGAGGTGCTCTACCAACTGAGCTATAGGCGCCTGACTGCCAGCCTAGTGCGCCGCTGTGCCAGGCTGAGCGCATGAACCTGCCGCACGAAGACGTCGATCCCGGGGGCCTGCTGGAGTACTCGGTCGTGTTCACCGACCGGTCCCTCAATCACATGTCCGCGCGCTTCATCGGCGTGATGCAGAGCATCCAGTCCGACCTGCGCGCCGCGTATGGTGCGGCGACGACCGCGATCGTCCCGGGCGGCGGCACCTATGCCATGGAGGCGGTCGCGCGCCAGCTCGCCACAGGCCGGCGCTGCCTGGTCGTGCGCAACGGCCTGTTCTCATTCCGGTGGTCGCAGATCCTCGATGCCGGCGAGATCTCGCCCAATGTCGTGGTCTGCGCTGCACGCCCCGTGGACGACTCCGCGCAGGCGGCTTGGGCCCCGGCTCCGATCGATGAGGTCGTCGCGGCGATCCGCGCCCAGCGCAGCGAGGTGGTGTTCGCGCCGCACGTGGAGACGGCGGCGGGGATCCTGCTCCCGGACGACTACGTGTGTGCGCTTGCGGACGCCGTGCACGAGGTCGGCGGCCTCCTGGTGCTGGACTCGATCGCGTCCGGCGCGCTCTGGGTGGACCTGGCAGCGCTCGGCGTGGACGTGCTGCTGAGCGCCCCGCAGAAGGGCTGGAGCGGGTCCCCCGGCACCGGTTACGTGATGCTCGGCGACGCCGGACGCGAGGCCGTGACCTCGCGCACGTCGTCGAGCTTCGCGCTCGATCTCGCGCGCTGGCTGTGGATCTCCGAAGAGTACCGGGACGGCCGCGCCCCGTACCACGCGACCATGCCGACGGACACGCTGCGGCACAATGCGCAGCTGTCGGCCGAGACCCGCGCGCGCGGGTTCGAGGCTCTCCGTGCGGCGCAGTGGGATCTCGGCACCCGGGTGCGCGCGCTGCTCGCCGAACGCGGCCTGCCCTCGGTCGCGGCGGACGGGTTCGCCTCGCCGAGCGTCGCGGTCGTGCACACCACGGATCCGGGCCTGCGTACCGGCGCCCGGTTCCGCGAGCAGGGGTTGCAGATCGCGGCCGGTGTTCCCCTGCACTGCGGCGAGCCGGAGACGTTCTCGACGTTCCGGATCGGCCTGTTCGGCCTGGACAAGCTCGCGGACGTGGAGGGCACCGTGCAAAGGCTGGCGGACGCCCTGGACCGGATCGGGGTGTGATGGCCGCTCCCGCCGCGACGGATCGCTGTCTGTGCGGCACCGGGGATCCGTTCGCGGTGTGCTGCGGTCCGATCCTCGCCGGGAGGGCCGCGCCGACCGCCGAGCGGCTGATGCGCTCGCGCTACACGGCGTTCGCGACGGGGGACGCCGCGTATCTGCTGCGTTCCTGGCACCCGTCCACACGGCCGGCGCAGGTCGAGATCGAGCCCGGCCTGCGCTGGCTGCGCCTGGACATCCTCGCGACCCGGGCGGGCGGTCCGTTCGACACCGAGGGGACCGTGGAGTTCGCGGCGATCCACCGGGACGCGGACGGGCGCGGCGTGCTGAGGGAACGCAGCCGGTTCGTGCGCGAGAGCGGGCGCTGGTACTACGTCGACGGCGACATCTCCTGACACCCCGGCCGGGTGCGCACTGGCGTAGGTTTGATCGCGTGAAAGCCAACCCCGTGCACCAGATCGTGCTCCTCGACATCGCCGACATCGATCGCCGGATCGTGCAGGCGGAGCACGCCCGCACGCATCCCCCGCAGGGGGAGCGGATCAACGCGCTCTCGGCGCAGCGCCAGAGCCAGCTGCGCGAGCTGACCGAGCTCTCCGGATCCCGCGACGACGTGCACACCGAGCTGAAGCGGCTCGAATCCGACGTGGCACTCGCGGCGCAGCGCCGGGAGCGCGACGCCGGACGGCTCGCGTCGACGCAGAACGCCAAGGACGCCGTGGCGCTGGAGCAGGAGATCACGAGCCTCGGACGCCGGATCAGCGATCTGGAGGACGCCGAGCTGGAGCTGATGGCCCGCCTCGAGGACGCGGACGCGGCCGTCGCCGCGCAGCAGGCGCTCATCGACGAGACCGTGGCCGAGGGCACCCGGCTGACCACGGAGGCGAAGGCGCAGATCGCCGCAGCGACGAGCACGGGCGAGCAGCTCGCCCGTGACAGGGCGGCGCTCGTCGACTCGGTCTCGCCGTCGCTCATGGCCGAGTATCAGCGCAGGGTCGGGCGCACGGCGGGTGCGGCGCTGCTGCGCCGGGCCACGTGCGAGGGGTGCCGGATGGTGCTCTCCGGCACGGATCTGAACATGATCCGCCAGGCGGCGGACGACGAAGTGCTGTCCTGCCCGGAATGCGGTTGCATCCTGGTCCGCACCGAGGAGTCGGGTCTGGGCGGACACGCCCCCGCCGCGGAATGACTGGAGTTCTGAGCCCGCGGCTCAGAACTCCTCGTGCGTGGCCGGATCCGCGCCCCAGAGCCGTCCGTCCGGCCGACCCAGGGCGGAGATCGCCGCGACCTCGTCGGCGGTGAGGCCGACCTGGGCGGCGGCGAGGTTCAGTGCCTGGTGCTCGGGGGACGCGGCCTTCGGGATCGCGACGACCCCGCGCGCCGCATGCCAGGCGAGCACGGCCTGCGCCGGGGAGACCCGGTGCGCCGTCGCGACAGCGACGATCGCCGGATCGTGCAGGATGTCCCCGGCCCTGCCCAGCGGGCTCCACGCCTCGGTCACGATGCCGTGCTCGCGGTGGTAGTCCAGCGCCTCCTGCTGCGGGAACAGCGGGTGCAGCTCGATCTGGTTCACCACGGGGCGGACGCCGGTGGCGAGCTCGATCCGCTCCAGCTGCTCCGGAAGGAAGTTGGACACCCCGATCTGCCGCACGAGTCCGAGCTCGCGCGCCTCGACCAGTGCGGCCCACGCCTCCACGTACCGGTCGGCGCGCGGGTTCGGCCAGTGGATGAGGAACAGGTCGATCGCGTCCAGGCCGAGCCGGAACCGGCTCTCCTCGATCGAGACCAGCGCCTTCCGCCGGGCATGATGGCGCCCGGCCAGCTTCGAGGTCACGATCACCTCGCCGCGATCCACCGCCGCCCCGGAAATGCCCCAGCCGACGGCGCCCTCGTTCTCGTAGTTGAAGGCCGTGTCGATCAGCCGGTAGCCGGTCTCGATGCCGGAACGGACCGCGTCCGCCCCCGCCTCTCCGCGCAGGTCGTAGGTGCCGAGGCCCTGCACGGGCAGGGCGAAGCCGTTGTGGGCGATGAAGGGCGATGCGTCGGACATGGGGGCTCCTCTCCAGTTCCTCCACGCTAACCCGCGCCGATGACGCCCTGATTGCGGCGCCGTTACACGCGGACATGCTCGACGCGTCGTTGGACGTCGGCGGTGGCGCGTAGATTCGAAGGCATGATCGAACTCCCGGCTCCGCACGAGATCGTGCTCGGCCGGACCGGCTCTTCAGACGGCTGGACCGCGGTGCTGCTCGATGGCGACGGCGCGGAGCTGAGCCGGGACGCCGTCGCCGCCCGGGATCTCGCGGAGGCCGTCGCGGCCTGGGAGAGCGCCGCCCACCCGCGCTGGGTCGTGCGCACGCTGCGCGACGTCTATCCCGAGCTGCTCGACGCGGGGGTGCGGATCCGCCGGGCGCACGATCTGCTGCTGTGTCACGCGATTCTCCGTGACACGGCGAGCCTGGCCGACCCGATCCCGGCCTCCCCGCGCTGGATTCGGGTGGACGCGCTGACGGGTGCGCAGGCGCCCGCGCTGTTCTCGCTGCACGAGGGACCGGACGAGGATCCGCAGATCGAGGAGCTGATGGCGGAGTACGCGCGGCAGCGGGCCGCGCTCGGTCGCGCCCCCGACAGCCGCCTCGCGCTGCTCTGCGCGGCCGAGTCGACCGGCGCGCTGGTCGCGGAGGAGATGACTGCCGCCGGGCTGCCGTGGAGCACGGCGGAGCACGATCGTCTGCTCCGCGAGGCGCTCGGGCCCCGTCCGGTGTCCGGTGCGCGTCCCGTCCGGATGACGGAGCTCGCGGCCAGGATCGCCGACGCGCTCGAGGATCCCTCGGTCAACCCGGACAGTCCGCCGCGCCTGCTGAAGGCCCTGCGGCGGGCCGGGATCCTGGTGGACTCCACGTCGCGCTGGGAGCTGAGCGAGATCGAACACCCCGTGGTCGAGCCGCTGCTGGCGTACAAGAAGCTCGCGCGGCTGCACACGGCGAACGGCTGGGCGTGGCTGGCCGAGTGGGTGCACAAGGAGCGGTTCCGCCCGGTCTATCTGACCGGCGGTGTCGTGACGGGCCGCTGGGCGTCCAGCGGCGGCGGGGCGCTGCAGATCCCGCGCAGCCTGCGCCCTGCCGTGCGCGCCGATGAGGGCTGGATCCTGGTCTGCGCAGATGTGGCGCAGCTGGAGCCTCGGGTGCTCGCCGCGATGTCGAAGGACACGGCGATGGCGGCGGCCGGGCGCGGCGCCGACCTGTACGAGGGGGTCGTCCGCTCGGGAGCGGTGCAGACCCGGCAGGAGGCGAAGTACGCCGTGCTCGGCGCGATGTACGGCGCGACGACGGGTCCGAGCGGGCAACTCGGCCCGCGACTGCGCAGCGTGTTCCCGCGTGCCATGGCGCTTGTGGACGGCGCGGCGAAGACGGGGGAGGACGGCGGGGTCGTGAGCACGCTGCTCGGGCGCAGCTCGCCGCGGCCGAGTGCGGCGTGGACGACGGCGCAGTCCCGGGCGAGCGACCCCGAGGCCGACGGCTCGGACGAGCGCTTCGCGCGCAGCAGGGCCAGGGATCGCGGCCGTTTCACCCGTAATTTCGTGGTGCAGGGCACGGCGGCGGAGTGGTCGCTGCTCTGGCTCGCCGAGATCCGGCATCGGCTCGCTGCGCTGCCCGAAGCGCGGAATGCGGCGGATCGCTCCGGGCCGGTGTTCGCGCGCCGTGCGCATCTCGCGTTCTTCCTGCACGACGAGGTGATCGTGCACGCCCCGGCGGAGCTGGCCGACGAGGCCGCTCAATGCGTGCAGGATGCGGCCGGCGCCGCGACCCGGAGGCTGTTCCCCGGCTTCGAGATCGATGTGCCCCTGGATCTCCGGATCGCCGAGGACGCGGGGAAGGGCGGGTAGCCGGAGAAAGTGCCCTGGTACGGGTACCCGGTCGGTCTGGGCGCGTCGCGAACTCCATTTCGCGGGTCTCCTAACTTTCTCATATTTTGATATTCCGCTGAGAGGTTTCTGTGCGCTAGCTTGATGCCTGATCGGCGCGGCGTCGGTCCTGTCAGCGGTTTCGCTGTGGCGGAAATGAGGGAACGCGTGCGCGCACTACCGGTGTTTGTCGTGTCTGCGGTCATCTGTGCATTGGTTGCCGGGTCGGCGCCCGCGGCATCCGCCTCGACACCGAACGTGGCGCGGCGAGCGGTGGCAGCCACGACGCAACCGCCTGTGTCGACGAATTCGTCTGCGTTGTCGGCTTCGGCGCGGGCGGCGGCGTCCGGGGCGCCGGTGGTGGTGGATGCGCTGACGACGCCGACGTCGCTGACGACGGCGATGCCGGATGGGACGATGCGGCTGGCTCAGGACACGGTGCCGGTGCGGGTGCAGTTGGGCGGCTCCTGGGCGCCTGTGGACACGACGTTGCGGCGGGATGGGGATTGGTTTTCGCCGGTGGCGTCGGCGGTGCCGGTGCGGTTCTCGCCGGGCGGGACGGATGTGATCTCGCAGACCCAGACGTCGTCGGGGGAGTGGGTGTCGGAGTCGTGGACGCGGGGCGCGCTTCCTGTTCCGACGGTCGAGGGGGACACGGCCACGTATGCGGAGGTGATGGCGGGTGTTGATCTGAAGCTGGTGGCGACGAGGACCGGGATGGCGTCGATCTATGTCGTGAAGTCGGCGGAGGCGGCGAAGGGCAGTGGTCTGGCGCAGTTGCAGGTCGCGGTGGATGGGGCGGAGTTGACGGCCCCGGATCCGGGTCGGGTGAAGGCGGAGGCGACGGATGGGTCGTCTCTGATTGCGGCGCAGCCGTTGTGGTGGGACTCGTCCGGTGGGGGGACGTACAGGGAGCCGGGTGAGGAGGCGCCGCCGGCACCGGTGGCGCACACGATGACGCCGGATCAGCTGACGATGGATGTGGGCGCGTCGGTGGTCGCGGAGGAGACGCGCAGCACGGATGCGGTGCAGTATCCGATCTTCGTGGATCCGGATTGGTCTCCGGGTGTTCCTGCGGCGTGGTACACGGACGCGGCGTATCCGGATGCGTCGTATCTGACGGCGGGTGCGTCGGATGTGCTGCGTGTGGGCGTGTATCAGCAGTACCACTCGGACATGTTCTTCCAGTTCGGGATCGGCTCCATGCTGGGTAAGCATGTGTTGAGCGCGGTGCTGAACACGACACAGCTGGCGGTGATGTCGTGCCCGCTGACGGGCGCGATCGAGACTCACCTGTACGGGTTGTGGGATCCGGGTTTCACGTGGAATCAGGAGCAGTACTGGAACAACGCGGGAATCGGCGGCTGGTCGATCGCGATGCAGTCGTGGGTGGGCGCTCAGGGTTGTGACGCGCCGGCGATCCCGGTGGGGTGGACGGTGACCGCGGGGGTGCAGCAGCGGCTGAATGAGGGTGCGTCCGGGGTCGAGCTCGCGCTGATCCCGACGAACTCGTGGTCGCCGTCGCGACGCTGGTTCAGCCGTTCCGCGACGCTGATCATCACCTACAATTCGATCCCGAACGCGCCTGCGGCACCGGTGTTCACGAGCCCGTCACGGGCGTGCGGGACCGCCGCCGCCCCAGTATCGGTGACGAACGCGGGCCCGCTGACCGTGCAAGCCACCGGGACGGATCCGGACCCGGAGAATGTGAGTGTGTTCTTCACCGCGATCGCGGTGACGAACCCGTCGGTAGGGCTGTGGCAACGCCAGACACCGCTGGCCGCGCAGGGGGCGCAGAGCGCTGTGATACCCGCGGGCACGTTCGCGGACGGCGACTACGCCTGGGACGCGAGAACCATCGACAGTACCGGAGACTCCTCGAATTGGTTCGGCCGCTGTTATTTCCGGGTGGACAGCGCGAAACCGGCCGTACCGTCGGTGACTACGACTACGTCGTCGTTCACGGTCGGGTCCGCGGTGAACGTGTCGTTGTCGGGGACGGCGGATGTCGCCGGGTACACGTACTGGGTGTCGCCGGTGCCGGTGACGTCACCGGCACCGGCCGTGCCGGTGGATGGGACGGTGTCTACGGCGGCGGCGTTACCGGACTGCAATGGTAGGGTCACCGCGAGCGTGCGCTGGGCGTGCGGGAACGGCAGTACCGCGGTCACGGTCTCGGTTGCACCGACGGATTCTCTGTCCACGTTGTGGGTGTCGGCGTATGACCGGGCCGGGAACCAGTCCGCCGCGACGGGACTCGCGCTGTACCAGTCGACGGGGACGCCGGCGGACTCGGCGAACCTCGATGCGGGTCACGAGTGGCAGACCACGGGGATGGATTCTCCGTTGCCGTTGACGATCCCGGATGCCAACCCGTGGATCGGGGCGAGTGCGGTGTCGCTCACTCTTCCCGGCACGACGTGGGCGAGCACGGATACGGTTATTGCGCCGGTGTCTTCTGCGGTGGTGAAAGGTGGCACGCTCTCGAGCCCGACGGACGCGATCACGAGCAGCAGTGCACCGGTGAACGCGACCAACAGTTTCACCACCAGTGTGTGGGTGAAGTTTCCGGCGTTGCCCGGGCGGGACGAGCCGATCGCGACGCAGAGCGGCACGGGACGCGGGTCGATGCAGCTGGCGGAGACTGCGGACGGAAAGTATTCGTTCTGCCTGACCGGTGCCCCCGCGGCGGACGACAACGGCCGCCCGGTGAGCAGCTGCGCGACGGGCGGGTCGGTGGTCGTGGGCAGCTGGCAGCTGGTCACAGGGATCTGGGATGCGAGCAATCAGCAGCTGCGGTTGCTGATCGGCAATTCGATCAGTCCCGTCGCGGTCACCGGTCACGTGGTCGGTTCCGGGGATTGGTCCGCGAACGGGCCGCTGCGACTCGCACCAGCCCCGAGCACTGTCGGATTCCACGGCTATGTCGCCAACCCGACAGTGCTGCCCGGCGTGATCGACCACAACCAGATGGCTTGGCTGGCCACCCTGCATCTTCCGTTCAGTCAGTGAACGCACGAGTGATGTCTGGACAAGGGAGCAGGGCTATGAAGCGGTCGTCGATGCGTCGTTCATCGGTGTTGTCGGTTGTTGCGATCCTGTCGTTGACGGTGGGCGCCGTCGTCGGGTTCCCGGCCGCGGCACTCGCGGTCATGCCCAAGGCGCCGACCGTCTCGGCACCGGTGTTCGGACCCCCCGTGCCGGGGTCATCGCTCGGCGATGTCAGCACCACGGGCGCGGGCGATGCGGCGCAGAACACCACCGCACCGACACCTGCCGAGATCCCGGACACACCCGTCACCGTTGTTGAGACGCCCACGACCGACGTCTCCGGAGTTACCACGGCCGGGGGTGAGGGAACGGCCCCGGCGACGGTCGTCGGAGACTGGAAGGACGTCGGCAGTTCCGGTGTGCAGGTGGCAGCAGCCTTCGACGGAAAGACGGCAAAGCGGCCGGCGAAGGATCCGTCGCCGGACCCGAAGCCGATGAAGACCCCGAAACCCAAGGTCAGCGACGCGCCAGCGCCGTCACCGACCGCTCCCGCGTCGCCCTCCCCGAAGGCCTCCGACTCGCCGTCCCCGAAGCCCTCTGATGCGCCGGCGCCGTCCCCGTCGCCAACTGATATCCCGGCGCCCACGCCGACCGTCACTCCAGAACCAACCCCGACCGATACGCCAACGCCCGCGCCCAGCGTTGATCCGACCGCACCCGAGTCTGTCGATGCCGGAGTGCTCAGCAGCAAGGAGGCCGCGAAGGCGGGCCTGGACGGTGTCGTCGTCTCGCTGGCCCGGTCGGGCGCGGCGGATGAGGTCCCGGTCGCTGTGCAGGTTCCGGATCGGCTGTTGATGGGCCGGTTCGGGGCGGACTACGCGTCGCGGGTGCGGTGGGTGCAGGTCCCGGATCCGGGGAACTCGAAAGCGAAGCCGAAGGGGAAGAGCACTCCGGTTGCGTCGGTGAGGACGGCGGATGCGACGGTGTTGACGCCGAGTGTCGGGTCGCACCCGATGCTGTTGATGGCGATGACGACGACGAGCTCGTCGTCGGGGACGGGTTCGTTCGGGGCGACGCCGTTGAAGTCGTCGTCGTCGTGGGATGTGGCGGAGCAGACCGGGGCGTTCACGTGGAAGTACGACATGCCCGTCACCGCACCCGGTGCGGGCCCCGCGCCGACCCTCGGACTCGCCTACAACTCCCAATCGGTGGATGGGGAGACCGGTTCGACGAACAACCAGACCTCCGCGGTCGGTGAGGGCTGGGACCTGTCCGCATCCGGATTTGTGGAACGCAGTTATGTCCCGTGTGCGAAGGATGACGGTGCGACGGGTGCGGTGACGACGTCGGGGGATCTGTGCTGGAAAACTGACAACGCGACGATCTCGTTCGCCGGGCACTCCGGCCCCCTGGTGAAGGACTCGGCGTCGGGGAGCTGGCGTCTCGAGCATGACGACGGGACCCGGTTCGAGCATCTGACCGGCACCGGGCAGGGCTGCCAGGCGAACGGCACGGTCTCGACGGACTGCTGGAAGATGACCACCACCGATGGCACCCAGTACTTCTTCGGGCTGAACCAGCTTCCCGGCTGGTCCGCGGGGAAGGCGATCACGAATTCGACGTGGACGGTCCCGGTGTATGGCAACGATCCCGGCGAGCCGTGCAACACGGGCACGTTCGCGTCGTCGTCGTGCATGCAGGCGTGGCGGTGGAACCTCGACTACGTAGTCGATGTGCACGGCAACGCCGAGGCCCTGTATTACACGGCCGAGTCGAACAAGTACGCGCAGGGCGGTTCCGGGGCGACCGCCTACCAACGCGGCGGTGCCCTGTCGAAGATCGAGTACGGGCTGCGCGCCGACAACGTGTACGGGGCGAATGCGGCCGGGTACCGGGTGAATTTCACCTACGACCCGCGCGGCCGGTGCAACGACACGTCGGGTGCGACCTGCACCACGGGAACCCTCGACAACGCGACCGCGCCGGCGACGCCGTCCGCATACCCGGATGTGCCGTTCGATCAGCTCTGCACGGGCACGTCGTGTTCGGCATCGCAGATCGTGCCGAGCTTCTTCACGAACGCGAGCCTGACGAAAGTCGACGCGCAGGTTCTCACCGGGGGTGCGTACGCGACGGTGAACTCGTGGGCGTTGTCGCACTCGTTCCCCGCCCCCGGTGACGGCACCTCCCCGGCACTGTGGTTGACCCAGGTGCAGCGCACCGGCACCGCGGCCGGGCAGGCGGCGATCGTGGAGCCGGCGACGGTGTTCTCGGGCACGACGATGCAGAACCGGGTGTGGGTGGTGGACGGGCTCGCCCCGCTGGACAAGTGGCGGCTCGCCTCGATCCAGACCAGCCTCGGTGCCGTGATCAGCGTCAACTATCAGGGACAGCAGTGCACCCCGGCGCAAGCCTCCGCGATCCTCGCCGCCCCGGAGTCGAACACGAACTGGTGCTTCCCGGAATGGTGGGTGCCGCAGGGCACGATCCTGCTCGGCGGGCGGCAGGACCTGTTCCACAAATACCCGGTGGCCTCGCTCATCGTCGACCCCCGCACCGGCGGCCCGCTGAGCAAGGTGCAGCAGACCCAGTACACGTATGGGACGCCGCGGTGGCGGTACAACGATTCCCCGCTGACGGTCGCGAACACACGCACCTGGAACGTGTTCGCCGGTGTCGACACCGTCGAGGTCCGCGAAGGCGATCCCGCCGCACCCGCCGCGCAGAAGGAGTCGAAGTACACCTACTATCAGGGCATGAACGGGGACCGCGCCTCAGCGTCCGGCGGCGCGAAGAGTATCAACGTCGCCGGGACGACGATTCCGGATGACCGGTGGTTCGCCGGGCAGCTGTACCGGCAGCAGACCCTCGCCGGTGTCGGCGGCGCCAGCGTGACCGACCTGACCAGCACCCCCTGGGCGTCACCGGTCACGTCGAACGACGGCACACGACAGGCCCGGTATACCGCGGTCGGCACGACGGTCACCACCGAGCCCGTGTCCACGGGTGGCACCCGCACGCTCACCACGTCGACGACGTTCGACAACACGTACGGGTACCCGGTGTCGGTGTCTAAGGTCCCCTCCGACGCCGGGTCGACCTGCACGACGACGACCTATGCGGCCGCGAACACGACCGCGTGGATTGTGGGACTGCCCAGCGAGGTGCGCACCCTGGACCTGTCCTGCGCGAATGCGGGCACCGCGGTGATGCCCACCGATCTCGTCAGCGACGTGAAGACCAGCTACGACGGCGGCACCTGGGGCGCCGCAGTGACCCGCGGGCTGCCGACATCGACGCAGGCCCTCGACCGATACGACGGAACCACCGCGCACTGGGTCGGCACCGGCGCGGTCACCTACGACACCCTCGGACGCCCCCTGGTCAAGACCGACCCACTCGGCCGCACGGCATCCACGGCGTACACACCCGCGGCGACGGTTCCGGCCACGAGCACGTTGGCGACGAACACGGCGCCGTTCTCCTGGGCGACGACGACGACCTACGACGTGTCGACCGGCGCGGTCACGTCGATCGTTGACCCGAACGGGTCGCGCACGGACGTGTCGATCGACGCGCTCGGACGCACCAGCCAGGTCTGGCTCCCGCTGCAGCCGAAAGCGACCAACCCGCAGTCACCGTCGATGGCCTACACCTACACGCTGTCCCAGACCGCACCGAACGCCGTGAAGACGGACAAGCTCACCGGCGGCGGCATCGTGACCACCTACGACCTGTTCGACGGTCTCGCCCGCACCGTCCAAACCCAGTCGCTCGCGACCGGCGGCGGCACCGTCGTGAAGACCACGAGCTATGACGATCAGGGCCGCACGTACTTCGTTGACAACGACTACTGGACATCGTCGGTGAACCCCAGTACGGCGTTCTTCACGCCCACCAGCGAAGCGAACGTGCCCTCACAGGTCGTCACCGCCTACGACCCCGTCGGGCGTGCGCTCACGAGCACCCTGAACGGGGTCGGTGCCCTAGTGTCGAAGACCACGAGCACCTATCCTGGTGCGGATCGGGTCGACACCGTCCCGCCGGCCGGTGGCACCGCGTCGTCCACGTTCACGAATGCCCTGGGACAGAAGACGAAGCTGACCCAGTATCTGACCGGCGCGATCAGCGGTCCCGGCCAGACGACCACGTACGGATACGACGGTGCTGGGCACATGTCGAGCATGCTCGACCCGGCCGGCAACACCTGGACCTGGACCTACGACCTCCTCGGCCACCGAGTAGGTCAGAAAGACCCGGACTCCGGGATCTCATCGGCAACCTACGACCTCGCCGGGAACATGACGTCCACGACCGACGCCCGCGGCCAGCTGATCACCACGACCTACGACGAACTGAACCGCAAAACCAAGATGTTCTCCGGCGACACCCTCGGACCGCTGCTCGCGTCCTGGACCTACGACACGATCAAGAAGGGCCTCGTCACCGAATCCACCTCCTACACCGACTCCGGATCCGGCGCACTCGGAATCCCCGGCACACCGGGAAAGGCATACAAGACAACAGTCGGATCGTACGACGCCGCAGGGAACCCGACGAAGACGACGGTGACGCTGCCCACCGATGCGCCCGCGTTCGGCGGGACGTCGTACTCGACGACGCTGTACTACAACGCGGACTCGTCCCTGCTCGCGAAGACGCTCCCCGCCGCAGGAGGGCTGCCCGGTGAGACCGAGCGCTACTCCTACGACTCGTGGGGTCGCCTCTCCGGCGTCGACGGGTACACGCTCGTGCTCGCGAACACGGTCTATTCCCCGATCGGGCAGCTCGCGCAGTTCAACCGGCTGAACGGATCCAACAGCGCCTACTCCACGTACGGGTACGACGGTGCGACCGGGGAGGTGTTGCAGATCACCGACAACGCCGTGTTCGGCGGTGCCGGGCATTACGTCGCCGACAGGTCCTTCACCCGGGACCAGATCGGGAACGTCACCTCCTCGACGGTGAACTCGGTGCTCCCCACGTCGGGCACGCAAACGACCTGCTACACCTACGACGGGCTCCGGGAACTCACCCGAGCCTGGACACCGAACACATCCTCCACCTGCACGACGGCACCCTCCGCCGCGGCGATGGGCGGGATCGCACCGATGTGGAACGACTACACCTACGACACCGCGACAGGCAACCGGACCGGGCTCACCTACCACTCCCCGACCGGGGTCGCCTCGAGCGTCGGGTACACGTACCCGGCCGCGACCACCGCCCGCCCGCACGGCGTCGGTTCGGTCACCGGCCCCGTCGATCTCGGATCCGGAGCGTACTCGTACGATGCGGCGGGGAACCAGACCGGCCGGCCGGGGCAGACGCTCACGTTCAACGAGGTCGGGAAAGTCTCCAAAGCCATCACCGGGTCGACAACACAGACCAACGTGTACAACCCGGACGGATCCCTGCTCCTGCGCGTCTCGTCCGCGGAAGGCGCGGCGTTGATCCTCGGAGACACGACCCTCACCCAACCAGCAGGGTCGACCGTCACCTCCGCGGTCCGCACCTACAGTGCGGCAGGTGGGAAACCGATCGCGGAACGATCCGCGACCACGGGAACACCCGGCACCACCCTGACCTGGACGTTCAGCACCCTCGACGGCACCGTCGACACCCAGACCAACGCAAAAACCGGAACCACAACCCGGCAATACCGAGACCCATTCGGTGTCCCAATCGGCGGCGCAACCGGAGTGTGGGGGGACGGCACCGGATTCCTCGGCAAACCCGCCACCGCATCGTCCAAGCTCACGACCGTCGGGGCACGGACCTACGACCCGATACTAGGGAAGTTCACGTCCGTCGACCCGGTCACCGACCCGAACAACCCGCAACAGAACCTCGGATATGCCTACTCAGGGAACAATCCCACCACCTTTTCGGATCCAACCGGATTGCGACTTGACGAAGGGTGCGGCTGGTATGCGAGTTGCACCGCACACCTAAATGGGATCCCAGGAGCCAAGGAGGCACAGACGGCGGGCAAGAAGGCGCAGGAGACGGGAAGTAGGGAGATGCGCAAAAGCCCACTGAACATATGGACCGGCAGTGCTGAGCAGAACAAGCGCTGGGCAAAGGGTTATTTGGACTACCAGACAGGCAGCTTTCTTCAGAGCGAGCAAGGCCAGCTCATCTCCGCGTGGATGTACGGCAAGTTGCCCAGAAACTCGAATTTTGGAGCCGAATCCTCAATAACGAAAGGCATTAGGGATAGCGCTCCGGCAGAACAATATCGGAAAAGCATCAAAGCTGCGCTCAGTGGGGGCCAGGTACCTGCCGATTGGCCATATGATGAAGGCACGTTTGTCCCCCAGAACAAGAATCTGCAGAGAGATGCTCTGACAGTAATGGACTGGGCGGATGCATCAAATGTGGACCGCACCCTGGTAACGCTTGGATCGCATAAGTACACTGCCGAAGTGATGCACCAAGAGGGTGATTCCGCTACCGTGCGAATCACGGCATACAACGAGATGACGCTTGGGTCATTGCTGTCGCCGATCCGAGATTTTGCTAACGAAATACCAGCGGATTCGGGGCCATTTTCCCGGGTAGTGACTTCTTTTACTTGGGAGGAGACCATCTCGTGGTAGCTGTTCGGAGAAAAGTACTCACCATTGTGGTCGTCGCGATGATCCTCGTACTGACTGGATGTTCAGATGATGTTGCGTGGAATTTTCGTCAGAGTGACGCCGTTGGCGAATGGAAGAGTGATCAGTATCCGTCCATGATGAAGTTAGAAGTCAGGGGTGATTCTACCTTCACGGCGACCGACTGGCCCCGCGGGACCTGTGACCTTCATCCCCCGACCGACTGGCGAAAGCTAGATTGGGACAGCAGGATCTCATTCTCAGGTGTTCTATCGCTAGGGAGCGGAGACTTGAGCTATGTTGCCCTCTTGGAACCACAAGCAGATCAGTGCCAAAAGATTCTCTCGATCGACTTCTGGCGCTCGTCGACGGGGAGCTTGTCTCTCAGATTTCTCCTGGATAGCGCAGACAATGTGAGCAAGTATTCGGAAATAGTTCTCACAAAGCAACAGTCCTAGCCTCGATTCACGCTGTCGGACCCGAACGCCTTGAGGCCACGAGGTCTCCCGTCGGACGGTGAGTGTGAGTCGAATCGCTCGGAGAGCGAAAGATTTCATCAATTCCCGCAAGAAATCCGTTTACAGTGACGCCTGCGCAGCTTCAGCATGATGCCGAAACGTACGCGGGCGGTGCGTTGAGTGTTGGAGTTGGAAGAATTCTGCAGAGTGAACAGGGAGCCCTCATCTACGATTGGGCACGAGGGAAATTGCCATCGTCTGTCGTGTTCGGGCCCAAGTCGCGCATCACACAGGGACTACGAGCCACTCCGTTCGTGCAGGGATACATTGGAGACGTGAGAGAAGTGCTGAAGACTGGAAATACAATAGAGCCTGACACGTATCATGCAAACAAGCCTGGCACGGACAACCCAAACTTTGTGCGGGACATGGCAACGTTCGCCGACTGGAACAACGCGTCTGATGCAGACCGCTCGTACGCCACCATTGGTAGTTTCGACATTACTGCGCGAGTGGTCGACTCCTCATCTGCGGATTCTGTCGTAGTGCAATTTGCAGTGACGAATAGTACAACGCTGGGTTCGGCGATAGGGCCCACAAACCAAATTCGAGAGATCCTGAATCAGATCCCTGGAAAATCCGGACCTCTTTCCGAGGTCCGTGAAACATTCTACTGGGAAGAAACGCTTTCAAAGTGAAACGAATTCCGTGGATCTCGATAGTGATTGGGCTGGCTATCGCAACGCTCACAGGTTGTTCGTCGCCCGAGCATTCTGTCGTTCTACAGCCAGATCAAGTTGCGGGAGAATGGAGAACCACGCCGGGAGAGCACGAGATTGAGCTGGTAATCACACAAGACGGGAAGTTTAGTTCTAGCAACTGGCCCAAGTCGCTCTTCTGTACTGAGGTACCGCCGAGATCAAGTGCCGATATTGATTGGAATGATAGGATTTCCGTATCGGGGACATGGCGAATCGCAAACGATGGACAAGGAACAATTCGACGAATGTCAAGCAGTAGCGAATGTAAGGGATCGGGGGGAAGCTTGCATCCGATGCAAGTCAATTCAAAACTTGAGTTGTGGCTGTATTTTGCCGGCGCAGCGGACAAGGCTGATTATCCTCACATCTCATTTGTGGCTCTTCACGATCGAGGGTGTAGTGCGGGTCTGAATCCTCCTGCTTCGAGTAGAGATCTCGCGATGTAGTGGGTCAGGTTTCGGAAGCCGAGGGCGGTCCCGCGGAGGTGTTCAAGACGGCCGTTGATCGCTTCTGTCGGGCCGTTGCTCGTGCCAGGTCGGTCGAAGTAGCCGAGCACGTCTGCCGCGCGTTGTTTCAGTGTGCGGGCGAGCTTGCGGATCTCGGTGAGTTCGGCGGGAACGCCGACGCCGATCCGGTCGATCGTGTGCTGCAGGAAGTACCGGCCCAAGGCGCGGTCCTTCTCCCGGTAGGCCGTGATCATGTCCTGGTAGACACCCCATGTCGCTTGGACCTCGAGGTGGCGTTCGTCGGCGAATAGGGCTTCCAGCCGAGTCTGCTGCGGCTCGGTGAGCAGCCCGGCGCCGGTGAGCAGGGTGCGGCGGGCTTGGTAGAGCGGGTCGCTCTTCATCCCGCGGCGTCCGAAGACGGCGTGCTGAACGCGGCGACGGCAGCTCTCCAGTGCGTCACCGGCAAGACGGATCACGTGGAACGGGTCCATCACCGGGACCGCGTCGGGGACCTCCTCCGCGGCGGCGGTCTTGAACCCGGTGAACCCGTCCATCGCGACGACCTCGATCCCCTCCCGCCAGCCGCTCGGCCGTTCGGTGAGCCATTGTTTGAACACGGCTTTCGAGCGGCCCTCGACCATGTCCAGTAGGCGGGCGGGCCCGGCTTTGCGACGCACGGGGGTGAGGTCGATGATCACGGTCACGTACTTGTCGCCCTTTCGCGTGTGCCGCCAGACGTGCTCGTCGACGCCGATCGTGGTGACCCCGTCGAACCGTCGCGCATCGTCGATCAGGTGCCGCTTGCCCTCCGCGAGGATCGCCGAGTTCGCGGCGGACCACGACACGCCCAGCCCCGCCGCGACACGGGAGACCGAGAGGTGATCGAGGACGAGGCCCTCCAACCCCCAGCGCAATCCGCCGCGAGAGATCTTCGCCCGCGCCGGCGCGGCCTTCGATGTGTCCTGCCGCCACACATGCCCGCAACCGGAGCACTTGTAACGGCGCACCCGGATCAACAGAGTCGTGGGCCGGTGCCCGAACGGCTCATGCGCGAGCCGGCGCGGCACCGTGTCCCTGGCTACGCCCTCGCACCCGCACTTCCGGCACCACCGGTCCGCCTCAACAACACGGCACTCCAGCACCGCCCGGTCCGGCGACAAATGCTGCCCGATGGCTTCGAGGCCGAGCTCATCGAGACGGCAGAACGTGGTCAGACAGGGCGGAGCGAAAGTAGGCTGGAGCACGTCGAGGTCTTCCGGATGGGCAGCGTAGGAACTTCCATCCTCAGGGAGACCTCGACCCCTATCCAGCCACCGACACGCTCAGACGACTACACCCTCGATCACGAAGAGCCAGATTGAACAGAGCTTCCAAACACCCCTGGGCCTGCGACGGGTCGACGTGTTGACATCGACAGGCCAGGCAATCGAGTCCAAAGTCGGACTAACGTCTTTGACCTCGGACGTAAGGGCTCAAATTGAGAAGGATGTGTGGTTGATGAAGAATGACGACAGGATCACCGTCATCGAGTGGCAATTTAGTCGCAGTGATGTAACAGGGATGGTTGGCCCGCGAGCGCCGCTTGCAGCAGCTCTGAAGGAGGCTGGAATCTCTTGGACGATAATACCGTGACTGTGCTCTGGGGCGCATATGAAGGACTCGAGGCGTCGCAGATTCGGGACCCGCGAATGCTATCCCGCGGTGAAGCGCGCGCGCTATTTAATAGCGTCATGGCGACAAAGGCTGTCCGTGTCGCCGGATTGCTAGATCTCCTAGGCTCGAATGGTGTCGCCGCGGACACCACGGATGACGGCATCCAGGCGATCAACGATTGGTTTTATCAGAACGTGGAGGGGGACCCAGAAGCCCCCGGCCAGATGACACCGCTCTGGTATTCGGTTGCTAATGACCTTGGACTATTCCTGGGCGACGTGATGATCGAAAGACACGCAAACCTCCGTTGGGAGTTCTTCACTTGGGGGAAGAGCAGCATCGTTTACCAGAAGCATGTCATCATGGGGTTCGGAAAAGAGGATCCGAGGTTTCACACCAACAAGGACGTCTGTGGCGCCGTGGAAGTTCTTGGGAACCGACTGATCGCGCAAAAAGGTTCGATTCGGCGATATGGGACGGTCGAAGTACGCGGCGTCTCGATTGATATCGATGCAATCGAGGAGAAGCACCTGCATGATGAGATTGGCACCGATTCGTTTATACGCTGGCTGAATAACACGGCGGAGAGAGCCTAGCCTCGGAATGGTCAACCCCGACGAGTACGAGGCGGCCGACTTCGGGCCCTCACGCGAGAGTCGCTCAGCGATCCTTCAGGCCTGAGCTTGGACGAGGGCTGTGGCGGGTGGCCCATGCGGTGCGGTCAGATGGCCAGCACTCCCACGATCCCTACAAAGGCCGGTAGAAACACGCCTCCGAACTCGTCGGGCAACTGGTGCGGAAATGGCGACTGGGGATGTTGAACTGGGCCGGGTTCTGTGCCGCAGATATGCGTGCTGCGCCCTTCGATGGGCGGCTGCCTTGTCGTCAACTCGTAGACTGGATCCGAACGGGTCGGCCGGACGGTCGCGTGGCGGGCAACCGCACCGAGGAACGTCCGGGCTCCACAGGGCAGGGCGGTGGGTAACACCCACCCGGAGCAATCCGCGAGACAGTGCCACAGAGAGAAGACCGCCTCTTCGGTCCACGGTCCCTGAGCTTGTCGACGGGGTCGAACGGTGAAGAGGTAAGGGTGAAAGGGTGGTGTAAGAGACCACCGGGGGCCGTGGTGACACGGCCCGCCAGGTAAACCTCGCCCGGAGCAAGGCCAGACAGGGGATGTTGACGCGGCTCGCCGAGTCCCCGGGTAGGCCGCTGGAGCGGCGCGGCAACGCGTCGCCGAGAGAGATGACCGTCGATGGGACCGTGAGGTCCCGGAACAGAACCCGGCGTACAGGCCGGCCCGTTCCTCACGCGAAGAGGCCCGGATCCGCAGGACGCGGATCCGGGCCTCTCGACGTGTCGCGGGCGGCGCTCAGTCGGCGGCGAGGGACGCCGCGCCGATGATGCCCGAGGAGTTGCGGTGCACGGCCGCGACGATCGGCGTGTTCAGCTCCAGACGGGGCAGGAACTTCTCCGGGTGCTTCGAGACGCCGCCGCCGACCACGAACAGGTCGGGGCTGAACAGGAACTCGACCAGCGAGAAGAAGTCCTGCAGACGGGCCGACCAGGTCGCCCAGTCGAGGTTCTCGCGCTCCATCGCGGAGTACGCGGCCCACTTCTCGATCGACTCGTCGTGAAAGAGCAGATGACCGAGCTCGGTGTTCGGGATCAGCACGCCGTCGTACAGGAACGCCGAGCCGATGCCAGTGCCGAGCGTCGCGAGGATCGTAAGGCCCTTCGCATCCCGGGCCGCGCCGTGCCGGGCCTCCGCGACACCGGCGGCGTCCGCGTCGTTCACGAACGTGATCTGCCTGCCGAGCCCGTCCTCGAAGAAGCGCTCGGCTTCGAAGCCGATCCAGTCCTTCGACACGTTCGCGGCGGAGAGCGTCCTGCCGTGCTTCACGATTGCCGGGAATGCGACGCCGAGGGGGAGCTTCGAGTCCTCGACGCCGAGTGTCGCGAGCACCTGTCTGACGGCGACGAGCACGTCGGCCGGCGACGCACCCTGGGGAGTGGGAACCCGGATCCGATCCGAGTCGAGAGTCCCATGCTCGAGGTCGACGAGGCCCGCCTTGATGCCGGTCCCGCCGATGTCCACGCCGATCGCTTTTGCCATGCGCAACAGCCTAGCGAGCGGAAGGGACGCCAGTAGGATCGTGACAGGCAGAGTTAGAGGAGGACCGATATGTCCGGCGATGGCGACAACAAGTACTGGTTCAACAGCAGCACCGGAGAGGTCGAGTTCGGCATGCAGTCGCCGTCGATCGACCGGGTCGGCCCGTTCGACACCGCGGAGGAGGCCGCCCGCGCACCCGAGGTGCTCGAGGAGCGCGCCAGGGCCTGGGCCGACGAGGACTCTGCGGACGACAACTGGGGTGGCTCGGACGGCTCTCGATGAGCGGGATGGACAAGCAGCGCGACTTCGTGCTGCGCACCATCGAGGAGCGTGGCGTCAAGTTCGTCCGGCTCTGGTTCACCGACGTCATCGGCACGCTGAAGTCCGTCGCGATCGCGCCGGCCGAGGTCGAGGGCGCGTTCGCGGAGGGCATCGGCTTCGACGGCTCCGCGATCGAGGGACTCACCCGCACGTTCGAGTCGGATCTGCTGGCGCAGCCGGATCCGACCACGTTCCAGACCCTGCCCTGGCGCGGCGAGATCGATCCGACCGCCCGGATGTTCTGCGACCTGACGACGCCGGACGGACGTCCCGCCGTCGCCGACCCGCGGCACGTGCTCAAGCGCACGCTCGCGAAGGCCGCGGACGCGCGGTTTCACGTTCTACACGCATCCGGAGATCGAGTTCTACCTCCTGAAGTCGTCGCAGTTCGGACCCGAGGGACCGGTCCCGGTGGACTCCGCGGGGTACTTCGACAACGTCCCCGGCGGCACCGCGCACGACTTCCGCCGCCGCTCCGTGCGGATGCTGGAGGATCTCGGCATCTCGGTGGAGTACAGCCACCACGAGGGCGGTCCGGGCCAGAACGAGATCGATCTGCGCTACGCCGACGCACTCACCACGGCCGACAACATCATGACCTTCCGCACGGTCGTGAAGGAGGTCGCGATCGAGCAGGGCGTGTACGCGACGTTCATGCCGAAGCCGCTCAGCGACCATCCCGGCAGCGGCATGCACACGCACATGTCGCTGTTCGAGGGCGACATGAACGCCTTCTACGAGGAAGGCGCGAAGTACCAGCTCTCCCGCACCGGCCGCCAGTTCATCGCCGGCCTGCTCCGGCACGCCAACGAGATCTCCGCGGTGACGAACCAGTTCGTGAACTCGTACAAGCGGCTGTGGGGCGGTGACGAGGCGCCCAGTTTCGTCACCTGGGGCCACGCCAATCGCTCCGCGCTGATCCGGGTGCCGATGTACAAGCCGAACAAGGGCCAGTCCACGCGCATCGAGTACCGCGCGCTGGACTCGGCCGCCAACCCCTATCTCGCGTTCGCGCTCATGCTCGCGGCCGGGCTGAAGGGGATCGAGGAGGGCTACGAGCTGCCCCCCGAGGCCGAGGACAACGTGTGGTCGCTGAGCGACGCCGAGCGCCGCGCGCTGGGCTACGCGCCGCTGCCCGCGAGCCTCGACCATGCGCTCGAGTACATGGAGGAGTCGGAGCTGGTGGCCGAGACCCTCGGCGAGCAGGTCTTCAACTACGTGCTGCTGAACAAGCGCAAGGAGTGGGAGGCGTACCGCGGACAGGTGACGCCGTTCGAGCTCAAGAGCAACCTCGAGCTGCTCTGATCGGGGGCGTGCATGCCCCGATCCGATGACTCGCTCTCGCTGACCGCGCTCGCCCGGCTCGGTTTCGTCGGGCTGTCCGCGGCATCGGCGGGGCTGGCCGAACTGTCCGGGATCACCGGCATCGCGCCCGCCGAGCTCATCGAAGGGATGCGCAGCGCGGACCCGGATGAGGCCCTCGCGGGACTCATCCGGGTCGGGCGGCGCGATGCGGCGCTGCTGAGCCCGATGCTGCGCGACGCGCGGACCCGTGCGCGCGCCTGGCGCGTGTTCGGCGCCTCACCCGGACTCGCGCGGTTCTTCGAGCGCCGCCCGGATCAGCTGGACGTGCTGTTCGAAGCGAGGGCCGCGCAGCCGACCGCGGACGAGCTGCGCACGGCGCTGCTGGACGCCGTGCACGCCGAGGGCGGCTTCGCGCGCTCCGGCGACGCGGAGGCGCGGATCCGGCTGCGGGTCGCGTATCGCCGCGCCATCGCCGGGATCGCCGCGCTCGATCTCGCCGCCGAAGACCCGGTCGCCGCGATCGACGCGGTGTCGGCAGCCCTCGCGGACGCGGCCTCTGCCGCCCTCGAGGCCGCGCTCGCGATCGCCCGGACCGTCGTCGGCGGCGGATCCGAGTCCGGTCGTCGCGAGGTCCGACTCACCCGGATGGCGATCATCGGCATGGGCAAGGCTGGGGCGCGCGAGCTGAACTACGTCAGCGACGTGGACGTGATCTACGTCGCGGGCACGGCGGATGAGGAGGCGCTGGCAGAGTCGCGCGCGATCGACATCGCCACCCGTCTCGCACGAGAGACCATGCAGGGCCTGGCGGGGATCGAGGCGGAGCCGCCGCTGTGGGAGGTCGACGCTGCCCTGCGCCCCGAGGGCAAGCAGGGCGCGCTGGTGCGCTCGCTGTCCTCGCACATCGCGTACTACGACCGCTGGGCGAAGAGCTGGGAGTTCCAGGCGCTGCTGAAGGCGCGGCCGATCGCGGGGGACCCCGAGCTCGGCCAGGCGTACATCCAGGCCGTGCAGCCGAAGGTGTGGTCCAGCGCCGCACGTGAGGACTTCGTCGGCAGCGTGCAGCGCATGCGCGAGCGCGTCACGGAGCACATCGATCAGGACGACGTGCCGTACCAGCTCAAGCTCGGTCCCGGCGGACTGCGCGACATCGAGTTCACCGTGCAGCTGCTGCAGCTCGTGCACGGACTCACGGATCCGGCGATCCGCACCAGGGGCACCCTGGAGTCGCTGGATGCGCTCGTCGCAGGCGGCTACATCGGACGCGCCGAGGCGGGCCTGTTCGCGCACGACTACCGGGCGCTCCGGCTCATCGAGCACCGGTTGCAGCTGCGTGAGATGCAGCGCACCCACCTCGTGCCCCGGGAGGAGGATGCGCTGCGCGTGCTGGCCAGGGCGACGGGCCTCGCCGAAACGGCGGAGGGGATCCGGAAGGTCTGGGAGGACGTGCGCCGCGAGGTGCGCGACCTGCACACGCGGCTGTTCTACCGGCCGCTGCTGAGTGCGGTCGCGTCTCTGCCGGAGGAGGAGCGCACGCTGTCCACGGACCGGGCGCACGACCGCCTCGCGGCGATCGGATTCCGGGACCCAGCCGGTGCACTGCGGCACATCGGCGCGCTCACCACAGGCCTCAGCCGCAAGGCGACGATCCAGAAGCACCTCATGCCGATCATGGTGCGCTGGTTCGCGGACGGCACGGATCCGGACTACGGACTCGTCGCGTTCCGCCGGATCAGCGAGCGCCTGGGCGACACCCCCTGGTTCCTGCGCATGTTGCGCGACTCGTCCGGGGCAGCGCAGCGCCTCACGCGCGTGCTGTCGACGTCGCGTTACGTCGGCGAGCTCATGGAGTGGATCCCCGAGTCGGTCGCGTGGCTGGAGAGCACCGAACAGCTCCGGCCCCGGCCCTGGCAGGCACTCGACGACGAGGCGAGGGCCATTCAGACGCGGCACGACACGATCCTCGACGCCATGCGGTCGGTGCGCGCGCTGCGGCGCCGCGAACTGCTGCGCGCCGCGATGGGGGCCGTGCTGGACGTGCTCACGATCGATGAGGTCGCCCGGGCGATCACCGAGATCACCGAGGCGACGATCCAGGCGGCCCTGCGCGCCGTGCGCCGCGAGATCATCTCGCCGGACGACGACGCGCTGGATTTCTCCGTCATCGCGATGGGGCGTTTCGGCGGCGCCGAGCCGGGTTTCGGATCCGACGCGGACGTGCTGTTCGTGTATGCGGCCAACGGCATGGATCCGCAGCGAGCGCAGCAGCTCGCCACGCGCATCGTCGCAGGTCTCAGGGAGCACCTCGCCGATCATCGGCTGCCGCTGGAACTGGACGCGGACCTGCGCCCCGAGGGACGCAACGGGCCGATGGTGCGCAGCCTCGACGCCTATGCGGCGTACTACCGGCGATGGTCGCTGTCCTGGGAGGCGCAGGCGCTGCTGCGCGCCCGCGGCGTCGCCGGCAGCCACAAGCTCATCGAGCGATTCATGGAGCTCGCCGACGGGGTGCGCTACCCGGCGGAGCTCGACCTCGCCTCGTTGCGGGAGATCAAACGGATCAAGGCGCGGGTGGAGGGCGAGCGGCTGCCGCAGGGCGTGGATCCGCGCCGCCACCTCAAGCTCGGACCCGGCACGCTGAGCGACGTGGAGTGGCTGATCCAGATCGTGCAGCTGCAGCACGCGCACGCGGTGCCGGCGCTGCGCACGACCTCCACGCTCGGCGCGCTGGACGTGGCGGTCGCGGAGGGATTCGTGCCGCCGGCGGCGGGGGAGCGGCTGAGGCAGGCGTGGCGGCTGTCCAGCCGGCTCCGCTCCGCGATGACGCTGCTCACGGGCCAGACGAAGGACGTGCTGCCGGCGGACACGCGCGAGCTCGACGGCGTGGGCCGGATCCTCGGCTACCCTGATCGCTCCGCACAGGCGGTCGAGGAGGAGTACCTCGCGATCACCCGCCGCGCGCGCAGAGCCTTCGAGAAGCTGTTCTACGGCTGAGCCGCCTCAGTATCCCGCGGCGGGGCCGGAACGCGACGAAACCCCGTCCTGCCCGGGGGATGAGGGGCAGGACGGGGCTCCGAGTGTCGCCGGATCAGACCCCGTAGTACAGTTCGTACTCGTACGGGTGCGGGCGCTGGGCCATCGGCAGGATCTCGTTGTTGTACTTGTAGTCGATCCAGGTCTCGATGAGGTCCTTCGTGAACACGCCGCCCTCGAGCAGGAAGTCGTGGTCCTCGCGGAGCGCCTCGAGCGAGTCCAGCAGGGAGTTCGGCACCTGCGGGATGTTCTTGGCCTCCTCGGGCGGGAGCTCGTACAGGTCCTTGTCGATCGGCTCGAGCGGCTCGATGCGGTTGCGGATGCCGTCCAGGCCGGCCATCAGCTGGGCGGCGAACGCGAGGTACGGGTTGCCCGAGGCGTCCGGCACGCGGAACTCGATGCGCTTGGCCTTCGGGTTCGAGCCGGTGATCGGGATGCGGATCGCGGCCGACCGGTTGCCGGCGGAGTACGCCAGGTTGACCGGAGCCTCGAAGTGCTTCACCAGGCGGTGGTAGCTGTTCAGCGTCGGGTTCGTGAAGGCGAGCACGGCGTGCGCGTGCTTCAGCAGACCGCCGATGTACCACCGCGCCGTGTCGCTGAGCTGGCCGTAGCCGTTCTCATCGAAGAACAGCGGCTTGCCGTCGAGCCACAGCGACTGGTGCGTGTGCATGCCGGATCCGTTGTCGCCGTACAGCGGCTTCGGCATGAAGGTGACCGTCTTGCCCCACTCCTGGGCGGTGTTCTTGACGATGTACTTGAACTTCAGGATGTCATCGGCCGCGTGCACCATGGTGTCGAAGCGGTAGTTGATCTCCTGCTGACCCGCGGTGCCCACCTCGTGGTGCGAACGCTCGAGGATGAACCCGGCGTCGATGAGCCGCAGCGTGATGTCGTCGCGCAGGTCGGCGGTCTTGTCGACCGGCGCGACCGGGAAGTAGCCGCCCTTGAACGGGGTCTTGTTGGCGAGGTTGCCGCCCTCTTCCTCGCGGCCGGAGTTCCACGCGGCTTCTTCGGAGTCGACCTTGTAGAAGCTCTCGCCGGCGGTGACCGAGTAGCGCACGTCGTCGAAGATGTAGAACTCGGCCTCGGGGGCGAAGTACGCGGTGTCGGCGATGCCGGTGGACGCCAGGTACTTCTCGGCCTTCTTCGCGACCTGGCGCGGGTCCTTGCCGTAGATCTCCCCGGTGCGCGGGTTGTAGATGTCGAAGACCATCACGACGGTGCTCGCCTCGCGGAACGGGTCGACGTACGCGGTGGTCACGTCGGGGATGAGCTGCATGTCGGACTCGTGGATCGACGCGAAGCCGCGGATCGAGGAACCGTCGAACAGCTGGCCGTTGAGGAAGAAGTCCTCGTCGACGGTGGACGCGGGGATGTTGAAGTGCTGCTGCACGCCCGGGAGGTCGGTGAAGCGGATGTCGAGGAACTTGACGTCGTTATCGCGGATGTACGCGAGCAACTCGGCGGAATCGGTGAACATGCGTGATCTCCTGAGGGAACGGGTGCGGTCGAGCGACCTGCAAGCAGGTTACGAGGAGCCGATGACGCGATCGTGTCTGAAATGTTTCCGGCGTGTTACGCGTGGAAGGGCGGCGGGCAGCCCGCTCGGTGGTCGCGAATTGCGGGTCCGCGCCGCCGAATCCCGCAATCTGCGACCAGCGAACCGGGGTAGGGGGCAGGATCCGGGGGCGCGCGGACCGACCAGGGCCTCTCGCCTAGGCTGGAGGGATGTCCGACCCCGCGCAGACCTACCCCGGCGAACGACTCGGCCTCCCGCGGAGCGGTCAGGGCAGCGTGGGCCGGGTCGGGCGGCGCATCGCGGCTCTGGTGATCGACTACGCTGCCGCCTCGATCATCGCCTCCGCGTTCCTCGGATTCCAGCAGTTCGCGCTCCCCAAGGAGGCGGGCATCACCCAGTTCGCGCCGATGATCGTGTTCGCGATCCTGCAGATCCTGTTCATCCCGACCTTGGGCGGCAGCCCGGGACACCGGATCGTGGGCCTGCGTCTGGCGATGCTGAACGGCACGTGGGTGGGACTGTGGCGCCCGATCGTGCGCACGCTCCTGCTCGTGCTGGTCATCCCGGCCGTGATCTTCGACGCGGACCAGCGCGGCCTGCACGACAAGGCCGTGGGAACGGTGCTCGTCCGGGCCTGAAGCCCCCAGGATCACGCGGACCTGCAAGGATGCCGTCATGGCTGTCGTGAACCTCCGAACCATGACCGACCCGGAATACGATGCGTGGCTGGACGATCTCGCCCGGGAGTACGCGGAAGAGCAGATCAGAGCGGGACGCTGGGGCCCGGACGGCGCCGTCGAGCGCGCCAGGGCGGAGAACGCCGCCCTGCTTCCGGCGGGACCGGCCACGCCGCGGATGCTGGTGCTGCGCGGGATCGATGAGGCGGGTGAGCCGATCGGCCGTGCGTGGGTGGGAATGGATCATCCCCGTGGCGCGCCCGGGGTGGCGTTCCTCTATGACATCGAGGTCCTCGCCGCACGCCGCGGGGAGGGGCTCGGCCGCGCGCTCCTGGAAGCCGTCGAGGCCGAGACGCGCCGGCACGGCGCGATGGCACTCGAACTGAATGTGTTCGGCGGAAATCGCACGGCGCTCGCGCTGTACGCGAGCGCCGGCTACGACGTCGTCACGCAGCAGATGCGCAAGGCGCTGTAACGGCGTCAGACCGTTTCGTGGCCGCGGTTGATGCGGCGGAACGTCTTGGGCGCCTTGCCGCCCAGGAACGAGCGCGCGGGGTCGATCGTGAACCCCTGACGCAGCGCCTCACGACCGATGAGCATCCGGAAGCCCATCTCGCTGCGGTTGCTGAGCGTGACCTCGGCGGTGACGCGGCGCCCCACGAGCACCAGGTCGAGCAGGACCACGAGGCGGCTCTGCGCGTGCCCGGACGACGAGCGCACATCGCGGCGGTCGAAGATCGGGAGCTCCACCGGGACGACCTCGTGCGCGCCCTGCCAGGGGCGCACGTCGAAGCGCACCCATCCGATCCCGTCCCGTTCGAACTCGTGGACGTGCTGGGCGTGCAGCGAGGAACTGCGGGCGCCGGTGTCGATCTTGGCCTTGATCCAGGGGATCCCGACGTCCGGGAGGGTCACCCACTCGCGCCACCCGATAAGGGTGCTTGAATGAGTAGACCGATCCACAGACTCATCCTGGCAGGAAATCACCGTGAAGCTCGCCGTGCTCTCGCGCGCCCCGCAGTCGTACTCCACCCAGCGGTTCCGTGCCGCCGCCGTGCAACGCGGGCACCAGATCAGGGTTCTGAACACCCTGCGGTTCGCGATCGATCTCACCGCGGACGAACCCGACCTGCAGTACCGCGGTCGCACGCTCAGCGACTACGACGCGATCCTGCCGCGGATCGGCAACTCGATCACGTACTTCGGCACCGCCGTCGTGCGCCAGTTCGAGCAGATGGACGTGTACACGCCGAACACGGCGAACGGCATCTCCAGCGCGCGTGACAAGCTTCGCGCGAACCAGATCCTGTCCCGGCACAACATCGCGATGCCGCCGACCGCGTTCGTGCGCAACCGCGCCGATGTGCGCCCCGCGATCGAACGGGTCGGCGGGGCGCCGGTCGTCATCAAGCTGCTCGAGGGGACCCAGGGGATCGGCGTGATCCTGGCTCCGCAGATCAAGGTGGCCGAGGCGATCATCGAGACGCTGCACTCGACCAAGCAGAACGTGCTGATCCAGAAGTTCATCTCCGAGAGCCGAGGACGAGACATCCGCGCCCTCGTCGTCGGCGACCGGGTCGTGGCCGCCATGCGCCGGGTCGCAAACGGCGACGAATTCCGCTCCAACGTGCATCGCGGCGGCACGGTCGAGGCCGTGACCCTCGATCCGCTGTACGAGCACACCGCGGTGCGCGCCGCGCAGATCATGGGGCTGCGCGTCGCGGGCGTCGACATGCTCGAGGGCGAGGACGGCCCGCTCGTCATGGAGGTCAACTCCTCACCGGGCCTGCAGGGCATCGAGGCGGCCACCGGACTCGACGTCGCAGGAGCGATCATCGACTACATCGCCAACCAGGTGAACTTCCCCGAGATCGACGTGCGCCAGCGCCTGAGCGTCTCCACCGGTTACGGGGTCGCGGAACTGCTGATCCACGCCGGCGCCGAACAGGTCGGAAAGCAGCTCGGCGACCTGGGCCTGTGGGATCGGGACATCACCGTGCTCACGCTGCATCGCGGCGTGACCGTGATCCCGAACCCGCGCAAGCACGTGATCCTGCAGGACGAGGACCGGCTGCTCTGCTTCGGCAAGCTCGACGAGATGCGCTCCATGATCCCGGAGCGCCGCCGCCGGCGCGCGAAGGTCCGCAAACTCCGCAAAGAGCACCTGCCCGACGCCACGGGCTGAACAGCGCCGCCCACAGCACGACGGAGCGCCCGGACTCCGTGACGAGTCCGGGCGCTCCGTGCTGCTGCGTGCGGGGAATCAGCGCGGCCGCGGAGCGCGGGCGCGGAGCGGATCGATGCCCTTCGGGATCGGCAGCGAAGCGACGGACTGCGACACCGACTCCATGCGCTTGATGACCGCGGCCATGGTGGCGTTGTCGATCGCCTTCGGGAGCTTCTTGATGGTGTTCGCGAGCTTCTCGATCGCGACGTCGTCGTCCCCGTGGCCCACATAGAACACGTTCACCGGCACGCCCTGCGCGACGCGCATCGACTTGGTCTGCTCGTCTTTGACGAGGCGGGTCAGGCGGCCGCGGGAGCCCTCGGCCACGACGACGATGCCGCCCCGTCCGATCGCGCGGTAGACCGCGTCCTGCGTCTTCGGGTTGACGCCGACGGGGATCTCGGAGCCCTGCCAGTTGCGGCCGAGCGCCGTGCTGAGCACGTGCCCGGCAGCTCCCGGCATGCCGTCGATCTTGCGGTACATGGCCGTGGTGGACAGGCGTGTCATCAGGAACATCGCGCCCAGCACGCCGAGGAGCAGGCCGGTGATGCCCCACAGCACGAGGCTCCAGACCTGGAACGGGGGGATCAGGTAGCCGACCACCAGGCCGAGGAGGACGCCGGCGACCAGGAGCGCGATCTGCGCCCAGGGCAGCCAGGAGTAGATCTCCCGCGTGAAGCGGAAGAGCGAACGCAGCTGCGAGAAGAAGCCGGGCTGCTTCTGGGGCGCCGAGGGACTTTTTGCCATGCCTTCCAGCCTACCGATTCCGGCGGGTGCGCACGGCCGAATCCGGTCGGC
Source organism: uncultured Actinomycetota bacterium (assembly GCA_963791605.1). Lineage (GTDB taxonomy): Bacteria > Actinomycetota > Actinomycetes > Actinomycetales > Microbacteriaceae > Microbacterium. The sequence goes on along the minus strand of CAWBTB010000007.1, from coordinate 154,347 downwards.
TCGTGTCGGGCGGACCGGAAGATCCTGCACAACCGGGCTCTGCCGTGCGTTGTGCACGGATCCTGCGCCGGCGTCACTGCGCCGCGCAGGATCGCGATGGGATGGGCGCATGACGGAGCACAGCAGGGGAGTCGCGGTCGCCGGCGCGCATCGCACGGTCCGCATGCTGGCGGAGGGCGAGGGGCCGTTCGCGGGGGAGCTCGTGACACGGGGCGACGGCGTGGCCGTGCGCGTCGACACCGCGCTGCTGGGCGGGTGGCCGGGATGGCGGTTCGCCGGATCGGAGCACGTGGCCGCCCCCGAAGACCTGGTGCTGCGCGCCGACGGGCAGGACGCGCTGCTGCCGTGGTGCGTGCGCTCTGCGGAAGCACTTCTCGCTCAGCGGACGGAGGAGGGAGGCCTCCTGAACGGCGAGGCGGTGACCTTGGCCGTGAGCGTGCTGCGCGGGCTGGTCGAGCTGGAGGCGCTCGGCAGTGCCGATGACGAGGGATCCGCCGGGCGCTGGTGGCTGACCGATGATGGCCGGCCCGTGTTCGTGATCGGGGCGGGGGATTCGCCGTTGAGCGCGAGCGCGCGCGTGATCGACGCCCTCGAGGAGCAGACCGAAGACCGCGCGCTGAGCAGGCTGCTGCTCCGGCTGCGCGCCGCGATGGAGGAGCCGCGGCGGCTGGGGGCCGAGGTCGCACGATGGGAGCAGGAGCTTCTGGAGATCGCCGCCCCGCGCCCCCTGCGCGCTCCTGGCGCGGACGAGCGGATCCTTGCCCTCAGCGTGGGGGAGCCGGCGCGTGGCGTGCGGCGGCGGGAGCTGCGCGACGCGCGTCGGCGGGACCTTCGTGACGGGCGACGCGGGCGTGGGCGCGTCGCGCGAGGCCGCGCGCTCGCGCCCGGCGCACGCCCGCCCTCGGCGACACGGGCCGCGGTCGGAGTCTTCGCCGCGATCGGGTCAGGACTGCGGCGACGGATCGGAGACCGCCTGCCGCGGCGGACGGCCGCACCCGCGACACGGGGCCGGCGCTGGGCCGGCCCCGCGGTCGTCGCCGTCACCGCTGCCGCAGTCGTCGCCGTTCTGGGTGCGCTCTGGCCGGCCGGGACCGGCACCTCGGCTGCCGGCGCCGCGGATCGCCGGGCCACGGCATCGGCCTCGCCGCGACCGCCTGTGGCGACCGATGCGGCCGAGCGCACGCCGGCCGCGGTGGATCCGGCGCCGGCAGCCGCGCCCCGGCCGCAACGGAGCCCCGGCCCGTCTTCGCAGCGCGACCCGGTCATGGCGGCGACCGACCTGATCGCCTCCGCGCGTCGATGCGCGCACTCACCGGATCCGGGTTGCGCCGCGCTCTGGGACGGCGGCGGCAGCGCCGCCCGTGAGATCCGCGGAGACGAGGAACCGCCGGCGCTCATCGAGGACTACGGCGACATCGCCGCCGTGCGCAACCCGGCGTCCGCGGGGGCGCAGATGATCGTGATCATCCGGCGAGACGGCGAATGGCGGATCCGCGACGTGTACGACGTCGCGGATCCGCCATCCGGTGGGGCGGGAACCCCATGAGTACCTGTCTCTGGATCAGGCGCCGAGCTGGGCGGCGAAGTCCGCCTCTTCCAGGCGGACCTTGATGGCCGACAGGAAGCGGGCGGCGTCTGCGCCGTCGATGATGCGGTGGTCATACGACAGGGCGAGGTAGACGTACGAACGCACGGCGATCGCCTGCTGGCCGTCGACCGTCACCACGCCGGGCCGCTTCACGACGACGCCCGTGCCGAGGATCGCGGACTGCGGCAGGAAGACGACCGGGGTGTCGAACAGCGCGCCGCGCGAACCGGTGTTGGTCAGCGTGAACGTGCCGCCGGCGAGCTCGTCGGGCTTCAGCTTGTTGTCGCGGGTGCGTGCGGCGAGATCGGCGATCTCGTGCGCGATCTGCGCGAGGTTCTTGGAAGCCGCGTCGCGCAGGACCGGCGTGAGCAGACCGCGCTCGGTGTCGACCGCGATCGAGATGTTCTCGCTCGCCGGGTAGACGATGTCGGTGCCGTCGACGGTCGAGTTCACGATCGGGAACTCCTGCAGCGCCTCGGCTGCGGCCAGGGCGAAGAACGGCAGGAACGACAGCTTGTCGCCCGTCTTCTGCTGGAACGAGCCCTTGACGCTGTCGCGGTAGGCGGACAGGCGTGTCACGTCGACCTCGACGACCGTGGTCAGCTGGGCCGTCTGCTGCATCGACGCCACGGCGCGCTCGGCGAGCACCTTGCGCAGGCGCGACATCGGCTGGGTCGTGCCGCGCAACGGCGAGATCTCGCGGGCCTTCGTCGGGGCCGTGGCGGGCGCCGCAGCGGCAGCCGGAACGGACGAGGCGTTGAGGACGTCCTCCTTGCGGATGCGTCCGCCGACGCCGGTGCCGGAGACCGTGGCCAGATTGACGCCCTTCTCCGCGGCGAGCCGGCGCACGAGCGGCGTCACGTAGAGCGAGTCCGAACCCGAGTCGGCCGTGGGCGCGGCGGTGGCGGGAGCCGTGGCAGCGGGAGCCGGGAGCGGGGCAGCGGGAGCAGCTGCCGGGGCGGCGGCAGGTGCCGGGGCGGCGGCTGGTGCCGGGGCGGCGAGCGGGCGCCGGAGCGGGTGCAGCGGCGGGCCGGCCGGGGCGGGTGCCGGGGCGGCTGCGGCGGGGGCCGGGGCCGGCTCCGCGGCCGGGGCGGGTGCCGGGGCACCGCTGCCGATGCGGGCGAGCACGGCGCCGACGGCGATGGTCTCGTCCTCGGCGGCCAGGATCTCCTGCAGCGTGCCGGCGACCGGCGACGGGATCTCGGTGTCGACCTTGTCGGTCGAGATCTCGAGAAGCGGTTCGTCGACGGCCACGTCATCGCCGACCTGCTTCAGCCAGCGGGTGACCGTGCCCTCGGTGACGCTCTCGCCCAGCTCGGGGAGGCGCACGTCGGTGGCATCGGCGGATGCAGCGGATGCGGGAGCTTCGGCGGCAGGTGCGGGGGCCTCTTCGGCTGCGGGGGCGGGAGCCTCTTCGGGGGCGGGAGCCTCTTCGGCGGCGGGGGCCGCCGGGGCCGCGGCGCCGGATCCGTCACCGATCCGGGCGAGGATCGCGCCGATCTCGACGGTCTCGTCCTCGGCGACGAGGATCTCCTCGATCACGCCGCTGATCGGCGATGGGATCTCGGTGTCGACCTTGTCGGTCGAGATCTCGAGCAGGCCCTCATCGGCCTGGATCGTGTCGCCGACCTGCTTGAGCCAACGGGTCACTGTGCCCTCGGTGACGCTCTCTCCGAGGGCGGGGAGGACCACGGGTGTGCTCATGACGGAGTCTCCTTAAGGATGTTCGTGATGGTGTTCAGCTTAGTGGGCAAGTCGCCGTTCAGCCCAGTCCTAATTTCCACGATGCGCAAAAGTAATTTCACATCGCGTGAAGTGGCTTGCCGGCGAGGGCCAGGAAGGCCTCGCCGAGAGCCTCGCTCTGCGTCGGATGCGCGTGGATGAGCGGGGCGATGTCCTCGGGGTGCGCCTCCCAGCTCACCGCGAGCTGCCCCTCGGTGATGAGCTCGCCGACTCGGTCGCCCAGCAGATGCACGCCGAGCACGGGGCCGTCCTTCTGCCGGACCACCTTGACGAGACCGCCCGTGCCGATGATCTCGCTCTTGCCGTTGCCCGCGAGGTTGTACTCGTAGGAGACGATGGCATCGGCGCCGCGCTCCGCGATCGCGGTCGCCTCGGTGACGCCGACCGAGGCGACCTCGGGGCTGCAGTAGGTGACGCGCGGGATCTGCGCATCAGGGATCACGGCCGGGGTGAGGCCGGCGATCCGCTCTGCGACCGCGATGCCCTGCAGGAACCCGCGGTGCGCGAGCTGCAGGCCGGGGACGATATCGCCGACCGCCCAGACGTGCTCCACGTTCGTGCGCAGTTCGGGGTCGGTGAGCACGAACCCGCGATCCATCGCGACACCCGCCTCCTCGAACCCGAGCCCGACGGTCGCCGGCCCGCGCCCCACGGCGACGAGCAGGTAGTCGGCCTCGAACGTCGTGCCGTTCTCCAAGGTGACGGTGACCGCGTCGTCGGTCTGGACGGCGCCCGCGAATCGCACGCCGAGCGAGTACGCGATTCCCCGACGGCGGAACGCTCGCTCCAGGCCCTTGCTGAGCGCGATGTCCTCGTTCGGCGCGAGGTGATCGAGCGCCTCGACGATCGTGACCTCGGCGCCGAACGAGCGCCACACGCTCGCGAACTCGACGCCGATCACGCCGCCGCCGAGGATCACGACGCGCTTCGGCACCTCCTCGAGGGCGAGCGCCTGCTCGCTCGTGAGGATCCGGCCGCCGATCTCCAGCCCGGGAAGCGAGCGGCTGTAGGAGCCGGTCGCGAGGATCACGTCGGCGCCGGTGTAGACGTCGTCGCCGACGGCGACGGACCTGTCGGCACGGAGCGATCCCTCCCCGGACACCACCGTGATGCCGCGCGCCTTGATCAGCCCCTCGAGGCCCTTGTACTTCTTGGCGACGATGCCCTCGCGATAGGCGCGGACGCCTTCGGGATCGATGCCCTCGAACGAGGCGCCCACGCCGTACTTTGCCGCGTCGCGCACGTTCTCGGCGATCTCGGCGGAGTGCAGCAGCGCCTTCGTGGGGATGCAGCCGCGGTGCAGGCAGGTGCCGCCGACCTTGTCCTTCTCGATGAGGGCGACGGATTTGCCGAGCTCGGCTGCGCGCAGAGCGGCCGCGTAGCCGCCGCTGCCTCCGCCGAGGATGACGATGTCGAATGCGTGGTCGGTCATGCGCGTGCTCCGTTCGCGCGCGCCTCGGCGAAGGCGATCAGCGTGCGCACGATCGCGCCGGTCGCGCCCTTCTCGGTGAAGCCGTACGGAGCACCCTTGTGCTCCGAGGAACCGGCGATGTCGAGGTGCGCCCACGGGATCCGCGGCGCATCCGCATCGTCGGTGGTGCGGCCGACGAATCGGCGCAGGAACAGGCCGGCGAAGAGCGCGCCGCCGGCCGGGTCGCCGATCTTCGCGTTGACCATGTCGGCGATGGGGGATTTGAGCTCGTCCTCCATGTGCTCGGGCAGCGGCATCGGCCACGCGGCCTCGCCGGCGCTCGAGGCGGCGGCGAGGACCTCCTGCACGGTCGCGTCGTCGCCGAACACGCCGGTGTGGCGCATGCCGAGGGCGACGATGATCGCGCCGGTGAGCGTGGCGACATCCAGGATCACGTCGGGGTGCTCCCGGCTCGCGGCGACCAGTCCGTCGCCGAGCACGAGACGTCCCTCGGCGTCCGTGTTCAGCACCTCGACGCTCTGACCGTCGAGCATGCGGAGCACGTCGCCGGGACGGATCGCGCTGCCGGACGGCATGTTGTCCGCGATGCAGAGCCAGGCGGTGACCCGGACGGGCAGGCCGAGGGTGGCGATCGCCTTCGTGGCGGCGAGGATGCTGGCAGCTCCCGCCATGTCGGTCTTCATCCCGACCATGCTGGCCGGGGGCTTCAGGGAGAGTCCGCCGGTGTCGAACGTGATGCCCTTGCCGACCAGCGCGATGTGCGACTCGGCTCCGGCGGGCGAGTAGTCCAGGCGGACCAGTCGGGGCGGCCGGGCCGACCCCTGCCCGACGCCGAGGATGCCGCCGTAACCGCCGGCGGCGAGGGCCTGTTCGTCGAGCACCTCGACGGTCACGTCCAGGCCCGCGACGGCCTCGCGCGCGCGGGCGGCGAGATCCGCCGGGCCGAGCCACTCCGCCGGAGTGGTGACCAGGTCGCGGGTCAGGGCGACGGCGTCGGCCAGGGTGCGAACCCTGGTCGCGTCCGCGTCGGGCAGATCGGCATCCAGGACGACGACGGAGGCCCGCTGCGGACGATCGCCGGAGCGGTAGTCGTCGAAGCGGTAGCCGCCGAGCAGGGCGCCCTCCGCTGCCGCGACCGCGAACGGTGCGATCGCGTCGGAGAGCCGCACCGAGACGCGGGGGAATCCGGTCACGCAGCGCAGCGCGGCGCCGACGGCCTCGCGGACCGAATCCGCGTCGGGGACGGCCCCCGCGCTGACCACGGCGACCGGGACGTCTGCGACGTCGGGCGCGGGGATCCGCGCGAAGGCGCCCGCCTTCCCGGTGAAGCCGACGGCGGTGAGGGCCGCGTGCACGGAGGCGTAGGGATGCAGATCGGCCGGGGTGTCGGGGAGACCGGCGACGACGAGCACGACCGCATCCGCGTTCGGGTCCGCCGGAGCGAGTGGTTTCAGCTCGAGCGCAGGAGACGTCATGGGATCCATCCTAGGTTCGAGCTGAGGCGGGGCGCCGGGAGGCGAAGGACGCGTGTTCGCTCTCAGCGGTCAGCGGCGCCCCGCGCGGAACCGGCTCGTAGCATGGAGTCATGCCCTTCTCCGGAGAGATCCACGATCGCGTCGCCCGTGCCGACGGCGTGCCGTCCGGCCTGCCGCTGGTCGTGCTGCTGACCGGCTTCACCGACGCCGGGTCCGCGGTCTCCGGGCTGATCGAGCACTTGACGGAGACGACGGATCCCGAACCGCTGCTCGTGTTCGACAACGATGTGCTGCTCGACTACCGGGCGCGCCGCCCGGTGCTCACCTTCGATCAGGATCACATCGCCGACCTGCGCCCCGCGCGCCTCGAGCTGTCCCTGGCCCGCGATGCGCTGGGGCGCCCCTTTCTGCTGCTGAGCGGGTACGAGCCCGACTTCGCGTGGAACGCGTTCGCCGATGTGGTGCTCGCCTTCGCCGAGGAGCACGACGTCGCCTCGGTGACCTGGGTGCATGCGATCGCCATGCCCGTCCCGCACACGCGTCCGATCGGCGTCACGGTGAGCGGCAACCGTGCGGAGCTCATCGCCGCGCACTCCGTCTGGCGACCGCGCACGCAGGTGCCGGGCACGGTCGGCCATCTGCTGGAGTACCGGTTCGTGCAGAACGAGCGCAGCGTCGCGAGCTTCGTGCTGCTCATCCCGCACTACCTCGCCGACACCGAGTATCCGGACGCCGTGCTCACGGCCGCCGAGAAGGTGATGGCGGCGACCGGGCTGGTGCTGCTCACCGACACGCTCAGAGAGAAGCGCGCCGGCTATCTCGAGCGCGTGGACGAGCAGGTCGCCGAGAACGAGGAGCTCGCGCAGATGGTGCGGACCCTCGAGCATCGGTACGACGCCTACATGGCGGGTCTCGACGTCGACGGCGACGCGCCGTCGTCCTTCGACGAGGGATCGCTGCCGAGTGCGGATGAGCTCGCCGCAGAGCTCGAACGCTTCTGGCCACGCGTCCGGGCGGGGATGACGACAAGAACGGGAGGGTCTGAGCGCGCGCCCGCACGGACCGGAACACCGGGGCGGAGCCGGAGCTCGCAGAGTGTGACATACTTAGTCGGCGACCCGTTGTCAACCATCTCGTCCGCACGGACAGGCACTTGACAAGGGTCTTACTAGTGTCCGAAACGGCCCGGGGCGCCCGCGCAGCTCCCCGTTGAAAGGCGAGACGTGACGACTGCCACGAAGAAGAACACCCGGACGAAGACCGCCGCGACCGAGCCCGAGGAGGCCGCGGCCGAGGTCGTCGAGACCGCCGCGGCGCCGGTCAAGAAGGCCGCGGCGAAGAAGCCTGCGGCGAGCAAGGCCGCTGCGGCGAGCAAGGCTCCTGCGGCCGGCAAGGCCCCCGCGAAGAGGGCTTCCCGTGCGAAGAGCAAGGACGAGGACGTGGCCGATGAGCCCGTCGCCGCGACTGACGACTCCGCGAATGAGGACGGCGACGACGAGGAGGGCACCAAGCCCGCCTTCGCCGAGCCGCTGCCCACCGGCGCGATCCGGATCAGCTCGACCGACGAGGACGACGTCCCCGTCTACTCCACCCAGATCACCGGCGCCACCGCCGACCCGGTCAAGGACTACCTGAAGCAGATCGGCAAGGTCGCGCTGCTGAACGCGGCCGAAGAGGTCGAGCTCGCGATGCGGATCGAGGCGGGGCTGTTCGCCGAGGAGAAGCTGTCGCACATGTCGGCGGCGGAGAAGACCAGCCAGCTCGGGCTCGACCTGCAGTGGGTCGCCCGCGACGGCCAGCGCGCGAAGAGCCACCTGCTCGGCGCCAACCTGCGCCTCGTGGTCTCGCTCGCCAAGCGCTACACCGGCCGCGGCATGCAGTTCCTGGATCTCATCCAGGAGGGCAACCTCGGTCTCATCCGTGCGGTCGAGAAGTTCGACTACACCAAGGGCTTCAAGTTCTCGACCTACGCGACCTGGTGGATCCGTCAGGCGATCACCCGCGCGATGGCCGACCAGGCCCGCACGATCCGCATCCCGGTGCACATGGTCGAGGTCATCAACAAGCTCGCCCGCGTGCAGCGCCAGATGCTGCAGGACCTGGGTCGCGAGCCCACGCCCGAGGAGCTGAGCCGCGAGCTCGACATGACCCCCGAGAAGGTCATCGAGGTGCAGAAGTACGGCCGCGAGCCCATCTCGCTGCACACGCCCCTCGGCGAGGACGGCGACAGCGAGTTCGGCGACCTGATCGAGGACACCGAGGCCGTCGTCCCGGCGGACGCGGTCGGGCTTCACGATGCTGCAGCGCCAGCTCGAGCAGCCTGCTCGACTCCCTGTCCGAGCGCGAGGCGGGCGTGATCCGCATGCGCTTCGGCCTCGGCGACGGCCATGCCGAAGACGCTCGACCAGATCGGCGACACCTTCGGCGTGACCCGCGAGCGGATCCGCCAGATCGAGTCGAAGACGATGGCGAAGCTGCGCCACCCGTGCCGCTCGCAGTCGCTGCGGGACTACCTCGAGTGAGCAGCGCCGCACGGCCGAACGACGGCAAGAACCTCGAGATCACGGTCGACGGGCACGAGCTACGCGCGGATCCCGATCCGTACCCGCGTGGTCATGCCCGGCGACGTGCTGGACGAGATCGTCGCCGAGTACGCCGGCGGCGAGGTGCGCTCAGGAGACGTGCTGTTCATCACCGAGAAGATCGTCGGCATCACGCAGGGCCGCTCCTTCCTGCTGGAGGACATCCACCCGCGCAGGCTCGCGTTCTTCCTGTCCCGCTTCGTGGTACGCACGCCGTACGGCATCGGCCTCGGCATGCCGGAGACGATGGAGATGGCGCTGCGCGAGTGCGGCACCGTGCGGATCCTGTTCGCCGCCGCTGTGTCCGCCGTGACCAAGGCCTTCGGCCGCCGGGGCGACTTCTACCGGATCGCGGGGGAGAAGGCTCGGGCGATCGACGGCCCGACCGAGGGCACGATGCCGCCGTACGACCGCTCGGTCGTGCTCGGTCCCGACCGTCCCCAGGAGGTCGCCGAGCACGCGCGGGCTCTGCTGGGCAACGTGTGCGACGTGGCCGTCGTCGACATCAACGACCTCGGCGGCAACATCCTCGGATCCACGCTCGATCGCGCCGCGGAGCGCCGCCTCGTCGCGATCCTGAAGGACAACCCGCTCGGCCAGGGCACCGAGTCCACGCCGCTCGGCATCATCCGCCCGGTCTGACGCCCATCGGGGTCGTTGAGCGAGGACGACCGCGCAGCGGACGACCGAGACGAAACGCGATCGGGGTCGTTGAGCGAGGACGACCGCGCAGCGGACGACCGAGACGAAACGCGGTCGGGGTCGTTGAGCGAGGACGACCGCGCAGCGGACGACCGAGACGAAACGCGGTTTCCTGCGGGACGCCGCGTTTCGTCTCGGTCGCTGCGCGTCCTCGCTCAACGCCCCCGAGAGTGGAACGGGATCAGAACTTGATCGCGGCCTGGTAGCGGGGCTTGTGGCCGGTGCGGATCCCGGAGACGCTGGGCTTGTTCTCGTACACGCCGGCGCCCCAGTTGCCCTCGACGAGCACGGGACCGTCCGGGCCGACCACGATGTCCCAGCCGACGTACTGCACCTGCGGCACGACGCGTGCGACCTGGTCGACGAACGCCTTGACCTCGTCGATGAGCGGCAGCTGGAAGTCGGCGATCCGGAAGCCGGAGTCCGGGTGCAGCTCGTGCACGTGGCCGTGCGAGTCGTAGCCGGCGCTCACCGCGTGGCCGTTCTCGTCGAGCATCGTGTAGAAGCCCCCGAACGACATCTGGTCGCTGACCTCGCCGCGGCCGAACTTCTGCGCCATCGCGAGGATGTGCGTCCTCTCGCCGTCGAAGAACGCGGTCACGCGCGTGGTGTTCACGGTGCCCGGGCAGACCGCGGCCAGGTCGGGGTGCTGCCGGATGACCTCCTCGACGAGCAGGCGGCCCTTCGCGAGCAGTTCGGCGTGGAACGCGTCCCAGTCCGAGATGTCGGCGGCGTGGTAGCGGAACACGCCGGATCCCGCCTGCCCCATCGGGGTCTTCACGATGACGGTGCCCTGGCGCTCGACGAAGTCGCGCAGCGCGTCGGCGTTGCCCGGCTTCACGACCATCCATTCGCGGCGCAGGAAGTCGCTGAACTCCTGGTCGAACTCGATCTTGTCGTGGAACAGGTGCCGGTAGTCGGGGTGCGCGTAGCGCTCCGAGATCTGGTTCGACACCGGGTGCGTCATGTAGGTCGCGCGTTCGGCCCGGTTCAGGATCGCGAAGTCGTAGTCGATGTAGTCCTGGAACCCGACGTTGTGCCGGCCCGCCGACCAGAGCATGTCCACCACGACGGCGGGGACGGCCTTGCCGTGCTGCGCCGAGGCCTCCTTGGCGCGCTCGATCACCGATCCGACGTCGATGCGGCGGGCGCGTTCGGCGAGGTAGCGGAGGCGGGAGGTGAGGCCGAGGCCGTTCGAGGGCATGCGTTCTCCGGGTCGAGGATCAGGGGTCGGTCCATTCTAGGCGGGCACGCCTCCGAGAGCCCCGGGACCGCGGCCGCCCCGAAGGGCGCCGGTAGGCTGGAGCCGTGAACCAGCCGTCCGTACGCCATTCGCGGAGTGCGATGCTGCGTTCGCTGATCTCCCGCTCTGCGCTCGCGACCGGGGCCGCCGCCGCGGTCGCCGCGGGCGGCAGGGGGATCGCCGATCTCCGCCGCGACGCGTGGGGGCACGGCCTGCACGAGGTCGCGCGTGCGGTGACCGCGGCGGGTGCCCGCGCGGTGCGCGTGGACGGCGAGGGCGAGGTCGCCGCGCTCCGTGCGGAGGGCGTCGATGCGACGTGCGAGGAACCGCCCGACCTGGATCCGCAGCTGCTGTACGGACTGCCTGACGCGGACGGAGCGCTGCGGAGCACGCCCGTCATGCGCGTGGCGGGACGCGTGCTCTCCACCAAGTTCATCGCGGCCGGCGGCGGCGTCTCGTACGGCTACATCCACCGGGCGCCGGAGGACTCCCGCCTGGCCCTGATCACCGGCGGCTACGCGCAGGGCGTCGTGCGCTCCCTGGGCAGCAGGGTCTCGGTCGAGATCGACGGGGCGGTGCTTCCGATCGTCGGACGGATCGCGATGGACGTGTGCGTCGTCGACATCGGCGACGCGGACGTCGCCCTGGGCGCGGAGGCCACCTACTTCGGCGGCAGCGGCCCGCTCGCGGGCGGTGTCGCCGACTGGGCGCGCATCACGGGCATGACCGCCGGCGAACTGGTCGCCGTCGTCGGGCAGCGGACGGAGCGCGCGTGGGAGGCATGACGGGGCCGGTGCTGCGGGTCGACGAGGCCGTGCTGCGCGCGAACATCGCCGCGGTGACGGCGCGGGTGGATCCGGCCGTGCTGATGATGGTCGTGAAGGACGACGGCTACGGGCTCGGCGCGGTCTGGTCGGCGCGGGTCGCGGTCGACGCGGGCGTCGGCTGGATCGGAAGCTACGACATTCCGACCGCGCTGCTGCTGCGCGACGAGCTGGGCGCCGGCCCGCGGCTGTTCGCCTGGGTCACGTCCGAGGATGCGGAGATCGACGCCGCGCTGCGGGCGCGAGATCGACCTCGGCGTCGGCACCATGGACTACCTGGAGCGCGTCATCGCACGGGCCGCGGCAGCTCGGCGCGTGCGCGCAGGATCCATCTCAAGGTCGACACCGGCCTGCACCGCAACGGGCTCTCCGCGGCGGAGTGGGAGGAGGCGTCGCGCTTCGCGCTGCAGGCCGCAGCCCGCGGGCAGGTCGAGCTGGTCGGCGCCTGGAGCCACCTCGCCGAGGCGAGCGACGAGGAGGACGACGTCGCGCAGGCGCGTCTTCCTCGCCGCCGTGCAGCGCGCCCGCGACCTCGGCGCCGAACTTCCCCGCCGTGCATCTCACCGCGTCGGCCGCGACCTGGGCGCGGCCCGAACTGCGCGGCACGCTCGTGCGCGTCGGCGCGTTCTGCTTCGGGATCCGCTCCGCGGACGGTCCCGACCTGCCCGGCATCGCGCCGGCCGCGGAGCTCGTGGCGACCGTGCAGCGGATCGAGGGCGACGAGGTCGTCGCCGGCATCGGATCCTTCGACGGCCTGCCCTCGACGCTCGCCGGCCGGGTCGACGTCGGAACGCCGGCGGGCCCGCGGGCTCTCCGCTCGTGTCGACCCCGACACCGTGCGGGTGGCGGCCTGGGACGGCGCGGCCGTGGGCGACGAGGTCGTGCTGTTCGGCCGCGGCGGATCCGGCGATTCGCTCGCCCACGACTCTCGCCGAGGCGATCGGCACCGTCGGCGAGGAGATCCTCTGCCGGCTCACCGCGCACGTGCGCCGCGAGTACCGCTGACCCGGCGTCCCGCACTGCGGGAGCGCCCCACGTCCGTGCGCGCAGGACGCCGGGGCGCTTCAGCCTGGGAGCGGCTCAGGACTCGCAGCAGACGCGACGTCTCGTCGTGCCAGCTCGTGGCCACCGCGCGGAGCTTCTCCTCGAACTTGCGTCCGTGGTGAGCGCAGAACAGCAGCTCGTGTCCGTTGACCTCGGCGGCGATGTAGGCCTGGGCGCCGCAGGCGTCGCATCGGTCCATCGCCGTGAGGCGGGGGATGACCGTGGTCTCCCGTTCGGTCGTCGCGTTCATCTCGATGCCTCCTCCGTTCGGTTCGGAGTCTCGCTCGTGAGAGTGTGCTCAATACAACCACGCAGACCTGGGAGTCATGCCCGTGCGACGGCGTGTTTCGCTGAGCGCGTACGCGGACCCGTCCGGTCCGCTCCGCGCGAGGAGTGTCGCCGGATCCGGTGTCCGACGCGCTCGATACGATTGAGAATTGTGACAGCCGAGTACTCCGCCCGTCACCTCCAGGTGCTCGAGGGGCTCGAGGCCGTCCGCAAGCGCCCCGGCATGTACATCGGCTCGACCGACAGCCGCGGGCTCATGCACTGCCTCTGGGAGATCATCGACAACTCCGTCGACGAGGCGCTGGCCGGCCACTGCACGCGATCGAGGTCGTCCTGCACCCCGACGGCTCGCGTCGAGGTGCGCGACGACGGCCGCGGCATCCCGGTCGACATCGAGCCGCAAGACCGGCCTGACCGGTGTCGAGGTCGTCTTGACCAAGCTGCACGCCGGCGGCAAGTTCGGCGGCGGCTCCTACGCCGCCTCCGGCGGCCTGCACGGCGTCGGCGCCTCGGTCGTCAACGCGCTGTCCGCGCGGCTCGACGTCGAGGTCGACCGCGGCGGCAAGACCTACGCGATGTCCTTCCACCGCGGCGAGCCCGGCGTCTTCGACGCCGGCGAGCGGCGCCGGACGCGCCGTTCACCCCGTTCCGGGACAAGAGCGAGCTGCGCGTGGTCGGCAAGGTCGCCAAGCGGCGTCACCGGCACCCGGGTCCGGTTCTGGCCCGACCGGCAGATCTTCATCAAGGACGCCGCGTTCGAGCTCGACGAGCTCGTCGACGCGGGCCCGGCAGACCGCGTTCCTCGTGCCCGGCCTCGACCATCGTCGTGCACGACGAGCGCGCGCGACGGCTGACCGGACGAGCCGCGACGACGAACGAGACTCGTTCCGCTACGACGGCGGCATCGCGGAGTTCGTCGACTTCCTCGCCCCCGACGCCGCCGTCACCGACACGCTGGCGGCTGCAGGGCGAGGGCACTTCACCGAGACGGTGCCGGTGCTCGACGACCGACGGGCCACATGATCGCCGACCGACGTCGAGCGCGAGCTGCGCGGTCGACATCGCGCTGCGCTGGGGCACCGGCTACGACACGCGCTGCGGTCGTTCGTCAACATCATCGCCACGCCCAAGGGCGGCACCCACGTCGCCGGGCTTCGAGCAGGCGCTGCTGAAGGTCCTCAACGACGCAGGTCGAGCAGAACGCGCGGCGTGCTCAAGGTCGGCAACGACAAGCTCGATCAAGGACGACTGCTCGCGGGCCTCACCGCGGTCGTGACGGTCCGCCTGCCCGAGCCGCAGTTCGAGGGCCAGACCAAGGAGGTGCTCGGCACGCCCGCCGTGCGCCAGATCGTCGCGCAGGTCGTCGCGCGCGGAGCTGAAGAGCGGTTCGACGCTCGACCAAGCGCGCGACAAGAGCGCAGGCCGCGCCGTGCTGGAGAAGGTCGTCGCCGCGACGAAGACCCGCATCGCCGCCCGCGCGCACAAGGAGACCCAGCGCCGCAAGAACGCGCTCGAGTCCTCGTCGCTGCCGGCCAAGCTGGCCGACTGCCGCTCGACCGACGTCGCGCAGACCGAGCTGTTCATCGTCGAGGGCGACTCGGCGCTCGGCACCGCGAAGCTCGCGCGCGACTCGCGAGTACCAGGCGCTGCTGCCGATCCGCGGCAAGATCCTCAACGTGCAGAAGGCGTCGGTCGCGACATGCTCAAGAACGCCGAGTGCGCCTCGATCATCCAGGTGATCGGCGCCGGCTCCGGCCGCACGTTCGACCTCGACGCGGCGCGCTACGGCAAGGTCATCCTGATGAGCCGACGCCGACGTCGACGGCGCGCACATCCGCTGCCTGCTGCTCACGCTGTTCTACCGCTACATGCGGCCGCTGCTCGACGCCGGCCGGGTGTTCGCCGCCGTGCCGCCGCTGCACCGCATCGAGCGTGATCAACCCGGTCAAGCCGAACGAGCCGATCTACACCTACACCGACGCCGAGCTGCAGCGCGATGCTCGCCGAGCTCGAGCAAGCAGGGCAAGCGGTGGAAGGAGCCGATCCAGCGCTACAAGGGCCTCGGCGAGATGGACGCCGACCAGCTGGCCGAGACGACGCATGGACCCGGCGGCACCGCACTGCTGCGCCGCATGCGGATCGAGGACGCCGAGGCGGCCGACCGGGTCTTCGAGCTGCTGATGGGCAACGAGGTCGCCCCGCGCCGGGAGTTCATCATCGACTCCTCCGACCGCCTGGCGCGCGACGCCATCGACGCGTGACCGATGCGCCGCGGCCCGGGCGGGTCTGACCGCGCCGCAGCGGACGCTTGAGAGACTGAGGCGATGGTCGTCGTCGTCTCCGCCCCCACGAACCTCGGTCTGCGCCCGCCCGTGCGGGGTGGCGTCCCCGGGACGGCGAAGGCGCCCGAGGCGCTGCGAGAAGCAGGGTTGCATCGGCTCCTGCACGCCAGGGGCGTGGTCGACGGCGGGGTGGTGCTCCCCGGGCGCTACGTCGACGACGACGCCCGCCGCGCGAACGGCAGGGTGCGCAATCAGGAGGCGATCATCGACCATGCGCGCCGGCTCGCCCTTCGGCTCTTCCAGATCCGCGAAGCCGGTGAGGCGCCGCTGGTGCTCGGCGGGGACTGCAGCCTCGTGATCGGCGCGGGCCTCGCCACGCGGGTCGGCGGCGGCGGGGGACTGGTGCACATCGACGGGCACACCGACTTCCGTCATCCGGGCAACAGCGCGAGCGTGGCGAGCGTCGCGGGGGAGGATCTCGCGGCCGCGATCGGGATGCACCTCCCGGAGCTGTCGGACATCGACGGGCTCGCTCCGTACTTCGCCGCCGAGAAGACCGCGCACATCGGCTGCCGGTACGCGGATCCGCATGCCGAGGAGCTGCGCGGGATCATCGGCCTGGTCTCCCCGCCGACGACGTGATCCTGCACGGCGGAGCGCGAGCCGCGGCGCGCGTTCGGGCCGTCGACGGACGGGAAAGCGGCTACTGGATCCAGGTCGACGTCGATGTGCTGGATCCGGTGCACATGCCGGCGGTGGACAGCCCCGATCCCGGTGGGCTCGCGCGGACGAGCTGATCGAACTGCTCGGCGCTCTTGCTCCGCACGCGTGGGGTGCGGCGGTCACGGTGTTCGACCCCGACCTCGATCCCGACGGCGTGCACGCGCGCACGGTGGCCGAGGTCGTCGCCGAAGGCTTCGCGGAGCTCGGCACGGCTCTCGGAGCGGACTGACGTCTCAGGATCGCCGGCCCGCGGAGATCGCGTCGCGGTAGACGGCGAGCAGCGCGTCGCGGTGGGCGCTCTGCGCCACCCGCGGACGGTGCGCGATCGCGGCGGTGCTCATGCGGGTGACGCGCGCCGGGTCGTCGCGGAGCGCGGCGAGCGCCGCCGCCAGCCCCTCGGCGTCGGGGGACGGCGACACCGCGTGGCCGGCGTCCGGCAGTGCCTCGGCGAGATCCGGATCCGCCACGATCACCCAGCCCGGCGCGACCGCCTCGAGCAGGACCATCGGCTGGTTGTCGAAATCCCACGAGCTGGACACGAGCACGTGCGCCGCGCGCATCGCGGACAGGACCTCGCGCTGCGGGACCGCACCGCGCACCTCGACGGGGGCGTCGCCCACCGCGGCCGCCCGGTGGGTCACCGCGGACCGGGAGACGCCGTCTCCGAGCATGACCGCGGTGATGCCCGGCGTGCGGGCGACCGCGTCCAGGAACACCTCGGGGCGCTTCTCCGGGGACAGCCGGCCGCACCAGAGCACGCGCAGCGGCTCGTCCGCCGCGAGACGCCGGGGAAGCGGCTCGCCGATCGCGTGGAGCACGGAGTCCTCGAGACCGTTCGAGAGCACCGTCGTCGGGGTCTGCACCCCTGCGCCGCCAGCTTCGCGGCGAAGTGCGCGGAGGGCACGATCACCCGGTCAGCGCGCTGCGCCTGACCCGCCATGAGCCGCCACATGCGCTGCGCCGTGCGCGTGCGCGCGTACGGCGCAGACGCGTCGATCTGCACGTCCACGGGGCCGAGGCCGCGCCGGTGCAGCGACGCGAGCAGCGCCGTGCTCACGGACGGCAGCGGCAGCACCGAGCGCGTGTAGACGTCGATGCGGCCGTGCATGGTCTGCACGACGGGGATCGCGAGTGCGTCCGCCGCCCGGTACGCGGCGAGCGCGGCGAACATCTCGGTGTGCACGTGCACGACGTCGAAGCGGGCCAGGTCCCGCTCGAGCTGCGCCGCGGCCGCACGCCGTGTCCAGGTGAACGGATAGCCGTCCGGGGCGAAGCCGCGCGCGGTCGGCAGGCGCACGACGGAGGGATCCGCCGACGGCTCCGCAAGAGGGCAGAACACCGTGACCTCGTGCCCGGCGCGCTCCAGTTCCTCGCGGTGCGCCTTGATCGCGGTCTGCACGCCGCCGAGCGTCGGCAGTATAGTCCGTGACCATCGCGATGCGCACCAGATCACTCTAGAGCCGGGTCTCGCGGGCGCTGTGGGTCTCGCGGGCGCTGTGGCGTCCCCGATCGTCCGCGCCGATGCGCCGAGCCATGCCCTAGCATCGGGGTCATGTCCCCGTCCGCCCCGCCCGTCCTCGTGACCGGGGCCAGCGGGTTCCTCGGCGGGTACGTGGTGCGCGAGTTGCGCGCGCAGGGTGTCGCGGTGCTCGCCTCGGGGCGCAACGCGGCGGCGCTCGGGCGCGTGGCGGCGCCCGAGGAGCAGGTCGTGTCGTCGCTGGCGCCCTGCCCATGCGCCGTGAGGTGGACGCCGTCGTGCACTGCGCCGCCCTGCTCGCTGGGGCCGCCGCCGCGAGTTCGAGGACGCGAACTCGACGGCACCCGCGCGGCGCTCGCGTTCGCGGAGCGCAACGGCGCGCGCCGCTTCGTGTTCGTCTCCTCGCCGAGCGTCTACGCGGCCCCTCGCGACCGGATCGGGATCCGCGAGGAGGACGTCGATCCGGGCAACCGCCTGAACGAGTACATCCGCTCCAAGATCGCTGCGGAGCGGTTGCTGCAACAGGCGCTGCGGGAGGGGCGGATCCCGGACTCGTCATCCTGCGCCCGCGCGGCCTCGCCGGGGCCGGGGATCCGAGTCTCGTCCCTCGTCTCATCGACGTGCATCGGCGGGTCGGCATCCCGCTGTTCGACGGCGGCCGGAACCTCATCGACATCACGGCGGTCGAGAACGTCGCGCTCGCGCTGCGCCTCGCGCTGACCGCGGCGAAGCCGCCGGCGGCGTCTACAACATCAGCAACGGCGACCCGCGCCCGTTCCGCGACCTGCTGGCGGGACTCCTGGGCCGGCTGGGGGAGCGGCCGCGGTTCCGTCGGCTGCCGCGACGCGCGGCCTGGGCGCTGGCCGCGGCGCTGGAGACCCTCTACGGCGCGCTGCCAGGGCGACCGGAACCGCCGCTGACCCGTTACACACTCACCACGATCGCGTACTCGCAGACGCTGGACATCTCCCGCGCCCGGGACGAACTCGGCTACGCGCCGGCCGTGTCGATCGACGAGGCGCTGGACCGGTCTGTGGCCGACCTGCGCGCCCGGGCCGGGCATGCGCCGTCGGCGGAGCGCGCATGAGCGGGCGGCTGCGGCACTACGTCTGCGGAAGCACCGTGCACGACGTCGGCGCGCTGTTCCGCGGCGGCACGCGGAACGTGCGGCAGTTCCCGTCCGGGGTGTTCCTGTACGAGCCGGGCGACGGGCGGCGGATCCTGTTCGACACCGGTTACGCACCGGAGCCGTGGGACACGGGCTGGCGCGGGTCGGTGTACCGGCGGATCCTGCCGCCGACCATCGCGCCCGAGGAGGACGTCGCGCGCCGGCTGTCCGACGACGACGTCGCCGCCGGCAGCATCACGCATGTCGTGCTGTCGCATCTGCACCCCGACCACATCGGCGGCGTCGTGCGCTTCCCCGACGCGCGCCTCGTGATCACGACCGGCCAGCTCGAGACGCTGCGCCGCGCGCGGTTGCGCGACGCGATCCTGCCGGGGCTCCTGCCTGAGGGCTTCCCCGGGGCGGATCCGCTGGTGCTCGCGCCGGCGGACTTCGCCGGACATCGGCGGTCGCGGGCGTGGTACTGCGGATCTCCGATCCGTTCGGCGACGGCCTGCTGCGCCTCGTCGATCTGCCCGGGCCACGCGCGCGGCCATCTCGGCGCGCTCGATCGAGGACCGGGTCCTGCTCGCCGGGGATGCCGCCTGGGGCTCGGACCTGCTCGAGGCCGGAACCGCGCATGCGCGCCCTGCCGCGCCGGTTGCAGCACGACCCCGCCGCCTACGCGGCGACCGCGCACACCGCTGTCGGCCCTGCCCCGGTCCGGGATCCGCGTGGTCTGCAGTCACGATCCGCTCACCGACCGCGACCTGCTGACCTGATGAGCCGGATGCGGATCCTCGCCGGAGTTCGCCGCGACCCGGTGGCTGCGACGCTGGCGCACCCGGGCCGCGGTCGAGCGCCGGCAGCGCCGGCTCACGCGTCGTCACCTGCGGTTCCTGCGGCGCAGGTCCCCGTATTTCCGCGGTCTCATCCCCCGCGGCGGCAGCGAGCTCGGGGCGCTGCCGCTCATGGACAAGGCGATCATGATGGATCGCTTCGATGCGCTGAACACGGTCGGGGTGCGCCGCGACGAGGCGATGCGGATCGCCCTCGCGAGCGAGCGTTCCCGCGACTTCTCCGCCGACGATCGGGCGACAATTCGATCGGCCTCTCCAGCGGGACGAGCGGGCATCGCGGACTGTTCCTGGTGAGCCGCGCGGAGCGCGAGGCGTGGGCGGGGAACATGCTCGCGCGGACCCTGCCGCGCGGGCGGATCCTCGGACAGCGCATCGCGCTGTTCCTGCGCGCGGACAACACCCTGTACGAGTCGGTCGCCTCCCGCGCGGTCTCGTTCGCGTACTTCGACGTGTTCGCCGACCTGGCGGAGAACCTGCAACGGCTGCAGCGAGTACGCCCCGACGATCCTCGTCGCGCCGCCATCGGTGCTGCTGGTGATCGCTCGCGCGGTCGAGGCGGGAACGGTCTCGGTGCGACCGGACAAGGTCTACGCCGTCGCCGAGGTGCTCGAGATCGCCGACGAGCGGCGGATCGCGGCGGGCCTGGGCCAGCGCACGATCCACCAGCTCTACCAGTGCACGGAGGGATTCCTGGCGCACACCTGCGCGCACGGGGTGCTGCACCTCAACGAAGACGGCGTCGTCGTGCGAGCGTGAACCGCTCGGCGACGGCCGGTTCGTGCCGATCGTCACCGACTCTGCGCCGTCGCGCACAGCCGATCGTGCGGTACCGGCTCGGCGACGTGCTGCGCGAGCGCACCGCGGCGTGCCCGTGCGGGAGCGCCCTCACCGCGATCGAGCGGATCGAGGGGCGAGAGGGCGACACTCTGCTCCTCCCGGGCCAGGCGGGCGGTACCGTCGACGTGTTCGCCGACCTCGTCTCCCGGGCGCTGCTGTACGCGGACGGGGTCGGGGAGTACCAGGTCGTGCAGACCGGACCGCGCACGCTCGAGATCGGACTCGAGCCGGCACCCGACACACCGGAGGAGCGCGGTGCGCGCGAGCGTCGCGGCGGAGCTGGGATCATTGGCCGACCGCCTCGGCGGCGTGCGTCCGGAGCTGCGCTTCGTGCCGTACGCGCCGGACGGACGCCGCAAGCTGCGCCGCGTCGAGCGGCGCTGGAGGGGGGACGACGACGATGCGGGGCTGTGAGATCGCGGGATGGGGCACGATGCTCCCCGGACGGACCGTGCGCTTCGGCGACGCGGTGCGGTACCGGATCGAGGACGACGTGTCGCACCTCGACATGCTGGCCGGCGCCGCCGAGCGCGCGCTGGAGCACGCCGGCATCACGGCGGACGACGTGGATCTCGTGCTCGGCGCCTCGGCGGCGGGGATCCAGCCGATCCCGTGCACGGCCGCGCTGGTCTGGGAGCGGCTCACCCGGGCCGGGCATGCGGCGGCGTTCGACGTGAACTCGACCTGCACGAGCTTCGTCACCGCGCTCGACATCGCGTCCCGTTATCTGGAGGACGGCGACCACGAGACCGTGCTCATCGTCGCGGGCGACGTCGGATCGCGATTCCTGAATCCCACCCAGCAGGAGAGCTACGAGCTGTTCAGCGACGCCGCCGTCGCCGTGGTGGTGCGGCGTCCGGTCGAACCCGGCCGCGGGGTGGTGGCGAGCCTGCAGCAGACCTGGCCCGCGCACGCGCACGACACCGAGATCCGCGGAGGGCTGTCGCATTCCCCCGCGCAGCAGTACGCGGAGGGGGATCCGGCCGACTACCTGTTCGACATGGACGGACGCCGCGCGCTGCTCGGCATGATGCGGGTGCTGCCGGAGTTCTTCGCGCGGTTCCTGGACCGCGCCGGTCTCGCGCACGACGACATCGCGCTCTGGATCCCGCATCAGGCCTCCGCGGCGCTGGGGCCCATGCTCGACCGGATCGGGGTGCCCGCGGACCGGCGCGTCGACGAGGTCGAGGCGTTCGGGAACATGGTCTCGGCGTCCGTGCCGTTCATGCTCGTCCGCGCGCTCGAGGCCGGGCGCATCGGCGCCGGCGACACCGTGGTGCTCTGCGGCACCGCCGCGGGCCTCACCGCCAACGCGCTGGCGCTGCGGCTCTGGCGGTAGACGATGCCGTGTTTGTCGTATCGGGTGGCGAGGCCCATTGCTTTGTGGCAGGTCCGGCATTCCACCACGTCGCGGTTCTTATAGTCGTCGACGTCGAGCCGGATGGGTCTGCCGCCTCGTGATCCGCGGCGTTTGCGGTTGGGCTTGTTGATCGCGGGGTCCCGGGATCACGGCCTTGATCCCACGACCGCGCAGGTGTGATCGGATCGCTCGGCGGTCTTCGTCGTTGGGTGGGTGTTCTTGGCGTAGGCAGCGTCGAACGCGGCGTTGACGGCCCCGGCGGCGGATCGCGAACGCGAGAGCAAGTGATGCCGCGCCACTCAGAGCGATCCGGGTCCTTGACGCGCGCCCAGTCGTTGTGCGGAAGGCATCCGCCGGCGAGGCTCGACCGACAGAGAGGACGGCAAGGTATCCGGGAACGAGCGCGAGGGCGATGCCGAGCGGGACCGCTAGCGCGATCTGCCACCACGACAGCTCGATCCGCAGCGCGGCGGCAACGGGCATTGCAGCGACGGCGCCTGCAATCCCCGCCACCAGCCCGATGACGATCAGTTCGGTAAACAGCAACCGGCCGATCTGCGCCGTCGTCCACCCGATCGCAGACAGTGTTCCTAACTCCCGACGTCTCGAAGCGACCGATGCGGCGGTGATCAGGGCGATCGTCAGCGAGGTGGACACGAGGATGAGGACAAACAGCACGAGACTCTTCACATCGAGCGCTTGGCTGATCTTGACGGCCACGCCTTTCTTGGTCCACTGCTCATTCAGGAGGAGTGGCGGGGTCCCTGCCGCGGAGGCAGGCAGCGCGACTTTCCGATTCTCCAGTGACGCACCGATCGTAATATCGACATCCAAGCCCGTCAGCGCATGGATCCGGTCCGCGATGATGCGGATCCGCTCCCGCCCTGCAGCGTCGAGTCCGTGAACGTTCGCAACGCGAACCCGAACGCTCGAGATCGGTGCGGCTTTGTCGAGCCCGTTAAACGACTTCCAGAACGCGGGGAGCGCCTTGAGTGGGACGAGGAGTGCGGGTGGTGCCTGGAGATAGCCTGTCGGGCTGAGGTCGGACCGCATGGGCTCGTCTCCGAGAGCCTCCCGGGAGGACTCGTTCGCGCCGGTAACGGCAGAGGACCGATAGGTCTCCAACGGGACGTCGTTCAGGCGCGAGCCTCCCTGGGATACCTTCGCCGGATCGTATACACCCACCACACCGAACGTGACAAAGGTGCTGAGGTCGGTACGTGGTTGGGTCGTGAGCCGCCGGTAGCCGGTGTCGACGACGCTGGACGGCATCTCGCTGAATGCCCCCTCCTTGCTGTTCGCGTTCCGCCAATCAGCCGCGAGGAACGGGATCGGGCTCGGCTGCAAGGGAGAGAACCCGGAGAATTTCACGTCGCGGGCCTGCAGGATCTGTTCGACAAACAGACTCTGATCCGCACCGGGCCCGACCGCGAGCTGGAGGTTCTCCTGGTAGATCTCAGAGGCGGTGCGCGTCAGCTTTTGCACTTGGTGGGCGGGGTCTGCTCCCATCACAAGTCGGCGTCGCTCTGCGGGATCCTGGCTCGCCATAACTTCCGACATGGTCTCGTCCGACAACTGATCGACCGTGATGTCGGCCCGATAGTCCATCGGCAAGGAAGACGCCATCATCGCCGTTACCGATGTCAGCGGCGCCGCGGTCGAGGTATTGATCGCGAAGCCATCTTCGTGATTCAGCGCTCGCCCAGAGACCAAGGCCGAATCGAGGCCGGTGAGGCGCTGCTCCGCGACCGGATCGATCGCCTCGACGAGCAACGGAATGCTGAGGGACATTTCCACCCGCGGTGCCCCTCGTTCAGCCCCAGCCGCGCTCCAGCACTGTTCCCGGAACGAAGTCTCAGGGCTGTCCGGCGGGCCGCCGGCGTCAGACGCGAGGCACGCCGTCACATCGGTGCCGCCACGGTCCTCCTGCTGCGCGGGACTGTCTGCGTTGGTGCCACCTGGCACGTTCGTAGCTGTCGTCAGGGGCGCCTTGGTGAGGTACAGGTACCCATTCTGGGCGCTGGTCCGCGCTGTACCCCCACGCGTACTCCTGTCAGGCCGAACCGAACCATCGCGCGGTCGCGCCCGGCGAGGACCTCCGACACGTCGATGGGGATCATTATGTTCCGCATCACTTGCCCCAACACGGCGACAGGAGCGGCGACCTCAACGCCGGGGATCCTCGCGATCTGGTCCGCCTGACGTTGGGTGATGCCACCGTATTCGGTCGTGAGGAAATTCGGACGCACCGATCCGTCCGTCTTCTCCGCCGTGGTCACTGAGCCGCGTGGTCGGACGAGGACGTCGTAGGTGGAGCGATAGTTCGCGTCGACCGTCTGGGTCACCGCGAGCTGCTGCGTCGACACTGTTCCAGTGAGGACGACGAAGCTGGCCACGGCGACGAAGGCCGCAGCGATTGCAGCGCTCGTCCGAGGCCAATCTGTGCGGAGTCGCGCCACCCCAAGGGCGAGAAGGGCACGCATTTATTCGCCGCTCACTCGTCCGTCGCGCACGTGAACGGTCCGATCACACGACGCAGCCACCTCGGGATCATGGGTCGCGATGACGAGCGTCGTCTCATACCGTTTCTGAACCAGACCGAGCAGCTCGATGATCTCCGACGCAGCCCCGGAATCCAGATTTCCCGTCGGCTCATCAGCGAGGAGCAACACCGGCTGAACCACCAATGCCCGTGCGATCGCAACACGTTGCTGTTGCCCACCAGACAACTGATCGGGTCTTGCGTCGAGCCGACTCCCAAGGCCGACAGCCGTGAGCAACTCTCGCGCGCGCTCCTTTCGCTCCCGCGCCGTGGCGCGGAAGACGAGCGGAGCCATCACGTTGTCAAGAGCCGAGAGCGCTGGCAGCAGCTGGAACCGCTGAAATACAAACCCGATCCGGGAGCGGTACTCGGCAAGCTTCTTCCTCGAGCGGCCGGTGATCTCGGCGTCGCCGACGAAGATCCGTCCCTCATCGGGCGTATCGATCGCGCCCAGCAGATGCAACAAGGTCGACTTGCCGGACCCCGAGGCACCCACCACCGCGGTTCGGCGTCCCGCCTCGATCTCGAGCGTCACCCCGTCTGCGGCCCGGAGCTCCGACCCGTCGCCGAGCCGATACCGCTTTGTCACGCCTTCCAAGCGCGCGCCAACCGCCATCTGTGCCCCCCCTACTACTGGAAAGATCAACCGACGGTCGGCGCGCAGCCCGATCCGACTACCGGACGGCGGCGTCCGCCATGTACAGGCTCCAGCCTGCCCCTCACCTGGGCCACGCCATTAGGAGACACGCCCTAGGGCGCCGGACCGATCGGGCCGCGGCGAGCGGAGTGAGGGTCGTAGGGGGATTGGCGGGCCGACGCCGAAGCGCGGCAAGCACTACGCCGTTTACCGCCATGTCCAGATCAGGGACGATCGCCACGACCGCGACCTCGGCCTGCTCCTCCCGGAGGCGCATCGACTCCTTCACCCGGTCGAGGAACCAGGAGCGGAATTCCTCGGTCGTCTCGACGATGCCGCCACCGACGAAGTAGGCGGTGGGATCCGTGAAGTTCGACGCGATGCGGAAGGCTTCGCCGAGCGCGCGGGCCTGCTGCTCGAGGATCCCCAGGGACAGCTCGTCGCCCCGCTGTGCGAAGCGAACGCACCTCGTAGGCGCGCGCCGGATATACGGGTCTCTCGATCTCGTGCAACGGGTGCGCCGGGTAGCGCGTCAGCCAGTACGGCAGCAGGTTGTTCTGGATGCCGGTGAGGGACGCGAAGCTCTCGACGTCGGCGTACTGCCCGCAGTTGCAGCGCGGGACGGGCTGACCCTGTTCCAGGATGTCGGCGTAGGGGATCTGCACATGGCCGAGTTCTCCGGCCATTCCTGACCGGCCGGGGATCACCGCGCCGGCCTCGACGAGCCCCGCGCCGAGCCCGGTGCCGACGATCGCGGACACCGAGGAGAACAGCGGGCTCCGCACCCCGAAGTGCGCATAGTGCGCATACAGCGCCGCGGCGTTGCCGTCGAGTTTCGTGTAGACGACGGGGATCCCGATCTGCTCCTCGAATGCAGTGCGCACGTCGAAGCCGCGCCATTCCGGGGCGTTGAAGTTGGTCGAACCTCGTCGCGAGATCACGCCGGTCGCGCTCACAGGACCCGGGGTGTCCAGTCCGACCGCGCGGACGTCCTCGCGCTCGATCCCCGCCTCAGCGAGAGCGGCGTCCATGGCCGTCTCCAGCGCCGCGATGGCGATCTCTGTACCCTCGTGCACCCTGCTCGGCGACTCGAGCAGCCGATGGATGCGGAAATCACCGTCGGGGCCGAGGACGGTGCCAGCGTTCTTCGTGCCGCCGCAGTCGATACCGACGACGTACCAGGAATCATTCATCGATTCGCCTCTCCGCGCGATGTGGACGATCGCCGCACGCGTCCTAGGCGGAAACGTAGCCATCTCGATCCGGTTGTCACGGGAAACCGTGGTTTCGTCCTGCGGCTCGGAGCACTCTCGCCGGCACGGCGGTCACGTTCCGAGCACGCCGCCGATCGAGCCGATCACGCCGTCGATCGGCTGGCCGGAGCCGTCGCGCTTGGCGCCGCCCTCCGGCAGCGTCCGCGCGGAGCCGTCCGGGCCGACCGCCAGCGCCGGCGCGGCGCCGACCCAGGCCAGCGCGAGCCGGTCCTCGCCCTTGAGGAAAGCGTGCGCGCGCACACCGCCGGTCGCCCGGCCCTTGCCGGGAAACTCCGCGAAGCGCGAGACCTTGCCCGCCCGGCGTCGGTGCCCGGCATCTGCCCGCTGCTCCCGAGATCGTGACGACGACGGCGTCCGCGTCCGGCGCGAGCACCGTGAACGCGATGACCTCGCCGGCGCCGAGCTTGATGCCCGCCATGCCGCCCGCGGGCGGCCCTGCGGCCGGACGCCGGAGGCGGTGAAACGCAGCAGCTGGGCGTCGCTGGTGACGAAGACCAGGTCGGCGTCGTCGGGGCGGGCCCGCGCCCACGACCGCGTCGCCGGGCTTGAGGGCGATGATCTCCATCTCCGGGTGCACCGCGAGGGTCGACGGGTCGACGCGCTTCACCACGCCCTGCCGGTTCCGAGGGCGATCGCCGCGTCGCGTCGAACGACAGCCACGAGCCGCTCGCTCTTGTCAGCAGGCCGATGTAGTCGCGCGACGGCACCCCGGCGGCCAGCTGCACGGACGCCGGCGGGACGGCGGGCATGTCCATCGCCGTGAACCGCAGCATCCGGCCCGCGGAGGTGACGGCTCCGATCTCGCTGCGCGTGTGGTGGTCGACGACGGAGGATGGCGTCGTGCTTGCTGCGGCGCGGCGGCCGGCGAGAGCTCCTGCCCCGGCCCAGGTCCACGCGCACGGCCGGCCGGTGGTGGACAGCACGACGACGGTCGGCGCGCCGCGATCTGCAGATCGGCCGGGCCCTTGGGCGCGCGCGGCGTCGGCGGGGCGGCGTTCAGCAGCAGCGTGCGCCGCGGGGTGCCGTACTTCTCGGCCACTGCGTCGAGCTCACGGGCGACCAGCTCGCGCAGCAGCGCCTCGCTGCCAGCAGCTCCCGAGCTCGGCGATCTCGGCGCGCAGCTCGTCCTGCTCGTTCTCGAGTTCGATCCGGGAGAACTTGGTCAGCTGGCGCAGCCGCAGCTCCAGGATGTAGTTGGCCTGGATCTCGCACAGGTCGAAGACGGTCATCAGCCGCGCGCGGGCCGCCGGTGTCGTCGGAGGAGCGGATGATCTGGATGACCTCGTCGATGTCGACGATCGCGATCAGCAGGCCCTCCACCAGGTGCAGGCGGTCCTTCCTCCGTGCCAGGCGGAACCGGCTGCGGCGGGTGACGACCTCGAGGCGGTGGCCGACGTAGACCTGCAGCAGCTCGCGCAGCCCAAGCGTCTGCGGCTGCCCGTCGACCAGGGCGACGTTGTTGATGCCGAAGGCGTCCTCCAGCGGCGTGAGCCGGTAGAGCTGCTCGAGCACGGCGTTCGGGTTGAAGCCGTTCTTGATTCTCGATGACCAGCCGCAGGCCGTGCTTGCGGTCGGTGAGGTCCATGACGTCGCTGATGCCGTGCAGCTTCTTGGCGTGGACGGCGTCCTTGATCTTCTCGATGACCTTCTCCGGGCCCACCATGTAGGGCAGTTCGGTGACGACCAGGCCCGTGCGGCGCGCGGTCAGCTGCTCGATCGCCGACCTTGGCGCGGGTCCTGAACGAGCCGCGTCCGGTCGCGTAGGCGTCGCGGATGCCGTCCAGGCCCGACGATCGTGCCGCCGGTCGGCAGGTCCGGGCCGGGCACGAACCGCATGAGCTCGTCGAGGGTGGCGTCCGGGTGCTCGATCAGGTGCCGGGCGGCCGCGATGACCTCGACGAGGTTGTGCGGGGCCATGTTGGTGGCCATGCCGACGGCGATGCCGGTGGCGCCGTTGACCAGCAGGTTCGGGAAGGCGGCGGGCAGCACCGCCGGCTGGGGGAGCTGGTTGTCGTAGTTGGGGACGAAGTCGACGACGTCCTCGTCGAGGTCGTCGGTCATCGCCAGCGCGGCCGGGCGCCAGCCGGGCCTCGGTGTAACGCGGGGCGGCGGGGCCGTCGTCGAGCGAGCCGAAGTTGCCGTGCCCGTCGACCAGCGGCAGGCGCAGCGAGAAGTCCTGCGCCATGCGCACCATGGCGTCGTAGATGGCGGCGTCGCCGTGCGGGTGCAGCTTGCCCATCACTTCGCCGACGACGCGGGCGCTCTTGACGTGGCCGCGGTCGGGCCGCAGGCCCATCTCGCCATCTTGTACAGGATGCGGCGCTGCACCGGCTTCAGGCCGTCGCGGGCGTCGGGGAGCGCGCGGGAGTAGATCACCGAATACGCGTACTCGAGGAACGAGCCCTGCATCTCGGTCGTGACGTCGATGTCTTCGATGTTCTCGTCGATCGGCTCGGGCGGCGTGGTGCGGGGCATCGGCTTCCTGCGGTGTTCGGGATCCGGCGGGGGCTTCTCGACGCCGGTCCGGGCCGGTCCCTGTGCGAGACTGGCTCGGATGAGCCTCATGCTACCGGCGATCCCGCCGTCTTCCCGGAGCATCACCGGGGTGGCGCCGACCTGCTCGGCGCGCTGGCCGGTTCCTCGGAGGCGCTGCCGCCGGTCGCGCTCGGCCGTGCTCGTGCGTGATCGACGGCCTCGGCGCGATCCAGCTGCGCGGGCACGCCGGGCACGCCCGACGCCTGGCCGGCGCGATGGCGAAGAAGGACGTCTCTCGCAGCGTCTTCCCGACCACGACGGCCGCCGCGCTGACCACCCTGCTGACCGGCACGGATCCCGGCCAGCACGGCCTGGTCGGCTACCGGGTGCGCGATCCGCAGCGCGGCGTGCTGATCAACCAGCTGTCCGGCTGGGAGGGGGCGGGCGCCGACGCCTCCGCCTGGCAGGCGGAGCCCACGGTGTTCGAGCGCGCCGTCGCGCAGGGCCGTCCCGCGTTCGCGGTGGGGCTGCCGAAGTACGCGCACAGCGGCTTCTCGGCGGCGACGCTGCGCGGCGCGGAGTTCCGTGCGGCGCGTTCGGCGGCGGACCGGGTCGCGCTGGCGCTGTCCCTGGCCGAGGAGCACGACGGCGCGCTCGTGTACTGCTACCTGCCCGAGCTCGACAAGGCGGGGCACAAGCACGGCGTCGCGTCCGCGGACTGGGTCGCAGCGCTGGAGGATCTGGACGCCGCGTTGCCGCCATCCGCGCCCTCCGGCGCGGGATGCTCGTGACGGCCGATCACGGCATGGTCGACGTGCCGAGGAACCGGCACCTGATCATCGACGAGCACAGCCCGCTGCAGAGCGGCGTCGCGGCGATCGCGGGGGAGCCGCGGATGCTGCACGTCTATCTGGAGGACGCCGCTCGCGGGACGAGGTCGCTGCGCGCTGGCGGAGCGGGACCGAGGGCGCCGCGGACGTTCTCACCAGGGATGAGGCCGTGCGGGGCGGGCTGTTCGGCGCGGAGGTCACCGCCGAGGCCGCGAGCCGGATCGGCGATCTGGTGGTCCCCGCGCGGGGCATGTGGGCGCTGTACGACGGCGCGGCGGGGGACCAGCGCGCGCAGGGCATGATCGGCCAGCACGGTTCGCTCAGTCCGGAGGAGCTGCGGGTCCCGCTGCTCCGGTTCGGCGCCTTCGCGCGCTGACTCCGCCGCGAGTCGGTCAGTCGTCGCTGCGAGCGCCGAAGACGATCTCGTCCCAGGACGGCATCTCCCGGCGCCGCCGCGCGCGGCCCGCCGTCGTGATCCGCCGGCGCGGCCGGAACGGCGTCCGCGCTTCGCCGGCTCGGGCTCATAGCCCGGTTCCAGCGCCTCGAACAGCGCCAGCGGGCGCGCCTGATCCGGCTCCTCCTCGATCGAGGGACGGGCCTCGCGCTGTCCTCGGCGACGTCGCAGCGCCTCCAGCAGGTCCGCGGTGTCTGAGGGCGTGGACGGCGCGAACGACGCGCTGCGCGTGGCCGCCTCCTGCGCATTCGAGGAGGACTGCGGGTGCCGCGCCGATCTCGGCTCAGCGTCTCGCGCGGCGTCGTCCGCGCCGTCGGGACTCGGCGGGCGCCGGCACCAGGCGGGGACCGAAGGCACCGGAATCGAACCGGGATTCGTCCTTGTACGGCGAGGGGCGTCCTTGTCGAGCGCGCGCAGGCGGGGGATGAGCCCCTCCGGCAGCGAGCCCTGGCGCGACAGCTGAGTGGCGTCGGCGTTCAGGGGAGACAGGGCGCTGCGACGCGGGTCGAAGCTCCACCGGGCGTCGTGGTCGACCTCGTTCGCGGTGAACTCGAGCTTGATGATCCAGCCCGACTCCTCCTTCCAGGCGACCCAGCGCTCACTGCCGGCCGAGAGCTCGGCCAGCTCGGCGCGGATCGCGACGCCGAAGGTCGGCTGCGCATCCGGCTCCACCTCGCTGCCGATGAGCACGGGCACGGCGAGCGCCTGGCCGACGACGTGTTCGCGTTCGGCGAGCACAGGGCCCTCGAACCGTTCCACGACCTCGGGGCTCAC
This sequence comes from uncultured Actinomycetota bacterium, assembly GCA_963791605.1. Taxonomy (GTDB): domain Bacteria; phylum Actinomycetota; class Actinomycetes; order Actinomycetales; family Microbacteriaceae; genus Microbacterium. The sequence goes on along the minus strand of CAWBTB010000007.1, from coordinate 123,796 downwards.
GCCGAGCAGCTGGGCGACGTCGGTGGCGGACATGCCGGCCCTGATGTGCGCCTGGATCTCGCGCGGACTCGCGGCCAGCGGTGCAGCCTTCTCCTCGCGCCCGGCCCTCGCCCGGCGCAGTTCCGTCCGCAGCACCTCGTCGACCGGGAGGGCGAAACGCTCTCCCGACTCGGTGGCGAGGACGAGGACGTCGTCTTCGGCGCCGACGATCGTGACGTTTTCCATGGCTTCAGCCCCTCAGGATGGGTGTCCGATCATGGTGTCACGGGGCGGTCGCCGGACCCGGGAATAACGTGGGCGCGCCGTGAGTTCGGTTCCCCGGACGAGCGGCATTTGCTAAACGCACGCGCGTCGTGCAAACTATGGGCCGCCGAACACCCCGGGCGCCCGCCACACGCAGGATGCCCGGCGCCGCTCGCAGGATGAGACTGGAGATCCACCCCATGGCAACCGATTACGACGCCCCGCGCAAGAGCGACGACGAGAGCGAGTCGATCGAGGCTCTCAAGGAGCGCGTCCCCGACAAGATGTCGGGTTCGATCGATGTCGAGGACTCGGACAACCCGGGCGGATTCGATCTGCCCGGAGCCGACCTCTCCGACGTCGAGCTCGACGTCGTCGTGCTGCCTCCGCAGGAGGACGAGTTCACCTGTGTCAACTGCTTCCTCGTGAAGCATCGTTCGCAGCTCGACCACGAAGACGCGTCAGGGCCCATCTGCAAGGAATGCGCCGCCTGACGCGGACAGTGCGCCGCACGCGCCCGGGACCGGACTCGGTCTCGGGCGCGTGCTGCGTCTGCGCCGAGTTGCGGCGCCACAGCCCGTCTGTTTCTGCCGAACGGTCACTTCCGGGCCGTCCAGGTGACCGTTAGGCAGAAATAGACGGGCCGTGGTGCTCGGCCCTGGAGGCGGCGATCCGTGCCGCGGTGATCGCGGCGGCCAGCCGATCCGGGGTGCGCGAGGAGATCGTCCAGCTCGGCGCGGGGTCGGCCGGATCCGTGTTCGGGACGATCACGATGCCGTCGATGCCGCCGCGGATGAGGTGCCAGCCCCGCGCGGGAAGGCCGGGACCGCGCGCCTGACGCGCGTCGTCCCCGGTGCGCACCAGCGGATCTCCCAGCCACGCGGCGTCGATCCACGCGCGACCGGCCCGCAGCACGCGCTCCTCGACCCGCACGCTCGGGGATCCGAAGACCATCAGCGCGATGATCGCGATCGTCGCTGCCGCACCGATGGCCAGCGCGATGCCGGAACCGGCGGGGACGAACACCAGCGCGAGCATGGGACCGCCGAGGGCGGCGGCGAGGAACAGCCACAGGCTCGGCGCCAGTCGCTCACGGTATCGGGGGCGGGAGTCGCCTGCTGCGTTCTGCATTAGCCTCTTTCCGTGACCGATTCCGTGGACGTTCCCATTATCGCGCCCGACATCCCGGCGTACGCGCACCCGGGCGACGCGGGGGCAGACCTGATCTCGACCGAGTCCGTGCGGCTGGAGCCCGGCCAGCGCGCGCTGATCGGCACCGGGGTGCGGATCGCCCTTCCCGACGGATACGCGGCCTTCGTCGTCCCGCGCAGCGGACTCGCGGCCAAGCACGGCATCACGATCGTCAACGCGCCCGGCACGGTCGACGCCGGCTATCGCGGCGAGATCAAGGTGAGTCTCCTGAACACCGACAGCAACGCGGCGTACGATGTCGCGGTCGGTGATCGGATCGCTCAGCTGATCGTCATGCCCGTCACCCGAGCCCGGTTCATCCCGGTCGACGCGCTGGACGAGAGCGATCGCGGCGCAGGCGGATTCGGATCCACCGGCTACCAGACGCAGAACGCCGCCCCTGGACCGGTTGCGAGCCTGTCGAAGCACGGGGCCCGGCGAGAATCGAGGAGAACGCATGAGTGACGACAGCACGTCCGACATCGAGTCGGCCGAGGACGCCCCGGAGACGAGCCTGCACGATCGCGCCGTGGACGGCCCGTTCGACGAGAGCGAGGCCAACCCGGTCCGCCCGTACATCGACCTCGGCGCGATCAAGATCCTGCCCCGCGAGGGACTGAACCTGCGGCTCGAGGTCGAGGAGCAGACCCAGCGGATCGTCGCGGTCGGCCTCGACTACGCCGACTCCACGCTGCAGGTGCAGCCGTTCGCGGCGCCGCGCTCGAGCGGGCTGTGGGACGAGACGCGTGCCCAGATCCAGGAGCAGATCGCGCAGCAGGGCGGACGGGTCGAAGAGCGCGACGGCGCCCTCGGCGCCGAACTGCTCGCGGAGATCCCCGCCGTGTCGGGCGACGGCGGCGCGGTCACCCGTCTCGCGCGGTTCGTCGGCGTCGACGGCCCGCGCTGGTTCCTGCGCGGCGTGATCGGCGGGGCGGCTGCGGCCGACGCCGATGCGGCCGCGGCGGTGGAGGATCTGTTCCGCTCCATCGTCGTCGTGCGCGGCGGTGCCCCGATGCCCCCGCGCGACCTCATCCCGCTGCGGATGCCCGCGGCGCCCGGCACCGCGTGAGCATCCCCGACAGGCCGGCGGGGACTCCGTCCGAGGCGGCCGGCGGATCCGGGGCCGCGCCGGCTCCTCCGGACGCCGTGCAGAGCCTCGGCGCCGCCCTCGGCGGTGCCGCCCAGCGCCTGGGCATCGACCCGGGTTCGGGCGCGAGCACGGGTCACGTCGTCTGGCGCGCGATGGGCGGTTGGCGCGGTGTGCTCGAATCGGTGCTGCCCAGCGCCGCGTTCCTGATCATCTACACGCTGCGGCCGGATCCGCTCTGGCTCTCGCTGGTGGTCTCGGTGGGTCTCGCCGCCGTGTTCTCGGTGGTGAGGCTGCTGCAGCGTTCACCGGCCGCGTCCGCGCTCGGCGGCCTCGCCGCAGTGGCCGTCGCCGCCGGACTCGCGCTGTGGACGGGTCGGGGCCAGGACAACTTCGTGCCCGGCTTCTTCACGAACGCCCTGTACGGCACCGTGCTGCTGGTGTCGGCGCTCGTGGGCTGGGCCGTCATCGGGCTGGCCGCCGGCTTCCTTATGGGCGACGTGCGCGGCTGGCGCACGGATCGCCGCAAGCGCCGTGCCTTCTTCTGGATCACGATCGCCTGGGCCGCGCTGTTCTATGCGCGTCTGGGCGTGCAGCTCCCGCTGTACTTCTCCGGGAACGTGCAGGCCCTCGGCACCCTCAAGCTCGTGATGGGCCTGCCGCTGTTCGCGCCGATGGTCGCGGTCACCTGGCTCCTGGTCCGCGCGCTGTATCCGCCGAAGCCGGACGAGGACACGCGTCCGGAGTGAACCGGCGCCATCTGAGCCGTGTTAGATTTATCTTGACGTCAAGATAAATCGACACCCTTTCGCTCGATCGCCGCGAAGCGCACACTTGGTAAGGCCTGCCTTGCTAGCCGTGCGGGGGAGCGGCCGAGCAAGATGGAGTCGCCTGTCGCTTCCATCCGATCAGAAGGAGCCGGATTCGTGTCCACGGTGAACAGCTTCGGTGCGAAGAGCACCCTGACAGTCGGCAGCACCGACTACGAGATCTTCCGGATCGACACGGTCCCCGGCTACGAGAAGCTCCCGTTCAGCCTCAAGGTGCTGCTGGAGAACCTGCTTCGCACCGAAGACGGCGCGAACGTCACCAAGGCGCAGATCCAGGCCCTCGGCTCCTGGGATCCGGCGGCGCAGCCCGACACCGAGATCCAGTTCACGCCGGCGCGCGTGGTCATGCAGGACTTCACCGGCGTGCCCTGCATCGTCGACCTCGCCACGATGCGCGAGGCCGTCGCCGCCCTCGGCGGCGACCCGAGCAAGATCAACCCGCTCGCGCCGGCCGAGATGGTCATCGACCACTCGGTCATCGCCGACCTGTTCGGCCGCCCGGACGCGATCGAGCGCAACGTCGAGATCGAGTACGAGCGCAACGGCGAGCGCTACCAGTTCCTGCGCTGGGGCCAGACCGCGTTCGACGACTTCAAGGTCGTCCCGCCGGGCACCGGCATCGTCCACCAGGTCAACATCGAGTACCTGGCCAAGCGTCATCTACGACCGTGCCGTCTCCGTCGACGGCGAGGAGTGCTGCGCGCCTACCCCGACACCTGCGTCGGCACCGACTCGCACACCACGATGGTCAACGGCCTCGGCGTGCTCGGCTGGGGCGTCGGCGGCATCGAGGCCGAGGCCGCGATGCTCGGCCAGCCCGTGTCGATGCTGATCCCGCGCGTCGTCGGCTTCAAGCTGACCGGCGAGATCCCGACCGGCGTGACCGCGACCGACGTCGTGCTCACGATCACCCAGATGCTCCGCAAGCACGGCGTCGTCGGCAAGTTCGTCGAGTTCTACGGCGAGGGCGTCGCCTAGGTGCCGCTCGCCAACCGCGCCACCATCGGCAACATGACGCCCCGAGTTCGGCTCGACCGCCGCGATCTTCCCGATCGACGACGTCACCCTCGACTACCTGCGCCTCACCGGTCGCGACGAGCAGGCCGTGGCCCTCGTCGAGGCGTACGCCAAGGAGCAGAAGCTCTGGCACGACGCCGACGCGCGAGCCGCACTTCAGCGAGTACCTCGAGCTCGACCTGTCCACGGTCGTCCCCTCGATCGCCGGCCCGAAGCGCCCGCAGGACCGGATCCTGCTGTCCGAGTCGAAGGCGCAGTTCGAGAAGGACCTCCTGAACTACGTCACCGGCCCGATCGACATCAACGACTCCGGATCCTTCCCCGCCTCGGATCCCGGATCCGTCCCCGGCGAAGAGGTCGAGACCAACGAGATCCCGGTCGCTCACCTCCGGCTCGCCGAAGGCCGCGTCCAAGCCGGTCAAGGTCAAGACCCCGGACGGGCAGAAGTACATCCTCGACAACGGCGCGGTCACGCTCGCCGCGATCACCTCGTGCACCAACACGTCGAACCCGTCGGTCATGCTCGCCGCCGGGCTCCTCGCCCGCAAGGCGCGCGAGCAAGCGGCCTGAAGCAGAAGCCGTGGGTCAAGACCACGCTCGGCCCGGGCTCGAAGGTCGTCACCGACTACTACGAGAAGTCCGGTCTCGACAAGGACCTCGAGGGGCTCGGCTTCTACACCGTCGGCTACGGCTGCACGATCTGCATCGGCAACTCCGGCCCGCTGATCGACGAGGTCTCCGCCGCGATCAACGAGCACGACCTCGCCGTCACCGCGGTGCTCTCCGGCAACCGCAACTTCGAGGGCCGGATCAGCCCCGACGTGAAGATGAACTACCTCGCCAGCCCGCCGCTGGTCGTCGCCTACGCGCTGGCCGGGTCGATGAACTTCGACTTCGAGACCCAGCCGCTCGGCACCGACCCCGAGGGCAACGACGTGTTCCTCAAGGACATCTGGCCCGACGCCGATCGAGGTGCAGCAGATCATCGACTCCTCGATCTCGCGCGACCAGTTCATCAAGCAGTACGCCACCGTGTTCGACGGCGACGAGCGCTGGACCAGCCTGCCCACCCCGACCGGCCCGATCTTCGAGTGGGACGCGGACTCGACGTACGTGCGCAAGCCGCCGTACTTCGACGGCATGGAGGCCGACCCCGGCTCCGGTCACCGACATCTCCGGCGCCCGCGTGCTGGCGACCCTCGGCGACTCGGTCACCACCGACCACATCTCGCCGGCCGGCAACATCAAGGCGGGCACCCCCGCCGCGCAGTACCTCACCGAGCACGGCGTCGCGCAGAAGGACTTCAACTCCTACGGCTCGCGCCGCGGCAACCACGAGGTCATGATCCGCGGCACGTTCGCGAACATCCGCCTGAAGAACGCACTGGTCAAGGCCGTCAACGGCGGCGAGCAGATCGAGGGCGGCTACACCCGCGACTTCACCCAGGCCGGCGGCCCGCAGGCGTACATCTACGACGCGTCGGAGAACTACCAGGCGCAGGGCACCCCGCTGGTGATCTTCGGCGGCAAGGAGTACGGATCCGGATCCAGTCCGCGACTGGGCGGCGAAGGGCACCAACCTCCTCGGCGTCAAGGCGGTCATCACCGAGAGCTTCGAGCGCATCCACCGCTCGAACCTGATCGGCATGGGCGTCGTCCCGCTGCAGTTCCCCGCCGGCGAGAGCTGGGAGTCGCTGGGCCTGGACGGCACCGAGATCGTCTCGATCTCGGGCCTGGAGGAGCTGAACGACGGCACCACCCCGAAGACGGTCAAGGTCACCGCGACGCCGAGCGAGTTCTCGGCCGAGGGCAAGCAGCCGATCGAGTTCGACGCGGTCGTCCGCATCGACACCCCCGGTGAGGCCGACTACTACCGCAACGGCGGCATCCTGCAGTACGTGCTGCGCTCGCTCGTCTGAGCGCTCGCACGCGAGACGGGCCGGATCCTTCGGGATCCGGCCCGTCGGCGTGCAGAGGCGAAGGCCCGCGCTCAGAGCCAGCGCCGGCGGCGGAAGAAAACGTAGAGCACCGCCGCCCCGGCGAGCATGACCCCGAGCGAGACGAGGAAGCCGGGGAGCGTCCCGAATCCCGGGTAGGGCACGTTCATGCCGAAGAAGCCGGTGACGGCGGTCGGCACCGCCACGATCCCGACCCAGGCGCTGATCTTGCGCATGTCGTCGTTCTGACGCACGCCGGTCTTCGCGTCGGCATCCGCCGTGAGCGCCATGTGGATGTCGATCTTCGTGCGGAGGAACTGGATCACGCCGTTCACGAACTCCCGTTGCCCGTCCGCCATCGACACCACCTGCTCGAAGCGGTCGGCGAAGTCGGCGAGGTCCCGGCGCACGGAGTCGTCCACGGCGGTCAGGGTGTGCGCCATGCGGTCGTAGGCCGTAGCACTGTGCGCGGCGATGGTGCGGACCGCCAGCAGTTGATGGTGCGTCTCGAAGAGATCCTCGACGAAATCCTCGATCGCGGTGGCATCCCCGCCCGCGATGTCGAAGGCGTCGGAGGTCAGCCGCTGCTCGAGCTCGCCGGAGCGCTTCGCCAGGCGCGCGACGAGATCGATCTGCCGTCGGATCATGGAGGCGACGATCGCGGACGAGATCTCGAACGGCGTGGCGGGGTGGGTGGCTCCGGCGGCGATGCGCCGCAGGGCGCCATCGGTGTCCAGCGACGCCGTCTCCGCAGCCACCAGCGACGCATACGGACCGTGCACGGTGACCAGGGAGTTGCGGCCGATGAACTGATCGAGTTCGACGTAGTGCACGTGACCGTGCGGGCCGATCTCCGGGGAGTGCAGCGCGAGGAACACGTGGTCTGCGTAGACGTGCAGTTTCGAGACGTGATTGCGCTCGACGGTATCGCGCAGTGCCAGCGGATGGAATCCGAAGATGTCGCGGAGGCGCTCGGCGTCGCCGAGTGCGCACGCCGGAAGGTCGACCCAGACGAGGTTCGCCGCGTCGGCGATGAGTGCGGGAAGCTCCTGCGCGTCGCGTCTCTCCACGCCTTCCGGGGTGATCAGCGACACGGTCACGCCGTCGGAGAACATCGCCCCGCCGCCGGGTTCGGAGAGGTCGTTCTCATCCACACCCTCAGCGTAGGCCGGTCACCGCCGCCGCGCCATGGCGCCGCGCAGCATGCCCGCACGCCGATGTCCAGCGCATGGGCAGCAATGCTCGCTACGCTGGAGCGATGCGGCGCCGCCGGTTGCGGAGCCGCCCGTCCGTTCCCAGGAGGCAGACACGGTGGCGATCCTTCCCGGCATCTCGGGTCCCCGCGATCTCGATCGGCTCTCACCCGAGCAGCTCGACGAGCTGGCGACGGAGATCCGCACCTTCCTGATCGAGAACGTCGCCCGCACCGGAGGGCACCTGGGGCCGAATCTCGGTGTCGTCGAGCTCACGATCGCCCTGCACCGCGTGTTCTCCTCCCCGGACGACCCGATCATCTTCGACACCGGCCACCAGTCGTACGTGCACAAGCTGCTCACCGGACGGCAGGACTTCTCCGCTCTGCGCTCGCGCGGAGGGCTGGCCGGCTACCCGCAGCGCTCCGAGAGCGCGCACGACGTGGTCGAGTCCTCGCACGCGTCCAGCTCGCTGAGCTGGGCGGACGGCATCTCCCGGGCGTTCACCGCGACGGGCAGGGCGGATCGCCACGTCGTCGCCGTGGTCGGCGACGGCGCGCTCACCGGCGGCATGACGTGGGAGGCGCTGAACAACATCTCCGATGACAACGGGCGCAACCTGGTGATCGTCGTGAACGACAACGGACGCTCCTACGCGCCCACGATCGGCGGTATGGCGCGGTACATGAACCGGGTCCGCACCGCGGGCGTCTATCGCGATCTGCACCGGAAATCGGACCGGTTCTTCCGCGCCTTCGGACCGGTCGGTCGCGCGTTCTACCGGGGTGTGCGCGGCGGCACCCACGGCTTCCTGTCCCGCTTCTCGAACAACGAGGAGCTGTACTCGAACCTCGACATCAAGTACCTGGGCCCGGTCGACGGACACGACATCCAGGCGCTCAGCGAGGCCCTCCAGCTCGCGAAGGACTTCGGGGCGCCGGTCATCGTGCACGTCATCACCGAGAAGGGGCGCGGCTATCAGCCGGCGCTCGACGACGAGGCCGATCAGTTCCACGCCGTCAACAAGATCGACCCGAAGACCGGGGCGCCGCTCGCCGCGTCCGGGACGGGCTGGACGGACGTGTTCGCCGACGCCCTCGTGGACGTCGGCGCCCGCACGCCGAACGTCATCGCCATGACCGCGGCGATGCTGCGGCCCACTGGACTCGCGCCGTTCGCCGAGCGGTTCCCGGACCGGGTCTACGACGTGGGGATCGCCGAGCAGCACGCCGTGACGGCCGCGGCCGGGCTCGCGTACGGTGGTCTGCATCCGGTGGTCGCGCTGTACGCGACGTTCATGGGCCGTGCATTCGACCAGGTGCTGATGGACGTGGGCCTGCACCGTGCCGGCGTGACGTTCGTACTCGACCGCGCCGGGGTGACCGGCCCCGACGGTCCCAGCCATCACGGACTGTGGGATCTGTCGATGCTGCAGATCGTGCCGGGGATCCGGATCGCCGCGCCGCGCGACGGCGAACGGCTGCGTGAAGAACTGGAAGAGGCCGTCGCCGTCGACGACGCGCCGACCGTGATCCGCTTCCCGAAGGGGGCCGTCACTCCGGAGATCCCGGCTCTCGAGCGCCTGCATGACGGCGTCGACGTGCTCTTCCGCGGCGAAGGCGAGGACGTGCTGCTGGTCGGCATCGGACCCTTCGCTCTCCTCGCGCTGGATGTGGCCGAGCGGCTCAAGGCGCAGGGCATCGGCGCGACCGTGATCGACCCGCGCTGGGCGATCCCGGTGCAGCCCTCCGTCGTCGAGCTCGCCGCGCGCCACCGCCTCGTGATCACGCTCGAGGACGGGATCCGCGTCGGCGGCGTCGGCACCCGGGTGCGCCAGGTGCTCCGCGAGGCGGGGATCGACACGGCCGTCGACGAACTCGGTCTTCCGGACGAGTACATCGATCACGCGAGCCGGGATCAGATCCTCGAGGATGCGGGCCTCACCGCCGGCAAGATCGCGCAGGATGTCGTGGCTCAGGTGCTCGGCACCCGAGTGCCTATCGCACGTCCGACGGGCGAGGTCCCGCTGCATACGGGCGGCATCGGCATCGTGCAGGACGCGCGCGAGAGCAGCGTCGAGGAGAACCGCCGGCGCTGAGCGGCAGCCGCTCGCTCCTGGGATGCATCAGGGGTGGGAGCGTGGCGGGTGCTGGATCGACGAACGCCCGCGTCGCTTGTCTTTGCGGAGAGCGATCAGCGCTGTGGAGAGCCAGCCGAGAGGGACGGCGGCGGCGACGGAGAGAGCGACCCCGAGCCCGAGCGGTCCGAGCGGATCAATGCAACCGAATCGGCAGACGGCGAACCACAAGAGTCCCAGGGCGGAACCCAGCACCGCATATGCCAAGAAGTGCGCCGGGAGAGATCGGAGGCGACGCAGCAAACTGCCGAGCAGATGACCGACCGGCGCCAGCAGCAAGGCGACCACGCCGGAGGCCGGAAGCCAGAAAAGGGGGAAGATGAACACCCGATTCCAGAAAAGTGCTTCCCCGCTCATCCCGTTGAACTCTTCGTATACCAAGCCAGGAACCGGGATCCGGAGAAAGGTCACATATGCGACCTCCGAGAGGGCGACGAAGATCACCCAGGCGATCAGAACTCCGCGCGTGAACTCGCCTCCGCTGAATGCCATCGGATCCGTGGAGCGGCGTGGTGATCCGAAGATTGCACCGCTCACGGTCGCACATCCGCGATCTGGTCGAGGAGATCCCGGGTGACACCGCGTACGCCGGGGACGCGCAGAAAGGGCAGCGCGACCGCGAACAGACGCAGCCCTGTGTCGAGCAGACGTCGTGTCTTTGCCTGATCGGGGGACTCGTCGTAGGTCCAGCGCAGCACGAGCGCCAGATAGGCCGGGAACAGCGCCTCGGGTAGGCGCTCGGCGACGTCCTCGGGGAGGCGATGCGCGGATCCGGCGACGACGTCGCGGAGCAGTCCGACGGTCATCTCCCGCGCGGGTGAGGACGCCGCCGAGAGCGGGTTGATCGGTGAGCCTGGGGAGACCATGGCGCTCAGGAATCCGGGGGCGACCTGACGGTACGCGCTGACGGCTTCGAGCCCGGTCTCGAAGAAGATGCGCAGGCGATCGGTGAGGCCTACGACGTCACCGAGGAGCGGACGCGCGATGCGTGCATGATCCTGCTGCACCTGCTCGTAGAGCTCCTGGACCAGATGCTCTTTCGACGGGAAGTAGTAGTAGGCGTTGCCGACGGAGACGCCGGCCTCCTTCGCGATCAGACGGATCGTGGTCTCGGGGTAGCCGCGCTCGACGAAGGAGGCCATCGCTGCGGCGCGAATCCGGGCCTTCGTCGCCTCTGCCTTGGGAGTGAGGGGCTTCGCGGTGTCGTCCGTCCCTGAACTGAACATGTTCAAAGAATAGCGGCGAACAGGTCCGATCGCCAGTGTGCGTCAGTACACGCGTCCCGAGGTGCAGGTCGCGGTGGCTGCGGTGTTGCCCTGGATCTGCGAGTCGAGCATGACGGCGCCGTCGGGTGCGGGTGAGGCCGGCGCGTCCGGCTTCGAGGGGTCGGCGCCGTTGGTGGACGCCGAATCCTGGGAGTCCGGGGGAGTGGTCTGCCCCTGGTCGGCCGTGCTGAACGACAGCGCCTGCCCGGCCTCGATCGCTTGGATCAGGGGCTTCGCCGAGTCCTCGTCGGGCACGAGCCGGTCCGGGTTCGACGGCGCCGGGAACACGGGGTATCGCACGAACGCGTACTCGCCGGTGGGCGTGTCCTTGATCGCGAGGCCCATCTGCACGAGTGTGAGCGGGTTCTCCAGCGTCGTGCTGGGGTCGACCGCCGACAGCCCGGCCTTCGCAAGCCGCAGGAGCTTCGCGGGATCCGTGAGCACGCCTTCGCTCGTGATCTTGCGCACCAGGCTGGACAGGTATTGCTGCTGGTTGCCGATGCGGGCGAGGTCGCTGCCGTCGACGGTCGAATACCGTGCGCGCAGGAACGCGAGCGCATCCGCGCCCTGCAGCGTGTGCTTGCCGGCTGTGAGGTTCACACCGGAGTCGTCGTCCTGCATGTCGCTTGCGACGCAGACGTCGACGCCGCCGATCGCGTTGGTGACCTCGATCACGCCGCCCCAGTTGATCGACGCCGCGTACCCGATCTCCATGCCGGTGAGCGCCGTCACCGTCTTGGCGGAGCAGTTCACGCCTCCGCGCTGGAAGGCCGCGTTGATCAGATCGAAGGCAGGAGCGTTCGTGACGCCCTGCTCGTCCTTGCACTCCGGGATGTCGACGAGCATGTCGCGCGGGAAGCTGATCACCGTGATCTTGCGGGGCTCCGCGGAGATGTGCAGGAGCATGAGCACGTCGCTGCGGACTCCGTCGACCTCCGGATCCGCGCATCGGTCCCCGAAGAGGGCCGCGTACTCGGGCTTGCACTCGTCGGTGCCGGCGATCAGGATGTTGGCCGGCTCGTTCGCGAAGCCGCCGAGACCAGGAGGCGCGGCGGGCGCGTCCTCGAGCGTGATCGTGTGCTCGGTGAACGTGCTGGCCAGATCCTGCACGATCCAGGCGCCTGTGGCCGCGGCGGCGATCGCGACGGTGGAGACGCACACGGCGATGACCACGAGCAGCTGCACCCACGCGCGGGGGCGCCTCAGCTGACCGTGCTGCGCGATGGTCGCTCGGCGAGATCTTCGCAAGGCTGCCCCTGTTCTTCGTCTGTGCCCGCCACGACGTGGGCGACTTTCGTTCGATCGTAGTGCGGACGAGGGCTGTCTCCAGGTGCCCCGGTCGGCGATCTTCGCGCTGGCGCGACGGTATCGCTGTGTCCTCGACGGCCGCGGTTGGTCCTGCACAGGGGCGCGTTCTGGCGGGTTGTGCACGGTTCGGATATGGGGGCTGATCTGGTGTTCGAATGTCGGTGGTCGGGTGTTGGATGGGGGTATGACATCAACCGCCGCGGTTCTGGAGCAGGTCACCGGCCTGCTCGCCGGGGTGTGCGCGGCGGACGAGCTGGGCGCGCAGTTCGATGGAGCGTCTGCGGCGGAATTGGTGGGGTTGCTGCTGACCGCGGGCGAGGTGCAACGCCGGCTGGACGCGGTGATCACCACCGCGGTGGGGGAGGTCGTGGACCGGGACTGCCGGCTCTCCGACGAGCGGGTGTCACCCGGGGTGGGCTGCCGGGACGTCACCGAACTGCTGCGGCGGGCGCTCAGGGTGGACACCGGCACGGCCCGCCGGTACGCGACCGCCGCGCACGCGGTGCGCCGGTCGAGGACCCTGTCCAGTGGGGAGCTCCTCCCGGCCCGATACGACGCCCTCGGGCATGCGTTGCGGGACGGGGTGGTGTCGGTGACGGGGCTGCTCGCCGCGACCGGCGCGCTGGTGGGGGCGGGGAACCGGATCGGGGCCGTGGATCGTGCCGCCGCGGACCGGCTGCTCGCGGATGCCGCGCGGGGTGTGGACCTTGCCGACGAGCACGGCCGTCCGGGTCCTGTCCCGTCGACGGACGAGCTCGCCGCGCTCGCGGAGCACATCGTGCTGCGGCTGGACCCGGACGGGAAAGAGCCCGTCGATGACCGCGCGAACCGGAACCGCGGGCTCACTCTGGGGCGGCAGTGCGGCGGGATCATCCCGATCCGGGGCGGGCTGCTGCCCGACGTCGCCGCACAGTTCCAACGCCTCCTCGACGCCCTCCTCAACCCGCGCGTCGACGGACCGGAACACCCAGAAGTCCCGGATCCGGCGGACCCGATGTCCGACTCAGCGGGCTCCGGTCCCACGGGGGGCGGCGAGGCCGGGTCGCGGGTCGCGTTCACCGCCGAAGACGACGGTGAGCCGGGCCTGCCGGATCGGTCCGATCCGGAGGGTCTGCCCGACCCGCCGGACCCGCGCACCCCGGCACAGAAACGTCACGACGCGTTCGCGTCGATCCTCACCACCGCGGCCGCGTCGGGCGGGTTCCCCACGCTGGGTGGTGCCGCACCGACCCTGGTCGTGTCCGTCACGGCGGAGGCTTACGCGGCCGGGTCGGGACGGGCGTGCGTGGAAGGCACCGGATGGGACGTGCCCCTGAGCGTCGCGCATCAGACCGCGTGCGCGGGCGGGGTGCAACGGGTCCTGTTCGACCCGCACGGGAAGATCGTCGCCATCGGCACCACCGCCCGCATCTTCACCGCCCTGCAACGCCGGGCGATCATCCTGAGGGACCGGGAATGCGTGATCCCCGGCTGCACCATCCCCGCGACCTGGTGCGAAATCCACCACGTCACCGCACACGCCCTCGGCGGCCCCACCCACACCTCGAACGGGGTCGCGCTCTGCTGGCACCACCACCGCACCCTGGACACCTCCGGATGGCAGATCCGCATGCGCGGAGGGACCCCGCAGATCCGCGGACCCGCCTGCTGGGACCCCTCCCGCGAATGGCACCCACCCCGCACCCGCCACCGCACCCACCGACAACCCGCCGACGTTCTCGGACCACCGGGGCGGTGAGCGGGACAGCCCAGGGCCGGTGTGACAGGACCAGCGCCGTCGCGCTCTAGACTGAGCCGCATGTCAGAGACGCCGTCCCGCTCCGCCGTGCGAATCGGCTGAGTCCGTGTCGACGGAGCCGAGGTCAGCTGCGCCCGCGCAGGCGGAGAGCCGTGGGCCCCGTTCGCTCATCATGATCGTGAATCCGGCCGCGGGACGAGGACTGGGTGCGGTACGCTCCGCCGCGGTAGCGAAAGTACTGCGCGACGGCGGGCAAGAAGTCGAGATCCGGGAGGGCGGATCCGCCGCGGACACGCGCCGGCTCGCGGAGCAGGCGATCGCGGAGCGGCCGGACATGCTGGTGATCGCCGGCGGCGACGGCACCGTGGCCGGGTTGCTCGACCTGCTGACGACGGCCGGGATCCCGGTGGCCATCGTTCCCGCGGGCACCGGCAACGACTTCGCGAAGGCGCTGGGGCTGCCGCGGGATCCCGAGGGCATCGCCGAGACGATCACGCGCGGGGTGCCACGGCCGGTCGACCTCGGTGAGGTCCGCGGCCCCGAGCGCTCGAGTCTGTTCCTCACCGTCGCGGCGTTCGGCTTCGACGCCAAGGTCTCCGAGCGCACCAACACGCTGCGCTGGCCGCGCGGACCGCTGCGCTACTACCTGGCGCTGCTGGTCGAGCTGGTCCGGCTCGCCCCACTGCGCTTCCGGGTGGTGGACGAACGGGGATCCCGCGACGTGCCGGGAACGCTCCTTGCCGTGTGCAATACGAGCGGATACGGCGGCGGCATGCCCATCAGCCCCGGAGCGGTCGCGGATGACGGGCGGCTCGAGGTCGTGCACGTCGCGGTGCTGGGGAGGATCCGCCTGCTCAGGGCCTTCCCCTCCCTGCTGCGCGGAACGCACATGTCGCTCCCGGAGGTCTCGACGTGGAGCACGACGGAGATCGAGGTGAACGCGCCCGGCATGGTGGTCTACGCGGACGGCGAGCGCGTCGGCCAGGGACCCGTCACGGTCACGGTCCGACCGCGTGCGCTGCCCGTGCTGGTGCCTCTGTTCCGGCGCTGAGCCGCCAAGCCGCGCGCGAGCGCTTGTTCCCGGGCCCTTCGACAGGCTCAGGGACCGGGGACAAGCCCCGCCAAGCCGCGCGCGAGCGCTTGTTCCCGGGCCCTTCGACAGGCTCAGGGACCGGGAACAAGCGCTGCGGGCTCAGACCGAGGCGATGCCGCGGATCGGAGGCGTGTGGAACGTCGCGCCGAACACGCGCTCGGATGCCCCCTCGCGGTCGAGGTACGGCGAGGCGCCGCCGTCGATGAACGGCCAGCCGGCACCGAGGATGAGGCAGAGGTCGATGTCCTCGACCTCCGGTACCACGCCCTCGTCGAGCATGAGCCTGATCTCCTGCGCGAGGCCGTCCTGCACGCGGCGGAGGATCTCGGCGGCCGGCGTCGGCGTCGAGCCGGCGGCCTGCTTCACGAGCTTGTCCGCGGCCTTCGTGAAGCCGGTCACGCGGCCGCCCTTGTCCTTCTCGACGACCTCGGGCAGATCCGCCAGCGCGTGGAAGTTCTCGTTCGCGTAGAAGCGATCCGGGAACGCGTGCACCATGGTGTCCTGCACGTGCGCGGCGACCTTCCAGCCGACCAGGTCGATGAGCTGGAACGGCCCCATCGGAAGGCCGAGCGGTGCGAACGCCTTCTCGACGTCGGCGACCGGGGTGCCCTCGTAGACGGCGCGGGCCGCCTCGCCCATGACCTTGGCCAGCAGGCGGTTCACGACGAACCCGGGGGCGTCGGCGGTGAGCACCGCGTTCTTGCCCAGGCCCTTCGCGACCACGAACGCGGTCGACAGCGCCGCCTCGGTCGTCGAAGGCGTCTTCACGATCTCGATGAGCGGCATGACCGCGACCGGGTTGAAGAAATGGAAGCCGACGAGGCGCTCGGGGTGTGCGAGCTTCGCCCCGATCTCCTCCACCGACAGCGACGAGGTGTTGGTCGCGAGGATCGCATCCTCGGCGATGATCTTCTCGATCTCGCCGAACACCTGCTGCTTGACGCCGACCTCCTCGAACACGGCCTCGATCACGAAGTCGCAGTCCGCGTACAGGCTCTTGTCGGTGGTGCCCGTGACGAGGGCGCGCAGCTTGTTCGCCGAGTCGGCGTCGAGGCGTCCCTTCGCCTCCAGCTTGCCGATCTCGTCGTGGATGTACGCCACGCCCTTGTCCACGCGCGCCTGGTCCAGATCGGTGATGAGGACCGGCACCTGCAGTTTGCGCACGAACAGCAGCGCGAACTGGCTGGCCATGAGGCCGGCCCCGATGATGCCGACCTTGGTGACCTTCTTCGCCAGCGCCTTGTCGGGTGCGCCGACGGGGCGCTTGGCGCGCTTCTGCACGAGGTCGAATGCGTACATGGACGCGGCGAACTGGTCGCCTGTGACGAGGTCGGCGAGCGCCTCGTCCTCGCGGGCGAAGCCATCCTCGCGGGATCCGCTCTTCGCCTTGTCGAGCAGCTCGAGCGCCGCGTACGGCGACCGTGGCACGGTGCCGATCTTCGATTCGAGCATGCCGCGGGCCATCTTGATCGCGATCGGCCACTTGGTGAGGCGCTCGATCTTGCCGGGCTCGTTCTTGCGCTCGACCTTGGTGCCGCCGAGGACGGCGTCCGCCCAGGCCAGCGAGTTCTCCAGGAAGTTCGCGGCGGGGAAGATCGCATCCACCATGCCCAGCTCGAACGCCTGCTGCGGCTTGAGCATGCGGTTCTGCTTGAGCGGGTTCGAGATCACCACCTCGAGCGCGTTCTCGATGCCGATCAGGTTCGGCAGCAGGTACGCGCCGCCCCAGCCCGGGATGATGCCCAGGAACACCTCGGGCAGGGCGAGGGCCGCCGCCGAGGAGTCGACCGTGCGGTACGTCGAGTTCAGCGCGATCTCGACGCCGCCGCCGAGCGCGAGGCCGTTCACGAACGCGAACGAGGGCACGCCGAGGGTGCTGAGCGATCCCAGGACCTTGTGGCCGAGCTGCGCGATCAGGCGCGCGTTGTCGCGGGATCCGACCCGGCTGATGTCGGAGAGGTCGGCGCCGGCGGCCAGGATGTACTGCTTGCCGGTGATGCCGACGGCCTGGATCTCACCGGCGGCTGCACGGATCTTGAGCGCGGCAAGGGTCTCGCCGAGCTCGGTGAGGGTGGCGGGGCCGAGCGTGTTCGGGCGGGTGTGGTCGCGGCCGTTGTCGAGCGTGATGAGCGCGAGCACCTTGCCGGACGGGAGGCGGACGTCACGCACCACGGAGTGCGTGACGACCTCCCCGCCCGTGAGGTCGTTGAGGGGCGAGAAGTCGATGGCGTCGTAGTTCGTCATTCCGAGTGCCTCTACTTCTTCCGCTTGCCGTTGTAGTGCGGGTTCTCCCAGATGACCGAGCCGCCCTGGCCGAGGCCGACGCACATCGCGGTGAGGCCGTAGCGCACGTCCGGACGCTCGGCGAACTGCGCCGCGAGCTGGATCATCAGGCGGACGCCGGATGCGGCGAGCGGGTGGCCGAGCGCGATCGCACCGCCCCACTGGTTGACCCGGGGGTCGTCGTCGGCGATGCCGAAGTGGTCGAGCAGCGAGATGACCTGGATCGCGAACGCCTCGTTCAGCTCGAACAGGCCGATGTCGGAGATCGTCAGCCCGGCCTTCTGCAGTGCCTTCTCGGTCGACGGGATCGGGCCGATGCCCATGATCTCCGGCTGCACGCCCGCGAACGCGAACGACACCATGCGCATCTTCGGAGCGAGGCCGAGCTCCTTCACCGCGCCGCCTCCGGCGAGCAGCGACATGGTCGCGCCGTCGGTCAGGGGCGAGGAGGTGCCTGCCGTGACGCGGCCGTGCGGGCGGAACGGCGTCTTCAGCGCGGCCAGATCCTCCATCGTGGTCTGCGGGCGGCGGCCCTCGTCCTCGGTGGCGAGACCCCAGGCGCCGTCGGCGCCCTTGATCGCGACCGGGACCAGGTCGGGCTGGATCCTGCCGGCGTCGTAGGCGGCCTGCACCTTGTGCTGGCTCAGCATGCCGAACCGGTCCGAGCGCTCCTTGGTGAGGTGCGGGAAGCGGTCGAAGATCCGCTCCGCCGTCACGCCCATGTTCAGCGCGCCCGGGTCGACCATCCGCTCCGCGACGAAGCGCGGGTTCGGGTCGGCGTTGCCGCCGATCGGGTGGTGACCCATGTGCTCGACGCCGCCGGCGAGCGCGAGGTCGTACATGCCCACGCCGATCGAGGCGCCCATGGTCGTGACGCTCGTCATGGCGCCGGCGCACATGCGCTCGACGGCGAGGCCGGGCACGGTCTCGGGCAGGCCTGCGAGGATCGCGACGGAGCGCCCGAGGGTGAGCCCCTGGTCGCCGGTCTGCGAGGTCGCGGCGATGGCGACGTCGTCGATCCGGTCCAGCGGCACGTTCGCGTTGCGCTCCATGAGGCCGATCGTGGCCTTGACGGCCAGGTCGTCCGCGCGGGTGTTCCAGTACATGCCCTTTTCGCCGGCGCGCCCGAACGGGGTGCGCACTCCATCGACGAAGAAGACGTCCGAGATCTCGGCCACTCTGCCTCCAATTCGCTCCCTCCGCTGTGCGGACAGAGCCTCCACCGGTCCGATCCGCTCGGCGGACGGGACCTTGTTCCTTCGAGGCCGCACGAGAGCACGGCCTTCAGATTTCCGGGTCGACCTCAGCCTAGGAGCGGTGGCCGATACGCGGACGAATCGGTTGGGCTGAACCTACGAAGCCGCGCCGGAGGGTTCCTCCGGCGTTTGCGCGGCTTCCACAAAAGCATCGGCGATCCGCTGTGCGGTTTCCGCAATCTGCCAGGCCCGTGCCTCGCGCTCGGCGAGCGCCGCGCCGATCGAGGTTCGGCGTCGATCACCTCCGGCGGCTCCCAGGCCACACGGCGCAGGGTCTCGGGCGTGAGCAGGTTCTCGGTCGGCATGCCGAGCTCCTCGGCCCGCGCCTCGATCGCGGGGCGGGCCGCCTTGAGCCGTGCATCGGCCTCCGGGTTGCGATCGGACCAGGCCCGCGGCGGGGGCGGCGCATCGCTCGGCACCCGCTCACGCGGCAGCGTCGGTGCGCTCCCGTCCGCGTTCGATGGCGGCCCACCAGCGGTCCAGCTGGCTGCGGCTGGCGCGTCCGGTGAAGGCCGAGACGGCGGCGAGCGCGCCCTTGCTCTGCGGGGCGGCCATGACCGCCGCGACCAGGGCACGGTCGGGCACGAGCCGGCCGGGGGAGACGTCGGTCTCCCGGGCGTAGTCCTCACGCGCCTGCCACAGCTCGCGGGCCACGGCGAGGTTCTTCGCGCCGCGCACCTGGTGCAGCCCGCTCAGCCGTCGCCACGGCTCCTCGCGCGGCGGCTTGGGCTGGCGCGTCCTGACCGCCTCGAACTCCTCCGCCGCGAACGCGGTCTTGTCCGAGTCTCTCGAGTTCGGCGGCGATGAAGTCGCGCACGTCGACGAGATGCAGCACATCCAGTTCGGCGTACTCGAGCCAGGAGTTCGGCAGCGGGCGCGTGGACCAGTCGGCGGCGGAGTGCTCCTTCGCGAGCACGATGCCGAGCGCGCGCTCGACCACCGCCGCGAGGCCGACCCGCTCGTACCCGAGCAGCCGGGCGGCGAGTTCGGTGTCGAACACGCTCGCCGGCTCCAGCCCGAGCTCGTGCAGCGAGGGCAGGTCCTGGCTGGCCGCGTGGAAGACCCACTCCTCCGCGCCGATCGCCTCCTGCAGCGGGGCGAACGAGGTGATCGTGATCGGGTCGAACAGGAATGCGCCGGCGTCGCGGCGGAACACCTGGACGAGGTAGGCGCGCTGCGAGTAGCGGAACCCGGAGGCACGCTCCACGTCGACGGCGACCGGACCGGATCCGCCGGACAGGATCCGGCACGCGTCGACGAAGTCCTCGTCGGTCTCGATGACCACATAGTCAGTCACGAATGGTTCTCCTGGCGCCGAACACGGCGATGTCCTCTGAGCCCGGCGGCAGTCCCGCCAGCATTCCGACCAGCTCGGCCCACGCCTCGGCGTGCGGGGCGAGCGGTCCCTCCGGCGACCATGAGGCGCGGAGTTCGATCTGCGCACCGTCCCCTTCTGCGGCCAGTCCGCCGAATCCCTTGGACAGGGTCTTGGTGGACGTGCCGGACGCGGAATGGTGCTCCGCGTCGCGGGAGGAGAGCGCATCGAGCAACCATGACCACGCTACATCCGCGAGCAGCGGATCCGTGCCGATCTCGGGTTCCAGGGGGGCCTGCGCGAACGCGACGATCCGCCACGGTCCGCCCCACGCGCCGGGAGAATCGGGATCGTGCAGCAGCACGAAGCGCCCACTGCCGTACAGCGAGTCGCCGTGCTCGTCGGGACGGACGTCGGCGGCGAACGCCAGGGCATCCGGGGCGAGCCCGGTCGGCGCGGGGATCTCTCGCACGACGATGTCGGCGCGGAAGCGCAGCGCCCTCAGTTCTTCGACGGCGTGCGCGAAGACGTCGTCCGATCCGGGATGAGCGCTCACGCGGACAGACTAGAGTCAGGAGACGATGAAGGGTCTCAGGCACGCCGCGACGATCGGCGCGATCGCGCTGACGGGAGTTGCGGCCCTGGGCGCCGCGATCGGAGGCGCTCTCGTGCTGCGCATCGCGCGCGAGGTGGTCACCCCCGGTCCGCGCACGCACGACACCGATGTGCTCGCCGTCGACACCGGTGCGCAGACGATCGAACTGGGTCGCACCCAGGACACGGAGCTGCCCGGCCGCTACGGCCTGTTCGTCGACGGCACTCCCGGCTACGTCAAGCTGGGCGCGGTGCTGCACGCCGATGCTCAGAGCGTCCGTCGCAAGCTGCTCACCCAGATCGAGCCCGGCGCGCAGATCGGGCGCCGGGCGGGCTTCAGCGGGTACTACTACGTCTCGCCGGGTGAGCTTCACCTGCCGTACGAGTCCGTGCTGATCGGCACTCCCGCCGGGCCCTGTCCGGCCTGGCTGTTCCCTGCGGAGTCGACCACCTGGGTGATCCAGGTGCACGGCCGCGGGGCCACGCGATCGGAGTGCCTGCGCGCGGTGCCGGTGCTGCACGCGGCGGGTCTGCCGGTGCTCGTCGCCTCGTACCGCAACGACGGCGAGGGACCGCGCACGCGCCCGGGTTCCTACGGCCTCGGTGCGACGGAATGGCGTGACGTCGACACGGCGATCGCCCACGCGCTGCGTCACGGAGCCGAACGGATCCTGCTGATGGGATGGTCGATGGGCGGCGCGATCGCGTTGCAGACCCTGGTGTCCTCGGCGCACCGCGACGCGATCGCGGGCGTCATCCTGGACTCCCCGGTGGTCGACTGGCGCACCGTGCTGCGTTTCCAGGCGAAGGAGATGAAGCTGCCGGATCCGCTGACGCGGCTCGCGCTCGATGCCCTCGGACGGTCCTGGTCGGCGCGGCTCAGCGGGGCGGACCAGGCCATCCCGTTCGACGATCTCGACATGGTCGCCCGGGCCGCAGAACTGGACGTGCCGATCCTGCTGCTGCACAGCGACGACGACGGTTTCGTGCCCGCGGTCGCCTCGCACGCCCTGGCGAAGGCCCGCCCGGACCTGGTCACCATGCCGCTCTTCACCGGCGCGCGGCATACCAAGCTGTGGAACTACGACCAGAACCGCTGGACCGCGGCGATCACCGACTGGCTCCGCGCGCAGGGCTTCGCGGACTGAGGATCAGGCGGCGAGGCGTTCCCGTACCTGGCGCTTGGCGCGCATCAGCATGCCGGTCATTCCCGACAGGCGCAGCGGAGACACGACCCGGGTGAGCCCGATGCTCTGCGGGTAGTCGTCCGGGATCGCCAGCACGGCCTCGGGGCTGAGCCCCGCGATGCCCTGCGCCAGGATGCTCGCGAAGCCGCGGGTGGTCGGCGCCTCGGCGGGGGCGGTCGCGTGCATGGTCACCGCGCCGTTGGTCAGTTCGACGTAGATGTAGACCGGCGACTGGCACTCGGCGACCCGCTCGTACATCTCGGGGTGCGCGGCGACCTCGTCGGACACGGCGGGCAGTCCGTTCGAGAACTCGAGCAGTAGCTGCAGGCGGTCCGACTCGGGCAGCTCGAGGAACTCGTCCCGGATCTCGGCGAGAGCGTCGGGCAACGTGGTGGCGGGGGTGTCAGACATCCCCGCCATTCTCACACGCTCAGAGGGTTCCCGGCTCGTCGCCTGTGACGATCGGCACGCGCACCGCGCTGCCCCACTCGGTCCAGGATCCGTCGTAGTTGCGCACGTTCTCGAATCCGAGCAGGTGCTTGAGCACGAACCAGGTGTGCGCGGAGCGCTCGCCGATCCGGCAGTACGCGACCACGTCGTCGCCGGCGCCGCAGCCCGGCGCCGTCGAGGTAGATGTCCTCGAGCTCGGTGCGCGTCTTGAATCCGCCGTCCTCGGAGACCGCCCTGGCCCAGGGCACGTTCTGCGCGGTCGGGATGTGCCCCGCGCGCAGCGCGCCCTCCTCCGGGTAGGCGGGGGCCGAGGTGCGCGAGCCGTTGTACTCCTCCGGCGAGCGCACATCGATGAGCGGGTTGCCCAGGTGCGCCAGCACGTCATCCTTGTAGGCGCGCAGCACGGAATCGTCGCGGTCGACGACGGGGTAGTCCGTGGTCGCGCGGGAGGGAGGGGCGGTGGTGATCTCGCGGCCCTCGGAGATCCAGCGATCGCGTCCGCCGTCGAGCAACCGCACGTCCTGATGCCCGAACAGCGAGAACACCCAGAGCGCGTACGCCGCCCACCAGTTGTTCTTGTCGCCGTAGATGACCACGGTGTCGTCCCGTGAGATGCCCTTGCGGCTGAGCAGCTCGGCGAAGCCGGCGCCGTCCACGTAGTCGCGCACCACGGGGTCGTTGAGCTCCGTGTGCCAATCGACCTTCACAGCTCCCGGGATGTGCCCGGTCTCGTACAGCAGCACGTCCTCATCGGACTCGACGACGACGAGCCCCTCGTCGCCCAGGTGCGCGGCGAGCCAGTCCGTGGTCACCAGACGCCCGGGTTCGGCGTAGTCGGCGAACGATGCGGACGAGGTGTCGAACTCGACGGTCACGATGGGCTCCCTGAGAGGATGACGGCGCGAAGGTGGTGCGCAGAAGGGGAAGGTGGCGACGGCGTAGTGTTGATCCGTCCCCTTCGACCCTAGAACCCTCCGCGCCGGTGCGCATCCGAGCGGTAAGACTTGGACACAGGATCCGCATGACCGATCAGTCCGCCCTCTCCGGCGTCGTCCACCTCATCGACCGCCAGCCGCAGATGTCGGGTGCCGAGATGCTCGCCGGCCTCGTTCCGCCGCCGCAGTTCGACGGCGCCACGTTCGACAGCTACCGGTCGGATCCGGCGTATCCCTCGCAGGAGGACTCGAAGCGCCGGCTGACGGCGTTCGCCGTGGGCGCGGAGCCGGTCAAGCGGACCGGCTTGTTCCGCCGCGCCCCCAAGCAGCCGGAGACCAAGCCGGGTGTGTACCTGGACGGCGGGTTCGGCGTAGGCAAGACCCACCTGCTCGCGTCGATCTATCACGCGATGCCGGCCCGCCGGAAGTACTTCGGCTCGTTCATTGAGTACACCGCGCTCGTGGGCGCCCTCGGCTACCGCAACACGGTCGATCTGCTGCGCGGATCCGATCTGCTCTGCATCGACGAATTCGAGCTGGACGATCCCGGCGACACGATGGTGATGACCCGGCTGCTCGGTGAACTGGTGGGCACGGGGACCAGGCTCGCGGCCACATCGAACACGCCGCCGAACGCGCTCGGCGAGGGCCGGTTCGCCGCGCAGGACTTCCTGCGCGAGATCCATGCGATGTCGGACAGCTTCGAGACGATCCGGATCGACGGCGTCGACTTCCGTCAGCGGGCGCTGGACGGCCACTCCGTCACGCTGGGCGCCGAGGAGTACGCGCACGATCTCGCCGATCGGGGCGCCGTCGGCGCCGTGTCGGACGACGCGTTCGACGACATCATCCGCCACCTCGCCCAGGTGCACCCGTCGCGCTACATCCGGTTGCTCGCGGGCCTCGGCGCTCTCGGCATCCGGGACGTGCGTCAGCTCACGGACCAGTCCGAGGCGCTCCGGTTCGTCGCCTTCGTCGACCGCGCCTACGACGCGCAGATCCCGGTCCTCGCGACCGGTCGCCCCCTGGACGAGGTGTTCAGCGAGGAGATGCTCGGCGGCGGGTACCGCAAGAAGTATCTGCGCGCGATCTCCCGGCTGAACGCGCTCTCGCACGCGGTCGACGCGGAGCCCGCGGTCCCTGTGCTTGGACAAGCTCAGCAACCGGTCGAAAGTCCCTGAGCCTGTCGAAGGGTCGCGGGTCGGTTAACACGCTGTTCACACGGCGCGCGTTCCTGTAACACCCCCGCAACACGCATCGCGGTTCGCGGAAACACGCCCTCGCCACACTGAAACGCACAGCGCGATCAGTGGAACGAGGAAACATGGACGCAACCGGCAACATCTCCTGGGGAGTCACGGCGACGGCCCTGGTGCTGCTGATGACGCCGGGTGTGGCGTTCTTCTACGGCGGCCTGGTGAAGGCGAAGAGCGTCGTCAGCATGATGATGATGAGCTTCGGCGCGATCGGCCTCGTCGCCGTGCTGTGGATCCTGTACGGGTCCTCGATGGCCAGCGTCTCCGCACCCGGTCAGTTCGCCGGCGATCCGTTCGCGGACTTTGGTCTCGCCGCGATGGCGAGCGGCAAGGGAGCCAACATCGCGCTGCTCACCGTGGGGTACGGGGCCACCTTCGCCGTCATCACCGTCGCGCTGATCTCCGGCGCCATCGCCGATCGTGCGAAGTTCGGTCCGTGGCTGATCTTCGTCGGCATCTTCGCGACGGTCGGCTACTTCCCGATCGCCGCCTGGGTCTGGGGCGGCGGGTGGATCATGCATCTCGGCGGCATGCTGTTCGGCGAGAAGAGCGGTATCGAGTTCATCGACTACGCGGGTGGCACCGCGGTGCACATCAACGCCGGCGCCGCGGCGCTCGCCCTCGCGCTGGTGCTGGGCAAGCGGATCGGCTTCCAGAAGGGCATCCAGAAGCCGCACAACGTGCCGCTCACCCTGCTCGGCGCGGCACTGCTGTGGTTCGGCTGGTTCGGGTTCAACGCCGGTGCGCAGTGGACCACGAAGGGGATGGACGGCGTCGGCCTGATCATCATCAACACGTTCGGCGCCGCTGCCGCCGGCATCCTCGGCTGGATCCTCATCGAGCGGATCCGCGGCGGCAAGGCCACCTCGATCGGTGCCGCCTCGGGTGCGGTCGCCGGTCTCGTCGCGATCACCCCGGCGTGCGCCAACCTCACGCCCGGCTGGTCACTGCTCCTGGGCGCGATCACGGGCGGCGTCTGCGCCCTCGCGGTCGAGCTGAAGTTCCGCCTCGGCTTCGACGACTCGCTCGACGTCGTCGGACTGCACCTGGTCGGCGGATTCCTCGGCACGATCTACCTCGGCTTCTTCGCAACCGGCCAGGGCCTGTTCGTCGGCGGCGATGCCCGGCTGCTGATCGTGCAGGTGCTCGCGTCCGGAGGCGTGCTGATCTACTCCTTCGTCGTCGCCTTCGTCATCGGCCTCGCGATCGAGAAGACCATCGGTTTCCGGGTCACCAGCGCGGACGAGATCGCCGGTGTCGACCTGGTCGAGCACGGCGAGGAAGGCTACGTGCTCACCTCCTGAGCCGTCGCCCCGGTCCCTGAGCCGCCGAACTTCCACCCCGGTCCCTGAGCCTCCGCCCCGGTCCCTGAGCCGCCGCACCGGTCCCTGAGCCTCCGCCCCGGTCCCTGAGCCTCCGCCCGGTCCCTGAGCCTCCGCCCCCGGTCCCTGAGCCTCCGCCCGGTCCCTGAGCCTCCGCCCCCGGTCCCTGAGCCTGTCGAAGGGCCGGGACCGCGCGGATAGGGTGTCGGTGTGAGCACCGATCGCAACGGCATCCTGTCCGCGTTCGTCGCCGTCGTGACGGCGATTGCGAAGCCCTTCACCTCGAACCGGCGGAAGGGCACCGGATCCATCGCGCCGACGACGACCGCTCCGGGACAGGGCGGATCCGCCGAGACGATCGAACTCGACCCGCGATCCGTGCGCGACCTGCGGGTGACCTACGCACCGCGCCGCGACAGCGCCCCCGACGCCGGGGAGATCGTCTGGACCTGGGTACCGTACGCCGAGCGGGACGGACGGGGCAAGGATCGCCCGGTGCTCGTGATCGCGACCCAGTCCGCCGACCGGGTCTACGCCGTCAAGCTGACCAGCACCTCGCACGACGGCGAGCGCGACTTCCTCTCCCTCGGATCCGGCCCCTGGGACGCGCAGGGCAGAGCGAGCTGGGTCGACATCGACCAGCTCTACAGCGTGCACGTCGGGGGAGTGCGGCGCGAGGCCGCAGCCTTGGATCGCGGGCGTTTCGAGCGTGTCGCCGGCGTGCTGGAACGCCGGTTCGGCTGGACGACCGCGGTCTGATCCTGCGCTGATCCCCCCTGCGACCGGGCCGGGCCCCGGCGCGGATGAGGTCGATGAGTAGGTCGTACGGAGCTCCGGGGCCGAAGCACGTCAGGGCCGACGTCAGTCTTCGCTGGAGCGCAGCCCTTGACGCGCGGAGAGCACCGTGATCTCCGGGTGCCCGTCGGAGAGCAGACGATCTGCCCGATCGAGGACGTCGCGCACGTGCGCGGAGTCGCCGGCCACGACGGCGAGGCCGATCGTGGCGCGCCGGTGCAACTCGTGGGCGCCGACCTCGGCCGCCGCCGCCTCGGTGCGCCGGCTCAGATCCGCGAGGAGCGGGCGCAGGATGCTGCGCTTCTCCTTCAGCGAGTGCACGTCGCCGAGGAGCAGGTCGAACTCGATCCAGCCGATCCACATGCGTCCGAGTCTGCCAGGGCCGGAAGACCCGAACCACCTCGATCAGCGCCGCGCGGTCGTCCCATTGCGAAGCTCCAGCGCCGTCGTGACCGCGAGCACGACGATGCCGATCGACTCCACCACGACCGTCTGGGGCACGAGCGTGAAGGTCCACGTCTCGGTGATGCCGAACAGTCCCACGGTGAGGGCCAGCAGGAGCGCTCCGAGCGTCGCGATCAGGAACAGCAGCGACAGCACGGTCGCGGCCTGCGCGAGTCTGCCGCGCAGGACGAGCAGGGCGATTGCGAGCACCAGCGCCGCGACGGCGTTGAGCACGAACATCACGCCGAGGATGCCGCCGACCCCGTCGAACACGAGGAAGAGATGGATCCCGCCCGTCACGAGCAGGAGGAGCGCGCTGAGGATCCGCATGACCCGCAGCGGGCCGGTGGTGATCGTCGTCATGGTGTTACCTGCTTCCGTCCCGGATCGAAGCCTTCTCGGGTGACACGAGACGCGCGTCCGCGTGGTTCATCCGAATGAGCCAGACGACGTCACGACCGAACGACTCGAGCAGCAGCAGAAGCGCTCCCCCTGCCAGCACCGTGTTCGCGGGCGGTGGCAGCAGCTGTGTGGCGACCACCGTCAGCACGACCCCGCATGCGGCGGCGACCACCTTGCGCCAGTACCGGTACGGCAGGGAGCGCCCGAGGAACGGCAACACCTGCGCCGCGGCGACGAACGCGTACCGCATGAGCCCGACCGCGAGCACCCACCCGCCCACGAATCGTGCGTCGTGGACGCTGAGCACCAGCAGCAGGAACGCGTCGACCTCCATGTCGAAGCGGGCGCCGAGTTCGCTCACACCATCCGTGCGCCGCGCGACATATCCGTCGACCGCGTCGAGCGCCAGCGCGACCGCCACGATCGGTACGAGCAGCACAGGGGACCTCGGATCCCCGAGCGAGGTCACGACGAGGGCCGTCGCCGTCCCGACGAGCATCGACCGCGTCGCCGTGACGGCGTTGGCGGCGCCGAACTGCGTGCTGCCGCGCCGGACGAGCCCGCGCGACAGGAGCGACGACGAGACGATGAGGTAGCAGAGCCCCGCCGCCCAGCCCATCGCCGACAGCGGCATCACCGCGCCGATCGCGAGCAGCGCCGCGACCCCCGCGACCGCCCAGAGCCACGGCAGGAGCTGAACTTTTGGCATGCGGCCTCCGTGTTACGTTCATGGTAGTCATGAGCGAAACGACGCAGCTCGCTGGTCAGGTTCACTCGGATCGCACGAAGGCGGCGACCGCGTGGTGGACGACAGGCCCGGGTCGCGGCGAGTTCCGGACCGAGCCGCTGCCGGCGTTGGAGTCGGATGAGGCGTCGGTGCGCACGCTGTTCACCGGGATCAGCCGTGGAACGGAGTCGCTCATCGCGAGCGGGTCGGTGCCCGTTTCGGAGCACGAACGCATGCGCGCGCCGTTCCAGGCCGGCGAGTTCCCCTTTCCGGTGAAATACGGCTACCTCAACGTCGGCGTGGTCGACGCGGGACCGGCGACGCTGCGCGGGCGCACGGTGTTCGCGCTGTTCCCGCACCAGTCCTCCTTCGTCGCCCCCGTGGCCGCGCTCCTGCCCGTTCCCCACGGTGTGCCCGCCCGGCGAGCGGTGCTCGCGGGAGCGGTCGAGACGGCCGTGAACGTGCTGTGGGACGCCGCACCCGCCATCGGCGACCGCATCGTCATCGTCGGGGCGGGAATGATCGGGTGCGCCATCGCCCGGCTCGCCCAGGGCATCCCCGGAGCGGACGTCACCGTGGTCGACGTCGACCCGGCGAAGCGGCCGACGGTGCAGGCCCTCGGGGCACGGTTCGCCCTTGCCGCGGATCCGCTCGTCAGCGCGGATGTCGTGATCGAGGCCAGCGGATCCGGCGCCGGGTTGCAGTTCGCGGTCGCCGCGGCGCCCACGGACGGCGAGGTCGTGGTCGCCAGCTGGTACGGCGTGGATCCGGTGCCGCTCGAGCTCGGCGCCGACTTCCACTCGCGGCGCCTGACGATCCGGTCGAGCCAGGTCGGCGCGGTCGCGGCGAGCCGCCGGGCTCGGCGCAGCACGCGGGATCGGCTGGCGCTCGCGCTGCGGCTCCTCGAGGATCCCTCCTTCGACCTGCTGCTGGGTGACACCTCGTCCTGGCGTCGGCTGCCCGAGATCACGGCCGCACTCGCCGACGGCACCGCGGGCGGGCTCTGCCAGATCATCGATTGGAGCGCGGCATGAGGTTCTCCGTGACGGTGCGCGACCACCTGATGATCGCGCACAGCCTGCGCGGCGAGGTCTTCGGCCCCGCGCAGCGACTGCACGGCGCGACGTACGTGGTCGACGCCGCGTTCCGCGCCGACGAACTCGATGAGCACGGGATCGTCGTCGACATCGGGCGGGCGTCGGACGCGCTGCGGGAGATCGTCGCCGCGCTGTCGTACCGCAACCTCGACGACGAACCGGATCTGCAGGGCGTCAACACCACCACTGAGCGGCTGTGTCAGATCATCGGGGATCGGCTCGCGGCGCGTGCACGCGACGACGGCGCGCTCGGCGGCGCCCGGCTGAGGGGCATCGCCGTGACCCTGCACGAGTCGCACATCGCGTGGGCGTCGTACGAGGTGGACCTGTGACCGGTCCCGAGGCCGTCTTCCTCGTCCCCGAGGGGATCGACGATCCCGCCCGGGTGAGCGGCGGCAACGTGTACGACCGGCACGTCCGCGACGGGCTGGTCGCGCGAGGCTGGCGCGTCTCGACCGTGCAGGTGAGGGACGCTGCGGATGCGGGGTCCGCGCTCGGAGGACTTCCCCGCGGCGCCACGGTGCTCGTGGACGGGCTGGTCGCGCTGCGGGTGACGGACGAGGTCGTCGCGGCGGCCGGACGGCTGCGGATCGTCGTGCTCGCGCACATGGTCGCCGGTGCGTTCCCCGACGCGACCGCGGCGACGGTGTCCGCGGAGCGCCAGGGCGCTTGCCGCGGCTCACCGGGTGATCGTGACGAGCCGGTGGACCGCGGCGGAGCTCGCGCGACGCGGCCTCGCGGCACCCGAGCGCGTGACCGTCGCGGTGCCCGGTGCCGAGATGGCCGGGGCCGTGCAGGCCGACAGTCGGGGGAGGAGCACGCACGAGGACCGGACGCCTCCTCTGCGTGGGGGTCGTCGCGCCGCACAAGGGCCAGGACACCCTGCTCGCCGCCCTGTCGCTGCTCCCGGAGCGGGACTGGGCCTGCACGATCGCCGGCTCGACAGGCGCCTACCGGGACTTCGCGTCCTCGGTCGCGCGCGATGCGCGCCGGTTCGCCGGCAGGGTGCGGCTGGCCGGGGTGCTCGGCGGCTCCGCAGCTCGCGGCGGAGTATCGCCGCGGTGCCCTGCTCGTCGCGCCGTCGCGCGTGGAAAGCGCCGGCATGGCGATCGCCGAGGCTCGCGGACACGGCATGCCGGCCGTCGCAACGGCGGTGGGCGGCATCCCGGACACGGTGGCAGGAGGCGGAGCGATCCTCGTTCCGCCCGACGACCCCGCGCCCTCGCCGCCGCCCTCGACAGCTGGATGAGCGACCCGGCGCTGCGCCGGCGACTGCGCGCGGAGGCGCGTGCGGCGCACGCGGGACGGCCGACGTGGGGCGACACGGCGACCGCGGTCGCGGACGCCCTGGAGCGGCCATGAGCGCCATCTCGACGGCATCCCCGTCGTGGCTCGCGCTGCGGGCCACGGCGGACGACGACGCCCGTTCGCGTCGCCTGGCCGCGCGGCTCGCGCGCCTGCTGCCGCCCGGCCGTCTCGTGCTGCACGACCTCGGGGCCGGCATGGGCGGCATGACCGGATGGCTCGCCCCGATGCTGCCCGGTCCGCAGCACTGGACGCTGCACGACGGCGACGCGGGGATCCTCGACCACCTCGCGCTGGACGCGGTGGCCGACGACGCGGGCCGACCGATCGGCGTCGCGTGCGTGGTCGAAGACCTCGAGGACCTCCCGCTCGACGCGTTCGCCGGGGCGGCCGCCGTGACGGCGTCCGCGCTGCTCGACGTGGTCACCCGCGTGGAAGCGGCGCGCATCGTGAACGCGTGCATCGGCCGCCGGTGCACCCGCGCTGTTCAGCCTCTCGGTGACGGGTGCCGTCAGGCTGGATCCGCCCGACGCCCTCGACGCCGCGATCGGACAGGCCTTCAACGATCATCAGCGGCGTGACGAGGGCGGACGGCGGATGCTGGGTCCCGATGCGGTCTCGACGTTCGCCGCGCTGTTCGCCGACGCCGGGTGGCACGTGCGGCGCGCGACGACGCCGTGGCGCCTCGGCGCGGCCGACGGCGCGCTGATCGCGGACTGGCTGGACGGCTGGGTCGGTGCCGCGGTCGAGCAGCGCCCGGAACTGGCCGCGGATGCCGAGGCGTATCTCGCCCGCCGCCGCGCTCAGCGCGCGGCCGGGGACGCTGCGTGTCACCGTCTCGCATGAGGATGTGCTGGCATGGCCGCGGTGAACACGATCCCGGCGAGCACAGGTGCGGAGGGCCGGGTCGCGGCGGGTCCGCGGACGCAGGATCGGCGCGGACTCCGTATCGCGCTCCGCATCGGGGCCGGGATCGCGGTCGTCGCCGCCACGGCACTGGTCGTCGGGATCGGTCCGTTTCTGCGGGGGCTCGCGGCGATCTCGCCGTCCGCGATCCTGGCGGCCCTGGCCCTCGCGGCGGTCGCGACGGCGGCGGCCGCGGGGCGCTGGCGGATCGTGGCGGCCGGTTACGGACTGCCGCTGACCTGGCGCGCGGCGTTCGGCGCGTACTACCGGTCGCAGTTCCTCAACGCGGTGCTGCCCGCCGGGATCCTGGGCGACGTGCATCGCGCGTGGGCGCACGGCCGCACGCACGCCCGCGTCGGCGCCGCGGCCCGCGCCGTCGCGGTCGAGCGCATCCTCGGGCAGGGCGTCCAGATCGCGCTGACCCTCGCGATCCTGCTGCCGCTCGGTCTCGGCTCCTCGCTCGTGCCCCTCGTCTGGGGCGCGGGAGTGCTCGCGGCAGCGGTCGTGCTGGCGGTCGGCATCATGGTGGCCATTCCGCGCACCCGCCGCATGCTGCGGCGGGAATACGACCTGCTGCGACCGGTGCTCGCCCGGCCCGGCGCGCTCCTCGCGATCGCGCTGACCTCGGCCGTGGTCGTCTCGGCGCACGTCACGCTCTTCGTCGTGGCCTGCCTCGCCACGGGTCTTCCGCTCGGCCGCGGACTCCTGATGGCGGGACTCGTCGTGCTCGCCGCCTCCGCGATCCCGATCAACGTGGGCGGCTGGGGGCCGCGCGAGGCTGCGGCCGGTCGCGGCCTTCGCGCTCCTCGGACCCGGGGCATCGGCGGGGGTGGCCGCGTCGACCGCCTTCGGGGTGCTGGGCCTCGTCGGCGTTCTTCCGGGCGCTGTCGTGCTGCTCGTCGCGCGGAAGGGGACACCATGAGCACGAGCGAACGCCCGTATGTGACGCTCAGCTGCGCGATGTCGATCGATGGATACCTCGACAGCGCCGTGCCACGTCGCCTCGCGATGTCGAACGCCGCCGACCTCGACCGTGTCGACGACGTGCGTGCCCGCAGCGACGCGATCATGGTCGGCGCCTCGACCGTGCGTCGCGACGACCCGCGGTTGCTGGTGCGCGACACGGCGCGCCGGGCGCGCCGGCTGTCGTACGGGCAGACCGAATCGCCGACGAAGGTGACGGTGACCGCGTCGGGCGACCTGTCACCGGACGCGGCCTTCTTCACCGCGGGCGACGCGCCGCGCCTGGTATACAGTCCGGCCGGCCGGGTGGGCCGGCTGCGCGCGCGACTCGGCGAGCGGGCGACGGTGGTCGGACTCGGGGAGACCGTCACGATGGCCGCGCTGCTGGACGACCTCGGCGACCGGCGGGGGATCCGCAGGCTCATGGTCGAAGGCGGCGGCCGCGTGCTCACGCAGTTCCTCGCCGCGGACCTCGTCGACGAGCTGCAGCTCGTGATCGCCCCGTTCTTCGTGGGCGAGTCCGGGCGCGCCCCGCGCTGTCGGGGCGGGACGGTTCCCGTGGACCGCGTCGCGTCGCGCGCGCCTGGCCGGCACGCGCCGGATCGGCGACGTGGTGCTGCTGCGGTACGCCCTCTCCGATCGCTGCGACGCGCTCGACGCCGGCGCCGACGCGCGGCGACGCAGCCCTCGCGGCCGAATCGCGGTGATCATGCGATCCCGGGGAGCATCCGCGTCGGGATCGCCGGGCCGTCCAGCCTCGCCCGGCGGCGGTTCCGGCGCGTCGGCGTCCTTCGCGACCGGGGGAGCGATCGCGCTCCTCGTGGCGCTCCCGCTCGCCCCGAGGCTGCTCGACGGGGGATCCGTCCGGGCGAATCCGGCGGCGCTCGCCGGCATCCCGGTCGAGTCGCTCCTGATCCTGCTGCTGCTCGTGATCCTGCCGTGGCGGATCCTGCGCCGCGCGCTCGCGGGGCTGTTCGGCGTGCTCGTCACCGTGGCGCTCGTGCTCGCGGGCATCGACCGCGGCTTCCGGTCCGCGCTCGGCATCCCGTTCGTCCCGCTGGACTGGCCGCAGCTCGCAAGCGCGTACGGCGTCGTGGCCGACGCGGTGGGAGCCTTCCTCGCCACCCTGCTCGTCGTGGTCGGGAGTGGTCGTGCTCGTCGCGTGCGCGGCGGGTCTCGCGTGGGCCGCGTTGCGCGTCGCCCGGATCGTCCGGCGGCGCACGTCCGGGAGGGCCCTGCTCGCCGGAGCAACAGCGGTGTGGGTGGCGGCCGCTCTCCTCGCACCGCCGCGGGCCGGCGATCCGATCGCCGCCGCGGCATCCCTCGAGTCGATCGGGACTGCCGCGTCGCGCACCGGGAGCGTCCTCGCGGAGCAGGCCGTCGTCGCCCGCGAGGTCGCCGCCGATCGGTTCGCCGGCGTGCCCGCCGATCGCCTGCTCGCGGGCCTCGGCGGCAAGGACGTCGTCATCGCCTTCGTCGAGAGCTACGGCAGGGTCGCGCTCGAGGGGGACGGGATCTCGCCCGGCGTCACCGGGGTGCTCCACGCGGGTGACGCGACGCTCGCCGCCGAGGGCTACCTGACGCGCAGCGCCTGGCTCACGTCGCCCACGTTCGGCGGACGCAGCTGGCTCGCCCATGCGACGCTGCAGACCGGTGTGTGGACCGATACGCAGTCCGCGTACGACCAGGTGGTCGCGAGCGACCGACTCTCCCTGACCCGGGCGTTCGGTCGCGCGGGCTGGCGCACCGTCAGCGATGTGCCGTCGGACACCCAGCCGCTGGGACGTCGGCACGTCGTTCTACCGCTACGACACGCTGCTCGATGCCACCGACGTCGGCTATCGCGGCCCCGCCTTCGGCTACGCCCGCATCCCCGACCAGTACACCCTCCGGCATTTCGCCGACACCGAGCTCACCGGCCCGCACGCTCCGGTCATGGCCGAGATCGACCTGGTGTCGTCGCACACCCCGTGGGCGCCGCTGCCTCAGCTCGTGCCGGAGGAGCAGGTGGGCGACGGCTCGATCTACGACGCGCAACCGGCCCGCAGCGAGTCCGCGAGCACGGTGTGGCAGAGCCCGCGGACGGTGCAGCGCTTCTACGGTCGATCGGTCCAGTACTCGCTGGGAGCGCTGCTGTCGTTCCTCGGCGAGGTCCAGGATCCGAATCTCGTCGTCATCGTCCTCGGCGATCACCAGCCCGCCCCGATCGTCAGCGGCGCGCACGCCTCCCACGACGTGCCGATCAGTGTCATCTCCCGCGACCCCGCCGTGCTCGCCGCGATCGCGGACTGGGGGTGGACGCCGAGCCTGAGTCCCGGCGACGCCGCTCCGGTCTGGCGGATGGATGCTTTCCGCGATCGCCTGCTCGAGGCGTTCAGCCCGTGAGCCCGGCGGGGTCGACGAACGCGAGTGACGTTCGAACAGCGCGGTGCCCGCGTAGGCTGAGCGCGTGGCGAAGAGCATCCTCATCACCTCCGTCGAAGGCCATTCCGGCAAGTCGCTGATCGCGCTGGGCGTGATCGATGCGCTGAGCCGGGCCACCGCGCGGGTCGGCGTGTTCCGTCCGGTCGCCCGCTCGAGCGACGGCAGCGACGACGTCCTGGAGATGCTGCTCAGCCGCACCGGTGCGGGACTCGACGCCGCGGAGTGCGTCGGCGTCGGCTACGACGAGCTCCGCGCCGACCAGGACCTGGCGCTCGGGCGGATCCTGGAGCGGTATCACGCCGTCGAGGCGCGGTGCGATGCCGTCGTGATCCTGGGCAGCGACTACACCGACGTCGCGAGCCCCGCCGAACTCGGCGTGAACGCGCGGATCGCGGCGAACCTCGGCGCGCCCGTGCTGCTCGTGCTGGGCGGACGGGAGCATCAGGGTCACGGCGAGCAGCTCGGCGTGACCGAGGCGCGCACCCCGGAACAGCTCGGCCAGCTCGCCCGGCTCGGCGTCGCCGAGCTCGCGCAGGAGCGCGCCGTGCTGTCCGCCGTGATCGTGAACCGTGCCGACGCGGATCGCACCGACGAGATCGCCGCCGCGGTGACCGCGGTCGTGGCCGAGGCCGGGCACCGGCGTGCCGGTGCCGGTGTGGGCGATCCCCGAGGATCGTTCGCTGGTCGCGCCCTCGGTGCGCGGCGTGCTGCGGACGCTGGAGGGTCGCCTGGTGCGCGGCGACGCCGAGCTGCTGGATCGCGAGGTGCTGGACATCGTCATCGCCGGCATGTCGATGGTGAACGTGCTGCCGCGGCTCAAGGAGTCGGCGGTCGTGGTGATCCCCGCGGACCGCGAGGAGGTGCTGCTCGCGACGCTGCTCGCGCAGGCGGCGGGCACCTTCCCGTCGATCGCGGCGATCGTGCTGAACGGCCCGTTCGCCCTGCCCGAGCCGATCGAGCGGCTGCTGGACGGCCTGGGCCCGTCCATCCCGATCATCGCGACCGACCTCGGCACCTACGACACGACGCTGCGGGTCATGAACGCGCCCGGACGGCTCTCCGTGGACGCGCCGCACCGCGTGGACAGCGCCCTCGCGCTGTTCGAGTCGCACGTCGACGTGCCCGCGCTCATCGCACTGATCGGCGTGGCCCGCTCCGACGTCGTGACGCCGTTGATGTTCCAGTACGAGCTGTTCGACCGGGCGCGTGCGCAGCGCCGCAGGATCGTGCTGCCCGAGGGGAGCGACGACCGCGTGCTGCGGGCCGCCGGCACCGTGCTGCAGCGCGGGATCGCGGATCTCGTGATCCTCGGCGACGAGTCCGCGATCCGCGGGCGCGCTCAGGAGCTCGGCGTCGATCTGGACGGCGCCCGCATCGTGTCGACCACCGATCCGGAGCTCGTGCGCCGCTTCGCCGCCGAGTACGCGCGGCTGCGGGCGCACAAGGGCGTCACGCTCGCGCAGGCGGCGGACACCGTCACCGACGTGTCGTACTTCGGCACGCTCATGGTGCACCTGGGTCTCGCCGACGGCATGGTGTCCGGTGCCGCGCACACCACCGCGCACACGATCCGGCCGGCGTTCGAGATCATCAAGACGCGCCCGGGCGTCTCGGTCGTGTCGTCGGTGTTCCTGATGGCGCTCGCGGATCGCGTGCTCGTCTACGGCGACTGCGCGGTCATCCCGGATCCGACCAGCGCGCAGCTCGCCGACATCGCGATCTCGTCGGCGGCGACCGCGGCCGCCTTCGGGATCGAGCCGCGCGTCGCGATGCTCTCCTACTCGACCGGAGACTCCGGATCCGGCGCGGAGGTCGAGAAGGTGCGCGCCGCCACCGAGCTGGTGCGCGAACGTGCGCCGGAGCTGCTCGTGGAGGGGCCGATCCAGTACGACGCCGCCGCGGACGCCGCGGTCGCCCGGGCGAAGCTGCCGGGATCGTCGGTCGCGGGCCGGGCCACGGTGTTCGTGTTCCCGGATCTGAACACCGGCAACAACACGTACAAGGCCGTGCAGCGCTCGGCCGGGGCCGTCGCGATGGGTCCGGTGCTGCAGGGCCTGAACAAGCCGATCAACGACCTGTCCCGCGGCGCGCTCGTGGAGGACATCGTGAACACGATCGCGATCACCGCGA
Organism: uncultured Actinomycetota bacterium; assembly: GCA_963791605.1. Lineage (GTDB taxonomy): Bacteria > Actinomycetota > Actinomycetes > Actinomycetales > Microbacteriaceae > Microbacterium. The sequence continues at coordinate 86,966 of CAWBTB010000007.1, read as the reverse complement.
TCCAGGCGCAGGAGACGTCGGCGCCGGCCGCCGCGGCAGAGGAGGAGCCGGCATGACCGTCGTGCTGATCGTGAACAGCGGGTCGTCCTCGTTCAAGTACCAGCTGCTGGACGTCGAGAGCGAGCAGGCCCTCGCCACCGGCCTCGTGGAGCGGATCGGACAGCCCGAGGGACTGTCCTCGCACACGGTGCTCGCGTCCGGGCCGGGCGGCGAGGAGGCGACCTACCGCCGCGAGCTCCCGATCCCCGACCACACCGCCGGATTCCAGGTGATGCTGGACGCGTTCGCCGAGCACGGTCCCTCCCTGGCCGAGAATCCTCCGCAGGCGGTGGGGCACCGCGTCGTGCACGGCGGGGAGCGGTACGTCGCGCCGACCCTGATCACCCCCGAAGTCGAGCGCGGGATCGACGAGCTGTCCGTGCTCGCCCCGCTGCACAACCCCGGAGCCCTGCAGGGCATCCGCGCCGCCGAGGCGGCCTTCCCTGATCTCCCGCACGTCGCCGTCTTCGACACCGCCTTCCACCGGACGCTGCCGCCGGCCGCGTACACCTACGCGATCGACAAGGATCTCGCCCGCGAGCACGGCGTGCGCCGCTACGGGTTCCACGGCACCTCGCACAAGTTCGTCTCCGAGGAGGCCGCGGCGCTTCCTCGGGCATTCGCTGACCGAGCTGCGGCAGATCGTGTTCCATCTCGGCAACGGCGCGTCGGTGACCGCCGTGCGATGGCGGACGCTCCGTGGAGACGTCGATGGGGATGACCCCGCTCGAGGGCCTCGTGATGGGCACGCGATCCGGGGACATCGATCCGGCCGTGCTGATCCAGCTGGCGCGCCGTGCCGATCTGTCCATCGGGGATCTGGACGATCTGCTGAACAAGCGCAGCGGCCTGCTCGGACTCGCGGGCGTCTCCGACATGCGCGACCTGCAGCAGCGCGCCCTCGACGGCGACGCAGACGCCGTCCTCGCCCTGGACGTCTACATCCATCGCCTGCGCGCCTACGCGGGCGCCTACCTCGCCCAGCTCGGCGGTGTGGATGTCATCTCGTTCACGGCCGGTGTGGGGGAGAACAACGCGCTCGTGCGCCGCGAGTCGATGGCCACGCTGGGCTTCGCCGGCGTCGAGATCGATCCGCAGCGCAACGAGTCCGCGGAACGCGGCGTACGCGTCATCTCCACGGACGCCTCGCGCGTCGTCGTCCTGGTCGTCCCCACCAACGAAGAGCTCGAGATCGGCCGGCAGACGCTGGAGGCGACGCGCTGACCAGCGGTCCGCGAGGCGTCAGCCGCGCCCGGTGGTGAGCGACGGGACGAGCTGCGGGAACGCCTGCAGGACCATGTCTGCCAGTGCGTCGAGCGGCCGGGTGAGAGGGTCGGTGGCGGGCACGCCGAGCTCGAGTTCGATCTCGTCGATCGCGGCTGCGAGCTGTGCGTCGGTGAGGTGCTCGTGGTTGACGGTCACCCCGATCACGCGGGTGTCCGCGAAGGACTCGATCAGTGCGACCTCGCTCGCGACCGTCGGCATGGCCACCATCGGGAAGTCGCCGAGCACGCGGCGGCCCGGGGCGTGCTGGACGATGACGGCCTCCGGACGGCTGCCGCGGAGGATGTGCGCCGAGGTCAGATAGGCGGGGTGGCTGAGCGCGCCCTGGCCCTCGACGATGATGACGTCCGGATCCTCGCCCTCGAAGGCGGCGACGACCTGGTTCTCCACCTCGCCGGAGCAGAACTGCGGGACCAGCGCGTCGAGGGCGACGCCGTAGCGACCGCCCTGGATGATCGTCGTCTGCCCCGTTCCGACCAGCACCGCGTTGATGCCGCGCGCCTGGAGTGCCTGCACCAGGAGGGTCGCCGTGGTGCGCTTGCCGATCGCGCCGTCGGTGCCGAGGATGGCGATGCGGGGGCAGGTGACGTCGAAGATCCGGCCCGAGAACAGGTGCAGGTCTTTCGTGTCCCGCGGACGCCGGATGTCGGTGATGGTCACGTCGGAGAGCAGGGCGGCCGCGACGAACTCCGCGTCGTCGCTCAGGAACTCGTGCAGGCCGTTGATGATGTGCATGCCGCGGGCGATCCCGTCCAGCAGCACGAGCCGTTGCGCGGGGGAGAGCAGGCCGTCCGCCGGCGCGACGCCGCAGATGAGGTAGTCGGGCGTGCGCCCGGCGTGGGCGATGGCCTCGGCCAGCGTCGCAAGCACGGGGATGCCGTTGGCCTGGCCGTCCAGCACCGTTCCGGCATCCGCGCCGGCATGCGTGGTGTCGAGGATGCTCAGGATGTCGTACTTCTCGGAGTGGCGGACGAGTCCGTTCGCGGTCTTGCCGTCCTGCTCGCCGAACTGGCCTTCGCAGTACACGACCGCGGTCGCGCCGACGGGAAGTGAGGCGGACGCGCCCCAGCCCTCGGATGCGGGGTCGGCGGAAGCCAGGGTCGAATGCACGTTCACGGGGAGTCTCCTCGGATCAGACAGAGGAGGCGACGGAGAACGAAAAGGCGAGGTGCAGCCGGTCGGTTGACGTGAAGTCTTCCCTGATGCCGGCAAGATGCCGACGTCGTCACCGTATCAGCGGAGCCTGGGAGAACCGCCTGGGTCGACGGGGCGTGCGTGGTGGGCGATGCCGGACTCGAACCGACGACCTCTTCCGTGTGAAGGAAGCGCGCTACCAACTGCGCCAATCGCCCTTGTGAAGTTTTCGTGCGCTGGGCACAGTTGAAGAGCATACCGGATCGCCGGATGCGCCGACGACCGCACGGCCGCCCGGGCGTGGCGCGACCAGCGTGGACACGCCCGAGAACGGGCCCCGGTTTGGCGAACCCTCGAACCTCGGCTAATGTATTTCAAGTGCCCGGGACGCCGGAAACACACACGCGGATGTAGCGCAGTTGGTAGCGCACAACCTTGCCAAGGTTGGGGTCGCGAGTTCGAGTCTCGTCATCCGCTCCAGTGCAGGAGCCCCTTCGGGGGCTTCGGCATGTGGGTTCGAATCCACATGGTGGCGTGGCCGAGAGGCTAGGCACCGGCCTGCAAAGCCGTTTACACGGGTTCGAATCCCGTCGCCACCTCGCATCTCAACTGAATAGCCTGAACAGGCGCGATTGGCGCAGCGGTAGCGCGCTTCCCTGACACGGAAGAGGTCACTGGTTCGATCCCAGTATCGCGCACAGACGAAAACCCCGGGTTGATCCGGGGTTTTCTTGTTTCCCGGAGTCCGGATTCCCTTTGTGCGGGCCTGTGGGTGTGCTCAATTGCCGTGCGGAGCCCTTTTCGGGCCGCTGGTGTCCCATCCCTCGCCGCCAGCGCGGGCGGTGCGCACGGCCGAGGCCCACATCTCCCCGTCGATGATGCGCGCCCGAGCGTGCAGGTCGCCGGCCCACTTCCAGGCGTCCGGATCTGCCGTCGTGACGGGGTCTGTCATCAAGTTCGGCGTCTTCGACCGGATCCGGTCGTACACCTCCCGCAGCCGGCTCTCGTAGGGTTCGGTTCGGATGGAGTAGCCGCGCTTGTGATCGTCGTACGCGTCGGCGTAGGTCGTGTGGAGTATCCGTTGGTTCTGGATCTGCCGAGCTTCCTTGACGCTCATCGGCCACCACTCGATGCGGCGCAGGTCGTCGAGGAGCGACTCGTCGTCGGCGTGCGCGATCATCGCGTCGGGCGCTTGGGCGAGCCCCTCGCCGTAGTCGACCTGCCAGCCAGAGTCAGTGCGGGTGATCCGGGTGGGCCTGATCCAGGGCGTAGGTCGAGACCCGTACATCCCGGATCGCTTCTGTGCGGCGTCGGTGCTCCATTCCGGCAGGCCGCCGTATCCGGCCGGCGCGGTCGGCGGCCAGAAGAACTCCAGCGGTGCGTCGTCGGAGACATCCAGATCGGCGACCGCCCAGCCGCGGGCGAGCAACTCGGCTGGGACGTGCTTCCCGAGCAGACGCTGGGCCTCGCGGAAGATGCGGATCTCGTCGTCGGCGGACGTCATGCGTGCGCGCCGAACAGCCGGGACAGCACGCTGAAGTCCAGTGATGTGGGGAAGGTCATGCCTCCATCCTGGCGAGGACCCCTGACATACGGAGCCACTGGACCGGCGGGTTCACCGTAACGCGGTCCGAGACGACGTCACTCCGCCCGTCGATAGTGCATGGCGACCACGCCGTTGCGCAGCGGCTCCGCCGACACCAGATCGAGGCGTCGGGTGCGGGGCAGTCCGCGCTGGTAGAGGGTCGGACCGTGCCCGGCGATCATCGGATGGACGAGGAACTTGTACTCGTCGATCAGATCCAGTCGGTCCAGTTCTGTCGCCAGTGCGCCGCTGCCGACGAGCACGCCGTCGGCAGTCGCATCCTTGAGCTCCTGCACCGCCGTGCCCAGGTCGCCGACGACGTGGTGGCTGTTGGTCCATGGGAAGTCGCTGCGCGTCGAGGACACCACGTACTTCGGCTTGGCCTCCAGTTTGAGCGCCCACTCGCGCAGCGCGGGGGGCGCGTCCAGGTCGCCGCGGGCGACCGCCGGCCAGTAGCCCTCCATCATCTCGTAGGTGGTCCGGCCCCAGAGCATTGCGCCGGCGTCGTCCAGGAGACGAGTGAAGTAGGCGTGCGTCTCGTCGTCGGCGATGCCCTCCTGGTGGTCGACGCAACCATCCAGGGTGACGTTGATGCTGAACGTCAGGAGACCCATGCGGCGAGTCTAGGCCGTCCGCTCACGAGCTCGCACACGCGGATGATCTGCTCTTGGCCGGCTTGGTCAGCCAGGACCAGGCCGCCCAGCCCATGACGATCGCGATCCCGCAACCCAGGAGGGTATCGGCCAGTCGTTCCCACAGCAGCCCGATCGTCATCGCGTGGCCGAGTCCGGTGAGCACGGCGACGAGGGGCGTCATGACGATGGCATAGGCGGCGTAGTTCGCGCCACGCAGATACGGCCGCAGTCCGCCGATCACGCCGATCGTCACGATCATCACCCACATCGGCACCGGCAGCAGGAACAACGCGCTCAGGAGCACGCCCACGGCGGTGCCGAGACCGCGCTGCACTGTTCGCAGCAGCGCCGTGCGGTGATCGCGCTGCACCACGAGCGCGATCGTGAGCGGGATCCAGTACGCGTGCGAGCCGCGCGCGCTCAACGCGACGAGTTCACCGACGACCAGGCTGCTGCCCAGCCGCAGCGTGTACTGCCAACCCGCGAGAGTCGCCATCCGCGCGCGCCACGCCACGATCGATGCACCCAGCGGAAGGACCGGAGGGCCGGTCGTGTCGCGCACACCGAGCAGACGCCCGATTCCCAGGCCGATCAGCGTCAGCACGGCGGCGAGCACCGCACCCGCCGCGGTGCCGACCGCGATCAGCAGCACGGGCGCGTGCTGGCCCGTCGAGGCGCCGACGATCAGGAACACTGTCGCGAGCGTCGAGATCTTCGCCGCCGTGCGGTGAAAACCGCCCGCTGCTGCCAGCACGATCGCAGTCACCACGATCACCAGTGCGGACAGGACGGGCGGCAGCGCGCTCGACCATGCGCCCAGCGCCACCGCGGAGGTCCCGACGATCAGCGTCGCGCTCATGTCGACGAGCCGGAACCGCAACGACCCGTCGTGACCGCTGCTCGACATCAGCAGTGCACCGATCGCCGCGATCATGCCCAGAGGCAGCAGGCCGGCCGCACTGCCGATCGCGATCGGCAGTGCGAGGGAGATCCCCGCCACGAGCACGCGGGTCAGCGTGATCTCCGCGCGCTGCCACCGCGTCACGCTGCGCAGTGCTTCGTGCCCCGATGCGACCCGCGAACGCAGCGCCGGACGCCAGCCGAGGCGGGCGGGCGGATCCTCGCGCGAAGGCTCCCGACTCGTCACCGACGGGTGCACCCGGTGGGCGACGGGGAGAGGACACGCGGGACGCAGGAACTCATGACCGGGCCACTCTACTCGGCGTTCCGGCGTCCCCGGAGATGGCGGGCGGACGCAACGTCGGCGATGATCGATGGATGATGTCGGCGGCGGTGGATCAGCACAGATTCGGGGCGGGCTCCGGTGGTCGAAGGCTCGGCGCGAAGCGGTCAGTGCTGCTCGGTGCGCTGCTCCTGGCCGTCTGCGCCAGCGTGTTCATGCTCTTCGCCCCGAGCTACCAGACTGCGACGAGCGATTCGGCGGGGAACTCGAGTACGGGCACGGCAACGATCCTGGACGTCGTCGGCCCCTGGGCGATCGTGCTGGCGATCGTGCCGGTGGCGATCGCGCTTGCTCCGCTGGTGGCGGGACAGCGGGCTCAGCAGATCGCGACGATCGCGGCTGCAGCCCTCCTAGTGGCGTGGAGCATCGCGGGCAGCTGGACCATCGGCATGTACTACGTGCCCGCGGTGCTGTGCCTTCTCGTCGCCGCGTTCGTGCCGCCGCGCACCGGTGCGCCGAAGTGAGCGCGTGCCGCAGGCGGAAAGCGCTGCTGATCCTTCCGCCGCTCGTCGGTGCGACGCTCACGGGCGCGTTCCTGCTCTGGGGGGAGGCCGTCTCCGCACGAGCCAGCGTCCGCGGCGTCGCCGAAGGCCAGCCCGGCGCCCGCCGCACCGTGCTCGTGCTCGGGTTCGGCAATCGCGCCGACCGCGCCAACGCCGTGAACCGCTACCGGGTCCGCGCGGGGTTGCGCACGCTCCAGTCCGCGGATGACCGCCTGATCATGTCCGGAGGCGCCGTGCGCGGTCCCGTGCCGGAGGCGCGCATCCTGGCCCGCTACGCCGAGCGCCGCGGCCATGCCGACCGGATCCTCCTCGAGACCGAGAGCCGGTCGACCGAAGAGAACGTCCGCAACGCGATCCCGTTCCTGGAAGGGGCGGAGGAGATCGCGATCGTGTCGAACTCGCTGCACGCGGAGCGGGCCCGCGATCTGCTGCGGCAGCAACGTCCCGACCTCGGCGTCCGGCTGATCCGCGCCGAGGAGTACCGCTTCGGCGAGGTTCCCGTGATCAAATCCGTCGCCGCGGCGCTCGCGCTCCTCGAACGGCGACGTGAGAGACGTGAGAGGAGAAGCCCGGCGCCCTGAGCCGGGCGGCGGGAAGTCGCGCGCCGCGTCTGGCGGGTCGCCCCGCCGAGTGCTTGGCTGTCAGGGGGCGCGCTGCACGAAAGGAACGGCGATGGCACAGGCGCTTGCAGGGCATCGGGTGGTCGTCTTCATCCAGGAGAACAAGACCACCGACTTCTACTTCCCGACGATGGCCGCATGGGGCGCGGCGGTGGCGGATCATGGTCATCTTCTGCCCGCGCCGCCGAACTTCGACCAGCCGCACGACCGCAACGCCTGGGTCCACTACGCGATGGGCGACTACCCGGCGCTCGCGGTGCAGATCGACAACGACGCCGTGATCCCGTTCTACAGCTGGCTGGCCAAGCAGTTCGTCTTCAGCGACCACCACTTCGGTTCGGGATCGAACTCGACACCGGGCCACATGCTGGCGATCGGCGGTCAGATGCCGACGATGCGGAACCCGCCGTTCGTGGGACCGCATCCGGTGTGGGACATTCCATCGATCTTCTCCGTGGCGGAGGAGGCCGGCGTGTCCTGGGCCGCGTTCCCCGATCAGAGCGCGTACCCGACGAAGTTCTACACGTCGCTCAACGAGATCCCCGGGTCCGCGAAGGTGCATCCGCCGAAGGATTTCATCCCGATGGCGAAGGCCGGAGAGCTGCCGCAGATCTGCTACGTCTGGAGTCCGTCCGGTTATGACGAGCATCCTCCACTGGTGAGCAATCCCGACTATGTGGTGCACGGTCAGGATCTCGTGTGGCAGCGCGTGCAGGCGGTGATCGACGGCGGCGGGTGGGCGCAGACCACGTTCATCCTGACCTGGGACGACTGGGGCGGCTACGCGGACTCGGTGCCGACGCCCGACATCGAGACTGTGCCGGATGCGATCCATCCGGGTGGTTTCCAGGCGATCGGAGGGTCCCGGATCCCGCTGCTGATGTTCGGCGGCATGGTTCCCCAGCGGATCGATCCGGAGTGGCACTCGCACGCGTCGATCCCGAAGACGATCATCGACCTGCTCGGCTTGCCGGCGATGGGGGTGCCTCGCGTCGATCACGCGCCGTCGCTGGCGCACCTGGTCGACCCGGCCGCGGCACGGACGGTGCCTCCCGCGCCGGGGACGACCATCGTCCAGCCCGCCGCTCCTGTCCCGACACCTGCGCCGGTCGCCCCGCAGCCGTGGCAGGGAACCCTCGGCGTCCCCATGCCGCCGCTGGTGACACGGGACGGCAGTGTGATCGCGGCGCCGACGGACGGAGTCGTCCGGGCCAAACCGCCTGCGCCCCCGCACCACTGAGCGCCTCGGTTCCGGCATCCACGGGCGCTAGGTTGGACGCTGCACGATTCCGGCGCGCGATGCGGGGAGCACCATGACGGACACGATCGAACGCTATCGGCACGGGCTGAGCCCGATGCGTGGACGCAGGCGCGACGAGTCGCACCGCGCGGCGACGCCGCTGGAGGCCCTGTACGACCTCGTGTTCGCGGCCGCGTTCGGCGTGGCCGGTGCGCAGTTCGCAACCGGTGTCGCGGCGGGGCACGGAGGAGCAGCGGTGGGCGCCTTCGCGTTCGCGGTCGCGGCAATCACCTGGGCATGGATCAACTTCTCCTGGTTCGCATCCGCCTTCGACACCGACGACTGGCTGTTCCGCCTATTCACCATGGTGCAGATGGTGGGTGTCATCGTCCTCGCGATCGGCCTGCCTACGATGTTCGAGTCCTTGGAGAACGTCGGCGTCTTCGCGAACCAGATCATGGTCTCCGGCTACATCGTGATGCGGGTCGGCCTGCTCGCGCAATGGGTGCGGGCGGCGCGGGATCCGCGCTACCGCGCCCAAGCTCTCACCTACGTCGTGTTCATCGCGGTCGCGCAGCTCGGATGGGTCGTCGTCGCTTGGGCGCCGCTGACGTTCGCCGGTGGTCTGCTGGCCGCGGTGGTCTGCTGGCTGATCGAGCTGGGCGGGCCCGTCGTGGCCGAGCGCAAGGGCGACGGCGAGCACAAGGGCACGCCCTGGCATCCGCACCACATCGCCGAGCGCTACTCGCTGCTGGCGATCATCACTCTCGGCGAGACCGTCATCGGCACGCTCGCGGCGGCTCAGGAGATCTCGCACCTGCAGGGCTGGAGCGCCGACACCATCGTCGTGATCGGTGCCGGCGTCGCGATGACGTTCGCCCTGTGGTGGTCGTACACGATGCTCCCCTCCGGCCCGATCCTCGCCGCCCACCGCGGGCGTGCGTTCGTGTGGGGGTATGGCCACGCCCTGATCTTCGGCAGCATCGCGGCTGTGGGCGCCGGATTGCACGCGATCGGTTACGCCTACGGCGAGCATGCTCTGCCGACGAGCACCGTGATCCTCATGATCGCGATCCCGGTGATCGTGTTCATGACCTCGGTCTCGCTGCTGCACTCCTATCTCGTGCATGCACTCATGCGCGGGCTGCTGCTGCACGTGCTGGCGATGATGCTTCCGCTGCTCGGCATCGTGCTCGCGTTCAACGGATCCCCGCTGTGGCTGTGCCTGCTCGTCGTGCTGGCCGGCCCCGTCTTCGTCGTGGTCGCGTACGAGGCAGGGGGATGGCGGCTCGCCCAGCGCCATCTGGACAAGGCGCTGGGCCGTGCGCTGGTCCAGGCATCGGACGCCGCGGCGTAGGATTCTCCTATGGACTTCGCCCGGCTGACGCACGCGACCGTGGTCGCGGTCACCGGCACGCGAACTCTCAGGGCCTGAGCGGGCAGGGCGCCGACGCGTCCGAAGCTGAGCCGAGACCGTCTTCTATCTGGAGAACTCCCTTGTCTGAGAACCCTGTGTCCGATTCCGCCGGGGCGGATTCGACTGCACCGTCCTACCCCTGCGACGGCTTCGCCCTGTACGGCGCGAACGGACCCTTCAGCGATCGCTCCGTGGTCGCCATGCTCGTCAACGGGCAGCAGAAGGACCTCGCCGCCGTCGTGAACGCGGACGACGACGTCCAGCCCATCACGATCGACAGCCCGGAGGGCCTCGCGATCCTCCGGCACTCCACCGCGCACGTGCTCGCGCAGGCCGTGCAGCGCATCAAGCCGCAGGCTGACCTCGGCATCGGCCCGCCGATCACCGACGGCTTCTACTACGACTTCGGCGTGGACACCCCGTTCACCCCGGAAGACGTCAAGGCGATCTCGAAGGAGATGCAGCGGATCCAGCGCGAGGGCCAGCGGTTCGTGCGCCGCGTCGTGACCGCCGACGAGGCGCGGGCCGAGCTCGCCGACGAGCCGTTCAAGCTCGAGCTCATCGACCTGAAGGGCCCTTCGACAGGCTCAGGGACCGAGGCGGCGACCAGCGCCGCCCACAAGGTGGAGGGCGCCTCGGTCGAGGTCGGCGAGGGCGAGCTCACCATCTACGACAACGTCGCCAAGGACGGCGAGGTCGTCTGGAAGGACCTCTGCCGCGGTCCGCACCTGCCGAACACGCGCCTGATCGGCAACGGCTGGGACCTCACCCGCATCGCCGCGGCCTACTGGCGCGGATCCGAGAAGAACCCGCAGCTGCAGCGCATCTACGGCACCGCCTGGCCGACCAAGGACGAGCTGCGCGCGTACCAGCAGCGCCTCGAGGAGGCCGCCAAACGCGACCACCGCCGCCTCGGCAAGGAGCTCGACCTGTTCTCCTTCCCCGAGGAGATCGGATCCGGCCTGTCGGTGTGGCACCCCCGCGGCGGCATCATCCGCGGCGAGATGGAGCAGCACGCGCGCAAGCGTCACATCGAGGGCGGATACACCTACGTGTACACGCCGCACATCTCGAAGGAGGACCTGTTCCTCACCTCGAACCACCTGGTCACCTACCGCGACGGCATGTTCCCGCCGATCCGGATGGACGAGGAGCGCGACGAGGATGGGCACGTCACCAAGCAGGGCCAGGACTACTACCTGAAGCCGATGAACTGCCCGATGCACATCCTGATCTACAAGGAGCGCGCGCGCAGCTACCGGGATCTGCCGCTGCGCTTCGCCGAGAACGGCACCGTCTACCGCAACGAGCTGTCCGGCGCGCTGCACGGCCTCACCCGGGTGCGCGGTTTCACCCAGGACGACTCGCACCTGTTCGTCACCCCGGACCAGCTCGAGACCGAGGTCGCCAAGGTGCTCGAGTTCATCCTGTCGATGCTGCGCGACTTCGGCCTGACGGAGTTCGAGCTCGAACTGTCCATGAAGGACGACGAGAAGGAGAAGTGGATCGGCTCCGAGGAGTTCTGGGAGAGCTCGACCGACGCGCTGCGCCGCGTCGCCGTGGCGTCCGGGCTCAAGCTCACCGAGGTCCCCGGCGAGGCCGCGTTCTACGGCCCGAAGATCGACCTGAAGACCACCGACGCGATCGGACGCGTCTGGCAGCTCTCCACGGTGCAGGTGGATCCGAACCTGCCAGAGCGCTTCGACCTGGAGTTCATGGACAAGGACGGGCAGAAGAAGCGCCCGATCATGATCCACCGTGCGCTGTTCGGATCCATCGAGCGGTTCTTCGCGATCCTGCTGGAGCACTACGCCGGAGACTTCCCGCTGTGGCTGTCGCCGGTGCAGGTCGTCGGGGTGCCGGTCGCGGAGGAGTTCGCGGACTACCTCGATGACGCGATCGCCGCGCTGCGCGCTGTCGGCGTCCGTGCCGAGGTCGACCACTCCGACGAGCGGATGCAGAAGAAGATCCGCACCCACACGACCGGCAAGATCCCGCTGATCCTGATCGCGGGGGAGCAGGACCGGGCCGCCGGCACTGTCTCGTTCCGCTTCCGTGACGGATCCCAGGAGAACGGCGTGCCGCTCGCCGAGGCTGTGGAACGGGTGCGCCGGGCGATCGACGGCCACGTGCTGGTGTCTTCGGCGGGCGATCTCGCGTGACCGACTCGGGAGGCGCCGGAACCGGAGAGGCGCGCGGGGTCGAGGACGCCGCGCACCTCGCGGGCGTCCCCGACGAGTTCCAGCGCCTCTGGGTCCCGCACCGGATGACGTACATCCAGGCGGGCCCCGAGCCGCTGCGCGAGGAATGCCCGTTCTGCGAGGCGCCGAAGCATCCCGACGAGGAGCGGCTCATCGTCGCCCGCGGTCGCACCGCCTACGTGCTGCTGAACCTGTTCCCGTACAACTCCGGTCACCTGCTGGTCTGCCCGTACCGTCACATCGCGACGTACGATCAGGCGACGGAAGAGGAGGTCGCCGAGATCGGCGCCCTCACCCAGACCGCGATGCGGGTGCTGACCGCGACCTCGCATTGCGACGGCTTCAACATCGGGATGAACCAGGGCGCGGTCGCAGGCGCGGGCGTCGACGCGCACCTGCACCAGCACGTGGTGCCGCGGTGGAACAGCGACGCGAACTTCTTCCCGATCATCGCGAAGACCAAGGCGCTGCCGCAGCTGCTCGGCGACGTGCGCGCCACGGTCGCGGCCGCCTGGCCCGTCTGACACGGTTCAGCGGAGGCCGCGTTTCGTCTCGCTCCGACTTCGTCGGTGCTCGCTCAACGACCTTGGGGTCGTTGAGCGAGCACGAGCGCAGCGAGAGCGAGACGAAACGCGGTTCTCTCCGGTGCCCGCTCAGCGGACCTGCGTCACCGGGAACTGCTCCCGCGGGTGCGCGTAGAACTCCTGCGCCTCGACTTCGTCGGTGCTCGCTCAACGACCTTGGGGTCGTTGAGCGAGCACGAGCGCAGCGAGAGCGAGACGAAACGCGGTTCTCCCAGATGCCCGCTCAGCGCACCTGCGTGACCGCGAACTGCTCGCGCGGGTGCGCGTAGAACTCCTGCGCCTCGACTTCGTCGGTGCTCGCTCAACGACCTTGGGCTCGTTGAGCGAGCACGAGCGCAGCGAGAGCGAGACGAAACGCGGTTCTCTCCGGTGCCCGCTCAGCGGACCTGCGCGACCGGGAACTGCTCCCGCGGGTGCGCGTAGAACTCCTGGGCCTCGACTTCGTCGGTGCTCGCTCAACGACCTTGGGGTCGTTGAGCGAGCACGAGCGCAGCGAGAGCGAGACGAAACGCGGTTCTCTCCGGTGCCCGCTCAGCGCACCTGCGTGACCGGGAACTGCTCCCGCGGGTGCGCGTAGAACTCCTGCGCCTCGACTTCGTCGGTGCTCGCTCAACGACCTTGGGGTCGTTGAGCGAGCACGAGCGCAGCGAGAGCGAGACGAAACGCGGTTCTCTCCGGTGCCCGCTCAGCGCACCTGCGTGACCGCGAACTGCTCCCGCGGGTGCGCGTAGAACTCCTGCGCCTCGACGAGCTGCAGTTCGCGCTCGCCCGACTCCAGGGTGAGTGCGAGCAGGTCGAAGACGCTGGAGACCGTCTTGCGCAGCGCTTCCGCGGCCGAACCGGTGCGCACGTAGTGCGCGGTGAACAGCGCCGCGGTCACGTCGCCGGATCCGTTCGCCTTCATCGGCAGCTGCGGCGTCTGCACGATCCAGGCGCCGTGATCGTCGACGGCGAGCATCTCGATCGTCCCCTCCGGCCGGTCGGGGCGCTCGACGCTGGTCACCAGGACCGTGCGCGGCCCCATGGCGCGGGCGGCATCGACGGAGGCGAGTGTCGACTCGAGGGTGTCGGGGGAGGTGCCGGTCAGATAGCCGAGCTCGAACTGGTTCGGCGTGATGATGTCGGCCACCGGCACGACGCGGTCGCGCAGCAGCTCGGGGATCGCCGGGGCGACGAAGCAGCCCGACTTCGCGTTGCCCATCACGGGGTCGCACGCGTACACCGCGTTCGGGTTGGCGGCCTTGACGCGCGCGACGGCGTCGATGATGACGTCGCCGATGCCCTCGCCGCCCTGGTAGCCGCTCAGCACGGCGTCGACCTCGCCGAGCACGCCGCGCTCCTCGATCCCGGTGATGACCTCGCGGACGTCCTCCGGCGCGATCAGCGGTCCGCGCCAGGCGCCGTAGCCGGTGTGATTGGAGAAGTTCACCGTGTAGACGGGCAGCACCTCGACGCCGATGCGCTGCAGCGGGAACACCGCGGCGGAGTTTCCGACGTGGCCGTACGCGACGGCGGACTGGATCGAGAGGATCTTCATGCTTCGATCCTCGCACCCCTGAGCCGCGTTTCCCGCCGCGTCTTCCGCGCATGTCCGACGGATCCAGACAGCGTATGATCTGTCCTATGACAGAACTTGCACCCGAGTCCACGACCGGAACCGGCCGCGTCAAGCGCGGTCTCGCGGAGATGCTGAAGGGCGGCGTCATCATGGACGTCGTCACTCCCGAGCAGGCGAAGATCGCCGAAGACGCCGGGGCCGTGGCCGTCATGGCACTCGAGCGGGTCCCCGCCGACATCCGCGCGCAGGGCGGAGTCTCGCGGATGAGCGACCCCGACATGATCGACGGCATCATCGCCGCCGTCTCGATCCCGGTCATGGCGAAGGCGCGCATCGGCCACTTCGTCGAGGCGCAGGTGCTGCAGGAGCTCGGCGTGGACTACATCGACGAGTCCGAAGTCCTCTCACCGGCCGACTACGTCAACCACATCGACAAGTGGGGCTTCACGGTGCCGTTCGTCTGCGGGGCGACCAACCTGGGCGAGGCGCTGCGCCGCATCACCGAGGGCGCGGCCATGATCCGCTCCAAGGGCGAGGCCGGCACCGGTGACGTCTCCGAGGCCATGAAGCACATCCGCACGATCCGCGGCGAGATCGCCCGGCTGTCCTCGCTGCCGAAGGACGAACTGTACGTCGCGGCGAAGGAACTGCAGGCGCCGTACGAGCTCGTCGCAGAGGTCGCCGAGAAGGGCGCACTGCCGGTCGTGATGTTCGTCGCCGGGGGAGTGGCAACTCCCGCCGACGCCGCGATGATGATGCAGCTCGGTGCCGACGGCGTGTTCGTCGGATCCGGCATCTTCAAGTCCGGCAACCCGGCCGCCCGTGCCGCAGCGATCGTCAAGGCGGTCGCCGCGTACGACGACCCGGCTGTGATCGCCCAGGTCTCCCGCGGACTCGGCGAGGCCATGGTCGGCATCAATGTTTCCGACCTTCCCGCGCCGCACCGGCTCGCGGAGCGCGGCTGGTGACAGCGCCTCTCCGGATCGGCGTGCTCGCGCTGCAGGGCGATGTGCGCGAGCACGCCGCGATCCTCACCGGCCTCGGGGCGGAGGCGGTCGCCGTCCGCCGCCCCGAGCAGCTGGACGGGATCGACGGACTGGTGATCCCGGGAGGCGAGTCGAGCGTCATCGACAAGCTGTCGCGCATCTTCGGGGTGCGGGATCCGCTGCGTGCTCTGATCGCCGGCGGGCTTCCCGTGTACGGCACCTGCGCCGGGCTGATCCTGCTCGCGGATGAGATCGAGGGCGCGATCGACGGGCAGCTCACGTTCGGCGGCCTCGACGTCACGGTCGCCCGGAACGCGTTCGGCGGCCAGGTCGAGTCCTTCGAGACCGTGTTGAGCATCGACGGGATCGAGGGAGAGGTCGCGGCCACATTCATCCGCGCACCCCTCATCACCCGCGTTGGTCCGCAGGCGCGAGCCATCGCGGCGCTCCCCGACGGGGGCGTCGTGGCGGTTGAGCAGGGCAACCTGCTCGGCACCAGCTTCCACCCGGAGATGAACGGCGAGTCCCGGCTGCACGCGCGGCTGCTGGACATTGTGCAGCGCCGCCGTGACGAGCTCGTCGCGGCCTGACGGATCCGTCGCATCGTGCGACAGCGCCGCATCTTCTAGACTGGACGATGCCCTGGCGGGACGTTCCGCGGGGGAGATACGAGCGGGAGAGATATGTCCGGGCATTCCAAGTGGGCCACCACCAAGCACAAGAAGGCCGTCATCGACTCGCGCCGTGCGAAGTCCTGGGCCAAGCTCATCAAGAACATCGAGGTCGCCGCGAAGCTCGGCGGTCCCGACCTCGCGGGCAACCCGACGCTCTTCGACGCCGTGCAGAAGGCGAAGAAGACCTCGGTCCCGAAGGACAACATCGACCGCGCGGTGAAGCGCGGTGCGGGAATCGGCGGCGAGGCCGTCGAGTACACCTCGATCATGTACGAAGGCTACGGCCAGGGCGGCGTCGCCCTCATGATCGAGTGCCTCACCGACAACAAGAACCGCGCCGCGGCCGAGGTGCGCACCGCGCTCAGCCGCAACGGCGGTACCCTCGCCGATCCCGGCAGCGTCGCCTACAACTTCAGCCGCAAGGGCGTCATCGTGGTCGGCTCCGAGGGGACGACCGAGGACGACGTGATGATGGCAGCCCTCGAGGCCGGCGCCGAGGAGATCGAGCCGCACGCGCAGGGCTTCGAGGTCATCACCGAAGCCTCCGACCTCGTCGCGGTGCGCAGCGCCCTGCAGGACGCCGGCATCGACTACGAGTCGGCGGACGTGGAGTTCGTGCCGAACCTCAAGGTCGAGATCGACGCCGACACGGCGCGCAAGATCTTCCGCCTCATCGACGCGCTCGAGGACAGCGAGGACGTGCAGAACGTCTTCACGAACTTCGACCTCAGCGCCGAAGTCCAGGCCGAGCTCGAGAACGACGAGTAGGCCCGCGCCGTAGGACAGGTACGTCCCGACAGGCTCAGGGACCGGGCAGGCAGTCCGTCACTGAGCCCGCCCCGTGACGAGCACGCCTTGGCGGTTCGGCCGGTCAGTTCAGCCGATCACTGAGCCTGTCGAAGTGTCGTGTTCAGCCGGTCACTGAGCCTGTCGAAGTGACCTCGCCGCGGCCGGATGAGCGAGCGCAGGCAGGTCCACACCGCGAAGTTCGATGAGCGCCAGTTTCTTCGCCCGTGACCAGCCTTGGATCTGCTTCTCGCGGGCGAATGCCTCGTCGATGCGATCGAACTGCTCGGCGTACGCCGATCGGACTGGGCGCCGTTTCCGCGTGAAGTTCGCACTCCAATCGGGATCGTTGTTGTGCTGCCAGACCCTGGCCTCGACGTCTAAGACCGTGCTGCCGGTGTAGAAGGATCCGTCCGCGCACTCCACGATGTAGGTCCATGCCATGTTCCGATCTTTGCGCTGTGGTACCCCCGCGACTGCGGCTGTGGATAACTGATCGACGTCAGAGTGCGTCCCTTCGACAGGCTCAGGGACCGGAGGCGGGGTGCGGGCCGGCGGGTGGGGCGGTGCGTCCCTTCGACAGGCTCAGGGACCGGAGGCGGGGTGCGGGCCGGCGGGTGGGGCGGTGCGTCCCTTCGACAGGCTCAGGGACCGGAGGCGGGGTGCGGGGCCGGCGGGTGGGGCGGTGCGTCCCTTCGACAGGCTCAGGGACCGGGATGGCGGGGTCCCTTCGACAGGCTCAGGGACCGGGGCGACGGGCTCAGGGACCGGAGCAGGGTGGCCGCGCGCCTCGGACGGTCGGGGCCGGACCCGCCCTAGCCTTGAGGGGTGACGACGACCCGACGGATCCTGGGCATCGACCCCGGCCTCACTCGCTGCGGTGTGGGTGTCGTGGATGTCGACGCCAGGCGGCGCGGCACCCTGGTCCACGTGGGCGTCATCCGCACGTCGCCCGAAGCCCCGATCGGTGAGCGTCTGGCCGCCGTGGCGGCCGGGATCAGGGCGGTGATCGCCGAACACGAGCCGGACGCCGTCGCCGTCGAGCGCGTGTTCGCGCAGCAGAACAGCCACACCGTGATGGGTACTGCGCAGGCGAGCGGAGTCGCGTTGCTGATCGCGGCCGAGCACGGGCTGCCGGCCGCCACGCACACGCCGAGCGAGGTGAAGGCCGCCGTGACCGGATACGGATCCGCGGACAAGAAGCAGGTGCAGGCCATGATCGCCCGGATCCTGCGCCTGGACGCCCCGCCGCAGCCCGCCGACGCCGCCGACGCGCTCGCGATTGCGCTGTGCCATGCCTGGCGGGGCCCAGGACTGTCTGCAGGTCCGTCGACCGAGGCGCAGACGCCCGCGCAGAAGGCCTGGGCCGACGCCGAGCGTGTCGCTCGAACATATCTACGAGCACGTGCGTAGACTTCAGACATGATCTCCTCGCTCCGCGGCATCGTGCTGTCCGCGACCACGGATTCCGTCGTCATCGAGGTCGGGGGAGTCGGGTTCTTCGTCGCCGTCCCCGGTGACGTCGCGCACACGGCGCGGGTCGGCCACGAGCTGCGTCTGCACACGTCGCTGATCGTGCGGGAGGACGCGCTGTCGCTGTTCGGGTTCGCCGACGCGACCGAGCTCGAGGTGTTCGGGCACCTGCTCTCCGTCACGGGCGTCGGGCCGAAGTCGGCCCTCGGCGTGCTCTCGCACCTGTCAGTCGACCAGATCGCCTCGGCCGTGGCCGCCGATGACGACGCACCGTTCCGCCGGGTCTCCGGCATCGGCCCGAAGACGGCGAAGCTCATCGTCGTCCAGCTCGCAGGCAAGCTGCAGTCCCCGGCCGCCGCACCGGCTGCCACGTCGGTCCCGGACGAGATCGGCACGCAGCTGATGGCGGCC
Organism: uncultured Actinomycetota bacterium; assembly: GCA_963791605.1. Lineage (GTDB taxonomy): Bacteria > Actinomycetota > Actinomycetes > Actinomycetales > Microbacteriaceae > Microbacterium. Next base: position 68,593 of record CAWBTB010000007.1, on the reverse strand, counting down.
CTGATCGGGCTGGGATGGACCGAACGTGTCGCCGCCGACGCCGCCGAACGCAGCGTGGCCGAGGCGAGCGAGACCGAACGCGGATCCGTCGCGCTCCTGCTGCGCCGCACGCTCGCGACGCTGGGACCCGCCCGTGGCTGAGTACCAGGATTCCGGCGAGGCCGTCGACGAGGTCGAGCTCGCGATCGAGGGGGCCCTGCGCCCGACGAGCCTGGACGAGTTCGTCGGTCAGCACAAGGTCCGCGGGCAGATGAAGCTGCTGCTCGAGGCCGCGCGGATCCAGGAGCGCCCCGCCGACCACATCCTGCTCTCCGGCCCTCCCGGACTCGGCAAGACGACGCTCGCGATGATCGTCGCGCACGAGAGCAACCGGCCGCTGCGCATGTCCAGCGGACCCGCGATCCAGCATGCGGGCGATCTCGCAGCTCTGCTGTCCAGCCTCACCTCCGGCGAGGTGCTGTTCATCGACGAGATCCACCGGATGGCGCGCTCCGCCGAGGAGATGCTCTACCTCGCGATGGAGGACTTCCGGATCGACATCATGGTCGGCAAGGGCGCGGGCGCGACCAGCATCCCGCTGGACCTCGCGCCGTTCACGCTCGTCGGAGCGACCACTCGATCGGGGCTGCTGCCGAACCCGCTGCGCGACCGGTTCGGGTTCACCGCCCACCTCGAGTACTACGAGCCGGAGGAGCTCGAGCGCGTCGTGGCGCGCTCCGCGATCGTGCTCGGCGTCGACCTGCCCGCGATCGCTCGAGCGGAGATCGCGCGGCGGTCCCGCGGCACGCCGCGCATCGCCAACCGGCTGCTGCGCCGCGTCCGCGACTACGCGCTCGTGCACGGCGCCGGATCCTCCGCCTCCGTCGACGACGTCCACGCCGCTCTCGACCTCTACGACGTCGACCGGATCGGGCTGGATCGCCTGGACCGCGCCGTGCTGGAGGCGGTCGTGCGGCGGTTCCGCGGCGGCCCCGTCGGGCTCAGCACCCTCGCCGTCTCGGTCGGCGAGGAGCCGGACACGATCGAGAGCGTCGTCGAGCCCTACCTCGTGCGGATCGGGTTCCTGGGGCGCACGCCCCGCGGCCGGATCGCCATGCCCGAGGCCTACGCGCACCTCGGGGTCTCCCATCCCGAGGGGGCCGCGCTGTTCGATGACCTATAATCGCTGAAGACTTCCACCTTCCCCCTCTTCCGCGCGCCATCGATGGCGCGTATGCCCGAAAGGCTCTCTCCTCGCATGAACATCGCGACCTTCTTCTCGCAGTACGGCCTCTTCTTCGTGCTGGCGATCCTGCTCGTCTTCATGGTGCTGAGCACGCGTCGTCGCAACAGGCGCATGAAGGAGGAGCAGGCGAAGAAGGCGACCGAGACCGTCCCGGGCGCCCGCGTGCTCCTGCAGGGCGGCCTGTACGGCACGATCGTCGAGTTCGACCCGGAGAACCTGGACCGGCCGGCCCGCGTCGAGATCGCGCCCGGCGTGATCATCGACGTGCACTCCCAGGCGATCCTGCGCGTCATCGCGGAGGACCAGGAGACTCCGGCCGAGGATGAGGCGCACACGCCCCTCGACGACCAGACCCCGCTGGACGAGCGCCCGGCCAAGGACGACGTCCGCATCGAGTCCGCCGAGGAGACCCGCGCCCGCCTGGAGCGCGAGGCCGACGACAAGAACTGACGCCCCTCCCGCTCTCGTAGAGAGTCCGTTCTCCTAGAAAGCGAAGAACCTTCGTGGCATCTTCTTCCCCGGTCAAGCACGCCTGGCGGGTTCTGCTCGGCCTGCTCATCGTCACGGGTGTGCTGTTCGGCTTGAACGCGCTCGGCGTGTACGGCTTCGGAAAGAGCTCCTGGGCGCCGTCGCTCGCGCTCGACCTGCAGGGCGGCACGCAGATCATCCTCAGCGCGCAGACCGCGGATGGGAAGGACCCGAACGCGGACCAGCTCGATCAGGCCGCGCAGATCATCCGGCAGCGCGTGGACGCCTCGGGTGTCGGCGAGTCGGACATCACCACCGAGGGTGGCCGCAACATCGTGGTGCAGATCGCCGGCAAGGCGGACGAGGCCACGCAGAACCGGATCAAGGCGAGCGCCAAGCTCGAGCTGCGCGCGGTGCTCGCGGCCACGAACCCGGCGACGTCGTTCGTCGGCCAAGACGGCAAGTCGACGCCGTATCCGACCCCCGCGCCCGATCTCGCCTCCACGCCGTCGCCGTCCCCGACCGACGGAAGCGACCAGTCCTGGATCACCCCGAAGCTGCAGGCGCAGTTCCCCGCCTACGACTGCAAGACCAAGCGGGACGCGGCGAAGCAGCCGGCCGACCAGCCGCTGATCGCCTGCGACATCAGCGGGCAGGCGAAGTACCTGCTCGGTCCGGTCGAACTGGACGGCACGTCGATCACGGACGCGACCGCCGGCATGAACCAGCAGAACGGCCAGTGGGAGGTCAACCTGACCTTCAACGCGAAGGGCACCGACGCGTTCGGCAAGGTCAGCCAGCGGCTCTACGGCTACACGCAGCAGAACCTGACGCCGCGCAACCAGTTCGCGTTCGTGCTGGACGGCTCGGTCATCTCCGCTCCGTCGATGAACGGCGTCATCCTGGACGGCCGCCCGTCGATCAGCGGATCCTTCACCCAGCAGAGCGCGAAGAGCCTCGCCGACCAGCTCAAGTACGGCGCGCTGCCGCTCAGCTTCACCGTGCAGAGCTCCGACACGATCTCCGCGACCCTCGGATCGCAGCAGCTGCAGATCGGACTCATCGCCGGTCTCATCGGCCTGGCCCTGGTCGCGGTGTACTCGCTGCTCAGCTATCGCGCGCTCGGGTTCGTGATCGTCGCCTCGATCGCGGTGATGGCCGTGCTCACCTACGTGATCATCTGCATCCTCGGCTGGCGCATGGGCTTCCGCCTGTCGCTGGCCGGTGTCGCCGGCCTGATCGTGTCGATCGGATTCACGGCCGACTCGTTCATCGTCTACTTCGAACGCATCCGAGACGAGCTGCGCGACGGGAAGTCGATCACGGGAGCCGTCGAGGACGGCTGGGCGCGCGCCAAGCGCACGATCTACATCTCGAAGTCGATCAACGTGCTCGCCGCCGTGGTGCTGTACATCCTGGCCGATGCGACCGTGAAGGGCTTCGCGTTCACGCTCGGGCTCACCACGCTCATCGACGTGGCGATCTTCGTGATCTTCACGCACCCGGTGATGCAGCTCCTCGCCCGCACGCGGTTCTTCGGCAACGGCCACCCGCTGTCCGGTATGGATCCGGAGGCGCTCGGCGCCGTCTACCGCACGCGCACCGAGTACCGCGAGGTCGCTCCCGCGTCGCAGGGCAAGGCGGCCCGTGCCGCCCGGTCGCGCGGTGAGGCCGAGCGGCGCCAGACCATCGCCGAGCGCAAGCGCGCGGAGGCTCTCGCCGACGCGGCGGCGGGCTCGGCCCGCTCCGGGAACGAGGAGAACGACTGATGCGCTCCATGAACGATTTCGGCAACGACCTCTACTCCGGCAAGACCTCCTTCCCGTTCGTCGGCCGGCGGCGGATCTGGTTCGTCATCGCGATCCTGCTGGTGATCGGATCCGCCCTCGTGCCGGTGTTCCGCCCCGTGCAGTTCTCCATCGAGTTCACCGGCGGTTCGCAGTTCACGGTGGAGGCCCCCGCGAATCGCGACCAGAACATCGCGACCGCGGCCGTGCATTCGGTGACGCCCGCGATCACCACGAAGGTCACCACGGTCAGCAACCGCGACATCCGGGTGCAGACCGCGCAGATGTCGGACCAGGAGACCACGCGGGTCGCCGCCGCGCTGGCGAAGGCCTACGAAGTGCCGGCCGACAAGGTGAACATGTCGTTCATCGGTCCGAGCTGGGGCGAGGGCGTCACCCGCCAGTCGCTGTGGGGACTCGCGATCTTCCTCGCGCTGACGTTCCTCATCCTCGCGTTCTACTTCCGCACCTGGAAGATGTCCGCCGCGGCGATCCTCGGCCTGCTCGACGTGCTCGTGATCACGATCGGCGTCTACGCCCTGGCCGGCTTCGAGATCTCCCCGGCGGCCGTGATCGGCTTCCTGACGATCCTCGCGTACTCGCTGTACGACACCACCGTCGTGTTCGACAAGGTCCGCGAGAACACCACCGAGGAAGGGGCGAGGTCGTCCCGCACGTTCGGAGAATCGGTGAACCTCGCCGTGAACCAGACTCTGGTCCGCTCGATCAACACGGCGATCATCGCGGCGCTGCCGGTCGGCGCGCATCCTGTTCATCGGGGCCTTCTGGCTCGGCGCGCAGACGCTCACCGACATCTCGCTGTCGATCTTCGTCGGCATCATCGTGGCCACCTATTCGACGCTGTTCGTCGCGGCTCCGCTGTACTCGCTGTTCCGGGAGAACGAGTCGTCGATCAAGGATCATGACAAGCGCGTGATCGAGGCGCGCTCCCGCGCCACGGTCACCGCGGTGGAGGTCTGATCCCTCGATGGGCCCCGCTGTCTTCTCCGCGCGTAGGATGATCTGCCTGGAGGTCGGATGAGCGAGGCCGGGACGGCTCAGGGCTCGAGTCTGCGCAGGCTCGTGCCGCGCATCTTCTCCCGCGCGCCCAGGATCAACGACCTCGACAACCTGATCCGCACCGTCCGGCAGAACCATCCGCGCGGCGACCTCGCGATCATCGAGCGCGCCTACGCGGTCGCGGCGGAGAAGCACGAGGGCCAGAAGCGCCAGAGCGGCGAGCCGTACATCACGCACCCGCTCGCGGTCGCGCAGATCCTCGCCGACCTCGGGCCTCGGCCCGCGCGCGATCGCCGCAGCGCTGCTGCACGACACGGTCGAGGACACCGGCTACGCGCTCACCGAGCTCACCGCCACCTTCGGCGACGAGGTCGCGATGCTCGTGGACGGCGTCACCAAGCTCGACAAGGTCAAGTACGGCGACAGCGCGCAGGCCGAGACCGTCCGCAAGATGATCGTCGCGATGTCGAAGGACATCCGGGTGCTCATCATCAAGCTCGCCGACCGGCTGCACAACGCGCGCACGTGGGGCTTCGTGCCGCCGGAGAAGGCCGCGCGGAAGGCGACGGAGACCCTCGAGATCTACGCGCCGCTCGCGCACCGGCTCGGCATCCAGGCGATCAAGTCGGAGCTGGAGGATCTGTCCTTCGCGGTCCTGCACCCCAAGATCTACGCCGAGATCGACAGCCTGATCAAGCAGCGCACACCGCAGCGCGAGAAGTACATCGCACGAGGTCGTCGACGCGGTCGAGAGCGACCTGCGCGACCTGCGCGTGCGCGGCAAGGTCGCCGGGCGCCCCAAGCAGCTACTACTCCGTCTACCAGAAGATGGTGGTGCGCGGCCGCGAGTTCGACGACATCTACGACCTCATCGGGATCCGCGTGCTGGTCGGCACCGTGCGCGACTGCTACGCGGTGCTCGGCGCGATCCACGCCCGCTGGACGCCGCTGCCCGGCCGGTTCAAGGACTACATCGCCACCCCGAAGTTCAACCTGTACCAGTCCCTGCACACGACCGTGATCGGCCCCGGCGGCCGCACCGTCGAGATCCAGATCCGCACGCACGAGATGCACCAGCAGGCGGAGTTCGGCGTCGCCGCGCACTGGATGTACAAGGAGCGGATGAACGGCGGCGGCAAGGCGTCCGACCACCGACGCCGACATGACCTGGCTCGCGCACATCTCGGACTGGCAGGCGGAGACCGCGGATCCGCAGCGAGTTCCTCGACTCGCTGCGGTTCGAGATCGGCGCGAAGGAGGTCTACGTCTTCACGCCGAAGGGCCGGGTGATCGGCCTGCCGGCCGGCGCGACGCCGGTCGACTTCGCGTACGCCGTGCACACCGAGATCGGCCACCGCACGATGGGCGCCAAGGTCAACGGCCGCCTGGTGCCGCTGGAGACCACCCTGAACAGCGGCGACGTGGTCGAGGTCTTCACCTCGAAGAACCCGGACGCCGGTCCCAGCCAGGACTGGCTGACGTTCGTCAAGAGCACCGCGGGCGCGGAACAAGATCCGCGGCTGGTTCACGAAGGAGCGCCGCGAGGAGGCGATCGAGCAGGGCAAGGAGGCCATCGCGCGCGCGATGCGCAGGCAGAACCTGCCGCTGCAGCGGCTGATGAGCCAGGAGTCGTTCACCGAGGTCGCGCACCAGCTGCGCTACGAGGACGTCTCGGCGCTGTACGCCGCGGTCGGCGAGGGGCACGTGTCCACGCAGTCCGTGCTGGAGAAGGTCACCGCGCTGATCTCCGCCACCGAGGACACCGACGACCGGGACGATCGACGTCCCCGCCCAGGGCCGCAGCAGGATCCCGCGCGAGGGCGACTCCGGCGTGCTCGTGCGCGGCGCGCCCGACATCCTGGTGAAGCTCGCGAAGTGCTGCACGCCCGGTGCCCGGCGACGAGATCGTCGGCTTCGTCACGCGGGGCAGCGGCGTGTCCGTGCACCGCTCCGACTGCGTGAACGTGAAGGCGCTGTCGGCGCGAGCCGGACCGCATGGTCGAGGTCGAGTGGGCGCCGACCTCGAAGAGCGTCTTCCTGGTGCAGATCCAGGTCGAGGCGCTCGACCGCTCCGGGCTGCTGTCGGACGTCACCCGGGTGCTCAGCGAGCACCACGTGAACATCCTCTCCGCGACCGTGTCAGACGACCTCGCGACCGCCTGGCGCTCAGCCGCTTCGTGTTCGAGATGGGCGACACCGTGCACCTGGACCGGGTGCTCAACGCGGTGCGCCGCATCGACGCGGTCTACGACGTCTACCGGGTCACCTCGTCCTGATCCGGCCAGGCGCGACCCGCGGTCAGGCGCGATCCGGTCAGCGCCTGGCAGCTGCGAGGAACCGCTCGGCGCGCTGGTGGCCGGGGCCGCGGCCGATGCCGCCAGGCGCGCGGCCGCGCGGTCGGCGAGGCCGGGATCGATCCGGGCGAGCGCGAGCGCCCAGTCGCCGGCGGTCCGAGCGCCGTCGACGGCCAGCGCAGCAGGTCGATGAGCGTGCGCTCGGGCCGTGACGACCGCGTAGCCCGCGAAGCGCTGCAGATCCGCCGGCTCCAGGGGCGTGTCGTGCACCAGCACTCGCCGGGTGCTCGCGACCGCGCAGGCGCCGCCCGGTCGCGCTCTGCAGCTCGTGCAGCCGCGGGGGAGCGTCGCCCGCGCCGTGGATCCACGCGGCGCTCATGCCGGCGAAGGCGGCGTCCGGGCATGCTCTGCACGAGCGGGGCGAGGGAGGCGATGCGCAGGGCGGCGGTCTCCACCAGATCGGCCGGCGCGTACGCCTCGCCGAGCTCGACCACATCGCCGTCGAGGCGCGCCGCGCTGCAGCTCGGCGCGCGAGAGCCGGTCACCGGGGACGTGCAGGAACAGCTCGCTGCATCCGTCCAGTCTGGGCGAGACGGCACAGGGCGGGGATCCGAGGATCCCCGCCCTGTGGACAACTTCGCGCCGGCGGCTCAGCCGTCGAGCGCGCTCAGCCAGGCGCGACGCGCCTCGCAGCGCCTCGGTCGCCTGCTTCAGCGCCTTCGCGTCGCCCGCCTTCTCGGCGGCGTCGCGCTCGGCCTCGAGCTTCTCGATGGCCTGCAGCAGCTGCTCGCTCATCGCACCGGCCCGCGCCTTCGTCTCCGGGTTGTTGCGCTTCCAGTCGACGTCCTCGCGCGACTTGAGCTCCTGCTCGATCGCGCGCAGGCGGTCGTCGAGCGCCCGCTCCTTCTCGCGCGGGAAGATGCGTCCGACCTCGTCCCACTGGCGCTGGATCCGGGTGAGCAGCGCGCGCGCCTTGGCGAGGTTGGCCTCGTGCGGCGACGGCCTTGGCCTCCTCGAGCAGCGCGGTGCGGGCTTCGATGCGCGGAGCCGACTCGGCTTCGGTCGCCGCGGCCTGCTCGGCGCGGGCCGAGTACAGGGCGTCTCCGGCGGCCTTGAATCGCGCCCAGAGGGCGTCGTCGACCTTGCGGCCGGCGCGGCCCGCGGCCTTCCACTCGTCCAGCAGCCCCCGGTAGGCGGGGATGCCGTCCACGCCCTTCGGCGCGAGCGCCTCCGCGCGCTCCACCAGACGGGCCTTGCGATCGCGGGCGGCCTTGTGGGTCTCGTCGAGCTCCGCGTAGAACGCGCGGCGCTGACGGTCCACGGTCGCGCGCGCGTCGCGGAACCGCTTCCAGAGCTGGTTCGCGACGCCCTTCGGCAGGCGGGGGCCGTTCTGCTGGTGGCTCTGCCACGCGTCGAACAGCGCGCCCATCTCCTCGGTGACCTGCTTCCACTGCACCGACGAGAGGTCCTGGGCGGCGATCGCCTCGGAGCGCTCCACCAGCGCGGTGCGCTCGGCGATCGCCGCGTCGACCGCCGCCTTCGCCTCCACGGCCTCCGCGGCGGAGGCGTCGGCGAGCGATGCGGTCGAGCGCGTCCAGCCGGCCGCGCAGCGCCGCGAGGTCGCCCACGGCGGCCGCGTCGGTGACCTCGGAGACGAGGTGCGCGGCCTGCTTGGCGAGGTCGCCGGCGGTCGCGCCGCCGGCCTGCACGCGCTGCTCGAGCGTGTTCACCTTGAACGCGAGATCGTCGTACTTGCGCACGAAGTAGGCGAGCGCCTCGGCCGGCGTGCCGTCCGGGTACTCGCCGACGACGCGCCACGTCTCGCCCTCGCGGACGGACACGGTGCCGTCGTCCTCGACCCGGCCCCACTCGGCGGCGTCGGTCGTGCTCACCGGCGCGGTGCGGCCGGAGCTGCGGGCACGACGGGACGGATCGGCGAGGCGGGCGGCCGCGGCATCGCCGGCGGGCGCGGTGCGGGCACCGGAACGGGACGGCACGGCCGGCGCAGGCGCGGCGGTCTCCGGCTCGGCGGGCGCCGGTTCCGGTTCGGTCGGGGCGGCCTCCGTGCTCCGCAGGCGCCGGCTCGGTCGGCAGCGGGCTCCGGCGCCGCGGGCGCGGGCTCCGGCGTTGCGGCAGGCTGGGGACCGTGTCGGCGGGTTCTGTGCCGTTCGCGGGCTCGGCGGTGTTCGTGGGCTCGGTGCTGTTCGGCTCTGGGGCAGACACGGTGAACTCCTTGCGCGGACGGGCCGCGGGAGGCGGAAAGGACAGGCCTCAGCCTAGTACGACGGGCGCGGGAGCGAGAGGGGCGGGGCCGCTCAGCCGCGCCGGGGTCGTGCGTCGCGGGTCGGCCGGTCGGCGTCGGCGTGGCCGGCGACGTCGACGGACGCTCGGCGAGGGCTTCGGGGCGGGAGCGGTCGCCTGAGCGTGCACGACCTGGCTCACGACCGCGGCGACGACGATCGACCGATCCCGCGACGATCGCGATCGTGTTGTCGCGGATCCGCCGCCGCACGATCCGGCGTGCCAGTCGCGACGCGCCGCATGCAGGCGGGCGCGCTCCTGCTCGAGGCGAGCGCGCTGCTCACGGGCGTTCGTCGGACGGCGACCGGCCATGGATCCTCCTCGGATGTCGAGGACCGAGCCTACCGCGCGGATCGAGGCCGCCCGCACAGCGCGGCCGCGCGATGTCGGTCGGCGCGGATAGCCTTGTGCGCATGAGTTCCGCGTGCCCCGCTGATGTCCGGCCAGACTCCGCTGGCCGTGCGGATGCGGCCGATCTCGCTCGACGAGGTCGCCGGGCCAGCAGCATCTGCTGCGCCCCGGATCGCCGATCGTGAGCCTCGCGGATCCCTCCGCGAAGACGCTCCGGCAGCGTGTCGATGATCCTGTGGGGCCCGCCGGGCACCGGCAAGACCACGCTCGCGCAGGCGATCGCGCGCTCCTCGGGGCGCCGCTTCGTCGAGCTCTCCGCCGTCACCGCCGGAGTGAAGGACGTCCGGGAGGTCATGCAGGAGGCGCTGACGCAGCGCGACCTGTACGGCCAGTCCACGATCCTGTTCCTCGACGAGATCCACCGCTTCACCAAGGCGCAGCAGGATGCGCTGCTGCCCGGCGTGGAGAACGGCTGGGTCATCCTGATCGCGGCGACCACGGAGAACCCGTCGTTCTCGGTGATCTCGCCGCTGCTGTCCCGATCCCTGCTGCTCACGCTGCAGCCGCTCACCGACGACGACATCGGGCTGCTCATCGACCGGGCGCGTCGCCGACCCGCGCGGACTGCACGGCGCGGTCGCGCTCGACGACGCGGCGCGCGCCGCGCTGGTCCGGCTCGCCTCCGGGGACGCCCGGCGGGCGCTCACCGGCGCTGGAGGCCGCCGCGGCGGTGGCGGCGTCCGCCGATCGCGAGGCCGACGACGAGACCCCGGTCGTCACGGATGACGACGTCGCGCAGGCCGTCGACCGCGCGCTGCTGCGCTACGACCGCCAGGGCGACGAGCACTACGACGTGATCAGCGCGTTCATCAAGTCCGATCCGCGGGTCGGACGTCGACGCGGCGGTGCACTACCTGGCGCGCATGATCGAGGCGGGGGAGGATCCGCGCTTCATCGCCCGGCGCCTGGTGATCTCGGCGTCCGAGGACATCGGCCTCGCGGATCCGCAGGCGCTGCGTGATCGCGGTCGCCGCCGCCGATGCGGTGGCGTTCATCGGCATGCCGGAGGGGCGGATCCCGCTCGCCGAGGCGACCGTCTACCTCGCCACCACCGCGAAGTCGAACGCCGCGTACCTGGCCGTCGACGCGGCCATCGCCGACGTGCGGGCCGGCGGATTCGGCCGGGTGCCCGTGCATCTGCGGGACGCGCACTATCCCGGGCGCGAAGCGGCTCGGCCACGGCAAGGGCTACCGCTACCCGCACGACAGCGACGTGCGGATCCTGCCGCAGCAGTACCTCCCGGATGAGCTGCGCGGGCGCCGCTACTATCAGCCCAAAGCGCTCGGCGCGGAGCGCGAGGTGCAGGCGCGTCTGGAGCGGATCCGCCGCATCCTGGGGGAGGGGTAGGGGAGAGACCGATGGCACGCAGTCCCGATCAGGATCCCGCCGGATCGTGACCTGTCGATCGATTTCGTGCGCGCGATCTGCCTGCCCGTCGTGGTGCTGCTGCACGCGCTGCAGATGGGCATCGCGGGGGATCCGCTGCGGGCGTTCAACGCCCTCGCGGAATGGCGTCCGCTCACCGCGATCACCTGGGTGGGCACGTGTGAGCTTTAGCATGCGCCGTTCTTCGGTGGCACGGCGGGTTCGCCGTGATTCACCACTCTGGCGTCGGTTGCTATCGGCGCGTGCGAGCACCGCCGCGGCCTCTATTTGCATCCGTCGTCGCGGATGCTGCGGCGTAGCCCACTCTGGCCGGTGCATCGATCGCGTCGTGCTGGTACGAGTAACCGATGCTCGCGCGTCTGTTCCTCTGCTGGCGGTGCGATCGTGGGTGCTGTGCGGAGCGCCATCCGGGATTCTTCTGCGCTCCTTCGCGTCGTCGTTACCAGCTCGCCGAACCGCTCTCGTTCATAGCGCACCTCGTTGGGCTAGCGCATCTGCACCTCGTTGTTCCGCTCGATGTGTCCCAGCGACTGCACCCGTGCGCGGGCGACGATCTTCGATACCGTCGACTGCGTCTACCCCGGTCTTACGCGATCCGATGTGGACCTCGCCGGCGCGTGACGCGCATGTACCGATCCGGCGCTCCGTGCGCCGTGGCGTCTGATTCGGCGAGCGGCGTGGCCGCGAGCAGCGATCTTTCAGGCGTGCCCGCCCCTCAGTGCGTAACCGGGCCACCCTTCGAGCCGTGCCGCGGCGACCTGGATCGCTCGGCGACACGAGCCTGCTCCAGCGCTCGTCGATGACGAGCTGCACGCGCTTGAGTGGCCGTTGCGGTGTTTAGCGTGCTCGGCTTACAACGCCCGACATGAGACCTCCGCGAATCTCATGAATGCCGTACCCACTCGATGCTGCTGCTCCTCGCCTCGGCCTCGCGCAGGTGTATCTGTTCACACCTGCTGCAGCCGGCGATCCGCTAGCGGCGATGACCGGTGCGCCCCGTCGCTGATCGTGATCGGCGCGCTCGGCATCTTCGGCATGGTCGATCTACCTGTGGCACACGGTGGCGATGGCCGTCGTGGTGGGGGTCCAGCTCGCCCTCGGGCTCGAGTTCCCGATCCCGCTCACCGGGACCTGGTGGCTCACCCGCGTGCCATGGGTGCTCGCGACCGTCGCGGTGATCGCCGTGCTCTGCCTGATCGTGCCGCGCATCGAGCGGTTCTGGCCGGACGAGCGCACGCGGAGCATGCCGCTGTGGGCAGCTGTGGCCTGCACCGCGGCGCTGGTGGCGAGCGTCGGCTGGGTGCTCACGCAGGGCTACCTCACCCCGGGCACGGGCATCGCGATCGCCGTGCTCGCCGCCGCGATCCTCTGGCTCACGCGGGGCGGGCCCGGCCAGGCGCGCGCGAACGTCCGGCCCGGTCGTCGCGGATCGCTCCGTGACGGGCGTTCAGGCGTGATCTGTTAGCATTGAGCGGCTCGAAACCGTGTTTTCGGGCATCTCTCCACTCCTGCACCACCCTCCCGTCCGCCCCGGCGTGCGTTCGTGAGGGGCGGAATCGAGACGATACGTCCGCGAGTCGTGATCGACACGGCCGCGTATCGAAAGGAACACTTCGTGGTCACGAAGTCCCAGGACCGCCGCAAGGTCCGCCTGTCCCGTGCACTCGGCATCGCCCTCACCCCGAAGGCGGCCAAGTACCTCGAGAAGCGTCCCTACGCTCCCGGTGAGCACGGCCGCACCAAGCGCAAGCAGGACAGCGACTACGCCGTCCGTCTGCGCGAGAAGCAGCGTCTGCGCGAGCAGTACGGCATCCGCGAGAAGCAGCTGGTCATCCAGTTCAACGAGGCCCGTCGCAAGGACGGCCTGACCGGTGAGAACCTCGTCGAGCAGCTCGAGATGCGTCTGGACGCGCTCGTGGTCCGCGCCGGCTTCGCGCGCACCACCGCGCAGGCCCGCCAGCTCGTCGTGCACCGTCACATCCTCGTCGACGGCCAGCTCGTCGACCGCCCGTCCTTCCGCGTGAAGCCGGGTCAGCTCATCCACGTCAAGCCCAAGAGCGAGGGCCTCGAGCCCTTCCAGGTGGCGGCCGCCGGCGGTCACGCCGAGGTCCTGCCGAACGTTCCGGCGTACCTCGAGGTCGAGCTCGACAAGCTGCAGGCCCGCCTGGTCCGTCGCCCGAAGCGCGCCGAGGTCCCCGTGACCTGCGACGTGCAGCTGGTCGTCGAGTACTACGCGGCGCGCTGAGTCCAGCGCACCCGGTTCCGCTCACCGAGCGAACACACCGAGGAGGCGTCGGGGTATCCCCGGCGCCTCCTCGGCGTTTGCGCATACGATGGATCTCGCCGCGTCCTGCGGCCCGGAAGCGGAGGTGGTGTCATGAAGAGCCTGGCATGGTTCCTGATCGGTGTGATCGGCGGCTTCGTGGCCGCTCACTTCATGAACAAGGACCCCCGCGGGCACGACCTCCTCGCCGAGGTCGACAACCGCATCAACGAGTTCACCGGGATCCTCGGCGACGCGTTCCACGCGCAGGAGGCCCGTCTCACCCAGGACGGGCCTGCGGACTGACGCGGATCCCGTCCCCGATCCCGACACCGCGCGTTCCGCGCGCCCCACAGCAAGGACCCCTCGACGAGCATGAAGACCGCGGAGATCGCGCAGCGCTACCTGAGCTACTTCGAGAAGAACGATCACGTGATCGTCCCCTCGGCGTCGCTGGTCAGCGACGACCCCTCGCTGCTGTTCACCGTGGCCGGCATGGTGCCGTTCATCCCGTACCTGACCGGTGTCGTGCCGGCGCCGCACCCGCGCATCGCGGACGTGCAGAAGTGCATCCGCACCAACGACATCGAAGAGGTCGGCCGGACCGCCCGGCACGGCACCTTCTTCCAGATGCTGGGCAACTGGTCGTTCGGCGACTACTTCAAGGAGGGCGCGATCCGCTACGCCTGGGAGCTGCTCACCGGCTCCGAGAGCGACGGCGGGCTCGGCTTCGACGAGAAGGATCTGTGGGTCACCGTCTTCGAGACCGACGACGAGGCGGAGTCGATCTGGCGCGACGTGATCGGCCTGAACCCGGAGCGGATCCAGCGCCTCGGCCGTGCGGACAACTACTGGAACACCGGCCAGCCCGGCCCGGGCGGTCCGGACAGCGAGATCTTCTTCGACCGCGGCCCCGCGTACGGCAGGGACGGCGGGCCGGCCGTCGACGACACCCGGTTCCTGGAGATCTGGAACCTCGTGTTCATGCAGGATTTCATCGAGAACGTGCGCGGCAAGACCGAGTTCGACATCACGGGCGACCTGCCGATGAAGAACATCGACACCGGCATGGGACTGGAGCGCGTCGCCTTCCTCAAGCAGGGCGTCGAGAACATGTACGAGACCGACCAGGTCCGCCCGGTCCTCGATCGCGCGGTGGAGCTGTCCGGCCGCACCTACGGCGCCGAGCACGCCGACGATGTGCGCTTCCGCGTCGTCGCCGACCACGTGCGCTCCTCGCTCATGCTGCTCTCCGACGGCGTGCGTCCCTCGAACGAGGGCCGCGGGTACATCCTGCGCCGCCTGATGCGCCGCTCGGTGCGCTCGATGCGCCTGCTCGGCGTCGACGAGCCGGTGTTCCCGGAGCTGTTCCAGGCGTCCAAGGACGCCATGAAGACGGCCTACCCGATCCTCGAGCAGGACTGGGCACAGCTGTCCGCCGCCGCCTTCGCGGAGGAGGAGACGTTCCGGCGCACGCTGGACGCCGGATCCACGATCCTCGACCTCGCCCTCGACGAGACGAAGAAGTCCGGATCCGCAACGCTCAAGGGCGCGGAGGCGTTCCTGCTGCACGACACGTACGGCTTCCCGATCGACCTCACGCTCGAGATCGCGGAGGAGGCCGGGCTCGACGTCGACCGTGCGGCCTTCGACACGCTCATGCTCGAGCAGCGCACGCGCGCCAAGGCCGACGCCAAGAGCCGCAAGCGCCAGCTCGCGGACGTCTCGGTCTACCGCGATCTGCGCGCCCTCGGCGAGACGGCGTTCCTCGGCTATGACGAGCTCGAGACCGCCTCGCGCGTGCTCGGGATCCTCGTCGACGGCCGGCCCGCCACCCGCGCGAGCGAGGGCCAGATCGCCGAGATCGTGCTCGCCGAGACCACGCTGTACGCCGAGTCCGGCGGCCAGGTCGCCGACAAGGGCGTCATCACGGGCCCCGGCTACGCGCTCGAGGTGCTCGACGTGCAGCGCCCGGTGCCGGGCCTGATCAGCCACACCGTCGAGGTGACCAGCGGCGTCGTGTCGGTCGACGCTCCGGCGACGGCCAGCGTCGACGCCGCCAACCGCCGCGCCGCCCGCCAGGCGCACTCCGCGACGCACCTCGTGCACGCGGCCCTCCGCGACACACTCGGCAAGACGCGCCACCCAGGCCGGATCCCTGAACCGTGCGGGATACCTGCGCTTCGACTTCTCCTGGGGCCAAGCCTTGTCCGCGGACACGAAGACCGAGATCGAGGAGATCTCGAACCGCGCGGTGCAGGACGGCCTCGAGGTCACCACGCGCATCATGTCGCTGGACGACGCGAAGGCCGCAGGTGCGATGGCGCTGTTCGGCGAGAAGTACGGATCGACCGTGCGCATGGTCGACATCGGGGGACCGTGGTCCCGCGAGCTGTGCGCCGGCACGCACGTCTCCTCGAGCGCGGAGATCGGCCTGATCAATCTGGTGGGCGAATCGTCCGTGGGCGCCTCGAACCGTCGCGTCGAAGCGCTCGTCGGCCAGGACGCGTTCCGCGAGTTCGCCGCCGAGCGCGCCCTCGTCTCGCAGCTGACCTCGGCGCTGAAGACCCCGCGCGAGCAGCTCACCGAGCGCGTCGCCGATCTCGCCGCGCAGCTCAAGGCGGCCGAGAAGCGGATCGCGCAGTTCGAGGCCGCCGAGCGCGCCGGCCGCGTGCCGGCGATCGCGCAGTCGGCGACCTCCCTCGGCTCGGTGCAGTTCGTCGCGCACGACCTCGGCGCCGTCGGCGGCGCGGACGAGGTGCGCGAGATCGCGACCGGCGTGCGCGACACGTTCGGTTCCGCGCCCGCGGTCACAGCAGTGTCGGGTGTCGCGAACGGCCGCCCCATGGTCGTGATCGCCGCGAACGATGCCGCGCGTGCGCTCGGCGCCAAGGCGGGTGCGCTGGCGAAGATCGCCGCCGGCGTGCTCGGCGGCGGCGGTGGCGGACGCGACGACGTCGCGCAGGGCGGCGGATCGGACGTGTCGGCGCTGCCCGCCGCGTTCGCCGCGATCGAGCAGGAGCTGCGTCGCGCGTGACCGGTTTCCGGCGGGGAGTGCGGCTCGGGATCGACGTCGGGCGGGCCCGGATCGGCGTGGCCCGGTCCGACCCGGACGGCATGCTCGCAGTGCCGCTCGAGACGGTGCCGCGCGGCGACGACTCGGTGACGAGGATCGCGCAGATCGTCGCCGAGTACGAGCCGCTCGAGCTCCTGGTCGGCCTGCCGATCAACATGCGCGGCGAGGACACGGCGTCTACCGTGGACGCGCGCGAGTTCGCGCGCGCTCTCGGCGGCGCCACCGCCGTGCCGATCCGGATGATCGACGAGCGTCTGAGCACGGTCACCGCGCACCAGGCGCTGCGCGCTTCCGGGCGCAGTCAGCGCAATTCACGCGGCGTCGTCGATCAGGCGGCCGCGGTCGTGCTGCTGCAGCACGCGATCGACACGGAGAAGAACACCGGCGCCCCGGCCGGGACAGCCCTGATTCTCGACGAGGAGAGCCTCTGACATGCCCGACCGAGAAGAACCGGCCGCCACGCCCGAGAACACGCCCGACCTGTTCGGAGCACTGCCCGACCCGCAGGTGCAGGTGCCGCGCCCGGCTCCGGCGACCCCGGCGCCGGGATCCCGCCGCGCGGCCCGCGAGGCAGCGCAGGAGTCCGCCCGAACGACATCCGGATCGGCCCCCGCAGAACCTGCGCACGTCGGCGACGAGAGCGCCGCGCCGGCAGCGGAATCCTCGGCCGTCGCTGCCGGGACGCCCGACGTCGCACCCGCGGATCCGGACCCTGCGCACCATGACGCAGCGCACTCCACGCTGGAGGCGCTCTTCCACCACGAACCGGAACACGCGGTGAAGGCGAAGCCGAA
Organism: uncultured Actinomycetota bacterium; assembly: GCA_963791605.1. Taxonomy (GTDB): domain Bacteria; phylum Actinomycetota; class Actinomycetes; order Actinomycetales; family Microbacteriaceae; genus Microbacterium. The sequence continues at coordinate 51,567 of CAWBTB010000007.1, read as the reverse complement.
GCGCCGCAGGCGCGGCTGCCTGATCGCGCTGATCATCGTGCTGGCGTTGCTGGGCGGGGCCGCCGCCGGGGGGCTCTGGGTGTGGAACACGTACGGCGCGAAGATCAGCGAGGCGATGGGCTGGGGCCCGTCGAAGGACTTCGAGGCCGGGCAGGCGACCGGTCAGGCCCTCGTCACCGTCAACAAGGGCGACACCGGCAAGCAGGTCTCGAAGGCGCTGTACGACGCCGGCGTGACGAAGACCCAGGATGTGTTCTACGACATGCTCGTCAAGGACGGCACGGCGGCCACGTTCTATCCCGGCGTGTACCGGCTGCAGACGAAGATGACGGCCGCCGCCGCGCTCAAGGCCCTGGACGACCCGAAGAACAAGCTGGAGAACTCTGCGCTGATCCCGGAGGGCTACACGGTCGCCGAGACCATCACGAGGATCGCGCAGAGCGTGGACGTGCCGCTCGCCGACCTGCAGGAGGCCGTGAAGAACCCCGCCGACTACGGGGTGAGCGCCCCGTCGCTGGAGGGCTGGCTGTTCCCGGCGCTGTACGAGTTCCCGCCCGGTGCGACCGCGAAGGACATCGTCGCGACGCTCGTGAAGCGCACCAGGGACTCGCTCGCGACCGCATCCGTTCCCGCCGCCGATGAGCAGCGGATCCTCACGATCGCGTCGATCATCCAGCGCGAGGCCCGCGCCGAGGCCGACTTCTACAAGGTCTCCCGCGTCATCCAGAATCGCCTCGATCAGGGCATGAAGCTGCAGATGGACTCCACCGCGCAGTACGGCTACGGCGAGCTGCACAGCGGCAGCGCCAGCACCTCGGACGCCGCGCAGACGGATGACAACCCGTGGAACACCTACGTGATCGACGGGCTCCCGAAGACGCCGATCGCGAACCCGGGGGACAAGGCCATCGACGCGGCCATGCACCCGGCGGCCGGCTCCTGGCTGTACTTCGTGACGGTGAACCTGGACACCGGCGAGACCGTGTTCTCGACGACCTACGCCGAGCACGAAGCCGCGGTCAAGCAGTGGCAGGACTGGTGCAAGGCGAACCCGGACTCCGGGTGCTGATCCGATGACAGAGGACCCGTTCCGGCTCGCCGTCTGGGGCGACCCCATCGCGCACAGCCGCTCGCCCGAGCTGCACGGCGCCGCGTACCGGGTGCTGGGCCTCGGCTGGGAGTACGGTCGCCGCCGCGTCGATGCGGCCGGTTTCGATGACGCCGTGGCGGGCCTGGATCGCTCCTGGCGCGGGCTCTCGCTCACGATGCCGCTCAAGGAGCGCGCCTTCGCGCGCGCCGACGCCCTCGACGAGGATGCCCGGCTCACCGGCGCGGTGAACACGCTGCTGCTCGGTGACGAGGTGCGCGGCTTCAACACCGATGTCGGCGGTCTCGTGGCGGCCCTCGAGGAGGGCGGTCTCGCCGGCTCCCGCACGTCGCGCGTGCTCGGCGGCGGCGCGACCGCGCGCTCCGCGATGGTGTCGCTGCTCCGCCTCGGCGTCACGGACGTGGAGGTCGTCACGCGGCGGCGGGAGCAGGCCGACGAGCTCGTCGCATTCGGCGAGAGGATCGGGCTCCGATCCACCCCGGCGCTCCTGGGCGCCGAGACCCTCCGGGGATCCGTCGACCTCACGATCTCGACGCTGCCCGGCACCGTGGACCTTCCGGATTCCGTCGCGACCGCGCTGGCCGGGCAGGGCGGCGCGCTGTTCTCGGCCGCCTACGCGCCCTGGCCGACCGCACTCGCGCGCACCTGGACGGCGGTTTCCGGCGCCCCCGTGATCACCGGCCTGGAGATGCTGCTGCACCAGGCCGTGCGGCAGATCCGCATCTTCCTGCACGGCGTGCCGGAGCAGGCCGCTGCCGGACGAGGCCGCGGTGCTGGCTGCGATGCGCTCCACGATGCCCGGGCAGTGAGCCCGGTCGGCGAGCACCGCGCGAGCGCGTCTCGTGCGAGCTCATGGGCGTGACGCTGGCAGCTCGATCTGCGTGTGCCGGGCGAGGATCCTGAGCAGCTCGTCCTGGAACGCCACGTCGCGCACCGCGCGGTGGGGCTGCTCGGGCTTCTGGTGGAACCAGTACTGCCCGGACACGAGCGCCGCGGGCTCGGGGGTGACGGCGAGCCAGGCCTGGGTGACGTGGCCGAGTTCGAGGTCATCGCTGGCCGACGGCCCGCCCATCCTGGTCGGCACCCAGCCGGGGTCCACGGCGTGGGAGAGGACGTCGGGGCGGAGCCGGGCGATCGCCGCCATGAGCGTGGTGACGAGCAGCTTGGAGTCGGAGTAGGACAGCGTCGTGCGGGCTCCGGACCAGTCGGCGCGGGAGAGATCCGTGTGGCCGCCGCGATGCATGCTGCTGGAGAGATAGACCAGCCGCGACGCCGGGACGAGCGCGCTGAGCGCGTAGGGCGCGACGACGTTGACCGGCAGCAGGGCGGCACCGTCGACGACCCCCGCATTGTGGATCACGGCGTCGAACGGTCCGAGCGCGTTCGCCTGCTCGGCCAGGCCCTGGACCTGCTCGAGGTCGGCGAGATCGCCGACGACGGGCTTCGCCCCGCGGGCGAGCAGATCGTCGAGCGCCGCCAGTCTGGCCGCGTTCCGGGCGTGCACGACCACCTCATGGCCGTCGCCGAGCAGGGCGGCAGCGGCCGCGCGGCCGAGGCCGTCGGCGGAACCGGTGACGAGGATGCGGGCCATGGACTCTCCTTCGTGTGAGTGGTGACAGGCGGGCCGGGGCGCTGCGGCCCTCAGGCCAGGTAGTGATCGATGGGGCTGTTGTCGACGTAGATGCGCTGGTCGGTGAATTTCCCGTCTGCGATGGTGAAGATGGAGCAGGCTCGGATTATGGTCTCGACGCCGTCGGGGAAACGCCAGACGCTGTCGACCTCGAACACGACCACCCCATCTTCCTCCTGCCAGACGTTGATCAGCGGGTGGGCGAGCGAGTCGACTTTGCCGCCGATGGCGGACAGCTGCGCGAGCACGGCATCTTTCCCGGTGAGCGTCGGGGCGTTGGCGAAGGTCAGTGTGACGCTGTCGGCGAGATAGTCGCCGACGCGGTGGTAGTCCTTGGCCTCCATGAACGCGAAGTACTCCGTGAGGAGGGCGATCGTGGACTGAGCAGCGCGGGACATGGCGGAGTCCTTCTGGTTGTTCGTTCGATGGATGACCCCGGAGGGGGATGGGTCAGGATGCCGAGGAGGGCTGGCGGGGGCCGTCGCCGGCGCGGTGGTGAAAGGCCGGTGGTTCAACGGCCAGCTCGGTGAGCGCGTCCAGCTGCTCCGCGCTCAGTCGTACGTCCGCGGCGGACGCGTTGGCGTGCAGCTCCGCGGCATTCTCGGCTCCGACGATCACCGAGGCCACGGCGGGACGGGAGAGCAGCCAGGCGAGGGAGACCTGCGGCATCCCCAGCCCCCACTCGCGGGCGAGCCGGTCGACCCCGCGTGCGACGGCGATCTCGGCGGCGCTGAAGCCTGCGGCTCCGAACCGTTGGTCGCCGGAAACCTCACGGTCGAGCACGGCGAGGTCCGCCAGCAGTCCGCCGTGCAGCGGGGCGTAGGGGACGATCGAAACGCCGAACTGCTCGGAGGCTGGTGCGAGCTCTCGCTCGGCGGCGCGGTCGAGGAGGCTGTACTTCACCTGCGCTGCCGCGGGTGCGGAGGCCAGTCGTCGATCGTCGGCGATCCAGAGCGCCCTGACCACTTGCCAGGCGGGATGGTTGGACAGGCCGACGGCGCGGATCTTGCCCTGCCGGATCAGGTCGTCGTAGACCGCCAGGGTCTCCTCCAGCGGAGTATCCGGGTCGGGGTCGTGCGCGTAGTGGACGTCGATCCAGTCCGTCTGAAGGCGGCGCAGACTGGTCTCGACCCGACGGATGATGTGACCGCGTGAGAGTCCGCGGTCATTGACGCCCAGGCCCGTGACGCCGTTGGCCTTGGTGGCGATCACCACCTCTTCGCGGCGACCCCGCAGCGCGCGGCCGAGGATCTCCTCGGCGGAATCGCGCTCGGCAGCCGGCGGGGCCCCGACGCGGTCGAACACGGGCATGTTGCCGTAGACATCGGCCGTGTCGACGAAGTTGACGCCGCGGTCCAGCGCCGCGCCGACGACCCGGTCGGCCTCCACGGGGTCGGGGGCGACGCCGAACGTCGCGGTGCCGAGGCAGATCTGGGACACCCGCATGCCGGTGCGCCCGAGGACGGAGTACTTCATCAGATGGTTCCCTTCAGCGGTGACGACTCCATGAACTATAACCGTACGGTTAGTATTGGTCAACGGTCGTGAAAGGATGAGGGCATGGATGCGACGAAGACCACGGCGAGAGGCCCGTACAAGACGGGGGTCCGTCGGCGCGAGCAGCTCATCGACGTCGCCGTGGATGTCTTCGCTGAGCAGGGCTATGCCGGCGGCTCGATCCGTGCGATCGCCGAGAAGGCGGGTGTCTCCCACTCCACGCTGATCCAGCATTTCGGCAGCAAAGAGGGCCTTCTCGTCGCGGTCCTGGAGGAGTGGGACCGGCGGACCGTGCAGGAGGGCCTCGCCGACGTCAGCGGTTTGGACTACTTCCGCCGCCTGCCCGAAGTAATGGCCGCCCACGGCGACAATCGGGGTCTGCTCGAGTTGTTCACCACGATCGCCGCCGAGGCGTCGAGCCCGAACCATCCGGCACACGCGTTCATCGCGCAGCGCTATGCCGTCAACCTTGCGACGCTCGCGGGCCACCTCCGCGAGGCCGTGCAGAAGGGCGATGTCGGGCCCTTGTCCGACGCCCGGATCCAGATCGAAGTGCGGCTGGTGACCGCCGCGCTGGACGGCATCGGTCTGCAGTGGCTGCTCGATCCGACGACCGATGTCGCGGCCGCCATCTCGACCTCCGTGGATCGGGCGATCACGGCGTGGCGCTCAGATCGCCCGGTCTGAGCGGATCGACGAGCCCTCATCGAGACGAGCCCTCATCGATGGGTGCCGGCGCACACCGACACGCGGCGAGACAGCCTGTGAACGCGTGGGAGACTAGACGAATGCTCCGCGTGCTCACGGCCGGCGAATCGCACGGCCCCGAACTCATTGCCGTCATGGAGGGCCTGCCTGCCGGCGTCCCGCTGTCCAGCCGAGGCGATCCAGTCCGATCTGCAGCGCAGGAAGCTCGGCTACGGGCGCGGCTCGCGGATGAAGTTCGAGCAGGACGAGCTCACGATCTCCGGCGGCGTCCGGCACGGATTCTCGCCTGGGCAGCCCGATCGCGATGCGCATCGGCAACACCGAGTGGCCCAAGTGGGTCGAGGTGATGAGCGCGGAGCCGGTCGAGCTGACGGAGAAGTCCCGCGGGCGCAGCGCCGCCCTGACCCGGCCGCGTCCCGGGCACGCCGACCTGGTCGGCATGCAGAAGTACGGCTTCGACGAGGCGCGCCCGATCCTGGAGCGCGCGAGCGCCCGGGAGACCGCCGCCCGGGTCGCGCTGGGCGCCGTGGCGCGCGCCTTCCTCGGCGAGCTCGGCATCCGGCTCGTCAGCCACACGCTCTCGATCGGCCCTGTGCAGGTGCCGGAGGGATCCGCCCTGCCCGCGCCCGACGACGTCGACGCGCTGGACGCGGATCCGCTGCGCTGCTTCGACCCGGAGACCTCCGCGCGCATGGTCGCCGAGGTCGACGCGGCCCGCAAGGACGGCGACACGCTCGGCGGCATCGTCGAGGTGCTCGCCTACGGTCTGCCGCCGGGGCTCGGCTCGCACGTGCACTGGGACCGCCGCCTCGACGCGCGGCTCGCGTACGCGCTGATGGGGATCCAGGCGATCAAGGGCGTCGAGGTCGGCGACGGCTTCGAGACCACCCGGCGCCGCGGCTCCGCCGCGCACGACGAGCTGTTCGCCACCGGCGACGGCATCGCCCGCGGCATCCGACCGCGCCGGCGGCACCGAGGGCGGCATGACCACCGGGCACCGTGCTGCGCGTGCGCGCCGGCATGAAGCCGATCGCGACCATCCCGCACGCGCTGCGCACCGTCGATGTGGCGATCGGGGGAGCAGGCGACCGCGCACCACCAGCGCTCCGACGTCTGCGCGGTGCCCGCGGCCGGCGTCGTGGCCGAGGCCATGGTCGCGATCGAGCTGGCGAACTCGGTGCTGGAGAAGTTCGGCGGCGACAACGTCGCCGAGACCCGGCGCAACCTCGAGGCGTACCTCGCCGCGATCCCGGAGGAGCTGCGCACGACGCCCGCCTCCGAGGCGGCGCTGATCCTGCACGATGAGCTCGGCTGAGGTCGCGGCGCAGACGCTGGTGCTGATCGGCCCGATGGGGGCCGGGCAAGACCAGCATCGGCCGGCGCGTCGCGAAGGCGACTCGGGCTGCGGTTCGTCGACACGGACCGGGAGATCGTGCGCGCGCACGGGCCGATCCCGGCGATCTTCGCCGAGCACGGCGAGGCGCACGTTCCGCGCCTGGGAGCGCGAGGCGGTGGCCGAGGCGCTCGACCGGGGCGGCGTGATCTCGCTCGGCGGGGGAGCGGTGCTCGACCGCCGAGACCCGGGCGCTCTTGACGACCGCACCGGTGGTGCTGCTGACGGTGACGCCCGAGGCGGTCGCCGGGCGGATCGCCGGCTCGGCGCGGCCGCTGCTCGCCGGCGCCGAGGATCCCGTCGCCCGCTGGACGAGGATCTTCGCCGAGCGGCGCCCGCTGTACGAGGAGATCGCCGACGCGACCTTCGACACCTCGCGGGTGCCGATGAGCCGCGTGGCGGCGCAGATCACGGAGTGGATGAGAGGACGCGCATGAGCACGGGACAGAACGATGCGGCCGACCACGATCGCGGTGACGGGGGCGACGCCGTACGACATCACGATCGGCCGGGACATCCTCGACCGCGTCTCCACCGCGCTCGCGCCGTCCGTGCGCAAGGTGCTCGTCGTGCACCCGCCGACGCTCGCCGACCGCGCCGGCGCAGCTGCGCGACCGGCTCGTCTCGGACACGGCCGACGGCCCGCGCGAAGTGCTGCTCGCGGAGATCCCGGACGCCGAGCAGGGCAAGCGCATCGAGGTCGCCGCCTTCTGCTGGCAGATCATGGGCCAGGCGGACTTCACCCGCACGGACGCCGTCGTCGGCTACGGCGGCGGAGCCGTCACGGACCTTGCCGGGTTCGTCGCGGCGACCTGGCTGCGGGGCGTGCAGGTCGTGCAGGTTCCGACCACCGTGCTCGGCCTCGTCGACGCGGCGGTGGGAGGCAAGACCGGCATCAACACCAACGAGGGCAAGAACCTCGTCGGCGCCTTCTGGGCGCCGCGGGCCGTGATCGGCGACCTGGACGAGCTGTCCAGCCTGAGCCCGAACGAGGCGACGGCGGGCTTCGCCGAGGTCGTCAAGGCCGGCTTCATCTGGGCACCCGAGATCCTCGACATCGTCGAGGCGGATCCCGCCCGGGCCGTCGATCCGCTCACGCCGGAGTTCCGCCGCGCCGTCGAGCTCGCGATCGGCATGAAGGCGAGCGTCGTCTCCGAGGACTTCCGCGAAGCCGGGCGGCGCGAGATCCTCAACTACGGCCACACGCTCGGACACGCGATCGAGCACTCCGAGCGCTACCGCTGGCGGCACGGCGCCGCGATCTCGGTCGGCATGTTGTTCGCCGCCGAGTTGTCGCGCCTCGCCGGCCGGCTCTCCGACGACGCGGCGAATCGGCACCGCGCGATCCTGGAGTCGCTGGGCCTTCCGACCTCGTACCGGGCCGGGGCCTGGCCGACGCTGCTGTCCACGATGCAGCGGGACAAGAAGAGCCGCGGCGGGATGCTGCGCTTCATCGTGCTCGACGACATCGCCAAGCCCACCGTGCTGCAGGCCCCGGACGAGTCGCTGCTGTTCGCCGCGTACCAGGAGGTCGCCGAGTGACCGCGGTGCGCAGGATCCGCACCGACGAGTGGGAGAACGTGCGCGACCTGCGCCTGCGGGCGCTGAAGGATCCGGCGGCGCCGATCGCCTTCCTGGACACGTTCGCCTCGGCGTCCGCTCAGCCGGACGGGTTCTGGCGGGGCCGCACGGAGAACGCCGCCGACGGGGACACCGCTGCGCAGTTCGTGGCGATCACGGACGACGGCGAGTGGTTCGGATCCGCGACGGTGCTCGGCGCATCGGGACGCGAGTGAATCCGCGCTGGTCGTCGGCGTGTACGTGGCCGACGGGCATCGCGGTCAGGGCGCGATCGAGACTCTTCTGGATGAGTGCGCGATCTGGTCCGCCGAGCGGGGCTTCACCGAGCTCACTCTCGAGGTGCACGTGGACAACGTCCGCGCCCAGGCGGCGTACGAGCGGTGCGGCTTCGTCCGCACCGGGCAGATCACCGAACTCGAGCACGGCCGGGAGTACGTCATGGTGCGCCCGCTCGTCCCCGCCGTCCGCTGATACCGTGAGCGACGTGACCACGCCCCGCCGTCTGCTGCTCGTGAACGGGCCGAATCTGAACCTGCTCGGCCTCCGCGAGCCGGGGATCTACGGATCCGCGACCCTCGCCGACGTGGAGCGGATCACCGCCGAGGCCGCGGCCGAGTACGGCTACGAGGTCCGCGCGGTGCAGAGCAACCACGAGGGTGTGCTCCTGGACGCGATCCACGCCGCCCGCGAGGACTGCGCGGGCGTCGTCATCAACGCCGGGGCGTACACGCACACGTCGGTCGCGCTGCGCGACGCTCTCACCGGCGTGGCGCTGCCGTTCGCCGAGGTGCACATCTCCGACGTGTACGCGCGCGAGGAGTTCCGGCACTTCTCCTACCTCACCGACGTCGCCGTCGTGCACGTCGTGGGGGAAGGCGTGGACGGCTACGCCACGGCGACCCGGCGCCTCATCGCGGTGCTCGCGGGCCAGGCCGACGGCTGACGTCCACCGGGCATCCCGTAGGATTGATCTTCGGCCGATCGGCCCGCAATCTCAGGAACGGACTTCTCAGACCCATGGCATCCACCGCAGACATCAAGAACGGCGTCGTCCTCTCGATCGACGGACAGCTCTGGAACGTCATCGAGTTCCAGCACGTGAAGCCCGGCAAGGGCGGCGCGTTCGTCCGCACGAAGCTGAAGAACGTCGTCAGCGGCAAGGTCGTGGACCGCACCTACAACGCCGGCGCCAAGATCGACATCGAGAACGTCGACCGCCGCGATTTCACCTACCTGTACACGGACGGCGACAACTACGTGTTCATGGATCAGGAGGACTACGACCAGATCAACGTCGCCGCCGCGACCGTCGGCGACGCGAAGAACTTCATGCTGGAGAACCAGTCGGTGCAGATCGCACTGAACAACGGCAACCCGCTGTACATCGAGCTGCCCGCGTCGGTCGTGCTCGAGGTCACCTACACCGAGCCCGGCCTGCAGGGCGACCGCTCCTCGGCCGGCACCAAGCCCGCGACGCTCGAGACCGGCTACGAGATCCAGGTCCCGCTGTTCCTCGAGACCGGCACCAAGGTCAAGGTCGACACGCGTACGGGCGGCTACCTCGGCCGCATCAACGACTGACGCGTGGGCGCCCGGACAAAGGCGCGCAAGCGCGCCCTCGACATCCTGTTCTCCGCCGACGTGCGCGGAGACGACCTCGCCGTGACCCTTGCGGCCGAGGCCAAGCGTGCCGTCTCCGAGCCCGCGCGCGAGGGCTCCTGGCTGTACGCGCGCGAGATCGTGGACGGGATCATCGACCACCGCGACGACATCGACGAGCAGATCACCACGCACAGCCGCGACTGGAAGCTCGACCGCATGCCGGCCGTGGACCGGGCGCTGCTGCGGATCGGCGTGTGGGAGATCCTGCACAACGACGAGGTCCCGACCGCGGTCGCGATCGACGAGGCGGTGGAGCTCGCGAAGGAGTTCTCGACCGACGACTCCGGCGCCTTCGTGCACGGCGTGCTGGCCCGGGTCGCCCGCACCTCCTGAGCCGCACCTCCGGTCCCTGAGCCGCACCTCCGGTCCCTGAGCCTGTCGAAGGGACGCTCCGGGCTCGGTGCCAGGGATCGTTGACCGTCTTCGGGGTCGTTGAGCGAGGACGCGAAGCGACCGAGACGAAACGAGGTTCCCACAGGATCCCGCACGATCACCCGGTTTCGTCTCGCCTACGGCTCGCTCAACCACCCCGACGAAGTCGCGGTGTCGGCGGCCTGAGGGAGGATGGATCATCATGGCCTCCATAGACTCCGACGACTGGCGCGTCCTGCTGCCGGCGCGGACGCACCGGGGGCATCCGCTGGCGCTCGGCGTGGAGCTGCGCCGCAGGGATCGCGCCGACGCACGGCACTGGGCGAACCGGCCGCTGCGCACCGCGACCGCGCGCGACCTGGTGAAGGATGCGGGTGAGCTGTTCCTCGCGGTGCGTCCGCTCATGCGCAACGACGCGCAGAGCGCCTGGATCCAGGGAGACGCCGGCTGGGACGCGGTCCGCCGGCCGGGCCCGCGGTTCCGGGCCGACCACTCGCGCTGGTTCGCCGACCTGCTGAGCATCTCGCGGGACTCGCTGCTGTCCGGAACCGCCGGGGACTGGCTGCTGCTGGATCCCGTCGCGTCGCCGCTGCTGTGGCCGCACCTGCGCGATGCGTCGGCGCGCGGAATCCCCCTCGTGCCCACGGAGCGGGGCACGGAGCTGCGCTGGTCAGACGCGATCCGGATCGCCGTCGGCATCGGCGCCGAGCGCGGCGGGGGGCTGGCGCTCTCGGCCGAGGTCGAGGTCGCAGGCGAGACCCTCGACGGCGCATCGGTGCATCCGGTCGGCGACGGCGGCGTCTACGCGCACCGGGTGCAGGGCTCTCGGATCGACCTGGTGCTGGGGCCCGTGGCTCTCGACGGCAGCGTCCGCGCGCTGCTCGCCGCGCCGGCCCGGGTCGAGGTCGCCCCGGTCGACCGGGCGGCGTTCTTCCGCGAGGCCTATCCGCTGCTGCGGCGCGGTGCCGAGATCCGGCCGGGCGCGGGCGTGTCGCTGCCCGCCCCGCCGCGCCCGGTGCCGCTGCTCGTGCTCGACTTCCGCCCGGCGGACGTCATCGCCTACGACCTGTGCTGGGACTACCCGGGCTACGGTCGCTTCCCGCTCGACGACAGGCCGGGCGCTTCCGCGATCCGCGACGCCGCACTGGAGGCCAAGCAGCGCTCGGACGTGATCGCCGCCTGGACCGCGGTCACCGGCCTCCCGTTCACCCTCACCGGCGCGCTCCGCGACGCGGACGCGGCCGAGTTCGTCTCCTCCTTCGTCCCGCTGCTCGAAGAGCACGGCATCGCCGTGCAGACCAGTGGCACGCCGCGGGACTACCGAGAGCTCACCGGCGATCCCGCGATCACGGTGAGCACGGTGGAGAGCACGGATCCGGACTGGTTCGACCTCGGGGTGATCGTGCGCATCGACGGGCGCAGCATCCCGTTCGAACCGCTGTTCCGCGCGCTCGCCCTGCGGCAGGGCAAACTGCGCCTGGTCGACAACACCTGGTTCTCGCTGCGGCACCCCGCCTTCGACCGTCTGAAGGAGCTGCTCGACGAGGCCGCGGACCTCGCCGAATGGGAGACCGGCCCGCGCATCGCCCGCACGCACATCGCCCTGTGGGAGGACTTCGAGGATCTCGCGGACGAGGCTCTCCCTGCCCGCACCTGGCGCGCCGCAGTGGAGGGGCTGCGTGCCGACCCGATGACGGAACCGATCCCGCTGCCGGACGGCATCACCGCGGAGCTGCGGCCCTATCAGCACGAGGGATTCACCCGGCTCGCCCGACTGTGGCAGCACCGTCTGGGCGGGATCCTCGCGGACGACATGGGACTCGGAAAGACCCTCCAGCTGCTCGCGCTGATCGTGCACGCCCGTGCGCGCGGCGACGATACGCCCTGGCTGGTGGTCGCACCGACCTCGGTGCTGCCGGTGTGGCAGCGCGAGGCGGAGCGCTTCGCCCCCGCGTTGCGCCTCGCGGTCGCAGACCGCACAAGGGATGCGCACGGCGTCGACCTTGCCGCGCACATCGGCCGTGCCGATGTCGTGCTGACGTCCTACACAGTGCTGCGCCTGGATGCGGACGAGTTCGCGGCCCGGCACTGGTCCGGAGTGATCCTCGACGAGGCCCAGCAGGTGAAGAACCCCGCCACGAAGCAGCACCAGGCCGTCGCCGCGCTGGATGCGACCGCGGTCTATGCGGCCACCGGCACGCCGCTGGAGAACGGGCTCGCCGAGTTGTGGGCGATCCTGAGCCTCACCTCTCCCGGACTCTTCCCCTCGACGCGCCGCTTCCGCGAGGACTTCATCCAGCCGATCGAGCAGGGCAAGGTCCCCGAGAACGCGGAGGGCGCACCGTACCGGCAGTCGCGCATCGACCTGCTGCGCGCGCGGATCCGGCCGTTCCTGATCCGCCGCACGAAGGAGCTCGTCGCGCCCGAGCTCCCGGAGCGTCAGGAGCAGGTGCTCCGGATCGAGCTCGGGCCGACGCACCGGCTCCGTTACGACACCGTGCTGCAGCGCGAACGGCAGAAGATCCTCGGCCTGCTGGCGGATCTCGACCGCAGCCGCTTCATCGTGTTCCGTTCGCTGACCATGCTGCGCATGCTCAGTCTCGCGCCCGGCCTCATCGACCCGGAGGACGTCGGCATCGCGTCTCGGAAGGTGGAGGAGCTCGTCGAGCGGATTCTGGAGCTGCGCGCGGAGGGCCACCGCGCGCTCGTGTTCAGCCAGTTCACGTCGTTCCTGACCCTCGCGGCCGAACGCCTGCGCAGGGCCGGGCTGCGGATCTCGTATCTGGACGGATCGACCCGCAACCGGGATCGCGTCGTGCAAGACTTCCGCGAGGGTGCGAACGACGCCTTCCTGCTCAGCCTGAAAGCCGGAGGCACGGGCCTGACGCTCACCGAGGCGGACTACGTGTTCCTGCTGGATCCGTGGTGGAATCCGGCGGCGGAGGCGCAGGCCGCGGACCGTGCGCATCGGATCGGCCAGCAGAACCCCGTGTTCGTCTACCGGATGATCGCCGCCGACACGATCGAGGAGAAGGTGCTCGCCCTGCAGCAGCGCAAGGCCAGACTCGCCTCGGCGGTGCTCGACGACGAGGATCTGTTCGCGCAATCGCTCACGGCGGACGACATCCGGGAACTGCTGAGCTGACGACGGCCCGGCGGCGTACCGAGCACGAAACTGGGCGATGTTGGCTCTCACGCGTCGCCGCGCGGGCGGGCTCGACCGATCGGTGTCCCGATTCCGTGACCGTGTGGAGGCACGACGCCTGCCTGCGCGGACACCTCAGGGGCGTCCGTCCAGCGGTGCAGGTCAGCGCGCAGCAGGTGCACTCCGAGCGCCCCGGCGGCGATGAGCACGACGACCGGAGATGCGGCCGCCGCCCAGCCACCGAGGTTCGACAGGGTGAAGTCCCACGCCACAGCAACCAGCAACAGGATGGGCACCCAGAGCGGAGCGGTCCGCGCGCGCATCACCGCGATCGCGAGCAATGCGATGCCCAAGGCCGTGCCCGCGAGACCCAGCAGCAGGAACGGGATCAGCGGGCCGTTCTGCGCGGCTGCCATGGCCGTCGCCGCTTCGGCCGTGGAGGCGGTACGCGCGACGATCACCTGCATCGAGAGCGCGCCGGCGATGACGGTGTGGCCGAGGGCGCCGAGGCACGCGAGCGCGGCGCCCAGCGTTGCGAGGATCGGCGAACGCCCGCTCGTGACGTGCGCGATCCCCAGGTAGCCGATCACCCAGAAGGCCTGCGACACGGCGAACAGGGCGACCGCGGACAGCGCGACCGTCGGCTGCACGACCGTGCCGACGAGTCCCAATGCCGGGGCGATGATGAGGGATCCGCCGACGGATGCACGGCGGAGGCCAGGAAGTGACATGACTGCTCCTTTCATGATCCCGCGTCGGGTGACGGGGGAGTCGACTCGACGCTACGGAGGAGGCGACACCGACCGCATCGATCCCACGGCGACAGGCGTGCCCGCACAGGTCACTCCTGGCGCGACGACCGTCGACCTGAGTCGATGGACGGGTCGACCGCGGGTGATGTTCACGGCCGTGCCCGCAGCGGTAGTCTCGCGGCATGGCGCGAGCGCGGATCTGGCGGTGGGTGCAGGACATCACCCTCGCCGGCGTGATCGGCGGTTTCGCCCTGGCCGAGATCTGGATGCCGTTCGACTCCATCACCGGCGCCGGGTCGCCCTGGACGACGACGCTCGGGGTCGCGTTCGAGGTGCCGCTGCTGGCCATGCGTCGCCGTGCACCGTACGCACTCGCCGGGATCCCGGCGATCTGGATTCTGCTCGCCGTGGCCGCTGGCGGGCACCTGCAGGTCGCGTTCTGGGGGCAGATGGTCGCGCTGTGCGTCGCCTTGTACTCGGTCGCGCGCCACGGCACGAACCGCCAGATCGCGATCGTCGCGGGAGCGAGCGGGCTGATGCTCGTGCTCGGGGACGTGTTCCTGCCGGCCTTGCGAGCGCCCGATGAAATCGCCTTCCACTGGGCCGTGTGCGTCGTCGTCTTCGGCGGCGCACTCGCACTGCGTTGGTCCGAGTCGCGTGCCGTGGCGGCGGCGGTGCGGGCGGCGCGGGTCGAGGCGGAGTCCAGGGAGCGGGCCGTGCGGGTGGTGGCCGACGAGCGCACCCGCATCGCGCGCGAGCTGCACGACGTCCTCGGACATTCGGTGAGCGTCATGGTCGTGCAGGCGGGGGCCGCGGTCGGATCGGTGCACGATGATCCGGATGCCGCGGTCCGGGCTCTCGAGCTCATCCGGGCGACCGGGGCGGCATCGCTGGCCGAGATGCGCCGCGTCGTGGCCCTGCTGCGCGACGAGGACGACGCCTCGCTCACGCCGCAACCCGGCGTCGTCGAGATCGCAGAACTGGTCGACCAGGCCCGTGCCGATGGCCTCACCGTGGAGCTGCGTCAGACGGGCGACCCGCGGCTGCCGAGCCCGGGGCGATCGCTCGCGGTGTACCGGATCGTGCAGGAGGCTCTGACGAACGTGCGCAAGCACGCGCCGACGGCCCGAGTGGTCGTCGCCGTCGACTGCGCGGCAGACGCCGTACGAGTCGTCGTCACGGACGAAGGCGACCGGAAGGCTTCAGCCGCACGTGCCACGGCCGGGCATGGGCTGGTCGGCATGCGCGAGCGGGCGATCCTTTACGGTGGATCTGTGCGGGCAGGACCCCACGAGCGTGGCTGGCGAGTCGTCGCCGAGATCCCTGAAGAGGTGCCGACATGACCGGACCGCGAGTGCTGATCGTCGATGATCAGGAGCTCGTGCGCGCCGGGTTCCGACTGATCCTCGAGCGCGCCGGGTTCGTTGTCGTCGGGGAGGCCGGCGACGGTCAGGAGGCCGTCGCGCTGGCCGCAGCGCTGACCCCTGACGTGGTGCTGATGGATGTGCGGATGCCCGTTCTCGACGGCATCGAGGCGACTCGGAAGATCGTGGCGGCGACAGCGGATCCGCCCCGGGTGCTGGCCCTCACGACGTTCGACCTCGACGAGTACGTCGCCGCGGCGATGCAAGCCGGGGCATCCGGGTTCCTGCTCAAGGACGCTCCACCTGATGACCTCGTCCACGCGGTGCACGTCGTGTTCCGGGGAGACACGCTGCTGGCGCCTGCGGTGACAGCGCGACTGCTGCACAGATTCGCCACAGTGGACCCTCGTGCGGCGCCGCCGCTGACGGCTCGCGAGGCCGAGATCGTCCGTCACGTCGCGCGGGGCCTGTCGAACGCAGAGATCGGCCGAGAACTGTTCCTGTCCGAGGCGACGGTGAAGACCTACGTCTCGCGCCTGCTCATGCGGCTGGGGGTGCGCGACCGCGTGCAGCTCACTGTGCTCGCGTACGAAACCGGCATCGTGCACCCCGGCGAGGGCTGATCGGGTCAGGCGCCGAGGCGCTCCCGGGCTCTCCCTGGCGGCCCCCGGTAGAATCGACAGGTCCACACGAGAGGAAGTCGTATGCGGATCACGGGACTCGGTCATGCCGGGATGTTCATCGAGACGAAGGGCGGCTCGATCATCTGCGATCCCGTCCTCGGCCCGTCGTTCTTCGGATCCTGGTTCCCGTTCCCCGACAACCGCGGCCTGGACTGGGAGCGCTTCGGCCGAGAAGCCGACTTCCTGTACATCTCGCACCGGCACCGCGACCACTTCGACGCACGCCTGCTCGAGCGGTACATCCGCAAGGACATCGAGGTGCTGCTGCCGGAATACGTCACGGACGACCTCGAGAACGACCTCCGCGCGCTCGGCTACGACGAACATCACGTACGCGCCCGCCGGCGAGATCATCGAGCGCGGCGAGCTGAAGATCATGATCACGCCGCTGCGCGCCCCCAGCGACGGCCCGGTCGGCGACTCCTCGCTGAGCGTCGACGACGGCACCGCGTCCGTGCTGAACCAGAACGACTCGCACCCGCTCGACCTGGAGAAGCTGCTGACGTTCGGCAAGCCGGACGCGTACTTCACCCAGGTCTCCGGCGCGATCTGGTGGCCCATGGTCTACGACCTTCCGCAGGACGCCAAGCAGAACTTCGCCCGGCTCAAGCGCGAGGCGCAGCACAAGCGTGCGATGTACTACATCGAGAAGGTCGACGCACGGCACGTCTTCCCGATGGCCGGGCCTCCGATGTTCCTGCGCGACGAGCTGTTCGGCTACAACGGCGAGGGCAGCGAGGGCGACTCGATCTTCACGGATCAGAAGCAGTTCCTGGCCCGGTTGAAGGAGGAGGCGCCGCAGTACGACGGGCGGCTGTTCATCCCCGGCACTGTCGTGGAGCTGAACGACGGGGAGCTGAGCGTCAGCCAGTCGCTGTACTCGCAGGCCGAGATCGACCACATCTTCGACGAGAAGTGGGCGTACCTCGAGTCCCAGCGCGCGACCCGCCAGCAGGAGCTGCGCGACGAGGAGGCGCGGCGTGCCCCGGTGCTGCCCGCCGACGAGATCCTGCAGGCGATCAAGGAGTGGTGGGAGCCGCTGCTGAAGAAGTCCCGCACGATCCGCCTCGGTGTCGGCGGCAACGTGCGGTTCCGGATCGGCGACCTGGACATGGTCGTCGACTTCCCGCGCGCGAAGGTGCGCGAGTACGCGGGGGAGGAGTGCATCTACTGGTACACGATCCCCGCCGATCTGGTCTCGACGAACATCCGCGACCACGAGATCGACTGGTCGAACTCGATCTTCCTGTCCATGCAGTTCAGCGTGGGCCGCAGCGGCAAGTTCAACGAGTTCCTCACGACGTTCCTGAAGTGCCTCTCGAACGACCGCATCGAGTACGTGGAGAACTGGTACCAGGAGCAGACCGACCAGACCGAGGACGCCGGTGTCGGCGACTGGGTCGTGCAGCGCCGCTGCCCGCACCTGCGCGCCGACCTCACCAAGACCGGCAAGGTCGACGAGGACGGCGTGCTCACCTGCAGCATGCACGACTGGAAGTGGGACCTCAACACGGGCCGCTGCCTGTCCACGAGCGGCCACCCGATCCGCGCCACGCAGATCGATCCGGTCACCGACGACGCCCTGCGCCTCGGGGTCTGAGCGCCCGGATGCGCATACCGACGCTGCGCTCGACATCCTCGACACGGAGGAGGATTTGATCCTGCATCCGGTCACCCTCGCCGAGTCGTTGGTCGGGCCTGTGCGGGTCGGGCTCGAAGCCGAAGCGATGGCGGACTACACACGGCTGGGCGTGGAACGGCATGTCCCGCTCGTTGACGAGCCGCTCCAGGTCGCGCGCCTTCGCAGTACGACCACGCTCAAGCTTTCCGATGTCTATGTCCTCGCGACGGCGATCCATCTCGACGCCACGCTCGCCACTTTCGATCGCCGGCTCGCCGATGCTGCGCGCGAGCGAGGCGTCGACGTCCTCGGCGCCTGAGCGCGCCGGGTAGACTGGACCCATCAGCAACCTTTAACACCGTCCTGTGAGGCGGAGAAGGGAGTGACGGATGAGCGCACGCATCGTGCTGCAGGAAGCCGACATCCGACGCGCACTCACGCGCATCGCCCACGAGATCCTCGAGTCCAACCGAGGCGCCGAGAATCTGGTTCTCCTGGGCATCCCGACCCGCGGTGTCGCCCTGGCGCATCGCCTCGCGTTCCTGATCAGCGAGATCGCGCAGACCGCCGTACCGGTCGGTTCTCTCGATGTGACGATGTTCCGCGACGACCTCGCGCGGCACCCCACGCGGTCACCGCAACGCACCGACATCCCGGCCGGCGGCGTCGATGGCAAGACCGTCGTGCTCGTCGACGACGTGCTGTTCTCCGGGCGCAGCATCCGCGCAGCCCTCGACGCGCTGCAGTCGATCGGGCGCCCGGCCGTTGTCCGGCTCGCGATCCTCATCGACCGCGGTCACCGCGAGCTGCCGATCCGCCCCGACTTCGTCGGCAAGAACATCCCGTCCTCCCGTCAGGAGCGCGTGAACGTGCACCTGCGCGAGGACGACGGCGACGACCTCGTGTCGATCGAAGGAGACGTCGCATGAGGCACCTGCTCGACACGCGCACGCTCGCCCGCGACGACGCGCTGCGGATCCTCGACATCGCCGAGGACATGGCCGACACGCAGTCGCGCGAAGTGAAGAAGCTGCCGACGCTGCGCGGCAAGACCGTCGTGAACCTGTTCTTCGAGGACTCCACCCGCACCCGGATCTCGTTCGAAGCCGCGGCGAAGCGGCTCTCGGCCGACGTGATCAACTTCGCGGCGAAGGGATCCAGCGTCTCGAAGGGCGAGAGCCTGAAGGACACCGCGCAGACCCTGCAGGCGATGGGCGCGGACGCGGTCGTCGTGCGGCACCCGGCGTCCGGCGCGCCGCGCACCCTCGCCACGAGCGGCTGGATCTCCGCGGGCGTCGTCAACGCCGGCGACGGCACGCACGAGCATCCCACCCAGGCGCTGCTCGACGCCTTCACGATCCGCAAGCGCCGCTTCGGCGCCGACAGCCGCGGGCAGGACCTCACGGGCCTTCGCGTCGTCATCGTCGGAGACGTGCTGCACTCCCGGGTCGCGCGCTCCAACGTGTGGCTGCTGAGCACGCTCGGCGCCGACGTCACGCTCGTGACGCCCCCCACGCTGATCCCGCAGGACGTCACCGGGTGGCCCGTGCGCGTGCGCTACGACCTCGACGAGGCCCTCGCCGAGGAGCCGGACGCGGTGATGATGCTGCGCATCCAGCTCGAGCGCATGCACGCCGCATTCTTCCCGAGCGAGCGCGAGTACGCCCGGCGCTGGGGCCTCGACGCGGCGCGGCTGCGGAGGCTGCCCGACGATACGATCGTCATGCACCCCGGTCCGATGAACCGCGGCCTGGAGATCTCCTCCGAGGCCGCGGATTCCGCGCGGTCCACCGTGCTCGAGCAGGTCGCGAACGGCGTCTCGGTGCGGATGGCGGCGCTGTATCTGCTGCTGGCCGGAGCCCCTTCGACAGGCTCAGGGACCGGACGGGTCCCGCGCGCGAAGCGACATGAATCGAGGAGACCGATGACCGAGAACCTGCTCTTCCGGGGCGCGAGGATCCTCGGATCCGACTCCGCGGACATCCTGGTCCGAGACGGTCTGATCGCCGAGGTCGGATCCGGTCTCAGCGCAGCCGGCGCCCGCGTGATCGACGCCGACGGACTGCGTCGCGCTGCCGGGCCTCGTCGACCTGCACACGCACCTCCGCGAACCCGGGTACGAGGCCAGCGAGACCGTGCTCTCCGGCACCCGCGCCGCCGCGGCCGGCGGCTTCACGGCCGTGTTCGCGATGCCCAACACGGTCCCCGTCGCGGACTCGGCCGGCGTGGTCGAGCAGGAGCTGGCCCTCGGCGAGGCCGCCGGCTACGCCACCGTGCAGCCGATCGGCGCGGTCACCGTCGGGCAGAAGGGCGAGCGACTCGCCGAACTCGGCGCCATGGCCTCGTCGCGCGCGCACGTCCGCGTCTTCAGCGACGACGGCTCCTGCGTGTGGGATCCGCTCATCATGCGCCGCGCGCTCGAGTACGTGAAGGCGTTCGACGGCGTGATCGCGCAGCACGCGCAGGATCCTCGGCTCACCGAGGGCGCGCAGCTGAACGAGGGCGCGCGTGTCCGCCGAACTCGGACTCGCGGGCTGGCCCGCGGTCGCCGAGGAGTCGATCATCGCGCGCGACGTGCTGCTGGCCGAGCACGTCGGATCGCGCCTGCACGTCTGCCACCTCTCCACCGCGGGCAGCGTGGACATCATCCGGTGGGCGAAGAGCGCGCGGCATCGCGCGTCACCGCCGAGGTCACCCCGCACCACCTGCTGCTCACCGACGAGCTGGCGCGCGGCTACGACGCCCGGTTCAAGGTCAACCCGCCGCTGCGCACCGCCGAGGACGTGCTCGCGCGTGCGCGAGGGCCTCGCCGACGGCACGATCGACATCGTCGCGACCGACCACGCCCCGCATCCCAGCGAGGCGAAGGCGTGCGAGTGGCAGGCCGCCGCGAACGGCATGGTCGGCCTCGAGTCCGCGCTGCGCGTCGTGCACCCGGCGATGGTGCAGACCGGGCTGCTGGACTGGGCGGACGTCGCCCGCGTGATGAGCGCCGCCCCGGCGCGGATCGGCTCCCTCGCCGGGCACGGCACGCCGATCGCGGCCGGGCAGCCCGCCGAGTTCACGCTCTACGACGCCGACGCGCAGGGCGTCGTTCGCCGAAGCCGACCTGCACGGCCAGAGCAGCAACTCGCCGTACCTCGGCCGTGACCTGCCCGGGCAAGGTCCTGTGGACCGTGCACCGCGGCTACGTCACGCTCGAGAACGGCGCCCTGGCCGAGCTCGGAACGGAGTCGCCGCAGTGAACCAGCAGATCGCCGGCGCCGTCGTCCTCGTCGTCGGCGGTGCTGCTGATCGTCGCCGGCGTCTTCGCCTGGCGCGCGCGGCTGCGCCGCGACTCGCGGCGCTCACCGCCCCGCTCGGCGTGCCCGAGCACGCCGAGGTCCTCGCCCGCTACGACGACCCTGTACGTCGCGACGACGACGCACGACCAGGCGCTGGAGCGCCTCGCCGTCCGCCCGCTCGTGTACCGCGCCCGCGGCGAGCTCACCATCACCGACCGCGGCGCCGCGCTCAGCCTGGACGGCTCGCCGACCGTGTTCCTCGCCTCGGCCCGCGCTGATCGGCGCCGACCGCGCCACCGTCGCGATCGACCGGGTCGTCGAGCCGGGCGGACTGTCCGCCTGGTCTGGCGCACCGGACGACGGCACCGTCGTCGACAGCTACCTCCGCATCACCGGCGACCTGGGCAGCACCGACGCCGCAGGGCGCCGCGCTCACCGACCTCCAGCGCCTGTGCGCTGCCTCCGAGACTGGAGAATCCGCATGACCCCTTCGACAAGCTCAGGTGACATGGCCGTTGCTGACGCCGCCGTGCTCGTCCTCGAAGACGGCACGCGCCACCCCGGGCGCGCCTACGGCGCCCGCGGCACCACGCTCGGCGAGGTCGTCTTCGCGACCGGCATGTCCGGTTACCAGGAGACCCTCACCGACCCCTCCTACGCCGGGCAGATCGTGCTGCAGACCGCGCCGCACATCGGCAACACCGGCATGAACGACGAGGACCCCGAGTCCCGCCGCATCTGGGTCGCCGGCTACATCGTGCGCGACCCCTCGCGCGTCGTGTCGAACTGGCGCGCGAACAGCTCGCTCGACGACGACCCTCGTCCGTGACGGCATCGTCGGGATCAGCGGGATCGACACGCGCGCGATCACCCGGCACATCCGTTCCGCCGGATCCATGCGCGGCGGCATCTTCTCCGGCCCCGACGCGGCGCTGGATGCCGAGGAGCAGCTGCGGATCGTGACGGCCGCGCCCGAGATGGCCGGGCAGAACCTGTCGGCCGCGGTCTCGGTCGAATCGGTGCAGATCACCCCGGCGACGGCCGAGCGGATCGGCAACCTCGCCGTGCTCGACCTCGGCGTCAAGCAGTCCACCCTGGACAACCTCGCCGCGCGCGGCTTCGACGTGCACGTGCTGCCGCAGGCCTCCACGTTCGCCGATATCACCGCCATCGACCCGGTCGCGGTGTTCTACTCGAACGGACCGGGGGATCCCGTCCGCATCCGACGGACAGGTCGCCGTGCTCCGCGAGGTGCTCGACGCCGGCCTGCCCTACTTCGGCATCTGCTTCGGCAACCAGCTGTTCGGCCGCGCGCTCGGCCTCGGCACCTACAAGCTCACGTTCGGGCACCGCGGCATCAACCAGCCGGTGCTCGACAAGGCCACGGGCCGGGTCGAGATCACCGCGCACAACCACGGCTTCGCGGTCGAGGCGCCGATCGAGGGGTCGTTCGACAGCCCGAACGGCTACGGCAAGGTCGAGGTCAGCCACGTCGGCCTCAACGACCAGGTGGTCGAGGGCCTGCGGCGCGCTCGACATCCCGGCGTTCTCGGTGCAGTACCACCCGGAGGCGGCCGCCGGCCCGCACGACGCCAACTACCTCTTCGACCGCTTCCGCGACGTCGTCGTCGCCCACCTCGCACACGTTTCGTCTCGCTCCGCTCGCTCAACGACCGAGGACACCAATGCCCAAGCGCCCCGACATCCACTCCGTCCTCGTCATCGGATCCGGCCCGATCGTGATCGGTCAGGCGTGCGAGTTCGACTACTCCGGCACCCAGGCGTGCCGCGTGCTCCGCGAGGAGGGCGTGCGCGTCATCCTGGTGAACTCCAACCCGGCCACGATCATGACCGACCCCGACTTCGCGGACGCGACCTACATCGAGCCGATCACCCCCGAGGTGATCGAGACGATCATCGCGAAGGAGAAGCCGGACGCGATCCTGCCGACCCTGGGCGGCCAGACCGCGCTGAACGCCGCCATGGCGCTGCACGAGCGCGGCATCCTGGACAAGTACGGCGTCGAGCTCATCGGCGCCAAGGTCGAGGCCATCCAGAAGGGCGAGGACCGCCAGATCTTCAAGCAGCTCGTGATCGACGCCGGCGCCGACGTCGCGCGCGTCCGCATCGCGCACACCGATGGAGGAGGCGCTCGCGGGAGCCGAGGAGCTCGGCTACCCGCTGGTCGTGCGCCCGTCGTTCACGATGGGCGGACTCGGATCCGGCTTCGCCTACGACGAGGCCGACCTTCGCCGCATCGGCGGCGCGGGCCTGCACGACTCGCCCGACGACCGAGGTGCTCCTGGAGGAGTCGATCCTCGGCTGGAAGGAGTACGAGCTCGAGCTCATGCGCGACACCGCCGACAACACGGTGGTGGTCTGCTCGATCGAGAACGTCGACCCGGTCGGCGTGCACACCGGCGACTCGATCACGGTCGCTCCGGCGCTCACGCTCACCGACCGCGAGTACCAGAACCTGCGCGACATCGGCATCGACATCATCCGCGCCGTCGGCGTCGACACCGGCGGCTGCAACATCCAGTTCGCGGTGAACCCGGAGAACGGCCGCGTCATCGTCATCGAGATGAATCCCGCGCGTGTCCCGCTCCTCGGCGCTCGCGTCGAAGGCGACCGGGTTCCCGATCGCGAAGATCGCCGCGAAGCTCGCGCTCGGCTACCGCCTCGACGAGATCCCGAACGACATCACCGAAGTCACCCCGGCGAGCTTCGAGCCCACGCTCGACTACGTCGTCGTGAAGGTGCCGCGGTTCGCGTTCGAGAAGTTCCCCGCCGCGGACGCCACTCTCACCACGACCATGAAGTCGGTCGGCGAGGCGATGGCGATCGGCCGCAACTACACGACGGCGCTGCAGAAGGCGCTGCGCTCGCTGGAGAAGCGCGGATCCTCGTTCCACTGGGGCGAGGAGACCCGCTCGGTCGAGGAGCTGCTCGAGGTCTCGAAGACGCCGACCGACGGCCGGATCGTCGTGCTGCAGCAGGCGCTGCGCAAGGGCGCCACGATCGAGCAGGCCTTCGAGGCGACCAAGATCGACCCCTGGTTCATCGACCAGATGGTGCTCATCAACGAGGTCGCCGAGCAGATCCGCACTGCGCCCGAGCTCGACGCCGACATCATCCGCCTCGGCAAGGACCACGGCTTCTCGGACGCGCAGTTCGCCCAGCTGCGCGGGCTCACCGAGGCCGAGGTGACGCGGAGTCCGGCACGGTCTCGGGATCCGCCCGGTCTACAAGACCGTCGACACCTGCGCGGGGGAGTTCCCGGCGCTCACGCCGTACCACTACTCCAGCTACGACCGCGAGACCGAGGTCACGCCGAGCGACCGCACGAAGGTCGTCATCATCGGATCCGGCCCGAACCGCATCGGCCAGGGCGTCGAGTTCGACTACTCCTGCGTGCACGCCTCGTTCGCGCTGTCGGACGCCGGCTTCGAGACGGTCATGGTGAACTGCAACCCGGAGACCGTGTCGACCGACTACGACACCAGCGACCGGCTGTACTTCGAGCCGCTCACGCTGGAGGACGTGCTCGAGGTGCTGCACGCCGAGGCGCAGAGCGGCGAGATCCTCGGCGTCGTCTGCCAGCTCGGCGGGCAGACCCCGCTGGGCCTCGCGAAGGGCATCGAGGCGGCCGGCTACCGCGTGCTCGGCACCAGCCCCGAGGCGATCGACCTCGCCGAGGAGCGCGAGCTGTTCTCCCGATCTGCTCGACGCCGCGGGGCTGGTCGCGCCGCGCAACGGCACCGCGATCGACGCCGACGGCGCGGTCGCGATCGCCGAGGAGATCGGCTACCCCGTGCTGGTGCGCCCGAGCTTCGTGCTCGGCGGCCGCGGCATGGAGATCGTCTACGACACCCCGGCGCTGCGCGACTACTTCGAGCGCATCGCGGGCGAGGTCATCATCGAGGAGGGCAAGCCCCTGCTCGTGGACCGCTTCCTCGACGACGCGATCGAGATCGACGTGGACGCGCTGTACGACGGCGACGGAGCTCTACATCGGCGGCGTCATGGAGCACCTCGAGGAGGCCGGGATCCACTCCGGCGACTCGAGCTGCACCCTGCCGCCGGTCTCGCTCGGCCGCACCGACATCGACCGGGTGCGCACGGCGACCCTGGCGATCGCCGAGGGCGTCGGCGTGCGGGGCCTGCTGAACGTGCAGTTCGCGATCAGCGCCGGCGTGCTCTACGTGCATCGAGGCGAACCCGCGGGCGAGCCGCACGGTCCCGTTCGTGTCGAAGGCGCTCGGGTATCCCGCTGGCCAAGGCGGCGAGCCGGATCATGGCCGGATCCACGATCGCGCAGCTGAAGACCGAGGGCATGCTGCCGCAGGAGCGACGGCTCGCGGGTGCCGCTCGGCTCGCCGGTCTCGGTGAAGGAGGCGGTGCTGCCGTTCAAGCGGTTCCGCACCAAGGACGGCCGGATCGTCGACTCCATCCTCGGGCCGGAGATGCGCTCGACCGGCGAGGTCATGGGCATCGACCGCGACTTCCCGACCGCGTTCGCGAAGAGCCAGGCCGCCGCCTACGGCGGCATGCCGACGTCCGGCACCGTGTTCGTCTCGGTCGCCGACGCCGACAAGCGCGCCGTGATCCTGCCGGCGCACCGGCTGCACCAGCTCGGCTTCACGATCGTCGCGACCGTGGGCACGGCCGAGATGCTCTCCCGCAACGGCATCCCGGTGACGCGTCGTGCGAGAAGTACAGCGACACGCAGCAGAGTCGGGTGCGAAGAACATCGTCGACCTGATCGACGAAGGAGCCATCGACATCGTCGTCAACACGCCCTCCGGGGGAGCGGCGCGGGCGGACGGCTACGAGATCCGGGCCGCCGCGGTCGCCGCCGACAAGGCGCTGTTCACCACGATCGCGACGCTCGGCGCCGCGGTGAGCGGGATGGACGCGGCGGACAGCGGCTTCGAGGTGCGGAGCCTGCAGGAGTACGCGCAGGACCGGGCGGAGCTGCAGCGGAAGGCGCGGGCGTGACCGCGTCGTTCGGGGCAGCGGCTGCGCGCGGCGCTCGACGCTGCGCGGGCCGCTGTGCGTCGGCATCGACCCGCACGCGGAGCTGCTGGACGCCTGGGGCCTGCCGAGGGCGCCGGCGGGCGTGCGCGAGTTCGGCCTGCGCGTCGTCGAGGCGGCCGGCGGGCCGGGTCGGCATCGTCAAGCCGCAGGTCGTCGTTCTTCGAGCGGTTCGGCTCGCCGCGGGTACGCCGCGCTGGAGGACGTGCTGGCCGCCGGCGCGCGCGGCGGGGCTCCTGGTGATCGCCGACGCGAAGCGCGGCGACATCGGCACCACGATGGCCGGCGTACGCGCGAGGCCTGGCTGAGCCGGGCTCGCCGCTCGAGGCCGACGCGCTGACGATCAGCCCGTATCCTGGGCGGCGGCTCGCTCGGCGAGGCCGATCGCGCCGCGCTCGCCCGCGGGCAAGGGCGTGTTCGTGCTCGCCGCGACGTGCAACCCGGAGGGCGCGCCGTGCAGCAGGCGCGCAGTCGACGCGGGCGCAGCGCGGGGAGACGCGTCGCGCGTGCGGGTGGCAGCGCGACGTGACCGCGCTCGACCAGCGACCGACGGCGACGCGGCTCGGCTCGGTCGGGCTGGTGCTCGGCGCGACGATCGACCGCGCCGGCTTCGGCCTCGACGACGACGATCGCTGCGCGCCGGTGCCGCTGCTGGCGCCCGGGTTCGGCGCGCAGGGCGCGACGCCCGAGGATCTGCGCGGCAGTTCGGTACGCTGGCAGGTAACGTCCTGGCTTCCGAAAGCCGGAGCATCCTGTCCGCCGGTCCGGACCGGATCGCAGCGACGATCGATGAGCGCGCCGCGCGCTACCAGGAGGTCATGGGTGGTTGAACCGGCGAAGCGCGCGGTCCCCGAGGTCGACCGGCCGCCGCGGCGCGGCGCGCGGTCGCGCGCCGTCGCGCGCGGGCCGCGCTGAAGCGCGACCTGAGCATGCGCGTGGTCGCGCCGCAGGACGTGCTGGACGCCGCGATCGCGGACGCCGACTCCACCGCGGGCTCGCTGCGGGTGCCGGAGTTCCTCACCGCGCTGCCCGCGATCGGCACGGGCAAGCGGGACAGGATCCTCGCGGAGCTGCACATCTCGCCGGTCAAGCGCCTCGGCGGCCTCGGCATCCGGCAGCAGCAGGCGCTGCGCACCTGGCTGCGACACGCGCTTCCCGCAGCCGGTGCCGCGGGACGGCCGCAGCCGCCTGCTCGTGCTGGCCGGACCCACCGCGGTCGGCAAGGGCACGGTCGCCGCGCACATCCGCGAGCACTACCCGGAGATCCATCTCTCCGTCTCCGCGACCACGCGCGCCCCGCGCCCGGGGGAGCTGGACGGCGTGCACTACTTCTTCGTCGACGACGCCGAGTTCGACCGCATGATCGCCGACGGCGAGCTGCTCGAGCACGCGACCGTGCACAACGCGTACCGCTACGGCACGCCGCGCACGCCGATCGAGCGCGGCGCTGGCCGAGGGCAAGACGCGTGCTGCTCGAGATCGACCTGCAGGGCGCGCGCCAGGTGCGCGCCGCGGATCCCGGCCGCGACGCTGGTGTTCCTGCTGCCGCCGACCTGGGACGAACTGGTGCGGCGGCTGGTCGGCCGCGGCACCGAGGACGCCGAGGAGCGCGCCCGACGGCTGCGCACCGCGAAGGTCGAGCTGGCCGCCCAGGACGAGTTCGACCACCGGGTCGTGAACCAGGACGTCGCCGCGGCCGCCCGCGAGGTCGTAGACTTGATCACAGAGTCCGCGCGCTGACGTCGGTCCGCGAGCCTCGCATTCGTCGAGTCCGTCGACGCTGACCGTGCGCCCGCATTCTTCTCCGCGACCTCCGTGTCGCCCGAACATTCCACCAACAGGAGGTCCACCATGGCCGGAACAACAAGGGCATCATCGACCCGCCCATCGACGACCTGCTCGACCGCGTCGAGTCCAAGTACGAGCTGGTGATCTTCGCGTCCAAGCGCGCCCGCCAGATCAACGACTACTACGCCGACCTGCACGAGGGCAGCCTGTTCGACAACGTCGGCCCGCTCGTCGACTCGTCGGTCGACGACAAGCCGCTCTCGGTCGCGCTGCACGAGATCAACGAGGACAAGCTCCGCATCCGCCACGCGGAGTGAGCTGAGTCTCCGGAGCCGCCGCCATCCCGCCGGATGTCGGCGGCTCCGTCCATACTGGGCCCGGGCGCACCGGCCCGAGCACGGGCGACCCGCCCCGCACACCCGCCCCGCACACCTAGGAGCACCGATGAGCGCGCTGCGCCTGTTCACGTCCGAGTCCGTCACCGAAGGCCACCCGGACAAGATCTGCGACCAGATCTCCGACTCGATCCTCGACGGGCTGCTCGCGGAGGACACCGGGCGCGCGTCGCGGTGGAGACGCTGGTCACCACCGGGCTCGTGCACGTCGCCGGCGAGATCCGCACCGACCGGCTACGTCGACATCCCGACGATCGTGCGCGACGTCGTGAACGGGATCGGCTACACCGTCCAGCGACACCGGCTTCGACGGCTCCTCCTGCGGCGTGAGCGTCTCGGTGGGGGAGCAGTCCGCCGACATCGCGAGCGGCGTGGACCACGCGCACGAGCACCGCGAGGGCGGATCCTCGGACCCGCGCGACCTGCTCGGCGCCGGCGACCAGGGCATCATGTTCGGCTTCGCGACCACCGAGACGCCGCAGCTGATGCCGATGGCCGCGTGGACCGCGCACCGGCTCGCCGAGCGGCTCACCCAGGTGCGCCGCGACGGCACGCTGCCGTTCCTGCGCCCGGACGGCAAGACCCAGGTCACGCTCGGCTACGAGGGCTTCACGCCCGAAGACGGTGGACGCGGTCGTGCTCTCCACCCAGCACAACCCCGAGATCCCGCAGGACGAGCTCAAGGCGCTGATCCGCGACGCACGTGATCGACCCGGTGCTTGCGACCACCGGGCTCGACCTCGACGCGCGTGACCCGATCTACATCAACCCGGCCGGCCCGTTCGTGATCGGCGGCCCGAAGGGCGACGCCGGCCTCACCGGCCGCAAGATCATCATCGACACCTACGGCGGCGCGGCCCGGCACGGCGGCGGCGCGTTCAGCGGCAAGGACCCGTCCAAGGTCGACCGCTCCGGCGCGTACGCGATGCGCTGGGTCGCGAAGAACGCCGTCGCGGCCGGGCTCGCCGATCGGCTCGAGGTGCAGGTCGCGTACGCGATCGGCGTGGCGCAGCCCGTCGGCCTGTACGTCGAGACGTTCGGCACCGGCGCCGTCGACGACGAGACGCATCACGCGCGCGATCCGCGAGGTGTTCGACCTGCGCCCGCAGGCGATCATCGAGGAGCTCGACCTGCTGCGGCCGATCTACGCCGAGACCGCCGCGTACGGCCACTTCGGCCGCGAGCTGCCCGACTTCACCTGGGAGCGGACCGACCGCGCCGAGGACCTGCGCCGCGCCGCCGGTCTCTGACCGCCCCGCATCCGGATCCCGTCGTGCCCCGGCCGATCGCCCGCGTCCTGCTGGACTCGCCGGTGCCGCAGCTGGACCGGCTGTTCGACTACGCGATCCCGGCGGAGCTCGTGGACGACGCCGTGCGCCGGGCGTGCGGGTCCGGGTCCCGCTGCGCTCCGCCGGGCGGTTGATCGACGGCTACCTGGTGGAACTCGGCGATCGAGCACGACGACGCGCGGCACGCTCGCCGAGCTCGAGGCGGTCGTCTCGGCCGCCCGGGTGCTGCCGGAGCGTCTGGACGCGCTCGCCCGCCGCGTGGCGGATCGGGCGGCGGGCAGCGCCGCGGACGTGCTGCGGCTGATCGTGCCGAAGCGCCAGGTGCGCGTGGAGAAGGCCTGGCTGGCCGGCGGGGCGGAGCAGCCAGGGCGCGGCCCGATGTTCGTCCGCTCTGCCCGAGGTCGCCGAGACCATCGCGCTGTACGGAGGCCTCGCCGAGACCCTCGCCGAGCGCGAGCGGGCCGCGGTCGAGGCGATCCCGCGTCCCGCCGCGGACGGACTTCCGGAGTGGTCGCGGCTGCTCGCGGCGGTCGCCGCGCGGACGCCTCGGCGAGGGATCCTCGGCGATCCTGATCGTCCCCGACTACCGCGACCTCGACCTGCTCCTCGCGGCGCTGGACGCCCTGGCGCCGGGCGCGCCGATCGTGCGGCTGGACTCGCGGCAGAGCGGCCCCGACCGGTACCGCGCGTACCTGCGCACCCTCGAGGACGCGCCGTGCATCGTCGTCGGCAACCGCTCCGCCGTCTACGCGCCGGTGCGGGCCGGGCTCGATCGTGGTCTGGGACGACGGCGACGCCTGCTCACCGAGCCGCTCGCGCCCGGGCGCGCACGCCGCGCGACGTCGCGCTGCTGCGGCAGGAGCGGGAGGGGTCCGCGCTGCTCTTCGCCGGACACACCCGCACCACCGACGTGGAGCGGCTCGTCGAGGGCGGCTGGATCCGCTGCGCTCACCGCCGCGCGCCGCGTGCTGCCGCGCGTGGTGCTGGACTCGCCGGAGATCTGGATCGCCGCGGTCAGCGCCTGCCGTCGCGCGCCTTCCTGACGGCGCGGCGACGCCGCCGCCACCGGACCGGTGCTGCTGCAGGTCGCCCGGCCCGGGCTTCTCGCCGACGCTCGTGTGCGGCGTCCTGCCGGGCGCCGGCGCGCTGCCGCAGCTGCGGCGGTCCGCTCGGCGCCGCGCACCGCGGGCGCCACCCGGTGTGCGCCTGGTGCGGTCGTGCCGCGCGTCTCCTGGGCGTGCGGCTCCTGCGGCGGTGAGGCCGTGCGTCTCGCGGCTCGGGCAGCGAGCGCACCGCGGAGGAGCTCGGCCGCGCGTTCCCCGGCATCCGGGTGATCGTCGCCGACGGCGCGCACCCGTGCAGCGCGTCGACGCCC
Organism: uncultured Actinomycetota bacterium; assembly: GCA_963791605.1. Classification (GTDB taxonomy): domain Bacteria; phylum Actinomycetota; class Actinomycetes; order Actinomycetales; family Microbacteriaceae; genus Microbacterium. Next base: position 20,883 of record CAWBTB010000007.1, on the reverse strand, counting down.
GGCCCGCGCTCGTCGTCGCGACCCGCGGCGCGGAGCCGCAGGCCGACGGCGGCTACCGCGCGGTGGTGCTGCTGGACGGCGCCCGCATGCTGCAGGCGCCGGAGCTGCGGATCGGCGAGTCGTGCCTGCGCTGGTGGTCCAACGCCGCCGCCCTCGCGGCGCCCGGCGCGCCGATCCACCTCGTCGGCGTGGACGGCGCGGTCGCCCGTGCTCTCGCGACCTGGTCGCAGCCGGCCTACGCGCGCGCCGAGCTCGCCGAACGGCGCGCCGCTGCGCATCCCCCCGGCGGTGCGGGTCGCGCAGCTGGAGGGCACCGGCGCGGGCGTCCGGCGCGCGCTGGACGACCTCGCGCGCGCTGCAGCTGCCGCCCGACGCCGTGCTCGGGCCGGTGCCGACGACGGGCGACGACGACGGCCGCGAACGCGCGCTGGTGCGCTTCCCGTACGCGCGAGGGCGCGCGCGTCGCCGAGGCCCTGCGCGCCGGCGGTCGTCGCCGAGGCGATGGGCCGCCGCCGGGGCCGGGGCCGCCCGGCACGGACTACGCTCTCGGTGAGGCTCGACGTCGCCGAACCCGACCTCTGAACACCCGCTCTGAACACCGGTCGCACCCTTCCGAAGGACCTTCATGCGCCTCGTCTTCGCCGGCACCCCGGCGGCCGCCGTCCCCACCCTCCGACGCGCTCGCGGCCGAGCACGAGATCGTCGCCGTCGTGACCCGGCCGGACGCGCCGCTCGGGCGCAAGCGGGTCCTCACGCCGTCGCCGGTCGCGCAGGCGGCCGACGAGCTCGGGATCCCGGTGCATCAAGGCCGCCCGGCTGGACGAGGAGGCCACCGGCCGCATCGCGGCGCTGCGCCCGGACCTCGGCGTCATCGTCGCCTACGGCGGGCTGGTGCGCGAGCCGCTGCTGAGCGCGCCGGCGCACGGCTGGATCAACCTGCACTTCTCGCTGCTGCCGGCGCTGGCGCGGGGCGGCGCCCGTGCAGCGCGCCCTCATCGCCGGCGACGCCGAGCTCGGCGCGACCGTGTTCCAGCTCGTGCCGGCGCTCGACGCGGGCGACGTGCACGCGCGCCCGCGTCTTCCCGGTGCCCGCGGACGCGACCGCGGACGATGCGCTCGCGTCGCTCGCCGAGGACGGCGCGGGGCTGACGGCCGAGGCCGTCGCCGCGATCGCCGGCGGCACGGCCCGCCCGTGCCGCAGCAGGGCGAGCCGACGCTCGCCGCCAAGCTCGACCTCGCCGACGGCCTGCTGGACTGGACCGAGCCCGCCGACGCCGTGTTCGCCCGCTATCCGCGGCGTCACGCCCGAGCCGGGCGCGCACACGACGCTCGAGCGGCGCGCCGCTGAAGGTGCGCGAGCTGGCCCGGCGCAGGGACGCCGGATCCGCTGCCGCCGGGCGAGCTGCGCGCGGTCAAGGGCGGCGTGCTCGTCGGCACCGCGACCGACCCGCTGCTGCTGGTGCGCGTGCAGCCCGCGGGCAAGCCCGCGATGGCCGCGGCGGACTGGTTCCGCGGGCTGCACGCCGGCGCCGGACGCGACCGATGCGGCTCGGCGCATGAGCGCCTCCGACCGACGGCGGCGTCCGCGCCGCGGTCGCCGCGCGCCGCGCCGCGGCATGGCGGCGCCGCGGCGAGACGTGCAGCCCGCGCGCCGGGTCGCGTTCGACGTGATCCGCGCCGTGGACTCCTCCGACGCCTACGCCAACCTGCTGCTGCCGGGGGCGATCAGGGAGGCGGGGCTGTCGCCCGCGGATGCGGGCCTCGCCACCGAGCTCGCCTACGGCACGCTGCGGCAGCTGGGCACCTACGACGCGATCATCGCGCAGGCGGCCGCGCGCGACGTCGACACGATCGACCCGCCCGTGCTCGACGCCCTGCGGCTCGGCGTGCACCAGCTGCTCGAACACGCGGGTCGCCACGCACGCCGCCGTGAACGAGTCCGTCAACCTCGTCGCGCTGCACGCGCGGCCGCGGCGCGTCCGGCTTCGCGAACGCCGTGCTGCGCAAGGTCGCGGCACGCACGGCGCGAGGAGTGGCTGGAGCCCATCACGGCCGCGGCCCGCTCCGACGACGAGCGTCTCGGCCTGCGCTTCGCGCATCCGGTCTGGATCATCCGCGCGCTGCGCCGGGCGCTGGCGGCGGAGGGACGCGAGGACGAGCTCGAGGCCCTGCTCGCCGCCGACAACGCCGCGCCCGAGGTCACCCTCGTCGCGCTGCCCGGCCTCGCCGAGCCGCAGGACCCGCGCCGCCCGTACGCCCCGACGGCGTTCGGTTCCGCGGGCGGAGATCCCGGAGCCGTCGTCGCCGCCCACCGCGGGCCGCGTCCGCGTGCAGGACGAGGGCTCGCAGCTCGTCGCGCTGGCGCTCGTCGCCGCGCGGCCGGTCCGGCGCGGGGGAGCGCTGGCTCGACCTCTGCGCCGGCCCCGGCGGCAAGACCGCCCTGCTCGCGGCGGAGGCGCTGCGCGCGGGCGCGACCCTGGACGCGAACGAGGTCATCCCGGCCCGCGCCGGACTCGTGCGCAGGGCCGTCGCCGCGGTCCCCGTGCACGTGGACGTGGCCGAGAACGACGGCCGCGTGCTCGCCGCCGAGCGCGCCGGCGCCTACGACCGGATCCTCGCTCGACGCGCCCTGCACCGGCCTCGGCGCGCTGCGCCGCCGGCCCGAGGCGCGCTGGCGCAAGACCGCCGGCCGACGTCCCCGAGCTCGCCGTCCTGCAGGAGCGAGCTGCTCGACGCCGCGCTCGGCGCGCTCGCCCCGGGCGGCATCCTCGCCTACGTCACGTGCTCGCCGCACCTCGCCGAGACGGTCGGCGTGGTGCGGACGGTCCTGCGCGACCGCGACGACGTCGACGAGATCGACGCCCGCGAGATCGTGCGCTCCGTCTCGCGCAGCCCGATCGACCTGCCCGCCCCGGCGAGCGGATCCGGCCACGCCCAGCTCTGGCCGCACCGCCACGGCACCGACGCGATGTTCCTGTCCCTGATCCGCAAGCGGTCCTGAGCACCTCGGATCCGGACGTCTCGTTCACTGGTCGCGTTTTGCGCTTTTCAGGCCGGCATAGGCGCAAAACGCGACCAGTGAACGTCCCGCCGCGGCTTCGCCACGACGCGCGAGCGGACCGGACTACCGCGAGTGGACCTGCACGGGCCGCCGCTGCCGCGCGGTGACAGCCACCACGGCCACCATCGCGATCGCGAACACGAGCGTGATCCAGCCGGAACCGACGCCGACTCCGCCGTCGCCGACCGGCTTGCCGAGCCAGTCCGCGACCGATGCGCCGAGCGGGCGCGTCAGCACGTAGGCCGTCCAGAAACAGACGACCCCGTTCCAGCGCAGGAACCGGAAGCCCAGCGCGGGCACCAGGATCAGCACGGCGAACAGCAGGATCGCCGGCACGTAGCCGAGGTGCAGGCCGACCGCGACGAGGTCGCCGGCCGCGGTGCCCAGGGCGAACGTCGCCACGACGGCCGCCCAGTAGAACAGCTCGCGCCGGGCGGTGCGCACCTCGTGCACATCGAGTGTGCCTTCCGCGCGCCGCCAGAGCAGGAACACGGCCGCGAGCGCGACCGCGTACGCGACCGTGGTGACCGCGTAGGGCAGACCCAGCACGACGTGCACGACGTCCGCGGCCATGGTCCCGAACACGCCGACCATCGCGACCGTGAACCAGTAGACCGCGGGCACGTACCGGCGCCGGGTGAGCTGCCACACGAGCGCGAGGACGAACAGCGCGAAGCCGATCAGGACGGCGGCGACCGGAGGCATCACCCGGATGGAGAAGTCGGAGGCCGCCTCGCCGAACGCCGTGGACGCCGCCTTCGCCACCCAGAAACCGACGGTCGGATCGGGCACGCGGACGACGGCCTGAGCCGATGCGACGACGGTGCTGTTCTGCCTGCTCATCGGTCTCCTGTCGCCGGCGATCGCTGCGGATCCGGCCGACGGTGCGGAGATCCGGGACGACGCTATCGAAGTCGTCTAGGCGCGCGCTGACACCGTGGAACGCGCTCGACCCGCGATAATGGGCGCATGCCCGCGCTCTCCGCCGACCTTCCCCTCGCCCCCCGGATCAACCCGTCGATCCTCGCCGCCGACTTCGTGAACCTGCAGGCGCGATCTCGCCCGCATCGCCACCGCCGACTTCGCGCACGTGGACGTGATGGACAACCATTTCGTGCCGAACCTCACGATCGGGCCGCAGATGGTGGAGCGCATCCAGCAGACCAGCCCGATCCCGCTCGACGTGCACCTCATGATCACGGATCCCGACCGCTGGGCGCCCGGATACGCGGAGCTGGGCGCGGCGAGCGTGACGTTCCACCTCGAGGCGGCCGCGGATCCCGTCGCGCTGGCGCGCCGACTGCGCAGCATCGGATCCCGCGCCGGGATCGCGCTCAAGCCGGGTACGCCGGGAGAGGCGCTGTACGACATCCTCGACGAGTTCGACCAGATCCTGGTGATGACGGTCGAGCCCGGTTTCGGCGGCCAGAGGTTCATTCCCGAGACGATGCCGAAGCTGCGCGCCCTTGCCGACGAGGCGAAGCGGCGCGGATCCGACGTCTGGCTGCAGGTCGACGGCGGGATCTCCGACGCCACGATCGAGCAGGCCGCACAGGCCGGTGCCGACACCTTCGTCGCCGGATCCGCCGTGTACGGCGCCGAGGACGTCGAAGCGGCCGTCATCCGGCTCCGGGCCCTGGCGATAGCCGGTAGCCTGGAGGCGTGAAGACCTTCGACGAACTGTTCGCCGAGCTGAGCCGCAAACAGGCCGAGCGCCCGGAGGGATCCGGGACGGTGCGCGAACTCGACGCCGGAGTGCACACGATCGGCAAGAAGATCGTGGAGGAGGCCGCCGAGGTGTGGATGGCCGCCGAGTACGAGAGCGACGAGGCCGCGGCCGAGGAGATCTCGCAGCTGCTGTACCACCTGCAGGTGCTCATGCTCGCCAAGGGACTGACGCTGGAGAACGTCTACCGACATCTGTGAAGCGCCCCCGCCCGGATCGCTTCTGACGAAAGACCTTTCATGCTGCGCATTGCCGTCCCGAACAAGGGATCGCTGTCCGAGACCGCCGCCGAGATGCTCGCCGAAGCCGGATACGCCGGCCGCCGCGACACCAAGACGCTGCACGTCGTCGACGCCGAGCAACGACGTCGAGTTCTTCTTCCTGCGCCCGCGGGACATCGCCACGTACGTCGCCTCCGGCGCGCTGGATGTCGGCATCACCGGGCGCGACCTGCTGCGCGATGTGCGCCGCCCCGACGCCCGTGAGATCGAGCAGCTCGGTTTCGCCCGCTCCACGTTCCGCTTCGCCGCACCCCCCGGACGCTTCCGCACGGTCGAGGACCTGGCCGGCGTGCGCGTCGCCTCGGCCTATCCCGGGCTCGTCGACGACTTCCTCCGCGAGCACGGCGTCGAGGCCGAGCTCGTGCCCGCTGGACGGCGCGGTCGAGTCGGCGGTGCGCCTGGGCGTCGCGGACGCCATCGCCGACGTCGTGGAGACCGGCACGACCCTGCGGCAGGCGGGGCTCGAGATCTTCGGCCCGGTGATCATCCAGTCCGAGGCCGTGCTGATCAGCCGGCCCGGCGAGGCCGAGGGCACCGAGACGCTGCTGCGGCGCCTGCGCGGCGTGATGGTCGCGCACCGGTTCGTGCTGCTCGACTACGACCTGCCCGCGCGATCTCGTCGAGCAGGCGGCCGCGATCGCCCCCGGCCGCGAGTCCCCGACGGTCTCGCCGCTGCGCGACCCCGCCTGGGTCGCGGTGCGCGTGATGGTCCCGCGGCGCGGCATGAACCAGGTGATGGACCAGCTCTACGCGCTCGGCGCCCGGGCGATCCTGGTCACCGCGATCCACGCCGCGAGACTCTGATGACGCTCACCGCGCGTGTCATCCCGTGCCTCGACGTCGCCGCGGGCCGCGTCGTCAAGGGCGTGAACTTCGAGAACCTGCGCGACATGGGCGATCCGGTCGAGCTCGCCCGGCACTACGCCGACCAGGGCGCGGACGAGATCACCTTCCTCGACGTCACGGCGACGGTCGATGCCCGGGCGACCACCTACGACGTGGTCCGCCGCACGGCGGAGCAGGTGTTCGTGCCGCTCACGGTCGGCGGAGGCGTGCGCTCGGTGGATGACGTGGCGCGGCTGCAGGCCGTCGGCGCCGACAAGGTGGGCGTGAACTCCGCCGCGATCGCCCGGCCCGAGCTGATCGGCGAGATCGCCGACCGCTTCGGCGCCCAGGTGCTCGTGCTGTCGCTCGACGTCAAGCGCAGCCCGCGCACGGCCTCCGGCTTCGTGGTCACCACGCACGGCGGACGCACCGAGACCGATCTGGACGCCCTGGACTGGGCGCGCGAGGCGATCGAGCGCGGCGCGGGGGAGCTGCTGGTCAACTCGATCGACGCGGACGGCACCAAGGACGGCTTCGACCTGGAGCTCGTCGGCCTCATGCGCGAGATCTCCAGCGTGCCGGTGATCGCCTCGGGCGGCGCGGGCCGGGTGGAGGACTTCGCCCCGGCGATCGCGGCGGGAGCCGACGCCGTGCTCGCCGCGAGCGTGTTCCACTCCGGACAGCTGACCGTCGGCGACGTGAAGGCCGCGCTGCGCGACGCCGGGGTGCTGGTGCGTCGCGGCGGACTGAGCGAGCGGAGCGAACCGAAGTGACGGCGGAGAACATGGACGCGCAGCTCGCCGGAGTCGCCTGGAACGACCAGGGCCTCGTGCCGGTGATCGTGCAGCAGTGGGACACCCGCGAGGTGCTCATGATGGCGTGGGCCGATGAGGAGGCGCTGCGGCGCACGCCTCACCACCGGCCGGGCCACCTACTGGTCGCGCTCCCGCAGGTAGCTACTGGCGCAAGGGCGACACCTCCGGACACGTGCAGCACGTGCGCGGGGCGCGCCTGGACTGCGACGGCGACACCGTGCTGCTGCTCGTCGACCAGATCGGCGTCGCCTGCCACACCGGCACCCGCACGTGCTTCGACGGGACGGACCTGGATCCGGTCGTGTCGGACTCGCCGGCGGGCCAGTGATGCTCACCCGCCGCGCCAAGCCGACCAGCCTGCTGCTGATCCTGCTCGCCGGCGGCGTCGGGATCCTCTCCTCCACGCAGACCTGGCTCACCGTGACCCGCACCGACGGCGGAGAGCCGCTGGACGTGGCCGGAAACGCTGCACTGCCCGTGCTGGCACCTCTCAGCCTCACCGCGCTCGCCCTGGCCGCGGCGCTCGCGCTGGCCGGACCGGTGCTGCGCCGGGTCTTCTCGGCGATCGCCCTCGCAGTCGGCGTGCTGATGATCGTGATGACGGCGCGCGTGCTGCTGCAGCACCCGCTGGACGCGGTCGGCCCCGCTCTGACGAAGGCGACGGGTCTCGCCGGCGACAGCGCCCTCGCCGGCGTGGTCCGCTCGATCGCGACCACTGCATGGCCCTGGCTCGCGCTCACGGGCTGGATCCTGCTGCTGCTGGGCGGCGCAATCGCTCTCCTCAGCGCGGGAGGGTGGAAGTCCGGCGGACGCCGGTACCGCACCTCGACCGCCCCGCAGGACGGCCCGGCCGACGCCGTGGAGAGCTGGGACGAACTCAGCCACGGCACCGATCCGACGCGATGACCGCGCCCCGCCGGTCGCCCACGGGCGGCGGAGGGATCCCGATACACTTGACCAGAACCACTGCAGCTCGGAGGACACCATGACCAACCCCATCGCAGACCCCGGCCACGGACACTCGCCTGCCGCCTGGACCTCCGTGGTGATCATGCTGCTCGGCTTCACGGTCGGCACCGCAGCCTTCTTCCTCGACGTCCCCGTCGTGGTGTGGGTGGGCGTCGCGATCATCGTGATCGGCGCGATCGCGGGCTGGGTGCTCTCCAAGGCCGGTTTCGGCTCGAAGGGTCCGAAGTACCAGCCGAAGGCGCATTGATGGTGCTCGCCGACCTCACGGCCGGCGCAGTCGAGGACGCCGCCCGTCGTGAGCGGGACCGTTCCCTCGCGGTGGTGGAGCGCGCCGCGCTCGACCGCGCTCCCGCTCTCGACGCGCGGGCGGCACTCGCACCCGCCGACGTCGTGAAGATCATCGCCGAGGTGAAGCGCGCGAGCCCGTCCCGTGGCGCCCTCGCCGAGATCCCGGATCCGGCCCTGCAGGCCTCCCTGTACCAGCAGGGCGGTGCGTCCGCGATCAGCGTGCTCACCGAGGAGCGCCGGTTCGGCGGCAGTCTCGCCGACCTCGAGGCGGTCACGGCCGCGGTCTCGATCCCGGTGCTGCGCAAGGACTTCATCGCCACGCCCTACCAGGTGTTCGAGGCCAGGGCCGCCGGCGCCTCCCTTGCGCTGCTCATCGTGGCAGGGCTGGAGCGCGCGAATCTCGAGCGGCTGTACGCGCTCATCCTCGAGCTCGGCATGACCCCGCTCGTGGAGACGCACTCCGCCGAGGAGCTCGAGGTCGCGATCGACCTGGGCGCCGCCCTGATCGGCGTGAACGCCCGCGACCTCACCACGCTCCAGCTCGACCGCGACCTGTTCGGCCGCCTGGCCGACCGGATCCCGGACTCCGCGGTCAAGATCGCCGAGTCCGCGGTGCTCACCCCCGCCGACGTCGCGCACTACCGCGCCGCGGGCGCCGATGCCGTGCTCATCGGCGAGGCCCTCGTCACCGGCGATCCCGTCGCCACCCTGCACGCCTTCCTGGAGGCCGGATCATGAGTCACACCCCGAGCCTGCGCGACCAGCCCGGTCCGTTCTTCGGCGAGTTCGGCGGCAGGTACATGCCGGAATCCCTGATCGCCGCGATCGACGAGCTCACCGACGCCTACCACGAGGCCATTGCGGACCCGGCGTTCCAGGCCGAGCTCGCGCACCTGCTGCACTCCTACGCCGGGCGCCCGTCGCCGATCACCGAGGTGCCCCGGTTCGCCGAGCACGCGGGCGGCGCGCGGATCTTCCTCAAGCGCGAGGACCTCAACCACACCGGCTCGCACAAGATCAACAACGTGCTCGGCCAGGCGCTGCTCACCAAGCGCCTCGGCAAGACCCGGGTGATCGCCGAGACCGGGGCCGGCCAGCACGGCGTCGCCACCGCGACCGCCGCTGCACTGTTCGGGCTGGACTGCACGATCTACATGGGCGAGGTCGACACCGAGCGGCAGGCCCTGAACGTCGCGCGGATGCGCCTGCTCGGCGCCGAGGTCGTGCCGGTCACCACCGGATCGCGCACCCTCAAGGACGCGATCAACGACGCCTACCGCGACTGGGTCGCGACCGTCGAAACCACGAACTACATCTTCGGCACCGCCGCAGGCCCGCACCCGTTCCCGGCGATGGTCCGCGACTTCCAGAAGATCATCGGCGAGGAGGCGCGCCGGCAGCTCCTGGACGAGGCCGGTCGCCTGCCCGATGCGGTCATCGCCTGCGTGGGCGGCGGATCCAACGCGATCGGCATGTTCGACGCGTTCCTCGACGACGCCGACGTGAAGCTCTACGGCGTCGAGGCGGCAGGCGACGGCGTCGACACCGAGCAGCACGCGGCCTCGATCGAACGCGGCCGCCCCGGCGTGCTGCACGGCGCACGCACCTACGTGCTGCAGGACGAGGACGGGCAGACCATCGAGTCGCACTCGATCTCCGCCGGCCTCGACTACCCGGGCGTCGGGCCGGAGCACTCCTGGCTCGCGGCGATCGGCCGCGCCGAGTACATCCCCGCGACCGACGACGAGGCCATGCAGGCGCTGCGCCTGCTCAGCCGCACCGAGGGCATCATCCCCGCGATCGAGTCCGCGCACGCCCTCGCCGGGGCGATCCGGATCGGGCAGGAACTCGGCCCCGATGCGATCCTCGCCGTCTGCCTCTCCGGACGCGGCGACAAGGACATGGACACCGCCGCGCGCTACTTCGGGCTGTACGACGAGGCCGCGGCGGCACAGAACGGAGCCGGTGCATGAGCCGTGTCGAAGAGGCCATCCAGCGCGCGCACGACGCCGGACGGGGCGCCTTCATCGGCTACCTGCCCGTCGGCTACCCGGATCTGCAGACCAGCATCGACGCGGCGATCGCACTCGCCCGCAACGGCGTCGACATCATCGAGCTCGGCCCGCCGTACAGCGACCCGGTGATGGACGGCGCGATCATCCAGGAGGCCACCCAGGCGGCCCTGGCGGCCGGTTTCCGGATGCGCGACCTGTTCACCGCGGTGCGGGCGATCACCGACGCCGTGGACGTGCCCGTCGTCGTCATGACGTACTGGAACCCGGTGCTGCAGTACGGCGTGGACCGCTACGCCGACGACCTGCTCGCCGCCGGCGGCGCGGGCCTGATCACCCCCGACATCACACCGGAGGCTGCGCCCGAGTGGATCGCGGCGAGCGAGCGCACGGGCCTCGACCGGATCTTCCTCGCGGCGCCCACGTCGACGGACGCCCGGCTCGACCTCGTGAGCGCGTCGTCGACGGGCTTCGTCTACACGGTCTCCACGATGGGCATCACCGGCGAACGCGCCGAGCTGGACAAGGCCGCGCGCACGCTGGTCGCCCGGCTCCGCGAGCACGGCGCAGGACGCGCCTGCGTCGGGATCGGGATCTCCACGGCCGCGCAGATCGCCGGGGTGCTCGAGTACGCCGACGGCGCGATCGTCGGTACGGCGCTCGTCCGCGCGCTGAGGGACGGGGGAGTGGACGGCCTCGCCGAGACGACCCGCGAGCTCGCCACGGGCACCGCGCTGGCACGGTGAGCCCGCGCTGACGACGTAGACTCGTAGGCATGTCTTCCGCGCACCTGTTCGCCGGTCTCGGCGTGCACGCCAGCATCCCGAGCCCCCCGATCAGCTACTTCCAGCTCAATGTCTTCGGCTGGAACCTGACGATCCACTTCTACGCGCTGTGCATCATCGCGGGCATCATCGTCGCCACGTTCATGACGAACAGCCGGCTCACCAAGCGTGGCGCGGAGCGCTGGGTCGTCGTGGACATCTGCATCATCGCGGTGCCGCTGGCGATCATCGGCGCGCGCATCTTCCACGTCGTCACCCACCCCGGCTTCTACTTCGGCCCGGGCGCGAACACCTGGAACCCGTTCCAGCCTGGCTCGGTGTGGGCGATCTGGGAGGGCGGCATCGCCATCTTCGGCGCCCTCATCGGCGGCGGCATCGGCGCGTGGCTCGGCTGCAAGTGGACCGGCGTGCGCTTCTCCGCCTTCGCCGACGCGCTCGCCCCCGGACTCATCCTCGCGCAGGCGTTCGGCCGCTTCGGCAACTACTTCAACCACGAGCTGTTCGGGCTGCCCACCGACCTGCCGTGGGGACTGGAGATCGAGTCGACCAATCCCGCGTTCCCGGCCGGTCTGGCACCGGGCACGCTCTTCCACCCGACGTTCCTGTACGAGGTGATCTGGAACACGCTGGGCTGCTTCTTCCTGCTCTGGATCGGCAACCGGCTGCGCCTGCAGTGGGGCAAGCTGTTCGCCGTCTACCTGATCTGGTACGGCGCAGGGCGCGCGGTCTGGGAGTCGATCAGGATCGACCCGAGCGAGATCTACTTCGGGCTGCGCACCAACGTCTGGGCCGCGCTGGCCGCCGTGGTGCTCGGCATCGTGATCCTGTTCGTGCAGACGCGCCGCCATCCCGGCTTCGAGCCGTCCGCCTATCAGCCGGGACGGCAGCCGAAGAGCGCTGATGTAGAATCGCAGCACGACCAGTCCGAGTACGTCGACCTCAGCGAGCCCGAGGCCGACGGCGCGGACGCCGAGGCAGTTGCCACAAGCACCGCCGCCGCGGGCTGAGACCGCTCCTCCAAGGGGCGGCCGGGATCCGCGAAACATCCCCCTCCCACGCTACGCGGGCCGACGACGTCCCATGGAGCAACAGTTCTCTTGAGGACGGTAGCCATGGCATCGAGCCATTCGTTGAGCGACCCCGCCCGCAGCGCCCAGGGCTTCCCGGCCCGTCAGGGCATGTACAACCCCGCGTTCGAGAAGGACGCGTGCGGACTGGCCATGGTCGCGACGCTCCGGGGGGAGCCCGGCCACGACATCATCGCGCTCGCCCTGGAGGCACTGCGCAACCTGGAGCACCGCGGTGCGATCGGCTCCGACGCGGGCACCGGCGACGGTGCAGGGATCCTGACCCAGATGCCGGACGCGTTCCTGCGTGCCGTCGTCGGCTTCGAGCTGCCCCCGGCCGGCGAGTACGCCGCCGGCATGATCTTCCTCCCGCGCAACTCCGGCGAGCGTCGTGCGCAGAAGGCCGGCATCGAGCGGATCGCCGCGCAGGAGGGGCTGACCGTCCTCGGCTGGCGCGAGGTGCCCACCGACAACGCCCACCTGGGCAAGCTCGCCGATGAGGCGCGCCCGGCGTTCGAGCAGCTGTTCGTGTCGCGTCCGGCGCGCACCGGCGAGGAGGCGCTCTCCGGTATCGCCCTGGATCGCATCGCCTACCGGCTGCGCAAGCGCGCCGGCCATGAGCTGGACGCCTACTTCGTCTCGCTGTCCGCCCGCACGCTCGGGTACAAGGGCATGGTCACGACCCTGCAGCTCGAGCCGTTCTACCCCGATCTGCAGGACGAGCGCTTCGCCTCGGAGCTCGCGGTCGTGCACTCCCGCTACTCGACGAACACGTTCCCGTCCTGGCCGCTTGCGCAGCCGCTGCGGATGCTCGCCCACAACGGCGAGATCAACACCGTCGGCGGCAACCGCAACTGGATGCGCGCGCGTCAGTCCCAGCTCGAGTCCGAGCTGCTCGGAGACATCCGCCCGCTGCTGCCGATCTGCACCGACGGCGCGAGCGACTCCGCGTCCTTCGACGAGGTCCTCGAACTGCTCACGCTGACCGGCCGCAGCCTGCCGCACGCCGTCATGATGATGGTGCCGGCGGCCTGGGAGCGCCAGCAGGATCTGGACCCGGGTCTGCGCTCGTTCTACGAGTACCACGCGAACCAGATGGAGCCGTGGGACGGTCCCGCCGCCCTCATCTTCACCGACGGCACGGTCGTCGGCGCCACGCTCGACCGCAACGGCCTGCGCCCCGGTCGCTGGACCGAGACCACGGACGGGCTGGTCGTGATCGGCAGCGAGACCGGCGTGCTCGAATTCGCGCCCGAGCGGATCAAGCGGCGCGGACGGCTGCAGCCCGGCACCATGTTCGTCGTCGACACGGAGCAGCGCCGCATCGTCGAGGACGACGAGGTCAAGCGCGATCTCGCCGCCCTGCACCCGTGGCAGGAGTGGCTGGACGAGGGCCGGGTGCGCCTGGCAGAGCTGCCGGAACGGGAGCACATCGTGCACCCCGTCGCATCGATCACGCGCCGCCAGCGCACCTTCGGCTACACCGAGGAGGAGGTGCGGATCCTGCTCACTCCGATGGGCCAGACCGGCACCGAGCCGCTCGGCGCGATGGGCAGCGACACGCCGATCGCGGTGCTCTCCGAGCGCCCGCGGCTGCTCTTCGACTACTTCGTGCAGCAGTTCGCGCAGGTCACCAACCCGCCGCTGGACGCGATCCGCGAAGAGGTCGTCACCAGCCTCGCGCTGGGCCTCGGCCCCGAGCGCAACCTGCTGAGCTGGGGACCGGACCACGCGCGCACCATCACGCTCGACTTCCCGGTCATCGACAACGACGAGCTCGCCAAACTCCGCGCGATCGACCGGGTGCTGCCCGAGCGCTCCAGCGCCACGATCAAGGGGCTCTACCCGTTCGAGGCCGGCCCTCAGGCCCTGGCCGTGCGGCTCGAGGAGATGTGCGCCGAGGTCGACGCGGCCATCGAGGCCGGTGCGGAGCTGATCATCCTCAGCGACCGCGATTCGAACAAGGACCTCGTCCCGATCCCCTCGCTGCTCATGCTGTCCGCCGTGCATCACCACCTGATCCGCCGCGAGGACCGGATGAAGGTCGGGCTGATCGTCGAGGCAGGCGACGTGCGCGAGGTGCACCACGTCGCGACCCTGATCGGCTACGGCGCCTCCGCGGTCAACCCCTACCTGGCGATGGAGACCGTCGAGCACCTGGTGCGCACCGGCTACATCACGGGGATCACCCAGGAGAAGGCCGTGCGCAACGTGATCTACGCGCTCGGCAAGGGCGTCCTGAAGATCATGTCCAAGATGGGCATCTCCACCGTGGGTTCGTACGCCGGCGCCCAGGTGTTCGAGGCCGTCGGTCTCGGCCAGGAGTTCATCGACGCGTACTTCACCGGCACCGAGACCAAGCTCGGCGGCATCGGCATCGAGGACGTGTTCGCGGAGAACCAGGCGCGGCACGACTTCGCCTACCCGGAGGACGCAGCCGCCCGCGCGCACGAGCGGCTCTGGACGGGCGGCGAGTACCAGTGGCGCCGGGACGGGTCTCCGCACCTGTTCAACCCGCAGACCGTGTTCCGCCTGCAGCACTCGACCCGCACCCGCCGCTACGACATCTTCAAGGAGTACACGCACCTGGTCGATGACCAGGCGAAGGAGCTGAAGACCCTCCGCGGCCTGTTCGAGCTGCGCACGGGCGAGCGCCACCCGGTGCCGCTCGACGAGGTCGAGCCGGTGTCCTCGATCGTGAAGCGCTTCTCCACCGGCGCGATGAGCTACGGCTCGATCTCGCGGGAGGCGCACGAGACGCTCGCGATCGCGATGAACAGCATCGGCGCGAAGTCGAACACGGGTGAGGGCGGAGAGGATCCGGATCGCCTCGTCGACCCGGAGCGCCGCAGCGCCATCAAGCAGGTCGCGTCCGGGCGGTTCGGGGTGACCAGCCAGTACCTGACCCAGGCGGACGACATCCAGATCAAGCTCGCGCAGGGCGCCAAGCCCGGTGAGGGCGGTCAGCTGCCGCCGCAGAAGGTGTACCCGTGGATCGCGCGCACCCGGCACGCGACCCCGGGTGTCGGGCTGATCTCGCCGCCGCCGCACCACGACATCTACTCGATCGAAGACCTCAAGCAGCTCATCTTCGACCTCAAGCGCGCGAACCCGGACGCGCGGATCCACACCAAACTGGTCAGCCAGTCCGGCATCGGCGCGGTCGCGGCGGGCGTCGCGAAGGCGCTGAGCGACGTCGTGCTCGTCTCCGGTCACGACGGCGGCACCGGCGCGAGCCCGCTGAACTCTCTCAAGCACGCGGGGACCCCGTGGGAGCTGGGGCTCGCCGAGACCCAGCAGACCCTGATGCTGAACGGGATGCGCGACCGCGTCGTGGTGCAGGTCGACGGTCAGCTGAAGACCGGGCGCGACGTCATCATCGGGGCGCTGCTGGGCGCCGAGGAGTTCGGTTTCGCGACCGCGCCGCTCGTGGTCAGCGGCTGCATCATGATGCGGGTCTGCCACCTGGACACCTGCCCCGTCGGCGTCGCCACGCAGAACCCGGTGCTGCGCGAGCGCTTCACCGGCAAGCCCGAGTTCGTCGTGAACTTCATGGAGTTCATCGCCGAGGAGGTGCGCGAGCTGCTCGCCGCGCTCGGGTTCCGCAGCCTCGAGGAGATCGTGGGACGGGCGGATCTGCTGCGCACCGACGCCGCGATCCGGCACTGGAAGGCCGACGGTCTCGACCTGGCCCCGATCCTCGAGGGCCCCGCGTTCCCCGCCGGCGAGCCGCGCCGCAGCCGCCGCACGCAGGACCACGAGCTGGAGAAGCACTTCGACGCGCCGCTGCTCACCGCCGCCCGCGAGGCGATCGAGCACGGCACGGCGATCTCCTTCGACCTGCCGATCCGAAACACCGAGCGCGCCGTCGGCACCATGCTCGGCCACGCGGTGACGACCCGGCACGGCGCGGAGGGACTGCCGGACGGCACGATCGACATCGCCCTGCACGGCACCGCCGGCCAGTCACTCGGCGCGTTCCTGCCGCGCGGCATCTCGCTGCGACTCGAGGGCGACGCGAACGACTACGTCGGCAAGGGCCTCTCGGGCGGCGAGATCTCGATCCGCCCGCACCGGGACGCGACGTTCGAGCCGCATCGCAACGTGATCGCCGGCAACGTCATCGGCTACGGAGCCACGAGCGGCACGATCCACATCTCCGGAGTGGTCGGCGAGCGGTTCCTGGTGCGCAACTCCGGGGCGACCGCGATCGCCGAGGGCGTGGGCGACCACGCGCTCGAGTACATGACCGGCGGCGTGGCGGTGATCCTCGGCGAAACCGGCCGCAACCTCGGAGCCGGCATGTCCGGCGGCATCGCCTATGTCCGCGGTCTGCGCACCGAGCGCGTCAACCAGCTCTCACTCGATTCCGGGGAACTGGAACTGCTTCCGCTGGACGAGGTGGACGCGCAGGAGCTGCAAGAGCTGCTCGCGCAGCATGTGGAGCGCACGGGTTCGGTCCTCGCGGCGGAGATCCTCGCCGACGACGACTTCGCCGGCTCCTTCACGAAGATCCTCCCGCGGGACTACGCAGCCGTGCTGCGCACCCGCGCGGAGGCCGAGGCCGAGGGGATCGACCCCGACGGCTCCATTGTCTGGACCCGCATCCTGGAGGTGACCGGTGGCTGATCCCAAGGGCTTTCTGACCGTCACGGAGCGCGAGCTCCCCGCACGCCGGCCCATTCCGGTCCGCATCATGGACTGGAAAGAGGTGTACGAGCCGGGCGACTCGGCCGTGCTCCGCCGCCAGGCCGGCCGCTGCATGGACTGCGGCGTGCCGTTCTGCCATCAGGGCTGCCCGCTGGGCAACCTGATCCCGGAGTGGAACGACCTCACCTGGCGCGGCGAACCTCGCGCGGCGATCGACCGGCTGCACGCGACCAACAACTTCCCGGAGTTCACCGGGCGGCTGTGCCCTGCGCCGTGCGAGAGCGCGTGCGTGCTCAGCATCAACCAGCCCGCTGTCACGATCAAGCAGATCGAGGTGTCGATCATCGACGAGGCGTTCGCCTCGGGCTGGGTCGAGGCACAGCCCCCGGAGCGCCTGACCGGCAAGACCGTCGCGGTCGTCGGATCCGGCCCTGCGGGCCTCGCGGCCGCGCAGCAGCTGACGCGCGCGGGGCACACCGTCGCCGTGTTCGAGCGCGATGACCGCATCGGCGGGCTCCTGCGCTACGGCATCCCGGACTTCAAGATGGAGAAGTCGCACCTGGACGCGCGCCTGCGCCAGATGTCGGAGGAGGGCACGCGCTTCCGCGCCGGTGTGGACATCGGCACCGACATCTCCTGGGATGACCTGCGTGCCCGCTACGACGCGGTGCTGATCGCGACGGGCGCCACGCTGCCGCGGGAGCTCGCGATCCCTGGCCGCGACCTCGACGGCGTGCACTTCGCCATGGAGTACCTGGTCGAGTCGAACAAGGCCGTGGCCGGCGACCCGGTCGCGAACCAGATCACGGCCGCGGGCAAGCACGTGATCGTGATCGGCGGCGGCGACACCGGCGCCGACTGCATCGGCACGGCGCACCGTCAGGGAGCGCTGAGCGTGACCAACCTCGCGATCGGCCGGCAGCCGTCCTCCGGGCGGCCCGAGCACCAGCCCTGGCCGATGATGCCGACCGTCTTCGAGGTGCAGTCCGCGCACGAGGAGGGCGGAGAGCGCATGTACCTCGCCTCCACGGTCGAATTCCTCGGCAACGCGGCGGGGGAGGTGCGCGCCCTGCGCGTCGCCGAGACCGAGTTCGTCGACGGACGGCGCGTACCGCGCAGCGGCACCGAGCGCGAGATCCCCGCCGACCTGGTCCTCATCGCGATGGGCTTCACCGGCCCGGAGTACGAGGCCTACGGCGAGGACGGCCCGCAGCGCACCGAGCGCGGCGGGTTCCGCCGCGACGAGGACTACGCGTCCACCGTGCCCGGCGTGTTCGTCGCAGGCGACGCCGGCCGTGGCCAGTCGCTCATCGTGTGGGCCATCGCCGAGGGGCGTGCCGCCGCGGCGGCCGTCGATCGCCACCTGATGGGCCAGACCGTCCTTCCCTCGCCCGTCCGCCCATCGGATGTCGCGATCGGGGTTCAGCCCGCGTAGGCTGAACCCGGCAACGTGGCCGATCATCCATCCCCCTGACCCACCGGAGAACGCATTGAGACGCGCCAAAATCGTGGCCACTCTGGGCCCCGCCACTTCGACGTACGAGACCGTGCGGGCCCTCATCGACGCGGGTGTCGACGTCGCCCGCCTGAACCTGAGCCACGGCGACTACTCCGTGCACGAGAACAACTTCGCGAACGTGCGTCGTGCGGCCGAGGATTCCGGCCGGGCGGTGGCCGTCCTCGTCGACCTGCAGGGCCCGAAGATCCGCCTCGGCAGGTTCTCGGACGGGCCGCACGAGCTCGCCGTGGGCGACATCTTCAAGATCACGACCGAGGACATCCCCGGTACCAAGGACATCTGCAGCACCACCTTCAAGGGCCTTCCGCAGGACGTCAAGCCCGGGGACTTCCTCCTCATCGACGACGGCAAGGTCCGCGTCGAGGTCCTCGACACCGACGGCACCGTGGTCACGACCCGGGTGGTCGTGGCCGGCGCGGTGTCGAACAACAAGGGCATCAACCTGCCCGGTGTCGCCGTCAGTGTTCCCGCACTGAGCGAGAAGGACGAGGAAGACCTGCGCTGGGGTCTGCGCATCGGCGCCGACCTGATCGCGCTCTCCTTCGTCCGCAGTGCGGACGACGTCGAGCGGGTGCACGAGATCATGGCGGAGGAGGGCGTGCGCGTCCCCGTCATCGCGAAGATCGAGAAGCCGCAGGCGGTCGACAACCTCGAGGAGATCGTCGACGCGTTCGACGGCATCATGGTCGCCCGCGGAGACCTCGGAGTGGAGCTGCCGCTCGAGGCCGTGCCGATCGTGCAGAAGCGCGCGGTCGAGATCGCCCGCCGAATGGCCAAGCCGGTCATCGTCGCGACGCAGATGCTCGAGTCGATGATCACCAGTCCCGTGCCGACGCGCGCGGAGACCAGTGACGTCGCCAACGCCGTCCTCGACGGCGCCGACGCGGTGATGCTGTCCGGCGAGACCAGCGTGGGCGAGTACCCCGTGATCGTCGTCGAGACCATGGCGCGGATCATCGAGTCCACGGAGGACCACGGCCTGGAGCGGATCCAGCCGCTCACCAGCAAGCCGCGCACCCAGGGCGGAGCGATCACGCTGGCCGCCCTCGAGGTCGCCGAGTTCGTCGAGGCGAAGTTCCTCTGCGTGTTCACCCAGTCCGGCGATTCGGCGCGACGGCTGTCCCGCCTGCGCTCGAGCATTCCGATGCTGGCCTACACGCCGGATCCCGCGATCCGCCGGCGCCTGGCCGTTACCTGGGGTGTGCGCACGACGCTCGTGAACTTCGTGCCGCACACCGACATGATGTTCCACCAGGTGGACGAGCACCTGCTCGGCTCTGGGCTGGCCGAGGTGGGCGACAAGGTCGTG
This sequence comes from uncultured Actinomycetota bacterium, assembly GCA_963791605.1. GTDB lineage: Bacteria > Actinomycetota > Actinomycetes > Actinomycetales > Microbacteriaceae > Microbacterium. Next base: position 1,576 of record CAWBTB010000007.1, on the reverse strand, counting down.
GTGATCTCCGGATCCCCTCCCGGGATCGTCGGATCCACGAACGACCTGCGCATCCACCGCGTCGGAGACACCGTGCACGGCGCGGCTCCCGCCTACCAGACCAAGTAGACGCGGTCACGAAGGGCCGGTTCCTGCGGGACCGGCCCTTCGTCGTGTCCGCCGGCCCCGCGGGCGTCGTACGGTACAGTCGATCCGGGCCGGCGTGGCGGAATGGCAGACGCGGAGCACTCAAAATGCTTTGTCCGAAAGGACGTGTGGGTTCGAGTCCCACCGCCGGCACACGATCACAAGAGCGCTCACCGATAGGATGGATCCGTGACCGAAGAGCAGCAGCCTGAGCAGCCCGTCTCGTCCGCCCCGCGACGCGTGGTCGTCGCCGAGGACGAATCGCTGATCCGCCTCGACATCGTCGAGATCCTCCGCGACAACGGATTCGACGTCGTCGGCGAGGCCGGAGACGGCGAGACTGCTGTGCAGCTGGCCACTGAGCTGCGCCCCGACCTCGTCATCATGGACGTGAAGATGCCGCAGCTGGACGGCATCAGCGCGGCCGAGAAGCTGCACAAGGGCAACATCGCACCGGTCGTGCTGCTCACCGCCTTCAGCCAGAAGGAGCTCGTCGAGCGGGCGAGCGAGGCCGGCGCCCTCGCGTACGTGGTCAAGCCGTTCACGCCGAACGACCTGCTCCCGGCGATCGAGATCGCTCTCGCCCGGCACGAGCAGATCATCACGCTCGAGGCCGAGGTCGCCGACATGGTCGAGCGCTTCGAGACCCGTAAGCTCGTCGACCGGGCCAAGGGCCTGCTGAACGAGAAGATGGGCCTCAGTGAGCCGGAGGCGTTCCGCTGGATCCAGAAGGCGTCGATGGACCGCCGCCTCACCATGCAGGACGTGGCGAAGGCGATCATCGAGCAGCTCGCCCCCAAGAAGTGAGTCGGGGACGGATCAATGTCGCGCAGCGACGTTGATGCGGCCCGACTCAGGTTGAGCGAGCGCAGCGAGTCGAAACCTCACGGAGATCTCGGCGACGGGATCCTGCTGCGTCCGCTTCTGGCCGGTGACGGCGCGGAACTCGCCGCGGCGTACACGCGCAACCGCGCACACCTCGCGCCCTGGGAGCCGCAGCGCGCGGAGGACCACTTCACGCCGCCCGCGTCAGGACGCCGCTCGTCGCCCGCACCCTGCAGGACGTCGCGGATGGCCGCAGCGCCGCCTACGTGCTCGAGGACGACGAGCGGCGCATCGTCGGCCGGGTGAACCTCAGCGACATCGTGCGCGGCGCGTTCTGGAGCGCGCACCTCGGCTACTGGATCGACGCCGCCCTCGCCGGCCGCGGGATCATGCGGCGCGCCGTGGCCGCCGTGTGCGACCTGGCTCGTGACGACCTCGGCCTGCACCGCGTGCAGGCGGCGACACTGCGTGCACAATGTCGGCGTCGCAGCGGGTGCTGCGCAGCGACCGGCTTCGGCGAGATCGGTCGCGCGTCGCGCTACCTGCGGATCGCGGGGGAGTGGCAGGACCACCTGCTGTTCCAGAGGATCCTCGAGGATCCGGTCGACGCGGGCTCGTGAGCGCG